>NZ_JBIXJW010000001.1:431873-1460846 GCF_052871755.1 Pseudoxanthomonas sp. LARHCG66 | reverse complement strand
GCTGCTTTTGCATCTTGCCGTAGGCATCGCTCTGTTGGGCGCAGGCTTTTCCGGTCTGCGGGGCGGTGCCTAACAATTCATTCAAGCCGACGCCGCTTCGCGGCGCGGCTTAATTCAGGCGTTAGGCATCTGTGGCACACGTCCGCATAGCCCTTCCGGAGCCGCACTACACGCTCTTTGACAGCAATCGCAATGATCTTCCAGAGGTCATTGTGGTTAATGACGCTTTGCTGTCCTTCCAGCACCCGGAGATATTTCCTTGGCACCTAGAGGTAAATATCCAGGCGGAGGAGCTTGCCGAGAAAGGCATGCCAACCCCTGAGGAGAGCAAACTCTTGTTCGAGATTGGCGACAAGATTGAGTCCGCTATTGAGGGAAAGAATGCCTTGTTTCTGGCGCGCAGCACCTGGAACGGCCTCCGGCAGCTATCATTTCGCGTGCATGACCCGGAACTAGCGAATGACAGCTTGCAGTCACTACTTTCGGACAAGCCACATACCCGGTTCTGGGAGTTCCGCATGCACCACGACCCAGAGTGGCAAGAGGCTGGTTACATCTTCAGGCTCTTCCCATTGGCTAACGGGACAGATGCCTAACAATTCATTCAAGCCGAACCCGCTTCGCGGGTCGGCTTAATTCCGGTGTTAGGCCTTGGAGCGAGCTATGCGGCTACTCGTAGTAACGGCATTGGCAATTGCCTGCTCCTCGTGCGCATCCACGCCGCACCTTGCTGATACGAGCATGTGCGAGCACTTGGATTCATGGGCCAAAACTGTGCCGGCGGGACAATCGAGCACAGTCAAGCTAATCCGGGGAGGCACATGGATGGTCAACCATTACAAGAGCTGCGAGCACTCCGATGGTGACATAGCGGCAGGCGTCTTCTGTGAGTGGCTCATGGAGAACACTTCCACAGAGTTCATGGAGTCAAACATCAACCGCTCCATTACCTGCCTCCAAGGCCAACGCATCGCCGGGCCGAGTGGGAATACCGGCATTGAGTCTTGGTCCGGTAAAGCGTCCTTCTACAGCCCGCAACTGACCACGGCCGATGTCCAGATCGACTTGGAGTACTCACTGGACAACTCCAAGGAGAGTAGAGAGGATTTCCTTCAGTTCACTGTTCGGGCCCAGTAGTTTGCAGCCAAGGCCTAACAATTCATTCAAGCCGAAGCCGCTTCGCGGCTCGGCTTAATTCAGGTGTTAGGCGGCACAGCATGAACTTCCGCACTTCAGGACTTGAATCTCGACTGTTCAGACTGGCCCTCTTCAGTTCGCTGCTCACTAGCGGCTGCGCTCACCAATCAGCCAGACCTGAGCTGGAGCCAAGGAAGTTCTCGCGAGAGGTTGGACTTGCCGGCTGTGAGGTTTCCGTTCCACTAAGTCGCGATGAGACACTGGACTTTGCCCGCAGGCTTGGTTCTCCGGATCTGGCAGCCTCACCTGAATGGACCGAGGCAATTGCACTTACTGGGCCGGGAGATCACGTGCGTCACGTCTATTGCCCCAAGAACACCGACAACTTCTTTGGCGTCTTCCGTGGTGAGTCCATCTTGTTCAAGTTTGGGAGCTTTATCTATGACTAACACGCGAGTGCCGCCTAACAATTCATTCAAGCCGAACCCGCTTCGCGGGTCGGCTTAATTCAGGTATTAGGGCTCATGTTCAAACGATCTTGCGGCCTTGTAGTTGCAATTCTAGTGGTCGCGCTATCCGCGTGCGGGGCCCATAGCAAGACAGTCATGAACTCGACTGTTCTGACTCGGTCTAGCGACAGTCTTCTTAACCAATCCATTCTGGTTAGTGGATGTTTGACAAAGCATCAGCATGGGTTGTTTCTTGCTTCTTGCGACAGCGCGGACTCCCGTATTCGTACCATCGTTCATGACCCTTACAATGTTGTCCTCGCAGCACTTCCCAGTCTCCGTGAGAAAGAGCTTTATCGGGTCAGGGGTAAGTTTCGTGGGACATTAAGACGCGTTGCTCATGGCACAACCGCCTACATGTTGTTTAGCTTGGACTCGGCGGAGGAGGTTACTGAGCATGAGCCCTGACAATTCATTCAAGCCGAGCCCACATCAGGGCGGCGCCTAAGTGCGCGCCTTCGGCTATATTTGCACTCAGTCGCCGCCCCGCTGCGGGCCAGCTTAATTCAGGCGTTAGGCCGCATGTCAGACTGGTCTGATCTGTTGAGAGATTTCAACTTTCCGCACACGGGGCGTGGCGGTGTCACGCTGGTGTCGCGGGCCGACGCGCCACGCTGCATTGAGCTTATCTACTCTCAAGGCTGGCGGTTCTTGGGCTACGATTCCTTCACGGTTACGGACGAGTTCATCCAGCCGCACCTTCAGTGGAGCCCTGATTGGAGCGGCCCTGGCGCACCTGACATGAAGGCTGTCCTGGCAGAGATTGCTCAACATCCCAATGAGGTCACGCACTATGAGTTCGTGTTCAGAGATGCGGCCTAACAATTCATTCAAGCCGAACCCGCTTCGCGGGTCGGTTTAATTCCAGTGTTAGGTGCGCACGTGAAAAATTTCGCAGCTGTAGCATTCTACTCCCTGCTATTTGGCAATCCTGTAGCTCATGCGACTGACCGTTGCAAGTACGACGAGGACGCCTTACTTGCGCTTGATGAAAACGCCTTTGACCAAGACCTTTCAGATGGCTGGCGGGCCATTGCCAATATTCCTGGCTGCGAGCTCGCAGCTGCGGACCTATTGGCGGCGTACCGGGCCAAGCATTCAAACGCAGGCTCGCTTTTAGCGTGGCACGAGGGTCAAATGCGTGCCTCAGCAGGTCAATACGAGCAGGCAATCCCGCTGTTAGAGGCCGCCCGGAAGCCCGTAGAGCAAGACCCAGTCGGTTGGAACTATTACGTGGATGCCACCTTAGCTTTCCTGCGACAGGACAATCCTGCACTACTGGCCGCGCAAGAGCGCCTCGCAGCTGTTGCTTACCCGGAAGGCGCTGGTATGCCGCCACTGAAGGATGGCTACTTTGAGCTGCCTACTCCACCCGGCCAGCCAACCATGAAGATGCGCTGGCCACCTAACATCGAAGTCGTGGACGGGTTGGTGGCCTGCTTCGGCAAACCTTACACGGAAGCATATGGCACCTCATGTCGTCCGCCCAGTCCATGAGGTGCGCACCTAACAATTCATTCAAGCCGACGTTGCTTCCGAACGCGGCTCAATTCAGGTGTTAGGTGGCTGCAATGACATCCCGTGAAGTGCACATACTCTCGTACTTCTCGCTGCCCACTGATTTGGCTGCATCCTTAAAGAGTTGGCCCGAGTTTCAGGACGGCAACGAATATCACGTTGATCTATCGGACTCACGTGAGAACGGAGCTGTCCGTCTCATCGAGCCCAAAGACGAGTCACCGTACATTTCGGTTGCAGGGCAAGGTAGCGGGCGACTCTTCGATCAGGTTCTTGGCTTTGTCATCCACTCGTTGGCAGCTCATAGTGACAGTCTGATGGTGGACCGTGTCAGCTAGCACGCCACCTAGCAATTCATTCACGCCGAACCCGCTTCGCGGGTCGGCTTAATTCAAGGTGTTAGGTGCAATGGTCAAGATCAACGCACTCCTAATCGCTGCGTTGTTAGCGTCGATGAACCATGACGCTGCTGCCTGCTCGATACTTCCCGAGCCGCCCAGCAGAAGATTTAGTGACGCTCACTCGGTAGCTCTTGCGGTGCCACTCGGAAACTCCATCAAGCCAGATACGGCAAAGCTTCCGCGACATGTGGGCGAGGCTCAACAGACCATTCAATGGCAAGTGCTGGTAGCGTGGAAGGGCCGATACAGTGCTGGTGACAAGCTAACAACGCGGCAAAGGCTGGATATTCAGCCCGGCAATTGCCACTCTCTGCTTCGGATGCATGGGCAGCAACCCCATCTTCTATATCTCTTTGATCAAGAGCCGTTTGCTAGATTCTTTGCATTTCCACCGGAGCTTGCAATCGACGACCTACGGTACTTGGAGCGACAGCAAGTAGGCGGCGGCAACAGCATCTGACAATCATTCAAGCCGATCCGCTCTAGGGCGCGGCTTAAGCCAAGCGTCGGTTGATGTCCGCTTCTGGCCAGAAGCGGAAATGGGTTCTGCTTCGACAGAAAGAGCAAAGCCGGTTTGGCGGCTGCTCGACTGCTACAGGCTTCCGCCCGTGAGTAAAAGTGGCACTTCGCCAGTTCGCTCGCCTACCCATACCTGCATTTCAAAAGTCTGCAACCAGCCGTAATTGGTCAGAAAAGCCACATCGGCAGCATCGCGGCCGTAAGCGACCACGATCCGACCCCCACGGGGTGCGGCCTGCGTCGGGTCGAAGGTGTACCAGCGGCCGTCCAGGTACGCCTCGAACCATGCATGCAGATCCATCGGTTCCAGTCCGTGCAGATATCCGACCACCATCCGGGCAGGAATGCGCAGGCTCCTGCATAGCGTGATTCCGACATGTGCGTAGTCGCGGCAGACCCCTGCACGTGCTTCCATGGTGCCGAGTGCATCCGTGGTGGCGTCGCTAACCCCGTACCGGTACGCGATATGGGTGCGGATCCATTCCACGATTGCCCCCACTTGCCCACTGCGGGGGGCGGCCGCAGCCACGATGGCCTGCGCCTGGTCGAACGTACGATCGCTCGGGCAGTAGCGACTCGGCAGCAGGTACTGCAACGCGTGATCGGGCAGGAATGCGGCCGGTGTCGGCGCGACCCACGGCGCAATGACGATATCTCGCTCGGTCTCGACCTCAAGCTCTGCCCGGATTCGCATGCGTCCACGCCGGACCACGAAACGCTGGCACAGGTTGCCGAATACATCGACGAACTCGGTCGGGCGAACATGGGGGTCGAACGTGTAGGTTTCGCTGATCATCCATTGCGCTTCGCCATTGCGCGGTCGCAACATTGCGACCACCGCGCAGTCCTCGTTGGATTCGACAGTCAGTTCGCATCCGGCTAGCAGGCGCATGTTCGGTCCGATGCGAGGTGGGAGTTCATCGTGCGCGCGGTCAGTTCAAGGCTTGGCCGACATTGCAGCACGTAGCCTCCCACATCTCGCACACGTCTGGCGTTACGCGCCAATGAAACGCGCGGTGCACAAGTCATGGGTCAGCATGGGAATCCATGTCCCCCGCGCGTCGATCGACACCCGGGCATGGTACGGCAGAAGATGTCCGCATCGGGTCGGGAGCGGACACCAGGCGCCGACTTCGTACAAGGTTGGTCAGATGCGCCCCTCCGCGACCAGTTCGCGAGTGCGTTTCAGCGTCGACTGGATCGCGGCCTTGAACCCTTTTTCGCTATCCATCCAGGCCTGGGCTGCCTGTTCCTCCGGGCCGTTGGGTACTTTGCCGCGCAACCCGAGATAACCGTAGAAGCGAAGCTGGAGCTCGCCGCGTTCGTCTTCGAACAGTTCGTTGATGATCGCGCCTTCGCGTGGGCTGATGGCCTGGAAGAAGGTGATCTTCGTGTTTGCCTCGAAGGTGATGATCTCGGTGAGATCACTGCCCAGGATGGTCGCTTCGCGCACCAGGTGCGATGGGCTCTCCCCGACGATCTCGCTGCGGGTGCATTCGTCGGGCGGGAAGAAGAGCCTGGCGTCGCGTGCCTTCTGCACCAGCCCCTCCCATGCCTGGGAACGGGTGAGTGGTGTCTGGCCGGGCGCGTTCACCGGCAAGGTGGCGGTCGAGTAGATCATGGTGGGCTCCGTGATGGATGAGGTTGGAAGAGGTCAGCCGGCTGCGGCGGTTTCAGCAGCGAAGTCGCGATACGAGCGCAGCGGGCGCCCCAGTCGCTCGGTGAGCCGCGCGACGTCGCCGGGTTCGGGCACCATGCCGTCGGTGAGGAAGCGTTCTCCCATCTGGCGCATGTCATAGGCCATCCACGCCGACATGAACTGGCGCAGGTTCTGCTCGAAGCCCGCCGTGTCGTCACCGCCGTATGCGATGTCGCGGCCCAGCGTCGCGGACCAGATGTCCGCGACCTCCGCACCCGTCAGCGTATCCGGGCCGACCAGGTTGAGGCGGGTCAGCGCGCTGCCATCGGGTGCCCGATCGCGGGACAGCAGCTCGATCGCCGCGATCTCGCCGATGTCGCGCGCATCGATCATCGCCAGGCCCTTGCTCCCGATCGGCATCGGGTACACGCCATGGCCGAGCACCACGTCCTTGACCGTCAGGTCGTTGTCCATGAAGTAGGCCGGGCGCAGGATCGTCGCGTTGAAGCCCATCTGTTCGAGCATGCGTTCCACGCCGAACTTGCCGGCGAAGTGGGGCACGTTCACGTAGCGGTCGCTGTGGATCACCGAGAGATAGACGACCCGCTTAACCCCGGCTTCGCGGGCGACATTGAGCGTGATCAGCGCCTGGGTGAATTCATCGGCCACCACCGCGTTGAGCAGGAAGAGCGTGGACACGCCCTGAACGGCCTGGCGCAGGGAATCGACATCGAGCAGGTCGCCCTGGACGGTCTCGACCCAGGCGGGGAGGTTCGCGTTGGCCGGGTTGCGGACCAGGGCGCGCACCTTGGCGCCACGCTGGGAGAGGTGCTGCACGACGTGGCGGCCGACAGTTCCGGTGGCGCCGGTGACGAGGATGCTCATGGGAGTGCTCCGGGTGGGTGAGGAGGCTCCATGGTTGTTGATCCGGATTCGGGTCGATAGCCCATATACTTGGACTGCCCGTCTCACTGGTGGAACACGTGGACCTTCTGGCCCTGGCCGACTTCAACCTGGTGGCACGTCATGGCGGCTTCGGCCGGGCGGCTAGGGCCGCAGAACGACCCAAGGCCACGTTGTCGCGACGGGTCGCGGACCTGGAAGCGAGCCTGGGCGTGCGCCTGTTCGAGCGCGGGTCCCACACCCTGAAGCTGACGCAGGAAGGGCGTGCGCTGTTCGAGCGCACCGAAACCCTGCTGGCCGAGATCGGCGAAGCCGCCACGGCGGTTGCCTCGGGTGGCGAAACGCCACGCGGCAGGCTGCGCATCAGCGCGCCGCTGCTGTTTTCGCAGATGGCACTGGGCAAGCTGTCGGCCCGCTTTGCATTGCGTTACCCCGAGGTGCGCGTGGAGATCACCACCGAGGACCGCGCCGTCGACATGGTGGAGGAGGGCTATGACCTGGTGATCCGGGTCAATCCCGATCCCGACGAACGCCTGATCGGGCGTGTCCTGCTCCGTGATCGCCTGGTTGCGGTGGCCGTCCCTGACCTTGGGAGGCCGGAGCCAGACGTTGCTGCGCGTGCGGTGGTGCGTGCCTCCGGCAATCAATCGGCGTGGGATCTGGCGACCCAGGGCGGTGATGTGCGCGTGTCCATCGAACCGGTCCTGCGCCTGGCGTCGCTGATCATGATCCGCGATGCGGTTCGGACGGGAATAGGCGCCGCCGTGCTGCCCTTGTCGCTGGTGGCCGGCGACCTGCACTCAGGCGCGCTCGTGCCATGGGGCGACGTGAAGGGGCGGCCCATCGAGATCTGGGCGCTATACCCATCCCGGCGCCTGCTGAGCGCACGCGTATCCGCGTTCCTGGAGTTCCTGAAGGAGGCATTCCCTCAGGGACAACCAGAAGAGCTGGCGGCCTATCTCACGAGTGAAGAGATCACGACGCAGACAGTGAAGACTGGCTTGCCGTAGGACGTCCCCCGATATCCACTATCGATCGAAGTGGACATCGTGCGCAGTGAGGGAGTGATGCCGGGCGACACGACCTCGATCGTCCGGAGGCATGGGAGTGACGGCGTGGCTTCCTCGCCGACGAATGGCAGGCGTCGGGGACGTCTTTGAAGATCAGTCGGTGCAAACACCGCCCGCATGTTGCGGCCTGCGGTCTACCTCAGGTGGGATCGGTGACGCAGATTCGTTGTGATCCCGGATTACAAACTGCGATTCGTCCCTGCGACTGACGGATTCGAGCCGGGATGCACACGAATTTCTGTATTTTCACGCTCCATCTACGTACTCCAACGTTAGCTGAAGATATGTTGCGGCGCCGGCAAGAAAGGCCGCTATATTCCGAGTCCCCCAGACGAAGGAGAATTGTAATGTTCCAGAACAAGCGATATCTCAAGACGGCACGCGTGCTCGGCGTGGCGATGGTTGCGGCCGTGGGTCTTGGCGGCTGCGCCAGCTACGACGATGAGTTTGCAGGGATCAACTCGCGTCTCGATCAGCTCGATACGAAGGTGCAGGGCGCTGCCCAGAGCGCCGAATCCGCGAATCAATCCGCGCAGCAGGCAAACCAGCGGCTGGATCAGATTGAAGGCCGCGTGCGGCAGCTCGAAGCGGCACCGCGCCGCGTGCCGCGCGGCTGATCGCGTTTGCACGATTCGCTACGCGCAGTGTGAACCCGGGACCCGGTGGCCCTTGCTGGCCACCGGGATCCTTTCTTGCCCCCATCTTGTCCAGAGGATCCACGCCATTCGTACGTCCATACACCCTGCGATCCGCGCAGCCTCTGGCGCGCTGCTGTTGGCGCTGGCGTTCGCGAGCTTCGGGGCGTCCAGTGCCGAAAATGTCGACAAACAAGCGGCGACCGTCGCCGACCAGCTTCCGGAAGGGCAAGAGGTGTCCGACACGGTGATCGAGCTCGCAGGCTGGATCGTCGCGACCAAGGACAGCCAAGACTATCCCTTCGCAATCATCGACAAGGCCTCTGCCCAGATCCTGGTGTTCGGCGGCGACGGCCGGCCTCGCGGGGCGGCACCCGGACTCTTCGGATCGGCGGTCGGCGACCACACGGCCCCCGGTGTCGCCGGTCTCGCGCTTCGCGAGATTCCGGGCCGCGATCGCACGACGCCTGCGGGTCGCTTCGTGGGCGGTTTCGGCCCGTCCATCGACGCGGGGCGCGTACTGTGGGTGGACTACGATTCCGCAGTCTCCATCCATCCTACCGCCACCGGCGTCCCCGCCGAGAAGCGTGAAGAGCGCCTGGCATCGCCGACGCCCGATGACAATCGCATCACGCATGGCTGCATCAACGTCTCGCCGGAGTTCTACGAGCGGATCATGCAGCCTACTTTCGAGAAGGGCGGGGTGTTCTACATCCTCCCGGACAAGGCGCCGCTGGCGGAGACCTTCCCGGAGTTCGCGCAAAGTCGCGAGACCGCGGAACGCCACGACGGAAGACGCGCACGACCCGCCCGCCGGTGAAGGGCGCGTCGGCGCGCTGCCCTTGGTGCAAGGCAGCGCAGAGGAGGCTGCTGCTACTTCTGCCAGTGCAGCACAATGCCGTGCCCTCCATGAAGTGAGGGTCCGATCAGGCATTTCGTCGGATCTTGGCACCTTCTCGACCCACCAAAGTCCACACGCATACGTCCGTAACTCGGACATTCGTCTCCTCGGCATTGCTGCGTCCCGTTCGCCCAGTGGGCAGGTCTGGCGATCATTCAAGCCGGAGCGGACATCGCTAGAGTTGTTTTGCAAGGGTGAACCGGGTTGGTTCGTCTTGGCAGGCCTCCATGCGGCGTTGCACTGTCGGAGGATCTAGTCGTCCATGGAAGACAACAGGGATCGAATGTAGGCACCCTTCTCCAACGTATACGCAGCCTTGTCGCCGGCATGCACGATGTCGAGCCGGCGCTTCAGGGCCTCGTACTCGGACCGGCGTGCGTCGTCGACGCGCAGCAGGTCACGGAAGCGGAGATGTTCCCGCCAGAGTCGACCGCCTTGTTCGACGCCATGCAGGTGGATGCGCAGGTCGCCCGCGATGTCTTTGACGAAGTAGCGACGCTGCGGGATCGCGGTTTCGTAATGAGGCCGGTAGATGTAGTCCAGCCTCACGATGTCTGCGACGCGGGCCTCGATCTCGGCGAGTGTTGGCGCGCCCAGCAGGAGGTCGATGACCGGCTTGGCCGCGAGGCCGGGTACCGAGGTACTGCCGATGTGCATGATCTCGATCGGCGTACCGGCGAAAACCGGCAGCAGTGCCTGCCGGAGATCCTGGAAGACCAGCGGCCATGTGTGAGAGTAGGGTACGAGCATGATGCGGGTCCGTGGATCGGGGGACGGCGGACCAGGCGTCAAACGCGCTGGCCGTCATCGGGGGATGTCATTGTCGTGACGTCCGGCGAAGTCCGCACGATCCACAGGCCCAGCAGGCAGTACCAGAGGCTCTGCGCGACGACCACGAAGGTCATGCCAGGAACGTCGAGCGAGATCATTCCCATGGCATAGCCGATCAGGCACAGCAGGCCCGCGATCGCGCCGTAGGCGCTGCATGCGATCGCCAGCGGCCCGGCGTGGCGCAGCATCGCGACCGACCACAGCACGATTCCCGCCGACATGCCGAGCGTGCCGAATCCCGCCAGCACCTGATTGGCGGAGAAGGCAAGCAGCACCGAAGGCAGCGCGTCCTCGGCAAGCGGGATCAGCGGCAGGACGCGCTGCAGATAGTCACCGATCAGGAAGCCGCTGATCAGTGCCGCGCCCAGCATGGCAGCTGCGCCCAGGGTGTAGAGGCGCATTGCGGCCCACACCCAGCCATTGCCTGGCCAGCGCCGTGCGAGGTGGGCCAATGACAGCCAGAGGGCGATGATGCATACGATCATCGCCAGGTGCACGTGCCGGCTGAGTGCCGAGATCTCCGAGAGGCGGGTGAGCCGCGCCGCCATGTCGGCGCCCTGCGCGGTGGGATGGAAGATCATGATGAGCGGCGCCAGCACCCCGCTCGCGATCAGCAGCACGCCGGGCAGCACAGCGCTCGGCGCGCGGGAGGAAGTCGTGGTCATGCGATGCCCTTGCGAAGAAGAGGGTACAGGCTAGCGAGGCGATCGCCGCCGGTTTCCGGACAATCGCGGCCCAATGTCCGGCAGGGTTCGTGGGATGATCCAGCGCATGACACAGCTTGAGCCCAACGAGGATCCCCGCAGGCGGCGCACGCGCCAGGACCTGATGGCGGCGTTCTTCTCGCTGGTGCTCAGTCAGCGCTACCACGAGATCCGCGTCGGTGATGTGCTGGCGCGATCGGGCGTCAGCCGCTCGACGTTCTACGAGCACTTCCGCAACAAGGACGAGTTGCTTGCCGCCAGCCTGGAGGGTCCGTTCCGGACACTGGCCAATCTGGTGGGAGGGCAGGCGGACGTCAACAAAGTGCGCGCGATCCTCGAGCACTTCTGGCAGAACCGCGCGCTCGCACGCAGCCTCTTCCAGGGCGCTGCGCTGCGTATTGTCCGGTACACGCTGGTCATGCACGTGGAGAACACGCTGTCTCCGGCGCAGCGCAGCCGCCTGCGCATTCCCGTGCGCCTTGCCGCACATGGGCTCGCCGATGGTCTGTTCTCGCCGGTGGTGGCGTGGTTGCTGGGCGACGCCAAGTGCAGTGCGCAGGAACTCGCCGTGGCGTTGCAGCTGTCCACGGCGGCGGCCACGCGCGCACTGCAGACCGGCGCCCCCGCCGACGATTAGCCAAGGAGAAAAGAATGAAGATGCAGCGCGCAATCCCGATGCTGCCCGTCCGCCACATGCCGACGAGCGTCGAGTTCTACGCAAAGCTGGGCTTTGCGGTGGAAAAGCGCAACGACGAATGGCGCTGGGCGATGCTGTTGCTGGACGAGTGCCGGCTGATGGTGGACGAATCGATCAACCAGCCGCCGGATGCACCACGCACTTCGGTGGTCTACCTGTACCCCGACGACATCTTCGCCTACCACCGCGACGTGCGGAGGCGCGGCTTGGACGTGCCTTCGATCGGTCATCCCTTCTACGGCATGAGCGAGTTCCGCATTGAAGACCCCGACGGCAATCGGCTGTGGATCGGGCAGCGGACTGGCAACTGAGCTTCCCGCATGGAGTACGGCGTTCATCGGAACGCATCCACGGGTTCGATGATGTCCGCTTCTGGCAGGGAGCTGATGGAAATCCTCGACACGTTGGGATGTCCTTCGCAGTCCAGGGACAGTCAGCCGGAAAGTGAGCCAGGAAGTGAGTCGTCGCTGCTTTCTTGATGCTTGTATTTCAGCAAGGACGGTGGCGCAGCGGTTCAATCCGGTTGCGGGTGGCTACATGGTCGGTGTCTCGATGTGCGATCAAGCACAGGTTTCCGGGATGGCCAAACCATGACGGACGTCCGGCAGGATTGTCCGCCATGGAACGCTCCATGCTCGCCGGCCAACGACAACGCGTCGGTCCGCTCGCGGCCCTGGACTCAAGCAGGGATCGCATCATTGCTCAAAGTCCATGCGCTTTCTTGATGATCTCTGCGGCCCGCTCGCCAATCACTACACAGGGTGCCATCGTGTTCCCGCTCGGGACGTTGGGCATGATGGATGCATCCGCGAGCCGCAACCGATCGATGCCGTAGACCTGCAGGTTGCCGTTGACCACCGACATCGCGTCGCGCCCCATCTTCGCCGTGCAGGCCTGATGCCAGAAGGTCACTGCCGAGTCGCGGATGTAGGTTTCCATCCCGGACGCATCCAGGCTTCCCGGCATGGCCTCGCGCTTCAACAGCTTCTTGAACGGCGAGGCGTGCGCCATTTCGCGTGCCAACGCGATGGTCGCTACGGCGCTGCGCACATCGTCGGGATGCGACAGCGTATTGGCTTCGATCCGGCAGGGTGCGCCCGCGTCGGCGCCGGTCAGGTGTACCGAACCCCGACTCTTGGGATGGGAAAGCCCGGCGAAGGTCATCCAGCCATGTGCCGGCACGCCGCGATGCGCGGTCTCCGGTGTCGGCACCGGGAATTCCAGCTGGCAATGGAATACATCCGGAGCAGCCAGCGCAGGATCGGTCTTCCAGTACAGCGTGGCCTCCGACCCGCCGTTGCCCACGCCCACCGGCGCGCCCGACTCGAAGATGCAGCCGAAGGACACGTGGTCCTGGTGGTTCCGTCCGACGCCGGGCAGGTGCTGGATCACCTTGATGCCATGAGGCGTCAGTTCCTCTTCCGGACCAATGCCGGACTGCATCAGGACCTTGGGCGTATTGATCGCGCCCATCGACAGGATCACCTCGCGGTCGGCCATGATGCGCATGCTGCGCGCGCCCTGCATGACCTCGACGCCGATGGCCGTAGTGCCATCCAGGACAATTCTGCTGACCTGGGCGTTGGTCATCACCGTCAGGTTGGGCTGCCCCCGCTTCGGGAAGATGTAGGAGCGGAAGAGCGATGATCTTCGGCCCGCCTTCACGATCAGGTCGTTGAGTGCGACGCCGCCGCGCCCTTCCATCATGACGCCATTGGGACTGTCGAACGTCGGCAGTCCGAGGGTTTTCGCGGCCTCGATCATGGCAGTCGCCACCGGTTGGGGGTGCGGTGGCGTTTCCACGTGCACCGGACCACCGGTGCCGCGCCGGACGGCATCGGGCACACCGCGCCAGTCCTCGATGCGTCGATAGATGTCGAGGACTGCACGATAGCCCCACGCCTCGTCGCCGGCTTCTTCGGCGAAGTGCTCCCAGTCACTCTGGTGCCCCCGCGCCCACACCATCACGTTGATGCTGGATCCGCCTCCCAGCACCTTGCCCATGTTCAGCGGAATGGCCCGGTGATTGAGGTGCGGATTGGGCTGCGCCACGAAGGCCCAGTCGCGATCGGAGCCGAGGTTCAGTGGCCATTGCGTGGGCTCCAGCACCTCAGGCAGCTCATCGGATCCGCCCGCCTCGATCAACAGCACGCGCACGGCGGGATTTTCCGCGAGCCTGCCGGCCAGGGCGCAGCCGGCAGGACCGGCGCCGCAGACGATGAAGTCATGACGACCCGGATGTCGTGCGTCGGTCGCGTGAGAAGCATGGAAAGGACGGTGAGAGCTGGACATGGACACGGCGGCGGATACTCAGAGCGAAGTGGGGCGTCCAGGCAGCCGGGTGCGGCCGCCCGTCGTGGGGAGGAGGTGCGATGGGGAAGCTGCGGACGCGCCGTCCGGCGCGCCCGCGAGCGACGCTTACCTGGCCGGTTGGCCGGCTTCCCTGGCGGCGCGATCGATCGTATCGGCGACCACCTTGGGCTGCGTCATGAAGACCGCGTGGCTGGCGGACACCTTGGTGATGCGCGCGTTGATGCGCTCGGCCATGTGGATGAGCATGGCCTGATCGAACGCCTTGTCTTCGGTGGCAATCACGGCCCAGCTGGGCTTCGTGCGCCAGGCCGCGTGGGTCAGCGTGGTGCCGAACACAGACATGTTGATCGGCACCTGCGAGTCGCGCAGGAATGCCGCGTCGGCATCGGTGGTGTCGTGGGCGAAGCCGGCCTTGAACTTGGCGGGACTGATGAAGCCGTAGCCGTCGCTGCCTGTCTCGATCACGAACTCGGGCGTGGGCGCGAAGCCCGTGTACTGCTGGGCGGTGGTTTCACCGGCGTCCGGCGCCAGGGCGGACACGTAGACCAGGCCGGCCACCTTGTCGTGAACGCCGGCTTCGGTGATGACGGTGCCGCCCCAGGAATGGCCGACCAGAATGGCGGGACCGTCCTGGCGGTCGAGCACGCGCTGGGTCGCCTTCACGTCATCGGCGAGCGAGGTCAACGGGTTCTGCACGATCGAGACGCGATAGCCACGCGCGGTGAGGTCGTCGTAGACCGGGCGCCAGCCGGCACCGTCGGCGAAGGCGCCGTGCACCAGCACGACATTCTTCACCTGCGCGCCGTGGTGGCCGGGCGTAGCGTCGTGGGCCTGTGCGGAGGGGGAGATGGTGGCCGCGAGAGCGGCCGCGAGCACTGCAGGGATCAGCTTGAACATGGTCGTATCCTCGGGCGTTGGGTAGGTGTGCGGCGTGTCGGCCGGCAGGGCTACTGTGCGGCGCACGGCAGGACTATCGGTTGCTTCAAGTCCTGAAAACTTGATCAATCGTGCTATTGACTCGCCGGGCAGCCTGAGGGGCGCCATCACGCGGTCGGTACGGTCCCGCCGTCGATCGTGTACTCCGTACCGGAGATGGAGGCCGCGCGGGGCGACACCAGGAACGCGATGAGGTCCGCCACCTCGCCCGGCCTGGCCGGGCGACCCAGCGGGATCCCGCCCAGTTCGTTCATGACCAGCTTCTTGCCACCCTCATAGTCGGTGCCGGCCTGTGCGGCGACGCGTTCGACCAGCGCCACCGATGCCTCGGTCTCGATCCAGCCGGGCGATACACGGACCACACGCACGCCTTTCGGAGTGACTTCCTTCGACAGCGCCTTGCTGTAGGTCGACAGCGCGGCCTTGGCGGCGGCATAGGCGGTCGTGGCATCGGGCAGCGGCAACGTGTGCTGGATCGAAGTGACGTGCAGGATCACCCCCGATCCCTGCGCGATCATCGTCGGGAGCAGGGCACGATCCAGCCGCACCGCCGACATCAGGTTCAGGTCGAGCTCCTTCGCCCATTGCGCGTCATCCAGTGCGGCAAACCCACCTGCGGGTGCCGACGATCCGCCCACCACGTTGATCAGGACATCGATGCCGCCGAGGTGGTGCAGCGCTGCGGCTGCCGCCAGGCGGGCGCCTTCGGCGGTGGCAAGGTCTGCCGTGACATAGCGGACATCATCGATGGCGTGCTCCGGGCGCGAGAGCGCCGTCGCCACGGTCCGTGTGCCGAGTCGGGCCAACAGCCCGACCACTGCCGCACCCACGCCACGCGTGCCGCCCGTGACCAGGACACGCTTGCCGGCCAACTGCAGGTCGAAGCTCATGGGACGATCTCCAGCGTGGCGATCTTTCCGCGCTCCAGGGTGAAGGTGTAACGCAGGTCCACGGGGCTGCCGGGGAAGTTGCCCGACACGTGGCAGGTCACGGTGCAGCTGCGCCCCTGCTTCTCCCACGCATGGGGTGTGGCGGTGTAGGTGTACCTGGCAGATGCGTCCGCCTTCCACGCTTCGATCGCCGCCAGCCCGGCGTGGGTCTTGCCCTCGTCCAGCACCCGCCCGTCCCTGGTGAAACAGCGGGCAACGGCCTGGGCGCCCTGGTGGTCGGCATCGAAGTAGGCCGCGATGGGCTCGGGCAGGTTCAGGTCTTTCATCGCAATGCTCCGGTGGGGTCTGTGGAGCTAGGTTGATCCGTCCTGGAAGATAAGAGAATCGCCTATTATCCGATCAGGCTATGTAGGGGTCAGCACACAATGCGCGGCACCGAATTTGCCGAACTCAAGGCCTTCGTGGCCGTCGTCGACCGGGCCAGCTTCGCCCGGGCGGCCGATCACCTGGGGCTGTCCCGGTCGGCCCTCAGCCAGATCATTCGACAACTCGAATCACGGCTGGGCGTTCGCCTGTTGAACCGGACCACGCGCAGCGTCTCGCCGACGGAACCGGGGCGGCGTCTCCATGGGCGGATCGCCCCGATGCTGCGCGAGATGGACGAGGCCGTTGCGCAGGCGGTAGGCGCGAATGCGCGCGCTGCGGGAACGCTGCGGATCAACACACTGAGCATGGCGGCGAAGAAGGTGATCGCACCCCGGCTTGGCCGGTTCGCGAACGCGCATCCGGATGTGGTGCTCGACATCGTGGTCGACGATGGCCTGAGTGACATTGCAGGAGAAGGCTTCGATGCGGGCATCCGCGTGGGCGGTCGCCTGCAGAAGGACATGGTCGCAGTGCGGCTCACGCCCGACATCGAACTGCTGGCGGTAGCGTCGCCCGACTACCTCGCCCGGCACGGCGAGCCCAGGACACCTGCCGACCTGGGCCATCACGCCTGCATCAACTGGCGATTCCCGGGCAGCGGAAAAGTGGCCGGGTGGGAGTTCCGGAAGAAGGGAAAAGCGGTCGAGTTCCTGGGCGAAGGCACCGTGATCGGCAATCACCAGGACATCGTCGTGCCCGCGGCACTCCAGGGGCTTGGAATCTTCTACGCCTACAACGACGAGGGCATTGCCGATGCCCTGCAGGACGGGCGGCTCAGGCGGGTCCTTTCCGACTGGTCGCCGACCGTGCCAGGCCTGTATCTGTACTACTCCAGTCGACGGTACATGCTGCCGGCACTCCGTGCCTTCATCGATTGCCTGCTGGATCGCGATCTCGGCAGCGAGGGTCAATCAACGTCAGGAAGTGCCAGCTGACAGGTCGAGGGAATTGCTGGCCTCGCCATGTCCGTCTACGGCTGCTGATTCAAATGGTCGATGCAACACACTGAAGGCTGCGCAGGCAGCAGGCGTGTTGCAGATGAGGCGCAGGAAGAAGATCCATGGCACCGACGGCCGGAAGGCGCGGAGGGGTGATCGCTGGCAACTGGGCAGGTCCCTGCATCGGATCGCGTTCCTGTTTGATCGGCACCCCAACTCCGTTCGGGACCTCCTCGCCGGACACGGCGGCATTCGCCCTCCGATGAGGCGGCGATCCACGAGCCGGCCGTTGCGCGCAAGCATGTTTCCGGGCGGGTCCGGGCGCGGCCTTCCTTCCCTTTTGAAACGATCCAAATCGAACGTATAGTGCTGCGTCTCCACACGTGATCCCGGCGTCGGCCGAGTTTTCCCATGGGTTCTTCGCAGCACCGGATCGCTTGCCTCGTGGCCGACGTTGGGGGCACCCATGCCCGGTTGGGCTGGTGTACCGAGGGCGATCCGATCGATGTGCGGGACATGGCGATGTACCGCTGCGCGGAGCACGCGTCGCTTGCCGCCATCCTGGAAGACTACCTGCTGCGCCTCCACTCGACCCGGCCGGGCCTGCGGGTGGCGTCCGGTGTTGTCGCCATCGCCGGTTTTCTCGATGGCGACCGCCTGGTCAACGCCAACCTGCCGTGGAAGGTGTCCGTGCGGCGTACGGCGCAGGAAGCCCGGCTGGCGTCGCTGGAGGTGATCAACGATTTCGAAGCCGTCGCACGTGCCATCCCCGGCGTGCAGCGCAGCGCGCTGGTGGCACTGCTTGCGCAGGACGACCCCGGCATGCAGTCGCCGGCTCTCGTGCTGGGTCCGGGCACCGGGCTGGGCGCGGCGCTGTGCCTGGATGCACGGGGCCGTGAAGTGCTGCTGAGCGAAGCCGGCCACGCGGCGCTGGCCGCCCACACTGCCGTCGAACTGGACGTGCTGCAGCGCCTGTCGCGACGCTGGTCGCACGTGGACAACGAACGCGTGTTGTCCGGCAACGGATTGATGCATCTTTACGATGCGCTGGCCGATGTGCGCGGCGCCGTGCCGCGCTGGAAGCAGGTCGCACCGCTGGTGGAAGCCGCCCGTGGCGACGATGCGCTGGCGCGGGAAACGCTGGAGGTATTCTGCGGGTGGCTCGGCAGCCTGATCGGCGACCTGGTGCTCACCGTCGGCGCACGCCAGGCCTACCTGGCCGGCGGCGTGACCCGCCACATCGCGCCGTTCCTGCACCAGGGCGACTTTGCGCGGCGATATGCCGAAAAATTCACCGGCGCACGCACGCCACCACCGTTGTGGCGCATCGACCACGGGCAACTGGGCCTGGTGGGTGCCGCGATGCATGCACGCACGCATCGACCCGCGCGCGCCGAACCAGCACATGAGGAGCAGGCATGAACGGCAGAAGAAAATTCCTGGGCCAAGCGGCGTTGTCGGCCGGTGCGCTGGCCTTGTCCGGCCGGTTGGCGAGCCAGCCGGCGGGCAGCACGCCGATGGGCGCGCGCGTGGTGTCCACCTGGGATTTCGGCGTACAGGCCAATCAGCCGGCGTGGAAGATCCTGTCGGCGGGCGGTAGCGCACTGGATGCGGTGGAACAGGGCGCGCGCTGGGCCGAGACGGATCTGTGCAACCCCACGGTCGGGCGCTGCGGCAACCCCGATCGCGACGGCATCCTGACCCTGGATGCCAGCATCATGGATGGCGATGGCCGCTGTGGCGCGGTGGCGGCACTGGAGGACATCGACCACCCCATCAGCGTGGCGCGGCGCGTGATGGAGAAAACGCCGCACGTGATGCTGGTCGGCGATGGCGCGCAGCAGTTCGCGGTGGAACAGGGCTTCAGTAAACAACGCCTGCTGACGCCGCAGGCCGAACAGGCATGGCGCGAGTGGCGTGCACGCGCCGAGTACAAGCCCGAGATCAATGCCGAGCGCAGGCAGCGGCCGGGCGACCGCGACAACCACGACACGCTCGGCATGCTGGCGATCGACCGCCACGGACGCCTGGCGGGCGCCTGCACCACCAGCGGCATGGCGTGGAAGCTGCACGGTCGCGTGGGCGACAGCCCCATCATCGGTGCAGGCCTCTACGTGGACAATGAGGTCGGCGCGGCCACCGCTTCGGGCGTGGGCGAGGAAATGATCCGCAACGCGGCCAGCTTCCTGGTGGTGGAACTGATGCGGCAGGGCCGTTCGCCCATGGAGGCGTGCCGCGAGGCCATCGCGCGGGTGGTGCGCAAGCGCCCGGAAGCCAGCAAGGCGTTGCAGGTCTGTTTTCTGGCGTTGAACAAGCACGGTGAAGTGGGTGCATTCGCGCTGCACCAGGGCTTCGTCTACGCGGTCTGCGACGCGCAGCGGCAGGACGCATTGCTCGCCTCCGACGCCGTCTACGGTGAAGGCGCGTGAGTGCATCCCCGCCGCTGGCGCTGGAGATCGCTGCCGGCTCGCTGGGCTCCGCGCTGGCGGCGCAGGCGGCCGGTGCCGACCGGGTGGAACTGTGCGAAGGCCTGTCGTCCGGCGGCACCACGCCGTCCTACGGCACGCTGGCGCTCGCGCGCGAACGCGTGCGGATTCCGCTGTTCGTACTGGTGCGGCCACGTGCGGGCGATTTCCTTTACGACGCCCGCGAAGCCGACGTGATGCTGCGTGACATCGAGATGTGCGTGCGCCTAGGCTGCGACGGAGTGGTGATCGGCGCGCTGCAGGCCAATGGCGCCATCGACCTGCCGTTATGCGAACGACTTGTCGCCGCGGCGGGGTCGTTGCAGGTGACGTTCCACCGCGCCTTCGACGCGGCGCGTGACCTGGCGCAGGCGCTGGAACAGGTGATTGCCCTCGGGTGCCAGCGCGTGCTGACGTCCGGCGGGCAGGCCACGGCGATGGAGGCCGCTGACCGTATCGCCGCCCTGGTGCGTCAGGCCGCGGGCCGCGTGACCGTGATGCCGGGTGCCGGCATCGATGCCGGCAACGTCACCGCGCTGGCGATGCAGACCGGTGCACGCGAGTTCCATGCCTCGGCCAAGGCGACGCGCGTTTCCTCGATGGCGTTCCACAATCCGGCGTTGCAGGGACTGGCGCCGGACTGGTCGGAAACCGATCCGGCGCGCGTCAGCGCCCTGCGTGCGGCGCTCGGTGCCGTACGCCCTCGCTAGCGGGACATCGAGTACGGACGCTGGGTCGGATCGGTGGCCCAGGTGGTGTTCGGCTGCGCCTGCATCATGAAGCGCAGTTCGCCACCGGCGAGAATCTCGTCATGGGTCAGGTACGCGCGCGTCAGCGGTTTGCCGTTGAGGCTGGCGCTGCCCACGTAGGCATGCGCATCGTCCAGGCCATCGGCGATGATGGCGAAGCGCTTGCCATTCGGAAGATGCAGTGTCGCGCGTGGCAGGAACGGCCGGCCGATGATGTACTGGTTGCTGCCCGGCGTGACCGGATAGAACCCAAGTGCGGTGAACACGTACCACGCCGACATCTGGCCGAGGTCGTCATTGCCCGCCAGCCCGTCCGGTCGCGCCGCGTACTGCGTGGCCATGATGCGCTGCAACCGTGCCTGCGTGCGCCATGGCTGGCCCGCGTAGGCATACAGGTAGGCCACGTGGTGGCTGGGTTCGTTGCCGTGCGCGTACCAGCCGATCAGGCCGGTGATGTCCTCCATGTGCGCGAACACCGACGCATCCACCTTCGCATCGAACACCGCATCCAGGCGCGCCAGCAGCGCATCGTCGCCGCCTTGCGCCTCCGCCAGGCCCGCGACGTCCTGCGGCACGTACCATGAGTACTGCCACGCATTGCCTTCGGTGTAATCGGTGCCGTAGCCACTGGCGCTGGGGTCGAACGGCGTGCGGAAACTGCCATCGCGCTTGCGCGCACGCATGAAGCCGGTGTCGGCGTCGAACGCATGCTTCCAGTTGGCGGCGCGCTTGTCGAACGTTGCGGCGACATCGGCCTTGCCCATCGCACGCGCCATCTGTGCCACGGTCCAGTCGTCGAAGGCGTATTCCAGCGTCTTGCTGGCTGCTTCGCCTTCCTCGTCGATGGGCACGTAGCCCAGCTCGCGGTACTGCGCGATGCCGTCGTACGGCCCGTAGTTGGCGCTGGCCACCATCGCCTGCAACGCTTCCTCGGCGTCGTAGCCGCGGATGCCTTTCATGTACGCATCGGCGATCACCGGCACCGCGTGGTAACCGATCATGCACCACGTTTCCTGCCCATGGAACGACCATACCGGCAGCACGCCGTACGGGCTCTCGCGACGCGCGGCCAGCAGCGAATTGACGAAGTCGTTCGTGCGCTGCGGCGGTTGCACCAGTGTGGCCAGCGGATGCAGGGCGCGATAGGTGTCCCATAGCGAGAAGGTCGAGTAGTTTGTCCAGCCTTTCGCCTGGTGCACGGCATTGTCGGGGCCGCGGTACCGCCCGTCGCTGTCCATGAACAGCGTCGGGCCGAGCAGCGTGTGGTACAGCGCGGTGTAGAAGCGGGTGCGCTGCGCCGGGTCGCCCTGGGCATCCACTGCGCCCAGTGCTTCGCTCCATTGCTGTTTGGCGGACGCGCGCATGCCGTCGAAATCCCAGCCGGGCGATTCGGCATCGAGGTTGGCGATGGCGTTGTCTTCGCTGACCGGCGAAATGGCCACTTTCACCAGCACGGGTTTGCCGGCGCCCGGGGCTAGGTCGAATGCCGCAACCAGCTGCCGGCCTTCGATCTGCGCGCGTTGGCGTGGGTCTTTCTCGCCGGGCGGCGGAAACCCCTTGTACGGGATGTCCTGTTCGGTGTTGTGCAGCGCATGGCCGGTGACCGGCTGCGAGAAGCGCAGGGCGAAATACACCTGGCGGCCCGGCGCCCAGCCGCGCGTTTCACGGAAGCCGGTGACCGTGCCGTCGGCGCGCACGCGCACGCGCGACCACGACACCTTGCCGGGGTAGTCGTACATGCTGGTGCGCAGGTCCAGCACCACATGCGCGGGCTTGCCGGCGGGGAAGTGGTAGCGATGCATGCCCACGCGCGCGCTCGCGGTGAGTTCGGTGCGCACGTCGTAGTCGTCCAGGGTGACGGCGTAGTAGCCGGGCTGGGCGGTTTCGGTGGCGTGGCGGAAGCGCGAGGTATAGCCGCTGCCGGGTTTGTCGGGGTCGCCGCGTTCGAGCTTCAGCTCGCCGGTGGTGGGCATCAGCAGCAGGTCGCCCAGGTCGGAATGACCGGTGCCGGAAAAATGCGTGTGCGAGAAGCCGACGATGGTGGTGTCGTCGTAGCGGTAGCCGGCGGCCCAGCCATAACCGTCCTTGCGTGGCTGGATACGGGTGTCGGGCGACAGCTGCACCATGCCGTACGGAACAGTAGCGCCGGGGTAGGTATGGCCTTCACCCCCCGTCCCGATGAAGGGATCCACCGCCTTGTACGCGGCCTCGCCGATGTCTGCCGATGCCGCCCACGCGCTTCCCGCCACCGTCATCGCGCACGCTGCGAAACCCGCCAGCATCAAGACCTTCGTCGCGTACCGCGTGTTCATCCTGCACCCTTTTGGATCGGTCGAATTCGGCGAAGCTAGCACACGCCCGCGAGACCGGTCACTCGGGCTCCCCGTGGTCGGCGGCGTGAACGCGCCGCGCGCCGGACAAGGGTGCCGATCGCTTCCTGCTGCGCAGCAGCATGCGTCGTCGCGCCCGGCATGCTACATCTTAGCTGCGCAATTGGATCGATCCAACTAGGGCTTATTCGCACGGAAATGCCATCGGCGCCGCACGCGCGCCATGGTCAGCCGTCGGAATTCCGGAACGTCGTTCACCGGAAGGCCCCGCGTGTGCGGGTAGCCGCGCAGGTGTCGAACAATGCACGCATCGATCATCAACCGGGGAGTCCACATGCCGCACTTCATCACGCACCACACGGGCCGCATCCTGTGTCGCGGATGGCAGGTGCATGTGCTCTTCGTGCTTGCGCTGGTCGCAGGGGCCGTCCCCGCCATGGCGCAGGCGGCAAGCGAACGCACGCTGGAGGGCGGCTGGGAATTCCGGCAACTGACCGATGGCAAGGTCGCGCCCGGCGCCGGTCCCGCACAGGCACGACAATGGCATCGCGCCACGACGCCCGGCACCGTGCACACCGACCTGCTCGCTAACGGCCTCATTGCAGATCCCTACAAAGGTGCACCGGAGGCCGGCCTGCAATGGATCGGCCTCGCCGACTGGGAATACCGGACGAACTTCGACGTCTCCCGCGACACACGTGATGCCGTGCGCAGCGACCTGGTGTTCGAAGGACTGGATACCTTCGCCGAGGTCTTCCTCAATGGCGAGAAGGTGCTCGACGCCGACAACGCGTTCCGGACATGGCGCGTGCCCGTCCATGGCCGGCTGCGCGCGGGCAGGAACGAACTGCGCGTGATCCTGCGCTCGCCGATCGCGAAGCTGCTGCCCCAGGTGCAGGCGATGCCGCACCGGATCGCCGGCAACTATCCCTCGCCCTACGGCGACGAACCGAAGGACGCGATGACCGCGAACTTCGTGCGCAAACCGGGTTACCACTACGGTTGGGACTGGGGGCCGCGCTATGTCACGGCGGGCATCTCGAAGCCGGTGCGCCTGCAAAGCTGGGACCGCGCGCGGATCGACGATCTGCAGCTGCGGCAGGACCATGTGACGGAAGCGCGCGCGGACGTGACCGCGGTGGCGACAATCGACGCCGTACGCGCCGGCCGCTACCTCGCGCGCCTGTGGTGGACCGCGCCCGATGGCGAACGCGTGCTCGCGGCGACCCAACGCGTGTCGCTGGCGGCCGGCGTCAATCGCATCTCGCAGGCGATCCGCATCGAAAAGCCGCAGCGGTGGTTTCCGGTGGGCTACGGAGCACAGCCACTGTACCGCTTCGAGCAGGAACTGCTTGACGGCACGGAGGTCATCGACGCGCGGGGCGAACGGACCGGCCTGCGCAGTGTGGTGCTGCGCCGCGACCCGGATGCGCAGGGCAGGGGGTTCGCCTTCAACGTCAATGGCATCGCAATCTTCGCCAAGGGCGCCAACGCGATCCCGTTCGACATGTTCCAGCCGAGGGTGACCACCGCGCAGCTGCGGCGCGTGCTGCAGTCGGCAGTCGATGCGAACATGAACATGATCCGCAGTTGGGGCGGTGGCTACTACGAAAGCGATGCGTTCTTCGACATCGCGGACGAACTCGGCCTGCTGGTCTGGCAGGACTTCATGTTCGGCGGCGGCATGCAGCCCGCCTATGACCCCGCGTTCCGCGCCAACGTGGTGGCGGAGGCGCGCGACCAGGTGCAGCGGCTGCGCAATCATCCCAGCATCGTGTTGTGGTGCGGCAACAACGAGGAAGAGATCGCCTGGAAATACTGGGGCCACGGCAAGACACTGAAGGAAGCCGATCCGGTGTTCGCGCAACGCATCTGGGAAGGCTACGCGCACCTGTTCGGTCATGACCTGCGCAAGGTCGTGGAGGAGGAGGCCGGCGGCATCGCCTACTGGCCAAGCTCGCCCAGCGACGACATGGCCGAGGTGGCGAACACGCCGGCCAGCGGCGACATGCACTACTGGGAGGTCTGGGGCAATCCGGCGCGCCCGCCCTCGGCCTACCTGGACGTGACGCCGCGCTTCGTGTCCGAGTACGGCCTGCAGGCGTGGCCCGTGCAGCGCACGATCGATCATTTTGCGGCGCGCGATGAACAGCGTGTCGATGCGCCGGTGATCGAGGCCCACCAGAAGTTCATGGCCGGCAAGGGCAACGAGCGTCTGCTGCACTACGTGCGGATGGAGTTCGGCGAGCCGCGCGACTTCGCGGACTTCGTCTACCTGAGCCAGGTGATGCAGGCCGAAGGCATCGGGTTGGCGGCGCGGCACCATCGCGCCAGCCGGCCGTACACGATGGGTTCGCTGTACTGGCAGCTCAACGATGTGTGGCCCGGCGCTTCGTGGTCGGGCATCGACTGGTTCGGGCGCTGGAAGGCGCTGCAGTTCCATGCGCGCCGGTTCTTCGCGCCGGTCACCGTCGCTGCCCTGCGCAAGGAAGGACAAACCACCGTCAGCATCGTCTCCGACCGGACCACGCCGCGTGGCGGCACGCTGCGCCTGCGCGTCATGACGCTGCAGGGGCGAGTGTTGCGGGATGAGACGCGACGCGTCGAGATCGCGCCGCTGTCGGCGTCGCGCATCGCCACCTACGATGATGCAGAGCTGTTCGGTGGCGCGCCGCCATCGTCGACGGTCGCGGTGTTCGATCTGGCCGCCGACGGCGAACCCGCCGCGCGCGAGGTCGTCTATCCCGCGGCGGCCAAGGACATGCAGTGGCCCGATCCCCGCCTGCAAACCCACCTGCGCCAGGAAGGCGACCATCACGTGCTCGATATCACCGCCGCGGCGCTGGCCCGCGCGGTGTGGGTCGACTTCGGCCAGGTCGACGCCGACCTGTCCGACAACGCGCTGATCCTGCTTCCCGGCGAACGCATCTCGCTGCATGTGGCCTCCGATGCGGATCCCGACACCCTGCGCAGCGCCCTGCGGATACGTTCGCTGGCCGATGCGCTTCCCTCCGATTCCCCCATTCCCCGGAGCATGCCGACGCCATGACGCAGTCCGTTTCCGTGCACGACGACTTCCGCAGCGAAACCTTCCTGCGCGACCACATCCGCAGGACGATGGCGTTCTACCATCCCCGCTGCATCGATCCGGCAGGCGGTTTTTTCCACTACTTCAAGGACGACGGGCGCGTCTACGACGCTTCCCATCGCCATCTGGTCAGCAGCACCCGGTTCGTCTTCAACTACGCCACCGCGGCCCGCGAGTTCGGCGAGGAAGATCCTGCGCTGCGCGATGCGTACATGAAGGCCGTGCGTCACGGGCTTGCCTTCCTGCGCGAACGGCACCTCGATCCACAGAGTGGCGGTTACTTCTGGACGCTGCGCGACGGCGTGCCGGAAGACACCACGCAGCACTGCTACGGCGCCGCCTTCGTCCTGCTGGCGTACTCCATTGCGCTGCGCGCAGGCGTGGAAGAGTGCCGAACCTGGATGGACGCCCATTGGGACCTGCTGGAAACGCGCTACTGGGAGCCGGAGTACGGCCTGTACCGTGACGAAGCCACGCGCGACTGGCAGTTCAGCCCCTACCGCGGACAGAACGCCAACATGCACATGTGCGAAGCCATGCTGGCCGCGTACGAGGCCAGCCGCGAGCGTCGCTACCTGGAGCGCGCGCTGCAGCTGGCCGACCATATGACCCGGCGCCAGGCGGCCCAGAGCGAAGGCCTGGTCTGGGAGCACTACGACGCGAACTGGCAGGTCGACACCGACTACCATCGCGACGATCCCCGGCATCTGTTCCGTCCGTGGGGTTTCCAGCCCGGGCACCAGACCGAATGGGCCAAGCTGCTGCTGATCCTGGATGGCCATCTGCGCGACGCAGGCGCGACGGCCGCCGACTGGCTGGTGCCGCGTGCCGCGGAGCTGTTCGACCGCTCGATGGAAGCATCATGGGATCCTGAGTTCGGCGGACTGGTCTACGGCTTCGCCCCGGAGTCGCTGCGCAAGGACATCGCGGGTCCATCGCTGTCCGATGGCCGCCATTTCATCTGCGACGACGACAAGTACTTCTGGGTACAGGCCGAATCGCTCGCCTGTGCGGCGCGATTGGCCAGCGCCACCGGCGAGGCGCGCTACTGGGCGTGGTACGACCGGCTGTGGGACTACGCCTGGCGGCACATGATCGACCATCAGCATGGTGCGTGGTTCCGCATCCTCGATCGCGAGAACCGCAAGTACGACGACGACAAGAGTCCCGCCGGAAAAACCGACTACCACACCATGGGGGCTTGCCATGACGTCCTGTCAGTGTTGCGCCGCGATGTCTGACGCCGCCCGCCGCCGTGGTGCATCCGCAAGCGTCCTTGCCACCCTGCTGCTCCTGGCTTCCGGCGCCGCAGGCGCGCGCGAGGCGCAGTTTTCGACATCGTTCGAACCTGGCCAGCCCGCCCCCGTGCTGACGGAAGCAGGCGGCGTCCGCACGGCCGTGGGCAACGGACCCGACCAACCGTACGCGGCAAAGCGCGGCATGGGTTACAGCGGGATGCATGCGTTGAAATACAGCGGCGACGTGGCAGGTCGTGCGCATCTCTACACCGTCGATATCGGAATCGGCACGGACACGACCCTGTCGTGGATGGTGTTGCCCGAGATCGTCGAAGGCGATGTCTCCACGTCCACGGGCGTTTCGCTAGACCTGGTGCTCGACGACGGCACGCGGCTGACCGATGCCGGCGCGCGTGATCAGCAAGGAGCCGCCATTGGTGCGACCGGCCAGGCGGCTTCCATGACGCTGTATCCCCAGCAGTGGGCACGGAAGCAGGTCCACCTGGGCGACCTGCCTGCCTTGCACGGGCGACGCATCAAGGCCATCGAGCTGGAGCTGCAGCCAGGCTCGCGCGCTGGCGCGAGCGGCTGGATCGACGACATCGCCATCGAAGAGGCGCCACGCATGTCGGCGCGGCGCCCCAGCGACCTGGTGCTGACCAACCGCGGCACGCAGTCCAACAGTACGTTCTCTCGCGGCAACAACATCCCCGCGACCGCGATGCCGCATGGCTTCAATTTCTGGGTACCCGTCACCGATGCGGGCACGCTGGCATGGCTCTATCGCTGGAGCGAGCACAACGGTGCCGACAACCGGCCGCGCCTGCAGGCGCTGTCCATCAGCCACCAACCCAGCCCGTGGATGGGCGACCGCCAGACCTTCCAGGTGATGCCGTCCTCCACGCGCGGCGTGCCCGAAGCCGACCGGGAGCGCCGGGCGCTGTCGTTCTCGCACGAGAACGAGCTCGCCAGGGCGCACACCTACCGCGTCGACTTCGACAACGGCATCCGGGCCGAGATCGCGCCGACCGAGCGCGCGGCGATCTTCCGGTTCCGGTTCCCGCAAGGCGGGGACGCGAATCTCCTGTTCGACAACGTCGATGCGCGCGCCGGCCTGACGCTGGATTCCCGCACGCAGACACTCCACGGCTACACCGAGACCCGCAGCGGCCTGTCGAATGGCGCCACCCGGATGTTCGTCTACGCGACGTTCGACCGGCCGTGGGCCGGCAGCGGTGCGATCGAGACCGGACGCCCCACGCACTACATCAAGTTCGCGCGTGGCGGCGGCGATGAAGTGAACATGCGCATCGCCACGTCGCTGATCTCGGTGGAACAGGCGCGGCGCAACCTGGAACAGGAGATCGGGGCCGAGGGTTTCGACACCGTGCGTGAGCGTGCGCAGACAGCATGGGATGCGCTGCTCGGTCGGGTGAAGGTAGACGGCGCGAGCGAAGACCAACTGACGACGGTCTATTCCAATCTCTACCGCCTGTTCCTGTATCCGAACATCGCGCACGAGAACGTGGGCAGCGTCGAGCGTCCCGACTGGCGGCACGCCGACCAGAACAGCTGGTCGAAGGACCATGCCGGCGGCGACCCGCTGCGCACCTCCGCATCCATCAAGGCCGGCAGCATCTACGTCAACAATGGCTTCTGGGACACATTCCGCACCAGTTGGCCCGCGTACGCGCTGTTCGCCCCCGGGCGCGCCGGCGAGATGATCGACGGCTTCCTGCAGCAGTACCGCGATGGCGGCTGGATCGCCCGCTGGTCGTCGCCGGGCTATGCGGACCTGATGGTCGGCACCAGCTCCGACGTCGCGTTCACGGACGCGTGGCTCAAGGGCGTGCGTGGCTTCGACGCCGATGAAGCCTACGAGGCCGCACTGCGCAACGCCACCGTCGTTGCGCCCGTGTCCAATGTCGGGCGCAAGGGTCTGGTGCACTCGATGTATCGCGGCTACGCGGACAACACCGTGCACGAGGGACTGTCCTGGACCCTCGAGGGCGCGATCAACGACTTCGGTCTGGCCCAGTTCGGCCAGGCACTGGCCGCCGATGAAGGCGATCCTGCGCGCGCGCAGCGCTATCGCGAGGAGGCCGAGTACTTCCAGGCCCGCGCCACAGACTATGCCCATCTGTTCGACCCTGCGACCCGGTTCTTCCGCGGGCGCGATGCGAAGGGCGCGTGGGGGCAGTCGGCGGCGGACTTCGATCCACGCGTGTGGGGGGGCGACTATACCGAGGCCAATGCATGGACCTTCGCGTTCACCGTGCCGCACGACGCCGCGGGGCTGGCAACGCTGCTGGGCGGAGAGAAGGCGCTGGCGGATCGGCTGGACGAATTCTTCGCCACGCCGGAAACCGCAGGCCGCGAGTTCGCAGGCACCTACGGCAATGTCATCCACGAGATGACCGAAGCGCGTGACGTGCGGATGGGCATGTACGCGCACAGCAACCAGCCCTCGCACCACATTCCCTGGATGTATGCCGCCGCCGGCCAGCCCTGGAAGACGCAGCGCATCACCCGCGACGTGCTGCGCCGGCTGTATCTGGGAAGCGAGATCGGCCAGGGTTATCCCGGCGATGAAGACAACGGCGAGATGTCGGCGTGGTACCTGTTCGGCATGATGGGGCTGTATCCGCTGCGGATGGGGGCGCCGGAGTACGTGATCGGCTCGCCCGCGTTCAAGCGTGTCGACGTGCGGCTCGAGAATGGGCGCACGCTTACCGTCATTGCCCATGGCAACGACGACCGCAACGTCTATGTGCAGTCGCTGAAGCTCAATGGTCGCCCGTGGGACCGCGCCTGGCTCCGGCATGAGGACATCGCCAACGGCGGCGTCCTGGAATTCGTCATGGGCAGCACGCCGTCCAAGTGGGGAAGCGGGGCCGACGCGCTTCCTCCCTCGATGACCGCGGCTGGTACGGCGCCTGCGGGCCTGACGGATGCGTCGCGCAACGCGGAGGTCATCGCGCTGGCCGGGAAAGCATCGCCGCGATTGTTCGACGACGATGCCGCCACTTCGCTGCCATTGCCCGCGCAGGCGGCGGTCGATGTCCGGTTCCGTGCGGCGATCCGCGTGAGTCACTACACCATCACCAGTGGCGGCGCGCCGTTGGCGGGGTTGGCCTGGGCGCTGCAGGGACGCAACGGAGCAGGTTCATGGACGACGCTGGACGAACGTGATGCCGAGGACTTCAAGTGGGCGCGGCAGCTTCGGCCATTCCGCATCGGCAAGCCCGGGGACTACCGGGAGTACCGGCTGCAGTTCACGAACGGTGCGGTGATCGACGTTGCGGAGCTGGAACTGCTGACGCCGACCAAGGTCCTGAGCGTATCCGGGCGATAGGGTGGTCACCGTCCCCTGTCGCGCACCGATGAGGGACGGAAAGGGCGCAGTGCCAGCGTCGTGCATGGGCGCCCTGCATGCGCTATCCACGAGGTGGAACAGGATGTTGCGCGGCAGCATGCATGCGCTGAAACATTATGGTAATTATTCGCGCGGCGGAATTAGAACGATCTAATTCCGGGATTACTGGCAGCTGGGAAGGGGAGGCGCAGCGGAAGGGTGCGCTTGCCGGTTTGTGTGGACGTACTGCCTTCCATTGAAAACAGATTCATCGCAGCAGAAATTTGGATCGATCCAAACAATCTTGCGTCAGCAGCTAATCAATCTTGGGAGAGGGTGATTGAAATGAAAGGCACGCCACACGTACGCATCCGCAATTCTCTATCCACCGCCATCGCCGTCGCGCTGGCCACCGCCGTACTGCCGGGCATCGCGCTCGCGCAACAGGCGACGGCGGAGCAGGGTGGTTCCGCCGCCACGGACCTGGACAAGGTCACCGTCACCGGCTACCGCTACTCGATCGAGCAGAGCCTGGACCAGAAGCGCAACGCGAACGCCATCGTCGAGGTGATCACTGCCGAGGATGTCGGCAAGTTCCCCGACAAGAACGTGGCCGACGCGCTGCAGCGCGTGCCGGGCGTGATCGTCAGCCGCGACGGCGGCGAGGGCAAGAACGTCAGCGTCCGTGGCCTGTCTTCGGAACTGGTTCTGACCCAATTGAACGGCAACTACATCGCCAGCGCCGAATCCAATGGCGACCCGACCCGTTCGTTCAACTACACGCTGCTGCCGTCGAACATGCTGGGCAGTGCCGAGCTGTTCAAGACGCCGGAAGCGCGCATCGACGAAGGCGGCATCGGCGGCACCGTGATCCTGCACACCCGCCGTCCGCTGGAACTGGAGCCGAATTCCGGCTTCGCCTCCATCGAAGGCACCTGGGCCGACACCACCAAGAAGACCGACGGGCAATTCTCCGGTTCGTATTCCTGGCACGACAAGGATGACCGCTTCGGCGTCTTTGTCGGTTACACGCAGCAGAAGCGCACCACGCGCACGATGGGCGCCAGCACCGAGGGCTGGCAGTGGTACGGCCGCGACGAAGGCGGAACCGCCGTCGATGTCAATGGACAACCCTCCGACTTCAACTCGAACTGGTGGGGCGGCACGGGCTTCTGGGACCAGAACGGCAACTATTACACCGGCTTCATGATGCCGACCTCGGTCAACCTCAACGTCAAGGAAGAGGAGCGCGAGCGCAAGGGCGGCCAGCTGACCTTGCAGTTCAAACCCACCGACAACCTGACCCTGACAGCGAACTATTTCCGCTTCGACCTGTCGCAGAACTCGCAGACCAATACGCTCAAGGTTCCGGAATGGAACATCGCGCGTTACTTCGGTGACGGCAACTGGCGCGGTGGCCGCCTGCTCGACGGGCTGAGCTTCGATCCGAGCGGCACGATCGTCACTGGCGCGGATTACAGCCTGCATCCCGGCAAGACGTACTACTGCAGCGAGGCCGAAGCGGCCGCAGCCGGCATGGCGCCGGGCGGCTGGGGTTCGGACGACTGCACCGTGCCGACGCCGCAGATCACCGGCAGCTACAACATCGAGAAGTCGCTGTCGCAGACCGTCGATTTCGGTGGCGAATGGCGCGGTGAGAAGCTGGACATCAGCTTCAAGGGCGGCCGCACTTGGGCCGAGGGTGGTCCGGAACTGCAGTTCGCGGTGCCGCTCAAGCCGCGCCGCCAGAACGCGGACGGCAGCTGGACGAACGGCAACTTCGCCAGTTCGTGGAATCTGACCGGCACGCCGACGATGACGTTCTCGCCGGAACTGATGCAGAACCTGCAGAACGGCATCCTGCAGGTCGACCTCGGCTCGACCGGCTCATCCTGGACCCGGAACGACACCGAGCAGAAGTATGCGCAGGCCGACGGCACGTGGCACCTCGACGGCGACTTCTTCGAATCGCTCCAGTTCGGCGTCAAGGGCCGCGACGGCGGCATCCATCGCAGCACCGGCAACAGCTACTGGGTGTGCCCGGGCACCGATCCGAGCGACTACAACAATCGCTACTGGAATGGCCGCTGCAACGATGTCGCCACCCAGTTCTCGCCGAGTTTCCTGCGTTCTCTGGGCAACCTGGCCGGCGGTATCGACGCCAGCGCTTACCCGGCGATCAACTATCCGGCATACATCGCCTATCTGAACAGCACATACGGTCCGATGCTGACCCGCGAGGAAGACAACTTCGTCTACAACGTTGACGAGAAGATCTACTCGACCTATCTGCAGGCCAACTTCCGCACCGATCGCCTGCGCGGAAATGTGGGCGTGCGCATCGCGCGCACCAAGCAGCATGCCGATTCCACGGACAAGGTCACTTCGTACAACGATTACTTCTTCGATGGTGCCGATGGCAATCCTCTGGCATGCCAACAAGGCGCTGCGGCACCCACTGGCGCGCCAGCCGACACATACTGCGGCACCGAAGGGTACTGGAGGCTTTCGGACAGCCAGCAACGAGCCGAATCGTTCGTCGTCAGCGCGCTCGACCGCAACTACACCGATGTACTGCCGAGCTTCAACCTCGCCTACGATCTGACCGATAACCTGGTGTTGCGCGCAGCGGCGTCCAAGGTGATCTCGCGTCCGAGCTACAGCGACATCGCTGCTCCCGGCAGTCTTGAGTACTTCAGCCCCGAGTATGTGGCCGATCGGCGCTTGACGGGTGGCGCAGGCGAGCAGGGTTGGTACGGTTCTGGCAGCAACAAGAATCTGGAACCCTACAAGGCGACCCAGTTCGACCTGGGCCTGGAATGGTACTTCCAGCCGGGTTCGGTCGCCGGCGTGGGCCTGTTCCGCAAGAACGTCAAGAACTTCGCGGTGGGCGTGATCAACGACGTGGACATGATCGTCGATGGCCAGACCGTGACGGTGCAGAACTACAGCACCCAGGCCGGCGGTCGCGATGCGGTTTCGCAGGGCGTCGAACTGTATGCGCAGCACACGCTGGATTTCGGCCTCGGCTTCCAGTTCAACTACACCTACAACGACGCCAGCGAGGCGGCCGTGACCCTCGAAGACGGCACCGAACTCGGCAAGACCTCGATGCCGGGCAGTGCCAAGAACCAGACCAACTTCACCGTGTTCTACGAAGCGCAGAAGCTGTTGCTGCGTGCCTCGTACAATCGGCGTGGCGAAGTGGTGCAAGGACTGGTCAACGGGCTGAACGTCTACGAAGAGCCGTACTACCAGATCGATCTGAACGCGGCATACAGCTTCACGCCCGCACTCAGCATCAGCGCGTCGGTGCTGAACCTGACCGAGGAAGAGACACGCTCGCATCTGGGCAACGACACCAAGGATCGCTTCTACACCAATGGTTATGCCGGCCGCGTCGCCTACCTGGGCCTGACCTACAAGTTCTGAGGACGTGTCCCCTGTTCGCCCCTTGCCTTCTCTCCCGCCTGGCGACAGGCGGCTTGGGGCCGACGGCCCGGCTACGGCCGGGCCACTTTTCCATTCATCGTGGCGGGCATGGACGCTGCCACATCCGGTGAGGCCCGCACGATGCCAGCTCCCGTCGTCGTCGTGCAGATGCTGCTCCCCGCCCGTGCCACCCTTGCAGACCCACGACGACCAGTGACCGCATGAAAGACATGACGATCAACGCGATGTTCCGCTCGCTGTTCCTGCTCCTGGCAACGACCACATGGGCGGCCGAAGCGGCGCCGCGAAGCCTGGCCGAAGAGGTCAACACCTTCATCGGCAGCAAGGACGACGGCAACACGTTTCCTGGAGCGTCCGCGCCTTTCGGCCAGATCCAGGTCAGCCCCATCGGTTCGCACTACTCGGGTTGGCGCTACGACGACCCGCAGATCCGCGGCTTCGGCCACTCCTTCGTTTCCGGCGCGGGCTGCTGGGAGCAAGGGGGACAGGTATCGGTGCTTCCGGTCACCGGGCGCATCGGTCCGGGCGGCGAATTCGACACGGCCGACGCCAAGACGTTCGACCACAAGCGCTACGGTTCGCGCTACCGGCATGACGGCGAGAACGGCCAGGCGGGCTACTACAAAGTGCGGCTGACCGACTACGGCGGCATCGATGCCGAGACGACCGCACTGACCCGCGCCGCCGCCGAACGCTACACCTTTTCCAGCCGCGGCGAGGGCCACGTGCTGGTCAACGTGGGGCAGGCCAATGAACGCCATGCAGTGACCGGCAGTGCCATCAATGTCGTGGGCGACCGCGTGCTGGAAGGCAAGCTGGTCACCAAGAGTTTCTGCGGTGGTCATCAGTACACCACCTGGTTCCGCCTGGAATTCGATCGCCCGTTCAAGGCGTTCGGTACCTGGGGCGAAGCCGGAGGCGTAGTGAATGCGCGCCACAGCATGGAAGGCGAGGGCAAGCCCAACGGGGCATGGCTGACCTTCGACCTGGAAGGCAATTCTTCGGTCACGGCCGTCTCGGCCATTTCCCATGTCGATGCGGACGGTGCGCGCAACAACCTGCGCAGCGAAGGCATGCAGGGCGGACGGCTGCTCGGCTTCGACGCCATGCGCACGCGCGCGCAGTCGGTGTGGAACAAGGAACTGGCCAGTGTGCGTGTGCATGGCGGCAGTACCGACGACCGTGCCGTGTTCTACACCGCGCTGTACCACGCGCTGCTGCAGCCGTTGACCGGCAGCGATGCCGACGGCCGCTATCGCGGCTACGACGACCGCATCCACCGTGCCGATGGCTGGACCTACTACGAGTACTACTCGCTGTGGGACACCTACCGCTCGCAGAACCAGCTGGTGGCATTGCTGCGACCGCAGCGCGCCGCCGACATCGGCCGGTCGTTGCTGGCCATACGCGAGCAGGGCGGCTGGCTGCCGCGCTGGGGTTACGCCAGTTTCGAGACCAACATCATGACCGGCGATCCGGTGACGCCGTTCCTCGTCGATCTGTGGCGTTTGGGTGCGATGAAGGGGCGCGAGGCGGATGCGTATGCGGCGCTGCGCGAGAACGCATTCGGCGTGCCGCCGTTGAACTCGCGGCATGCCGGCCGTTCCGGCAATCCCCACTATCTCGAGCACGGCTTCGTGCAGTACGACCGCGCTTTCCCATCCAAGGGCATGGACGTGGATCCGCACCATGGCGGTTCGGCGACACTGGAATACGCGCTGGCCGATTGCTCCCTCTCGTTGATGGCCGATGCGTTGGGGCATGGCGATGACGCTGCCGTGCTCAAGCGGCGGGGCCGCAACTGGCGCACGCTCTGGGATGCCGACATCCGCGACGAGGAAGCCGGGTTCAGCGGCTTTCCGCGTCCGCGCACCGAGGACGGCCAGTGGTACACGCCGGCGGACGGCCGCTATGGCCCGCGCTCGCACCATGGCTTCCACGAGGGCACGGCCTGGCAGTACCAGTGGTTGGCACAGCAGGACGTCCCGGGCCTGGTCGAGGCGATGCACGGGCGCGACCAGGCGGCCCGGCGCCTGGATACGTTCTTTGCCTACGATGCGCTGCTGGCCGATCCCGCCGGGGCTGCACGCAAGGCATGGGTGGTGGGGCCTTACAGCTACTACAACCAGTTCCGCTACAACCCCAACAACGAACCCGACCTGCACGCGCCGTGGATGTACACGCTGATCGGCCAGCCGTGGAAGACCGCCACGGTGCTGCATGCGGCGCAGCGGCTGTTCACCAATGCGCCCAATGGCGTCACCGGCAACGATGACCTGGGCACGATGTCGGCGTGGTACCTCTTCAGTGCCATGGGCCTGTATCCGGTGGTGCCGGGCACGGGCCAGTTCGTGCTGCATCCTCCGCGTTTCGCGCGCATCGACATCGATCTGGGGCAGGGCCGCACGCTGCGCATCGACGCGCCGCAGGCGGACGGCGACAAGCTGCAGTACATCGGCAACGTGTCGTTGCGGGGGCGTGCGCATCCGTCCGTGTGGGTGGATTGGGAAGACCTGCAGCAGGGCGGTCGCCTGCACGTGGAACTGACCGGCACGCCGCCGCAGCAGGGCTGGGGTACGCGGCCGGACGACCTGCCCGCATCGCCCTGCGCCGCGGGTCCGGCCACACTGCCCGGGGCGGGTCGATGAGTCTTCCTGCCGCTCTGGCGAGCGTGCCGGTGCAATGGTTTACGCTGAGGACCTTCTCTGGAATGAATCGATCCATATGAGCCAGAAGCGTCCCTCGCGCACGGCTGCCACCGGCAAGGCCGGGTCCTCGTCGACCAAGGCGGGCAAGCCGGTGAAAAAGACGGCGAAGAAGGCGGGTGAAGCCAAGCCGGCCGCGCCCGAGCGCAAGCGTGAAAGCCAGCGCGTGGTCACCGTCACCGATATCGCCAATGCCATCGGGGTGTCGCGCGCGACCGTGTCGCTGGTATTGCGTGGCAGTCCGCTGGTGCATGCCGACACGCGCGCCCGGGTGGAGGCCGAACTGAAGCGCCAGCGCTACGTCTACAACCGCAGTGCGGCCAACCTGCGCAGGCGCACGTCATCCAGCGTCGCGCTGGTGATCAATGACCTGTCCAACCCGTTCTTCGCGGAGTTCGCCGCAGGCGTGGATGAAGCGCTGGGCGGGCAGGGCTACGTCACCCTGCTCGGCAGCACGGGCGAATCGCCGCAGCGCCAGCAGGCGGTACTTGCGTCGCTGATGGAGCACACGCCTGCCGGCGTGATCCTGTCCCCCGCCGAAGGCAGTGATGCCGCCGAACTGCGTACCGTGCTGGATGCACGCAGCCATGTGCTGCTGTTCAACCGGGAACTGGCCGGCGCGGACGCATGGGATTTCCTGGCGCTGGACAACGAGCGCGGCGCACGCATGGCGGCCGAACACCTCATCGGCCTGGGCCACCGCCGCATCGCCTTCTTCGGCGGCCATGCCGATTCCAGTTCGTGCCGGCAACGACGCGCGGGTTTCGCGCAGGCGATGGCCGCGGCGGGCTTGCCGGTGGAGCCGCAATGGCTGATCGAATCGGCGCCCAACCGGCTGGAAGCCGCCACGCGCACCGGTGCGCTGTTCGGTGAGCGCGCCAGTCCGACCGCCGCAGTCTGCTACAACGATACGGTGGCGCTGGGCCTGATGCTGGGCCTGGCCTCGCGCGGCATCCAGCCGGGCCGGGGCTTCGCCGTCACCGGCTTCGATGACATTCCCGAAGCGGCGATGACCACGCCGCCGCTGACCACGCTGTCGGTCGATCCGCGCGAGCGCGGCCGGCAGGCGGCGCGCATGCTGCTGCAGCGCGTGGCCGATCCCGATGCTGCCCCGATGCGCACGATCGCGCCCGTGCGTCTGTGCATCCGCGAAAGCAGCGGCGTACCGCGCCCATGACGCTTCCCCTTTCTTCTTTCCCATTCGCCCGTTGAGGTCTACGACCGCATGCCGATCGCATCATCCCCACCCTCAGTGACCTCCCGCGGGTCCGCCTCGGCCGTCACGCCGCGTGCGGCGCTGGCCGTGGTGACCACGATCTTCTTCATGTGGGGCTTCCTGACCTGCCTCAACGACATCCTGATCCCGCACCTGAAGGCCGTGTTCGAACTGAATTTCGCACGCGCGATGCTGGTGCAGTTCACCTTCTTCGGTGCGTACTTCCTGATGTCGCTGCCGGCCGGCAGGCTGGTCGCGCATCTGGGCTACAAGAAGGGCATCGTGGCCGGCCTCGCCATCGCTGGCGTGGGTGCACTGGGCTTCTGGCCGGCAGCGGAACTGCGTGTGTACGAAGCCTTCCTCGGCGCGCTGTTCGTGTTGGCCACCGGCATCACCGTGTTGCAGGTGGCAGCCAATCCCTACGTGGCGCTGCTGGGGCCCGAACAGACCAGTTCCAGCCGCTTGACGCTCGCGCAGGCATTGAACTCGCTGGGCACCGCCATCGCGCCACTGATCGGTGGCCTGCTGATCCTCGGCAACACGGTGAAGAGCGCCGATCAGATCGCGGCGCTGCCGGCGGTCGAGCAGGTCGCGTATCGCGCACAGGAAGCGCAGGCGGTGCAGGGGCCGTATGTGGGGCTGGCGGTCGTGCTGTTCCTGCTGGCGCTGTTCGTGTTCCTGTTCCGCCTGCCCACGCTGAGCGAGACCACCGAGCAGGCCGGTCCGGTGCGACATACGCTGGGCGAAGCCTTGCGCCACCGTCACGTGCGCTTCGGCGTGCTCGCCATCTTCTTCTACGTCGGTGCGGAAGTGGCCATCGGCAGCTTTCTGGTCAACTACCTGTCGATGCCGGCCATCGGCGGCTTCAGCGAACAGGAAGCCTCGCGCTACGTGGCGGCGTACTGGACGCTGGCGATGATCGGGCGTTTTGCCGGTTCGGCGATCATGGTGCGCTTCTCGCCGCGCCGACTGCTGGCGTTGTTCGCGGTGGCCAATGTGGTGTTGCTGGCGACGACGCTGCTCGGCAGCGGAAAGCTCTCGCTCTACAGCGTGGTGGCAGTGGGCCTGTTCAATTCGATCATGTTCCCGACCATCTTCGCGCTCAGCATCGAACGCCTGGGACCGTTGACCAACAAGGCCTCCAGTCTGCTGATCATGGCCATCGTCGGTGGCGCCGTGGTGCCCTATTTGCAGGGCGTGTTCGCGGATGGCGTGGGCGTGCAGGCTTCCTTCCTGCTGCCGCTGTTGTGCTATGGCTACATCGTGTTCTACGGCCTGTCGGGTTCGCGCCCGGCACCGGCCACGCAGGCGCAGGGAGCGTAAGCGATGTCGAAGATCGTCTGTTTCGGCGAGGCCCTCATTGATCTGCTGGCCCAGCCCCCTGCCACCGCCGACACGCCGCGCGCATTCCTGCAGTACGCCGGCGGTGCGCCCGCCAACGTGGCCGTGGCCGCGGCACGGCTGGGCGCCGACGCGCATTTCGCCGGCATGCTGGGTCACGACATGTTCGGCGACTTCCTGCTGCAGAGTTTCGTCGCTGCCGGCGTGGCGACGGATTGCATCGTGCGCACCAACGCTGCCAAGACCGCGCTGGCCTTCGTTGCGCTGGACGAGCAGGGCGAGCGCAGCTTCAGTTTCTACCGCCCGCCCGCCGCCGACCTGCTGTTCCGCAGCGCGCATTTCCTGCCTGCCTGCTTTGGTGGCACCGGCAGTTTCCATGTCTGCTCCAACAGCCTGACCGAAGCCGGTGTCGCCGAAGCGACCCTCGATGGCATGGCGCGCGCACGGGATGCCGGAGCGATGGTGAGCCTGGATCTCAACCTGCGTCCGGCGCTGTGGCCCGAAGGCGTGGATCCGGGCCCGCGCCTGTGGCAGGCCTTGTCGGCTGCCGACCTGGTCAAGCTCTCGCAGGAGGAACTGGATTATCTGGCGCAGCCACTGGGTGGCGGCGCCGATGGCGAGGCGGCCGTGCGGGCGCGCATCTTCGAAGGCAAGGCGCACTGGCTGATCGTCACCGATGGCGCCGCGCAGATCCGGTGGTTCACGCGGCAGGCGTCCGGGCACGCGCCCAGCTTCCGCGTCGAAGCGCGCGATACCACGGCGGCCGGTGATGCCTTCGTGGGCGGGCTGCTGTTCCGGTTGGGAGAACTCGGTGGCGATGGCCGGGGTTTCCATGTCTTCTGCCAGCATCGGGAAGGTCTTGAAGACGCCATCCGCTTCGGCGCTGCCGTGGGTGCGTTGGCGGTGACGCGGAAGGGTGCATTCGCCGCCATGCCGTCGTTGGCCGAAGTGAACCAGCTTCTCCGGGAGCAGCACCACGAACCCGCCGCCCTCGTTCTGGGAGAAGAAGGCTGACGCGCCTCCAGGAAAGCAGCGTCGTGATTCCCCGCGGCGGTAGGTAGGTCCTGCCGGCTCGGCAGGGACAGCCGCGGACCGGAGGAAGACCCGCACGCACCGGCGAATCACGCCGCTGGCGTGCACCGGGGTTTCAACACGACGTTGAACACGTCTAGAATCCCCGCCACGATCCCATCGGTCGTGGCCGCTCCGCGGCCGGCACAGCTGCCGCCATGCCAATCCTCCCACCTGCTTGCCGGAGATTCGCATGCGCGTCACACGCCTGGCCGCCGCCTTGTGCGCGGCCCTGTTGCCTGCTTCATTCGCCCACGCCCAGACGTCCGCTCCCGACAGCGGCGGTACCGGCCCTGCCACGCTCGACACCATCGTGGTCAAGGGCGAGAAGTCCGATCGCGACCTGCAGGACACCACCACCAGCGTGGCGGTCACCACGGACGTGCGCATGGAGCAGGAAAACCTGGTGAGCCTGTACCAGGTGTTCGACCGCACCGCCAATGTCAGCAAGACCTATGGCGATTCGGGCTTCACCTTGCGCGGCATCAACAACAACGACGGCGAAGGATCGCCGCTGTCCACCATCTACCTGGATGGGGCGGCGATGTCGCACTTCATGACGGCCACCGGTCCGAGCACGCTGTGGGACCTGTCCCAGGTCGAGATCTTCCGCGGACCGCAATCGACCATCCAGGGCGAGAATGCGCTGGCCGGTGCGGTCGTGCTCCGCACGCAGGACCCGGACCTCGACGCATGGGGTGGGCGGGCCCGCCTGCTGTTGTCGGACCCCTCCGACCAGCGGCTCGCTTTCGCGGTCGGCGGACCCCTCATCGAGGATGAGCTCGGTGTGCGCCTGGCCGTGGAGCGGCGCGATTTCGACGGCTTCGTCGACAATCCGACCCGCGGTGTCGGCGAGGATGCGCTGGAGTCGGTGCTGGTGCGTGCCAAGGTGTTGTGGACGCCCGCGGGAATCCCGGGCCTGACGGCGCGCCTGAGTCTCAACCACTTCGATCGCACGGGGCCGTATTCGTTCACCTACAGCAGCCTGGATGTGCCGGACTACTTCGACAACCGGGTGAACCTTTCCGACGCACCCAACATCGACGACACCCGCACCAACAGCGCCACGCTGGAAGTCGACTACGGTCTCGGTGACCGGTGGTCGCTCAATTCCGTCACCGCCTGGAGCGATGCCGACAGCCATCGGCGCTACGACAACGACTACACCGCCACGCCCGGTGCGGCCGGTGGCGCTGAACTCGATTCCCAAGCCTTGTCGCAGGAGTTGCGGGTGCGCTACGAAGGCGCGCGCCTGCGCGCCCTGGCAGGGCTCTACTACTCCGAGCGCGACACCCGCAATGCCACGGCCAGCCTGACCAATGTCGACACACCCGGCGAAACCATCGCCGGCCTTCTGCAGTCGATCGGGCTGGACCCGGCAACGGCCGGCGCCATCGCGCAGCAGTATGTCGCCGCACTGCCCGTGATCCCGGTGGACTACCGGAGCGCATCCCCCTCGCGTTCGGAGAACAAGGCATTGTTCACCGATGTCGAGTTCGACCTGGCCCCGCGCTTCACGTTGCTGGGCGGCTTCCGCTACGACCGCCAGCGCTATGGCTTCGGCAGCCGGACCTCGGCTGTCTTCACCGGCACGCTGCCCGATCCGGCGATGTTCGGTTCGCCGCTTGCGCCGGTGATCGCGGGCATCAACCAGGCCGTGCTGGGCTTCGTCGGCGCGGCCAACGGCACCTCACCGTACTCCACGCGCACGTTCGACACGTTCCTGCCCAAGCTGGGCCTGCGCCATGACATCAGCGAGGATGTTTCGCTGGCTTTCGTGGCGCAGCGGGGTTACCGGTCGGGCGGTTCCAGCTTCAATCTGGCACGCAGCATGGTGGTCGCCTACGACCCGGAATACACCGACAACTACGAAGTCTCGCTGCGTTCGCAATGGTTCGATGGTCGGCTGACGGTCAATGCCAATGCGTACTACATCGACTGGAAGGACAAGCAGGTCAGCGTCAACTTCGGCCAGGGCAGTTTCGACTACCACACCGTCAACGCCGGGCGCGCGCACCTGTACGGCTTCGAGCTGGAAGCGACGCACCGTCCCTCCGACGGTTTCGACTGGTACGCCTCGCTCGGTCATTCGCGCACGCAGTTCGATGACTTCGAACCGGTCCTGGGCGGCAACATCTACGACTACTCCGGCAGCGAGTTCGCGTATGCACCGCACTGGACGCTGGCCGTCGGCGCCAACTGGCGCTTCGCGGACAACTGGGTGGCCAACCTCAATGCCAATCACCGCAGCGCTATCTATGGCACCACCGGTACCGTGCAGGACCAGCTTGGATCACGCACGCTGGTCAACGGCCGTTTCGGCTACGAAGCGCTGGACTGGAGCGCCTGGCTGTTCGCCGAGAACCTGTTCGGGGAGGAGTACATCCAGTACCGGTACACCGACCAGAGCCTGGACCTGACCCACGGCATCCTCGGCGCACCGCGTGTGCTGGGGATCGGATTCGAGGCGCGCTGGTAGCGCGCGGTATCCGGACATGACGACGAGGCATTCGCGATGACCCTGCTCTACCTGTTGCTCTCGCTGTTCTCCGCGAGCGCCTTCTATCTGGCGAGCCCGCACCAGCAACTGTGGGCGCGCATGTCAGCGCACCGTACGCTGGCGCGCGCAACGGCCTGGCTGTCCGCCGTGTTGGCGGTTGCCATGGGCATCGTGGCGCTGGGGGTCTGGGCCGGCGTGTTCTCCGCGCTGACCGCCTGGATGTCCGGCGTCGTGGCGCTGCCTTACCTGGATGCCTGGCGCCGCACGCGCAAGGGGGTGGCCCATGTGGGGTAAGTCGTTCGCCGCAGCATTGCTGGGGTTGCCCCTGACCGTGGGCGTCATCGGTCTGCTGGTGCTGGTATGGCCGGGGGAACTGCAGCGCATCACCCTGCCGTGGCTGTTGATGGCATTCCCGCTCTGGGTAGGGGTGATGTCGCTGGCGTTCCTGGCCAGGACCGGTTGGCGCGCCTGGATGTGGATGGGAGGCGCGACGTTGCTGTGCTTCGCGCTGATCCATGTGGCGAAGTCCGTGGGCTGGGCGGCGGAGTTGCCGGCATGAAGGCGACGACGCTGAGGATCTTCCTCTCGGTGCATACCTGGGTCGGGCTCGCCTCGGGCATGCTGCTGTTCATCGCGTTCTACGCCGGTGCCATCACCGTCTTCGTGCACGAGCTGCAGGGGTGGGAACGCGCGCCGCAGGCGACGCCGTCGCATGCCGAGGCCATGGACGTGTCGCAGGCGCTGGTCGAACGCGTGCTGCGCGAGCAGCCGAAGGCGGCGGAGGGGCTGACGCTCGTGCTCCCCGGCGACCACGGCCCACGACCATCGGCGTACTGGTACGAAACGGCGACGGACACGCAGCACAAGTTCGTGTTCAGGGACGATGGCGAGCTCGAACAGATGCCCGGGCGCAGCGGATTCGTCCAGTTCATCTACGACCTGCACTTCACCGCAGGCCTGCCTCGCACCTGGGGGACGTATCTCTTCGGCGTGGTGTCCATCCTGTACGGGCTGGCCCTGGTCAGCGGCGTGGTGATCTATGCGCCGGTGTTCCTGAAGGATCTGTTCGCGCTGCGCGTGGGCCGCAACATCAAGCGGCTGTGGCAGGACGCGCACAACGTGGTCGGCGTGCTCTCGCTGCCTTTCCACGTGATTTTCGCCTGGAGCGGGGCGGTGCTGACCATCGGCTTCCTGATGCTGGCGCCGTTCCAGTTCCTGGTGTTCGACAACAGATTGATGACGGTGCTGGAGCAGGATTTCGAGATCGCCCCGCATGTCGAGCCGGCCGGGGTCGCCAGACCCTTCCTGCCTGTCGCGGACCTGGTGCGGCGGGTCGAGACGGCACTGCCCGGCATGACCGCCGAAAGTCTCTTCTACCATGACGCAGGCGATGCCAATGCCCAGGTGACGGCGTACGGCGAAGCGCCGCAACGTCGACTCAACGGATTCGGCGGCGTGGCCGTCAACGCGGTGACCGGCGAGGTCATCGCCGCCGTCGGGCCGAAGGATTTTCCGCCCGGCATGTCGATGTTGCGTGGCCTGCAGACGCTGCATTACGGCAATTTCGGCGGGTTTGCGGTGAAGTGGCTGTACTTCCTGCTCGGTCTCGCCGGTGCGTTCCTGTTCTACAGCGGCAACCTGCTGTGGATCGAGGCGCGGCGCAAGCGGCGGCAGGTGGAACAACCCGGACAAACGCGCTTCGTGGCCGGCCTGACCATCGGCGTGTGCCTGGGGTGCATCGCCGGCATATCGGCGGTGTTCCTCGTCGCCGCGCTGCTGCCAGGTGTATCCATCGCGGGCAGCTATGCCGTTGTCTTCCTGGCGGCCATCGCATGGGCATTCCTGCGGCCGCCGGCACGCGCAGCGCACGAACTGCTCTGGTTGTGCGCGTTGTTGACCGCGGCCATCCCGGTCGCCGGTTGGATCGGGTCGGGTGAACACCTGTTCGCCGCCCTGTGGAACGGCCACTGGCACCGCGCCCTGACCGATGCAACGGCGCTGGCCATGGCGCTGGCGTTCCAGCGCATGGCGGCGGCGACCCTGCGACGGGGCCGCGAAGGCGATCCCCATAGCGTGTGGTCGTTGCAGTAGGAGCGCGCGCGGTTGCCGCACCTGCGACCCGGGACAGGCGTCAGCCTGGTCCGCGTTGCGCGGGAAGGCGACCCGGCGCGATTTCCCCTCGTGGGGGTCGACATCGCCCGTGAAATGTGAGTTACGCTACATTTGAGCCGTCGACTTCCCCTTCCATGAGCCAACACGACTTGCCGTCTCCACGCGTTGCCGTTGTCGAAGATGAAGACGAACTGCGAGGCCTGATCGTTGAGGAGCTGAGCGAGCGTGGCTACGACGTTGTCGGGCTGGCGAGTGCGGAAGCCCTGTATCGCCACATGAGTGTCCAGGCGCTCGACATCGTGGTCCTGGACATCGGCCTGCCTGGCGAGAGTGGGCTGGGGGTGGCATCGCACCTGCGGCAGCTTGCCTCGGTGGGCATCATCCTGCTGACCGGCCGCGGCGGCAAAAAGCTCATGGCGCAGAGCTTTGCGGTAGGTGCCGATCTCTTCCTGACCAAGCCCGTCGATTACGACGTGCTGGCCGTGGCCGTCGCCAATCTCCATCGCCGGCTCGCGCCTGCCATGAATGGCGCGTCATCGGATGACCCGCGTGCGGTGGTCTGGTCGTTGTCCGATGCGGGCTGGACGTTGCACGGACCCGATGCCAGGACGCTGGCGCTCAGCGAGGCAGAACGCACGATCCTGGCACGGCTTCTGGAGCAGCCTGGCATTCCCGTATCGAGGACGGCCCTGATCGACGTGCTGACCGATCAGCCCTGGGATTTCGATCCCCATCGGCTGGACGTTCTGGTCCATCGTCTCCGCGGCAAGGTCAACAGCCGTTTTTCGCAGCCGCTGCCGCTGCGCGCCGTGCGTGGAATCGGCTACGTATTCGCACCCTGATGCTCTTCCGGTGAGAAACGGTGAGTTTGGGTGAGTCACCGTCATTGATGCGCGTCCCGGCGCAATAGAGACTTTTCTCACATCCGGTGCCGACATCGGTACCGGAACCGCACCGCGCGAGCGGTGATGTCTTCTCGCCATCCCGAGGGTCGCCCGCCGCCACGGTTTACGCCGCGACGCGGGCAAGGCCGTCCTGATGGCTTGCCGGGTTCGATCCGGCCAAGCGGAACAGGGGAAAGTCAGTGAACAAGCAGGGTGAGCCGACGTTGATCGGCGGATGCGCGCGCGCGCGCGCGGGTTCGACAGGGTGGTCGCTGCAGAATCGCAGCCGGGCGTGGCGCTGGATGACCCTGGCGACATGGCTGCTGGCACCTGCCGCACTGGCTGCCGACCTGCAGATCACGGACCTTTCCGACACGGGCTACGATCCGACGCCGGCTGGCGGCGAGGTGGTCTACAACGTCACGGTCGAGAACGGTGCCGCCGATACGGTGCCCAACGCCGTGGTGATCTTCGACCTGCCTGCCGGCACCGTGGCCGGCACGCTGCCGGCGTTCTGCAGCGCCGACGCCGGCGTGCCCGCGCGCGTGGTGTGCGCGGTGGGCGAACTGGTGGGCACGCAGACGGCGCAGGGCGCGCCGGTCAGTTTCCAGCTCGGCGTCGATACGGGCGGCCAGGCGCCGGGCACGGTGACGATGCGTGGCGCCATCGGATTCGGTTCCGCAGTACCGCCGGCCGGTACGCCGATCACGGCACTCACGCCGGGCGATGCATTCTTCGCCAGCGACACCAACACCGCCAACAACCAGCGCAACGAAGCCACCACGCTGACCACCGCCGGCGACCTGCGCCTGCTCAAGAGCGCCACGCCGGATCCCGTGGTGGGCGGTGCCGAAGTCACCTACACGCTGACCGTGTTCAACGACGGTCCGAGCGCATCCACCAACTTCCGTGTCGTGGACACGCTGCCGGCAGCGACGACGTACGTGGCCAGCAGCTTCAATGGCGCCGGCTGGACGTTCAACAGCGGCACCATGACCGCGACCCACGCCGGCACGCTGGCGGTGGGCTCGAGCAGCAGCTTCACCTTCCGTGCCCGCGTGAACGCCGGCAGCGGCAACATCATCAACGCGGCGACGGTGGAAGCCATCGGCACGCCGGATGCGGATCCGAGCAACAACGATGCCGACGTCACCACCAGCATCACGCCGGGTGCCGACCTGGCACTGAGCAAGTCCGCGGCACCCGCGCCCGCGATCGCGGGCCAGTCCGTCACCTTCACCCTGACCGCGCGCAACCTCGGCCCGAGCGTGGCGCAGAACGTCAGCCTCACCGACGCGCTGCCGGCGGGCTTCGTGATCACCGGCGGCACCCAGCCGGGTGGCTGGAACTGCAGCAACGATGGCGCCAACGGCACGCGGACATGCACGCGCGCGGCGGGCATGCCGGTCGGCGCGGTGGAAACACTGACCATCGTCGCCACCGTGCCCTCCACGGGCGCCAACAGCAGCGGCGACGTCACCAACACGGCGACGATCACCTCCACCACGCCGGATCCGAACGGTCCGGTCCTGGGCGTGAACAACAACGATGGCAGCGTCACCTTCACCGTGCTGGCCGACGGTGCCGACCTGTCGATGACCAAGAGCAAGTCGCCGGCGCTGGTCGCGGTGTGGGACGGCATCGGCCCCGACACCGACAGCCGCATGACCTCGCTGATCCGCGTGCGCAACCTGGGGCCGCGCGCCGCCAGCGGGCAGGTGCAGGTGGTCGACGAACTCGCAGCGGGTGAGGAGTTCGTGTCCGCGTCCGGTCCGTGGACCTGCGCGGTCGACAATCCGTACGCCGTGCCGCCCGCGCGGCAGCGCGTGACCTGCGACCTGAATGCCGGTTCGCTTCCGCTGGCGGTGAACAGCGACTCGCCGCAGCTGCAGATCATCAGCCGCGCGCGTGCCGCGGGCGCGCTGACCAATACCGCGTGCACCGGCGGCTCCAACGGTTCGGTCGAACCGCTGACGGCCGGCGGCATCGACCAGGATCCGGAAACCGGCAACGACTGCAGCGGCGCGGGCACCCGCACCACCGACGAGCGCGCCGACCTGCGCATCGCCAAGCAGACCAATGGCCCGGGCGATGCGGACAACGTGCTGACCGCCGCGCAGGACACGGTGACCTACACGCTCACCATCACCAACGACGGCCCGGACAGCACCACCGGCATCGTGGTGAACGATGCGATCCCGGGTTTCGTGGCCGGCCGCACCACCGTCAGCGCGAACGCACCCGCGGGCTGGAACTGCACGACCGGCGCGTCGGTCGTGTGCCGTTCCGGCACCACGGCCCTGGCGAATGGCGCCAGCGCCAGCATCGTACTGACGGTGCAGCGCGCGCTCTTCGACAGTGCCGGCCTTGGGGCTGGAACCTGTGGTGGCGTGCCCACGACCAACGCGTTCTGCAATACCGCCGGGGTCGGCATCGATGCCGCCGTGGCGGGGTCGGTCGGCGAGATCAACGCGGCCAACAACAACGCGTCGGACTGGCTGCGGATCGATCGCGTCGCCAACGTGCAGACCACGGCGAAGAGCATCACCTCGGGCGCGACCGGCCAGGCCGGCGTCAACACGACCTACGTGATGTCGTTCCGCAACCAGGGGCCGTCGACGGTGCCGGGCGTGGTGTTCCGCGATGTGTTCACGCTGCCCGCCGACGATGCCGGCTTCGTGCTGATGTCGGCCACCCGGACCGGTGGCGGCACCGCCACGTGCACCGCCACGCCCGGTCCCGGCATCACCACGGCGCCTGCCGCAGGTGGCGTGTCGTATGCCAATCCGACGGCGGGCACCGCACAGGTCACGCTGACCTGCGTGCCGCTGTCGCTGGCCAATGGCCAGACCGAAAGCCTGACCGTGGTGATCCGTCCGAACGTCAACGTCGGCAACACCGGACGCGTGTTCACCAACGTGGCGGACTTCTTCTTCGACCGCAACAACGACGGTACGCCCGATCCGGCCAGTGGTTCGGATGCCAATGGCAGCTTCGACTTCAATACCGACGGCAGCGCCGGCGACGACCAGCGCAGCGCCAGCCTGCCGTTCAACAGCGGCAGCGTGGACCTGATCACCAACAAGGTGGATACCGGCTTCACCGGCGGCGTGGATCCGTTGGGCTACGACGCCGTGACACCGGCCAACAACGCCATCACGTATCGCGTGACCGTGCGCAACAACGGACCGTCGGTGGCGACGAACGTCCGCATCAGCGATACGTTGACGCCGCTCGCGGGCCGTACCGTGCGCTTCCTGGGCGTGTCCGCGTCGACAGCGGGGCCGTTCGTCGACACGGATTGCAGCGTGACCGCAGGCAGCAACCCTGCAGTGGGTGCGCCGCTGGTGCTGGATTGCGTGATGCCGGGCATCGGCTTCTCCACCAACCTGCCGGGTGTGGTGGCATCCGGCCAGACCAGCACGCTCTACCTGCGCTATGCCTACGAGACGCCGCCCGGCGCCTCCGGCGATACGCTGCTGAACTCGGCGACCGCCAGCTCGGCGGAGACCGACACCAACCTCGCCAACAACACCGCGGACCAGGACACGACGATCCGTTCGCGCGCCGACCTGGCCGTCACCAAGACCATGGTCGCGCTGGCACCCGACCCGGATCCCGCCGTGGCGCTGCCGCCCACCATCGGCTCGGTGTCGCTGCGACAGCCGTTCTATTACGTGATCGGCGGGGTCAACAACGGTCCGGGTGCGAGTCTCTCGCGCGACCGTACGGGTACCAGTCCGCTCAATGGCACCGGCACGGTGGTGACCGACACATTGCCGGCGAACCTCATCGTCACCGGTCCGATCACCTGGCGGAAGGATGGCCCCGATCCGGGCGGCGACGAACAACCCGTCGGGACGGGCACCTGCAGCCAGGCGGGCAATACCGTCACCTGCAACCTGGGCGACATGACCGTCACCGGTCGCGCACGCATCATCGTGCCCGCGCGCTGGGATGCGTATCCCGCTGGCGGTACCAGCAACAACACCGCGACCATCGTGACCGAACAGGTCGATCCGGTCCCGGGCAACAACACGACCACCGTGCCGCTGGGCATCACGCGCTCCAGCCTGGCGGGCGTGGTGTTCGAAGATCGTGACCGCACCGGCGCCAACGGCGGCACCCACCAGGGTGCAGCCACCGAGCCGGCCATCGCGGGCGTGACCATCACCCTGACCGGCATCGATGCGTACGGCAACGCCGTCAATCGCAGTGCCATCACCGCTGCCGACGGCAGTTACAGCTTCACCGATCTGTCGCCGGCCGATGCCGCCGGCTACACACTGACGCAGACGCAGCCTGCCGGCTTCGTCAACAGTCCCGCGGCCCTGCCCACCAGCGGTGGCGCGGAGCCTTCGCTGGGTGGCACCTACAGCGCCGGTTCGCCCAACTCGGTCATCGCCGCCATCCCGGTCGGCGCCGACCAGGCCGGCGTGCGCTACGACTTCCCTGAAGTGCGCCGCCCGGCGCTGTCGGGCTTCGTCTACATCGACGGCAACTTCAACGACATCCGCGACGCGGGCGATGCGCCCATCAGCGGCGCCACGGTCGAACTGCTCGACGCCGGCACTGGTGCCGTCGTCGCGACGACGACGACGGATGGCAGCGGTGCTTACGGTTTCAGCAATCTGGATCCGCTGATCGTCTACACGCTGCGCGAAGCGCTGCCCACCGGCAGCTACCAGAACCGTCCGACGGCAGTGAATCCCGGCCAGGTCGGCGGCGCGCCGTGCGCCACGGGCTGTACGCCGGGCACCGGTGTGGCGGGTGATGCCGCCACCACCGACCGCATCAGTGGCATCGACCTGGGTGCGGGTACCGACGGCACCGTGTTCAACTTCGGCGAAGACGCCGTGGCCGGTATTTCCGGCAGCGTCTACGTGGACCGCAATGGCAACGGCAACTTCGACGGCGGTGACGCCGGCACGGTCAATTCGCGTCCCAACGGCGGGCTGCAGGGCGTCAGCGTCACGCTGACCGGTGCGGGCGCCGACGGCATTTTCGGCAATGGCGATGATCCGGCACCGGTGACGGTGCAGACCGATGCCAATGGCGCCTACCAGTTCGCCGGCCTGGTGGTCGGGCAGGACTACCGCGTCAGCGAAACGCAGCCTGCGGGCTATGCCGACGGCACCGAAAATCCCACCAACGCCATCGACATCGCCAACCTGCCGCCGGCCGGTTCCGCCGGCAACGACTTCGGTGAAACGCTGGGTTCGCTGGCGGGCCTGGTGTTCGAGGATTTCTCGGCCACTGCCGCCAACAACAACAACGGCACTTTCGACGGTGGCGAGAATCCGATCGCCAACGTCACCGTGACGCTGACCGGCACCGATGTGCTGGGCAATGCGGTCAATGTCACCGCGCAGACCGATGCGGCCGGTGCGTACGTATTCCGCGACCTGCTGCCGCCGCAGGCCGGTACCACGTACACGATCACCGAGACGCAGCCCACCGGCTACATCGATGGCCGGCACACGCCGGGCAATGCCGCCACGCCGGGCAGCGCCACCACGTCGAACGTCATCGACGGCATCGCGATCACTGCGGGCCAGGCGGCCACCGGCTACCTGTTCGGCGAACTCGCCAATGCCGTCATCAGCGGCACGGTCTATCTGGACCGCAACGACAACGGCGACCAGGACGGTGGCGAACCCGGCATCCCCGGCGTCACCGTGGTCATCGAAGGCGCCGGCCCGGATGGCGTGTTCGGCACTGGCGACGATCTGCCGCCGGTCACGCTGACCACCGATGCGAACGGCGGCTACAGCTACGGCGGCGCGATCACGGGGCAGAACTACCGCATCGTCGAAACGCAGCCCACCGGCCTGGCCGATGGGCAGGAGAACACCTCCAACCGCATCACGCTGACCAACCTGCCGGCCGCCGGTTCCAGCGGCAACGACTTCGGCGAACTGGCGGCATCGCTGTCCGGCAGTGTGTGGCTGGATGCCAACAACAACGGCGTGCGCGAAGCGGGTGAGAACGGCATCGCCGGTGTCAGCGTCAGCCTGCCTGCCGGCACGCTGGATGCGCTGGGCAATGCCGTCGCTGCCGCCGTGACCGACGCCAATGGCGAGTACCGCTTCGGCGATCTGCTGGCCGGCACCTATGCGGTGACCGAGCAGGCTGCGCAGCCCGTCGTGGGGGGCGTCACCACGCTCAATGGCATCACGGTGGCCGGCACTGTCGGTGGCAGCAGCAGCGGCACCGCCACGCCCGTGACGACCCTGCCCAGCGCCATCGCAGGCATCGTCCTGCCCGCGGGCGGCGATTCGGTACAGAACAACTTCGGTGAAACGCTGGGCGTGTCGCTGTCCGGCCGCGTGTTCTTCGACGCCAACAACGACGGCGTGCAGTCGGGCGCGGCCGAAACCGGCATCGAAGGCGTGACCCTCACCCTGACCGGTACCGATGACACCGGCGCGTCGGTGTCGGTGACCACGACCACCGATGCGAACGGCGACTACGCCTTCGGTGGCCTGCGTCCCGGCACCTACACGGTGACCGAACCGCAGCAGCCCACCGGCACCAGCAACGGCCAGACCGTCGCGGGCACCGTCGGCGGCACGTCGACCGGCACCGCCACACCGATCGCCACCGTGCCCAGCGCGATCAGCACCATCGACCTGACCACGCCGGGCAGCGCATCGGTCGACAACCTGTTCGGCGAGATTCCGCTGAACAGCGCGATCAGCGGCCGCGTGTGGGAAGACACCGACAACGACGGCGTCATCGACCCGTCCGAGCAGGGCATCGGCAACGTGGTCGTGCGCCTGACCGGCACCGACCTGGCCGGCAACACCATCACCCGCGACGTGACCACGCAGCCGGATGGCAGCTATGCCTTCACCGAACTGCCGCCGGGCACGTACACCATCACCGAGCCCGACCAGCCGGCCGGCACGCTCAACGGCACCACCGTGCCTGGCACGGGTGGCGGCACCGCCACGCCGCCGACCAGCGCACCGTCGGTGATCAGCACTGTCGTGCTGGGCGTGGGCGAGGAAGCCAGCGGCAACAACTTCGGTGAAGTGCCTTCGGGCAGCATCGCCGGCCGCGTCTACAACGACGGCAACAACAACGGCGTGATCGATGCCGGCGAAGGCGGCTTCCCCAACGTGCAGGTCGTGCTGACCGGCACCAATGAGCTGGGCGAAACGGTCGACGTCACCGTCACCACCGACAGCGAAGGCCGCTACCGCTTCGACGACCTGCGCCCGGGCACCTACACGGTGACCGAGCCCACCCAGCCGGCGGAGACGCTCAACGGCATCACCACGCCGGGCACCCTCGATGGCACGTCGGTGGGCGTTGCCACGCCGGTGAGCACCACGCCATCGGCCATCAGCGGCATCGTGTTGCCGCCGGGCGGCGATTCCGTCGACAACAACTTCGGCGAGATCGGCGATTCGCCGGACCTGGTGGTCAGCAAGACCGCTACGCCCACCACGTTCACCGTCAACAACCCGGGGAGCTACACCATCCGTGTGCGCAATATCGGCCAGCAGCCGAGCGCGGGTGAGTACGTGGTGGAAGACCGCCTGCCGGCCGGCCTCACGCTGGCGGCCACGCCGACCGGCAACGGCTGGACCTGCACCGGCGCTTCCGGCGACAACCGCTTCCGCTGCAGCAGCAGTGCGGTAATCGCGGCGGGTGCCACGCTGGCCGATGCCATCATCGCGCAGGTCCGCGTGGATGCCTCGGCGGCGACCGGTTCGCCGGTCAACAACGCCGTGCTGGTGGAAGGCGGCGGCGAGAACGAGTTCCGCACGCCGACCACCGACGAGCGCGCCGACTTCGAAGGCAATCCGGCCGATCTGCCGGTGTGCGATCCGGCGATCACGCAGAACGCGTGCCGCCTGCCCACCGCCGTGCAGTTGTCTGCGTCGGTGTCGGGCACGGTGTGGTTCGACCAGGGCAGCGAGTTCGGCCTGATCGATGGCGGCGACCGTCGCCTGTCCGGCTGGGTGGTGGAGGTGGTGAACGGCAGCGGCCAGGTCGTCGGCACGGCGACCACGGGCGCGGACGGTACGTACTCGATCGCCGACCAGGTGCCGGGCATCCCGCTGGCCATCCGTTTCCGCGACCCGGCGACGGGCGTGGTCTGGGGCCTGCCGGTCAGCGGCGAAACCGTCACCGGTCCGCCGGTGCCGTGCGATGCGGGCAGTGCCGTCGCCAACGGCACGGCCAGTTCGTGCCGCAGCAGCGACAGCGGCTTCACGCATCTGGCGGTGGTACTGGCGCCGGGCGCCAACCTGCCGCAGCAGAGCCTGCCGCTGAATCCCGGTGGCGTGGTGTACGACGCGACCACGCGCACGCCGGTCCCCGGTTCACGCGTCACGCTCACGCCGGTGGGTACCTGCGCGGGCTACGCGCCCGAGCAGCACGTGCTGAACGCCGCGCTGGGCGGCTACACCGTGCAGGGCACGTCGGTGTCGATGACGGTCGGTGCGGAAGGCTTCTACCAGTTCCTGCTCGGTCCGGATGCGCCTGCCTCGTGCCGCTTCCAGCTGGAAGTGACGCCGCCGGCCGGCTACGCGTTCGAGTCCGGGATGATCCCGGCGGAAACCGCGCCGCTGTCGCCGCCGTCCACGCCGGGCGTGGGGCATCCGGTGCAGACCAATGCCACCGCGCCGACGGCGCCGGTGGGCACGGCAACCCGCTACTACCTGGAGCTGACGCTCGGTTCGGGCGTGGCAGTGCCGGTGCACAACCACATCCCGCTCGACCCGCAGGTCGCACCGGGCCTGGTCATCACCAAGACCGGCGACCGCAAGACGGTGGAAGTGGGCGACAGCCTGGTCTACACCATCACCATCCGCCAGACGGCGGGTGCGTCGATGGGCACGGTCAACGTGGTCGACCGCCTGCCGCACGGGTTCACCTTCATCGACGGCACCGCGCGTGTCGATGGTGCGGGCATCGCCAATCCGCTGGGCAAGCCCGGCCCGACGCTGGTGTTCGATGTCGGTCCGCTCGCGGTGGGCGCGCAGAAGACGCTCAGCTACCGCGTGCGCGTCGGCGTGGGCAGCCAGCAGGGCGACGGCATCAACCGGGCGCGTGCCCATGGTTGTTCCATCGAGGGCGGTTGCGTGGATCCGACCACGCTGACGCCGTACCCGAACGGCGGCGTGGTGCCGTCCAATCCGGCCGAGTACCGCGTGATTGTCAGCGGTGGCGTGTTCACCGACGAAGGCTGCGTGCTGGGCAAGATCTTCGTGGACTGCAACGTCAACCACGTGCAGGACCGCGAAGAGATCGGCATCCCCGGCGTACGCATGTACTTCGAGGACGGCACCTGGATGGTCAGCGACTCGGAAGGCAAGTACAGCTACTGCGGCCTGCCGCCGAAGAGCCACACGCTGAAGGTCGATCCGTCCACGCTGCCGGTCGGCTCGCGCCTGACCACCAGCAGCAACCGCAACCTGGGCGATGCGGACAGCCTCTTCATCGACCTGAAGAACGGCGAGCTGCACCGCGCGGACTTCATCGAGGGCAGCTGCTCCAACCCGGTGATGGAACAGGTGAAGGCGCGCCGCACGCAGGGCGAGATCCGCGCGCCGGAGACCGAACGCAACCAGCAACCGTTGCGCTTCGACAGCAAGCCGGCGCGCGCGCCGCAGCAGGCCACCGATTCGGCCAACCAGCAGCCGATCGTCGCGCCGAGGCCGACCGCCACGGACGGGGATGAAGGCACGGAGGTGCAGCCATGAGCCGCATCCCCTCCCGCCCCTCAGCCCCGTCGGAAGCCAAGCCCATGCGTGTCACGCGTCATTCCCACCATCCGCTGGCGCTCGCCCTCGCGCTGGCCATCGTGCCCACGCTGGCGACGGCGCAGACCGTGTCCGGCGACCAGCGCTTCACGCCCGTGCTGGGGCAGGGCACGCCCCTGTTCCCGCAATCCCCGCAGCTGCAGGACACCGCCTCGCAACCGCTGTACGCGCAGCCGGGCAACGTGGACTACCGCGTCAACGCGGGTGTCGACCGCGTGGTAGTCGATGTCGACCGCGACGGCGTCCCGGCCGATGGCCAGTCGCCGGTGCGCGTGGTGGTGCAGCTGTTCGATGCCGACGGCAAGCCGATGGCGGGCGACGCGTTCGCCACCATCGAGCACACCGGTGGGCGCATCAAGCTGCCGGACGGACGCACGGACGAACTCGGTCCCGGCCGGCTGGACGCCGACAAGGCCACGCCCGGCGTGCAGCTTCCCGTGCGCGACGGCAGGGCCGAATTCGAACTGCTCGCGCCGCATGATCCGCAGGACGTGCTGCTGCGGGTGACGTCGGGCGCGCACAGCGCCGAGGGCGTGGTCGGCTTCGTGCCGGAAATGCGCGACATGATCGCCACCGGCCTGATCGAAGGCGTGATCAACTTCCGCCGCAACGGCGACGGGCTGATCAACGGCACCCAGCGCGGCGATGGCTTCGAGCGCGAGATCCGTCGCTGGGAGAAGCAGTTCAACAGCGGCAAGGCCAACGGTGCGGCGCGTGCGGCGTTCTTCGCCAAGGGCACCATCAAGGGGGAGTACCTTCTCACCGCGGCTTACGATTCCGACAAGGAGGTGCGTGCCCGCCTGTTGCGCGACATCCAGCCGGAAGAGTTCTACCCCGTATACGGCGACGCCTCGCTGCGCGGCTTCGATGCGCGTTCGGCCGAACGCCTGTACGTACGCGTGGACAAGGGCCGCAGCTACCTGCTGTATGGCGATTTCCAGACCGGCGACAACCTCGCGACGCAGACTGGCGTGGATGCCGGCACCCGCGCCGCGCCGCGCGTGCTGGGCACCTACAACCGCACCGCCACCGGCCTGGGCTGGCACTTTGAAAATGCACGCGTGCGCGGCAATGTCTTCGCCATCGAGGATTCGCTGCGCCAGGTGATCGAGGAACTGCCCGCCTCCGGCAGCGGTCCTTACGGCCTGCGCAACAATGCGGTGCTGGAAGGCAGCGAGCGCGTGGAAGTGGTCGTCCGCGATCGCAACCAGCCTTCGCGCATCGTCTCGGTGCGTCCGCTGGGGCGGCTGGTGGACTACAGCTTCGAGCCGTTCTCCGGGCGCATCCTGCTCAACAGCTTCCTGCCGTCGTTCGACAGCGACCTCAACCCCGTTTCGCTGCGCATCACCTACGAACTGGACCAGGGCACCGAAAAGTTCCTGGTACTGGGCGCGGATGCGCAGCTGCGCGTGGGCGAGCACGGCGAGATCGGCGGCTCGTACGTGGACGACCGCAATCCGTTCGCCGCCTTCGAGATGGGCAGCGCGAACATCGGCTACCGCCTGGGCGCGAACACGTGGCTGGTGGCCGAAGCCGCGCGCACGCGCAGCGAAGTGAACACCAACTCGGTCAACCAGTACGGCACGCCCGCGCTGCAGGGCCTCAGCGGGCTGGTGGAAGGCAACGCGTGGCGGGTGGAGCTGGGACACGCCAGCGAGGACGTGGACCTGAAGCTGTTCGCCGGCCAGTCCGATCCGGAGTTCAACAATCCCGCTTCGCCGCTGTACGGCGGCCGCGGCGAGTACAGCCTGACCACGCGCTGGCGTCTCAACGACCGGTTCGAGCTGTATGCCGAAGGGCTGCGCAGCGAAGACCGCAATCCCGATGGGGGCGAACGCAACGCCGCCAGCGCGGGCACGCGGGTGAAGCTGACCGACAAGCTGACGCTGGATGTCGGCTACCGCGCCATCCGCGAGACCGTGGGCGCCTACTACACCTGGGCCACCAACAGCGGCTACGGCAACATCGGCGGATTGTCCGGCGGCTATGCCACCGGCGCCGGCGGTGGTGCGCTGGGCTATGGCCAGCAACCGCTCGATCCGTTGACCGGCCTGCCGATCATCAGCAGCGGCAATCCGAACGACGTGGCCAGCGGCCTGCCGGTGGGCACCGAACTGTCCTCGGACATGCTGCGCATCGGCGTGGGCTATCGCGCCAGCGATCGCTTCAGCCTCGGCGGCGAAGTGGAGCAGGACATCCATGGCGAGGACCGCAACCGCGTGGCGCTCGGCATGGACTACCAGCTGCGCGAACGCAGTCGCGTGTATGGACGCTACGAAAAGCAGACCGGCATCAGCGGCGTCAACGGCCTGACCCAGGATGGCCGCGAAGCGGACACGCTCGCGCTGGGCGTGGATACCAGCTTCATCAAGGATACCCAGCTGTTCTCGGAGTACCGGCTGCGTGACGCCATCGCGGGCCGCGACATCCAGGCCGCGTCGGGCATCCGCAACCGCTGGGACCTGCGCGAGGGCCTGCGCCTGGATACGTCGTTGGAACATACCAACGTGATCTCCGGCAACGTCGGCGATTCGACCGGCATCGGCGTCGCGCTGGACTACACCGCCAATCCGATGTGGCGCGGCAGCGTGCGCGTGGAGCACCGCATCTCCGACGACGTGGCCGGCACGCCGACCAACGAGGGCTACAACACCACGCTGCTGCAGTTCCTGGCGGCCCGCAAGCTGAGCCGCGACTGGACGCTGCTGGCACGCAACTACCTGCTGCGCACCGAGTACGACGCGCGCGGCGACGTGTTGCAGGACCGTTTCCAGATCGGTGCGGCGTACCGCGACACGGACACCAACCGCGTCAACGCGCTGGCCCGCTACGAGTACAAGCTGGAGAAGGACGAGAGCGGCATGGACGGCTCGGGCTTCGGTTCGGACACGGGCCAGGACATCCGCACCAGCGCGCACATCGTCTCGGCGCATGCCGACTGGCATCCGTCGCGGCCGTGGTGGCTGACCGGCCGCGTGGCCGCGAAGTGGCAGCAGGACAGCTTCTTCTATGCCGACACCGGCCGCGTCGATGACGACTTCAACGCGGTGCTGGTCTCCGGCCGCGTGGTCTACGACATCACCGAGAACTGGGACATCGGCGTGCTGGGTTCCGCGTTCCGCGGCCAGGACGGCGCCAACCAGTATGCGTTCGGCGTGGAAGTGGGGCGGCTGCTGCGGCAGAACCTCTGGCTGTCGGCGGGCTACAACGCCACGGGCTTCCGCGGCGACGAGGACCTGACCGGTTACGAGTACACGCAGCAGGGCGCGTTCATCCGGCTGCGCTTCAAGTTCGACGAAGACCTTTTCCGTAGAGACGACGTCCGCTACCGCGACCCGGTGCGCTGAGGAAACACGACATGACCATCACCAAGCCCACCCTTCTCGCCGCCGCCGTCCTCGCCACCCTGGCCATCGGCGCCAGCGCGCAGCAGACCGTGCTCTCCCCGCAACGCGACCGGATCACCGACGAGGCCATCCACGCCGACCTGTCCGGCTACGAGCACACGCAGGGGCGCATCAAGGCGCTCAACGATGCCGGCCGCCCGGTGCGCGACTACCACCTGTCCAAGGCGCAGTGCTGGCTGGACGTGTCCTTCCACGAATACAGCCGCAACGACCGCAGCGACTTCCCGCAGGAAGCGCTGACCGAATCGGAGAAGCTCATCGTCGGCATGGAACAGGGCGTGTCACCGCTGCCGACCGACACCCCGCTGGTGAACGGTGCCGCACGCGTGCGCGAGGACCTGTGGCAACGCCTGCGTGCCATCCACGGCACGCCGGGCTTCGGCTGCGCGCAACAGGCCGTGGCCTGTGGCGAAGTGGAACTGGTGCACGCGGGCAACGAGTTCAACCAGCAGCAGTGGCGCCACGCCAAGCCCTACATCCAGATCGCCGAGGACTGGATCAGCGACGCCGAAGCCATGGCGCGCCAATGCGGCGCCGCTCCCGACGCACCCGCCGCAGTGCCCGCCGGCACCGCGCTGACCGTCAACGTGCTGTTCGAGTTCGACCGCTCCGGTCGCGACGACATCCGGGTCTACTCGCTGTGGAGCCTCGATCGCGAACTGGCCCGCCTGCCCAAGGAAGGACTGACGCTGACGGGCGTGGAACTGGTGGGCCACGCCGACCGTCTGCAGGGGCGCGGATTCGACTACAACCAGGCGCTCTCCGAACGGCGTGCCCAGACCGTGCAGGCCTTGCTCATGGAGCGCGGCATCGATCCGGCCATGATCGCGTACACCTTCAAGGGTGACGTGGAGCAGGTCCAGCAGTGCGACGGTGTGAAGCCCCAGGCGGCCCTGCGCGAATGCCTGATCCCCAATCGCCGCGTCGAAGTGCGGCTGCTCGTCCAGTCCGCCCGGGTCGACTCACAGTAACGCCTATACTTCACCCGTCTTCGTGGTTGGATGGAGTGGAGTGATGGGAAACCTGCGCGTCGTCCGGTCGTCCGGAGAGCGGATTCATGAGTGAGGGCGACATCCTCGTCGCCCGCGGGCGCCAGGGTATTCCGGCATCGCGTCTGGCCCGCCTGTGGCGCGCGCCCATGGCCTGGTGGCGCGATGTACCCATCGCCGACCCGGTCGACAGGCGCAATGCGCCGATGCTGCAACTGATCTCGTCGCTGCTGGCGGTGCTGCCTGCGCTGGCGTGGGCGTATCGCGCCTTTGCGGTCGATATCCCGTGGCGGCCGGGCGAATTGACCAGCATGGCGCTGAGCCTGTCGGTGTGCGCCGCCGCGGCCATCAGCTTCGCGCTGATCCGGCATGGACGTTTCGCGTGGGCTTCGCGGCTGTTGCTGGTGGTGTTCGCCGCCTCCGTGGTGCCTGCCTACCTGGCCACCGGGTTCGGTGCCCAACGCTTCGAGCAGCCCGTGCTGGTCATCTGGATGGCGATCGCGGGGCTCGTGGTGGGCAGGGCGGCGCTCTGGCTGATGTTCGCCTGCATCGTGGCCGCGTTCTTCCTGGGCATCTCGGTGGATGTGTCCCGCCAGGGCGATGCCGCCGCGCTGTACGGCGACGCCGCGTTCAGTGCCGCCATGTTCCTGATGATCGCCATCGTGCTCGACCGCAGTTCGGCCGCGTTGCGCCAGAGCCTGGGCGAAGCCACGGAGCGCGGGAACCAGCTGGCGGCGGCGAACCAGCGCCTGCTGCAGGAGATCAACGAACGCGAGCTCGCACAGGAGCAACTCATCCACGCGCGCAAGGTCGAGGCGGTGGGTCGACTGGCGGGAGGTGTGGCGCACGATTTCGGCAACATCATGGCCGTGATCAGCGGTTATGCGCGCAAGGGCCTCAGGGCGGGCCAGGTTGAAGACGGCAGGACATCATTCGAAGGCATCGAGGCGGCGGCGCGTCGGGCGACGCTGCTGACCCACAAGCTGATGACGTTCGCGCGCCAGGACGACTACGCGGAAGAGACCTTCGATGCCGCCAGCGCCCTGGCGGACGTCCAGTCCATGCTGCGCCAGTTGCTCAAGCCCGAGGTGGAACTGCGGTTCGCCCTGGGCGATGCCCCATCGCCGATCCGGATGGACAGGGACCGGTTCGAGCTCATGGTCCTCAACATCGCGGCCAACGCGGATCATGCAATGCCCCATGGCGGCGTCTTCTCCATCGGCGTCGCGCAAGGTGACGACGGTGGCAGCGTGCTGGAGTTCGCCGATACCGGCGCCGGCATGGGGGAAGAGGTGCTGGCGCGTGTCTTCGACCCCTTCTTCACCACCAAGCCAGCGGGCGAGGGCACCGGTCTTGGCCTTTCCGTCATCCGCGACCTGGTGACACGGGCAGGCGGTGCGATCACGGCACAGAGCCAGGTGGGCGTCGGGACCACGTTCAGGGTCGTACTCCCCGCAGCGGCAGGATGAAACGGCTGCCGGGGCGATCCCGGCAGGTGCTGGCCCCGGCCAGTGGGATCCGGGCCGGACGTCGCCCCTGAAAGCCGCGCAACGTCTTCACCCGTTGTCCAGCAGGCGGGGCAATCCGGAGGCCGCGGCGTCGGCTGCATTGCTGACCAGTGCGAAGCTGGTGTCGCGCACCGACCAATACCGCGCCAGCAGGTCGCCATCGCGGCGCTGGCCTTGGCCACGCAACTGGCCGCGCGGACGCAGGTAGAAGCCCACGCGTGCGCCCGATCCATCCTGATAGACCAGCATCGCGGCGGCGCCCTGTTCGGTGGAGAGCAATCGCCCGCCCATCAACCGGTAGCCGGCCGCGCGCAGGTCGGGCACCCGTCCCGCTTCGCCGAAATGGCGGTGCAGCCAGCGCTGCAGATCGTCGGCGCGGCTGGCATCGAACTCCATCGGCGGCGCATCGGCATCCACGTATTGGCGATACGCGGCGACGGCATCCGCCATCGGCAACGCGGCCTGCCCCGGCCGCATGTCGCGCGCCTGCCAACCCACGCCGCCGCCCACGCCGAAGGCCAGCAGCATCGCCGCCGCGATGCCCAGGCGGGCACGCCTGCGCGCGCCGAGACGGCGGCGCACCTGGGCCGGTTCCAGCGCCGCGTTCGAGCTCCAGTGCTCCGGGTGTGCATGCAGGGTGCGCAGCCGCTCGGCATCCTGCTTCCAGCCTTCCACCTGGACGGCATGCGCCGGGTGGGCGGTGAGCCAGGCTTCGATCTGGGCCCGGCGTGCAGGGGGGAGCCTGCCATCCACGTAGGCATGCAGCTCGCTGTCGTCGGGGGAGGGGTGCAGTGCATCGATGTTCATCGCAGGGCCCTCAGCACGGGAGCGGCAGGGTCGTTTTCGTCGTCCATCGCACGCAATGCCTGCCGCGCCCGCGACAGGCGCGACATCACCGTGCCGATGGGAATGCCAAGGACTTCGGCCGCTTCGCGATATGCCAGGCCCTCCACGCTCACCAGCATCAGCAGGGCACGCTGGTCCGCTGGCAGGCGGGTGAACGCGGACAGCGACGTGCGAGCGTCGAAGACCTGATCCGGCGTTGGCGGGCGATGCGCGTCTTCGGTGGCGAACAGGGATGCGATGCGCTTCCAGCGCGCCGCGCGCCGATGGTCGTCGACGAACTGGCGGTACAGCACCGAGAACAGCCAGGGCTGCAAGGCGGCTTCGTCGCGCCGGGTGTCGCCGCGGGTCAACGCGCGTTCCAGCGTGGCCTGCACCAGGTCGTCGGCCGCTGCGGGGTCGGTCGCCAGCGAGCGTGCGAACCGGCGCAGGCGCGGGATCAGCACGCGCAGGGTGTCATCATCCAGTGGCGGTGAAGCAGGCATGGGCGAGCACGCGGTGCGGGGTCCGGGGTGGGACGCATGGGCAGGCCGGATTATTCCGCATGGCCCGTGACGAGGGGGCGCGACACCCGCGGCAGCGGGAATAAATCGCGCCACGCGGCGTCCTACCGTCATCCCACGCTGCAGGAACTCCCCATGTCGAGCCCTCCCCCCGATCCGCTCCCGCCGACAACCTCCACCGCGCCGTGGCCGGCCCTGGTCGCCATCGCCACGCTCCTCCTGGTCCTGGCCGCGGCGTTCGCCTGGGTGGGAGGCTGGATCGGGAGGGATCGCCTGACAGCGCCGCGCCTGGTGGATGCCATCGAGGGCGGCAAGCCCTACCCCGGCTTCCGTCGCGCGCACAGCAAAGGCGTCTGCGTGGCCGGCTATTTCGAACCTTCAGCGCAAGCCGCGCAGCTGTCGCGTGCACGGGTGTTCCATCAGCCACGCACGGCGGTGCAGGGCCGGCTGTCGATCGGGGGCGCCGATCCGCATGCGCTCGATGCGCAGGCGCGGGTACGCAGCTTGGCGCTGTTGCTGAAGACCGACGATGGACAGGAGTGGCGCATGGCGATGAACAGCTTCCCCTTCTTCGCCGTGGCCACGCCGGCCGGATTCCACGCGCAGTTGCTGGCATCGCGTCCGGATCCGGCAACGGGCAAGCCGGATCCGGACAGGATGGCGGCGTTCCTTGCCGAGTATCCGGAGGCGAAGCGGTTCCAGGCGTGGGCGAAATCCGCCGCCTGGTCGAGCAGCTGGGCGAACACGGCCTACAACGGGGTCAACGCATTCCGCTTCATCGATGCCGCCGGACGCGAACGCTTCGTGCGCTGGTCGATGCAGCCACAGGCGCCCTTCGAACCCCTGGGCGATGCAGAACGCGAGCATGCCGATGCGGACTATCTGCATGAGGATCTCCAGGCGCGCCTGCAGCAGGGTCCGCTGCGCTGGAACCTGGTCGTCACCGAGGCGGCAGCCGGCGATCCGGTCGACGACCCATCGCAGGCCTGGCCCGAAGACCGTCCGCAGCACGTGGCCGGCGTCCTGGTGCTGGAGCGCAGCCAGCCGCAGGCCACCGGCCCGTGCCGCGACGTGAACTACGACCCGACGGTGGTGCCGGAAGGCATCGCGCTTTCCGGCGATCCGATCCTGGCGGCGCGCGCGGCGGCCTATGCGGTGTCGTTCAACCGTCGAGAGCGCGAGACCGCCCGGGGCGATGACGGGGAGGCCGCGCGATGAATCGCCACGGACATTTCGATGCGCTTGCCCGTCTGCTGCATTGGGGCATGGCCGTCCTGATCCTCTCGATGCTGTTCATCGGCGTGGGCATGGTCGCCTCGTTGGCGCTGCGCCCCGTGCTGATCGATCTGCACCGGCCGCTCGGCATCGCCATCCTGCTGCTGGCGCTGGTGCGGCTGTACCACCGTTGGCGCAGTCCGCCGCCTCCGCTGCCTGCGGACCTGCCACGTCCGCAGGTGATCGCCGCGAAGGCCTCGCACGGGCTGCTCTACGCGTTGATGCTGGCCATGCCGCTGCTGGGCTGGGCGACGGTGTCGGCAGGCGGTTATCCGGTGCAGATGGTCGGCACGCTGGCACTGCCTGCGCTCGTCCCGCACGACCCGACGCTCTACGCCTGGTTGCGCGGCGCGCATGGCGTGCTTGGTTACGCGCTGTTCGCACTGGTGATGGCGCACCTGGGCGCCGCCCTGTATCACGCCTGGGTACGTCGTGATGGCGTATTCGAAGCGATGGCGCGGAGTGGTGCGCCACGGACGGTGCCGGCACGGGATGCGACGGCGATGCGGGAATCCGATGTCGCGGAAGACTGAATTCCCGCGCGGCGCCGCCATCCGGAGGGCAGCGCAGGCCCGGGATTCATGACCAGCACGCGGGCGATGGCCCCGATACTTCGCATGCTCTCCGGAACAGCCGACCGGGCGTCACGTGTTGATGCCCGTGCGCGGCATGGCAGGTACAAGCCGGTGTCTGCCCTTGTGTGCGGATTGAACGGATGGATGAGACCGCTTGTTGCAGGAAGGCGTCGGGCTGTACGAAGATGTTCCGCGTGATCCTTCTCAAGCAGAAAGTGCGTCCGCAAGCGAGTCACTGACGTCTCATGCGCGGATGAATGTCGGAACACGCGACGGCCTGCCAGATTCATCCGGTTGCAGGCCTACCAATCCCTGGTGGATGGTCAGCAGCGACAGGATGGGCTGAACGTACGTATTCCGCGCCTGGAACTGGCGGAGCGGACTTTTCGCTGGCCTGTGCTCCGCGCCATCGCCCCGCCTTCCGGTCCATGCATGCAAGCGATGTCGCGAATCCGTTGGAAAACCGGCACCCTGCTGCTGATCCCGTGCGCCGCCGCGATGGCGGCGGATGAGCAGCGGGTGGCTGCAGAGACGCTTGACCGCATCGTGGTCACCGCCACGCGCCTCGAATCGGTGGATGCCTTCGACGTGCCGGCCTCCGTCAATACCGTGGTGTTGGGCGATGGTGGTGCGCGACCTCTTTCCGCATTGTCGGAAGTGCTGGACGGCATCCCCGGATTGCGTGCGCGTGAACGGCAGAATCTGGCGCAGGACACGCAGCTTTCGATCCGCGGCTTCGGCGCGCGCTCCACCTTCGGCGTGCGCGGACTGCGCCTGTACGCCGATGGCGTGCCCGCGACCATGCCCGACGGGCAGGGCCAGGTATCCCATTTCAACATGCAGGGCGCGGATCGCGTGGAAGTGCTGCGTGGTCCGTTCTCCGCCTTGCATGGCAACTCTTCAGGCGGCGTGATCCAACTGTGGAGCGACATTCCCGGGGAGGGTCATGAGGCCCGGGTGCAGGCAGGCGCGGGCAGCCACGGCAACCGCGTGCTGGGTGCACGGGTGCGCGGTGCCGGCGATGTGGCGGGTTACAGCGTGGCGGCGTCGATGCTGGAGACGGACGGCTACCGCGCGCATAGCGCCGCGCGCCGCGAATCGCTGAATGCGAAAGTCCGGTTGAAGCCCGGCCGTGCCACGCTGGACCTGGTCCTCAACCATTTCGACGCGCCCGACGCCAAGGACCCCCTCGGCCTCACGCGTGCGCAGGCATGGCAGGATCCGCGCCAGGCAACGTCGGTGGCGACCCAGTTCGACACGCGCAAATCCGTCCGGCAGGACCAGTTGGGCACCGTGTACGAATGGCCTTTCGCCAGCGGACACCTGCTGCGGGCGATGGCCTATGGTGGACGCCGCGACGTCGAGCAGTATCTCGCGTTGCCGGGCGCGGCGCAGGCCAATCCCCTCAACGCCGGCGGCGTGATCGATCTCGACAACGACTACGGCGGAGCCGACCTGCGCTGGTCATGGACGGGTGAGCTTGCCGGGCGTGCGTTCGAGGTCAGCGCAGGCGCGAATGCCGATCGGCAGCGCCAGCATCGTCGCGGCTACGAGAATTTCGTCGGCCCGGCGCTGGGCGTGCGGGGCGCGTTGCGTCGCGACGAGCGCAACCAGGTGTGGAATGTCGACCAGTACGCGCAAGCCTGGTGGCAGTTCGCATCCCGCTGGTCCGTGCTGGTCGGCGCGCGCCACAGCCGCATCGCATTCCGCTCGCGGGATGCCTACATCACGGCTACCAATCCCGACGATAGTGGCCAGGTGACGTACGAGCGCACCATGCCGGTGGCGGGGCTGGTGTACGCGCCCATCGATGCGCTGCGGTTGTACGCATCGACCGGGCGCGGCTTCGAGACGCCGACGTTCAACGAGATCGGCTATCGCGCCGATGGCGGGGCCGGGCTGGCGTTCGATCTGCGACCGGCGATCAGCCGGAACATGGAGCTGGGGATGAAGTGGCGTGGCGGGCAGGGCGCCCGCATCGACGCTGCGCTGTTCCGCGCCGATACGGACGACGAGCTGGCGGTCGCACGCAACGTGGGTGGCCGGAGCAGCTACCGCAACGCCGGCGCTGCACGGCGCCAGGGCGTGGAACTGCAGGCGGGTCTGCAGCTGCACGCCGCCTGGCAGCTGCAGCTGGCCTACACGTGGCTGGACGCGACGTTCCGCGACGGCTTCCCCATCTGCACCTCGAGCGGTTGCACCACGCCGGGAGTGCAGGTCGCGGCAGGCACGCGCATCCCCGGGGTCGCCCGGCAGCAGGCATCGGTGCGCCTGGGCTGGCAGGGCGAGCAATGGAGCGCGGCCGCCCAGCTGCTGGGCGTCGGCGCCGTCACGGTGAACGATACCGGCAACGAACGCGCCCCCGGCCATGGCCTGCTGAACCTCGAACTCGCGCGCGATTGGCCGGCGGGCACCGGGCGCCTGCAGGGCTTCGCCCGCATCGACAACGCGCTGGACCGTTTCCATATCGGTTCCGTCATCGTCAACGAAGGCAACGGCCGCTTCTACGAGCCCGGGGCCGGGCGCACGTTCACCGTGGGGCTGCGCTGGCATTGGGCGGACCGCTGACGGCGCATCGGTCTCCTGGCGCGCCTACGCCGATCGATGGGGAAGATGGACACTGGCGCGCAGGCCCCCGTCGCGGCGGTTCGACAGCGTCACATCGCCACCGTGGGCGAGCACGGTGGATTTCACGGATGCCAGGCCCAGCCCGATGCCGCCCGTGCTGCGGTTGCGTGAGGCATCCCCGCGCACGAAGGGCATGAACAACTGCTCTTCCTGCGTGGGATCGATGCCGGGCCCCTCATCGTCCACCTGCAGGCGATAACCTTCCGGCTCCGCCGTCAGCGTGAGCTGCGCGCGTTGTCCGTACTTGAGCGCGTTGTCGACCAGGTTGGCGACCATGCGCCGCAGCGACAACGGGTCGCCTTTCATCGGCGCGGGCGGGCCGTCCGCAAGCTGCACGTCGTGCCCGGTATCGCGCAGGTTGTCGACCACGCTTTCCACCAGCAGGCGAAGATCGAGTGATTCGTGCGCGCGCAGGCGATTCTGGTCGTGGATGAACTCCAGCGTGGCATCGATCATCTGCGACATCTCGTTGATGTCGGCGGATGCCTTGCCGCGCGCATCGGGAGGCAGCGCATCCAGCCGGAACGCCAACCGTGCGAGTGGTGTGCGCAGGTCATGGGCGATGGCGCCCGCCATCTCGCTGCGTTCTTTCAGCAGGCGGTTCAGTCGCGCCTGCATGGCGTTGAAGGCGGTGGCGGCGCTGGCGATCTCGCTGGGACCCGTGAGGGGGAGGGGCGGAGCATCGGCGTCACGGCCCATCCGGTTGGCAGCACGCGTGAACTGGTGGATCGGTGACGCCAGCGCACGCGAGAACCACCATGCCAGCGGCGTCAGCGCCAGCACGCCCGCGAGGAACAGGGTGCCCAGCCTTGCGATGAAGGCAGCACGATTGCGCGTGTTCTCGACGACCCGCCAGCGCCCGTCAGCCTGACGGTAGGCCGCCACGAAATCGCCGCGAAGGGGAGCGTCGGGGTGCCAGTTGGGCGGGAACGGCGGCGGTCCGCCTTTCACGTCGACGGCTCCCTGCGCTCGTCCTTCCCCCGGCATGCCTCCGGGCGGGGGGACGGGAAGTGCTGACGCAGGCGGCGCGGGAAACGGCGCGAGCGAGAAGGGTGGCCGGGGGCCTTGCAGGTGGAAGAAGCGCACCCGTTCCACTTCGCTGCCCAGCCATTGGGCGAGCAGTGCGGAGAACAGCGGCGAGGCACGGTAGCGCGCAGCGTCGGGCGACGGCGCCTGGTCGGCGTAGGAGACCTGCAGGTCGGGGCTGGTTGCGGGCATGCGCGAAGACAGCAACGCCGTCAGCTCGCTCAAGGCGATGCCATCCGCGGGCGGCCGGTACAGCAGTACCGCCATGCCGACGGTATACGCGACCACCAGCGCGACAAGCAGGAGGAGGAATGTCCGTGCGAAAAGCGGCAGGCGCCGACGGTTCGTCATCGGCGCACGACGGAAGGCAGCAGCATGTAGCCCTCGTTGCGCACGGTGCGGATCATTTCCGTGCCGCCACGCTCGTTGAGCTTTCGGCGCAGCCGACTGACCTGGCTGTCGATGGCCCGGTCGTATACGTCCACGTTGTGGCCGCGCGCGTAGTCCAGCAACTGGTCACGGCTGAGCACGCGCTGCGGATGTTCGATGAAGGTGCGCAGCAGCGCGAACTCGCCATCGGAAAGATTGATGTAGGTGCCCGCAGGATCGCGCAGTTCACGGCGGGCCACATCCAGGCTCCAGCCATCGAAACCGAAGACGGTAGCGCCGTTCGGGCCGGTACCGCCATCGCCGGCGGGAGACCGACGGCGCAGAAGCGCGCGCACGCGGGCCAGCAGTTCGCGCGGATTGCACGGTTTGGCGAGGTAATCATCGGCGCCGACTTCCAGGCCGATGATGCGGTCGGTATCCGTGCCGAGCGCGCTGAGCATGATCACCGGAGGGCCGGACTCGCTGGCCAACCGGCGTGCGGCAACCAAGCCATCCTCGCCCGGCATCATCACGTCCAACACGATCAGGTCGGGTCGCCGCCGCGCAATGGCATCCCGCATCGCGGCCGTATCGCCCACCTCGTCCACGCGATAACCGTGCTCGCGCAGGAAGCCGCCGATCAGCGTGCGCAGTTCGGGGTCGTCGTCGACCACCAGGATGTGGGAGCTCAGGTCCATGGCGCGGGAGGGGGTGCAGCGTCCGTGAGAAGTATGCGTCATTCCCCGGTCCTCCCCGACACAGGGGAAAAGAGCCGCCATGAGGGATGGCGGCAGGGGATTTCCAGGGGAGAGTACAAGGTTGGTCTGTCGCCAACGCCACCGCAGGGTGCAACGCGTTCTTCGCGCCGGTATGTCGTCGTGTGTCGCGACGTGGCACTGCCCCCGGCACGAGGTGACACACGACGACATAGGCAAGCGACACGGCGCGTCCATCCTCACCACTCCCCGCCGCCGATGTTCGCCCATGCCATCCGTTCCGCCTTGCAGGGCCATGTGGCGGCGGCCGCAGTTCCATGCGTGCGACGGATTCATCCGCTGCGGAGCCTGCAGACACCATGCCCGCCAACCCCCTTCTCAAGGAGCTTCCTTGTTGCTCGCCACGCCCTCCCGCGCCGCCCTGTTGAGCTTGCTGGCCTTCGGGCTCGCCGCCTGCTGCTCGCCGCCGCATCTGCATCGTCCACCGCCGCCTGTACCTTTCGGTCACGACGGACCGCCACATCATCCGCATGCGGATGGGTATAGCGCGCCGCCGATGCCGGATCCGGAGCTCAGGGACGCGATCGCGCGCTGCGCCGACGAGCTCGACCTGCCGTTTCCTGCCGCGGATGCCTCGCATGAACCGCCCCTGCTTGATCCGGAGCAGCACGACCTGCTGGACGCATGCCTGGAAGACCAAGGGTATCCACCACCCCCGCCGACAAAGGGTCACTGGGACGACCCGGTTTGATCCTGCCGCCGCATAGGCTGTCCGGCTTGCCCCGGACAGCACCGCGTGAGCTCCTGCATTGACTGGCGCAACCGCGACAGGTCCGCGACCGCGCGCCGCAGGCCACGAGTGGCAGGTGCCGGCCGATGCCAAGGACCGCCTGATTGCGTGCCTGGTGAGCGTCATCGTCCTGGCGCTGACCGCACGCGTGCTGATGCTGCACCGCCCTGTCGTGCGTGCGGAGGTATCCGAATCCACGCTGCAGATACGCTTCATTGCACGCGCGACCGTGACACGGGCCCCGCGCACGTCAGCGCGTCCGTTCCGCCCGGACCAGGACGAGCAGGGCCTGCCGTCGGCGCTGCGCAGGACTGCGTCACCGGCCACGGCCTCCGTGCGGGTCCATGCGGACCAACGCGTCCCACTCGTGCTGTACGGACGTGATGGACGCTTGCTTCTGCCGGAAGATGCGGCAGGGCGCGCCGTGCCGGTGCGGCCGCCACCGGGCGCGGGAGAAGGTGTGGCGCGCAACAACGCGCCGGGTCCCTTCGATCGTCGCAATCCCGTTGATTACCGGGAGACCCGGTTCGACAAGGCCTGGCTCGGGAAAGGCACTGCCGGGGACAGCCTGCTGGAGAACGCGCACGGAACCGTCACCGGCACGGTGGTCATTCCGTTGGGCACGCGCGATCAGCCCGCACGCGCGCGCCCACCACCTGAGGTCCGCTTCAATCCCGCATACCACGAGCGAGTGGCGGATCTCGGCAGCGAAGCAACAGGAGACGCCTACAAGGCGGCGCCCATCGCGTCCGAACCGGCTCCTGGCCTGGAAGGGGCCGCGAGCCGCGCGATCAGGGCGCAATTGGCGGCACTCGGTGCGGATTTTCCGCATTGCCGGAAGTCGCTGTATGCAGAACTGCTGCGGCCCATCCAGCAGCACCTGTCGCAGTTGGAGCGCGTGGAGCATGCGTTCGCGAACGGAGCCGACCCGACGCGCGTGGAACACCTGTTGCCACGGGAGGCCGACATGGCCTACAACCTGGCGCGCCGCGCCGCTTGGCATGCGCGCGCGATGTTGTCGTCGTGCCCGCGCTGAACGGGATGCCCCGTCGAGCGTTTATCGCAGGCGGAAGTTCATGGCGTGGCGGCGCGCGTGCTGCCGGATCGCGACGCATGCGCAGGCGATGGGCGTTCCATTGCGACGTGACGCATGATGTCGATGAAGGGCGCCACCCAGTACACATCCGGATGGGCAGCCAGGTGCCGCAGCAACGCTTCGTGTGCGTTGTTGGAGACGGCGAGGTGGTCGCCGCCGATGCCATGGAAGGTGAAGTTGACCATCGTGCCCCGTCGCGCCGCCTCTTCGACGCGTGCGATCAGCGCTTCGCCGGTCACCTCGACCGGAACGTCCACCGGCACCGCCATCGGATCGAGTGTCGCCATGTCCGCGACCACGCCACCCTGCCCCAGCTTGATCGCCACGAATGCCGATGCGACGGCATCGACATAGTTTCCGTCGCGCGCCTGCGTATCACCGCAGGGCACGGTCATGGTCCGTTCGTGCCGGCCATCCAGTGCGGTCAGCATGACATTCGCCAGCAGCACCTGGTCGCGCATCTGCGCTACGGTGACGCTGTCGAGATCGCGGTGTGCCTCCACCCAGTCGCGATCAGGCCGGGCGCCCGAGCATTGGTGGAACAGGCTGTGGTTCCCGAGCTCATGGCCGTTGCGTGCGGCGGCCACCCACTCCTGTTGCCGCGTACGCAGCGTGTCGGAGGACAGCGTCAGGTAGAACGTGCCCTTCAGGCCGTGGCGGTCGAGTGCGGGGATCGCATTGTCCAGCTGCGACGGGACCGCATCGTCGTAGGCCAGGCTCACGGCAGCACGACGTCCGTCCGGCCATGCGAAAGCATCCGCAGCGGAGGTGGGTGCGCCCGGCAGCAGCAACAACAGGACAAGCAACGGACGCATGTCGGACTCCCCGCAGCGGTGTGGTCAGTTCACCAGTGTCTGGATTGCGCGTGCCGGGATGGTGACCATCGCCGACGCCTGGCCCACGTAGAAGTTGTACGTGATTTCCTTGTCGGTGGGATTCATCACCACCGTGGCCAGTTGCCCGTCCGGATTGACGAAGGCGGTCGCGAGCAGCGTGCTGCGGCTGGTGGCAGCGCTGACGCGGCGCGCCTGCGGGCGGATGAACTTCGAGAAATGGCCGATGTAGTAGTAGCTGGGCGTGTAGATGAGCTCCCCCGTGCGGGTGTCCGCATGCAGCGGGGCGAAGCAGTAGTTGCCCACGTGGTTGGGGCCACCCTTCTCGTCCAGCAGCATGTTCCAGTCGGTCCAGCCGACGGCGCCGTTGTTGAGATCGTGGATCATCGAAGTCCCGTAGCGTTCGGCATTCGGCCAGTGCTGGTAGCGCGCGGGGTCGAACTTCTCGACCGCCGCCTCGGTCAGCAGCACCGGCTTGTCGGGAAACGCCTGCGTCACTGCCGCCACATTGCGGTACATCGGGTCGAAGCCCGCCCACGTCTCGTACCAGTGGAAACCGAGGCCCCAGGCGTACTTCGCCGCCTCCGGGTCGCCGAGGATCACCTGGGCGCGGTACAGCATCATGTCGCGGTTGTGGTCCCACACGATGATCTTCTTGTCGGCATAGCCGGCCGCGTGCATGGTCGGGCCGAGGTGCTGCTTGAGGAAATCCCGCTCTTCCTCGGCCGTGTACAGCATCGATTCCCAGGTCTGCGTGGCCATCGGCTCGTTCTGCACGGTGATGCCCCAGATCGGCACCCCTTCCTTCTCGTAGGCCTGGATGAACCTGACGAAATAGTTCGCCCATGCCTGCCGGTACTCGGGCAGCAGCGCGCCGCCGCGCAGCATGTGGTTGTTCGTCTTCATGAAGGCGGGCGCGCTCCACGGGCTGGCGAACAAGGGCAGCTTGCCGCCGGAGGCCGCGATGGCCTGCTTGATCATCGGCAGGCGAGCCTGGCGGTCATGATCGATCGAGAACGTCTCCAGCGCCTTGTCGCCTTCCTTGATGTATGTGTAGCTGGCCGAGCTGAAGTCGGAGCTGTGGATGGTGGTGCGCGCCAACGAATAGCCGATGCCTTCCCGCGTGTCGTAGTAGGCACGCATGAACTCGGCCTGTTTCGCGGGCGGGAGCGTGGCGTAGACCTCGGCGGTCGAGTCGGTGATGGCGCCGCCGATGCCCAGCAATGACTGGAACCGCACGGCGGGATCCACGAAGACCGATGTCTCCACTTCCGTCAGCGTGTGCCCCGGCTTGAGCACGGCGGTGCCCGTCTCGCTGAGACGCTGGCGGGAGTCCTGGGCGGTCGTGTAGATGGTCACCTTGGAGGCGGGTTGCATGGAGGTCTCCCGGGGTCCGGCGGCACCTGCGCCCGCCATTCCGGCAGCCATGGCAACGCCGAGCGTGACGGCGGAGAACAATCGGATGGAATGCATGTCGGTGCCTCTTGGAGAAGAGTGCAGCCGGGCGCCCCGCTGGACGGCATCGGATGCACGGTAGTTGACAGCGCTGTCATAGCGTTGCTACATCTTGCTGTCAACCGATTGTGCGTCGGTTGCCGGAAAGACGGGATGCATGGCGCATTCCTTGTGTGCGGGCATCGGATGTGTGTTGCCATGCAGCAACGGTTTGCGCGCGATCGTCGGCAGCCGCTGGTTTCCACCCGTGAGGTTTGTGGCACGTCGTACCTGCTGCGGGTCGCACCGTGCGGTATCCAAGCGGCGGGCATCGCTGTCAGAATCCGGCGTCGTGCCGGGAGGGTGGGCGGAGTGGATCAGGAGCATCCCAATGCGTAGTCGGATCGAAGACGTGGCCGCGGTGGCAGGCGTGTCCATGAAGACCGTGTCGCGCGTGCTCAACAACGAGCCGAACGTCCGCGAAGAAATGCGCCAGCGGGTCATGAAGGCTGTCGACCAGCTGCAGTACCGTCCCAACCTGTCGGCGCGCAGCCTGGCCGGGCAGCGTTCGTATGTCATCGCGCTGGTCTACAACAACCCGTCGCGCAACTACCTGATGGAGATCCAGAGCGGCATGCTGGATGCCTGTCGCGACAACCACTACAACCTGGTGCTGGCGCCCGTCGGTGCACCGAAGCAGCGCAAGGCCGACGACCTGAAGGTGGTGTTCGAGCACTTCGCGCCGGACGGCGTGGTGCTGATTCCTCCGCTGACGGACGACCCGGTGGTGCTGGAATTCCTCGAACAGCACGAGGTGCCGTTCGCGTGCATCGCGCCCAAGCACCCGGACGATCGCATCGGCGTGATGATGGACGAGACCGCCGCCGTGCGCGAACTCATCGCAGGGCTGGTGGCACAGGGCCATCGCCGCATCGGCCATATCAAGGGCCCGCCTGCGCATGGCGCCTGCCAGTGGCGTTACAAGGGCTACAAGGACGCGTTGCGTGCGTCGGGCCTGGAGTACGACGCGGATCTGGTGGTGCAGGGCGCCTTCTCGTTCGAGTCCGGCATCGAGGCCGGCAATCGGCTGCTCGACCTGCGCCGGCCACCGACCGCCATCTTCGCGGCCAACGACGACATGGCCGCTGGCGTCATCCGTGCGGCCTGCGAGCGCGGGCTGGCGGTACCGCGCGACATCTCGGTGTGCGGCTTCGATGACACGCCCATCGCGCGCCACATCTATCCTGCGCTGACGACGGTGCGTCAGCCCACGTCGGAAATGGGCAGGCTGGCCACGCTGCAGCTGCTGGCGCGCATCCGCACGGCGGACGCGGGGAGCATGGTGCACGTCGAACATGAAGTGCTGTTCCGCGAATCGACACAGCCACCCGCGCGCCGCTGAAGAGGGCGCGTTCCTCATTTGCATCGGCCCTGGATTCCAGTGGCGCTACGCGCGTCCGGAAGGATGGATGCCGCGCGCGCATTCCATACCAATAGAAAACCTTCCGTGTGGTTGTGCAGGAATTTTTTCAGTTTTCCTGCGGCGACACGCAGGAAAGAAAACGGTTTCAGCTGCGACGCAGCATGAATAATAGTGCTTGAAACAAGCCTTTTTCTTCAAATCACTTGTCGAATCACAGAAAGTTGACAACGCTGTCAATCGCGCGTCCAATTCGGCCCAACGTGAAAGGGGACAGGGGCCTCGAGCACACACACCAACGCCATTCGTGAATTTCCGGAGAGGGGAAAGTCCATGAAGCAAGTGCAATCCGTTCCAAGGAAGCGGGTGCTTACATCCGCATTGTTGCTCGCACTCGCAGGGCCCGCGTGGGCCCAGCAGGTCGAGACCCAGGGCAATGCCGATCCGGCGCCCGCAACCACCGGTGAGGTGGATCCCGCCACGCTGGACACCGTCGTGGTCAAGGGCATCCGCGCGAGCCTGGAATCGTCGATGAACCTCAAGCGCGATGCGCAGGGCGTCGTCGATGGCATCGTCGCCGAGGACATCGGCAAGTTCCCCGATACCAACCTGGCTGAATCGCTCCAGCGCATCAGTGGTGTGTCGATCGATCGCACGTCCAGCGGCGAAGGCTCCAAGGTCACCGTGCGCGGCATGGGCCCGGATTACAACCTGGTGCTGCTCAATGGTCGCCAGATGCCGGCGTCCAACCTGGGCAGCGGTGGAGCGGGATCCTCGACGTCGCGCTCGTTCGACTTCGCCAACCTGGCCAGCGAATCGGTGTCCGAGATCCGCGTCTTCAAGACCGGTCGCGCCGACAATCCGACCGGTGGCATCGGCGCCACCATCGACGTGCGGACGGCGCGCCCGCTGCAGGCCGAACCGGTCGCCACGTTCGGCCTGAAAGCGGTCAACGACAGCTCCAACGGCAACCTGCCGAAGACCATGCAGGGCAACGATTTCACGGGCGAGATGTCGGGCATCTTCAGCCAGACCTATGCCGATGGCCGTTTCGGCATCGCGCTCAGCGGCAGCTACCAGGAACGTGATTCCGGCTTCAACCAGGCGTCGGTGGCCGATGGCTGGCTGACGTTCTACGGCGACAACTCGAACAGCTGGCAGCGCCTGCCGCTGCCCGGCGAGACGTACTACGACCGCATCGACAATCGACCGGGGCCGGACGATGTCTACGCGCGTCCGCAGAACACCGGCTACAGCGTCAACGGCGTGCAGCGCCAGCGCACCAACGGCCAGGTGACGTTGCAGTGGGCGCCGACCGACAACGTGACGACCACCCTGGACTACAACTACATCGAGAACAAGGTGCAGCAGCAGCGCAGCGAGCTGTCGGTGTGGTTCAACTACGGTCCGGGCGACAGTTCATGGACCGATGGTCCGGTTGCCGCGCCGATCATCTACTCCGAAGACATGACCAACGCCGACCTTTCGATGGGCGGCATGCAGCTGGCGACCAAGACCACCGGCGATTCGTTGGGCTTCAACGTCGAGTGGGAAGTCACCGACAACCTCAACCTCGAGTTCGATTACCACAATTCCACCTCCGAATCGAAGCCGGACAGTCCGCTCGGATCGGCTGGCGTGCTCGGCGTGGCTGCGTATGTGCGTGGCACCACCACCGTCGACTACAGCGGCGAGATCCCGATCGTCAACGTGCAGTTGCCGCCCGGCCAGACCGAAGTGCTTGCATCGCAGGCGCTGGTGACCGGTTCGGTGTTCCAGAACAGCTACAACAAGTCCGAGGTCGAACAGCTGCAGGCCAAGGGTCGCTTCGAGTTCGGTGACTACTCCGGGCTGGACTTCGGCGTGTCGGCCATCGATGTGCAGAATCGCTCCGCGTCGTCCGTGATGCAGCGCGATACCTGGGGTGGCGTCGGCACGCCGGCGGACTATGACGACAGCATCTGGTACGTCGATCACATGTCGCGTTACTTCGAGGCCTTCGGCAACCACAACAACCCGAACTGGACTGATGCGTTCCTGGTGTTCGACTTCGAGCGCCTGCGGAGCCGTGCGGGTGAGGTCGTGGGGCCGGGGCCGAACTTTGATCCCGCGTGCCCGACGTGCTACCAGATGCCGACCGAGTTCACCGACGACATGCGTACGACGGAGAAGTCGAAGAGTGCCTATGTGCAGTGGACGACGATGTTCGACTGGTCCATGCCGCTGCACGTGGCGCTGGGTGTCCGCTACGAGAAGACGGAAGTCGTCTCCACTGCACTGGAGCGCGTCGGCGAAACCATCACCTGGGTGGCCGCCAACGAACTTTATGTGGACTACGCGGGCGAGCGCGCCTTCGCGCGGCGCGAGGGAGACTACGATTACTTCCTGCCTAATCTGGACCTGAAGCTGGATCTCAGCGACAGCATGGTGCTGCGCGGCAGCTACAGCCAGACCATCGGCCGTCCCGGCTGGGGCGCCATCCGTGGTGGTCAGCAGCTGGCCAACGTCGTCCGCATCACCGGCGGTGACGGCAGCCGCGGTGATCCGGCGCTGGAGCCGCTCCTGTCTGACAACTTCGATCTGTCGTTCGAGTGGTACTACAGTCCTGGGAGTTACTTCTCCGTGGGCTACTTCCGCAAGGACATCGACAATTTCATCAGCGACACGATAGTTCGTGAAGAGCCTTTCGCGCTCCACACGCCGGTGGGTGGCACGTACTGGAACAACGCACTGGCGGCTGGCTGCCTGCCGACGGATGGCGATTGCATCCGTACCTACATCTTCACCAATCACGCAAACGATCCTGGCGTCGATGTTGCGAGAGGTCGTATTACCGGTCAGCCTGGCGACCCCATCGCCGGGTTCAACATCACCGTTCCAGCCAACCAGCGGTCGGACACGCTCGATGGTTTCGAGATCAACGTCCAGCACCTGTTCGGCGACAGCGGCTTCGGCCTGGCGGCGAACTACACCAAGGTGGATTCGGGCCTGACTTTCGACAACACCGACCTGGGCGACCAGTATCCGCTGGTCGGCCTGAGCGATTCGGCCAACCTGGTGGCGTTCTACGACAAGGGACCGTGGCAGGTCCGCGCGGCGTACAACTGGCGCGACGAGTTCTTCAACGGTGTCGGCGGGCAGGGCAACAACCCGAACTACGTCGAAGAGTACGGCCAGTTCGACATGAACGTGAGCTATCAGGTGACGCCACAGCTGACGATCAGCTTGGAAGGCATCAACCTCACCGACGAGACGATGCGTACCCACGCCCGTCACGAGAACATGGTGCGGTTCGCCACCCAGACCGGCCCGCGCTACATGTTCGGCCTGCGGTACAAGTTCTGACCGCAGCGGTGCGATCCAGGGACGGAGTCGTCGGCAGGTCCGGCGGCTCCGTCTTTCTTTGCCCCATGTGATCGGGCACGATGCCACGGGTTGCGCTGTTCCGCCCGGTAGCCTGCGAGAGCCGATGAGCCAGCACGTCCTGTTGAACAATATCGAGCACCGGGCGCTCCGCGTGCGGGCGGGTCATGGCGCCGCGCTCGGCGATGCCGTGATGCGGGCGCTGACATTCCCTGCCGAGTTCCGCGACGTGCAGGCGCACTACCCGATCGTGTTCGCGCGCGACGGCGAGGGGCGCTTCGTTCCGCTGGCACTGTTCGGCCTGCAGGAAGGCGAGAACCTGTTCCTCGATGGGGAGCGCTGGGACGCCACGTATGTCCCGCTGTCCGTCAGGCGGCAGCCCTTCCTGGTCGGGGTATCCGGCGAAGAGCGTTTGCTGCATGTCGATCTCGAGCACCCGCGTGCCCGCGACGGAGGCGGCGAGCCGCTGTTCCATGACCATGGCGGCGCCACGGAGTTCCTGGAGCGTGTGAAGTCCGTGCTGCTGGCGCTGCATGATGGCGTCGTCGCCACGCCCGCCTTCATTGATGCCCTGCTGGAGCACGGTCTGCTGGAATCATTCGTGCTCGACGTGAAGCTGGATGATGGCTCGCACAACCGGCTGGCTGGCTTCCATACCATCGACGAGGCGCGGCTGCAGGCATTGTCCGGGGATGCGCTGGAACGGCTGGCGCGCGATGGCCATCTGCTGCCCGTCTACATGGTGCTGGCATCGATGTCGCGCTTCCGCGATCTGATCGAACGGACCAACCGGCGCCGTGCTTCCGCTCGCTGAGTCCATCGACGAGATCGCTGGCTGCAGTCCGCAGTCGCTGCCGGAGGCTGTGCTGCTGGGGGCACGGCCGGTGGTCCTGCGAGGGCTGGTCTCGACCTGGCCCATGGTGCAGGCGGCACGTGCATCGGCGGTGGCGGGCATCGACTACCTCAAGCGGTTCGACCACGGCGGCATGCCCGTCGTGGCCACTGTTGCTCCACCCGAGGCGAAAGGACGCGTGTTCTACAACGAGGACCTGAGCGGCTTCAACTTCCGTCGTGAACAGGTGCCGCTGTCCGTCGCGCTCGACACGCTGCGCAAGTATCTCGATGCGGCAGCGCCACCTTCCATCTATGTGGCCTCCACCACGCTCGACGCCTTCCTGCCGGGCTTCCGTGCCGAGAACGACGTCGATCTCCGTCCGCGCGATCCACTGGCCAGCATCTGGATCGGCAACCGCAGCCGGATCGCTGCGCATCAGGATGTGCCGGACAATCTCGCTTGCGTCGTCGCGGGTCGCCGCCGGGTGACGCTGTTCCCGCCGGACCAGTTGGAGAATCTCTACATCGGTCCGCTGGATCACACACCTGCGGGGCAGGCGGTGAGCCTGGTGGATTTCTCTGCGCCTGACCTCGCGCGTTTCCCGCGCTTCGAGGAGGCGCTGAGGCATGCACGCGCCGCAGTGCTCGAACCGGGCGACGCCGTTTTCATTCCCAGCATGTGGTGGCACCACGTGGAGGGCCTGGACGCGTTCAACGTGCTGGTGAATTACTGGTGGCGGCAGTCGCCCGCGTGGATGGACACGCCGATGAACGCACTGATGCTGGCCATCATGAGCGTGCGCGACCTTCCCGCGCACGAGCGCGCGGTGTGGAAGGACGTGTTCGACCACTATGTCTTCGACTACGACGAGGAACGGGATGCCGGCCATGTGCCCGAAGCGGCACGGCGTGTGCTCGCGCCCCTCGACGAAGCCCGTGTCCGCCACCTGCGCGCGCTGCTGCAGCAGCGCCTCAACCGTTGAGTGAACCTGCATGCAGACGTCGCAACCGATGACCAATCCCCGCACCGTCAAGCGTGTCGTCATCGCCGGTGGCGGCACCGCCGGCTGGATGGCCGCTGCCGCGCTGTCCAAGACGCTGGGCAAGACCCTGGACATCACCCTGGTGGAGTCGGAAGAGATCGGGACGATCGGCGTGGGCGAGGCGACGATCCCGACGCTGGTGGTCTTCCATCGCCTGCTCGACATCAAGGAGCAGGATTTCATGGCGGCGGTGCAGGGCACCGTGAAGCTGGGCATCTCTTTCGAGAACTGGAAGGACGTCGGCCACCGCTACATCCACTCGTTCGGCACCAGCGGCAAGGACCACTGGTCGGCGGGCTTCCAGCATTTCTGGCTGCGCGGGAGGGCCGAAGGCCTGGCGAGCGAGTACAGCGACTATTGCATCGAACTGCAGGCCGCGCTGCAGGACCGCTTCTCCCATCTGCCGCGCTACCATGTCAATTACGCGTACCACATGGACGCGGCGCTCTACGCCCGCTTCCTGCGGGGATTCAGTGAGCGCCACGGGTGCAAGCGCGTCGAGGGCAAGATCGTCGATGTCGCCACCGATGCCGATGGCGGCATCTCCTCGATCAAGCTGGAGCGCGGCGAGGTGATCGAGGGCGACCTGTTCATCGACTGCACCGGCTTCCGTGCGCTGCTGATCGGCAAGACGCTGGGCGTGGGTTACACCGACTGGTCCCGGTGGCTGTTCAACGACAGTGCACTGGCCACCCAGACCACCGCGGTGCGCGATGCCGTGCCCTACACGCGTGCCATCGCCGGGACGGCAGGGTGGCAATGGCGTATCCCGCTGCAGCATCGGGTGGGCAACGGCATCGTGTACTCCAGTCGCCACATCAGCGACGACGAGGCACGCGAGCAGTTCCTGTCCAGTGTCGAGGGCGAGGTCATCAAGCAGCCATGGCCGATCCGGTTCAAGCCGGGGCAACGGCAGCAATGCTGGGCGAAGAACTGCGTGGCCCTGGGGCTGGCCGGCAGTTTCATCGAGCCGCTGGAATCCACCACCATCCACCTGATCCAGCGCGGCATCGTGCGCTTGCTGCAGACCTTCCCGCATACGATCACGCAGCCGGCGATCGACGAGTACAACGCCCGCCTGGACGAAGAGCTGCAGCACGTTCGCGATTTCGTGGTGATGCACTACGCGGTCAGCGACCGCCGCGACACGCCCTACTGGCGCGACATAGCGGAGATGGAAATCCCCGCGACGCTCCGGCACAGGATCGAGCTCTTCCGCGAGACGGGCACGGTCTTCCACGTACCCGGTGAGTTGTTCGGCGAGAATTCGTGGATACAGGTCATGCTGGGACAGGGCGTCGTCCCGAAGGGCTATCACCCGACCGCCGATGTCATGTCGAAAGAGGATCTCCAGCGCTTCCTCGACGACATCCGCAGCAACGTGCTGGGTACGGCACGCCAGATGCCCGCCCACATGGATTACCTGCGCAGCTATTGCCCTGCGCCCAAGCCATGAAACACGGGGCCGGCGGCATGGCCTAAGCTGCCGGCATGGGCGATCCACGACTCGAAGCCTTCCTGACCGGACACCGGCGCTTGTTCGTCCTGACTGGTGCAGGTTGCAGCACCGGCTCCGGCATTCCCGACTACCGTGATGAACACGGTGCCTGGAAGCGCACGCCGCCGGTGACCTATCAGGCGTTCATGGGCGACCATGCCACGCGCCAGCGCTACTGGGCGCGCAGTCTGCTCGGTTGGCCGCGCATCGCACGCGCCCGGCCGAACGTCGCGCATCACGCACTGGCGTCGCTTGAAGCGCGCGGGCTGTCGGAAATGCTGCTGACACAGAATGTGGACGGCCTGCACCAGGCGGCCGGCAGCCTGTCGGTGGTCGACCTGCACGGTCGGCTCGACCAGGTGGTGTGCATGGGATGTGGCGCAGGTTCCGCGCGTGCGGAAATGCAGACCCGCCTGGCGTCCGCGAATCCCGACTGGGTGGCGCTCGATGCTGTCGCGGCACCCGACGGCGATGCCGACCTGGACGGGCGCGACTTCAGCGCGTTCCACGTACCCGCCTGCGAAGCGTGCGGCGGACTGCTCAAGCCCGACGTGGTGTTCTTCGGCGAGAACGTGCCGCGTGCGCGCGTCGACCATGCCATGGCGCATCTCCGGCGCGCGGATGCGATGCTGGTGGTCGGCTCGTCCTTGATGGTCTACTCCGGGTTGCGCTTCGTGCATACCGCCGTGCATGCGGGTATTCCGGTGGTCGCCGTCAATCTGGGGCGGACGCGCGCGGATGAGCTGCTGCGGTTCCGCGTGGCGGCCCCTTGTGGTGACGCACTGGGCTTCCTGCTGGAAGACCAGGCGCGCCTTTCGCTCACTCCACCGGTGGTTGCAGGCTGATCCAGCGTTCCAGCGAGTGCGGGGACAGGGGACGCGAGACGTAATAGCCCTGCAAAAGATCGCAGTTGAGCGAGGCCAGCACGGCGCGTTGCGCCGCGTTCTCGACACCCTCGGCGACCACCTTCAACGCCAGGCTTTCGCCGATGCGCAGGATGGACGTGGTGAGTGCACGGGCGGACTCGCTGTGCTCCAGGTCGCGCACGAAGCTCATGTCGAGCTTCAGTTCGCTGATGGGCAGGCGGTGGAGATGGCTCAGGCTGGAGTAGCCGGTGCCGAAATCGTCGATCGACAGGCTCACGCCCATGCGGTGGATCGCATCGATGTTGGCCAGTACCTCGGGTTTCTGCGCCAGCATGACGCTCTCGGTCACTTCCACCATCAGCTCGGACGGGGAAAGCCCGCATTTGCCCAGTACATTGCCGATGAAGGTCGGCAGGTCCTGCTGTTCGAAGTTGATCGCCGACAGGTTGACCGAGACGCGCGGCACCGGCACGCCGCGCCGCCGCCAGTCCGCCATCTGGGTGCAGGCTTCTTCCAGCGTCCACCGGCCCAGCTCGTCGATCAGGCCGCACTCTTCGGCCATCGGCACGAAGGTGGCGGGCGAGATCTCGCCGATTTCCGGATGGCGCCAGCGCAGCAACGCTTCCACGCCATGCAGGCGGGCATCGTCATCCAGCGCGACCTGCGGCTGGTAGTGCAGGCGCAATTGGCCGCTGCGTACCGCCTCGCGCAGCGCATTCTCCAGTGCGAGGCGCTCCTGCATCGCCTGGTTCATCTCGAGGCTGTAGAACACGATGCGCGCGCCGCCCTCGGACTTGGCGCGGTACATCGCGATATCAGCATGGCGTACCAGCGAATCCACATCCCAGCCATCGGCGGGGAACATCGCCACGCCCACGCTGGCCTGGGGCGTCAGCATCATCCGGCCTGCGCTCACCGGTTCGGACAGCCGGGCCATCAGGCGATCGGCCAGGTTGGCGGCTTCCTCCGCACTGCGGTCGGGAACGGCCAGCACGAATTCATCGCCGGCCAGTCGCGCCACCACGTCGCCTTCGCGCAGCTCGCTGCCCAGGCGTTTGGCCAGCTCGCGCAGCAACGCATCGCCAGCCGTGTGGCCCTGGGTGTCGTTCACGATCTTGAAGCGGTCGATGTCGATGAACAGCAACGCCACGGCGCTGTCGCGGCGCGCGGCGCCCAGCAGCATCTGCTCGACCTTGCTGTTGAACAGCGCACGGTTCGGCAGCCCGGTCAGGGTGTCGAAGAACGAGAGCTGGTGCATGCGCGCACGTGCGCGCTCGCGCTCCATCGCCAGCGCGCACAGATGCAGGCAGACATCGACCACGCGCTGGTGGAAATCGTCGGGCGCCCTGTTTTCCCAGTAGTACAGCGCGAACGTGCCCAGCACGCGGCCATCATGGGCCTTGATCGGACTCGACCAGCATGCACGGATGCCCAGCGCGAGGAACGGGGCGTTGTACGCCTGCCAGCGCGGGTCGCGTTCGATGTCGCTGCATTCGACGGGCTGCCCGCTCCAGGCGGCCGAGCCGCAGGCGCCGACCATCGGACCCGCGAGCTCGCCGTCGATCAGCGCGCCGATGGCGTCGGGCAGGCTGGGAGCCGCGAGCGGGCGAAGGCGGCCGTAGTCGTCCAGCGCGATCACCGACGCCACGGCTTCCGGCATGACCTTTTCGACTTCGCGGCAGACCAGCGTCAGCACCTCCTGCAGCGGCTGCTCCCGGACGATGGCGCCCAGCACCTTGCGGTGCAGCTCTTCGTGCAGTTTGCTGTGGGTGATGTCGGTATAGACGCCGAGCAGGTAGCGGACGTTGCGCTCGGGGTCGAAGACGGGATTGACGACCGCAGAGATCCACAGCGGCACGCCGCTCTTGGCGTAGACCAGCAGTTCGGTGCGGTAGCCCTGCTGGACATTCAACTGGCCGCGCACCCATTCGACCGTCTCCGGATCGGTGTGCGGGCCGGCCAGGAAATCGCTGGGGCGGCGGCCAGCGGCTTCCTCCAGCGTGTAGCCGAGCATGCGCGTGAAGCCCTGGTTGATCCAGGTGATGTGCGCTGCGTCGTCGCAGACGACGACCGCGTTGTCGCTGTGGTCGATGACCCAGGATACGTCGGGCGCGCCATTGGCGAAGTGCGGCGGCATGGCGATGGCAGTGGGCCTCACGGTCAGTTCTTCCCCAAGAACGGTTTCCGCCTGATGGACCGGGTTCGCCACGGCACTCCCTGCTCAGCCATCCCCGAAACGGGGAGATACGATGCGGTATCGGCCCCTGATCGCCGCACTTTACCTGAAGTTTCACGTGGCGCGGGGGTCGACCCACCTGCAAACGCTTACAGCCCGCCCGCCAGGCCGCAACCCGCCTTCGATGCCGCCATCGCGCGCATTCGCAGGGCAACTCCCGAGCGGAAGTGCCGGGTGCGAGGAGCGGTGTCGAGGGTGGGGATGGCCTGACGCACCGTCGTCATGATCGCCGCCTAGGCTTGCCGCCCGCATGACAGGGGTGGAGATGAAAGCGAAACGGACGTGGATAGGGGGCGGGTTGCTGCTGTGCCTGGCAGGGTGCCAGGGCGCATCCGCGCCCGACGCGAAGCAGAGCGGTACGGCACTGCCGGTCGCGGCGGACACTCGGCCGGACGCAGCGGCGCCCGCGACGCACTACGCGCGGGCGACACAGGCACTGGCGGAAAACCGGATGCTTGTCCCGGCGGGAGACAACGCGGTGGAACACTACCTGGCGGCGCGTGCCGATGCGGCGGAGCGCGTACGTGCGCAGGCTGCGCTGTCGGAACTGCAGCCTTATGTGCTGATCGCCGCCGAACAGGCGATCGCGCGTGGCGATGCAGGGGAGGCGCAGCGCCTGCTGGGTCTGATCGAACGCATCGATGGGCGGGCGCCCGCGCTGCCGCGACTGGGCGCCGGGGTGGCGGCATTGCTGCGCGAGCAGGCGCTGCAGGCTGCCGCAGCTGACGCGGCGGCAGCACTGCCGGCCATATCCCCCGCGTCCTCGACCCTGGAGGCATCGCCGGCACAGACAGCGCGCGCGCGCGCGCCTGCGCCCGCAGTCGCCGCCGCACCGGTTGTCCGCGCACCCGATGTCGCTCCTTCGCCTGCGCCGCTCCCTGCGCGACAGGAAGAAGCACCGGCCACCAGCCCTTCCGTTGTGCCGTCGCGCGTCGTGCAGGAGAACCGGGCGCCGCGCCTGCTGCAGGACGCACAGCCGCGATATCCGCTGCCTGCGCTGCGCGCGCGCGTGGAAGGGCAGGCGGAAGTCGCTTTCACCATCCAGCCCGACGGCAGCGTGCGCGACGTGCGCCTGGTGTCATCGACGCCTGCGGGCATGTTCGATGCGCCCGCGCTCGCGGTCGCGCAACGTTGGCGTTTCGAGGCGACCGGCCAGGCGCATGCATCACGCCGCACGGTGCGCTTCCGGTTGCCTGCCGCAGGGGCCAGCGACGGCTGATTGGTGTCCGCCCGCGTCTGCGGCGAGAATGGCGGCATGACGACCTCCTCCGCTTCTCCGATCCTCGATACCGTCGAACAGGAAACCGGCCCGGCGCCCCGGTGGTCCGTGCTGTGGTTGCACGGCCTGGGTGCCGATGGCCACGACTTCGCCCCGATCGTGCCCGAACTGGTGCGCCCGGAATGGCCGGCGCTGCGTTTCGTCTTCCCGCATGCGCCCGTGCGCGCGGTGACGATCAACAACGGCGTCCGCATGCGTGCGTGGTACGACATCGTGGGCATGGACTTCCCCACTCGGGCGGACAGCGCCGGCATCGAGGAGTCGCTGGTGCAGGTGGAGGCATTGATCGCGCGCGAGCAGGCGCGGGGCATCGCGCCGGAGCGGTTGCTGCTGGCGGGATTCTCCCAGGGCGGTGCCATCACCCTGGCGGCCGGCCTGCGCAGGCAGGTGCCGTTGGCGGGGCTGATCGCGCTCTCCACCTACCTGCCGGGCGCGGCGCAGGCTGCCACGCACCTGGTGGCTGCGGCCACCGCGCAACCGGTGTTCATGGCGCACGGCACGGGGGATCCGGTGATCCCGCTCATCCATGCCGAACAGAGCGCCCGCGCACTCGGTGACTTGGGTTTCGACGTGCAATGGCACCGCTATCCGATGGCACACCAGGTGTGCGCGGAGGAAATCCGTGACCTGGGTGACTGGATGAGCCGGCGGTTTGCGTTGTAATCCCCACGCGCCCCCCGAAGGATGACGCATGGCGCCGCCATGGGTAACCTAGGACGCGGGGGATCACGCCAACGTTCACCGAGGACGCCTTTGCCGTGAAAGTGGTTATTGCCGACGACGAACCCCTTGCCCGCGAGCGCCTGCGCGCGTTGCTGGCCGAGCATCCCGGCATCGACGTGGTCGCCGAGGCCGAGAACGGCCTGGACGCGTTGCAGGCCTGTTCGCAGCATCGCCCCGACATGGTCCTGCTGGACATCGCCATGCCGGGCGTGGACGGACTCGAGGCCGCCCGCCATCTGGCCGCCTTCGACCCGCGCCCCGCCGTGGTGTTCTGCACGGCCTACGACGAACACGCGCTGTCGGCTTTCGAGGCCGCCGCCATCGATTACCTGATGAAGCCGATCCGCGCCGAGCGATTGGCCGCCGCGCTCGAACGCGCGCGCACCTTCATCGCCGGACGCGAGACCCAGGCGCCGGCGTCATCGAGCAGCCAGCCGCGGACCCACCTGTGTGCACGCCTGCGGGGCAGCCTGCGGCTGATTCCCGTGGATGAAGTGCACTACCTGCAGGCGGAGGAGAAGTACGTGGTGGTGCACCACGCGCGCGGCGAGGACCTGATCGAGGAATCGCTGAAATCGCTGGAAGAGGAATTCGGTGGACGCTTCGTGCGGATCCATCGCAACTGCCTGGTCGCGCGCCACGAACTGGTCGAGATCAAGCGCATCGGCGATGGCCATGTCCAGGCCATCCTGCGCCATGGCAAGGAGCCGCTGGAAGTGAGTCGCCGCTGCGTGGCGGGCCTGCGCGAGACCGTCAAGGCGCTCTGAACGCGCGCGGACGTGGCGCCATGCGGGATAATGCCCGCATGACCCTGCTGCGCATCGCCACCCGCAAGAGCCCGCTCGCCCTCTGGCAGAGCGAACACGTCGCCGACCGGCTGCGCGCCGCCCATCCCGGGCTGACGGTCGAGCTGGTGCCGATGAGCACGCGTGGCGACGAGGTGCTGGACCGCTCGCTGGCCGCCATCGGGGGCAAGGGCCTGTTCCTGAAGGAACTGGAGCTGGCCATGCTGCGCGGCGAGGCGGACTGCGCCGTGCATTCGCTGAAGGATGTGCCGATGGAGCTCGAAGGTCCCTTCGCGCTGCCCGCCATCCTGCCGCGCGCGGATCCGGCCGACGCCTTCATCTCCCATCACTACGACGGCATCGCCGCGCTGCCCCATGGCGCCCGCGTGGGAACGTCATCGCTGCGCCGGCAGGCGCAGCTGCGCGCATTGCGCCCGGACCTGCAGCTGCTGGACCTGCGCGGCAACGTCAATACGCGACTGGCCAAGCTGGATGCCGGCGACTACGACGCGATCGTGCTGGCGTGCGCCGGGTTGCAACGCCTGGGATTCGCTTCGCGCATCCGCGTGCGGCTGGATGCGCCGCGCTGGCTGCCGGCGCCCGCGCAGGGGGCCATCGCGGTGGAGTGCCGGGCGGAAGATCCCGCCACGCATGCGCTGTTCGCGGCGCTGGACGATGCCGCGACGCGCGTTTGCGTGGAGGCGGAGCGCGCCATGAACCGGGCATTGCACGGCAGCTGCCATGTTCCAGTGGCTGCGTTTGCGCAGCGCACGGGCGATGCGCTGTCGCTGTCGGGACTGGTGGGTTCGGCGGAGGGGCAGGTGATCCGCGCGGAAGATACCGGCCCGGCCGGCGATCCCGAGGCGCTGGGGCAACGCGTCGCTGCCCAACTGCTGGCGCAGGGCGCGGGCGCGTTCCTCGCCTGAGCGGCGCGCGCGGTTACTTGAAGCGGTAGACCACGTTCATCGTGGTCAGGGTGTCCGTCTTCTTGATGTCGGGTGCGACATCGCTGTTGTGTCGCGCCTGCCAACCCGCCTTCAGCGCGAGGTGCGAGTTCATCGTGACCGAGACGCCCAGGTCGTTCTGCGCGAAGGTGTTGTATTCGCCGGATTCCACCAGCAGCTTGTTGACGATCTCGGTGTTCTCGCTCAGCGCGTAGCGCAGGTCGATCAGGCCACGGCCGATGAAGCCGGCTTCGGTGCGGTCATCGAGCGTGTCGTACGCGCGGCGATAACCGGGACCGACCTGCAGGTCGAGGTGGCCGCGCTGACCCTCGAGGACGCGGTTGCCGTAGCTGAGACTGACGGACTGCTGCCGGCTGTAGGTGCCGAAGTCGTCTTCTTCGTGGCGCACGGCGGTGTTAAGCGTGCCGCGTTCGTCCATCAGGTAGGCGCTGTTGGCGTTGACCGTGTAGCGGTTGGCCGTGGTGCGGCTGTCGCGGATGACGCTGCCGTCGTCCTGGGTCCGGGTGTATTCGGAGCGCGAATGCAGGCCGAACAGGCTGGCGCTGTGGCGCCATGCGCCGCCGTCGGTATAGGTCAGGTCCAACCGTCCGTTGAAACTCTCGGTGTTGCTGTTGCCGCTGGTGGCGGCGATGCCCAGTTCACCGCCACCGGTGAGCGTGGGCGTCGGCGGTGCCGGCTCAGGTGGCGCTTCGGGAATGGGGCGCACCGCCATGGCGATGACCGGCAGCGCCGCACTGCCCTGCTTGCCGAACCCCTTGCCTGCATGGATGGCTTCCCCCTTCTCGTTACGCGGCAGCACCACCTCGCCAGCCAGGGCAGGCGCAACGTTGCCGGCGATCAGGACGAGTGCCAGCAAGGAGGGAGGCGTCGGGCGTGACATGGCGGGTCTCGAGGAAATGGAGAGGGAATGTAAGCGGTTACATGGTAGATGTGAGCCGACGGCGCCACAACCCAAGTGCTTGTTCCGATTCAGGTTTGCGACATGCATTCTGCCACGGAGACGCGCTCGATTCAGGATGCGTGTCACGGTCGCCAGCATTCCTGCGCCGGGACGCGTCATCTTCCCGTCGTGACCCTCCGCCTCCACTCAAGGCGGCGCGTCGATGCTGATCGCCGGGTCGTCGTAGCGTGAATACGTCAACAGCACCGTGTAGGCGCGACCCTCGTCGTCGCGACCGCTGTGGCGCAGTTGCAGCGGCAGACCGGCGGGACCGATCCAGTAGTCGAACGCCACTGCTTCCGGGTCGTCGTGGCGTACGCGATAACGCCGGGCAGGGTGGCCGGCGATGGTGTCGTCGCCGACGTGTTCGGCGGACAAACCCTGCCCGGCCTGCTGGAATGCGAGCGGGTCGCGCCACGGGGCTAGCGTCTCCGGAGGCAGTGGCACCTGCGTGCGTCGGCCGTTCACCTGCATGTACAGCACATTCCCGATGACGGTCTGCGTGCCGCCGGGCAACGCGATCCTGTAGCGGTCCGGCGCCACGTAGTCCATCTCGCCGGTCATCGGCCGGGCGCCCTCCACCTGCATCCGTGCGTGGAAGCGGCGGGCGGCCAGGAACCGCTGCATCGACGCCTTCACGTCCCGTACGGCGTCGCGCGCGGGGACGACGGGCGGTGTGGGCGGGGTGGCGGCGGGCGCTCCGGTATCGCCGTTCGGGGAGGGCTGGCAGGCGGCCAGTGCGAACAGCAGGGGCAGGACGGCGCGCGGCGACATGGTCGGCATGCTCCCGGGAAGAGGCGGCGCCTTGGGTCCGTGCGTTGAGGGCGTCGCGGCGGCGAAGACACGCCACGGCACCAGGCACCGCACGGGCCCAAGGCGCCGTCGGCGCTTGTCCCCTGTGTCTCTTCCAACGGCAGGCAGGCGACGAAAACGGCCAACCGTCGGCGATAATCCGGCCACGCCCCCCGCTGCCACGCTGCCCATGGACAAGATCGAACGCATCACCGCCCTGCACCGCATCCTGAAGGCGGCGCGCTATCCGGTCACGGTGAAGCGGCTGCAGGAGGAGTTGGGTTGTTCGCGCGCCACCGTCTACCGCGACCTCGCCTACCTGCGCGATGCGCTGATGGCGCCGATCGAAGGCGATGGCGAAGCGGGCTTCCGCTACCACGCGGCCGAGAGCGATCGTTTCGAACTGCCGGGGTTGTGGCTGAGTTCTGAAGAACTGTATGCGTTGCTCGCCGCGCAGCAGTTGCTGGTCCGCACAGGCGGTGGCGTGCTCTCCGGGGCACTGGCGCCGCTGCAGAAGCGCATCGAAGGCCTGCTGGCCGACCATGCGGGCGTGGACCACTGGCCCGTGGATCGCGTGCGGGTGATCCCGCACCGCGGTCGCACGCTGGATGAAGCCAGCTTCCGCACCGTGGCGTCGGCCGTACTCGAGCGCAAGCAACTGCAGTTCGAATATCGCGCGCGTTCCACCGACGAGCGCACGCGACGCGCGGTATCGCCGCAGCGCATCACCCACTACCGCGACAACTGGTATCTCGATGCGTGGGACCACGAACGCAACGCGCTGCGCAGCTTCGCGGTGGATCGCATCGGCAGCGCGCGACTGGGCGACGAGCCGGCACGCGACCTGCCGAACGAGGAGCTGAACCAGCATCTGGCGTCGAGCTACGGCATCTTCTCGGGCGAACCGAAGGGCTGGGCCACCATCCTCTTCAGCGCCAAGGCCGCGCGCTGGGTCGCCGACGAACAGTGGCATTCCAAGCAGCAGGGCCGCCACCTGCCGGACGGCCGTTACGAACTGAAGATTCCCTACAGCGTCTCGCGCGAGCTGTTGATGGACATCCTGCATTACGGCGCGGATGCGGAGATCGTCGAGCCCGCCGTGCTGCGCGAGCAGGCCAAAACGCTGCTGGAACTGGCGCTGTCGAACTACGGGAAGAAGTAGTTTCGCGGCGGGGCGCAGGGTTATGGGAGCGACGTGAGTCGCGACGGTGGAGGACGGGTCCCGGATCCCGGGCAAGCAGGGGTGGGCGAGGGAGCCTTGATTGCCCGCACGAGGCGACACGCCCGGCCCCTCTGATTTCCATCGCGACTGACGTCGCGCGCAGGGATTCCTGCAGCGGACCTCTCTACGGCTCCTTCGGCTCGCCGAAGCCCGGCTTCCCCACCTGCGCCGGCGCCTGGGGCACGCGGACCAGCTGGCGGGCGTTGATACCGTGGTCGCGCGCCTTCTTCACCAGTTCCTCGTAGCGCACGTCGTCCATAAGCGGATCGCGGGCCATGATCCAGCCCATGTCGCGGCCGGGGTAATCTGCCAGTGCCCATGAGTAGTCGGGCGCCACTTCGACGATGCGCCACTTGGCGGGCACCACGCCGACGAACCACAGCGTCCATTCGCGGTTGCCGGACTCCCCCTTGACCGACGCGCGTGCCTCGCGCAGTTGCTCGGGCTCGCTGAAGCCTTCGCGGTAGTGGTACGCCACGCCGACCTTGTCGGTGTCGCGCAGCGTGTACTCGTAGCGCGCCGCCACGTGTCCGCGCTCGGCGAAGTAGGGGATATGCGCGACGACATGCCAGGTGCCCATGAAGCGGGGCAGGTCCACCGCGTCGGGTGCCGCGCGCGCCGGGCCGCGGCTGGCACAGCCGCCCGCCAGTGCCAGCAGCAGCGCGAGCAGTGCAATGCGGACCACGCGGATTGGCAACGCCATGGGCATGTGGGACTCCCTTCTCCCTGTCATACGGACACGCTAGTCATCAGGATGCGACGGAGATGTTAACCGGTGATGTCGCAACCCGTGAGATGCCACTGCGTGAATGTGACGTCGTACTGACATCACACAAGGGAATCCTCCGCCATGTCCATGTCCTCGCTTCAGGTTTCGCATGCGGTCCGCCAGGACCGCCCCGATGTCCATCTGGATCGTGTCCTGCGCCGCGTGGTGCTGTCAGGCGTTGCGCTGGTGTTGCTGCTGCCGCTGGCCCGCGCCAGCACCGACTGGTTGGGCTGGCTGCCCCTGTGGCTGGTCGGGATGCCTGCCGTGGCCTGGTGGGCCCTGCACCGGTTCCGGCTTCCGGTCCGTGGGGCCAGGGCGCATCGGACGGCGCGCCGTCGTCGCAGCCCGCAGGCGCGCCGCATCCGCGACAGGGGCAACGCTCTGCCCCGGGCGGCCTGACCTTCGGCAGGGGGTGCCCTCCGGGCCTTGTGCTAGCGTGCCATGTTCATGAAACGCACCTCCGGAGCCGCACCCGATGCCCAGACTCACCCATGCCTGCCTGGCCGCAGGCCTCGCTGTCGCTGGCGCGCTGTCAGCCCCTGCCCATGCCAAGGAGGCTGACGTGACGAACGATCCGTATGCCTGGCTGGAGGACGTCGAAGGGCAGAAGCAGCTGGACTGGGTGAGGGGTGTGAACGCCAGGGCCGAGGCCGAGATCGCCTCGACCCCGGCCTTCAAGCAGCTGGAATCGGATATCCGCGCCATCCTCGATTCCGACGCCAAGATTCCGGGCGTGCAGAAGATCGGCGAGTACTACTACAACTTCTGGAAGGACAAGCAGCACGAGCGCGGCGTCTGGCGCCGCACCACGCTGGCCGAGTACCGCAAGGCCCAGCCACAGTGGGAAACCGTGCTGGACCTGGATGCGTTGAACAAGGCCGAAGGCAAGAACTGGGTCTGGCACGGTGCCGACTGCCGCAAGCCGGACTACGCGCGCTGCCTGGTCGCGCTGTCGCGCGGCGGTGCCGATGCCGACGAGACCCGCGAGTTCGACCTGGTCAACAAGAAGTTCCTGACCGACGGCTTCTACCGCCCTGAGGCCAAGGGTGCGCTGGGCTGGAAGGACGCCGACACCGTCTACGTCTACAGCGACTTCGGCGCCGGCAGCCTGACCAGCTCGGGTTACCCGCGCATCGTGAAGGAATGGAAGCGGGGCACGCCGCTCGCATCGGCCGCCGTCGTGTACGAAGGCACCGCGGAGGACATGTACATCGCGGCCTACCACGACGACACCCCGGGCTTCCAGCGCGATTTCGTCAGCCGCACCATCGCCTTCTACAACGACGAGCTCTACCTGCGTCGCGCCGACGGCACGCTGGCCAAGATCGATGCACCCAATTCCGCCAACAAGGGCGTGCACAAGGAATGGCTGACGCTGGAACTGCGCGAGCCGTGGACCGTCGGCGGCAAGACCCATGCCGCCGGCAGCCTGCTGGCCGCGAAGTTCGATGACTTCATGGCCGGCAAGCGCGACTTCGACGTGCTGTTCGCGCCGACCGACAAGACCTCGCTGGCGGGCTTCACGTGGACGAAGAACCACCTGGTGCTCAACGTGCTGGAGGACGTGAAGAACCGCCTGAGCGTGCTCACGCCGTCGGCTTCGGGCTGGAAGACCAGCGCCTTCGTCGGCGCGCCGTCCTTCGGCACCATCGGCGTCAACGATGTGGACAGCGACGACAGCGATGCGGTGTGGCTGACGGCTACCGATTATCTGACCCCGACCACGCTGTCGCTGGCCGAGATCGGCAAGCAGCCGGAGCAGCTCAAGTCGATGCCGGCCTTCTTCAATGCGGAAGGCAAGGTCATCGAACAGCACTTCGCCACGTCGAAGGATGGCACCAGGGTGCCGTACTTCCTTGTGCGCCCTGAAGGCCTGAAGTACGACGGCAGCACGCCGACCCTGCTGTACGGCTACGGCGGCTTCGAGATCTCGCTGACCCCCGGCTATTCCGGCGGCGTCGGCAAGGGCTGGCTGGAGAAGGGCGGCGTCTATGCCGTCGCCAACATCCGTGGCGGCGGCGAGTATGGTCCGCGCTGGCACCAGGCCGCGTTGAAGGCCAACCGCCACAAGGCGTACGAGGACTTCGCTGCGGTCGCGCAGGACCTGATCGCCCGCAAGATCACCTCGCCGAAGCACCTGGGCATCCAGGGCGGCAGCAACGGTGGCCTGCTGACCGGCAACATGCTGACGCAGTATCCCGAACTGTTCGGCGCGGTCGTCGTGCAGGTGCCGCTGCTGGACATGAAGCGCTACAGCCACCTGCTGGCGGGCGCCTCGTGGATGGCCGAGTACGGCAACCCCGACACCGCCGACTGGGAATTCATCCAGACCTTCTCGCCGTACCACCTGTTCGACGCGAAGAAGGACTATCCGCCGACCCTGTTCATGACCTCCACCCGCGACGACCGCGTCCACCCGGGCCACGCCCGCAAGATGGCCGCCAGGATGCTGGAAGCGGGCAAGGACGTGCGCTACTACGAGAACATCGAAGGTGGCCACGGCGGTGCGGCGAACAATGCCCAGGCCGCGCACATGAGCGCGCTGGCCTACACCTTCCTCTGGCAGCAGCTGGCCAAGTAACGGTACACAGCCCCTTCCTCCGCTTGCGGGGGAAGGCGGGGATGGGGGGCTCTTGGCGCGGTAAGTCAACGAGCTTGCTCCCACCCCAACCCTCCCCCGCAAGCGGAGGAGGGGGCAGACCGCTTCCCATTGCATCCCGCATCCCCGGACCCCATCCATGAAACCGACTTCCCTGTTGCTGGCCGCCACTGTCCTGATGAGCACCCCGATCACCTCCGCCCTCGCCGCCACCGCCACTCCGCCCGACGTGGCGAAGAAGCCGCACGTGGTGAAGGCGCCGCATGGCGCCGAACGCAACGACGAGTACTACTGGTTGCGCGACGACAAGCGCGAGAACAAGGAAATGCTGGCGTACCTCAACGCCGAGAACGCCTACACCGACTCGGTGATGGCGCCGTTGAAGCCGCTGGAAGACAAGCTCTACGACGAGGTCGTCGCCCGCATCAAGCAGGATGACGCCAGCGTGCCGTATCGCGAGCGTGGCTGGTGGTATTACGCCCGCTTCGTGACCGGCAAGGACTACCCGGTGCATGCGCGCCGCAAGGACGGTCCGGGCCTGGATGCAGTATCCATCCAGGCGGCCAACGCCGCAGGGGACTTCGCCGGCGAGCAGGTGCTGCTGGACGTGAATGCGCTGGGCGAAGGCAAGGACTACTACAACGTCGGCGACTACGAGGTCAGCCAGGACAACCGCCTGCTGGCCTATGCCGACGACACCAATGGCCGCCGCCAGTACACCATCCGCTTCAAGAACCTCGAAACCGGCGAGATCCTGCCTGACACGATCACCAACGCCGAGCCCAACCTGGTCTGGTCTGACGATGGCCGCACCCTGTTCTACGTCGACAAGGATCCGGAGACCCTGCTCAGCAAGCGCGTGAAGTCGCACGTACTGGGCACGCCTGCCGCGCAGGACAAGCTCGTCTACGAGGAAGAGGACGACAGCTTCTACATGGGCATCGGCCGCAGCCGCGACGACAAGTTCATCTGTATCAGTGTGGAGAGCACCGTCTCCTCGGAGATGCGCTGCACGCCGGCTGCCAGCCCGGGCGTGTTCACCGTGCTGGCGCCGCGCGAGCGCGATGTCGAGTACCAGGCCGACCACCTCGGCGACCGCTGGGTGATCCGCACGAACGCCAATGGCGCCACCAACTTCAAGCTGGTCACCGCGCCGACCGATTCGGTCTCCCGCAAGGACTGGAAGGACTGGATCGCACACCGCGATGACGTCTTCATCGAGGGCTTCGAACTGTTCGACGGCTTCAGCGTGGTGGCCGAACGCGCCAACGCACTGGAAAGCCTGCGCGTGATCAAGGCCGACGGCAGCAGCGACTACGTCAAGGCCGACGAGCCGGCGTATTCGATGGGCCTGTCCGCCAATCCCGAGACCGGCACCGACTGGCTGCGCTACAGCTACACCTCGATGACCACGCCGGCCACGACCTACGAGATCAACACGAAGACCGGCGAACGCCGGCAGCTGAAGCAGCAGCCCGTGCCTGGCTACGACGCCTCGAAGTACGTCACCGAGCGCGTGTGGGCGCCGGCGCGTGACGGCAAGACGAAGATCCCGGTGACGCTGGTGTACCGCAAGGACGTTGCCCGCGACGGCAAGGCGCCGATGCTGCAGTACGCCTACGGCAGCTACGGTGCGTCGATGGACCCCAACTTCAGCATCACCAATGTCAGCCTGCTGGACCGTGGCGTGGTCTATGCGCTTGCGCACATCCGCGGCGGACAGGAAATGGGCCGCCGGTGGTACGACGACGGCAAGCTGTACAACAAGGTCAACACGTTCACCGACTTCATCGACGTCACCGACTACCTGGTCAAGGAAGGCTATGCAGCCAAGGACCGTGTGGCGGCGATGGGCGGCAGTGCCGGTGGCCTGCTGATGGGCGCGGTGTCGAACATGGCACCGGAGAAGTACAAGGTCATCCTGACGCTGGTGCCGTTCGTCGACGTGGCGACCACGATGCTGGACCCCAGCATCCCGCTGACCACCAACGAATACGACGAGTGGGGCAACCCGGAAGAGAAGGGCTACTACGACTACATCCTCACGTACTCGCCCTACGACAACCTGCAGGCGAAGGCCTATCCCGCGATGTTCGTCGGCACCGGCCTGTGGGACTCGCAGGTGCAGTACTGGGAGCCGGCCAAGTACGTGGCCCGCCTGCGTGACCTGAACACCGGCACGGACCCGGTGGTGTTCCGCACCAACATGGAAGCCGGCCATGGCGGCAAGTCGGGCCGCTTCCGCCAGTACCGCGAACGCGCCGAGATGTTCGCCTTCATGCTGGACCAGCTCGGCGTCGCCTCGAAGTAAGCGACAGCACGCGCAGGAAAAGAGCCGGGGAGACCCGGCTCTTTTCGTTGCGGACCATGGCGCATCCCCGGCGCTGCCCAGGTTCCAGGGCCGGAAAGCGTCGATGGCGCGCCGCGTTTCCCGCCGCGCCGGGCGTGTTCGCGCCCGGTGGTGGATTTGGGGTACAAGGGCGCCGTGGAAGACAAGTCTCCTTCGCTGCCCGAGCCCGCTGCCCGGCGTCCCGCGCGCTTCCGCTGGGCGTGGTGGCTGCTGGCGTATGCCAGCCTGGGCCTGGGCATCCTCGGTGTGTTCGTGCCGGGGTTGCCGACCACGGTGTTCGTGCTGATCGCCGCGTACGCGGCGTCGCGCGGCTCGGAGCGGCTGCATCGCCGCCTGATGACGCATCCGCGCTTCGGCCCGATGATCCATGACTGGCATCTGCACCGTGCCGTATCGCGACGCGCGAAGTGGATGGCCACCTGGACCATGCTGGCCAGTGCGGCGATCCTGCTTGCACTGATGCTGTGGACCGGCTCGCATCGATGGTGGATGGTCGCCCTGCCGGTCGCCTGCATGGCGACGGTCGCGGCGTGGCTGTGGATGCGACCGGAACCCCCGCGCACGCGGTGAAGGCGCGGCGCATTCATCGGCCTGTGGCTATACTCGCGGCATGAACCGGAACGCCCGTCTTTTCGCCGCTGCCGCCCTGATGGCGGCCCTGTCCGCCTGCGGAGCCAAGGGCCCGCTGTTCCTGCCGGAGAAGCCCGTCGAGGAAGCCCCCGTGGCCCCCGCCGCATCGCCCGAAACGCCGGCCACGGACACCTTGCCCGCCGAGCCGCCCATCGATCCGGCTACGGTGCCGGCCACCGACGGGAATGGCTGAGCCCCTTCACGCACGGTCCACGCCGATGCGCTTCACCAAGATGCACGGCGCCGGCAACGACTTCGTTGTGCTGGACCTGCGTGATGGCGCGCCGCCACCGGATGCCCGGCTGGCGGCGCAGCTGGCGGATCGCCATGTCGGCGTGGGATGCGACCAGATCCTGACCGTCGAACGGCCGCGCAGCGCAGGCGCGGTGGCCGCGTATCGCATCTGGAACTCCGACGGTTCGCCCTCGCAGCAATGCGGGAACGGCGCCCGTTGCGTCGCCGCCTGGCTGATCCGCGACGGCGCGGCGCGTGGCGACACCTTCAACGTGGACAGTCCGCTGGCCACGCACGCGGTGGAGCGCATCGGCGACGACCGCTACGCGATCGCGATGGGCGTGCCGGAATTCGTGCCGGCGCGCATTCCGCTGCACGGTTTCGACCATGTCCAGCCGGAGTACGACGCCGATGTGGACGAAGGACTCCGCCTGCGGTTCGGCGCAGTGTCGATGGGCAATCCGCACGCGGTCATCGAAGTCCCATCCGTCGATGCCGCGCCCGTGAAGCATTACGGCCCGTTGCTGCAGCGCTCGCGCCACTTCCCGGAGTCGGTCAACGTCGGTTTCGCCGAAGTGGTCGCGCGCGACCGCGTGCGCCTGCGCGTATACGAGCGCGGCGTCGGCGAAACCCTGGCCTGCGGCAGCGGCGCCTGCGCGGCGGCGGCCGTGCTGATCCGGCGCGGGCGCGTGGATCGTGACGTGGCCATCGCATTGCCCGGTGGCGAGCTGTGCATCCGCTGGCCGTCCGACGACGCGCCGGTCATCATGTCCGGGCCGGCGGCATTCGTATTCGAAGGGGAATGGAAAGCATGAGCGACACGCAAGAGAAGCTGGGCGCCCACGAGATCGCAGCATGGCTGCGACGGCACCCCACTTTCCTGAAACAGTTCCCTGACCTGGCGCTGAGCCTGGTGGTGCCGCGCGATGAAGGCCCCACCGCGTCGCTGGCCAGCTACCAGCTGGACGTGCTGCGCGACAAGAACCGCGAATTGTCCAAGCGCCTCGGCGACCTGTTCGCCAACGCGCAGGAAAACGAGCGCCTGGCCGTGCGTACCCATCAGCTTGCCCTCACCCTCATGAAGCAGGGCACGGCGGCTGACACGCTGCGGGCGATGGCGGCCTCGCTGGCCGAGGATTTCAACGGCGACCGCGTCAGCATCGTGCTGCTGCAGCCCGTCGACGGCTTGGTGGAGAACGACTGGTTGCAGATCGTGCCGGCCGACAATCCGCACATGGCCCCGTTCCGCGACTGCCTGCGCGATGGCGAGCCGATCTGCGGCCGCCTGCAGCCCGAGAAACACGTGCTGCTGTACGGTGCGCGCGCCGAGGAAGTCGCCTCGTCGGCGTTGCTGCCGCTGCCCGGCATCGGCCTGGTGGCCGTGGGCAGCCGTGACGGCAACCGCTTCTATCCCGGCATGGGCACCCTGTTCCTGCGCATGATGGGCGAGACGCTGGTGACGGCATTGAAGCGGTTCGATGGCTGAGGCGAGGCGATCGCCTCATGCCGTCGTTCCGGCGAAAGCCGGAATCCATTCCGTTCCTGCTCTTGCGGCGGGCTGCCTGAAGCAAACACACAGGCAACATGGATTCCGGCTTTCGCCGGAATGACGGGGAGGGAAGGACCATGTCTGTCACCGACTTCCTGGCCCATCTCGAAGTCGAGCGCCGCGTCTCCGCGCATACGCTGGATGCGTATCGCCGTGATCTCGCCGCGCTGACGGAGTGGGCGCACGCACAGGGCATGCTCGATCTTGCGGAGGTGCAGGCGGAGTTCCTGCGTGGCTTCGTCGCGGCCGAGCATCGTCGTGGACTGTCACCGAAGAGCCTGCAGCGGCGCCTGTCGGCCTGCCGCAGTTATTACCAATGGCTCCTCAAGCATGGCCGCATCGCGGCCAGCCCCGCAGCCGCGCTGCGCGCACCCAAGGCGCCACGCAAACTGCCGCAGGTGCTTGATGCGGACGAGGCCGTCAGGCTGGTGGAAGTGCCCACCGATGCGCCGCTGGGCAGGCGTGACCGCGCGCTGCTCGAACTGTTCTACTCCTCTGGCCTGCGCCTGAGCGAACTGTGCGCGCTACGCTGGCGTGACCTGGACATGGCCGGCGGCATGGTCACGGTGTTGGGCAAGGGCAACAAGGAACGCAAGGTGCCCGTGGGATCGCATGCACGCAACGTGCTCGCCGAGTGGCGGCAGGAACGGACGGTGGGCAACGAGGCGTTCGTGTTCCCGGGGCGAGGGGAGGGGCCGATCTCGCAGCGCGCCGTGCAGATCCGCATCAAGCAGCTGGCGCAGCGGCAGGGCCTGTTCAAGCATGTGCACCCGCACATGCTGCGGCACAGCTTCGCCAGCCACATCCTGGAATCGTCCGGCGACCTGCGTGGCGTGCAGGAACTGCTGGGGCATGCCGACATCGCCACCACGCAGATCTACACGCATCTCGATTTCCAGCACCTGGCCAAGGTGTACGACGCGGCGCATCCCAGGGCGAAGCGCAAGCGCTGATCCCCTGTGGGAGCGACGTGAGTCGCGACGCAGCAGGCACGTCCCGGCGCGTTGTCCGATGGTGGCTGCAGAGACGGGTCCGTGATGGTCCGAGCCGTGCGGTCGCGACTCACGTCGCTCCCGCAGGAGATCAATCAAGTCGAAGGTCATGCTTGAACCGGGGACCGGCGTCCCCACCTCTGGGGGAACACCCCGGAGGCCTCCATGGACCCCAGCCAGAACCCGAACGTCTTCCACGCCACCACCATCCTTTGCGTACGTCGCAATGGCCACGTCGCCGTCGCCGGCGACGGGCAGGTGACGCTGGGCCACACCGTGATGAAAGGCAATGCGCGCAAGGTGCGCCGGCTCGGCCGCGACGGCCAGGTGCTGGCCGGCTTTGCGGGCGCCGCCGCCGATGCCTTCACGCTGTTCGAGCTGTTCGAGGCCAAGCTGGAAAAGCACGGGCAGCTGACGCGTGCCGCCGTGGAGCTGGCGAAGGACTGGCGCACCGAGCGCCGCCTGGGCAAGCTCGAAGCGTTGCTCGCCGTCGCCGACAAGGAGACGTCGCTGATCATCAGCGGCACCGGCGACGTGATCGAGCCGGAGGACGGCATCATCGCCATCGGGTCCGGCGGTTCGTACGCATTGTCCGCCGCCCGCGCGCTGCTCGCGCACACCGAACTGGACGCGAAGTCCATCGCCGTTGAAGCGCTGAACATCGCCGGCGACATCTGCATCTATACCAACCGCAACGTAGTGGTCGAAGAGCTCTGACGCTCCCGCCATCCGCGTGCCCCGTCCATCGCGGCCGGGGCTGAAGCCCCTCCTACAGAACCATCGCCATGACCGAAAACACGTCCTCCACCATGACCCCGCGCGAGATCGTGCAGGAACTCGACCGCCACATCGTCGGCCAGCACGCCGCCAAACGCGCGGTCGCCATCGCGCTGCGCAACCGCTGGCGCCGCATGCAGCTGGATGCCGGCCTGCGCAACGAGGTGATGCCGAAGAACATCCTGCTGATCGGCCCGACCGGCGTAGGCAAGACCGAGATCGCGCGCCGCCTGGCCACGCTGGCCAACGCGCCGTTCGTGAAGGTCGAGGCCACGCGCTTCACCGAGGTCGGCTACGTCGGCAAGGATGTCGAGCAGATCGTCCGCGACCTGGCCGACACGGCGGTGAAGATGTATCGCGAACAGGCCAAGGCGCGCATGCGTACCCAGGCCGAGGACCGCGCCGAGGACCGCATCCTGGATGCGTTGCTGCCGCGACGCGAAGGCGCCGGCGGCGGGTTCGGCTTCGGTGCGAACACCACCACGGTCGACATCGGCGCGGAGCCATCGTCGAAGGAATCCGAAACCCGGCAGAAGCTGCGCCGGCAGTTGCGCAACGGCGACCTGGACGAACGCGAGATCGAACTGGAGCTGGCCGCCAATGTCGGTGTCGACATCATGACGCCCCCCGGCATGGAGGAGATGGGCCAGCAGCTCCGGCAGATGTTCTCCAACCTGGGCGGCAACAAGACCCACAAGCGCACGGTGACGATCAAGGCCGCGCGCCCGCAGCTGGTCGAGGAAGAGGCCGCCAAGCTGGTCAACGAGGACGACATCCGCGCCGCCGCCATCGAGGCCTGCGAGCAGCACGGCATCGTCTTCATCGACGAGATCGACAAGGTTGCCAAGCGCGGCGGCAACATGAGCGGCGGCGACGTCAGCCGCGAGGGCGTCCAGCGCGACCTGCTGCCGCTGGTGGAAGGCAGCAATGTGTCGACCAAATACGGCACGGTGAAGACCGACCACATCCTGTTCATCGCCTCGGGCGCGTTCCATCTGGCCAAGCCCAGCGACCTGATCCCGGAACTGCAGGGTCGCTTCCCGATCCGCGTCGAGCTCTCGGCCCTGAGCAAGGAGGACTTCATCCGCATCCTCACCGAGCCCAAGGCTGCGTTGAGCAAGCAGTATGTCGAGCTGATGAAGACCGAAGGCGTGACGCTGCGCTTCAGCGACGATGCCATCGACCGTCTTGCCGAGATCGCCGCGCTGGTCAACGAACGCCAGGAAAACATCGGTGCGCGGCGCCTGCATACCGTGCTGGAGCGCCTGCTGGACACGTTGAGCTACGAGGCGCCTGATCGCGATGGCCAGAGCGTCACCATCGACCGAGCGTATGTCGATGCGCACCTCGGCGAGCTGGTGCAGGATCCCGACCTGAGCCGCTACATCCTCTGACGCCACGAACCCGCCGCGAGGCGGGTTCTTCGTTTACGGGAGGGGAGTCCGGGCCGTCGGTTACAATCCTGCACCGTCCGAACGATGTCGTCCCTCCCATGAGCACGCTGCCGCCCTGCCCGCAATGCCGATCCGAGTACACCTACGAGGATGGCGTGCAGCTGGCCTGCCCGGAATGCGGCCATGAATGGTCCGCCGGCACAGCCCTCGCAGACGATGACGCGCGCGTCATCAAGGATGCCAACGGCAACCCGCTGCAGGATGGCGACACCGTCACCGTCATCAAGGACCTGAAGGTCAAGGGTTCTTCGCTGGTGGTGAAGGTGGGCACCAAGGTCAAGAACATCCGCCTGGTCGATGGCGACCACGACATCGACTGCAAGATCGACGGCATCGGCGCGATGAAGCTCAAGTCGGAGTTCGTGCGCAAGGCCTGATCCTGCGCTGCCCTTCATTTCCACGGACACGGAACGACCGCATGGCAGGCATGGCGCAGCGATCTCCCGAGGGAAATGGACGCACCGTGCTGGTGGTCGGAGGTGCGGGATTCATCGGAGGCTATCTGGTGGCGGCGCTCCATCGCCACGGCTGGCGCGTGCTGCGCGCGGTGCGTCCGAAGGAACACGCGCTCGCGGATGACGAGCGCGCCTGCGACCTGATGGCGATGCAGCGTCCCGAGGATTGGAGGCCACTGCTGGACGGCGTGGATGCGGTGGTCAATGCCGCAGGCATCCTCCGCGAGGAGGGCGGGCAGACCTTCGGGGCCGTGCACGTGGCTGCGCCGCTGGCGCTCGCACACGCCTGCGTGGACCGTGGCGTGAAGCGGTTCGTGCAGGTCTCCGCGCTCGGCCTGCCGGAAGACGGGCCCTTCATCGCGTCCAAGCATCGTTTCGACGAACAGCTCGCTGCGCTCGCCGTCTCGTCCGTCGTGCTGCGTCCGTCGGTGGTCTATTCGGTCAGTGGTTCCTACGGCGGCACATCGCTACTGCGCGCCCTGGCGGGATTCCCGGGCGCGCAGTGGCTGCCGGGCGATGGCCGCTGGCAGGTGCAACCCGTCGCAGCCGAAGACTTGGGCGAACTTGTCGCGCGCGCGGTCGATGGCACGGTCTCCGGCACCTACGAAGTGGGCGGCCCCGCGCCGATGTCGTTGCACGACTATCAGCGGCAATGGCGACGCTGGTTGCGCGTTCCCGGCGAACGCGTTGTGGCCGTGCCGGAAGCCTGCGTCTCGCTCGCGGTATCGGTAATGGAAGCCGTGGGGCGGGGGCCTGTCGGGCGAACGATGTGGCGCATGTTGCGACGGGGCAACACGACGGCACCGGAGGCGGCCGATCGACTGGAGGCTTCGTTCGGGCTGCGGCCTCGTACGCTTGCGGAGGCCCTGGCGCAGGCGCCCAGCCAGGTGCAGGACCGCTGGCAGGCGCAGCTGTACTTCCTCGCGCCCGCCCTGCGCTGGGCCGTGGTGGCATTGTGGCTGCTGTCGGCATTGGCCGGCCTCGTCACGCCGGCCGCCGACATCCTGCGACTGTCGTCGGGCACGCCGTTGGCCGCGTGGGATCCCATCATGCTGGCGCGCGTGGGTGGCGTGGCCGATCTCCTGCTGGGCCTCTGGCTGGCCAGCGGCTGGCGCCCCCGTGCCGCCATCGGCGCGATGCTGCTTCTGCTGCTGGCCTACACGCTGGTGCTCGGCGGCATGGTCCCGGCGCTGTGGTGGGATCCGCTGGGCGGAATGGCCAAGAACCTGGTGTTGCTGCCCGCATTGGCAGTGCTGTGGGTCCTGACGGAGCGACGCTGAGATGACCTACCTGTGGGTGAAGTGGATCCACATTCTGGCGTCCACGCTGCTGTTCGGCACGGGGCTGGGTATCGCGTTCTTCATGTGGCTGGCGCACCTGCGCGGCGATCCGCGCGTGATCGCATCCACCGCGCGCACGGTGGTCATCGCCGACACCTGTTTCACTGCGCCGGCCGTCATCGTGCAGCTGGCCACGGGCTGGTGGCTGACCCGATTGCTGGGCCTGCCACTGGATGTCTTCTGGGTGAAGGCGGCACTGATGCTGTTCTTCGTGATCGGCTCGTGCTGGCTGCCGGTGCTGTGGCTGCAGATCCGTGCACGTGATCTGGCCCTGCAGGCGGTGGCAGCATCGCAGCCGCTGCCGCCGGCCTACTACCACGCGATGCGCTGGTGGTTCTGGCTCGGCTGGCCTGCCTTCATCAGCGTGATCGCGATCTTCTGGCTGATGGTGATGAAACCGGCCTGAGGGCCGCAGGCTTCAGTCCTCGCCGATATCCTCGTTCCACACCTCGGGATTGGCGCGGATGTAGTCGCCCAGCAGGTCGATGCATTCCCGGTTCTGCAGATCGATGACATTGACGCCGGCTTCGCGGAGCCAGTCGATGCCGCCCTGGAAATTCACCGATTCGCCCACCACCACGGTGCCGATGTTGAACTGGCGCACCAGTCCGCTGCAGTACCAGCAGGGTGCGAGCGTGGTGACCATGATGGTGTCCTGGTAGCGCCGCTGGCGACCAGCCTTGCGGAAGGCATCGGTCTCGCCGTGCACGGAAGGATCGCCTTCCTGCACGCGGCGGTTGTGGCCGCAGCCCAGCAGTCGCCCGTCGTCGTGGTACAGCGCGGCCCCGATCGGAATGCCACCTTCGGCCAGACCTAGGCGCGCTTCGGCGATGGCGGTTTCGAGGAGGGCGCGGTAGTCGGGCACGTGGCTCATGAAGGGGTCGTCGTCGGCATGCAGCGTGACGCTGCTCAAGAATCCAGCATCACACATCCCCGAATGTGATGCCACTCACGGCGCGCATGATGCGTGCGCACTACAACGCCTCACGCGCGCGCGGCGCGCATCCGCATGACGATGGAGTGGGGGAGTGGACATGGAGACGCGAGCGGCGAAGGGTCGCAGGTGGACGATCATCGTGCTGGCGATGCTGGGTCTTGCCGGGATGGGTGATGTCCGCGCGCAGACCATCGAACAGGGGCTGCTGCAACTGGAGTGGGGCGATCCCGCGCGGCCGGCCCCCGGACAGGCACGCCTGCAGCCCCGCTTCAACGCGCATCTGGTGAAGGACGATGGCAGCCGCATCGTGCTTGACGCGGCGCAGGCACGCCTGGCAGCAGGCGATCTGTATGTGCTGGCCAATCGCCGCGTAGCGGTGGCGTTCGCGGCACAGGGGCGCGTGATGTCGTCGGCGCCGGCCATCCAGGCCATCGTGCCGGCGGATCGGGTCACGCAATCGGCGCCCGTGCATCCCGCCAACGCGCGCGTGATGGCCGCAGCGCCCGTGGGTGGCAACACGCGCTGGGTCACGCTGATGTGCAAGTTCAGCGACATCGATGCCGAGCAGAAGAACAAGGCGTTCTTCGATTCCCAGTACGGCGAGGCGGTCGGGCAGCTAGGCCACTACTGGCGCGAGGTGTCCTACAACAAGATCGACCTGACGGGCAGCAGTGCGTACGGCTGGTTCACGCTGCCGCAGCCCCGCAGCCATTACGTCACGCAGGAGAACGGCAAGGACAAGGCCGATCTCAGGAAGCTGTTCGCCGATTGCGGTGCGGCGGCGGACGCGACGGTGGATTTCAACAGCGTGCAGGGCGTGAACATGATGTTCAACGGCAATCTGGATGGCTATGCCTGGGGTGGCGGGAGCTGCGCGCCGCTGGAAGGCAGGACCAACTTCTGCACGCGCGTGACGTGGAATCCGCCCTGGTCCTTCAGCAACCTTGCGCCACTCGCGCACGAGATGGGCCACGGTTACGGCTTGCCGCATTCGGACAACTCCGACGGTGACGACGACACCTACGACAATCCGTGGGACGTGATGAGCGATGGCTGGGCCAATGCAGTGGGCGACGCCACGTACGGCACGCGCCCCAAGCACATCAACATGTTCCAGCGGCACCGGTTGAACTGGGTGGACACGGCGCGCCAGCGGGTGATCGCGCTGGGCGACCTGGCCACGCGCGACATCGCGCTGGACTATGCCCACCTGCCAACGTCCGGCGATGTGCAGATGCTGGTGCTGTCACTGTCGCCGCAGGCGGATCCGTACGCGACCATCGTCTACACGCTTGAGGCGCGCAGGCGTCAGGGTGCCTACGAGAATGCACTCGCCGGCGACGCCGTGATCATCCACAGGGTCGAGCGCTCGGGTACCGCATACAGCGTCGATGCCGACGTGCCGGCGGCCAATCGCGCGAACAACGAAGGCTCCATGTTCAAGGTGGGCGAGCGCTGGGTTACGCCAGAAGGGTCGCATGTGGTCACCGTCAAGGCGCAGACGGCGACCGGCTTCGTGTTGTCGATCGGTCCGCCGCGCGTCATGAGCAGTCCGCTGCCCGCACTGGTGAGGACGACGCCCGTGACGTCCTCATCCGCGTCATCCCCGGTCGTCACGCCGGCGAGCGGCAATGGCGTGCGCGCGATGCCACCTGCCCGTTGCAGTTCCGCGCATACGGGCAACTCGCGCGCGGCGGTGTGCACACTGCGCGAGCGCTGAGCCGTAGGGGATCTCCCGACACGCTCCGGCATTCCCTGACGCGGCGCCAGTGCGCGGCGTTGTCCGCGAACACGATGAGGTTCGCGTTCGATTCCTGCACTGCATCGCAGTTCGGAACATCCGTGTCGCGAATGGGCGCATTCGCCGCGAAACCGGCTCAAGACTCGCGCAAGCCAGCCGACACCCCCCATGGCGGTGTCATGTCGGCCCGCCGATCGTGAGCGGGGTCGCGCGTGTTCAAACACCGATCGGCCGATGCACGGCAGATGAGCGTTCGGGCGCTCATCACCGGATGTGTATTGGCATTGGCAGGCACTCTTCCGGCCTTTCCGCTGCGGGCGGAAACCGTCGTGCAAGGCATCCTGCAACTGCAGTGGGCGGACCCTCCGCGCGCGCTGCCTGGCCGGGTGCAGGCAGCGCCGCAGCTGGACGTATGGCTGGAAACCGGTCCTGGCCAGCGCATGCCGCTGGATGTCGTGCAATCCCGGCGCGCGGCCGGCGACCTGTATGCGCTGGCGAACCGCCATGTCGCGGTGTCGTACCAGGCACCGGCCACGAAGGTGATGTCGTCCTCGTCTGCACGCTCCGTGATCGACACCATCGTGCCCACCGGACGGGTTCCGCAACGGGCGACATCGGTAGGCGCGGATGGGCGCGTGATGGCCGCGGCGCCCGTGCTCGGCGCGACGCGCTGGGTGACGCTGATGTGCAAGTTCGCCGACATCGAAAGCGAGCAGAAGCCACGCGCGTATTTCCAGGAGCAGTACGGCAACGCGCCGGGCCAGCTGGGCCACTACTGGTCGGAGGTGTCCTACGGCCAGGTCAACCTTGCGGGAAGCACCGCGCACGGCTGGTACACCTTGCCGCAACCGCGAGCCGCGTACCTGACCACCACCAACGGCAAGCAGAAGGCCCAGCTGTCCACGCTTTTCGCCGACTGTGCGGCGGCGGCGGATGCCGAGGTGGACTTCAGGAACATCCAGGGCGTCAATCTGATGTTCAACGGAGAACTGGATGGCAATGCATGGGGTGGCGGCGCCTGCGCGACGCTCGACGGCGTATACACCTGCACGCGGGTGACATGGAGTCCGCCCTGGTCGTTCATCAACCTCGCTCCGCTCGCCCATGAGATGGGGCATGGCTACGGGTTGCCGCATTCCGACAATTCCGACGGTGACAGCGACACCTACGACAATCCGTGGGACCTGATGAGCGATGCCTGGCGCAACGCCACCAGCGATACGACCTATGGCCTGCTGCCCAAGCACATCAACATGTACCAGCGCGAGCGGCTGGGCTGGTTGCCGGCGTCGCGCAAGCGCACCATCGCCGCCGACAACCGCGAGACGCAGGAGTTCGTGCTGGATGCCGCCAGTCTGGTGCAGACGACCAATGCGCAACTGGTCGTGCTGGCCATGCCGTCGCAGCCGGATCCGTACAAGACCGTGATCTACACGCTGGAAGCGCGGCGGCGCACCGGGACCTACGAGGCCAAGCTGGCCGGTGACGCGGTGATCATCCACAAGCTGGAGGATTACGGCATCGCCTACAGCGTCGACCGTGATGTTCCCGCCGCCACCCTGTCGAGCAATGAAGGCTCGATGCTGAAGGTGGGCGGTCGCTGGAACACGCCCGACGATCTGCATTGGGTCGAGGTGGTGTCGGCGACGGCGAATGGCTTCGTGGTGCGCGTCGGGCCACGACCGCGCTCGATGAGCTCGCCGGCGCCCGTGCTCGTGAGGCCGGCCACGGTCGCGGCTTCTTCGTCGCCGCCGGTCAGCCAGCCACCACGCGTGACGCCGGTGGCCGTCGCGGCCGGCAGGGCCCGCAGGCGCGGCTGCGACGTCCTGCCCAGGGCGCTGCGCCTCCAGGCCGTGTGTGCGCTGATGGAGCGCTGAGCACTCGGGCCGGGGTCGCCCGGCCTGCTTGGATACGGGGTGGATGCCCTGGGCGTGGGCTGGCCCGGCCGGTAGTGCGATAATCCGGTGATGAGCGAATCCCCCTACGAACGCGGCACCACCCATTTCGGCTTCCGCGATGTCGCCGCCAAGGACAAGCAGAAGCTGGTGGGCGAGGTCTTCACGTCGGTCGCCGGCAACTACGACCTGATGAACGACCTGATGAGCCTCGGCATCCATCGGGTGTGGAAGCGCTACTTCGTGGGCACCTGCCAGGTGAAGCGTGGCGACCGCGTGCTGGACCTCGCGGGCGGCACGGGCGACATCGCCGCATTGCTGAAGGACCGCGTGGGCGACACCGGGCAGATCGTGCTGGGCGATATCAATGCCGGCATGTTGTCGGTGGGCCGCGACCGCATGACCGACCGCGGCCTGGTCCAGGGCCTGGAGTACGTGCAGTGCAACGCCGAGGCGCTGCCGTTTCCCGATGCCAGCTTCGACCTGGTGACCATTGCCTTCGGCCTGCGCAACGTCACCGACAAGGACGCCGCGCTGCGCGACATGCACCGCGTGCTGAAGGTCGGTGGCCAGGCGCGCGTGCTGGAGTTTTCCGAAGTCACGGTGGACTGGTTCAAGCCCGTGTACGACTTCCACTCGTTCAAGGTGTTGCCGAAACTGGGGAAACTGTTCGCGCAGGACGCGGACAGCTACCAGTACCTGGCCGAGAGCATCCGCAAACATCCGCCGCAGGCCGAACTGCAGGGCATGATGGATGCTGCGGGCTTCGCGCGGACGAGCTACAAGAACCTCTCCGCCGGCATCGTGGCCATCCATACCGGTTACAAGGTCTGACCCACGCTGTGCAGGACCCCGCAGGAGCGCCCACGGGGCACTTCTGCAACGGAAACGGGTCGATCAGGAAGGTGGCGCGGTAAACTGCCCGCTTCCCCCGATCGCTGGAAGTCCCCTGATGCGTTCACTGGCTTTGCTGTTGTCCTGCGCCGCCGTGCTGGTGGCCGGTTGCTCCAAGGAACCTGAATCCGCCCCCGTGGCCGCCATGCCCAAGCCCGCCATAGAGAAGGCCGTCGACCAGGACGAGCACTCCTACGCCGAACCGCAGAAGGTTGCCATCGCCGACCTGGCGCTGGACATCGCGGTCGACTTCGACACCAAGACGATCGGAGGCACCGCCACCTACACCCTGGACTGGAAGGACAAGGCCGCCACCCAACTGGTGCTGGACACGCGCGACCTGACCATCACGAAGGTCGAGGGCGAAGCCGACAACGCCTGGGCGCCGCTGCAGTACGCACTGGCCACGAAGGATCCGGTGCTGGGCAGCAAGCTGACCATCGAGACGCCCGCGCGCAACGCCAAGGTCAGGGTCACCTACACGAGTTCGCCGGAGGCCTCCGGCCTGCAGTGGCTGACACCGGAAATGACCGAAGGCAAGCAGCTGCCCTTCATGTTCAGCCAGTCGCAGCAGATCCACGCGCGCAGCTGGGTGCCGCTGCAGGACACGCCGCAGGTGCGCTACACCTACAGCGCGCACGTGACCTCGCGTCCGGACGTGATGGTGCTGATGAGCGCCGACAACGATCCGGCCGCTGTGCGCGACGGCGACTACACCTTCAAGATGCCGCAGAAGATCCCGTCGTACCTGATGGCGATCGCCGCGGGCGACCTGGTCTTCAAGCCGATCTCCGCCCGTAGCGGCGTATGGGCCGAACCGGCGATGGTCGACAAGGCCACGAAGGAGTTCGAAGACACCGAAAAGATGATCGCCACCACCGAGCAGCTGTACGGCCCCTACCGTTGGGACCGCTACGACATGCTGGTGCTGCCGCCGTCGTTTCCCTACGGCGGCATGGAGAACCCGCGCCTGAGCTTCATCACGCCCACCGTGATCGTCGGCGACAAGACGCTGGTCTCGCTGATCGCCCACGAACTGGCGCACAGCTGGTCGGGCAACCTGGTGACCTTCTCCAGCGCCAAACACGGCTGGTTGAACGAGGGCTTCACCAGTTACGTCGAGAACCGCATCGTCGAATCCCTGTATGGCAAGGAACAGGCCAGCATGGAATACGCGATCGCGCGCAACGGCCTGAAGAAGGAAATCGGCACGATGCCGGAGGCCACCCAGGCGCTGGCAGTGAAGCCGGGCACGAAGCTGGATGCCGACGACGCGCTCAGCGCCGTGTCCTACGACAAGGGCGCCTGGTTCCTGCAGATGCTGGAGGAGCGTTTCGGCCGGCAGGAGTTCGACGCCTTCCTGCGCGGCTACTTCGACCACTTCGCTTTCCAGAGCATCACCACCGAGCAGTTCCTGGACTACGCGAAGAAGAACCTGTTCGACAAGCATCCGAACCTGGTCAGCGATGCCGAGATCCAGGAATGGATCTATGCGCCGGGCATCCCGGCGCGCGCTCCGCAGGTGCAGTCGCGCGGCTTCTCCAGCACCGACACCGCACGCATCGCCTGGCAGGGAAGCGGCCAGTTGCCGAACCCGCAGGTCACCGGCACCTGGATCACCCAGCAGTGGGTGCACTTCATTGAGGGCATGGGCGACAAGCTGACCGTGGAGCAGCTCAAGCAGCTCGACGACGCGTATCACTTCACGGGTACCGCCAATGGCGAGATCGCGATGCGCTGGTATCCGCTGACGATCCGCAGCGGCTACGTGGATGCGCGTCCGGAGATCGCCAGGTTCATCGAGCGCGTCGGCCGCCGCAAGCTGATCATGCCGATCTACGAAGAACTGGCGAAGACACCGGACGGCCTGGCCTTCGCACGCGAGAGCTTCGCGCGCGCCAGGCCGGGCTACCACCCGATCACGACGGGTTCGGTCGAGGCGACGCTGGCGAAGGCACCGGCGGGCCCGTAAGGCATGCCGCTCCGCCTGACCCGCGCACGGACGGTCGCCCTGGGGGCGGCCGTTCTTGTCTGTGCACTGGTGGCGTGGGCATGGCGGGACCCGATGGCGCCGCTGCGTGCCGTCATGGCCCTGCAGGGAGCGTGGGTCGGGCTGTCCGAGAAACGCATCGTCATCGGCGACCACCGCTGGGCCTACGACGAGCGCGAAGCGGCGTCGGACGATGCCCCGACGGTGGTCATGGTGCATGGCTTCACCGGCAGCAAGGAGAACTGGTATCCGCTCGCGGCGCGGCTGCGCGGCCGGTACCGGCTCGTCATCCCCGACCTGCCGGGCTGGGGCGAGAGCCAGCGTGTCGCCGGGGCCGACTACGGATTCTCCGCGCAGGCCGGGAGGCTGTCGGCGTTCCTGGCGCAGGTCCGGCGCGATGGCAGCCCGATCGTGCTGCTCGGCCATTCGATGGGCGGCGGCATCGTGGCGATCACGTCGGCCCGGCATCCGGAAGTCGTCGCGCGCGTGGGCCTCATCGATGCGGCGGGCGTGCGGTTCGCCGACAACCGCTTCGGCATCGAGGTGCTGGCCGGGCAGAATCCGTTCGCCGTCCACGATGCCGCGTCGCTGCAGCGCTACCTTGATACCGTCTTCCACGATCGCGGCGTGCAGCCGTCCATCCCGTGGCCGGCATCGCGGGCGGTGATCGACTGGCGTATCGCGCAGGCGCCATTCGAGCAGCAGGTGCTGGACCGGATCGGCCGCAGCGACGAACGTTTCCTGCCCGGCGAAGCGGCTGCGGCGATCCGCCAGCCGGCGCTGCTGCTGTGGTGCCGGCAGGACCGCGTGATCGATCCCAGCGCGATGGCGCTGTATGCCGCGAAGATGCCGCAAGCCATGCAGGTTTCACTCGATGGTTGCGGCCACATGTCCATCATGGAAAAACCCGACGAGGTGGCGGCCGCAGTCGCCCTGTTGATCCAGCGAGGCGTACCCCGATGAAGAAGCACGCAATGAAGTTCCTCCTGCTGGCGATCGCCTGCCTGGCCGTCTCGGCCTGCGGCGATCGCGAAGCCGAACGCGCCGCCGCCGCCGCAGCGCAGGCCGCCGCCGTCGAGCAGCAGGCGGCCGAACTGGCGAAGAAATACGACAGCGCCGTAGCCTCCAGCGACTGGGACATGGCGCGCATCCACGGCGTGGCGCTGCTCGACCAGTATCCGCAGAGCGAGGCGGCTGCCCGCATCGGCCCGGGCCTGGATGACGTGAAGGGAAAGGCTGAAGCCGCGCGCGAGCAGCGCCGGATGGAAGCCCTGTGGGATTACTCGCAGGTCGGCACCGATGGCGGCACGCAGCGTTCGGCCGCGCTGCTGAGCAAGGAGCCCGTGGATGTGGACGGCAGCGGGGCCAAGCCGGTGCAACTGGTGTTCCGCGACCATCCCACCTGGAAGCGCAGCAGCTACCTGGTGCTGCACGCGAGCGACTTCGCCCGGGCCTGCTACAGCCGCTGCCAGGTGTCCGTGGTCGCCGACGGCGCGGCGCCCCGGCGCATGTCGGCCAACCGTCCGGATACCGATGAAGCCACCGCGATGTTCATCGACGACGAGAAGGCCCTGTGGCGACTCGCGCGCAAGACGAAGGTGCTGGAGATCGAGTTCACGGTGAAGGATGGCGGCACGCACAAGGCCGTGTTCGAAACGGGCGGCCTGGACGGCAGCCAGATGCCGGGATGGGACTGAGGCCGACGGCGCTACGCCACCACCCGGTTGCGCCCCGTCGCCTTCGCGCGATAGAGCGCCACGTCGGCCTGGCTGAGTAGCCGTTCCAGCGCATCGGCACTCTCAGGACTGGAGGGCGCGGACACGCCGACGCTTACCGTGATGTCGAGGACGCGTCCGTCGTCCAGCGGCATGGGTTCGCCTGCGAGTTCGCGCAGGCGCTCGGCCACGGCGATGGCCGACACCGCGTCGACCCCCGGCAGCAGGACGGCGAACTCCTCGCCCCCCAGGCGACCGAACAGGCCGTCTTCTCGCAGGTGCGAGCGCATCCGTTGCGCGAAAGTCACCAGCACGGTGTCGCCCGCGGCGTGCCCGTGTCGGTCGTTGACCGACTTGAAGTGGTCGATGTCCAGCATCATCGCGGCAACGGGTTGGCCATGCCGATGGGCGTGCGCCATCAGGTCGCCGCCGCGGCGCAGGAAGGCGCGACGGTTCAATGCGCTGGTCAGCGCATCGTGGTCGGCGGTGTGGTTGAGGGTGGCGAGCAGGCGGTTGCGCATCGCGTTGACGCTGGCGACCGTGAGGGGTGCCACGGCCAGCAGGGCCATGCCCATGCGCAACGAAATGACCGGCTGCACGCTGGTCTCCTGCAGTTGCAGATCGATCAGGCCCGTCGCGATCGCGATCAATGTCCACATGCACAGCAATGCCGTGATCACCGCCGTGGTGAACAGCCGATACGCCAATGCGCACCACAGCAATGCCGGCACCGGGAACGCGATGGCGCCGGGGCCGCCGATGGCCACGCCCAGCAGGATTGTCAGCGCCAGCGCGACCAGCGGCATCAGCAGCAGGGGCCGCTGGCGTGCGCGGTCCAGTCCGTCGCGGAGTTCGCGAAGCGCTTGCCCGGGCGCGGGAGCCAGCAGGACGACCGGCAGGACGGCGACGTAGCTGACCAGTTCGGCGGAAAACCAGAAACCGCTGGCGGTCAGGAAGCCCATCCGCATCATCGCGTGGGAGGTCAGGCTGCCCACCAGGCTCGCGCCCACCGCCGCCGTTGCCGAGACCGCCAGCACCCACAGCATGGACAGCGGATGCTGCAGGCGGAGGTCTTCCTCGCGGATGTGCCGGAACACGAGATACCCGGCCAGTACGCCCGCCAGGTTTGCCGCCGTCAGGCGCACGGTGGTGGGCAGCGAGGTGCCGGTGAGCAGGTCCGCCGCGACATAGCCCAGCGCCGCCGCAGCCCAGCCGGCGGGTGATGCCAGCGCCGGACGGCGCGCGAACAGCCCCAACAGCAATGCATTGGTCAGCCAGAACGCGGCCAGCTGCTTCTCGGGACGGGTCAGGATGCCGAGGCCGCTGGCAAGGAAGACCACCACGGCGACCAGCAGGGCCTGGCATGACAACCGACGGAACAGGGCGATGGCGGGCACGGGATCGCTTGGATCCCGTGGAATGGGTTGGCGTTGCTGCCCGACCATGCTGCCCCTGCCTGATTGCTGACGGCGCGGGGACCGGCGCCTGCGCCATCCCCCGGTCTTACCTTACGCATTGCGCATCGGCAGCGCGAGTGTGCCGGCGGGCCGGAGGCGTGTCAGCCGCAGCCAAGGCCACGGCGGGAAGCGGGGCTGCGCTGGTTGCGGTTACAGCGAATAGCCGAACTGCTGCTTGAACTGTTCGTTGAACTCGTCGTAGTCGAAGCGCTGGTTCTGGGTGCCCGGGTGCTCGACCTTCAAGGCCCCCATCAGGTTGCCCATGCGGCCGATGGTCAGCCAGTCGTAGCCCTTCTCGATGCCGAAGATCAGGCCGGCGCGGAAGGCGTCGCCACAGCCGGTGGGGTCGGTCACGCGGCGCTCGTGCGCCGGCGGGATGTCGTAGGTCTTGTCCGGCGTATGGATCTGCGAGCCATGCGGGCCACGGGTGGTGATGTAGGCCTTCACGCGCTTGACGATGTCGGCCTCGTTCCAGCCGGTGCGTTCCTGCAGCAGGTTGGACTCGTAATCATTGACGGTCACATAGTCCGCCAGTTCGATGAAGTTGCGCAGTTCCTCGCCGTTGAACAGCGGCATGGCCTGGCCCGGGTCGAAAATGAAGGGAATCCCGCCTTCCGCGAACTCGGCCGCGTTCTGGATCATGCCCTCGCGTCCGTCCGGGCTGACGATACCGAAGGTCACCCCGGCTACGTCCTTCACGTGGTTCTCGTAGCTGCGCATCATCGCGCCCGGATGGAAGGCGGTGATCTGGTTGTTGTCGTGGTCGGTGGTGATGAACGCCTGCGGGGTGAACAGCTCGTCGATCACCTTCACCTTCTCCAGGCGGATGCCCTGCTCGGTGAAGTGCTCGCGATACGGGCCGAAATCCTGCCCCACCGTGGCCATCGGGATCGGATCCCCGCCCAGCAGCTTCAGGTTGTAGGCGATGTTGCCCGCGCAGCCACCGAACTCGCGGCGCATGCGCGGCACCAGGAACGACACGTTCAGGATGTGCACCTTGTCCGGCAGGATGTGGTTCTTGAACTGGTCCGGGAACACCATGATGGTGTCGTAGGCAAGGGAACCACAGATCAGTGCGGACATCGGCAGACTCGGTTGGAGGCGGATGCGGCCGTCCCGGGCCGCAGGAAAATCGGGACGTGCGCCCCATTCCCGGCGCGCCGGTGCGAAGGTTACCGGCTGGGGCCGGTGCCGACCAGCCTTGATCCGGCGCTGCCGGCCGCGCGGTCGCCAGGACCATGCGTGCGGGCGGACGCAGCGAACAGCGGTTTTCCCCGTGTATTCACGAGATTTTTCCTTGCCCGCACCATGCCGGATTGTTAGGCTAGCTGACTTCGTTTTTTGCCCAAAAAATCGCCATTTCAAGGCGATCCGCCCCCAGCAGGAACCCGTCCCCCGATGTTCAAGAAGCTCCGCGGCATGTTCTCCAACGACCTGTCCATCGACCTGGGCACGGCCAATACCCTGATCTACGTGCGCGGGCAGGGCATCGTGCTGAACGAACCCTCGGTCGTGGCGGTGCGCCAGGACCGTGCCATCGGAGGTTCGCGCTCGGTCGCGGCGGTCGGCGCGGAGGCCAAGCAGATGCTCGGCCGTACCCCGGGCCACATCACCACCATCCGCCCGATGAAGGATGGCGTGATCGCCGACTTCACCTACACCGAGGCGATGCTGAAGTACTTCATCAAGAAGGTGCACAAGTCGCGCTTCCTGCGCCCCAGCCCGCGCGTGCTGGTGTGCGTGCCGGCAGGCTCCACCCAGGTGGAGCGCCGCGCCATCAAGGAGTCGGCAGAAGAGGCCGGCGCGCGTGACGTATACCTGATCGAGGAGCCCATGGCGGCCGCGATCGGTGCCGGCATGCCGGTGACCGAGGCGCGCGGTTCGATGGTCATCGACATCGGCGGCGGCACCACCGAGGTGGCGGTGATCTCGCTGAACGGCATCGTCTATTCGCAGTCGGTCCGCATCGGCGGCGACCGCTTCGACGAGTTCATCACCAACTACGTGCGCCGCAACCACGGCATGCTGATCGGTGAGGCCACGGCCGAGCGCATCAAGCTGGAGATCGGCTGCGCCTACCCGCAGGCCGAGGTGCAGGAGATGGAGATCTCCGGCCGCAACCTCGCCGAGGGCGTGCCGAAGATGATCAAGATCAACTCCAACGAAGTGCTGGAAGCCCTGCACGAGCCGCTGTCCGGCATCGTCAGCGCGGTCAAGCTGGCGCTGGAGCAGACCCCGCCGGAACTGTGTGCCGACGTCGCCGAGCGCGGCATCGTGCTGACCGGCGGCGGCGCCCTGCTGCGCGACCTCGACCGCCTGATCAGCGAGGAGACCGGCCTGCACGTGCAGGTGGCCGACGACCCGCTGACCTGCGTGGCCCGCGGTGGCGGTCGTGCGCTGGAGCTGGTGGACATGCACGGCAACGAGTTCTTCGCGCCGGAATGAAGAACGGAAAGGGGAACCGGGAGTCGGGGATGGGCGTGTCGCCTGTCCGTGTTCCTGGTTTTCCCGGCCCGCGTCCGCTTCCGCAGCCGTTGCCGGAGGCGCACGATTCGAGACGCTGTCCACGCGCGTTTTCCCATTCCCGATTCCCCCTTCCCGACGCCCGGCCCTGATGCCTTCCTACGCCGGTCCCCCCGTTGCCTCCCGCCCCGGTGAAGTCGCCAGCACGCTCCGGTTGCTGGGCTATCTGGCGCTGACCATCGCGCTGGTGATCCTGGACCATCGTGGTGGCTGGCTGTCGCAGGTGCGTGCGCAGGCCAACGTGGTCACGCAGCCATTGTGGTGGCTGGCTGGCCTGCCCGGCCGCGTGACCACCCGCGTACAGGACGATGCCGCGACGCGCAGCGGGCTGCAGGAAGAGAACGCACGCCTGCGCAACGATGCGCTGGTCGCCAACGCCCGGCTCGCCCGTCTGCAGACGGCGGCGGCCGACAACGCGCAGTTGCGCGCGCTGCTGGGCGTGAAGACATCCCGCGGACTGGACGTGCAACTGGCCCCCATCCTGGACATCGACCTGGCACCCGGCCGCCAGCGCCTGGTGCTGGATGCGGGCAGCCGCGCGGGGGCTACCGTCGGCCAGTCGGTGATCGACGCGGGCGGCCTGATGGGCCAGATCATCGAGACCACGCCTGCCCATGCCACCGTGCTGTTGCTGACCGATCCCGACCACGCGGTGCCGGTGGTGATCGCGCGCAACGGCGTGCGGCTGATCGTCTATGGGCGCGGCCGCAGCGATCTGCTGGAACTGGCCGATGTGCCGCTGAACAGTGGCGCGCAGGTGGGCGACCTGCTGGTGACCTCCGGCCTGGGCGGCCGCTTCCCGGCCGGGTTCCCGGTCGGCACGATTTCGGCCCTGCGTCCGGATGACAGCCACGCGTTCCTGATCGGCGACGTCACGCCGGCCGCACGCCTGGACCGCGGCCGCGACGTGCTGCTGCTGAAGTCCGCACCGCCACAGCCGTTGCCGCCGGCCGATCCGGCGCGGTTCCTGCCCGAAGCGTCGTCGCCCGTGGAAGGCGCGACCCAGCCCGAAGACGTGCCGGCGTCCGTGCCCGCGACCCAAAGTCCCTCTCCCGCCGGGAGCGGGGTTGGGGTGAGGGGCAACGAAGGCAGTGTAGGCGCCGCCGAACAAGCCTCTGCCGCGCCCGCGACGGGTTCTCCGCGAGCGCCGAACACTGCGAACGTCCCGACCCTCACTCCAACCCCGCTCCCGGGGGGAGAGGGGCTCAACGCGCGCGCCCGACGCACTGAATCTCCGCCGCAGGAGCCGCAACGATGAGTCGCTCGCGTGCGGGCTGGCTGATGCCGGTGAGCATTGTCATCGCCCTGCTGCTGGGCCTGCTGCCGTTGCCCGACCTGCTGCAGCCGCTGCGTCCCTACTGGCTGGCGCTGATCGTGGCCTACTGGGTGATCGAGGCGCCGGACAGCGCCGGCCTCGGTTTCGCCGTCGCCATCGGCCTGGTCGCCGACCTGATGTTCGGGACCCTGCTGGGCGAACAGGCGCTGCGGCTGCTCATCATGGCGTTCATCCTGCAGCGCTTCCGCGCGCGGTTGCGTTTCTTCCCGATGTCGCAGCAGGCGCTGGCCATCGGTGGCCTGCTGCTCAACGATCGCATCGTGACCACGGTGGTGCACCTGGCGTTGGGCGAACCGACGCTCCCGTGGGAATACTGGTGGGCGCCGCTGCTGGGCATGTTGCTGTGGCCGCCGCTGTTCGTGCTGATGGACGCGCTGCGGCTGGGTCGCCGCAAGCGGGGCTGAGCGATGATCGGGCCGCGCCGGCGCAGCAAGAACCCGCATGCCGAAGCCGACCAGTTCCGTCGGCGCGCGGTGACGGGCTTCGTGGTGGTGGCGCTGTGCCTGATCGGCCTGGGTGCCTGGTACTTCAAGCTGCAGGTGGTCGACCATGACGACTACGCCACGCGCTCGGAAGCCAACCGCATCCGTCCGCGCCCCGTCGTGCCCGGCCGCGGCGCCATCTACGACCGCAACGGACTGCTGCTGGCGGAAAACGTGCCGGCGTTCCGGCTCGATGTCACCCCGGACAAGGTGAAGGAACCGGCGAAGCTGGTGGCCGAGCTCGGCAGGATCATCGAACTCTCGCCCGAAGACATCGAACGCTTCGAGGCCACCCGCAAGACCACGCGCGGGTTCCGCCCGATCACGCTCAAGCTGCGCGTGGGCGAGGAGGAAATGGCGCGCTTCGCGGTGGACCGCTGGCGTTATCCGGGCGTCGAGCTGGTGCCGTACCTGACCCGGCGCTATCCCTACGGCGACCTGTTCGCGCACATCGTCGGCTATGTCGGCCGCGTGGACGAGAAGGACCTCGAGCAACTCGGCGAGATCAATTCCGCCCTGACGCACATCGGCAAGACCGGCCTGGAGCGCTACTACGACGAGCAGTTGCGCGGGAAGATCGGCTACGAGAAGGTCGAGACCAACGTGGAAGGGCGCGCGCTGCGCGTGGTCGGCCGCGTGCCGGCGCAGGCGGGCACCGACCTGCGCCTGAGCGTGGATGCGACGCTGCAGCAGGCCATCGTCGATTCGTTCGGCGAGCTGGAAGGGTCGGCCATCGCGGTCGATCCGCGCACGGGCGAGGTGCTGGCGATGGTCAGCCTGCCAAGCTACGACCCCAACCTGTTCGTCAACGGCATCTCCAGCAAGGATTTCAGGGCGCTCAACGAGAATCCGTCGCGGCCGCAGTTCAACCGGCTGGTGCTGGGCGGCGTGGCGCCGGGTTCCACGCTGAAGCCGCTGATCGCGCTGGCCGGCCTGGACAGCGGCAAGCGCAAGCCGGAGGACACCGTGGTCTCCACGGGCATGTTCTACCTGCCCGGTACGAGTCGCGGCTGGGGCGACGCGAGCCGGCGCGGCCACGGGGTGACCGATCTGCGCAAGTCGATCTCGCAATCCGTCAATACGTACTACTACCGTCTCGCGCTGGATCTGGGCATCGAACAGTTCGACTGGTACATGGAGCATTACGGGTTCGGCGAACCCACGGGCATCGACCTGCGCGGCGAGATCGGCGGGATCCTGCCGTCGCCGCAGGCCAAGCTCAAGGCGCGCAAAGAGCGCTGGTATCCCGGCGACACGGTGAACGTCGCCATCGGGCAGGGCGACTGGAAGGTCACGCCGCTGCAACTGGTACGGGCCACGGCCGGCATCGCCAGCGGGCAGATGCGGCGGCCGCACCTGGTCAGACAGACGCGCGTGGGCTTCGATCGGCCATGGGAACCGACGCCGCAGCCTGCGCCCATCGCCATCAGTCCCAACCCGGCGAACGTGGAAGTGGTGCGGCTCGGCATGCAGGACACCATGCAGCCGGGCGGCACGGGCTGGCGCGTGGCCCAGGGTGCGTCGTACCTCATGGCCGGCAAGACCGGCACCGCGCAGGTGATCAGCCGTCGCGGTACCGCCGCCGTCGATCCGCGCAGCCTGCCGATGCACCTGCGCCATCGCTCGTTGTTCGTCGGCTTCGCGCCGGCCGACAACCCGACCATCGCCATCGCCATCGCGGTGGAGGGCGGCGGTTACGGCGGCAGCACCGCCGGCCCGATGGCGCGCAAGATCTTCGATGCGTATCTGCTGGGGAAGATGCCGGAGAAGGAGGGCGAGGAGGCGGCGCCCGCAGGCACGGCGCCCGCCACATCGCCGGCAACGGCACCCGTGCAGCCGACGAATCCGAACCCGAATCCAAGCCAGGTTCCGGGCCCCTCTCGCTCGGGCGGGGCGCCCGCTCAAAGCCCCTCTCCCATTGGGGGAGGGGTTGGAGTGAGGGTCGGCGAAGAGCGGATGGGCGGAGATGCTCATGGCGTGGCCGCGCTCGTACCTTTGCGCTCGAACATGTCCGCCACCGCGTACGCCCCGACCCTCACCCCAACCCCTCTCCCGGGGGGAGAGGGGCTTGAAGCCGCTTCTGCGGTGCGGAGGCAGGCATGACCGACCTGCTGCGCTGGGGCTTTGACCTGCTGCGCCATCTGCTGCGCACGCTCGATTGGCCGTTGCTGGGTGCGCTGGTCGCCTTGATGGCGATCGGCCTGGCGGTGCTGTACAGCGCCGGTGGCGAAGCGTTGGGTGCGCGCCTGATGCTGGCGCAGGGCGTGCGCTTCGGCGTCGGCCTGGCCGCCATGTGGGCACTGTCGCGCGTCACGCCGGTGCGGTTGCGCGCGTGGACGCCCGGCGTGTTCGCGGTGGCGCTGGTGCCGCTGGTGCTGGTGCTGTTCATCGGCACGGGCAAGCACGGTGCGCACTGGATCGACCTGAAGGTCTTCTACCTGCAGCCCTCCGAACTGTTGAAGATCGCGTTGCCGATGATGCTGGCGTGGTACCTGCATCGCGAGCCGCTGCCACCGGGCTGGCGAACGACCTTCGTGTCGGCGCTGCTGATCGGGTTGCCGACCGGCCTGATCCTGATGCAGCCGGACTTCGGCACGGCGATGCTGGTCGCTGCGAGCGGCGTGTTCGGCCTGTACCTCGCGGGGCTGTCGTGGTGGTGGTTCATCACGGCGGGCGTGCTGGGCGGCACGGCGGTGGGCCTGGTGATGTTCGCGCCGATCTCGTGGTTCTCGTTCCTGCGCGAATACCAGCAGAACCGCATCCTGACCTTCCGCGACCCCGAGAACGATCCGCTCGGCGCGGGCTGGAACATCCTGCAGTCGAAGATCGCAATCGGCGGCGGCGGCTGGACCGGCAAGGGCTGGGGGCAGGGCTCGCAGTCGCACCTGGATTACCTGCCGGAGCACACCACCGACTTCATCTTTTCGGTGCTGTCCGAAGAATTCGGCTGGGCCGGCGTGGCCACGGTGCTGGCGCTCTATCTGTTCGTGGTGGGGCGCTGCCTGTGGATTGCGATGGACGCGCGCGACACGTATTCGCGCCTGCTCGCCGGTACGCTGGGGATGGCGCTGTTCGTCTACGTCATCGTCAACGGCGGCATGGTGTCCGGCCTGTTGCCTGTGGTCGGCGTGCCGATGCCGCTGCTGAGTTACGGTGGCACGTCCGCGGTATCGCTGCTCGCGGGCCTGGGACTGGTGATGGCGGTGCGCGCGCACCGGCCCGTGCACGGGTATTGATGCCGCATCACGACGTGCTCTGTTCACCCTGCCCGCAAAATCGCGTGCTACCCTCGCGCCGATGATGCGACACGCACTTTCCTCTCTGCTGGTGCTGGGCCTTGCGTCCTGCGCCACACCGCAACCGCCGCCGGCTTCTTCGGCGACTCCCTCCGCTCCTGCTCCGACGACGCCCGCCGAAACCTCGGTCGAGCGCGTCGCCGAGGTGCCCGCCGAGGTGCTGAAGCCGGTCGACTTTCCCACCGCGCGCGCGCAGTTCGTGCGCGATACCGCGGCGAAGTACGGCATCGCGCCCGCCGAGATCGAGGCCACGCTGGCCAAGGCACAGTTCCTGGACAGCGTGGTAGCCGCGATGTCGCGTCCTGCCGAACGCGTGAAGCCGTGGAGCGAGTACCGGGTGGGCTTCCTCACCCAGACGCGCATCGACGGTGGCCGCACGTTCATCGCCGAGCACCGCGACGAACTGGCCCGCGTCGAACAGCAATACGGTGTGCCTGCCGAAGTGATCGTGTCGATCATCGGCGTGGAGACCAACTACGGCGGTTTCACCGGTCGCCACAAGGTGCTGGATGCGCTGTACACGCTGGCATTCCGCTATCCGCGCAGCGGCAATCCCGAGCGCGCGGCCTACGAACACCGTCGCGAGCAGTTCTTCCGCGACGAACTGGCGCAGCTGTTCGCGCTGGGTCGCGAGGAGAAGCTCGACATCGCCTCGCTGACCGGCAGCTATGCCGGCGCGATGGGGCTGGGCCAGTTCATGCCATCCAGCTACCGCGAGTTCGCGGTGGATGGCAACGGCGACGGTCGTCGCGACCTGTTCACCACGTATCCGGATATTTTCGCGTCCATTGCCAACTACTTCCGCAAGAAGGGCGGCGAACGCGGCGGCTGGGTGCCGGGCGGTGCGGTGGTCGCACGTGCGCAGTTGCAGCCGGGCTTCGCCGAGTTCAATCCGGAAACGTGGACGCCCGACTACACGCTGGCGCAGCTGGCGGAGAAGGGCTATCGCCCGCTCGATCCCGTCGCCCCCGACGCCACCGCCACGCTGGTACAGCTGGATGGCGCCGACGGCAAGCAGTACTGGCTGGGCTTCCAGAACTACTACGCGATCACGCGCTACAACAATTCGAAGATGTACGCGATGGCCGTGCACCAGCTGTCGCAGGCCATCGCGGGCCGAGAGATCCCGTCGGCATGAAGTGGCTGGCATTGCCCGTGCTGGCAGTGGCCCTGGCCGCGTGCGGCACGGCGCCGAAGAAGTCCCCGTCGCCTTCCGCAACCGGCGGTGCGGTCCGGCCGTCGCCAACGGCGCCTTCGCCCACCGTCGCCGGCAAGGACTGCTCGCGTTACGCCCCGGCCCAGGAAAACCTGGCCACGCGCGGCGACTACACCGCAGGCGGTCTCTACAAGCCGGGCGTGTCGGATACCACGCCGGATCATGTGCCGGACCTGGACTGCATCCGCGAACCCGTCGTCACCGCCGAGGCGCGCTCGCGCGTGGGCAACAAGTCGCCCTACTCGGTGCTCGGCAAGCAGTACCGGGTGCTCGACCGCGTCGATGGCTACGTGGAGCAGGGCACGGCGTCGTACTACGGCAACAAGTTCCACGGCCGCCGCACCTCCAACCAGGAGGTGTACGACATGTACGCCTACAGCGCGGCGCACAAGTCGCTGCCGCTGCCCAGCTTCGCCCGCGTCACCAACCTGGACAACGGCAAGTCGGTGGTGGTGCGGGTGAACGATCGCGGGCCGTTCCACGAAGGCCGCGTGATCGACCTCAGCTATGCAGCGGCCGTGCGCCTGGGCATCACCCAGCGCGGCACCGGACGTGTCGAGGTGCGCGCATTGACGCCGGACGACAGCACGCTGGCCACCGCGCCTGCGCCTTCCGCGATGGATCACCTGGTCGGACGTTTGCCGCAGGACACCGCGCGCTACCACGTGCCTGCCAAGCCGGGTGATGCGCCGAGTGCGGCCGGCTTCGAAGCGTGGATGAAGGCCAACGGCGTGCGCGTGGCGTCCGGCAAGCCCGGGGCGCCGGTGGCATCCCCGGTTTCCAGCGTCGCGCCGCCGCTGCAGCCGGTACAGGCCGCGACAGCGCCGGCTGGTGCCGCCGCGGAATCGGCATCACCGCCTTCCGCCCTGCAACTGCAGGTCGCCAGCTTCTCGAGCCGCGACAACGCGGACCGGGCACTGGCACGTCTCGCGGCGGCCGGCATCGTCGATGCGCGGCTCAGCGACGTCCCCGGCCAGGGCCGCACGCTGTGGCGCCTGCGCGTGGGCGCACCCGATGTCGCCACGGCGGAAGTCCTCGCCGGCAGGATCGCGAGCCTGGGTTTCGGCCGCCCGCAGGTGGTCCGCGAGTAACCCTGCAAGCCGCCTGTTCGCCGGTTTTTACGTCTTTCCAACCCAACCCGCGGCCGGCCTCCCTACAATGATCGCCTTGAATCGTCAGGCCCACGGCCTCGCCAGGAGTTTTCCGCCGATGAAGTTCCGTTTCGTCCTTGCCGCGCTCGCGACCACCGCCATGGGCCTGGCCATCGCCCAGACCCCGGCGCCGACCCCGCAACCCGCCGCCGCACCGGCGTCCGCCGCCGTGGCCATCCCGCCCGCACCCACGCCCACCGCTACTGCCTGGGTGCTGATGGACTACATCACCGGCCAGGTATTGGCGGGCGAGAACTACAACGAGCGCGTCGAACCGGCCAGCATCACCAAAGTCATGACCTCGTACGTGCTGGCGGCCGAACAGAAGAACGGCAAGATCAAGCCCACCGACCAGGTAATGATGAGCGAGCGCGCCTGGCGCGAGGGCGGCGCCGGCACCGATGGCAGCTACAGCGGGTTCGCCGTCAACAAGACCGCATCGTTGCTGGACATGGAGACCGGCATGGCCGTCCAGTCCGGCAACGACGCCGCCATCGCGCTGGCCGAACATGCCGCCGGCAGCCAGGAAGCCTTCGCGGCACTGATGAACAACTACGCCGCGCAGATCGGCATGAAGGGTTCGCATTTCGCCAATGCGCATGGCCTGTCGGCACCGGAGCACTACTCCACCGCGTACGATCTGGCCCTGCTGGGGCGCGCGCTGATCCGCGAATACCCCGAGCAGTACGCTTTCAACAAGATCAAGGAATTCACGGTTGGCGCCATCACCCAGCCGAACCGCAATCTGCTGCTGTGGCGCGACCCCAGTGTCGACGGCATCAAGACCGGCCACCATTCGGCTGCCGGCTACTGCCTGATGAGCTCGGCCAAGCGCGGCGACCAGCGCCTGATCGCGGTGGTGATGGGTTCCACATCCGAGAAGCAGCGCGCCGACGACAGCCTGGCGCTGTTGAACTGGGGCTTCCGCTTCTACGAGACGCACCGCCTGTACGAGCCCGGCAAGGCCATCGCCACCCAGCGTGTGTGGAAGGGCAAGACCAAGGACGTGCAGCTGGGTGTGGCGCAGCCGATGCTGGTCAGCGTGCCGCGTGGCCGCTACGACGACCTGAAGCCGACCATGGACGTGCCGAAGACGCTGGTGGCGCCGATCACCGCAGGCCAGGCCATCGGCACGGTGAAAGTCACGCTGGACGGCAAGGTGGTCGCGCAGTCGCAGCTGGTGGCGATCACCGCCATCGAGGAAGCCGGCTTCTTCAAGCGCCTGTGGGACGCCTTCTGGATGTGGTGGGAGTCGGAGTGATCCACCACGTGCCATGACGACGAAGAAGCCGGCGGAAGCCGGCTTCTTCATTTCCCGCTCAGCGCATGCCCGCGGCGATCAAGCCTATCGCCAGGATGGCCAGCGGGATGGCCAGCAGATTGAGGCGGCTCAGGCGTTCGCCGAAACCGAGCATGCCTACCAGCGTGCCAAGCAGCACCACGCCGATGTTCATCATCGAGAACACCACCGCCGGGTTCTCCGGCAATGCGCGGTGGGCCTTCACGTAGAACAGGATGTTGGCGAAGTTCAGTGTGCCCAGCAGCAGGCCGGTGGCAAGCGCAGCACCGGTCAGCGCGATCCGCCCACGCCAGGCACGCAGCATCTGCACGGCCAGCATCACCACGAAGGCCGCGACGAAAGCCACCTGCAGCGAGGCGGCAAACGGTGTGCCCGCTGCGGAAAGACGCTTCAACAGCACGTCGACGCTCGCGTAGCCCATCAGCACGAGCAGCGGCAGCGCCCAGCCGGTCCAGCCCGCGTCTGCATCGTTGGCCGGCCCGTGTCGCGGGCGGAGCACCAGCATGACGATGGCCGCCACGCCGAGGACGAGGCCGATGATCCTCAGGCTGTCCACGCGTTCGCCGAACCACAGGAAAGCCGCCAGCAGCGACAGCACCAGCGACATCCGTTGCGCCACGTCGGTGCGCACGATGCCCGCGGCGCGCACGGACGCCGACAGCGCCAGGAAGATGCCGGGCAGCAACAGGGCCAGCAAGGCCAGTTCCACGTGCGGCGCGCCGGCACGCGACAGGGCTGCCAGCGGCGGGTCCAGCAGCGCGAAGCACAACAACGACGCGGCCAGGTAGTTCCAGGTGATGCCCTGGGCGATATCGATGCCACGCCGCTGCATCAGCTTGAGCAGCACCGAGACCAGGACGCTGCAGACGACGCTGATGAGCAGGTAGGACACGGCCGGACTCGCGGGAGGGGAGCGGATTATGGCGCAAGGCGCGCATCGGCCATCACCCCGCGCGGCTGGCCGCAGCCAGTCACATTTCTCGTGCCTACCGGGGAACATGGCCGCCATGGCCTATCATCGAGGACGGGGACAACGGCACACGTGCCGTGGCGCCCCTGCATCGACGGAATGCCCTCGCATGGGGCGACAACCTTTCAAGGAGATAGACGAGTGAACAGGGGAACGAACAACACGCTCCGCATCGCGGTGGGCATGCTGGCCATCGCCGCCACGCTGCCTGCCTTCGCGCAGCGGCAGAGCGCGCAGGACCAGCGCAAGCAGCAGATGGCCGAGATCCCGACCTGCAGCAAGCCGCTGGGTTCGATCTCGGTGATCGAACCGGAGGACGGCGTGAACTGGTGGAGTGGCCAGCAACTGCCGGCGCCATCGAAGCTGATCAAGGTCTTCGTCAACAAGTCGCGCTGCTTCACCCTCGTCGATCGCGGCGTGGGCATGGGCGCCGCGATGGCCGAGCGCGACCTGGCGGCCAGCGGCGAGCTGCGCAACCGCTCCAACATCGGCAAGGGCCAGATCCGCGCCGCCGACTACGTGCTGGTGCCCGACCTGATCTCGCAGAACAGCAATGCCGGCGGCAATGCGATCAGCGGCCTGCTCGGGGGGCTGGTGGGGGGCAACCTCGGTCGCGCCGTGGGCGGCCTGGATTTCAAGAAGAAGACCGCCGACGTGGTGCTGACGGTCACCGACGTGCGCTCCTCCGAGCAGGTCGCCATGGCCGAAGGCAGCGCCAAGAAGACCGACATCGGCTGGGGTGCGGGTGGCAGCCTGTTCACCGGCAGCCACTGGGGCGGCGGCGGCGCCAGCGGCTACGCCAATACCGAGATCGGCCAGGTCATCACGCTGGCCTACCTGCAGGCGTACACCAACCTGGTGACCGAGCTGGGCGGCCTGTCCGGCAACGCGTCCGCTTCCAACGCCCAGCAGGCAGTGGAAATGACCAAGCCGGGTCGCCTGTTCGCCAATCCCAAGGGCACCGGCAAGGCCGTGCGCGACCTCGACCCGGGCATGCTGCTGTACCCCACCGGCAACAAGGACGGGATGATGTGGGAAGTGGAAGACGAACTGGGCAACAAGGGGTGGGTGTCATCCAGCCTGGTGCAGCTGGCGCGCTGAACCGCCTGCCGGATGTGCATGAAGGGCCGCGAAAGCGGCCCTTCCTCGTTCCGGGATGCCCACGGCTTGGCTTTCCCGCCCGCCATCCCAATAATTCCCGCATGGAAATCAAATCCGACAACCCCGACCACGGCTTCCAGTTCCCCGGCACCTTCGAGCTCAGCGCCATGGGCACCGCCGGCACCGGCCTGGAGACCGAACTGCCCCGTCTGCTGGAAGCCTCCGGCGTGCCGGTGGTGCATGAAGACATCACCTGGAAGCACTCGGCCAACGGCAAGTACGTATCCGTGCGCATCCGCTTCCAGGCCAATGACCGTGCGCAGTACGACGCCGCCCATGAAGCGTTGCGCGAGCATCCCGAAGTGAAGTGGACGCTGTGACGTCGCCCTGCGTCGTCCGCGAACTGGGACGGCAACCGTATGAGCCGGTGTGGCGCGCCATGCAGCGCTTCACCGACGCGCGGACCGATACCACCAGCGACGAACTGTGGCTGGTCGAACACGACCCGGTGTTCACCCTCGGCCAAGCCGGCAAGCCCGAGCACGTGCTGGCGGCGGGCGACATTCCCGTCATCCACGTCGACCGCGGCGGCCAGGTGACCTACCACGGCCCCGGCCAGATCGTTGCGTACCCGCTGTTCGACCTGAAGCGCCTGAAGGTGGGCGTGCGCGACTACGTCTGCAAGATCGAGCAGGCGATGATCGACACGCTGGCCGAATGGAACCTCCATGCCGAGCGCAAGGACGGCGCCCCCGGCGTGTACGTGGCCGGTGCCAAGATCGGTGCGCTCGGCATCCGCGTGCGGCGCGGCTGCACGTTTCATGGCCTCGCGTTCAATATCGCGATGGACCTGGAACCGTTCCACCGCATCAACCCCTGCGGCTACCAGGGCCTGCAGGTGGTTTCGCTCGCCGACCTCGGCGGCCCTACCGGCATGGACCAGGTGAAGCCGGTATTGCTGAAGCACATGGCGGACCAGTTCGGCCTGTCGCTGCAGCACGAAGCCGCGCTGCCGGACCTGTCGCAGGCGGCGTAATCCGCTTGTTGTAGGAGCGACGTCAGTCGCGACCGCACGGCCGGCCCGCCAGCGAGCGTGGAGGGCATGAAGCGTCCTGACCAGGGTGCAATGCCGAGTCGTGGTCCGCGGTCGCGACTGACGTCGCTCCTACAACAGCCGTTGGCCCATGCCACAATCGGCCGCGATGAACGACGCGACCCGCTCCCTCGATGCCGAGCTTGAAGCACTGACCGAACGCGGATTGGCGCGCCTGCGCATCGCATCGCCGGACCTGAATGCCCTGCTCGGCGACGCGCGCAATGTCGATCGTGTGTCGCGCGTGATCGCGACCAGCGACTTCGCATTCGAAACGCTGCGCCGGCAGCCCGACCTGCTGGCGGCACTGCTGCACGACGATGGTGCCGCACCGTGGCCAGTGCCCGCGCTGGTGGCGGACAACGCCGTGCAATGGCCCGAGTTGCTGCGTCGCTACCGCACCGCCGAATCCACGCGCCTGGTGTGGCGCGATGTGCATGGCCTCGATACGGTGGACGACACGCTCGCGGGCACCACGCGATTGGCCGAAGTCTGCCTGCAGACCGCGCTGGAGGCATTGGAAGCCGAGTTCGCGCAACGCCATGGCGTCGTGCGCGCACGCGACGGCAGCGTGCAGCGGCTGGTCGTGTTCGGGCTGGGCAAGCTGGGCGGTGGCGAACTGAACTTCTCGTCGGACATCGACCTGGTCTACGCGTATCCGCAGGGCGGCGAGTCGGACGGTGCGCGATCGCTCGCGGCCGAGGACTACTTCATGCGGCTGGGCCAGCGGTTGGCGAAGTTGCTGGACGAGCCCACCGTCGATGGCTTCTGCCATCGCGTCGACCTGCGCCTGCGGCCGTTCGGCAACGCCGGGCGGGTGGCGCTGTCGTTCGCCGGCATGGATCAGTACTTCCAGCGCGAAGGCCGCGACTGGGAGCGCTATGCGTGGCTGAAAGCGCGCGCCGTGGCCGGTGATGTCGAGGCGGGCGAGCGCTGGCTGGAATCGCTGCGCCCGTTCGTCTATCGGCGCTACCTGGACTACACGGCGCTCGACGGGCTGCGCGAGATGAAGGCGGCGATCGCCGCCGAAGTCGCGCGCCGCGAGTTGGCCGATGACATCAAGCGCGGGCCCGGCGGCATCCGCGAGATCGAGTTCCTGGTGCAGGCGTTGCAGCTGATCCGCGGTGGGCGCGAAGCCGCGCTGCGCGAGCGGAGGCTGCGCATGGCCTTGCCCGCGCTGATCGCCACGCGGCAGATGTCCGAAGAGGAGGGCGATGCGCTGGCGCAGGCCTACCGTTTCCTGCGCCGGCTGGAGAATCGCCTGCAGATGCTGCGCGATGCGCAGACGCATGCGCTGCCGGAGGACGCGATGGACCGCCACCGCATCGCGCGTGGCCTGGACTATCCGGACTGGGATGCGTTGCGTGTCGCACTGGACCTGCAGCGTGCGCGGGTGTCGGCCGAGTTCGCCGAACTGCTCGCACCGCGCCAGCGCGATGCCGCGCCGGATGCGCTGGCGCTGTACTGGCGCGCGCTGCCCGATGGGGGCGATGTCCAGACGCTGGCCGCATCCGGGTTCGCCGACGCGGGCAGCGCCGACGGTGCACTGCGCGAGTTCGCCCAGTTCAGTGGCGTGCGCGCGCTGTCCGATGGTTCGCGTGCGCGGCTAGATCGCGTACTGCCGGCCTTGCTCGACGCCTGCGCACGGTCGTCGCAACCGGATGCGGCATTGCGGCGCGTGTTGTCGCTGCTGCAGGCGATCCTGCGCCGCGCCAGCTATCTCGCGCTGCTCGACGAACAGCCCAGCGCACTGGCGCGGCTGGTCAACGTGCTGGCGCGCAGTGCGCTGCTGTCCGAGCGGCTGGCGCAGTACCCCTTGCTGCTCGACGAACTGCTCGACACCCGCGTCTCCGGCCCGATGCCCGATCGCGACGAACTGCGCATGGAGTGCGAAGCGGCACTGGTGGAGGACGATCCGGAAACCTGCCTGCGTGTCGTGAACGAGCGGCGGCTCGCGCTGAGCTTCCGCGTGGCGCTGGCCGCGCTCGATGGTCGCCAGGCGGCACGCGACAGCGTGCGCCAGTTGGCGTGGCTGGCCGACGAGGTCGTCCGGATCGTCGTGCAGGTCGCCGCGCGCGATGTCGCGTCGGCACATGGCGGTGTCGCAGGCGGCCGGTTCGCGGTGATCGGTTACGGCAGCCTGGGCGGCGAGGAACTCGGTTTCGGTTCGGACCTGGACCTGGTGTTCCTGTTCGATGCGCCCGCCGATGCCGAATCCGATGGCGCGCGCCCATTGGAGGCGGGTCGCTGGTATGCGCGCCTGGCGCAGAAGATCGTCGCCCTGCTGGGCGCGGTGACGGCGGCGGGACGCCTCTACGATGTGGACGTACGCCTCCGCCCCGACGGCGCCAAGGGTCTGCTGGTCTCGTCGCTGGCCAGCTTCGGCGATTACCAGCGCGAGCGCGCCTGGACCTGGGAGCACCAGGCCCTGGTGCGTGCCCGGGGCATCGCCGGCGATGCCGGCCTGCTGGCGGCGTTCGAACGTATCCGTGCGCAAACGCTGTCCTCTCGGCGCGATGCCGCGAAACTCCGGGACGACGTGATCCACATGCGTGCACGCATGCGCGGCGAACTGGACCGCAGCGATGCCGCGCGCTTCGACCTGAAGCAGGGCGCGGGCGGGCTGGTGGATCTGGAGTTCCTGCTGCAGTACCTGGTGCTGCGCGACTCTGCCACGCACCCGGCGTTGCTCGCACCGCGCGACAGCAGCGGATTGATCATCGCGATGGCGGAGGCCGGTGTGCTGCCGCCCGAGGAAGCCGAGGCACTCTGCCGGGTGCATGCCACCTTCGTGGCCGAAGGGCTGGCCTGCACGCTGGACCGGCGGCCGCGACTGGTGGTCGAGAATGCCGCGCTGGCGACCGCCCGCGCGCTGGTCGTCCGCACGGCGGAGGCGCATGGACTGGTGTTCGCCCCGTGAGGCGCGCTTGCCTGTCGCGCGCGTCCGCCGCTAACCTGCACCCCCGCGTGACTGGCGCCTGGAGGGAGCACCCTCGGGAAGCGCGGGCATGGCCGCCGCGCGCCTGGGCATCCTTTCCTCCACCAGGAGATGCTCCGTGCCCGACGCTTCCCCGCTACTCGCATTCGCACTGATCGCGCTCGGCATGGTCCTGACACCGGGGCCGAACATGATCTATCTGGTGTCGCGCTCGATCAGCCAGGGCACGCGTGCCGGACTGATATCGCTGGGCGGTGTTGTCGCCGGATTCGTGGTCTACATGCTGTGCGCCGCCTTCGGCATCACGGCGCTGCTGATGACGGTGCCCTATGCGTACGACGCGCTGCGCATCACCGGCGCAGCCTACCTGCTCTACCTGGCCTGGCAGGCAGTGCGCCCCGGTGGCCGTTCGCCACTGCAGGTGCGCGAACTGCCGGCCGATGGCCCACGCAAGCTGTTCCTGATGGGACTGCTGACCAATCTGCTGAATCCCAAGATCGCCGTGCTCTACCTGTCGCTGCTGCCGCAGTTCATCGACCCTGCGCGCGGTGGCGTGCTGGCGCAGTCGCTCGCGCTGGGGTCGGTGCAGATCCTCGTCAGCCTGGTCGTCAATGCGCTGATTGCGGTATTCGCGGGCAGTGTTGCCGCCTTTCTGGCGCAGCGGCCGTTCTGGACCACGGCCCAGCGCTGGCTGATGGGCACGGTGCTGGCGGCGCTGGCGGTGCGGATGGCGACGGAAGCGCGCCGTTGACGTCAGGGCGCGAGGCGGTCGCGGAGTGCCGCGGCCACGCGCGCTGTTTCCCGCAGCGGTTCGACATCGAAGGCCTGCAGTGCGCCATCCATCACGCGGATGCGCCCGCGTTGCAGCAGGGCGTCCAGGAACCGGCGCGGCCGGCCACTGACGCGGTGGGGATCGAAGACGTGCACGGGCACCCTGGTCGCACAGGCTTCGGACAGCATGTTGACCGAGTCCGGCGTGCAGACGATGCGGTCGGCCCAGGCCAGCAGGCCGGGGTAGGGGTTCGGGCCATCGTGTTCGCCGCACCAGACAATGCCGGGCGTGGCTGCATAGCGTTGGCGCACTGCGTCGATCACCTGGCGCGGCGTGCGCCGCGAGGTGGTCACCAGCACGCTGCCGCCCTCGCGCGCCAGCACCGCGTCCAGGTCCGCGGCCAACGCCAGGAAGGCTGCAGGGTCGAAGCGCGCATGCGCGCTGTCGCCGCCCAGCAATACGGCGGTGCGCGGCGATGGCAGCTGGGCGAAGGTCGCGAACTGCAGGCGCGCGTCCGCCAGCCAGGCATCGTCGACCGGGTTCAGGCTGCCTGTCAGGGTGATGACGTTGCGGCCACGCAGGCCGTCATGCGCCGGCGCGATGACCACGTCCCAGTGCATGGGGTCGATGCGAGGGGCCAGGATCTGCACCGCCTTGCTGCCGCGCTCGCGCAGCAGCCGCGTCGCCAGCGCAGCCTGCCGGCCACAGCCGACGGCCAGCGGAGGGGGCGTGCGCAGGGCAGCGGCGAAAGCGCTTCCGAACGCCTGCGTGGATCCGGGCCAGAGGCGAGGGGCCGCCCAGCGCCACGGCGCACGCGGTTGCAGCACCCACTCGCGCGCTTCAACGGCATCCAGCTCCTTCATCAACGCCCGGGCCTGCCGCACATTGCCGGCGTGGCCATCGGTCAGGGTCCAGGGGCGCGCCGAATCGGTCGTGGGAGGGCTCGTTCGTTCCACTGGTTAAAACAATCCGTTCCGGGTCGGTTGGATGTTGCCATAGTCAGGACGCCCTACACTGCCCGTCCGATCCGCCGGCCCAGGCCGGCCGCTGCGGATGCTGTTTCCCTCTTCGCGACAGGTATGCCATGCCCCACGTTCTCGACGCCGCTTCGCTCGACCAGTTGTTCCGCACCGCCCGCACCTACAACGCGTTCGGCGGTGACGTCAGCGACGACACGCTGCGCCAGCTGTACGACCTGCTGAAGTTCGGTCCCACCCAGGCCAATACCACGCCGGCGCGCTTCGTGTTCGTGAAGTCGGCCGAAGCCAAGGCCAAGCTGGGCCCCGCGCTGGACGAGGGCAACTACGCCAAGACCATGGCCGCACCGGTGACCGTCATCATCGGCCGCGACGAGGACTTCCACGAGAAGCTGCCGTTCCTGTTCCCGCATACCGATGCCAAGGCCTGGTTCGACGGCCCGCGCGAGAACCGCTTCAAGCCCGCGCTGCGCAATGCCAGCCTGCAGGCGGGCTACCTGATCGTCGCCGCGCGCGCGCTCGGCCTGGATGCCGGTCCGATGACCGGCTTCAACGCCGCGAAGGTCGACGAGGCCTTCTTCGCCGGCACCGCGATCAAGTCCGACATCCTGGTCAACCTGGGCCATGGCGACCCGGCCAGCATTTTCCCGCGTTCCCCGCGCCTGGGCTTCGACGAAGCCGCGCGCATCCTCTGACACCCCACCACCCCGGAGATATCCCATGCGCAAGACCCTGCTCGTTGCCGCCCTGTTCGCCTTCGCCGGCTCCGCCTTCGCCGCGTCGGTCACCTACAAGATCGACCCCGGCCACACCAACGTGCTGGCGACCTGGAACCATTTCGGCTTCTCCAACCCGAGCGCCAACTTCGGCCAGGCCGACGGCACCCTGGTGTACGACGCCGACAAGGTCTCCGCGTCCAGCGTCCAGGTCACCCTGCCGCTGAGCGGCCTGAGCGCGCTGGCCGACCAGTTCTACGAGCACCTGACCAGCGACAAGTGGTTCGACGCCGCCAAGTACCCGTCCGCCACCTTCAAGAGCACCCAGGTGGAAGCGGCCGGGGAAGGCAAGCTGAAGGTCACCGGTGACCTGACCATCAAGGGCATCACCAAGCCGGTGGTGCTGGACGTGACCCTCAACAAGGCCGGCGAGCACCCGATGAAGAAGGTGCCGGCGATCGGCTTCGATGCCACCGCCACCGTGAAGCGCAGCGACTTCGGCGTGGGCGCGTACGCCCCGATGGTCAGCGACGAAGTGACGCTGAAGATCACCACCGAAGCCACGGCCGACGCCACGGCCGACGCCAAGAAGTAAGCACGCCTTCCCCGGCCTTCGCGCGCCGGCCGGATGCTGCCGGAAACGCCGCCCCGCTCGCGCCGGGCGGCGTTTTCCGTCATGGGAACCCCTTCCTTGGGCCGTCACGGTACCGGCTGGTAGACTGGCCGCCTCGTTCCAGCACGTCCCGCATCGCCATGACCCAGACCGCCACCGCGCCCGCCAACGCCGAGAAGCGCTACACCGTCTCGCGCGCCGACCTGCCGCTGAGCTGCCCGCTGCCGTCGATGGCGCTGTGGAATTCGCACCCGCGCGTCTACCTGCCCATCGAAGACGCGCCGGGTGGGGATGTGCAGTGCCCGTACTGCGGTTCGCATTTCGTCCTGGCCGACTGATCGCCTGATGCGGCCGAAGCGCGCGGCCCGTCGTCCATGCGCCGCCTGACCGTCGTCCAGCTGCTGCCGGCACTGGAATCCGGCGGTGTCGAACGTTCCACCCTCGAGATCGCGGATGCACTGGTGCGCGCAGGCCACCGTGCCGTGGTGGTGTCGGCGGGCGGGCGGCTGGAGCCGGCGTTGCGCGCGACGGGCGCGGAGCACATCACGCTCGACATCGGTCGCAAATCACTGCCGACATTGCGCCATGTGATCACGCTGCGCCGGTTGTTCGCCGATGTCGGGGCCGACATCGTGCACGCGCGCTCGCGGCTTCCTGCGTGGCTTGGCCTGTGGGCGATCCGTGCGATGCCCGCAGCCGCGCGGCCACGATTCGTCATCACCATGCACGGGCTCAATTCGCCCGGGCGCTACAGCGCGGTGATGACGTATGGCGAGCGCGTGATCTGCGTGTCCGACACGGTGCGCGCGTATCTGCGCCAGCACTATCCGCAGACCGACGCCGGCAAGCTGGTCGTGATTCCGCGCGGCATCGATCCGGCGCAGTTCCCGCGCGCGCCCTCGCGCGATCCTGACGCACGTGCGTGGGCTGCCACCCAGCATCCTGCACTGGTGGGCGAAGGCCCGCTGCTGCTGCTGCCGGGGCGCGGCACTCGCCTCAAGGGCCACCAGGATGCCATCGCGCTGCTGGCCCGCCTGCGTGGCAGCGGCATCGATGCACGCCTCTGGATGCCGGGCACGCGCGAGGCGGGGCGCGAGCACTACGTCCTCGACCTGGAAGCAGACGCGCGACGTGGCGGATGCGCCGATGCGCTCGCGATCACGCCACCGACAACCGCCATCGCACGCGCCTACGCCGCCAGCGACCTGGTGTTGCAGCTGTCGCGCAAGCCCGAAGCGTTCGGCCGGACCGTGGTCGAAGCGCTGTCCGTGGGACGTCCCGTCGCCGGCTGGGCGCATGGCGGTGTCGGCGAGTTGCTGCGCGAGCTGCAGCCCGCGGGCGCGGTGCCGGCATTCGATGGAGACCGCCTGTTCGACGCGGCGCGTTCGATGCTCGCCCATCCGCCGCCGCCATTGGCTACGATGGACGCCTACACCCTGCGCGCGATGCAGGACGCCACGCTCGCCCTTTACCACGACCTTGCCGATGACCGCAGACTCGCCATCGATCCCTGACATGCCTGTCCGTGGCCGCACCCACGGCTGGCGCTGGGCACCCGCGTGGGTGCTGACGTTCGTCGCCCTCTGGCCGGCACCGGGCTATGCCGAGGCCGTGATGGTGCTGGGCGCGCTGGCGGCTGTCATCCGGTTGCTGCTCGACAGGTTCCGTGGCGGCACGCGCCTGCTGAGCGGCGCGGCATGGGCGCTGACCAGCGCGCTGTTTGCCGCCTATTGGCTGCCCGAAGTCATCTCGGCCGTGGATGCCGTCGACGCACCGCGGGCATTTCGAGAGGCCGCGGTGGATCTTCGCTACCTGCCGTTCCTGTGGCTGGTGGCGGCCGCCGTGGCGAACAGGGAAGCGCGGCGTACCACCTTCAACGGTCTCGCCATCATCGTCGCGGTGTGGACGCTGGACGCGCTGGCGCAGGTCGTGTTCGGCACCAGTCCGTTGTTCTGGGGCCTGGACCAGCTCAAGCAACTGGTCAGCGGACGTCCGATGTGCACTGCGGAACAGATGGCCGGCATCGACAGGCTCAGCGGCTTCCTCGGCCCCTGCAACCGGAAGCTGGGCGTCGTGATGGCGAGCCTGTCGCCGTTCCTGCTGTTTGCAGCGGCGCGGCGCATGGATTCGCTCGGATGGATCTTGGCCGCCGGGGCCATCGGTCTGGTCATCCTGCTTGCGGGCGCCCGCGCGTCATGGATTACCTACGCATTGGTCCTGGTGGTATCCGGGTGGCGGTTGCTCGGCCTGCGCAGGCTGTTCGGTGTGCTGGCGGCGGGACTGCTGATACTGACGCTGCTAGCCATGTCTTCCACGCAGTTTCGGGAGCGCATCCGGCTCACCACGCATGCATTGACCGCCAACGAATCCGGCGTGGACACCGCATTGTCGGGCCGTGGGCAGATCTGGTCCGCCGCCGGTTGCATGATCGTCGAGCACCCCATCAACGGCGTGGGTGCGCGGGGCTTCCGCGAAGCATTCCCCGGGTGCGATGCAGGGGCCGGCGAGCGGCCTGCATGGGGCCAGGGTCCGGCGTTCCACGCACACCAGATCGTGCTGGAAGTACTCAGCGAAACCGGCGTCATCGGCCTGTTGCTGTGGCTGGCGGGCGCAGCGCTGGCATGGCGTGCCTGGCGTTATGCCGCACCGCAGGCGAAGGAGCGCGCGCGGCCGGCGATGCTGGCGCTGGCGGTGACGGTCTTCCCGTTCAACACGCACCTTGCGTTCTATTCCACGTTCTGGGGCGGCCTGACGCTGATGCTGGCGGCCTTGTACGCCGGCAGCCTGCTGGCGCGCGATGACGATTGAGCTCGCGGCGGGCGCGCGCTGCTGGTTCGTGGCGCCCGCCAACCTGATCGCATCGGCGGTCGCGCGGTTGCCGCAGCGGGCGCTGCTGCGGCTCGGGAACCTCACGACGTGGTTGCTGTGGCCGCTGCTCGGCAAGCGGCGCCGTTACGCGGCGACCAACATCGCGCTGTGTTTCCCCGCACTGGATGACCGTGCCCGCGCCAGCCTGCTGCGCGACACCCTGCGCGCCACGGTGACCGGCATGTTCGAACTCGTGCGCGGCTGGTACGCACCTGCGCAGGCGCTGCGCGGACTGGCCGACGTGCAGGGGCTGGAACACATGCGCGCCGCGCGCGCACAGGGGCGCGGCATCCTGCTGTTCGGTGGCCACATTCCGCACTCCGAACTGTGCGCGCGCCTGCTGGGCGACGCGCTGGGCGAACGGGTGAGCATCGTCGCGCGGCGCAACAACGATCCCTGCATCGAGCATCTGCTCGACACTGCCCGTCGCCGCGTCTTCGCCGATGTCATCGGCAAGAAGGACGTGCGCGGCCTGCTGCGCACGCTGTCGCGCGGCGGCATCGTCGCGTATTCCGCGGACCAGGATTTCAACTACCAGAATGCCTTCGTGCCGTTCTTCGGCGTGCAGGCCGCGACCCTGACCGCCACGCCCGATCTCGCACGCCGCAGCAATGCCGTCGTGCTGCCGTTCTGGTTCCACCGTGACGCGGCGGGACGCTACCAGCTGCGCGTCGAGCCGACGTGGGAAGGATGGCCGACCGGCGACCCGGTGCAGGATGCGGCACGCTACATGGCGGAACTGGAGGCCGTCGTGCGCCGGCATCCCGAGCAGTACCTGTGGGTGCACCGGCGTTTCAAGACGCGGCCCCAGGGCGAACCCGGCCTCTACCGGTAGAGTTCGCCGCGCCCGTCGGGCTGACGCTTGAAGCGGCGGTGGATCCACAGGTATTGCGTGGGGGCTTCGCGCACCATGGACTCGATCGCGGCGATCACGCGCGCAGTGTCCGCCGTGGCGTCCGATGACGGGAAATCCTCCAGCGCGGGCGACAATGTCAGCGTGTAACCACCGTCTTCGCGTCGGACGTGCGAGAACGCGATCACCGCCGCGCCCGACAGCCGCGCCAGTTGATGGGTGGACGTGAGGCTGTAGGCGGGGTGGCCGAAGAACGGAACGAACACGCTCTCGCCGCGCCGCGTGTCCTGGTCGGGCGCGAACCAGAGCAGCCCGCCCTGCTTGAGGTGCTTCAGTGCAGGGCGCAACTCTTCGCGGGTGAACATTGCGGTGGCATAACGCAGGCGGCCGCGCTTGACCGCCCACTCCATCGCGCCCTGGTTGTGCGGGCGATACATGCCGGCCAGCGGTGCGTGGTCGCACATCAGTCGTGCCGAGATCTCCAGTGTAGTGAAGTGTCCGGACACCACGATCACTCCGCGGCCGCCGGCACGCGCCGCCGCCAGGTGCTCCAGGCCCTCGACCCGCAATCCCCGCCGCATCGGTGCCACGCTGCCCCACCAGGCGCGCGCGAACTCGAACAGCCCGATGCCGAGCTCGCCGAAACTGGCGCGCGCCAGCGCGTCCCGGGCACCCGCGTCCAGCTCCGGGAAGCACAGGGCGATGTTGCGGCGGGCGACGTTCCTGCGCTCGCGCATCGCGGCAAAGAGCAGCGTGCCGATGAGGCGTCCCAGCACGCGCTGCAACGCCCACGGCAGGCGCGCCACCAGCCATGCGAGCCCGATGCCGAGCCAGGCCGGCCATTGCGCGGGTCCCATGGGTGGACGCTCGCGGGCGTCGGCGGATCGCTTCTCGGTTTCGGCCATGGCCCATTGTAACGGCGGCCCCGGGTATCCTTGTCGGCGATGCCGAACCGAACCGCCGAACGCCTGCTGCGCGCCCTCTATTCGGCGGTGCTGTACGTGTTGACGCCGGTCACCCTGTACCACCTCATCTGGCGCGGCTTCCGCTACCCCGAGTACTTCCAGCGCTGGAACGAACGCTACGGCAGCTACGACACGCCGGGCAGTCCGGTGGATGTCTGGCTGCATGCGGTCTCGGTGGGCGAAGTGAACGCGGCCGCGCCCGTGGTGAATGCACTGCTCAGGCGCCATCGCGGCCTGCGCCTGCTGATCACCACCATCACCCCCACCGGCTCGGAGCGCGTGCAGGCGCTGTGGGGCGATCGCGTGCTGCATGTGTACTCGCCCTACGATCTTCCCGGCGCCGTCGCGCGGTTCCTGCGCCATTTCCCGCCGCGGCTGGCGCTGATCATGGAGACCGAGCTGTGGCCCAGCCTGTTGTTCGGCTGCCATGACCGGAAGGTGCCGGTGTACATCCTCAACGCGCGTCTTTCAGCGCGTTCTTTGCGCGGCTACAGCGTGCTGCGTCCGCTGATCGCACGCATGCTGCGCACCGTGCGTCGCGTGGCCGCGCAGTCCGGTGACGATGCCGCCCGTTTCGTGCAGCTGGGCGCCGCGCCCGAACAGGTACGCGACGTCGGCAATCTGAAGTTCGACATCCCCGTGCCGGACACAGTCGCCGACATCGTCGCCGGTTTCCGCGGGCACCTGGCCGCGCAGCGTCGCGTCTGGATCGCCGCGAGCACGCACGAGGATGAAGAGGCGCCGGTACTCGCCATCCATGCGCGGTTGCGCAAGCGCTGGCCCGACCTGCTGCTGCTGTGGGCGCCACGCCATCCGGAGCGCTTCCCGCGCGTGGTGGAGGCCGCGCGCGACGCCGGCTGGAAGGTGGGAACCCGGCGCGGAGATCGCTGGCCGTCGTCCGGCGATGATGTCTTCGTACTCGACACGCTGGGCGAGCTGATGGCGTTCTACGCCTGCGCCGACGTGGCCTTCGTCGGCGGCAGCCTGCAAGCCATCGGGGGACACAACATGCTGGAGCCGGCTGCCGTCGGCACGCCTGCCGTCACCGGACCGCACCTGCACAACTTCAGCGAGATCTCCCGCCGCCTGAAGGAAGCCGAAGCCCTCGTGATCGCGCCGGACGCGACGGGGGTAGCCGTCGCCATCGAAGACCTGCTCGTCGATGACGCGCGGCGCCACGACATGGCGAACCGTGGTCGCGCCCTGGTCGAACACGGTCGCGGCGCACTGGCACGCACGCTGGCGATGATCGCGCCGCACATGCCGGCTCCGGTGGCATGAACGGCGTTGCGCCGCGCGCGCTGGCCGGCGTGCGCGTACTGGACCTGACGCGCGTGCTTGCCGGGCCATGGAGCACGCAGGTGCTCGCGGACCTCGGCGCAGATGTCATCAAGGTTGAACGGCCGGGCAGTGGCGACGATACGCGTGGATGGGGGCCGCCCTTCCTGCGCGACGCAGCGGGGAACGAAACCGCAGAGTCCGCGTATTTCCTGTGCGCGAACCGCAACAAGCGCTCGCTGACGGTGGACATCTCCACCGACGATGGCCAGGCCATCATCCGGCGGCTTGCGATGCAAAGCGATGTGCTGGTGGAGAACTTCAAGGTCGGCGACATGGCGCGGTACGGACTGGATGCCGCGACGCTGCGCGCCGCCAATCCGCGCCTGGTGTACTGCTCGATCACCGGCTTCGGCCAGGACGGTCCGTATGCGCAGCGCGCGGGTTACGACTTTGCCGTGCAGGGGCTCGGTGGCCTGATGAGTGTCACCGGCGCCGCGCAGGGCGAGCCCCAGAAGGTCGGCGTGGCGGTGGCGGACCTGTTCACCGGCCTGTACGCCACCGTCGCCATCCTCGCTGCGCTTCGCCATCGCGACGCCACGGGCGAAGGGCAGGTGATCGACATGGCTCTGCTGGATGCGCAGGTTGCGATGCTGGCCAATCTGGGCAGCCACTATCTGGTCGGTGGCGACGTGCCGCCACGGCAGGGCAATGCACACGCCAACATCGTGCCTTACCAGGTATTCGTGGTGGCCGACGGTCACATCATCGTCGCCGTCGGCAACGACCGGCAGTTCGCGCGCCTGTGCGACCTGCTGGATGAACCTGCACTCGCCACCGACGCGCGGTTCACCACGAACGCGGAGCGCGTGCGATGTCGCGACGTGCTCGTACCGATGCTCCAGGCGCACTTTCTGCAACGCGACCGGCGCGCATGGCTGTCGTTGCTCGAAGCCGCGGGCATTCCCTGCGGCCCGGTCAACGACCTGGCCGATGTGTTCGCCGATCCGCAGGTTCGAGCGCGCGGCATGGTCGTCGAGGTGCCGCACCCGCATGCCGGCACGTTGCCGCTGGTGGGCAGTCCGATCAAGTTGTCGGTGACACCGGTGCAGCCGTCGCGTGCGCCGCCGATGCTGGGGCAGCACACCGACAACGTGTTGCGTGAGGCGGGCTACAGCGACGATGAGGTCGCGGCGCTGCGGGCGCGCGGCGCGATCTGAGTCCCGATTGTAGGAGCGACGTAAGTCGCGACCGCACGCCCGAACGACATCGGCGGGCCGAAGCCCGCCGTTGTCGTAACGCCAGGGGCGCGAGGGATTACTGCGAAACGGGCTGCGACGACAGGTGTGCTTCGGCATCCGCCGCGTCACTACCTATCGTGGCCAGCCCGATAAAATGTCGGCTACACCCATTCGCTATGTTCGACCGCCGCCTCTACTCGGTGAGCATACCGCAGAAATTTTTGTTGAAATGGAGGTTATAGGTCGCCGGAATTCTGGTTAATGGTTCTTTAGCATCGGCGCAATATGTCGATGAGATACTGAGGCTGCCACACTGGTGGCCTTTGTCATATTTCAAGGATTGATCTATGAAGAACGCACTCAAGAAAGTCCGAGTAGTCGCTATTGCCACGATTGCAACTGTTTTAAGCTTTCCTGCAATTGCAGCGTATGCATATGTAACAGCGAATGGAGCGGGGCCCACACGTCAAGCAGCCGTTTCCTATGCTGCTGGATCGGCCAGTCTGGCTTGCAGGCAACGAGGAGGGAGTCTTGTGAGCTACACGGTGCCATTTGCTTATGAAAACAGCTTGGGTCACTGGTCGGTCACGGTGTCTGGCACTTGCTTCATCCAGTAACTGAGAAGAAATCCAGTTACCCAAAAGGAAACGGCGGGATTGCTCCCGCCGTTTCTCATCACCACCCTGAAGGTGCTCGTCGGCGGCCTTCATTGCTTAGGAGCTTGACGTTCAAGCTCACTGTGTATCGCTAACTGGCGTAGACAGGCGTGCTTCGGCATCCGCAGTCAGCAGGCGGTTGACGTCCTGCATATCCGCACCATCCAGCGTGCCGGCTGCTTGTTCCAGCAACAGGCGGTTCTGCAGGAAGCGATACTTTGCCTCTGAATAATCCACCTGCGCCTGGAACAGCGTGCGCTGGTTCTGCAGCACGTCCAGCACGGTGCGGGTGCCGACTTCCAGGCCGACCTGCGAGGCATCCAGCGCGCTTTGCGCGGAGACCACCGCCAGGCGGCGGGCTTCCACTTCGCTGACGCCGGCGACCAGTGCCTGGTAGGCATTGCTGGTGTTGCGGATCAGCGCGCGGCGGGTCTGCTCCAGGCCGTCCGACGCGCGGTCACGCTGGGCCAGCGCCTGGCGCACGCCGGACTGGGTGGCACCACCGGAGAAGATCGGCACGGTCAGGGTCACGCCCCAGTTGTAGCCTTCGCCGTCCTGCGACAACGTGCCCGGCACGCTGTCCCAGGCGGTGCCGTTGGTGTAGCGGCCACTGAAGTTGAGGGTGGGGTAATGGCCGGCACGTGCGCTGGAGACGCCATGCTGTGCGGATTCCAGCGAATATTCCGCCGACTTGAGGTCGGGATTCTGTTCCAGCGCGCGATCGACCCAGGACTGGGCGTTCTGTTCCGCCGGCAGTTCCGGGCGGAAGTCGTCCGGCAGACCTTTCAATCCGCTGATCGGCTGGCCGGTGATCTCGGCCAGTGCGCGGTAGCTGTCATCCAGGGAATTGCGGGCCAGGATGGTGTTGGCGCGCGCGCTGTCGTACTGGGCGCGGGCTTCGTGTACGTCGGTGATCGGAGCCAGGCCCACGTCCAGGCGCTTCTGCGCATAGTCGAACTGTTTCTTCGACGCGGCCTCGTTGGTTTCGGCGGCCGCCAACGACTCGATGCCGATCAGCACGTTGAAATATGCGGCCGAGGTGCGGGTGATCAGCTCGTTGTTCGCCGAGGCCAGGTCGTAGTCGGCGGCCTGGCTGATGGCGCGCTGGCCACGCAGGTTGGCGATGCGGCTCCAGTCGAAGATCGTCTGGCTGACCGAGGCACCGTAGCTGCGGCTCTTCCCGTCACCCAGGGGATCGCCCGGCCGGCTGTCGTGGGTCAGCGTATAGCCCGCGCTGCCGGTGATCTGAGGCAGCAGCGCTGCACGTGCCTGCACCGCGCCTTCCTTGTCGAACAGGCGGGTGGATTCGGCGATGGACAGCTGAGGGTCGCCTGTGCGCGCCAGCTCATAGGTCTGCATCAGGTCGGTGGCACCGGCCGCAGACGGCAGGGCCAGGGCGAGCGCGAGTGCGAGGGGGCGACGGCTCATGCGGGTTCCTTTTTTTAATCTTCAGAAGACGAACTGGGGCGCCGGCGCGGCGCCGACCAGGTAGGGGAGGTCGGTTTCGAACAACGATTCGATGCGTGGGCCGTTGACATCGTTGACGTGCAGCACGGCTTCCATCACCGGTGACGTACCCCGCACGACGAACAGGCGGCCACCGGGGCGCAGCCATTGCACGAAGCGGGCAGGCACGCTGGCCATGGCACCGGTCACGCAGATCACGTCGAAGCGGCGGTCGGTGTCCCACGTCAGCGCGTCGAGGGTGTCGATGCGGACGTTGCTGCCCAGGCCAGCGGCATCGAGGCGCGCACGCGCAGCCTCGGCGAATTCGGGGTGGATCTCCAGGCTGACGACGTCGCGCGCCAGGTGGCCCAGGCAGGCGGTCAGGTAGCCGCTGCCGGTGCCGATCTCCAGCACGTCCTCATCGGCCTGCGGCTTCAAGGCCTGCAGGGTGCGGCCTTCGACGACGGGCTTCATCATCGACTGGCCGTGGCCCAGTGGCAATTCCAGGTCCGCATACGCCAGCGCGCGGTGCGAGTCCGCCACGAAGACCTCGCGCGGCAGCGTGGCCAGCGTTTCCAGCACGCGCGCATCCAGCACGTCCCAGGGACGTACCTGCTGCTCGACCATGTTTTCGCGGGCCTGGGTGTAGTTGATCGTCATGAGGGTGGTTATCCGACGCGGGGGGCTGGGCCGGGCATTTTACCGGGCTGGCCCCGTCCGCGCTGGGCAAGGATCGGGGCAGCCCCCATGGCGGGCGCAGTGCCGGAAGTCATCGCCACCTCCGGCGCGCGGGGCTGGCCTTCAGCTTCAGCGCCGGCCATAGGCCCTCAGGAACATGTCCACGGTGGCGTCGATATGCCGCCGGGTGTCGAGCTGGCCGGGCTGGCTGCACAGGCCGCATGTCATGCGGGCATGCAATTCGCCCTTTATGAGGGTGAAGAACTGGATCGAAGCCGTCGCCACGTCGGGGATGTCCAGCTCTCCTTTGGCAACCTGCGCCTGCAACAGCGCCGCGAACGCTTCATGGGTGCGCTGCGGGCCGGCTTCCCAGAAGGTTCGCTTGAGTTTGTCGTCGATGTTGCCCGGGACCATCATCATGCGGTGCGTGCTGATGGCCTCTTCGCTGGTGATCAGCGCGAAGAAAGCCTGTGCGATGGCTTTCAGCTGTTCGCGCAGCGAGCCCTTCAGCTCGATCTGGAACAGCGTGTCGGGGAGCATTTCCTCGCACTTGGCCTGCACGGCGGCGGCGAACAGGGCGTCCTTGTCGCCGAAGTGGCTGTAGACCGTCAGCTTGGAGACGCCCGCCTCGGCGGCAATCTGGTCCATGCTGACGCCGTTGAAACCCTCGCGCGCGAACAATTGCTTGGCGGCCTCCAGGATCGCGGCACGCTTGCCGAGATCCTTCGGGCGGCCGGGACCGCTGGTGGCGGGCTTGGCGGGGGGCTTGCGACGGCTGGCGGAAGTGGGCGGGCTGACCATGTCTTAATACTAGACTACTCGGTTCGATATTTATACTATACCGCCAAGTCTACTAATTGAAGTCGTCATGGAGCGGTGTATGCGCCATATGCGCTGGAACGGAGTGTTCGGAATCGTGCTGCTCGGCCTGACCGCGTGCGGTGCGGAGCAGCCTGTGGAATCGCCGCGCCCCGCGCTGGTGGTCCACCCTGGCGGTGGCGCCGAGGCCGCCCTCTCGGCGTACGCCGGCGAGGTGCGCGCACGCGAGGAGAGTCCGCTGTCGTTCCGTGTCGGCGGCAACCTCGTGCGTCGCAATGTCGACGCCGGTGCACGCGTGCAGAAGGGCGAGGTGCTTGCGCTGCTGGACCCGGGCGACTTCGCGCTGCAGGCACAGGCCGCGCAGGCGCAACTTGCCGCGGCCGACGCCGACCTTGTCCGTGCGCGTGGCGACCGGGACCGCTACGCGAAGCTGGTCGGCGACAAGTTGATCAGCCAGTCGGCGTACGACGCGCAGGTTGCCGCGTACAAGGCGGCCGAAGGCCAGGCGCGTGCCGCACGTGCGCAGATGGACGTGATGCGCAACCAGGAAGGCTATTCGCAACTGCGTGCTCCGCGCGACGGTGTGATCGCCAGTCGCCAGGCCGAAGCCGGCCAGGTGGTCGCGGCCGGGCAGACCGTCTTCACCCTGGCCGCCGATGGCGGACGCGAAGTGGCCATCGGCCTGCCGGAAAACCGCATCCGCGATTTCAGTGTGGGCCAGCCGGTGATGGTCGAGCTGTGGAATGCGCCCGGCCAGCGCCTGCCCGGGACCATCCGGGAGATCGCGCCCGCTGCCGACGCGCAGACGCGCACCTATGCGGCGCGCGTCAGCCTGGTGGGCGACGCGCAGCAGCAGGTCGAACTGGGCCAGAGCGCGCGCGTCTACGTGCAGGAAAACGGCAGCAAGGCCGCATTGAAGCTGCCGCTGTCGGCCATCCAGCGTGGAAGTGAGGGCAGGACCACGGTGTGGATCGTCGATCCCGCGACCGGCAGGGTGCGTGCGCAGGTGGTGCAGCTGGGGCGGTATGGCGAAGCCTCGGTGCCGGTGCTGGGCGGAGTGAAGGCCAGCGACTGGGTCGTCGCGGCCGGCGGACATCTCCTGCGCGAAGGGCAGACCGTGGTGCCGGTGGACCGCAATAACCGCCCGCTCCGGGTCGCCGCGGGTGGCGATGCGGCCAACATCGCATCGCGCCCGGAGTAACGGCATGCGCCGCTTCAACCTTTCCGAGTGGGCACTGACCAACCGCAGCCTGGTGCTGTTCCTGATGATCCTGCTGGGCATCATCGGTGCGTGGTCGTACAAGCACCTGGGCCAGTCCGAGGATCCGCCGTTCACCTTCAAGGCGATGGTCGTGCGAACGGTATGGCCGGGCGCGACCGCCGAGGAAGTCTCGCAGCAGGTGACCGAGCGCATCGAGAAGGCGCTGATGACCACCGGCAACTACGAGTTCATCCGCTCGTACTCGCGTCCCGGTGAATCGCAGGTGATCTTCATGGCGCGCGACTCCATGAAGTCGAAGGAAATTCCGGACCTCTGGTACCAGGTGCGCAAGAAGGTCGGCGACGTCCGTGCCACGCTGCCGAGCGGCGTGATCGGTCCGTTCTTCAACGACGAATTCGGCGACACGTTCGGCAACATCTATGCGCTCACCGGCGATGGCTTCGATTACGCGGTGATGAAGGACTATGCCGACCGGATCCAGTTGGAACTGCAGCGGGTGGACGACGTCGGCAAGGTCGAACTCGTCGGACTGCAGGACGAGAAGATCTGGATCGAGCTGTCCAACACCAAGCTGGCCACGCTCGGCATTCCATTGAGCGCGGTCCAGCAGGCGCTGGAAGAACAGAATGCGATGACGCCGGCCGGCTTCTTCGAAACGGCGAGCGATCGCGTGCAGTTGCGCGTGAGCGGCGAATTCAGTTCGGTGGACGAGATCCGGGAGTTCCCGATCCGCGCCGGCGGCCGTACGGTGAAGCTGGGCGACATCGCCGAGATCAAGCGCGGCTTCGCCGATCCCGCCGCGCCGCGCATGCGTTTCATGGGCCAGCCCGGCATCGGCATCGCGGTGGCGATGAAGGACGGCGGCGACATCCTCAAGCTCGGCCAGACGCTGGAGACCGAGTTCCAGCGCCTGCAGAAGACCCTGCCGCTGGGCATGGAACTGCGCAAGGTGTCGGACCAGCCGGCCGCCGTGGAGGAATCCGTGGGCGAATTCGTCCGCGTGCTCGCCGAAGCGGTGATCATCGTGCTGCTGGTCAGCTTCTTCTCGCTGGGCCTGCGCACCGGGCTGGTGGTGGCGGTGTCCATCCCGCTGGTGCTGGCGATGACGTTCGCCGTGATGCACTACTTCGGCATCGGCCTGCACAAGATCTCGCTGGGCGCGCTGGTGCTGGCGCTGGGCCTGCTGGTCGACGACGCGATCATCGCGGTGGAGATGATGGCCATCAAGATGGAGCAGGGCTTTGATCGCCTGAAGGCGGCCAGCTTCGCCTACGAGTCCACGGCGTTCCCGATGCTGACGGGCACGCTGGTGACGGCGGCCGGCTTCCTGCCGATCGCCACGGCGGCGTCCAGCACGGGGGAGTACACGCGTTCGCTGTTCCAGGTGGTGACCATCGCGCTGGTGGTGTCGTGGGTCGCGGCGGTGCTGTTCATTCCCTACCTGGGCGACAAGATGCTGCCCGACCTGGGCAATCCGCAGCCGCCGAAACCGGGTTCGTTCGCGGCGCGCTGGCACGGGTTCCGTGCGCGGCTGGCCGATCGCTGGCCGCAGTATGGCGCGTTGCTGGCGCCGAAGCCGCATGACGCGCACGACCACAATCCGTACCACACGCCGTTCTACCAGCGGTTCCGTGGCTGGCTGGCGTTCTGCCTGCGTCGCCGCTGGCTGGTGATCGGCGTCACCGTCGCGGCGTTCGTCGCGTCGATCGCGCTGTTCCGCTTCGTGCCGCAGCAGTTCTTCCCGGATTCGGTACGCCCGGAACTGATGGTGGACCTGGAACTGGCCGAGGGCAGTTCGCTGAAGTCCACCGATGCGCAGGCGCGCAAGCTGGAGAAACTGCTGGCCACGCGCAAGGGCATCCAGAACTACGTGGCCTACATCGGCACCGGTTCGCCGCGTTTCTACCTGCCGCTGGACCAGCAGTTGCCGCAGGCGAATTTCTCACAGTTCGTCGTGTTGACGGATGACGCCCGGGCCCGCGAGGACGTGCGCCGCTGGCTGATCGACGAGGTCGGCCCGCAGTTCCCCGAGCTGCAGTTCCGCGTGACGCGGCTGGAGAACGGGCCGCCGGTGGGTTATCCGGTGCAGTTCCGCATCTCCGGCGAACACGTCGACCGCGCGCAGGCGATCGCGCGGCAGGTGGCGGAAAAAGTGCGCGCGAACCCGCACGTCACCAACGTCAACCTGGACTGGAGCGAGCCCAGCAAGGTCGTGCGGCTGGAGATCGACCAGGATCGCGCACGCGCGCTGGGTGTCAGCACGGCGCAGGTCTCGCACTTCCTGTCGGGTTCGCTGTCGGGCCTGAGCGTGAGCACCTATCGTGAAGGCAACGAACTGGTCGAGATCCTGTTGCGGGGACCGGACGAAGAGCGCGCCCGCCTGGACCTGCTGGGCAGCCTGGCCGTGCCGACCAGCAACGGCGGCAGCGTATCGCTGTCGCAGATCGCCAACCTCGAATACGCGTTCGAGGACGGCATCATCTGGCACCGCGACCGTCTGCCGACAGTCACCGTGCGCGCCGACATCCGCAATGACGACGTGACGCCGCCCACGGTGGTGCAGCAGATCCTGCCGACGCTGGACGGGATACGCGCGCAGTTGCCGCAGGGCTACCTGCTGGAGACCGGCGGTACGGTGGAGGATTCCGGGCGCGGGCAGAAGTCCATTGCCGCCGGCATGCCGTTGTTCCTGCTGGTGGTCACCACGCTGTTGATGCTGCAGCTGCGCAGCTTCTCGCGGGTGGCGCTGGTGCTGCTGACCGCGCCGCTGGGCCTGATCGGCGTGACCCTGGCATTGCTGGTGTTCCGGGTGCCGTTCGGTTTCGTCGCCATGCTGGGCACCATCGCATTGGCCGGCATGATCATGCGCAACTCGGTGATCCTGGTGGACCAGATCGACCAGGACATCCGTGCCGGGCATGACCGCTGGCACGCGATCATCGACGCCACCGTGCGCCGCTTCCGTCCCATCGTGCTGACCGCACTGGCGGCGGTGCTGGCGATGATCCCGCTGTCGCGGAGTGCCTTTTTCGGCCCGATGGCGGTGGCGATCATGGGCGGCCTGACCGTGGCCACGGTGCTGACGCTGTTCTTCCTGCCCGCGCTGTATGCGGCATGGTTCAAGGTCAAGCCGGAGCAGGGCGCCGGTCCGTAACGCCCCGCGCGCGGCGGGGTTCAAAGAAACCCCCGCCGCAGCCGATACTGCACAGGTCGAAGACCTTCGGACCCGGTGCCGTGCGCTGCCTGCTGATCCCCGGCCTCTGCCTGTTGGCCCTGTTCGTCGGCGCGCCCGCGTGGGCGCTCGACCCTGCGCGCAAGGTGGAGGAGTACACGCTTGCGCGCTGGACCATGGAGGACGGGTTGTCGCACAACCTGGTGCACGCCCTCAGCCAGGATGCCGAGGGCTACCTGTGGACCGGGACATGGGAAGGCGCCGCGCGGTTTGATGGTCGCCGCTTCACCCAGTACGACGCGGGCACCGTGCAGGGACTGGAAATCGAGGGCGTGCGTGCCATCACGCCCCATCCCGAGGGCGGCATGGTGCTCAGCCTGGGGCGTGTCGGCCCCGGCCTGCTGCGGTTCCACCAGGGCCGCTGGCAACGCCTGCCCGGACGGGCCGGCACCTTGCCGGACGTGTCGGTGCTGCGGTTCGGTCCGGACGGGGTGTTGTGGATCGGTACCGATCATTCCCTGTTCCGCCTCGACGGCGATGGTCGCCTGCACGACGTCGGCAGCGCACACGCGCGCCTGGCCAACGAGCGCGTGCTGGCGATTCTGCCGTTGTCCGACGGGCAGGCGCTGGTGGGCAACCGGCACGGCCTGTTCCGGATCGCCCAGGGCCGGGCCAGCGACTGGGGACGCGCGATGGGCCTGCCCGAGACCTCTGTGCTCGCCATCCAGCCTTCGCGCTGGGGCGGCATGCTGGTGGGAGGAAGCGGGGGTGCATGGCGGATCGAACGGGGTCGCGCGCAACAGATCACCGGCGCGCGCGCCGAGGCCATGCTGGAGGACCGCAACGGCAATCTGTGGATCTCCACCCTGGATGGCCTGCGCCGGTATGTGCATGGGCGCCATGAGACGCTGGGAGAGCGCAACGGCCTGATGGGCCGCCTGGCCCCGGCCCTGTTCGAGGATCGTGACGGCCTGCTGTGGGTGGGCACCACGAACGGGTTGTTCCGCATCTCCGACGGGCCCGTCTTCGGACTTGGACGCAGCAACGGTCTGCGCGACATCTACGTGCGCGCCATCATCGAACGGCCGGGCCAGGGCGTCTGGATCGGTCATCCGATGGGCGTGGACGCATGGGAGAACGGTCGCAGCCGCGCGGTGTCGCTGGCATTCGATGGCAAGCCCGACCCCTCCGTGCTGTCGATGGCCAACGCGCGCGACGGCGGGCTCTGGGTGGGAACCTACGACCAGGGCGTGATCCACCTGCCTGCCACCGCTGACACCCAACAGACGCTGCCCTGGCGCATCGACGAAGCACGGGGTCTGCCATCCAACCATGTGCGCGCCTTGCTGGAGCGCGCGGACGGCTCATTGTGGATCGGCAGCAACGAGGGCCTGAGCGTGTACCGGGAGGGGCGCATCGTGCGGCACTACAGTGCCGCCGACGGCCTGCCCGAAGGAAATGTCTACGTCCTGTACGAAACCGGCGAGGGCGGGATGTGGATCGGCACCAGCAACGGCATGGCGATGATGCGCCGTGATGGGTCGCTGCGGACATGGACGCCGGGCTCCGGTTTCCCCGCCGTGGCCGCGTTCGACTTCCTGGCCGATCCCGATGGCAGCCTGTGGATCGCGACCGATCGCGGCCTGCTGCACTGGCGGGACGGGCGGTTCGTGCAGTTCGATCATCGCCAGGGCTTGCCCAACAACCGTCTCTTCCGGTTGCTGGAAGACGACAACGGCGATTTCTGGGCATCGAGCAACCGGGGCGTGTTCCGTATCTCCCGACCGGCGCTGACGGCGGTGGAAAACCATCACCTGGCCCGCTTGCCGGTGGAGGCATTCACCCACGCCGACGGCCTGCCCAGCAGCCAGGCCAACGGCGCGAGCGCACCGGCGGGATGGCGCATGCGCGACGGCAAGCTGTGGTTCGCGACGGCAAACGGCATTGGCGTGATCGATCCCGACGACGCAAGGCGCCAGCGCGCCCAGGGCGTCACACTGGTGATGGAAGCCGTGGAAGCCGACGGTCGCGTGTTGCCCATGCAGGCGCGCCATGATCTGGCCGCAGACACGCGACGGGTGGTGATCCGTTTCACCGGCATCAACCAGCGTGCACCGGAGCGCCTGCGTTATCGCTACCGCATGGTGGGCTTCGATCGCGACTGGATCGAGACCGACGACGGCATCGCCCACGCCGCCGTGTACACCAACCTGCCCTCCGGACAGCTGCGCTTCGAGGTCCAGGTGATGAATGCGCCCGCGGATTGGAGCAAGCAGGACGCCGTGGTGACGCAGGCGGTGGCGTTCGACAAGGCGGCGCCGTGGTGGCAGCGCGCATGGGCGATGGTGGCTTACGCGCTGCTGCTGGCGCTGGCCGGCTGGGCCATCCTGCTGATAGCGATGCGGCGCCAGCGACGCCGGCAGCGCAGGCTTGAAGCGCTGGTGGACGCACGCACCTCGGAGCTGAGCGACAAGAACGCGCAGCTCGAGCGGGCCAGCCAGGCCCATGCCCACCTGCTGGAACAACTGGCCTACCAGGCCGGGCATGATCCCCTGACCCGCCTGGCCAATCGGCGCGCGGGGGATGCGTTCCTGGCCGACGCGCTGGGGGCCAGTCGTCGCGAAGGCCGTCCGCTCTGCGTTGCCTTGATGGACATCGATCACTTCAAGTCGGTCAACGACCGCTATGGGCATGCGTTCGGTGACGACGTGCTGTCGCAGGTGGCGGCGCTGGCCGGGCAGCTGGCAGGCGATCAGGAAGGCGTGCTGATCGCGCGCTACGGCGGCGAGGAATTCCTGGTGTGCCAGCAACTGCCGTGGACCGTTGCGCGCGCGCGACTGGAGGCGCTGCGCGAGGGCATCGCGCAGGCCAGCATCGAGGCGCCGGACGGCAGCGCGCTGCGCTGCACGGTCAGCATCGGCATGGCCGAACTGCAGCCGGGCCAGGACCTGCGCGATCTGCTGCGCGTGGCCGACGAACGCCTCTATCGTGCCAAGGAGCGGGGGCGCGACCGGCTGGTGTCGAACTGACAGGCGCGGCGCATCCGATTGCTCAGTCGCGCAGTTCCGCCACGTAGCAATGCGCCTGCATCTGCTCGATGACCGCCTGCGCCGCGACCTGCGTGGACACGCCGCGACCGCCGGTGGCCAGGTCGTTGGTGAAGACCTGTGCGTTGAGCGCGCCATCCACGGCCCGCTCGATGCAGTCGGCCTCTTCGTGCAGGCCCAGCGAGTGACGCAACAGCAGCGCACAGCTCAGGATGGTCGCGTAGGGATTGGCGATGCCCTTGCCTGCGATGTCGGGCGCGGAGCCGTGGATCGGTTCGTACAGGCCGATCTTGCCGTCGCCCAGCGAGGCGGACGGCAGCAGGCCCAGTGAACCCGCCAGCATCGAGGCCTCGTCGGTGAGGATGTCGCCGAACATGTTCTCGGTGACGATCACGTCGTACTCGCGCGGTTTGGCCAGCAGGTGCATCGCCATCGAGTCGACCAGCTGGTGCTCCAGCTTCACGTCCGGGAATTCCTCTCGGCCGATCCGCGTGGCCACGTCGCGCCACAGGCGCGAGGTCTCCAGCACATTGGCCTTGTCCACCGACACCAGGTAGCTGCGGCGCTGGCGCGCCAGCCTGAAGGCGCTGCGTACCACGCGCTCGATCTCGGTGACGCTGTAGCTGCACAGGTCGCTGGCGCCGCGTGCATCGCGGGTCTTCTCGCCGAAGTAGATGCCGCCGGTCAGCTCGCGCACCACCACGATGTCCACGCCGGTGAGCAGGTGCGGCTTGATCGGCGATGCATTCAATGCAGCCGGGTGCGGACGCACCGGGCGCAGGTTGGCGAACAGGCCCAGGCCCTTGCGCAATGCCAGCAGGCCCTGCTCGGGGCGGACCTTCGCATTGGGGTCCGACCACTTCGGGCCGCCGACCGCGCCAAGCAGGACGGCGTCGGCCTGCTGGCAGCCCTGCAGCGTGGCCTGCGGCAGCGGCTCGCCGTGACGGTCGATGGCGATGCCCCCGATGTCGTATTCGTGGAAGTCGAAGGCATGGCCATGGCGCCGCGCCAGTGAGCGCAGCACGGTGACGGCGGCAGCGGTGACCTCGGGACCGATCCCGTCACCGGGCAGGAGGGCGATATCAGCGTGCATGGCGGGTGGCCTCGTAATGTTCGATGTCGTTGTGGCGGGCCAGCAGGTAGCCCAGTTCGTCCACGCCTTCCAGCAGGCAGGTCTGCGCGAAGGCATCCAGCGGGAACGCGAAGACGGAGCCGTCGGGCGTGCGCAGTTCCCGGCTCGCGATGTCGACGACCAGCTCATCGTCCGGCCGCTGCATCAGCGACTGCACGATCTCCTCCGGCAGCACCACCGGCACCAGGCCGTTCTTCAGGCTGTTGTTGCGGAAGATGTCGGCGATCTCGCTGCTGACGATGGCGCGCAGGCCGAGATCGGTGAGGGCCCACGGCGCATGCTCGCGCGAGGAGCCGCAGCCGAAGTTGCGCCCGGCCAGCAGGATCTGCCTGCCGGCGTTCTCCGCCTGGTTGAACGGGAACGCGGGGTTCGGCGAACCATCGGCCTGCCAGCGCCAGTCGTTGAAGGCGTTCTTGCCCAGGCCGGCACGTTCGGTCGTGGACAGGAAGCGTGCCGGGATGATCTGGTCGGTATCGATGTTGGTCTGCGCCAACACCACGCTCTTGGAGCGCAATTCGCGGAAGCCGGGCATCACGCCACCTCCTTGTGTGCGGCGAACAGGTCGCGCGGATCGCTGACACGTCCGTTCACCGCCGCCCATGCGGCCGTCAACGGCGACGCCAGCAGCGTGCGCGCGCCGGGCCCCTGGCGGCCTTCGAAATTGCGGTTGCTGGTGCTGACGGCCAACTGGCCCGGCGCCACCCGGTCGCCATTCATCGCGATGCACATCGAGCAGCCGGGCTCCCGCCATTCAGCACCGGCAGCACGCACGATGGCATCGATGCCCTCGGCCTCGGCCTCGCGCTTGACGATCTCCGAGCCCGGCACGACCAGCATGCGCACGCCTGCGGCGACCTGGCGGCCGCGCAGCACCTGCGCCACTTCGCGCATGTCGCGCAGGCGGCCGTTCGTGCACGAACCGACGAACACCACGTCCACCGGCGTGCCTTCCAGGCGCTGGCCGGCGCTCAGGTGCATGTAGTCCAGCCCCTTCTGCGCGGCCGCATCGGCGGGCGCGGGAATCGGTGCGTCCACCGCGATCGCGGTGCCGGGGTGCGTGCCCCAGGTCAGGGTCGGGCGGATGTCGGCGGCCTCGATGCGTACCTCGGCATCGAACGCGGCGCCGTCCTCGCTGCGCAATGTCTTCCAGTAGGCGACCGCCACATCGAAGGCTTCGCCCTTCGGCCCGCGCGGCGTGCGCGCCACCCAGTCGAACGTGGTCTGGTCGGGGGCCACCATGCCCGCGCGCGCGCCGGCTTCGATCGACATGTTGCACAGGGTCATGCGCTGCTCCATGTCCAGTGCCTCGATCGCGCTGCCGCGGAACTCGATCACATGGCCGGTGCCGCCATTGACGCCGATCACGCCGATCACGTGCAGCACGATGTCCTTGGCGCCCACGCCCGGTGCCAGCGCACCGTCCACGGTGATCGCCATCGTCTTCGGCTTGCGCTGCAGCAGGCACTGCGTGGCGAGCACATGGCCCACTTCACTGGTGCCGATGCCGAAGGCCAGTGCGCCGAACGCACCATGCGTGCTGGTGTGGCTGTCGCCGCACACGATGGTCATGCCGGGCAGGGTGAAGCCCTGCTCGGGCGCGATGACGTGGACGATGCCGCGGTTCGGCGACGCCATGTCGAACAGCTCGATGCCGTGCTGCGCGCAGTTGCGTGCCAGCGTATCCACCTGCGTTTCGGCGGCCTGCGTGTAGTAAGGCAGCTTCCCGTCCGGGCCAGCCGGCAGGGTCGGCGTGGAGTGGTCCATCGTCGCCTTGGTGCGGTCCGGGCGGCGCGGCGACAGGCCGCGCGCCGCGAGCTCGGTGAAAGCCTGCGGCGAGGTGACCTCGTGGATCAGGTGCAGGTCGATGTACAGCACGGCGGGCGCCGCGTCAGTCTCGGGGACGACGACGTGGGCGTCCCACAGTTTGTCGAACAGGGTGCGTGGCGCAGTCATGCAGAGGTTCCCGTCATGCTTTTCATGGTGTGTCGAACAAGGCGATCCAACCCGTTTCCCGTCGTCATCCCGGCGGAAGCCGGGATCCATGTTGCCGTTGCTGTTGTCCGACTCGCTGAGCAAGAACCAACAGCGCACTGGATTCCGGCATTCGCCGGAATGACGGTGGGAGGTTCCTAGGCGGCCGCTGCTTCCTGCTTCTCGATGCGGCGCTGGCGCAGCAACCGGTTGGCCACGTCCAGCCAGGCCAGCGCGCTGGCTTCGATGATGTCCTTGCTGGTGCCGGTACCCTCGTACTCTTCGCCATTGCAACGCACCGACAGGCTGGCCTCGCCCCGCGCATCGGCACCGATGCCGACGCTGTGCACCTGGTAGCTCTCCAACTGCAGCTGCACGCCGGTGGCGGCGGCCAGCGCGCTGAACAGCGCATCGACCGGTCCGTTGCCCTGCGCGGTTTCGGATACGCGGTTGCCATCCGGATCCGACAGTTCGACCAGCGCGTTGGCGCGGCTGCCGACATCGCTGATCGTCATCGAGGCCAACCGGTAGCCGTCGCTGACCGCAGCGTCCTGCATCAGCGCCTGCAGGTCGGCATCGCCGACCACGCGCTGCTTCTCGCACAGCGCCTTGAACTGTTCGAATACCAGCTTCAGTTCGTCTTCCTCCAGCCAGTAGCCCAGTGCGCGCAGGCGCTGCTCGACGGCGGCGCGGCCGCTGTGGCGGCCCAGCACCATCTGCGACGACGGCCAGCCCACATCCTGCGGCTGCATGATCTCGTAGGTGCCGCGATGGCGCAGCATGCCATGCTGGTGGATGCCGGATTCGTGCGCGAACGCGTTGGCGCCGACGATGGCCTTGTTGCGCTGGACCGGCATGCCGACCAGGCGCGACAGCAGCTGCGACGTGGGCACGATGCGCCGCGTGTCGATGCGCGTGTCCAGGTTGTAGAAGGCATTGCGCACCTTCAGCGCCATCACCAGCTCCTCGATCGCGCAGTTGCCCGCGCGTTCGCCGATGCCGTTGATCGAGCCTTCCACCTGACGCGCGCCGCCCTCGATGGCGGCCAGCGAGTTGGCCACGGCCAGGCCGAGGTCGTTGTGGCAGTGGGTACTGAAGATCACCCTGTCGGCGCCGGGTACGTTGGCGATCGCGCGCTCGAACATGCCGCGGATCTCTTCCGGCGTGGTGAAGCCCACCGTATCGGGCAGATTGATGGTGGTGGCGCCGGCGGCGATGGCGGCGGCGATGGCCTCGTGCAGGAAATCCTCCTCGGTGCGGGTGGCGTCTTCGGCCGAGAATTCGATCTCGTCGACATGGCCGCGGGCGAGGCTGACGTGCTTGCGGATCGATTCCAGCACCTGTTCGCGGGTCATGCGCAGCTTGTGCTCGCGATGCAGCGGGCTGGTGGACAGGAACAGGTGCAGGCGTGGTTTTGCGGAGGCCGAGAGCGTGCGCAGCGAGGTTTCGATGTCGGCGGGCAGGCAGCGTGACAGCACCACCAGCGTGGTCTCGCGCAGTTCACGCGCGATCAGTGCATGCGCTTCGCGGTCGGACTGGGAACTGGCGGGGAAGCCGGTTTCGATGGCATCCACGCCCAGATCGGCGAGGCCGCGGGCCATCACCACCTTCTGCTGCGGCGTCATGCTGCACCCGGGCGACTGTTCGCCGTCACGCAGCGTGGTGTCGAAAATGCGGATCTGCGCGGAGGGGGACGTGATTGGCGTATTCACCAGATGGTTTCCTCGTGTACTTCTGTTTCCAGGGCGGCGGCCGGAATGCGGCGCACGCCGGTTTTGGCGGGAGATTTCGGGGTGGCCGCGCGCGCGGTGGCGCGGCCTTCGGCAAGCGCAGGCTCGCCCTCCACGGTGCGGCGGCGCGGCTTGCGCGGCGGCCGTGGGCGCACGTCGGACAATAACTGGGCCAGCACGGTGGCGTCGATGTTGCCGCCGGACACGACAGCGCACTTGCGCCTGCCCGCTACGCGTCGGCCTGCGGCCAGCGCCAGTGCGCCGGCGCCCTCGGCGATCAGGTTCTCTTCCAGCGCCAACCGCACCAGCGTTTCGCGCAGCTCGGCTTCGCGCACGATGACCACGTCATCCAGCAGCTGCGTGCACAGGCGGCGGGTGATGAAGCCCGGCACCTTCACGCGCACGCCGTCGGCCAGCGACGCGACGGGATCGACGGGCGACACATCGCCCTTCATGGCGCGGATCATCGAATCCACGCCTTCGACCTGGGCACCGACCACGCGGACGCCCTGCGACTTCAGCGCGAGCGCGACGCCGGAGGCCAGCCCACCGCCCCCGATCGGCACGATGACCACGTCCGGTGCGTACGGTGCGATCTCGATGCCCACCGTGCCCTGGCCCGCGATCACGTCGGGATCGTCGAACGCGGACAGGAAGCGGTAGCCGTTCTGCTCGGCCAGGTCACGGGCGAAGGCGAAGGCCTCGTCGTAGCTGTTGCCGTGCTGACGCACGGTGGCGCCCCAGTGGGCGACGCCGGCGATCTTGGTCGCCGGTGCGCCGTGCGGCATCACCGTGATGGCCTGCACGCCCAGCCGGTACGCGGCCCACGCCAAGCCTTGCGCATGGTTGCCAGCGGAGGCGGCGATCACCGGGCGGTGGTCGCCCCGCTCGCGCGCGGCCAGCAGTGCATTCAACGCGCCACGCACCTTGTAGGAACCGGTGCGCTGCAGGTTCTCCAGCTTCAGCATCACGCCAAAGCGCTCGGCGTGATGCAGCGGCGTGGGCGGCAGGTACCGTCGCAGTCGCGCCTGCGCCGCCAGCACGTCGGCCACGGTGACGACGACGTCGCCTACGTCCGGTTCGTTGCTGGCGGTGGCGCGGCCGGCATCAGGCATCGCGGCACGCGAACGGCTGATGTCGAAGAAGACGCCTCCGGACCACGACGTCCGCGTTGGCGGGCGTGGCATTCATGCGGCGCGGTCCTGGTGGCGACGATCCCTGCTCAGTTCCTGCACGGCACTGAACGACAGTTCCTCGACATCGTAGATCTTCAGCAGTTGCTGGCGCAGGGTTTCCGGCGCGCGGGTACTGTCGATCACCAGCGCCAGTGCCCAATAGCCTTCGCCGTCGTGGGTGGCATGCACCGCATGGGGCGGAAAACCACGGCGCTCGATCATGCCCAGGACGCGCAGCAAGGCGCCCTCGGCAGGTTTGAGCTTGAGTTCAAGCCGGTAACGCATTCTTCTTCTCCGGGCCGTCGGCCGTGACGGCAGGCTCGGCGGATTGTTTGGCGGGATTGGCATCCAGCATCGAGCTGTTGGCGTGGTTCGGCGGCACCAGCGGCCAGACATTGGCCTTGATGTCGATGGTGACGTGCAGCAACGCGGGTCCGGGCTGGGCCAGCAGGTCGGCCAGGCCGTCCTCGACTTCGTCGCGCAGGCTGATGTGGCGTGCCGGGATGCCGAACACGCGCGCCAGGGCGGCGAAGTCCGGGTTGTCGGACAGGTCGATCTCGCTGTAGCGCTCGGCGAAGAACAGTTCCTGCCACTGGCGGACCATGCCCAGCGCGCTGTTGTCGATCAGCACGATCTTCACCGGCAGCTTGCAACGCGCGATGGTGGCCAGCTCCTGCACGTTCATCATGAAGCCGCCGTCGCCGTTGACCAGGATCACGGTGCGGTCGGGACAGGCGAACTGCGCGCCCATCGCCGCCGGCAGGCCGAAGCCCATCGTGCCCAGTGCGCCGCTGGTCAGGTGGTTGCGCGGATGGGTGAACCCGCAATGCTGCGCCACCCACATCTGGTGCTGGCCCACGTCGCACGCGATGATCGCGTCCGCCGGCGCCACTTCGCTCAGCCGCTTCAACAGGCCGGGCGCATAGATGTCGGTGCCCGGCGCGTCGTAGCGGAAGCCGAAACGCTCGCGGTTGCCCGCGCAGCGCTTGCGCCATTCATCGCAGGTGCTGCGTGCCGCCGTCAGCGTCTTCAGGCTGGTAGCCACGTCGCCGGGAACGGCGATGTCGGCCGTGCGCAGCTTGCCGATCTCGTAAGCGTCGGCGTCAACGTGCAGCACGCGGGCGAACGGTGCGAACTCGGCCAGCTTGCCGGTGGCGCGGTCGTCGAAGCGCGCGCCGACCACGATCAGCAGGTCCGATTCCTGCACCGCCATGTTGGCCGCGCGGGTGCCATGCATGCCCAGCATGCCCAGGTAATGCGGATGGCCGGCCGGCAGGGCGCCCAGGCCGCGCAGGGTCAGCACGGTGGGGATCTTCGTCGCGTCGACGAACTGGCGGAACGCGTCCACCGCGTCGGCGATGCCGATGCCGCCGCCGCCGTAGATCACCGGCTTCTCGGCACCGGCGATCGCGGCCAGTGCATCGGCCAGCCGCGCATCTTCCGGGGCCGGAACGGGACCGACGCTCGCCGGCACGTGGTCGGGCAGGTGCGAGGCATCGGACATCTGCACGTCCTTGGGCAGGTCGATCAGGACCGGACCCGGACGCCCTTCGCGCGCGATGCGGAAGGCTTCGCGCACCATCTCCGGCAGGTCGTCCACGCGCCGGGCGATGAAGCTGTGCTTCACGATCGGCAGCGTCAGTCCGAACACGTCCAGTTCCTGGAACGCATCGGTGCCCATCAGCGTGGTGGCGACCTGGCCGGTCAGGCACACCATTGGTACCGAATCCAGCATCGCATCAGCGATGCCGGTGACCAGGTTGGATGCACCGGGGCCGGAGGTGGCCACGCACACGCCGACCTTGCCGCTGGCACGGGCATACCCGTTCGCGGCCAGCGCCGCGCCCTGTTCGTGACGCACCAGAATGTGCTTCAGCCTGGAATCCACCAGCGCGTCGTAGAACGGCATGATGGTGCCGCCGGGATAGCCGAACAGCGTGTCCACGCCCTCGGCTTCCAGGGCGTGGGCCAGCCAGCGGGCGCCATTGCGTGGGGCAGTGGCCGCGGCGGCGTTCATGCGGCGGCCTGCTCGTCTGTATCGGGTTGGGCGGCGTTGGCCTGCAGCCACACCATCTTCGCGCGCAGTTCCTTGCCAACCTTCTCGATCGGGTGGTCCTTGTCCGCCTGCTGGAACTTCTTGTAGTTCGGCAGGCCCGCGTCGTACTCGGCCTGCCAGTTGCGGGTGAAGGTGCCGTTCTGGATGTCGGTCAGTACGTCCTTCATGCGTGCCTTGACGCTGGCATCGATGACGCGCGGGCCGCTGACGAAGTCGCCGTACTGCGCTGTCTCGGAGATGAACTCCAGCATGCGGGTGATGCCGCCTTCGTAGAAGAGGTCGACGATCAGCTTCAGTTCGTGCAGCACTTCGTAGTAGGCGATTTCCGGCTGGTAGCCGGCTTCCACCAGCGTCTCGAAGCCGGCCTGCACCAGCGACGAGGCGCCGCCGCACAGCACGGCCTGCTCGCCGAAAAGGTCGGTCTCGGTCTCTTCCTTGAAGGTGGTCTTGATGATGTTGGCGCGCGCGCCGCCCAGGCCACCGGCATACGCCAGCGCGAACTGCTCGGCCTTGCCGCTCTTGTCCTGGTGGACGGCGTAGATGCACGGCACGCCACGGCCGATCTCGTACTCGCGGCGCACCAGCGCACCCGGGCCCTTCGGCGCGACCAGTACCACGTCCAGGTCGGCGCGCGGCTCGATCATGCCGAAGTGGACATTCAGGCCGTGCGCGAACAGCAGCACGGCGCCTTGCTTCATGTTCGGCGCGAGCACGTCGGCGTAGAGCTTCTTCTGCACCATGTCCGGGGTCAGCACGGCGACCAGGTCGGCGTCCTTCACCGCGTCGGCCGGCGCCTTCACCACGAAGCCATCGGCCTCCGCCTTCGCTTCGGTCGGGCCGCCCGGGCGCAGGCCGACGACGACGTCGAAGCCGGAATCGCGCAGGTTCAGCGCGTGCGCGCGGCCCTGGCTGCCGTAGCCGACGACGGCGATCTTGGGGTGCGGGAGAGCGTTGGCGGTGGTCATGGAGCTGGATTCCTGGAGGTTGAGGTGAAGGGAAAGGCTCTTAAACAAAAAACCCCGCACTTCTCAGTGCGGGGTTTTGCGAATCTGGCGTTGTTTGTTGCTTACGCGCCGGTCCGTCCCGCAGTTGTGGGCGAGGTAATAAGGACGAGTACGAGGAAGGAGGCCGCAGCGCGTGCGGTCGGGTCGGTCATCGTGGGCGTGTGGCGTTGCAACATGCGGCAAGGGAAACATGCCGCTCCGAAGCATGTCAAGCAGTTTTCCCGCCTTTGCGACGATCGGATGATTTCAATCGATATGGTTGCAACTGAAACCGTGGAAACGCAGCAGAATCAAGGCTTCCCACGTCATCGCCGCACTGCTGGTTTTCATGCCCGAGTACCGCTCCAAGACCTCCACCCACGGCCGCAACATGGCCGGTGCCCGTGCGCTGTGGCGCGCCACCGGCATGAAGGATGCCGACTTCCACAAGCCCATCGTTGCCGTCGCCAATTCGTTCACCCAGTTCGTCCCGGGCCACGTGCACCTCAAGGACCTTGGCCAGCTGGTGGCGCGCGAGATCGAGCGGGTCGGTGGCGTGGCGAAGGAGTTCGACACCATCGCTGTCGACGACGGCATCGCGATGGGCCACGACGGCATGCTGTATTCATTGCCCAGCCGCGAAGTCATTGCCGACTCGGTCGAGTACATGGTCAACGCGCATTGCGCCGATGCGCTGGTGTGCATCTCCAACTGCGACAAGATCACGCCGGGCATGCTGATGGCGGCGTTGCGGCTCAACATCCCCACCGTATTCGTATCGGGTGGGCCGATGGAAGCCGGCAAGACGAAGCTGGCCGACCACAAGCTGGACCTCGTCGATGCGATGGTGATGGCGGCCGATCCGAACGCGTCCGACGCCCAGGTGGACGCGGTCGAGCGCAGTGCCTGCCCGACCTGCGGCTCGTGCTCCGGCATGTTCACCGCCAACTCGATGAACTGCCTGACCGAGGCGCTGGGCCTGTCGTTGCCGGGCAATGGCACGGTGGTGGCCACGCATGCGGACCGCGAACAGTTGTTCCTGCGCGCAGGGCGCGTGGTGGTCGAACTCTGCCACCGCTGGTACGGTGCGGAAGACCCCAGCGCTTTGCCGCGCGGCATCGCCACGTTCGAAGCGTTCGAGAATGCGATGACGCTGGACATCGCGATGGGCGGCTCCACCAACACCATCCTGCACCTGCTGGCTGCGGCACAGGAAGGGGAGGTGCCGTTCGACATGCGCGACATCGACCGCCTGTCGCGACGCGTGCCGCAGTTGTGCAAGGTGGCGCCGAACACGCAGAAGTACCACATCGAGGACGTGCATCGCGCCGGCGGCATCATGGCGATCCTGGGGGAGCTCGCACGCGGCGGCTTGCTGCACATCGACGTCCCGACCGTGCACGCGAAGACGCTCGCCGATGCCATCGCGAAGTGGGATATCACCACCGTCGATGACGATGCGGTGCAGACGTTCTACAAGGCCGGCCCGGCAGGCATTCCCACCCAAGTGGCTTTCAGCCAGGCCACACGCTGGCCTTCGCTCGACACCGATCGGGCGGAGGGCTGCATCCGCAGCGTCGAACACGCGTTCTCGCAGGAAGGCGGGCTGGCCGTGCTCTACGGCAACATCGCGCGCGATGGCTGCGTGGTGAAGACGGCGGGCGTGGATGAATCGATCCATGTCTTCGAAGGCAACGCGCGGGTCTACGAGAGCCAGGACGCAGCGGTGGCCGGCATCCTCGGCGACGAGGTGAAGGCGGGCGACGTGGTGGTGATCCGCTACGAAGGCCCGAAGGGCGGGCCGGGCATGCAGGAAATGCTGTACCCGACCAGCTACCTGAAGTCGAAAGGCCTCGGCAAGCAGTGCGCGCTGCTGACCGATGGCCGTTTCTCCGGCGGCACCTCGGGCCTGTCGATCGGCCATGCGTCGCCGGAAGCGGCGGCGGGTGGCGCGATCGGCCTGGTGCGCGAGGGCGACCGCATTCGCATCGACATTCCGCAGCGCTCGATCGCGCTGCTCGTCGCGGACGACGAATTGGCGTTGCGGCGCGCGGCGCAGGATGCGCGTGGATGGAAGCCCGCGCTGCCGCGCACGCGCAAGGTGACCACCGCGCTGAAGGCCTATGCCTTGCTGGCGACCAGTGCCGACAAGGGTGCGGTGCGCGACAAGGCGCTGCTGGATGCGTTCTGATACACCGATGGTCCTGCGCTGCCTTCTTGTCCTCTTGCTCGCCTGCTTTGTCCTGCCCGCTATGGCGCATGACGAAGAGAGGAAACCCTGGGTCATCGCCACCTATGCGTATCCCCAGCGCGACCGCATCGCGGCGATCCAGCCCTTGGCCGACTACCTCGCCAAACGTGGCGGCCATCCGGTACAGGTGAGACTGTTCCCGTCGCCGACGGCATTGGTCGAAGCCCTGCGCGACGGTCAGGTGGATGTCGCGGTGCCCAACCTGCACGCCTATCTGCAGACGCGCCGCTGGCATCAGCACGTGACCACCCTGCCGGTGCCGCAAGTGCCCCTGGCGCAGGCGGATCGTTACCGCGCGGTGCTGGTTGCGCGCGGCGTGTCCTCACTCGATGCGCTGGCGCGCGACGCGGCACGTCTGCGGCTGGTCCTGGTCGGGCGCGATTCGGCCTCCGGCGGATTCGTGCCGGTACACCATCTTCGTGCGCTGGGACTGGAGGCGGAGGCGGCGTTCGCATCCTTGCGCTACGCGGGTTCGCATGCGGCTGCGCTGCAGGCCGTGGTTGAAGGCGAGGCGGACGTTGCCGCGCTCGCGGCCGACGTCTATGACGCATCGCCGAAGCAGCAGGGCATCGTGGAACTGTGGCGCTCCGATCCCATCCCGCCGGGACCGCTGCTGTGCCGCCCGGCACCGGGCGTGCCCTGCCAGGCGATCACGGCGTGGCTGCTGGAAGCGCACCTGAGGGATCCGGCCGTGATGGCGTCCCTTCGCGCAGGCTGGCCGGAATTCGGCGATGCGGAGCGCCTGGTGCCTGCCGATATCGCCCGACTGTCGTCGCAGGCGACGCGCATCGACTGATCGGCGCGCGGCGCGGATCGTGCCTGCCGCCGGACGGCACCCTCAATTCGGCGCCTCCCCTGCCGCTAGAAGGAATGATCAGGGGAGGTGTGTCCATGTCAGTCACAGCGGACGCGGCAACAGCCGGCGTCGATACCCGCCATCGTTTGCCGGACGCCCCCGTCGGCCTGCTGAGGCTGGCGGCCGATGCGCGCGTGCTGGACGCCAACCGCGCGGCGCTGGACCTGCTGGATGTGTCGGCCGAACACCTGCTGGGGCAGGACAGTGCGCATGTGTGGGGCCTGTCACCGGATGCACTGACCGGCGAAGAGGGCGTCTGGCAGGCACCGGGCGGCGACCCGGCGCGACGCGTCCGGTACCAGCGCGACCGCGACGATGATGGCTGGATGCTCTCCCTGCCACACCCCGAAACCGCCACGCTGCTGCGCGAAGCGGCGGGTCTGGCAGCAGAATCTGCTGCGGTGGCGGCATCGCCGGCCTTGCAGCCGCTGGCGCAGCGCCTGTGTGAAGCGCAAGCGGATCGTGCGCTGCTCGAACGCATCGGCCTGTTGCTCGGTGCCTGCGACCTGGACCTGGTTCCCGCCGAGGGACAGGCCGCCGATCCCCTGTTCCGGCAGATCGCAGCGGGTTTCGGCAACCTGGCCGAAGCCATCCGGCAGGCAGTGGCACTGTCGCATCAGGTGGCCGGCGATGTGCCGCACCTCGTACGCGAGAACGAAGACCTGCTGCGGCAATCCCAGTCCCAGGTGGCCGCACTGGAGGAGGTGCTGGTCGCGACGCGCCGCCTGTTGCAGGGGCTGCAGGGTGCCGGCGAGGAACTGCGGGCAGTGGTCAGCATCGCGGCACAGGCCGATGCCAGCGCACGCGAGGGTGTATCCGCCGCGCGCGAGCTGGGCGAAGCGATGCGTGAAGTGGAACGGCGTTCGGCCCGAGCGGGCGATGTCATCGCGGTGATCGACGCGGTCGCGTTCCAGACCAACATCCTGTCGATCAACGCCGGTATCGAAGCCGCGCGCGCGGGCGAAGCCGGGCGCGGCTTCGGCGTGGTCGCCAGCGAAATACGGCGACTCGCCGGACAGGCTTCCGCCGCCGCGCGCGACGTGCGCACCATGCTGGAAGAGAGCGGCCAGGCGTTGGCGGAAAGCGCGCTCTCCGCGCAGGCCACCGAGCAGGTACTGGGCAGCATCGGTGATCTGCTGGGCCGTGCGAGCCGGGCGATGGAGTCCGCAGGCGGCCGGGTGGCCGCCCAGGGCGACGAAATCGCTGCGATCGACCGTGCCGTGGAACAGGTGGTCGACCTGAGCCGCAGCAACCTGGAGCATGCCGGCCAGGTCGCGGCGCGGGGCGCGGCACTGGCGCAGGGCACGGACACGCTGCACGACTGCGTGGGTCTGTTCCGGCTGCCACCCGATCCGCTGCGCGTGCGACGGCACGCACGCGTGCACGACCTCGCCTGCGCGGGCGCGGCGCGGATCGGAGCGGCGTTCGAGCACGCGCTGTCCACCGGACGGTTGGGGGAAGACGACCTGTTCGCGCGCGACTACATACCGATACCCGGCATCGAGCCGGCCAAGTTCACCACGGCCTTCGACACCCTGTGCGATGAGCTGCTGCCGCCGCTCCAGGAGCCCCTCGCCAGCCGGCATCCATGGATCGTGTTCGCCATCAGCGCCAACCCCGACGGCTACGTGCCTACCCACAACCTGCGTTTCAGCCAGCCGCTCACCGGCGACCGCGAGAAGGACCTGGTCGGCAACCGCACCAAGCGCCTGTTCACCGATCGCGTCGGCCGCAGTGTCGGCGCGCATACCGATTCGTACCGGTTGCAGGTGTATCGCCGCGACACCGGACAGATCATGTTCGACCTGTCGGTGCCGATCCACGTCCACGGCCGGCACTGGGGAGGCTTCCGCATCGGCTACACGCTGGGCTGAACACGGCCGCCCGGCCGATGTGGTCTAATTCGCGCCGAAGCGGGGGTATCGCCGGCCTGGCCGGTGATTGAGACAGACCCTTCGAACCTGATCCGGTTGAGACCGGCGTAGGGAAGCTTCGCAGGATGCGCCGTGTTGCCGTGTCGCCCCTCGCGGGCCCGCAATCCGTCCGCCGCCGCGCCGCCGCTTCGTCCGTGATGCGATTCCCTCGCGTCGCATTATGCGAATCCCTCGCAAGAGCCCGCACATCCATGTGCGGGGATCCAAAAGGACGATGCCGATGAATGCCATTCCCAAGCCCGCCGCCGATCTGCTGCAGCAGACCGGGCAACTTTCCGAATCCGTGACCCGGCCCATTCCGGGTTCGCGCAAGATCTTCGTGCAGGGTTCGCGGGCCGACCTGCAGGTGCCGATGCGCGAGATCGCACTGACCCAGACGCCGACCCTGTTCGGTGGTGAAGAGAATCCGCCGGTCACCGTCTACGACACCTCCGGCCCGTATACCGATCCGGCAGCGACCATCGACCTGGCTGCCGGCCTGCCCGCGCTGCGTGCCAAGTGGATCGAGGAACGCGGGGACACGGAACAGTTGCCGGCCCTCAGCTCGGAGTTCGGCCGTTCGCGCGAAACCAATGCGAAGCTCGACAGCGTGCGCTTCCCCGGCCGCATCCTGCCGCGCCGTGCGAAGGCGGGCGCCAACGTCAGCCAGATGCATTACGCCAGGCGCGGCATCATCACGCCGGAAATGGAATACGTCGCCATCCGCGAGAACCAGCGGCTGGATGCGGTGCGCGATGCGATGCTGCTGAAGCAGCACCCCGGTGAATCCTTCGGGGCCAGCATCCAGACGTTCATCACCCCGGAGTTCGTGCGCGACGAGATCGCGCGCGGCCGCGCCATCCTGCCCAACAACATCAACCATCCCGAAAGCGAGCCGATGATCATCGGCCGCAACTTCCTGACCAAGATCAACGCCAACATCGGCAACTCTGCAGTGTCCTCGGGCATCGCCGAGGAAGTGGAGAAACTGGTGTGGTCGATCCGCTGGGGTGGCGACACGGTGATGGACCTGTCCACCGGCAAGCACATCCACGAAACGCGCGAGTGGATCATCCGCAATTCGCCGGTACCGATCGGCACGGTGCCGATCTATCAGGCGCTGGAGAAGGTCGATGGCCGCGCCGAGGCGCTGACGTGGGAAATCTTCCGCGACACGCTGATCGAACAGGCCGAGCAGGGCGTGGACTACTTCACCATTCATGCCGGTGTGCTGCTCCGCCACGTGCCGCTGACGGCCAAGCGCGTGACCGGCATCGTCTCGCGTGGCGGGTCGATCATGGCCAAGTGGTGCCTGGCGCACCACAAGGAGAACTTCCTCTACACGCACTTCGAGGACATCTGCGAGATCATGAAGGCCTACGACGTGGCCTTCTCGCTGGGCGACGGCCTGCGTCCGGGCTGCATCGCAGACGCCAACGACGCGGCGCAGTTCGGTGAACTGGAAGCGCTCGGTGAGCTGACCAAGATTGCCTGGAAGCACGACGTGCAATGCATGATCGAAGGCCCGGGCCACGTGCCGATGCAGCTGATCAAGGAGAACATGGACAAGCAGCTGCGCGAGTGCGGCGAAGCGCCGTTCTACACGCTCGGCCCGCTGACCACGGATATCGCGCCCGGCTACGACCACATCACCTCCGCCATCGGTGCGGCGATGATCGGCTGGTTCGGCACGGCGATGCTCTGCTACGTCACGCCGAAGGAGCACCTGGGCCTGCCCAACCGGCAGGACGTGCGCGACGGCATCATGGCCTACAAGATCGCCGCGCACGCGGCCGACCTGGCCAAGGGCCATCCGGGTGCGCAGGTGCGCGACAACGCGCTGAGCAAGGCGCGTTTCGAATTCCGCTGGGAGGACCAGTTCCACCTGGGCCTGGATCCGGAGAAGGCCAAGGAATTCCACGACGAGACGCTGCCCAAGGATGCGCACAAGCTGGCGCACTTCTGCAGCATGTGCGGGCCGCACTTCTGTTCGATGAAGATCACCCAGGACGTGCGCGACTACGCGGCCGAACACGGAGTGGAGGAGCGGGCGGCGCTGGAGGCCGGCATGGCGGAGAAGTCGGCGGAGTTCCTGGCGCAGGGCGCGCAGGTGTATCGTCAGGGCTGACCGGTCCGGGTGCCAGGCATCCATCCGGCGTACTCATGCGTAATGTTCACCGGGCGTCCGCCATCCTGGCGGCGTCCCGACAGGAGAACGATCATGGCCCGTTTCGCCCGTAATGCCGGCCGCTGGATGATGGCAGCGTGCGTCCTGCTGCTTGCGGCCTGCGCCACCGGCCCGCGCGTCACCAGCGACGTGGACCCGTCCGCGAACTTCGCGCAGTACCGCAGCTTCGCCTTCTATTCGCCGCTGGCGATCGAGGCGCAAGGCTACGCGACCCTGACCAGCGGGCGTATCAAGAATGCGGCGCGAGCGCAGATGGAAGCGCGCGGCTACGTCTACGATGAGACTTCGCCCGACCTGCGGGTTAACCTCAATGCCTACATGCAGGAAAAGACCGATGTCGTGTCGATGCCGGAAGTCGACTACGACTACTACTACAGCTACCGCGCCCGTCGTTATGTATCGGTGCCCTATTGGCGCGACCGCACCGAGGTCTACCAGTACACCGAGGGCACGATGAACGTGGATCTGGTGGACGCGGCGCAGAACCGGCTGGTGTGGACGGGCGTGGCGGTCGGCCGCGTGGGCCGTGCCACGCCGGAAGAGCGGGCCGCGAAGATCGATGCCGCCGTGGCCGACATCTTCCTGCGCTATCCCTATCGCGCGGGCAGCGGCACGCCTGCGGTGTCGCCGTGAAGGGGGAGGGTGCGGGCCTCGCGAAGGCGGGCATAGGTTTCGGCACCGCGCTGGCCATCACCATCTCATGGAGCGCCAACAAATCGCTGTTGTGGGCCGTGATCCATGGCGTGCTGTCGTGGATCTACGTGGTGTATTACGCCTTGGTGTACCACTTCAAATGAGTTTCGCCGCGTGACGAAGCCCTTGCTCTGGTTGCGCTGGCTGGTGACGGCGCGACGGCATCCCTGCGCCTTCCTGCTGATCGTCCAACTGGCGGGCATCCTGCTGTATCCGGTGATGGAAGACACCCAGGCAGGCCGGGCCCTGTTCGGCGCGTTCGGCATCCTGGTGCTCGCGCTTGCGCTGTGGGTGGTCAACCGCAGCGCGGCGGTGAACTGGATCGCATGGTCGCTCGCGGTGCCCGCCGTGCTGCTGTCGGTGTCGTCGGCCATCTTCGACCAGCCTGCGCTGGGCATCTACGCCCACCTGTTGGAGAGCGGACTGTACTTCTACACGGCGGGCAGCCTGATCGCCTACATGCTGCAGGACCACTCGGTCACCAGCGACGAACTGTTCGCCGCGGGCGCGACGTTCACGCTGCTCGCATGGGCCTTCGCCTTTTCGTTCTCGGTCTGCCAGCAGTGGTATCCGGGCAGCTTCACCGCTGCGGTGGATCCGCAGTCGCCGCGCAGCTGGATGGAGCTGCTGTTCCTGAGTTTCAGCCTGCTGTCGGGCGTAGGCCTGAGCGATGTCGTCCCCATCCAGCCCCAGGCACGCGCGCTGGTGATGCTGGAGCAGTTCGCGGGCGTGATGTACATCGCCGTGGTGGTATCGCGGCTGATCGGCCTGACGATCCTCAAGCACCCGGTGCGCAAGGAAGGCTGAGCGTTTCAGGCAGGCAAAAAATTCGCGCCCGGGGGCGCGAATACTGGAGCAGGTTGTAATAGGACGTCGGCGAGAGAGAGAGGTTGCCTGTGATGTTCCCGTTCAGGGGGAACACGGCGGCCACTGTAAAATGCACCGCGACGGTGCGCTTTCCCCATGCTGTTCCTGCACTTTGCCGAATCTGCCGGATTGAACGATCCGGCCGGTGACAGGTATTCAGGCACATGACGGGACAAGGGCGCCGGCGCAGCATCCGCCCCCACATGCCCCGACCTGCCGAGCCCCCATCGTGCCCCCTGCCGAACACCTGAAGGTGGGCGAGTGCTTCGTCGACATCTCCCTGCGCGAGATCCGCGCGCCGGGTGCCCGCAAGCCCGCGCGCATCACGCCCAAATCGATGGGCGTGCTGCTGGCGCTGGCCGACGCGCCTGGAAGGGTCGTCACACGCGACACGCTGCTGGCCGTGGTCTGGCCCGACACGCTGCCGACCAACGATGTGGTCACCCAGGCCATCACCCAGTTGCGCAAGGCATTCGGTGAGCGTGGCGATGGTCCGCGCTATATCGAGACCATCGCCAAGAGCGGGTATCGCCTACTGGCGTCGGTGGAGTGGTTGCCGGCGGCAGGCGACGATGCTTCGCCGCCTGCCGCCGATGAACCTGTCTCTGCTTCATCCGCGCCAGCTGCCGCACCCGTCGTCGTGCCGGTCGACGATGCATCCCGACACGCGGCGGCGCCGGTTCCGGTGATGGCCAACGCAGGGCAGTCGCCAGACCCACGCTTGTTCCGTCGCTGGGCCTGGGGCATCGGGCTGGGCGTACTGGCGTTGGGTATCGCAGCGTGGGGTCTTTGGATGATGGGGACCCGCAGCGGCCCTCTTGCCGCGGAGCCCGGCGTGCAGACACTGGTACCTGCACCGCGTCCGTATCGCCTGATCACCTCGGCACCCGGATTCGAACTGTCACCGACGCTGTCGCCGGACGGTTCGCAGGTCGCCTATCTGTCCAGCCTGACGGAAGAACTGGCAGGCACCGCGGTCATGGTGCAGACCACCGAGCCGGCCCAGCCGCGCACCCTGACCGTGCCGCCGGAGGGCGCATGGGACAGCAATCCGGAGTGGTCGCCCAGTGGCCGTGAAATCGCGTTCCTGCGCCGCTTCCCGGGCAAGGACTGCCGGATCATGGCGGTCCAGGCCAGTGGCGGGGAACCGCGCACGCTCGGGATCTGCGATCCGAACAACCGGCCCAGTTTCGACTGGATGCCTGGCGGCGATGGACTGGTGTTCAGCAGTCCGCTGACGGGTGCGGGCGAACCGGGCCTGCGCCTGCTGGATCTCGCCACGGGGCGCTGGCGTGCGCTGGACTACGGCGCGAGCGACGAAGATGTCGATACCGCGCCGCGCTATTCGCCGGACGGCAAATGGATCGCCTTTGTCCGCAACACGCCGCTGGGCGACCTGTGGCGCATTCCCGCAGAAGGGGGACGGGCGGAGCGCCTCACCCATCAGCGCGCGGAACTGCGCGGCTGGGACTGGACCCCGGACGGCAAGGCCATCGTGTTCGGGCGCCGCGTCGACAGTCACACGCGTCTGTATCGCCTGACCTTGCAGGATGGCCGCATCGAGGATCTCGGCATCGAGGATGCGCAGACGCCGGCCATTGCAGCGCGTGCCGACCAGCTGGCGTTCGTGCAGCGCAAGCCGCAGTTCGGCGTGTACCGCATCAGCAGTGCGCCGGCGATGGACGGGAAGTTGCCCGTGCCGGAACGGCTGTTCCCTTCCACCGGTCGTGACACGTTGCCGTCGGTGGCGCCGGATGGCCGCCAGATCGTGTTCACCTCCGACCGCTCGGGCGACTACGCCCTCTGGTGGGCCGACATGGAACGCCCCGCGTCGTTGCGCCTGATCGAGGGCATCCATCCCGAGTCCCGCCACCTGCCTGCGTGGTCGCCGGACGGCAAGCGGGTGCTCGTCGTCGGGACGGACGGTGCCGGGCGCTATGGCCTGCACGAACTGGTCCCCGCCAGCGGCCAGCTGCAGTCGCTGGCGGTGCCGGTGGCGCTGGAGGACCTGCTGTTCGCGGCCTATTCGCCGGACCCGACGCGGATCTTCGTGGTCGCGGGGCGCGGGGACAGCCAGCAACTGGTGCTGTTCGACCGGAGCAGCACGCCCTGGCGGCAGGTCGCCACCATCGAGGGCGTGTCGTTCGCGCGCCCTGACGGCGCACAGGGACGGGTGTTGTTCACCCGGCTGGGCCACGACGGGCTGTGGCAGGCAGACCTGTCCCTGTCTCCCGGCAGCATTCGCCAGATCGATGGCAATCACCCGGTCAGCCAGCGTTACCGCACCTGGACGGTCACCGAGGACGGCCAGGTCGAGTACCTCGAACAGCGGGCCGGGTGCTATGTCAGCCTGCGCCACATCGGGGCGGGACGCTCGCATCCGCCCCCCCGATGCCTTGAGCCGGACCATCTCTCCACGATCAATGGTTTCAGCGCACATGCGCGCACGCGTGTGGCGTACGTCTCAATGGCGATCAACGACGGGTCCGACATCGGCCTGCTGTCGTTGCAGCGAACGGCGGCGACGCCTCCGGTGCGGTTCTGGTAAGTCGCTGATCCAGAAAAAGAAAACACTTTCGCAAGTTCTTCGGAAGTGGATTCGTGGAGATTTCGGCGGGTTTTCCGCGCAATTTCCTGCGCCGCCCGCCATGTTCCGGCACATCCACTGCTCCTGTTGCGCAAAGTGGAATGACCGATGGAGCAAACCTTGTGGGGGGACCGCGGACAAGTGGTCCGCGCCGATGCGGCCGATGGCCAGGATCCGAACGGCTGCATCGCGGTCTCGCGGTTGGGTGCCGTGCAGGCGGGTGCCGACGTGTTCACCGTGTGGGTGCAGCTGCGCGGTACCTCGTGGGTGGAGGCCAAGGAAGGACGCTTCCGGCTGCGCCGGGGGCACTGGATCGCACTGGAGCGCGACTCCAAGCCGTTGGTGCAGAGCGACCGCTATGGCCTGTGCCTGGGGGTGGCGCTGAGCGCGGATGCCCTGCGCGCGATGGCGCGATTCGCCGACAGCCCCTTGTATGCCGGTCGTGGGTGGTTGTCCCGACGCGATGCGCTGACCCTGCTGCGCCTGTGGCGCGCGGTGTCCCGGCACGCCCCGCAAGGCCCGGATTTCCTCGCACTCCGCCCCTTGCTGCTGCATATGGTGGCCATCCAGCAGGAGTTCTCCGACTACATCCAGCGTTGCCCGGGGCGTTCACGCAGCCGCAAGCGCCAGGTATTCGGCCGCCTGCAGCGCGCGCGCCTCTATCTGGAGGGCAATTGCGACCGCGTGGTGCGGATCAGTGAACTGGCCGAACTGACCAGTTTCTCCAGCTGGTACTTCTCGCGCACCTTCTACAGTCTGTACGACGAGAGTCCGCAGGCGGCCGCGGCACGGATGCGGCTGGAGCATGCGGCCGAACTGCTGCGCAACACCTCGATGATGGTGGGCGAAGTCGCCGCGGCATCGGGTTTCGACAATTGCTGCAGCTTCGCGCGTGCTTTCCGTGCGCGCTTCGGAACCTCGGCCAGTCGCTATCGCATGGCATCGACTGCGTCGAGGACAGACTCGGCAAAGTCATCGGCCCTCGTGCGCAAAGCGGCCGTGAAGACTGGAACGTAAGTTTGCAAGGCGTTTTAACACGCCCATAACGCAACACGTTCCCCTGAGGAGAGATTCAATGAACCATCGTAGTCCGCGTCGCGCGATGCGGGTCGGCTTGCTGCCGGCCGGCATTGCCATCGCACTGGTCCCGGCGTTCGCCATGGCGCAGGAAACCACCGATGCGCCCTCGAGCACCACCACGCTCGATCGCCTCGAAGTCACCGGCTCCCGCATCCGCGGCGCCGACATGGAAACGCAGCAGCCGATCATCACCATCGCGCGTGAGGACATCGAGAAGCAGGGCTTCACCTCGGTGGCCGACGTGCTGCAGAACCTGACTTCCGCCGGTTCTCCCGCGATCGCGCGTTCCGAAGCGCTGGCCTCGGGCGAGAACGTGGGTGGTTACTACGTCGACATCCGCAACCTGGGCGCGACCCGTACCCTGGTGCTGGTCAACGGCCGTCGCCTGGGCGCCACCACCGGTGGTTACCAGGATCTGAGCCAGATCCCGATGTCGGCCATCGACCGCATCGAAGTGCTGAAGGACGGCGCATCCGCCATCTACGGTTCCGACGCGATCGCCGGCGTGGTCAACGTCATCACGCGCAAGCGCTTCGAAGGCGCCGAGGCTTCGGCGTACATCGGCCAGACCGGCGAAGGCGACGGCGACACCAAGCAGTACTCCTTCACCGTGGGCTCGGCCAGCGACCGTGGCGGCGTCACGCTGTCGGTCGAGTACTCGAAGGAAGACCCGATCTCCGCCGCCGACCGCTGGTTCTCCAAGGACGGCAACGCCGGTCCAAACTATCCGGGTTCGGGCTGGAGCCCGATCAGCCAGAACGGCTCGTTCTGCGATCCGTGCCAGACGCCCGGCCTGCGACCGGGTCAGCCCGGCTATGTCGCTCCGGCGGACGAGCTCTGGTATACGCTGCGTGACGGCGGTACTCCTGGAGTGCGTGGCGACTATGTGCTGCACACGGCAGCAGACAATGCCAATGCCAACCAGCAGATGTTCCTGTCCACGGGCATCGAGCGCCGTTCGGTGTTCGTCAATGCGAACTACGACCTGACCGACAACGTCACGTTCAACGCCGACGTGCTGTACAACCATCGCTCCACCCAGTCGCAGATCGCCGGCTATCCGTACCAGTCGGCCGCGTTCGGCACGCCGCTGTCCGCCGACAGTGCGTTCAACCCGATGCCGGGCGACACCACGTTCCGTCGTCGCCTGTGGGAAATGCCGCGCACCACCGACAGCGAGCTGGAAACCTACCGCTTCGCGGGCGGCTTCGCCGGCTTCTTCGACCTGGGCGGCAAGACCTGGGACTGGGATGTCGGTGCGCTGATCAACCGCAACCAGTCGACCAAGCGTGCGCGCGGCGACATGAGCCTGATCGCCTCGCGCCAGGCGCTGGGTCCGTCGTTCATCAATGCCGACGGTGTCGCCCAGTGCGGCAGCGCGGCCGATCCGACCCCGCTGTCCGATTGCCGTCCGTGGAACCCGCTGCTGCCTTACGGCGTCGCCGGCCCGGGCTCGCTGTCCGATCCCGAGCTGCAGAAATTCCTGTTCCCGTGGTTCACCGATACCGGCCTGACCCGTACCACCAGCTACACCGCCAATCTGGCGGGCACGCTGTTCGAATTGCCGGCCGGCGATCTGGGCATCGCGGTGGGCGTGGAGCACCGCAAGGAGCAGGGTCGCTTCGTGCCGGACGCGTTCGCGCAGTCGGGCCAGAGCACCGGCCTGGGTGCAACCACCACCGAGGGTGACTATTCGGTCGACGAGGTCTACGTCGAGCTGAACATCCCGGTGCTGGCCGACATGGCGTTCGCGAAGGAACTGACCTTCAACGTCGCCAGCCGCTACTCCGACTACAGCAACTTCGGCGACACGATCAACAGCAAGTTCGGCTTCACCTGGCGTCCGATCGACGAGCTGCTGGTCCGCGGCACCTACGCCGAGGGCTTCCGCGCCCCGACGATCGACAACCTGTACGGCGGCATCGGCACCAGCTTCGAGAACTACACCGACCCCTGCGGCGTCGGCGCGGTGAACAGCGTCAACGGCAACGCGGCCTGCACCGGCGCGGGCGTTCCGCTCGGCTACGTGCAGCTGGGCCAGGGCCTGGTGCCCTGCACGACCTATCCGTGCGCCACCCCGGACCAGTTCATCACCGGCTCCAACCCCACGCTGGTCCCGGAAACGTCCAAGAGCAAGACCATGGGCCTGGTGTGGTCGCCGCGCTGGGTGGAAGGTCTGGACATCTCGCTGGACTGGTACCGCTACGAGCTGAAGAACATGATCATCGAGGATAGCGTGGACCGCATCCTGCGTGACTGCTATGTGCTCGGCAACAGTGCCCGCTGCGAAGGTATCGTGCGTGCCAGCGACGGCCACATCACCGATCTGTTCTACGGCCTGGCCAACCTCGGCGCGATGGAGACCGAAGGCTTCGACCTGGGCGTGAAGTACGCGCTCCCGGAGCAGTCGTTCGGCAAGATCGCGTTCGACTGGACCTCGTCCTACACCAGCGTCTACGACGAGGAAGCCGAGAACTCGGCCGGCGAGAAGATCATCGTGGGCAACGTGGGCAATTCCGGCATCTTCCGTGTGCGCTCGAACCTGGGCGTGGACTGGTCGCTGGGTGCGTTCGCAGTCAACTGGACGGCCCGTTACTACTCGGGCATGAAGGAAAGCTGCGTGCCGAACCGTCCCTGCACCGAGCCGGACCACATCGCCAATGGTGAAGAGGATGCGATCCGCCGCGTCGGTTCCAACACGTTCCATGACCTGCAGGTCAGCTACAAGGCGCCGTGGGATGCCACGATCGCGATCGGCGCCAACAACGTGTTCGACCACAAGGGACCGCTGATGTTCTCGAACTCCGAGTACCGCCACAGCGACTTCGCGTACTACGGTGGCTTCGACTTCGATCGTTACCTGTACGTCAAGTACACCCAGCGCTTCTGATCTCCGGATCGACGCGTATGCTGCACCACGACGGCCCCGCAAGGGGCCGTCGTTCTTTGTGGGCACGGCGGCGTGGCGGCGGTTGGTATCATCCGGCGTACCGATACACCGTCCCGTCCCCGGGGCCTTGCCGAGATCCGCACGACCCCATGAAGCTGCCCGCCCCCTTCATCCAGCTGCCCGTTGCCTTCGACGCCGAGGCATTGGCGCGCGAGGTGCGGACGATCGACGAGGCATGCTGGCGATCCCATCCGGGCGGAATCCCCGGCAACAGCGCGCTCGCGCTGATCACCACGGAAGGCGATCCCGACAGCGACCAGGTCACGGGACGGATGCGGCCTACGCCTTCGCTGGAGCGGCTGCCGTACCTCATGCAGGTGCTGGAATCCCTCGGCGCCACGTGGGGGCGTTCCCGCCTGATGCGTCTCTCGGGACAGTCCGAGGTCACCGGGCATGTCGACATCAATTACTACTGGCGTGACCACATGCGGGTTCACGTGCCGATCATCACCACGCCCTCGGTGCGCTTCCAGTGCGGCGACAGCGAAGTGAACATGGCGGCGGGCGAGTGCTGGATCTTCGACACCTGGCGCCACCACCGGGTCCTGAACGAAGGCAGCGAAACGCGCATCCACCTGGTGGCCGATACGGTGGGCGGTGTCGCGTTCTGGGATCTGCTGGAGCAGGGCAGGACCCCGGAGCGGCGCGAGCCGGGTTGGGCGCCACGACGGATCGCGCCGATGCAGGGCCACCGGGCGACGCTGGACTACGAATCGTTCAATGCGTCCGACGTGATGACACCGTGGGAGCTGCGCGAATGCATCGCCTTCCTGATCAACGACGCCGAACGGACCCCGCAGCTGCCCGCGATCCATGCGTTGCTGACGCGTTTTGCGCGCCACTGGCACGGCGTGTGGGCCTGCCATGGCAACCAGGCGTCGGGACTGCCGCATTTCAGGACGCTGCTGAAGGACACCCAGGAAAAACTCGCGCAGGCGGGCGTCGCGCAGGTCCGTCTGCAGAACGGACTCGGCCTGCTGGCAGCATTGAAGGCGCACATCTTCAGCATGGCCCTGGCCGCCGACGTGGATGAGTCCGCGCGCCGCGATCCGCATGGCGCCAGGCCAGCCAGCCCCGGGGGGCAGGCGCGCACGGGTGTCGCAGCGAAAGTCCCCGCTTGGAAGCAGCCCGTCTTCATCGTCAGTCCGCCGCGTTCGGGCTCCACGCTGTTGTTCGAGACGCTGTCCGGTGCGCCTGGCGTGCACACGATCGGCGATGAAAGCCATCTGCTGATCGAGGGCGTCGAGGGCCTTGCCCCGGCCCAGCGCGCGTTCCACTCCAACCAGTTGGGGCTTGCCGATGCCACGCCGGCTGTCGTGCAGGCGCTGCGCTCCCGGTTCTTCGATGCGCTGCGTGATCGTGAGGGCAATCCACCCGACGCGGATGCGACGCTCCGCATGCTGGAGAAGACGCCAAAGAACGCGTTGCGCATTCCGTTCCTGAAGGCGGTGTTCCCCGATGCGAAGTTCATCTACCTGCATCGCGATCCCCGTCAGGTCTGGGGCAGCATGATCGATGGGTGGCAGTCCGGCCGGTTCCGCATGTACAACCTGCCCGGCTGGCAGGGACCGGCGTGGTCGTTCCTGCTGACGCCGGGTTGGCAGGCGTTGAACGGGAAGGACCTAGGGGAGATCGTGGCGAGCCAGTGGGAAACCGCCACGCGCCTCATGCTGGACGATCTGGATGCGTTGTCGCCTGCCGACCGGGTATCGGTCGACTACGGACGCTTCGTGCAGGACCCTCAAGGGGAGGCACGGCGCCTGAGCGAATGGGCAGGGTGGTCCTGGGACCGCGAACTAGGTGGGCAGCTTCCCCTGTCGCGCTACACCCTGTCGAAGCCCGATCCCGACAAGTGGCGGCGGCATGCGGCCGACATCGAGCCGCGTCTGGTGCAGTGGAAAGCCACGATCGAACGCGCGGCACGCGCCGCGGGTCTCTGATCGCAGGAAGAAAAAAGGCCGCCCTGCGGGCGGCCTTTCCGGTTGATGCGCGGGGGCGCAATCAGAACTTGTGCTTCTCGCTGTCCGGTTGCGCGGCCTGGCGGGCGATGGCGTCCACCAACACGGCCTTGGCTTCGGCGGCATTGCCCCAGCCATCCAGCTTGACCCACTTGCCCTTCTCCAGGTCCTTGTAGTGCTCGAAGAAGTGGCCGATGCGCTCCAGCCAGTGCGGGCTGACCTGGTCGATGTCGGCGATGTGGCTGTAACCGGCGAACACCTTGTCCACCGGCACGGCCAGCAGCTTCTCGTCGCTGCCGGCTTCGTCGCTCATGCGCAGCACGCCGACCGGGCGGCAGCGGATCACCGAGCCGGGGATCAGCGGCAGCGGCAGGACCACCAGCACGTCGGCCGGGTCGCCGTCGCCGCACAGCGTGTGTGGCACGTAGCCGTAGTTGCAGGGGTAGCGCATGGGCGTGGAGAGGATGCGGTCGACGAAGATCGCGCCGCTGGCCTTGTCCACCTCGTACTTCACCGGCTCGGCGTCCTTGGGGATCTCGATGATGACGTTGATTTCGTCCGGCGGGTTCTTGCCGGCGCTGACCAGATCCAGGCCCATTGCGTGCTCCGAGGGGGTGCGGTGAAAGAGGCCGGCATTTTACGCGCTTGGCTGCTGCGGCGCAGCAGGGACCGGGCCAGGCTGGCCGGCCGTCGGCGCGGGAAGCGTGATTCAGGGTGCCCTTCAGCTTGCCGGGCCTAGAATCCGCCGCCCATGCACCCTCTCCGACGCGCTGCCGGCTTACTGCTGACAGTGCTGGCCTTGGCCAGCACCGAAGCGGGCGCGCGTACGGTGTACCGGTGCGTGCAGGCCGGCACCGTCAGCCTGGCCACGGCGCCGGAACCGGGATCCAAGTGTGCGGCCAGGGAGATCGACGACAACGCCGTCAGCACGCCGAACCTGTGGGGCTCCATGGGCGTATTCAGCGGCACGCTGTACGAGCGCGAGCAGGACGGGCAGAAGGTGTATTCCACCCGCAACCTGCCGGGTTCCACCCCCTACCTGAAATTCACCGTGCAGACCCCGCCGGGTGAGTCCGCCCACCCGGGTCTGGGCAGGGTGGGTAAACCACGACTGGACCGCTATCCCGCCGAGTTCAAGGCGGCCGCGCGCCAGACCGGCGTCGACGACGCCTGGCTGCGTGCCGTCGCGCATGCCGAGAGCGACTTCGACGCGAAGGCGCTGTCGCCGAAGGGCGCGATGGGCGTGATGCAGCTGATGCCGGACGTGGCGAAGGAGTACGGCGTCGCCGACCCCTATTCCTCCACCGAATCGATCAACGCAGGGGCGCGCCACCTGCGTGGGCTGATGCGCCGTTACAAGGGCGACCTGACGCTGGTCGCGGCCGCCTACAACGCCGGCATCGGCACCGTGTCGCGCTACGGCGGCGTGCCGCCCTACGCGGAAACACAGGAATACGTGTCCAAGGTCACTGCGTTGTACGAGCTGTATCTGCGCGCGCTGGGTCGCAAGCAGGCGCCGGAGCGTCCCGCGCTCTGAATCCGCCGCGTGCCCGCCGTGTATCGGCGCGTCAGCCACGGTTGGATTTTTTCACTCGCTGCTTCCCCATCGCGGTCTAGCGTGGTCCGCACGGCCGACCCTCCCGCGCCGGCCAGGAGATCGCCATGAAGACGCGACGCGTGTTCAGCGCCCCCGACATCGACACCGCCGAGGCGGCCCTGCATGTGGCCCTGCATCTGGGCATCCGTCCCGATCACGCGTCCCTTGTCGGACGTCCGGACATCGAGATGACGCAGATGCCCGATGCCGACAAGGAAGGCTCTCCCACCGACTTCATGCCGGCGGCGGCGCGCGGGTTGGTGGGCGGCGGTGTCGTGGGCCTGGTCATCGGCTTGCTCGCGATGGCCATCCCTGCGGTGGGCATCCCGTGGGCGGCGGTGCTGCTTTGCACGGTGGTTGGCGCGACGGTCGGCGGCTGGGCGGCGGCGCTGGCCGGATCCTCCGTGCCCAGCGAAGTGCGCCGCGACTATCGCACCGAGATCGCCGCAGGCAAGGTGCTGGTGGTGATCGATGAGGAGGACGAACGCCTGCTCGAACGCGCCAGCCAGGCCATCACCGCGACGGGTACACAACGCCTGCAGCTCGTGCACCATGGCCTCCTGCACTGAACTGTGGACCGGGGCACAGGTAAGATGCCGCCATTCCCCGGAGGCAAGGCCATGCAACGTTGGTTGGCGATGATGTGTTCTGTGGTGGTCGCAGCGCCCGTGATGGCGTCCGACACTGCCTGGGACAAGTACGGTGCCGACATCCCCGCCGGTGCGGTGGTGCCGTTGGCACAGGCGCTCGCGCAACCGGCAGCGTATGAAGGCCAGGCACGCGTCTTCAGCGGACGCGTCGTCGATGTCTGCCAGAAGAAGGGCTGCTGGGTGATGCTCGAGGACGACGGACATGGCGCGCGCGTGCTGCTGGGCGATCACGATTTCTACGTGCCCAAGGACGTGAGGGGACACGCGCAGGTGCATGGCGTGCTGTCGCGGGTGACATTGTCGCCGGCGGCGCGCGACCACACTGCGGAGGAAACCAGTGCGGGAGCCGCGGTAGCAGAGGCCGAGTACCGCATCGTCGCCGACGGCGTGCAGGTACGCGTGGACGAGCCTGACGCATGACCCGAGGGCATCAGCCCAGCAAATGCTCCGATGGAATGACGTGCCGCCCCGGCACCGCATCCATGGCCGCATCCAGCAACGCCTGCGCCACGCTTTCCGCAGGCACGATCCTGTAGCGCTTCGGCAATACCGGATCCAGCGCACCCAGCACGCGCAGCGCCCAACGTTCGCCGCCCCGGTGCTGCGCGCGTTCGCCGCCCAGCAGGCCCGGGCGCAGCAAGGTGAGCGATGTGAAGCCGATCGCGGCGAGTGCGTCTTCGACCTCGCCCTTCGTGCGCGAATAGAAGATCCGCGAATCTGCATCGGCGCCCATCGCCGACACCAGCGCGAAGGCCTGCGTGCCGTGTGCATGGGCGTGGCGTGCGATCGCAAGCGGATAGTCGTGGTCCACGCGCCGGAATGCGTCCTGCGAACCTGCATCGCGGATCGTCGTGCCCAGTGCGCAGGCCACGGCATCCACTCGCCACCACTCCGCATCGGGGGGCAGCGCCTCGAAATCCACGACCGGGTTCAGCAGTTTGGAATGGGGGGCGAGGGGTTTGCGCGTGGGCGCGACCACCTGGCGCACCCGTGCGGATGCCAGTGCGCGCCGCAGCGTCGCCTGTCCTACCAGACCGGTCGCGCCGGCCAGCAAAAGACGACTCATGCGATGCTCCCGTTGCGGCAATGGCGCCATCATGCCAGCCCAGCACGGGGGCGGGATCGCATCGGTTAACCTGTGGCATCACGCGCGGTCCCGCGCCGGGGAATGCCTGTCCATGCACCGCTACACGAATCCACACACCGCAGCGTGCGTCCTGGAAGGGTGCGCGCGATGAACCTGCCCCTGCACTACGGCGTGCTGGGCGCCATCGAAGCGGGCCTGATCGCTTTCGTGCTGGGCGTGCTCTGCTTCCTGTTCTGGAACTGGGTGAGCACCAGGATGCGCTGGTCGATGGGGCATGCCGTCGGTTGGGCCTGCGTCTCGGCCGTGATCATCGGTGCCGGGGTGGACACCTGGAACATGTTCTACCTGGGCATTTCGAAACTGGAATCTCCGCTGTATGCGCGGCTGGCATTGCAGGGTATCCACGATCCCGATTCGCTCGGCTCGCGCGTGGTGCTGGAAATCGCCGGCGCGTTGAGCGGTGTGGCCCTTGGTTGGCAATGGTTCAGCAAGAAAACGCCGGATTGAGTGCCGTCGAAAAGCGGGCAGGAAACGAATACCTAACGGCAAACGATGCGCGGCATCACGCATTCCACGCGCGCCTGACGACACGCTCACGACGCCCTAACACGGGGCTAGCCGATGCGAATCCGCTTGTGGTTAAGCGTGCGTGCACGTTCATTTCAGCGCGCCAGTTTCGTTCAGAAGCGACGTTGCAAGGTGGGGCCGTGCGCAATCGGACGCACTCCCACAGAACGGAGCACTGACATGACGAAGAACAACCGCAAGCCGCTGATCGCCCTGGTCGCCCTGAGCGCCGCGCTGGCCATGCCGCTGGCGTTCGCGCAGGAAAAGACCGAAGACGCGGCGACGCAGCAGAGCCAGACCGAGCCGACGGCCGAACAGGCGACCGGCGCGGCGACCCAGGGTCCCACCCAGAGCACGCAGTCCGCGACGCAGGCCAAGCAGGGTTGGGCTGACGTGGATACCGACGGCGATGGCGCCATCAGCAAGCAGGAAGCCTCCGCCAACGCCGGCCTCAGTCAGGTCTTCGATCAGGCCGATGCCGACACCGATGGCAAGCTCACCGCCGACGAATACAAGGCATTCGTGAGCAAGAACTACGGTGACCAGCAGAAGTAATCCGGCCCATCGCACCGGGTCGATCGCGGCGCCATGACGCCAGCGCGTGACCCGCCGGAAAGGGCGGCCTGTCGTGCCGCCCTTTCTCTCCCGGAGGGAACTCGATGACTGAGGAGGGATCCATGAACACGAAGACGCTGTCCTGCCTGGGTGCGCTGGCCACTGTCATCGCACTCACCACTGCGCCGCTGGCACATGCGCAGGAGGTGCCGCAGCGCGGCGAGGAACGACCGTCGCCGCAGACGAGCCCACCCCCCACGACCCCCGTACCGCGCCCGTTCCAGGACCTGGACCAGAATGCAGATGGCGCGATCAGCAAGGACGAAGCGGCTGTCGACCCGCCACTGGCGCAGGTATTCGGCACGCTCGACAAGGATGCCGACGGTCGCCTGACACCGGAGGAGTACGCGGTGCATGCGCGGCAGGACAACCCCTGAAGTCACTGCACATCCATTCCCAATGAACCATGCTGCATGGAGGAACCGATGAAGAATCCCACCCGTACCTTGACGCTGGGCCTCGGCCTTGCGCTGCTCAGCGCGGGCTTGATGACGGCGTGCGGTCCCAGGCCGGAAGACACTCCGCCGCCCAGTGCGCCGGCGCCGGTGGAAACCACGCCGCCCACCGACAACGTGGTGCCGCCATCACCCACCCCGACGGATCCGGCCGTACCGCCGACCGATCCGAACCTCCCGCCGCCGGCCAATCCCAACGCGCCGGAAACCACGCCGCCGGCCACCGATGGCAGCACACCGCCGCCCAGCAGCGGGGGTTAGCGCACGACGCAGAGGCATCCCGCAATGCCATCACGGCCGCCATGTCGATGGCGGCCGTTTTCATTGACGGCTGGGCTGGCTGCTATCCTTCGCGGCCTTCTTGAAGAATGCAGGGCAGGGATCAGATGGCGCGCATCCGATGGGTCGGCTTCGACGGCGACGACACGCTCTGGAAGAGCGAGGATTACTACCGCCAGGCCGAGGCCGACTTCGAGGCCATCCTCGGCACTTACGTGGACCTCGCCGACGCGCGCACGCACCAGCACCTGCTGGATGTCGAGCGCCGCAACCTGAAAATCTTCGGCTACGGCGTGAAGGGCATGACGCTGTCGATGCTGGAGACCGCTATCCAGCTGACCGACGAACGCATCAGCGCACGCGACCTGCACCGGGTGATCGAGATCGGGCGCACCACGCTGCTGCATCCGGTGGATCTGCTGCCGGGCATCCGCGAGGCCGTCGAGCGCATCGCCGCCGACCACGAGATCGTGCTGATCACCAAGGGCGACCTATTCCACCAGGAAGCCAAGATCGCGCAATCCGGCCTGGCCGATCTCTTCCACCGCATCGAGGTGGTGTCCGAGAAGGACGAGCCCACCTATGCGCGCGTGCTGCGCGAACTCGAGGTCGAGCCGTCACGGTTCGTGATGGTCGGCAACTCGCTGCGGTCGGACATCGAACCCGTCCTGGGTCTCGGCGGCTGGGGCATCCACATGCCATACCACGTGACGTGGGCGCTCGAGGCCGAGCATGGCGTGGCCCACGATGCGCCGCGCCTGCGGGTGGTGGAGAACGCAGGGCAGCTGTCGGATGCGCTTGCGACGATCGAATCCGTACCGGATGCCTGAATGCACCCAGCGAAGGCGATGGCCGTGGGGCACAATGGCGCCGTGAAGCGCGCGCTGCCCCCCTTTGCCTTGCTGGCCTGCCTGTCGGCCGCGCTGTGCGCGCCCGTCGCCGCGCAGGACGCCACGGCGGCATATGCGCCCGCCACCGGCGACGCTTCGGTGGATCGCCACCTGGCGGACATCAACGACTACGCAAGCCGCTACCCCGCGTCCTTCGCCGACGAGATGGCGCGCTACTACACCGTGCCGCGTGCCTACGTGGAAGCGATGCAGCAGCAACCGGACTGGACCGCCGGCGATATCTTCATGGCGTGCGCGCTGGCGCAGATCGTGGGACAGCCGTGCCGCGCCGTCGTGCGCGAGTGGTCGCGTGACCACGAAGGCGGGTGGAAGGCAGTCGCGGGTCGCCTGCAGGCCGAACCCGGCACCGCGCAGTACCGGCGTCTGCGCAGTGCGCTGGAAGCCACCTATCGCCGCTGGGATCGCCCCGCGCCTGCGCTGGAGAAATGAGGGGAGAGGCGTGGGGAGTGAGCCAGGGCGCTCTTCCCCTCACGTGTCAGTCCTTCCCGCTCACTCCTGCTTCTTCCCGTACATGATCAACAGCACCAGGTCCGCGTCGCCGTGCTGGCGGATCGCATGCGTGCTGCCGGGGCGTGTCAGCATCGCGTCGCCGGCGCGGACCTCGCGCGCCACGCCGTCCAGTTCGTAGATGCCGCTTCCACCCAGCACGTAGTAGATCTCGTCCTTGTGGTGCTGGTGCAGGCCGATGCCGGCGCCCCGGCGCAACACGCGCTTGCGGAACTCGAAGCCGAGCGCGGGTGCGTCGCGGAAGAACGGATGGGCAACGGTGACGCCAGCGCCACCGTGCGGCCCCGGCTGCTCCACCGCGATGTCGCGCTCGTTCACGATCAGGGACGGATTCGCCTGGGCCTTGCGATCCGCGAGTGCAGTCGCGGGTGCGCCGCAGTCCGTGTCGCGTTTCACGTGGGCCGCAAGCGAGGGGTCGAGCCGTTTCCAGCCCGCCACCACCAGGCAGGCCACCATCACCGCGCCACGCTGCTGGAAATGGGTGTCGTCCCGCTGGTCCTGTTCCGGCACGTGCATGTAATAGGCCTTGCTGGCCTCGTCGCCGGCTGCGCGCAGCCAGTCCATGCTGGCAGCCGACAGGTCGATCAGGCCCACGTTCTCCCGCGACGCAAGATCGCGCACCGCCTGCGCGTACAGTCCGTGCGTGTCGAGCAGTTGCCCATGGTCGAACTTGCGGCGCGCTACCGGGGTCACCAGGATCGGCGTGACACCCTTCTGTCGCGCCAACGCCAGGTAGCGCCCCAGCCATTCGGGGAATGCCTGCCGGGGTTCGTTGTAGCGTGTGGGGTCTTCGATCTTCTCGTCGTTGTGGCCGAACTGGATCAGCAGCACGTCGCCGGCATGCATGTCCTTGGCCATGCCATCGAACCAGCCTTCGGCGATGAAGCTGCGCGAACTCCGCCCGCTCTGCGCGTGGTTGCGGACCACATAGGCGTCATCGAGGAACCCCTGCAGCTGCTGCCCCCATCCTTCGCGCGGTGCGCGTTCAGGTCCGTAGTGACTGGCAGTGGAGTCGCCGGCGATGAAGACCTGGCGGGGGGGCGCGGCGGCCACCGATGCACAGCAGGCGAGAAGCGCGACGAGGGTGAGCGAACGAAACATCAGCCATGTCCTTCATGTCGCCTGTGGGAGCGACGTCAGTCGCGATGAACTTCTGGATACTCCCATCGCGACTTACGTCGCTCCCACAGGATCCGGTGCGTCAGCGCGCCAGCCAGCCGCCGTCGACGGGGATGATGGCGCCGTTGATGTAGTCCGACGCGCGCGAGGACAGGAACACGGCCGCTCCGCCCAGGTCCGACGGCTCACCCCAGCGACCGGCCGGGATGCGGTCCAGGATCGCTTTGTTGCGGTCTTCGTCCGCACGCAGTTGCGCGGTGTTGTCGGTTGCCATGTAGCCGGGCGCGATGGCGTTGATGTTGACGCCCTTGTTGCCCCACTCGTTGGCCAGCAGGCGGGTGATGCCGGCGATGCCGGACTTGCTGGCCGTGTACGACGGCACGCGGATGCCGCCCTGGAACGACAGCATCGACGCGATGTTGATGATTTTGCCGCTGCCCTGCGCGATGAAATGGCGTCCAGCCGCCTGCGACATGAAGAACGCCGACTTGATGTTGACGTTCATCACGTCGTCCCAGTCCTTCTCGCTGAAATCCACCGCATCGGCGCGACGGATCAGACCGGCGTTGTTGACCAGGATGTCCAGCCCGCCGAGACCCTCGACGGTCTCTTTCACCAGGCGCTCGACCGGCTCGATGCTGATCAGGTTCGCGTCCAGGTTGAGGAAGCGGCGGCCCAGGGCGCGCACCTTCTCTCCTGTTTCGGTGGCTTCGACGATGCCGGCGGCGGCGATGTCGGCACCGGCTTCGGCGAGCGCCAGCGCGACGCCCTGGCCCAGGCCGGTGTTGGCGCCGGTCACCAGCGCGACCTTGCCTTCGAGACTGAACGGATTGCTTGCCATCGGGATGCCCCTCGATATGTGCTGCTGCAGGTTGGATGGAGCGGAGCTTGCTCCGCTGCGTTCTTGATCGCGTGCTTCGGTCCGTCGTGCAGCCGAGCAAGCTCGGCTCTACATGCGAAGGATCATTTCAGCTGGCAGATGTCCAGCACATGCATGTCGGTGTAGTCCAGGTTTTCGCCGCCCATTGCCCAGATGAAGGCGTAGTTGCTGGTGCCCGAGCCCATGTGGATCGACCACGGCGGCGACACCACGGCTTCGTCGTTCTGCACGACGATGTGGCGCTGCGCTTCCGGTTCGCCCATGAAGTGGTAGACGCGGTCGTTCTCGGCCAGGTCGAAGTAGAAATACACCTCGCTGCGGCGGTCGTGCAGGTGCGGCGGCATGGTGTTCCACACGCTGCCGGTCTTCAGCACGGTCAGGCCCAGCAACAGCTGCGAAGACTGGCAGGTGGCCGGCACGATGAACTGATAGATCGTGCGCTCGTTGCTCGTTTCCAGCGCGCCGCGCTCCAGCGCGACGGCATCCTTGATCGAGAGCTGCTTGGTTTCGAAGCGCGCGTGCGCCGGCGTAGAGGTGAGGTAGAACTTGGCGGGGTTCGACGCGTCATCGGATTCGAATGCCACGTCGGCGCTGCCCATGGCCACGTACAGGCCATCCTTCGGCCCGAGCGCGTACGTCGTGCCGTCGACGGTGACCTTGCCGGCGCCGCCGCCGACATTGATCACGCCCAGTTCGCGACGCTCGAGGAAGGGCTTGCCCGCGGCCGAAGCGGGTTCGGTCTGCCGCGGCAGGTCGACCTTCTTCGAGACCGGCGCGGCACCGCCGATCACGAAGCGCTCGTTGTGCGAGTAGTTCAGTTGCACCGTGTCCGCAGCGAACAGGTTGCCGATCAGGTAGCGGTCGCGCAGTTGGTCGTTGCTGGCCCCGTCCATCATGTCCGGATGGGTGGCGTGGTAGGTCTTGCAGAACATGGGCGGGGCTCCGTGGATGCGGACGCCCGTGGAGCGGGGCGTCGGGTTAGGTCGTGGGGCGATTTTACGGGCTTTGGTAACCGGTGTCATTTTGCGGTGCGGCACCGGGCGGGCATGCTGCGCCTGGTGTCGACACGTGTTACTCGGGTGGCTGCGAGGAGTCGCGGATGATCAGGTGCGGGCGGATGCTGGCCGCGGCCAGCACAGGCGTGCCTTCCGGCTGGATCAGCATGGCGGCCGCGGTGCGGCCCGTGTCGCGGGTGTTGCGGCGGACCGAGGTCAGCGAGGGCCACAGGCGCGAGGCGAGCGGGCTGTCGTCGAACCCGACCACCGACAGTTGGCGCGGGATGTTGATGCCGGCGCGCATGGCGACCTTGTAGACACCCGCCGCCATTTCGTCGTTGCCGGTGAAGATGGCGGTGGGCCGGTTCTTGCCGGACAGCAGCTTCTCGGCCGCGACCACGCCGGATTCGAAGGTGTAGCCGGCTTCGATGATGCGCGACTTCGGCAGTTCCAGCCCGCGTTTGGCCAACGCCTGCAGGAAACCGTCGGTGCGCTCGATCGACGACCGGTACGCCGCGGGGCCGGTGATCAACGCGATATCGGTGTGGCCGAGCGAGAGCAGGTACTCGGCGGCTTCGGCGGCGCCGTCGCGGTCGTGCGTGACCACCATCCGCGCGGGCGTGTCCATCGACACCGAGGCGATGCGCGAATAGCGGCAGCCGATCTCGGCCAGCATGTTGGCCAGCGCCTGGTCTTCCGAGGCGCGCGGTACCAGCATCACGCCGTGCAGTTTCTGCTGCTGCACGAAGCGGCGCACGCCGTCGATGTAGCCCGGGCTGCGGCTGTCGCACGGATGCACCACCAGTTCGAAGCCCGAATCGCGCAACGCGTCCAGCGCGCCGTACTGCATGTTCACGATGTACTGCGCGGTCGGGTTGTCGTAGACCATGCCGATCAGGAACGACCGGCGGAACGCCAGGCCGCGCGCCATCGGATCGGGCACGTAACCGACTTCCCGCATCAAGGTCTCCACTTTCTCGCGGGTGTCCTTACGGACCAGGGGAGAGTGGTTGATGATGCGCGAGACGGTCTTCTTCGAGACGCCGGAAAGCCGCGCGATGTCGTTGATGGTCGCGGCCTTGCCGCCGATGGGCAGGGAGGCGGGGCTTTCGGGCTTCTTGCGCGCGGGCATGGAGTGGGTACGGGTCCGTTCGTCTGTCTGAGGGATTCTAGCGGTTGGGGGTCAGTCCAGCGCGCGGTAGCGGAAATTACGGAAGTGCACCTTGCCCTGGCCGGCGGCGTACAGCGAGGGCTTCAGCGCCAGGAAGCCGCCCGCCACGTTGTGGTGGTAGCCCGAGACTTCCATCTGCACCGGATACTTGGTCCAGGTCTTGCCGTCGGTGCTGGTATGGATCGTGACGATGTGGCGGTTGTGCGTGACCTGCAGCCAGAGCTTTCCCCCTTTGGCGCTGGGGGCCAGCCTGCCTGGGCGCTCCAGACCGTAGCGGTGCATGACGAACTGCTCGCCGTTGCTGCCCACGCCGGCATACAGGCGGTCGTTGTAGAACAGTACCGCTCCGCCCTGGGCGCCGGGTTCCACCTCCATTTCGACCTCGAACTGGTAGGCCAGGTCGCCGGCGATGATGCCCAGGGGCGAGCTGTCGCGCGGCGAAGTGCCCTTGCCCTGCAGCGTCATCACCCCGTCGCCGAAACCGAGGCGGGCGAATTCGCCCGGCGCGGGGTCGTAGAACGCCCATTGCGGCCCCAGCTTCCCGCTGCGGAAATCATCCGATAGCGCCATTCCATGCGATGCCAGCGTCGTGCCCGCCGGCTTGCGCAACGGCGTGCTCAGGTCGCCGCCCTTGGCGACGAACCAGCCGTCGTCGGTCCATTCGATCGGGTCCAGCAGCGCCTGCCGCCCCAGCGTCCAGAAGTCGCGCTCGTAACCGTGGTAGATCATCCACCACTGTCCACCGGCATCCTCTACCAGCGTGGCGTGGCCGCGCGACCACCAGTACTGCTCGCGCGAGGTGGTGCGTACCACCGGATTGTTGGGCGCGTTCTGCCACGGTCCATGGATGGAGCGCGAGCGCGCGACGATTACCATGTGCCCGGTCGGCGGGCCGGCGGTGCCGCCGACGGCAGTGATCATGTAGTACCAGCCATTGCGGAAGGTGATCTTCGGGCCTTCCTGCGCGTAGCCCTCCACGTCCCACGATTCCGGATAGCGCCAGCCGTCGTAGACGTGCTTCACCTCGCCCACGGTGCTCAGGCCATCGTCGGCGAGCTGGACGTAGTCGCCTGCACTGAGGAACAGGTAGCGCTTGCCGTCTTCGCCCACGGCATGGCCGGGGTCGATGTGGCCCGGCAGCCCGATGTCGATGGGCTCGCTCCAGGGGCCGCGGATGTCGTCGGCCCACACGACGAAGTTGCTGCGTCGCGGCGACTCGGTACCGCCGACGCGCGCGGGGAAATAGATGTAATAGCGGCCCTTGTGCTTGATGAGGTCCGGTGCCCAGATCGAGCCGACGTTCTTCGTGATCGCATGGCCGACCGGCTGCCAGTTGATCAGGTCGCGCGAATGCCACAGTGGCAGACCGGGGTAGGCGGTGAAGGACGACAGGGTGAGGTAGTAGTCCTCGCCATCCTTCAGTACCGACGGGTCGGGGCGGTCGCCCGCGAGCACGGGATTGAGGAACGTGCCGTCGCCCAGGTCCGCCTGGCGCTGGTGTTCGATGCCGCGCTTCCACGCCGGTTCGCGGTGGCCATCACCCGCCAGCGCTGCCAGTGGTGCGAACAGGCACAGGGCGATCATCCACGACTTCATTGCCATCAGGAGTCCTCTACTTCGACGACGTGTGCTGCGATTTCCACTGCGGGTATTCCTTCGACAGCAGCCGCTTCGGCCAGCTGCCGTACCACTCGTAGCCCGTGCGGCGCTCGCGCGGAATGTCTTCGTAGCGTGCGACCCGCTGGCTTTCGCGCGTCGCGAGCACCACGCTGTTGTCCTTCACGTCGTAGAAGCGCGCCCACAGGCCGGTGGCCGACGGATCGGCGACCAGGCGACGGTCCTTGGCGCTGCTGTGGTACTGGAACTGCTCGGCCGGCGCCTCGAAGGTCTCGATGCGCCAACCGGTGATCTCCACCCTGCGCAGCCAGTCCACCGCGCCGTCCACGGCCGCCACGACGGCGGGCGAGGGGTCGGGGATCGACATCAGGTAGCGGACCACGCCGACGGTTTCCTGTCCCGCGATGGACGGCAGTTCGAACTTGCGCCCCTGTGCGGGCAGCAACGTCCGCGCGTCGTACTGGCCTGCCCAGCCGGCCAGCGTACGGCCCTGCCGTACCTGCAACGTCAGCAGGCAGGCATCGCCCTTGTCGATGGCGGACTGCACGCGTGCACGCAACGCGGCATCGACGAAGGCATAACGGCGCGTGTCCGAGACGACCTTGCGCAACGTGCCCAGCACGCCCGCGGTGACGTCGTCGGCGATGGTGATGTGCGGATGGTAGGTCTGCGTGGCCGGCACCGTGTGCGGCCAGCCGCCGCATCCGGGAATCTGTTGTTCCAGCGTGAATGCGAGGCCCTTCAGGCTGCCGTCGCGGTAGCGCGCATCGCCGGTGATGGCGTAGGCCGTGGCCAGATAATCCAGCTGAGTGTAGATGTTGCGGTTGTCGAAGCTGCCCCCGGACTTGCGCGTCTCGGCATCGAAGCGCGCCTTCTCTGCGTCATCGAGGATCCGTGCCGGATCCTGGTTCTCGATCCAGCCGCCATCCATGCGTTGATAGCGCAGGATGTTGTCGGCGATCTGCGCGACCTGCTCCGGCGCATGGCGCGGATACGTGTCGCCGTGCACGTTGCGCCAGTGATGGATGGCGTCCTCGAAGCCCGCCAGCGAGGGCGTTTCGGTCCCTTGTTGCGCGCACGCTGGCATGACGGCGCCCAGCAGAAGCCCGTAGAACAACAGCGTGCGCCGCGCCGCCCTCACTTGATCGCCCTGGGCAGCCAAAGGGAGAGTTCGGGGAACAGTGCCACGATCAGCAGCACGGCCAGGCCGGCCAGCCAGAAGGGCCAGATCGTACGCATGCTCTGCGCGATGGTGATCTTGCCGATGGCCGTACCGATGAAAAGCACGGACCCTACGGGAGGCGTCACCAGGCCGATGCCGCCCGTCAACACGAGCACCAGCCCGAAGTGGATCGGGTCGATGCCATAGGCCTTCGCTACCGGCAGGAAGATCGGCGTGCAGATCAGGATCATCGGCGCCAGATCCATGAAGGTGCCCAGCAACAGCAGCACCAGCACGATCAGCAGCAACACCGTGTACTTGCTGTGCGCGATCGACTGCAGCGCGTCGACCGCAGCGGCAGGCACCTGCAGGTAGGCCAGCAGCCAGCCGAACACCGCCGCCGTGGCGATCACGAACAGGATCACGCCGGTGGTGCGCGCCGCATGCGTCACCGTGGCGAAGAACTCCTTCAGCGACAACTGTCGGTACAGCACACTGGTCACCAGCAGTGCGTACACGACCGCGATGGCGGCGCTCTCCACCGCAGTGAAGATGCCCGCGCGGATGCCGAAGAAGATCAGGCCCACCAGGCCCAGCCCCGGCAGCGCGGCAACCAGCCGCAACAGCACCGCACGCATGCCGGGGAACGGTTCGGTACCGTAGCCTCGCTTGCACGCCACCGCCCATCCCGTGAACATCAGCACCACCGTCATCAGCAGCGCGGGCACGATGCCGGCGGCGAAAAGATCGGCGATGGACAGTCCGCCACCGGCTGCTGCGGAAAACAGGATGAGGTTGTGCGACGGCGGTACCAGCAGCGCCACCAGCGCGGCGGTGATGCTGACGTTGACGGCGAAATCACGGTCGTAGCCACGCTTGACCATCTGCGGGATCATCGTGCCGCCGACGGCCGAGACGTCGGCGATGGCCGAGCCCGACACGCCGCCGAAGAACAGCGACGACAGGATGCTGACCTGGCCCAGGCCGCCGCGCAGGCGGCCCACCAGCGAAGCGGCCAGGCTGATCAGGCGCTCGGAGATGCCACCCCGCAGCATGATCTCGCCGGCGAAGATGAAAAGCGGGATCGCGATCAGCGATGCCGAGCCGGTGCCCGAGGAAATCTGCTGCACCAGCACGATGCTGGGCAGATCCAGGTAGAGCAGGGTTGCCAGCGAGGCGGCCGCAAGCGCATAGGCGACCGGTACGCCGATCAGCAGCAGGATTGCGAAGATCGAGAACAGCAGGGTGATCGCCATGGGTCAGCGGGCCTCGTCGGTCAGCGGCGCGCGCAGCACCAGGAGCAGTCGATTCAGGGCGAACACCGCCATCAGCAGGCCGCCCAGCGAGAGCGGCAGGTATCCGATGCTCTGCGGCATCGGTGCGCCGGCGATGCGGATGTCCAGTCCGTCGAACAGCAGCACTGCGCCCCAGTAGGCCATCACCGCGCCGATCGCGGCGATCATCAACGGGGATACGGCGTGCAGCAGCTTCTTCAGTCGAGGACCCACTGCATCGGCCAACAGGAAGAAGCCGAAGTGGCGGTTCGTATGGACGCCTGCCGCGGCCCCAAGGCTCATGGCGGTGGTCAGCAGCAATACGGTGACCGGCTCGGTCCAGCTGGGCGAATCATTGATGACGTAGCGGGCGATCACCTGCCAACCCTGTACGACTACCAGTCCGAGCAGGGCAACGACCGCCACGGCGATGGCAGCGTTCGACAGCAGGTCCATGCCGCGTTGCAGCGGCGTGGCGGGAGACGGTGTGGTTTCTTCGGACATCGCGTTTGTTCTCAGGCCAGGTCACGGATGCGGCGGTACAGGGCGTCCATGGTGGCGTCGCGCCGGTATTCGGACAGCAGCGGTGCCGACGCGCGCGCGAACGCCACCAGGTCGGCATCGTTGTGCTTCACCCCGGCCGCGAACACGGCATCGCGTGCCTTCGCTTCGGATGCGTCCCAGAGCGTGCGCATCACGCCCACGGACTGGCGCGCCGTCTCCACCAGCAACTCGCGGTCGCGGGGCTGCAGTTGATCCAGCGTGCGCTGCGAGACCAGCAGCACGTCCGGTGCGTAGGAATGGTTGGTTTGCGACCAGTACTGCGCCGCCTCGAAGTGACGACTGGAGTGGAAACTGCGGATATTGTTCTCCGCCCCGTCGATCATGTGCGTCTCGAGGCCGGAGAACACTTCGCCCAGCGAAAGCGGGGTGGGATTGGCACCGAACAGCCGCAGCATCCGGATGAAGATGTCCGACACCGGCACACGGATCTTCATGCCATGCAGGTCCCCGGGTTTCTCGATGGCGCGGCGTGCGTTGTAGAAGCAGCGCGCACCGGAGTCGTAGATCGCCAGGCCGACCAGCCCGCGGCGGGAGAAGCCTTCCAGCACTGTCTTGCCCACGCCTTCATCCATCGCGCGGCGCATGTGCGCCACCGAATCGAATACATACGGGAGACACAACGCCTGGGTCAGCGGGAAGGCATTGTTCAGCGCACCGGCATACACGCGGGTCATGTCGATGGCGCCGAAGCGCGCCATGTCGATCGCTTCCGACTCGCGACCGAGCTGGCCGGAGTGGTACTGGCGCAGCGTCACGCGGCCCCCGGTCTCGCGCGCCATCGTTTCGCCGATCCAGCGCACGGCTTCGACCGTGGGGTAGTCCTTGACGTGCACGTCGGTGGCGGTCAGCACGTGCCGGCCGTCGTCGGCCAACGCACGGGTACCGGCCAATGGCAGCGCAGCAGCGACGCCGAGGCCCGTGCCCAGGAAACGCCGACGGTTCATCATGCGCGCCAGTCTCCTTCGTCCTTCGGGGTCGCGGCGACCGCGAGGCATTCGATGGTGCCATGGCCGGCGAAGTCGATGCGTGCCCGCTGGCCCGGCAGGATGTCGTGGATGCCGGTGGCGTTACCCGTGGCGATCAGGTCGCCGGCCTTGAGCGGCCGGCCACGCCGGGCCGAGCGTGCGAGCGCGAAGGCGAAGGCCGCGCGCAGGCCGCCAGGCAGCGTTGTCGCCCCCCCCTGACCGACCTGCCGACCCTCGATCCAGGTCCTGCACGTCAGCGACGCATCGCTGCGGTCGGCCCATCCGGGAATCTCGGCACCCATCACGAGTCCGTTGTTGTTGCCGAAGTCGGATACGACGACACGCGGACCCAACTGGTTGATCGTGGCCAACGGGCTGCTGGCCACTTCCATGCCGATGAACAGCGTGGAGGCGACGGTGGCGGCCTCTTCCGGTGTCCAGTGGGTCTTCTCGGCAGGGGCATCCGCGTCCAGGCGCAATACGTACTCCGCTTCCACCGCGCCGAAGCCGCCGGCGAACACGTCGAAGGTTTCCTGACCACCGGTGGTCAACTTGAGCTGACGGGCGAAGATCGGTCCCAGCAGGCGCTCATCGCCGGACCCGTCGCGCCGCTCGGGCGCGATGAAGCCGACCTTCCACCCGGCGACCCGGTCCGGCCACTGCGCGATCGCAAGATCCTGCACGCGGTATGCCGTGACCAGATCATCCGGGATATCTCCGGGGAAGCCGGGCAATGCGCGTCCCTGACGCCGCGCGCTGACGAAGCTGTCCGCGATGGCGGCCAGTTCTGGGGCTTCCGTGCGACCGTCGGACGGCGCGCTGTGGTCAGTACTCAAGAGGGTTCTCCCCGCTGCGTTTTGTTGCACTGCCGAGTGACAGTGCAGGTTGATGGCCTGTATATGGTAAACCGGTGTCATTGACAATGTGCACTGCCGCAAAACCCATCCCGATGCCACGATGCGTCGATCCACTCCTGGGAGGGAGCCAATGCTTCATATCCGTTTTCCCGCGCGGGCCCGCGGACTGACCTGCGGCCTGGCCGCCCTGCTGATGGCGCTGGCGATGACGCCGGTCCTCGCCGCCGCCGCGCCCGTGCTTGCATTCCCCGGCGCGCAGGGCGCGGCCGCGCACACGCCCGGCGGGCGTGGCGGCAAGATCATCCGCGTCACCAGCCTGGCCGCCGACGGTCCCGGCTCGTTCAAGGAAGCGGTGACGGGCAAGGGCCCGCGCATCGTGGTGTTCGAGGTCGGTGGCGTGATCGACCTCGGCATGAAGGAGCTGCGCATCACCGAGCCGTTCCTGACCATCGCCGGCCAGACTGCACCGCACCCTGGCGTGACCATCATCAAGGGCGGCCTGACCATCGCCACCCACGATGTGGTCATCCGCCACATTCGCATCCGGCCCGGCGATGGCGGGTTGCCCAAGCGTTCGGGCGACATCGATGCCATCACCACCGTGCGCGGCGCGCATGACGTCGTCGTCGACCACTGCTCGCTTACCTGGGCGACGGATGAAAACCTCAGCGCATCCAGCACGCGCTTCCATGGCGAAAACGAAGCCGAGTGGATGGCCAACGCGTCGCGCCGCATCACCTACAGCAACAACATCGTCGGTGAGGGACTGGCGAATTCGATCCATGCCAAGGGCGAACATTCCAAGGGCTCGCTGATCCACGACCACGTCAACGAGGTCCTGATCGTCGGCAACCTGTATGCGCACAACTACGAGCGCAGCCCGCTGTTCAAGGGCGGCGCGCGCGGCCAGGTGATCAACAACCTGATCTACAACCCCGGCCAGCGCGCCATCCACTACAACCTGATCGCAGAGGAGTGGATGGGCCATCCGTACTCGCGTGGCGAGATGATCGTGCGCGGCAACGTCATGCGTGCGGGCCGGTCCACCGAGCCGCTGGCGTTCCTGATGATCGGCGGCTCCGGCGATCTCGACCTGTACGCGCAGGACAACCTCATCGTCGATCGCGTGGGCAACAAGAGCATCCAGGAGACCGGCAGCTACACGACCGCGCCGGTGAAGCTCAACCGCGTCAAGCAGGCGCCCGCGTTGCCCTTCGGCGTCACCCTCCGGGGCTCCGGTGAAGTCCAGGATGCCGTCATAGAGACTGCGGGCGCGACGCCATGGAACCGCGACCTGGTCGACCGCCGCATCGTCGCCGACGTCATCGAAGGCCGTGGTGAAATCATCGACAGCCAGGAGCAGGTGGGTGGCTACCCGCAGTACAAGGAAGCCCGCAAGCCGTTCATCGAAAGCGAATGGAATCTCGACGTGATGGAGCCCATCAGTGGTTACCCGAAGGGCGAACCGTTGCGCTGAGGCGCCGTGCCGCCGCTGTACCGCGCGCGCAAGGTGACGAAGACGACCCGCCGGAAGGCGGGTCTTCCATGTACACGGCTCGCCACGCCCGCCCGCCCGCCGGACCATGCGCGCCGGGCTTTCAAACTGTGGATTTCCTGTGCCTTCAAGCATCAACCGAACACCCGTCGGTCACGGGGCATCAGTGCCGCGGGGATCATGCCGGCGCCCGTGACGTTGCAGCAGCAGAAGGGAAGGCGGGCGCCCGTGCTGGCGCGCCCGCCCGCAGCGGTCAGAAGTTGAACCGCGCGCCGACGTAGTACTGGCGTCCCGTATGGTGGTACACGGAGGCGCGATCGCCGACCGAATCCACGTACTGGTCGTTGAACTCGTCTGTCAGGTTGATCCCCTCGAAGGTGAGGGTGAAGTGCTTGTCCCACTTGTACGACATGGAGAAGTCCACGCTGCGTGCACTGCGCTTTCCTTCCACGTCGTTGTTGTTCTGTCCCGGGACGCGCTGCAGATAGTCGTCGCGGAACGACGTGGAGATACGTGCGCTGAACTTGTTGTTGTCGTAGTAGAGCGTGGCGTTGTAGGACTTCGGCGACAGGTTGACCAGCTCATCGGCGATGTAGGTCACGGGGAAGCTGCCCGGCACCGCATAGTCGATATCCGATTTCACGTGCGTGTAGTTGAGCAGCACGCCGAAATGACGGAAACCACCCGGCAGGAACGAGAACGGCTGCTGGTAGTTCAGCTCGAAACCCTTCAGCGGACCGCCGGGAGTGTTGATGGGCGTGCGGACATCGAACGGCACGTCCCAGAACGTGGACGGCACCCATTCCAGCGGAAGGCCGGTGTCGCGGTAGGCAATGTTCTCGCGCAGTTCCTGGATGTAGGTCTCGATGTCCTTGTAGAACAGCGCCAGCGACAGCACCGAGTCTTCCGCGAAGTACCACTCCGCACTGAAATCATAGGTCTTGGCACGGAACGGATCGAGATACGGGTTGCCCACGCGGATGTTGGGCGACCCGGTGGTGGTGATGCCGGCACCGGGCGACAGGTTGCCCAGTTGCGGCCTTGCCATGACCTTGGCGGCACCGAAGCGCAGCACCAGGTCGTCGGTGACGTCCCATGCGAGGTTCAACGACGGCAGCCAGTCCTTGTAGTCGTTGCTGACCGTGACCGGGCTGCCGCCACCGACCGACGTATAGCCGCTGGCATCGACATCGGTGGTCGCGTAGCGGACGCCCACGTTGCCGCGCATCGGGCGGCCCGCCAGATCCGCGTTGAAATCCAGTTGCAGGTAGCCGCCCCAATCCTCTTCGCTGATGCTGCGGTTGTTGCCGCGCGCATTGCCGTTGGTGATGCTGCTCAAGGTGAAGTCGCCGCCGGGCACGCCGGTGTTGCAATTGCAGTAGATGTTGAAGAGGCTGGCGATCGCATCGAGGTCCGGGATCAGCCATGAGCCGGGCGCCCGCCCGTCCAGGCCGCGGCCGAAGCCGGTGACCAGCGAGGACAGGTCGCCGAGCGTCGTGCCGGTGGGCAGGGCGGGGACCGACGTTTCGCTGCTGCGGCGGAACTCCCACGTGTCCATGCCGAACTTCTTGTACGACATCCCCCCGCGCAGCGTGAATGTCTCGTTGATGACGAAATCCAGGTCCAGCTTGCCGGTGTCGAAGGTGTTGTCGACGCCCTGCGGGCGGATGCGGATCTCGGAGCCGGTGGTGTTCGCCGCCGGGCTGCTGATCCAGCGCCAGGACGACGGGCTGTTCACATCGAGGCTGCCGTAGGTGATCACCGGCAGGCGGCTGTTGCCGCGATAGTCCCAGCTGTAGCCGTCGAGGTTCTGGATGTCGAACGTCACCGTGGTCTGCACGGGATTCTTGAACTCCGACGTGGACGTGCCGACCATCGCGTTGAGCTTCAGGCGATCGGTGATGTCCTGCTCCAGGCTCAGGCTGTACTGGCTGAACTCCGTGGACAGCTCGTCGAAACGGGATTCCGAACGCACGTCGACATTGTCGAACACGCCGTAGACCAGGTTGCCGCGATCATCCACTTCAGCCTGGAGCACATGCGTCTCGTACTTGCCGCCCTGCGTGTTCGAGCGGCTGAAGGAGATCGTCTCCAGGAAATCCTCCTGGCGGGTCGCATCCAGCTTCGAGTACATCGCATCGAAACTCAGCAGCGTGCGGTCGCTGGGCTTGAACTGCAGCGCGGCGGTCACGCCCAACCGTTCCTGTTCGTGGGTCAGGCGGCCGTAGCGCGGCAGGCGCGGATGGAAGGTGGTGGTGGCCGATGCCAGGCGGTATGCATCGTTGTTGGCCTGGGTGTTGGCGGGGCGCGGATTGCCGGTGGAGCAGTTCAGCGCGGTGGTGCCGCGCCCGCCATTGTTGGCGTTGTTCTGCGGTGTGTAGCCGACCGGACTGCAGAAGCCGTTGGAGGAAGGACCGTTGTCCCAGCGCACCGCGCTGTAGCCTTCCTCCAGCAGGTTCCGCTCGCTGTAGGCCGCCGACAGCAACGCCCCGAACTTGCCGTCCGCCCAGGTATTGCTGATCAACGCGGAGAAGCGCGGATCCCATTGCTTCGACAGGTCGTTGTAGCCCATCTGGCTGGTCACCGTGCTGGTGAAGCCGTCGTAATCGAAAGGACGCGCCGCGCGCAGATCGACGGTGGCACCGAGCGAGCCTTCGTCGATCTGGGCCGATTGTGTCTTGCGCACCGTCAGCTTGCTGAAGAGCTCTGCGGCGAACACGTTGAAGTCGAAGCCACGTCCCCGGTTCGCACCGCCCGAGCTGTCCGTGCCGCCCGTCGTGGCCAGCGCTTCCAGTCCGTTGATGCGTACGCGGGTGAAGTCCTGTCCCAGGCCGCGGACGGTGATCGAGCGGCCTTCGCCGGCATCGCGATCGATCGCCACGCCAGGAATGCGCTGGAGCGCTTCGGCAAGATTGAGATCAGGAAACTTGCCGATGTCCTCCGCAACGACGGCGTCGATCTGTTCGGCGCTGTAGCGTTTCTCTTCCAGCGCCTTCTCGAGGCTTGCACGGAACGTGCCGACCACCTCGACGCGATCAAGATCCGTGGCGACGGGCGGCGTTGGTGAAGTCTCCTGCGATTGCGCGAAAGCCGGCGCGTGCAGTGCGACGGCGATCGAGAATGCGAGTACGGTAACCGGTGTCTTCCGATTCTTCAGATTGCGCTTCATGACATCCCCCTCCCAAGGGCGGCCAACCGTTTTTGTGTGTCAGCGAGCGCCGACGACGACGTGATTTCCCCAGTGGATCGTTCGCGATGCAGTCGTGATGACACCGCTGGTCAAAGACGCTATCAGAGTGTGCGGTGCAACAACAACTGATTGATTCGAAACAGAAAATGTCCCATGGACAGCGAGGCGCGATGTAATCGCTTTCCCGGCCGGGACGCTGGTCGCGGGAGATAAAAAAAGCCCGGCCGGGAGAGTCGGCCGGGCTTCGGGTGCACCTCCACCAGGGAGGTGCGGGACGGTCAACGCATCAGAACTTGTAGCGCAGGCCCAGAAGGTACTGACGGCCGGTCTCGCTGTAGTCCAGCGGCAGGGTGACGCTGGGGTTCGACACCCAGGATTCCTGCGGTTCGTCGGTGAGGTTGATGCCCTCCAGGCTCAACTCGAGCTTGTCGTTGATCTTCCAGCGCACCGAGGCATCGACCGTCGTGGTGCCGGTCTGGCCATGCACGCCGTCCAGGTTGAACCCTTGTTCCGCACCCGGTGCCTGGATGAGGTAGTCGTCGCGATTGGTGGCCGAGACACGGCCGGAGAAGCGCTCGCCTTCATAGAACAGCGTGGCGTTCCAGGCGGTCTTGGACAGGCCAAGCAGGTCAGTCTTCAGCACATTGGTGCCGCCGCTGTTGACGTACTGGATCTTCGAATCGACATACGTGTAGTTCAACTGCACGCCGAGGTTCGCCCACTTGCCTGGCAGGAAGGTGAACGGCTGGACGTAGTTCGCCTCGAAACCCGTCAGCTCACCACCCGGCGTATTGAGCGGAATGGTGAAGGTGAAGTCATCGGTGACCGAAGCGCCCGTGCCTTCCAGCAGGCTGGCCGGCAGTCCGCTTGACTCGTAGCTGCGGATCTCGCGCGTGGTCTGCACGAAGCTGTCGATGTCCTTGTAGAACAGGCCAACGCCGAGCATCGCGCCTTCGTTGAAGTACCACTCCAGGCCCAGATCGACGGTCTTGGCGCGGATGGGGTCGAGGTTGGGGTTACCACCCGACACCGTGCGCGCGCCACCGGCGACGGCAACGGTAACACCGGGCGTCAGTGAACCCAGGCCCGGTCGCGACATCACCTTGGCGGCGCCGAGGCGCAGCAGCAGGTCGGGGCTGAGTTCCGCCACAAGGTTCATCGACGGCAGGGTGTCGCTGTACTCGCGCGTTACGGTCGCCGCGACCGGCGTGCCACTGGTGGTGGCAATGCCGGTCGACGTCTGCTTGGTCCGTACATAGCGCACGCCGACGTTGCCCGACAGCGGGATCGGGCCGAGGTCCGTGGAGAACTCGCCCATCAGGTAGACGCCGCGGTCTTCCTCTTCCACGCTGCGCGTGTTGACCGCGCGCTCGGTCACCGCGAAGGTGCCGCTGTTGCTGTAGATGTCGAACAGGTCGGCCACGGCCTGGTAATCGGGGATGACCCAGGTGCCCGGCGACCCGCTCACGCCACTCAGACGGGCCAGTTCGGTCAGGTCGGCCGGCACGATGCGTGTTCCACCCGTGAAGGTCGGTACCGAAAGCTCGTTGCCGCGACGCAGTTCACGCGTATCGAACGAGTAGTCCTTCGCCTGCACGCCGCCCTTCAGGCGGAAGCCCGGGCTTATGTTCCAGTTGAAATCAAGCTGTGCATTGTCGAACTTGTTGGTCACATACTGCGGGCGGATGCGGATCTCGGCCAGCGTCCAGCCATTGGGGTCCGTCGGGTCGATGCCGTAGTTCAGCACCGGCTTGTACCAGTCGCCGCGGTAGTCGTAGCTGTAGTTGTCGACGTTGTACTTGTCCATGATGATCGTCGTCTGGATCGGATTCTCATGCTCCGACTTGGACGTGCCGATCTTGCCGCTGATCTTGAAGTTGTCGGTGAACTCGTGCTCACCCTCGAAGTTCAGCTGGGTGTAGACCGTGTTCCATTCGTCGTGACGGCTCTCCGAGCGGATATCCACATCGTCGAAGAGGCCATAGACAAGGGCGCCGTCCTGGATCACGCCATCGCGCACGATCGTATGCGGCTTGCCCGACAAGGGATTGGTCGTCGGATTCGGATTGGCGACGTTGCGACTGAATGAAATCGCCTCGATGTACTTCTCGTCCCGGGTAGCATCGATCTTCGAATAAAGCGCATCCAGCGCGAACTGGGTGCGGTCGCTGGGCTTGAACTGGAACGACGCGGTCACGCCGGTGCGCTTCTGGTCGTGTTCCATCAGCGTGTAACGCGGGAAGCGCGGATGGTAGACGTCGGCGGCGCGCGCTGCCGCGAACGGCGACGTTGCGCTGAATCCGCCATTGCTGGGGCCGTTCGCCCAACGTCCGCTGCCGCTACCTTCTTCCAGCAACTGGCGTTCGGAATAGGCGACGGACAGAAGGGCGCCGAACGTGCCATCGGCCCAGGTGTTGGCGATCAGCGCGGCCACGCGTGGATCGGTTTCGCTGGCCATGTCGTTGTGGCTGAGCTGGCCGCTGGCGACGAAGGTAAAGCCGTCGTAATCGAACGGGCGTGCCGTGCGCAGGTCGACGGTGGCGCCCAGCGAGCCTTCTTCCACGTCAGCCTGCGCGGTCTTGCGCACGATCAGCTGCGAGAACAGATCCGACGCGAACACGTTGAAGTCGAAGCCACGGCCACGGTTGGAGCCACCTGACTGGTCGGTGGCGCCCACCGTGGTCAGCGCTTCCATGCCGTTGATGCGCACGCGGGTAAAGTCAGGGCCCAGGCCACGCACCGAGATGTTGCGGCCTTCGCCGGCATCACGCGTGATCACCACGCCCGGGATGCGTTGCAGGGATTCGGCCAGGTTGAGGTCCGGGAACTTGCCGATGTCCTCGGCCACGATGGCATCGACCACGCCGGCTTCGCCGCGCTTGATGTCGAGCGCCTTTTCCACGCTGGCGCGGTAGCCGGTGACACTGACGGTATCCAGGGTGGAGACATCAGCCTGCGCCGGCGCGGCCTCACTCGATTCAGTGGATTGCGCTGCTTCCTGGGCGTGTGCGGCTGCACTCATCTGCAGCGCCAGGCCGATCGAGACAGCAAGCAAGGTAACCGGTGTCTTCCGGCTGTTGTGACTGACTGGCATGTTCTCCCCTCCTCAAGGGACCATGGCCGCGTGTAGCGACTGTTTTGATCGAAAATAAAGCGGTTTATTCCCTTACAGATCCTGCCAGCTGGTAAAATGACACCGCTGGTCAAAACGAACGCTAACAGAGTGTGCGCTGCAACAACAACTGGCGACTGACCCGGATTATCTTGTCCCGAGGACAAGCCGGAACTGGCTGTCGATGAGGTGACACGTGTCGTCGCAACGGGAGGAAAGGGTGATGGGGAAGATCGTCTGTTTCGGAGAATTGCTGTTGCGGCTGGGCGCGCCGGGTCGTCAGGTATTGCTGCAATCGCCTGTGCTCGACGTGCACGTCGGTGGCGCGGAGGCGAACGTGGCCGTGTCGCTGGCGAGATTCGGCCATGACGCGGCGATGGTGGGGCTGGTCGCCGACAATGCGCTCGGCGAAGCCGCACTGGGTGAGCTGCGCAGGCACCGCGTCGATACCTCCGCCGTGCAGCAGGCACCGGGCCGGATGGGCCTGTACTTCCTGACCTCCGGCGCCATCCATCGGCCGAGCGAGGTGCTCTATGACAGGGCCGACTCGGCGTTCGCGCGCGTCGGCGGTGGCCGGCACGACTGGACGACACTGCTTGATGGTGCAGACTGGCTGCATGTGTCGGGCGTGACACCGGCCCTCGGCCAGCAGGCCGCCGATGGCGTCCTCGAGGCAGTGAAGGCAGCACGTGCGGCGGGCGTGAGGGTCTCGTTCGACGGCAACTTCAGGCCGAAGCTGTGGGAAGCGTGGGGCGGTGATGCGCCGACGATCCTGCGTGGACTGATGGCCGAAGCGGACATCCTGTTCGCCAGCCATCGCGACCTGCAGGTCGTGCTGGGCCTGGATTTCCCGCAGGCGACGCCGCAGGAACGCTTCGCGGCCGGCGCCGCCGCCGCGTTCAAGGCGTTCCCTCATCTTGGCCAGATGGCCGCGACGGTTCGCGTCCAGCGCAGTGTCGACCACCACGCGCTGTCGGCCATCACCGCGTTGCGCGATGGCGCGTTGCATACCACGCCGGCCTACGAGGTCTCGCCGATCGTGGATCGCATCGGGACCGGCGATGCATTCGCTGCCGGCGTGCTCCATGGCGGTCTGGCCGGCATGACCAGCGCCGATGCGTTGCATTTCGGCGTGGCGGCGGCCTGCCTGAAACACTCGTTGCCGGGCGACTTCAATCTTGTGGGCGCCGCCGATGTACAGGCGTTCCTTGGCGAGAACAGTCTCGACGTGAAGCGTTGAGTGTCTGACAGCACCAGGGGATGTTGCGTTGCGACATTCCCGGACGCAGGAAAATCTATCGTTTGAAGATGCTGGCGCGGGCTTTGCCTCTCGCCTGTTTCCCGCAGACTGCGCGCCATGATGAGCGCTGTCCATGCGTAGCAAACTGTTCGTCCCGGGAAGCCGTCCCGCCCTGTTCGCCAAGGCGTTGGCGAGCGATGCCGACATGCTGTCGCTCGACCTCGAAGACGCGGTGGCCGAGGCCGACAAGCAGGCAGCGCGTGCGCAGGTCGCGGCGCTGCTCAGCGGTGCGCCGCATCGCGCGGCGGGCAAGCAGATGGTGGTCCGCGTGAATGCGTGGAGCACGGCGGCGTGGGAAGCCGACCTGCGCGCGATCCTGCCGCTGGACATCGATCTGCTCAATCTTCCGAAAATCGAGTCGGCGGAGCAGCTCAGGCAGGCGGTCGCCGAGATCGAAGCGATCGAGGTGCGCCTGCCTTCGCGCAGGGCGGTCGGGCTGCTGGTCAATATCGAGACGCCTCGCGCGCTCCGGCATGCGGTCGCCATCGCGAAGGCGCATCCGCGCGTGCGCGGCCTGCAGCTGGGGCTGGGCGATCTGTTCGAGCCCCACGGCATCCGCCGCGATGACCTGCGCAACGTGCACGCCACCCAGTACGCGCTGCGCTTCGCCGCCGCAGAGGCGGGCGTGTTCGCCTACGACGCCGCTTTCCCGGGATTGGACGACGAGGCAGGCTTCCGTGCCGAGGCGGAGTCCGCGCGGGCGCTTGGCTATCTGGGCAAGAGTTGCGTGCATCCGCGCCAGGTGGCGTGGGCCAACGCCGTATTCGCCCCGTCCGAAGGCGAAATCGAAGCAGCCCAACGCACGGTCGACGCCGCGGAGCGCTCGGGCGAAGGCGCCTTCGCCGTCGACGGTCGCATGGTCGATGCGCCCTTCCTGGCGCGCGCGCGCGCGGTCCTTGCCCTCGCCGAAAGGGGGCGGGCGTGACGCGCGCCACCGGTGCCTGCGTGGCTGCGCTGCTGCGTCGCATGGGCAGGCTCGTGGTTCTGCTCCCGCTGTTCCTCCTCAGCACCGCGCTGTTGCCAGCGCAGGCGGAAAGCCTGGCCGGCGTGAATCAGTCTTCGGTGCCGGCACCGCCGGTCGAGGTGCGCGCGCTGCATACGGTGGGGCCGCATCTTGTCGCATTCGCGGATGCCGGCGCGTGGCAGTGGGTACCTGCGGAAAAGCAGTGGCGCGCCGTGGCGTTGCCGTCGAATGCCGATGCCGATGGCTGGAAGAACGCGGCCATCGGGCGGCTTTACCACGTACGCCCGTCGCCGGATGAGTCCGGCGCGATCGCGATCGCGGAGGCGACCCTTGTGGACGGTCGGCTGGCATTGCGTGATCTACCGCAGTTCCCGCTTCCGTTGGCAAGGCTGCGCGTGGCGGAAGGCGCCGGTGTGCTGCATGTCGTGGGGCAGGACGAACTGGGCGTCAATCACGTGCTCCGGCGAAGGCTGGACGCTGCAGCGGGCACGGACTGGCAATCCATGCCGGCCTGGGGCGGCGCCGGTGCCGCGGACACACTGGTCGCGCAGCGCGGTGAACTGGTCGTCACCATTGCCGACGAGAGCGGTGACGCCTTGTGGCGGTGGTCGCCGGACCACGGTTGGCAGGCATTGCCGCCCGTGCCCGGCCGGGTGCTGGCAGCGGATGGCGCGCGCGCGGTTGGGCAGGCGCACGTGCTGTATCTGCTGCAGACCGATGCAGCCGGTATCCGGACACCGCGCCTTGCCACCTTCCACACGGTCACGCGCGCGTGGGCGGATCTGCCTGCGCTGGCCGACACGATGCCTGCGCCGGTCACCGCGTGGGGCGCAGGCTTCGCCGGTGCGGACGAATCGGCAGGCGCGATCCGGATGGTGGAGGTCACTGCGCGCAGCCACCTGCTGAAGTGGCTGGACTGGCTGGTGATCGTGGTCTATCTGGCGGCGATGGTCGGCATCGGCATGTATTTCTACCTGCAGGAGAAACGTGCCTCCACCGCGGATTTCTTCGTGGGCGGCCGCAGCATTCCGTTCTGGGCGGCGGGGGTGAGCCTGTACGCCACCAACACCAGTTCGATCAGCTTCATCGCCATTCCGGCCAAGGCATTCGAGACGAACTGGCAGTACCTCACCAACAACCTTATCGCCGTGCTGGGCCTGATGTTCGTCGCGGTCTGGATCGTGCCGCTGCTGCGCCGGCTGGACCTGATGTCGGTGTTCTCCTATCTGGAGAAGCGCTTCCACCCCGCCATCCGCATGCTGGCCAGCGCGCTCTGCATCGCCATGCAGATCGGCAGCCGCATGAGCGTGATCCTGTTCCTGCCGGCGCTGGCCATCGCGACCATCACCGGCGTGGACGTGGTGTGGAGCATCCTGATCATGGGGGTGTTCACCATCCTGTACACCACGCTGGGCGGCATGAAGGCGGTCATCTGGACCGACTTCGTGCAGGTTTTCGTGATGTTCGGCGGCGCGATCTTCGCCATCGGCTTCATCATCTACCACCTCAATGGAGGCGTGCCTGAGCTCCTGCACGTCGCCATGGCGGAAGACAAGACGCGCCTGTTCGATTTCAGCTTCGACCTCACCAAGGCCACCGTCTGGGGCTTCATCTTCCTCGTCCTGTTCGACGTGGTGCTGACCTTCCCCAAGGACCAGGTGCTGATGCAGCGCGTACTGTCCACCAAGTCGGACAAGGAAGCGGGGCGTTCCATCTGGACTTTCGCGGCGATCATGGTGCCCGGCGGGTTCTTCTTCTACGCCATCGGCACGGCACTGTACGTCTACTACCAGTCGCACCCGGAGCGGATGAATCCATTGCTCCCCCTCGATGCCACTTTCCCCTTGTTCATCGCCGCCGAGCTCCCGATGGGCGTGACCGGCCTGATCATCGCCGGCATCTTCGCCGCCGCGATGTCCACGTTGTCCAGCATCATCAACAGCGTCTCGACCCTGGCATCGGTCGACTTCTACGAGAAGCTGGCGAAGCATCCCACGCCCAAGAAGAGCGTCCTGTTCGCGGAAGTCATGGGCGTGCTGGTCGGGCTTGCCGGCATCGGCATTGCGCTGGTGCTCTCGCGCTACGACATCCATTCGCTGTTCGACGTGTCCATCGAACTGGCCGGCTTGCTGGGCGGCGGGTTCGCGGGCGCGTACACGCTTGGCATGTTCACCCGTCGGGCGAACGCGCAAGGCGTGGCGATCGGCATCGGCGGCAGCATCGCGCTGACGCTGGTGGTGTGGTCGATGGACCTGGTGCATCCCTATTTCTATCTCGGCATCTCGATCCTGCTCTGCATCGTCATCGGCTATGCCGCCAGCTGGCTGTTCCCCCCGCCGGCGCAGTCGCTGAGCGGACTGACCATCCATCGCCAGGATGCGGTAGGCGCGACGCGCTGATGGCGCATGGGCCATATGTCCCATCGTCGTGCGGTCTGCCCTCGTGTAGCCTGAGGGCGACAAGGGGAGGCGCGTGGACACCCAGTTCCTGAATACGTTCGTGGTGGTGGCCGACCGCGGCTCGATGGCCGCGGCGGCACGCGTGCTCAACATCACGCCGGCGGCCGTGGCGCAGCAGATCCGCACCCTCGAACGCGAACTCGGCGCGCCGCTCATCGCGCGTGCCGGCCGTACCGTCAGCCTGACCGAAGAGGGTTCGCGCATCCTGCAGCGGGCGCGCGACCTGCTGCGTGACGTGGCCGACATGCGCGGCGTCGCCAACGACAGCGAAGTCTCCGGCGAATTGCGCCTGGGCGCGTGCCCCACCGCGCTCGCGGGGATGTTGCCGGACATCCTGGCGCGGATGGTCGACAAGTTCCCGCAGATCAACGTCTACATCCGCCCCGGCTATTCGGCCGAGCTGTACCGCGCGGTGGAAACCGGCGAACTCGATGCGGCGCTGGTGCTGCAGGCGCCGTACAACCTGCCCAAGACCTGTGATTGGCAGCTGTTGCGCGAAGAGCCGCTGGTGATGATCGCGCCTGCGCGCATGGCCGGCCGGGATCCGCACGACCTGCTGCGCGAGGAACCGTTGATCCGCTACGACCGCAACCAGTGGGGTGGGCGGGTCGCCGACGACTACCTGCGCCGCGCAGGCATCGTGCCGCGCGAGCGCTTCGAACTGAACGGCCTGAATGCCATCGCCGTGATGGTGGACCGCGGCCTGGGCGTATCGCTGGTGCCGGACTGGGCACGTCCGTGGCCCGAGGGCCTGGACCTGCTTCGCATCCCCTTGCCGCTTGCCAGCGAACCCCGACGGATCGGCATGGTGTGGTCGCGTTCCACGGTGCGTATCCGCCTGGTCACCGTGCTGCTGCAGGAGAGCCGCGTCGCCACCGGGCAGGCCTGATCGCCGTGCGATGTTGCAGTGCACGCTACAAAAACTAGCCTGTGAACATATCCGCGGACGATTCTTCCGTGACGGCCGTCCACCTAGGCTTTGAGCATCGTCGGGTTCAAGCGTCTGGGAGGAACGCTGGGCACGCCGGCCGTCCCTTGCGGCCTTTCTTGCACGCACATCCCTGTCACGGAACGGTCGCCTGCTGTGCCGCCGTGCCGTCCACCGAAGCATTCCGAGAACTGACCATGAAACAGGTACCCGCCGCGTTCGGCGTTTTCCTGCTGGCTGCCGCCGTCAGCGCCAGCGTCCAGGCCCAACAGAACACCCCGCTGCCGCAGGACGCAGCAGCCGAAGAAGAACGGGCGAAGGATGCCGTCGACCTGGACCAGGTGATCGTGACGGGTGTGCGTACACCGAAGGCCGTGGACAAGATTCCGGGCGCCATCACCCTGGTATCGCGCGAAGAGATCCAGCACACCCTGCTGGTGACCGAGGATGCCACCGCCGTGCTCGCGCGCACGGTTCCCGGATACGCGGAATCGTCGCAGGCGATGAGCAATACCGGCGAGACGCTGCGTGGCCGCATCGCGCTGCGCCTGTTCGATGGCGTGCCGCAGGGTTCGCCGCTGCGCGAGGGTGGACGCAACGCGACGTTCACCGACATGGGCATGGTCGGCCGCATCGAGGTCATCAACGGGCCGTCGGCGTCCGAAGGCATCGGCGCCGCTGGCGGCATCATCAACTACCTCTCCAAGGTGCCGGAGAAGGAAGGCCACGAGACCACGGTGGTGTCGCGATATTCCAGCCAGTTCGGCGACGACAGCGCCGGCTGGAAGCTGGGCGTCAACCACGCCTACAAGCAGGACAACGTGGATTTCCTGGGCGGCGCATCGGTCATCGACCGCGGCATTTCGTACGACGGCAATGGTCGCCGCATCGGCATGAACACCAGCGGTTCGGTGTCCGATTCCGAGGCAAAGAACCTGTTCCTGAAGGGGGGCATCAACTTCGGCGAAAGCGGCGAGCAGCGCCTGCAGGCGACCCTGAGCCACTTCAAGATCGAGGGTAAGGGCAACTACGTCCAGGTTGAGGGTTGCCGCTATGTCGACGAAGACTGCCCGGTGCCGGTCACCAATACGTCCGAACGCGGACAGATCTTCGGCCAGAAGGCCGAGTTCAACGACTTCAAGCAGTACGCATTGAAGTACACGCATGGCAACTTCCTCGGCGGCACGCTGGGCGTGGATGCCTACTACGCCGACCAGGCGATGCGCTACCTGCCAGAGAACGGCGACGACAAGCAGCTCGTGAAGGTGGACGACGACTTCGACGAAGCCGACCGCATCTTCGACCAGTCCGAGATCGTCACCGAGAAGAAGGGTTTCCGCATCGGCTGGACGCGTCCGGAACTGTTCAACGTATCCGGGCTGGAACTGCGGACCGGCATCGATCTGGTGAAGGACACCGCGGAGCAGCGCCTTGCGCTGACCAACCGCCTGTGGGTGCCGCCGATGGAATACGAAAGCAAGGCGCCGTACGCACAGTTGACCTGGGACATCGGGCCGGTGACGTTGAGTGGCGGCTACCGTCGCGAAGACGGCGACCTGCACGTGGACAGCTACACCACCACCGCCTACCGCAACAGCGTGGACGTGCAGGGCGGCGGCGTGCAGTACAAGGAGAACCTGGTCAACTACGGCGCGATCTGGCGCATCACCGACGAGTGGTCGGTGTTCGGCTCGTATGGCGAGGGGTTTGGCCTGCCGAACATCGGCATTCCGCTGCGCAACATCAGCGTGCCGGGACAGTCGGTTGACCGTATCGCGGACATCGCGGCCATCGTGGTGGAAAACACGGAGTTCGGCGTCAACTGGCGCGGGCAGCACGGCTCGTTCAGCGCGTCGCACTATGACTCGGAGACGCCGTTCGGCACATCGCTCGCCATCGATCCCAACAACAACGATTTCATCCTCACCCGTGCCCCCACCCGCATCAAAGGCATCGAGGTAAGTGGCGACTGGCGTTTCAACGAGCAATGGAAGGTCAGTGCGCTGTACTCGCGGATCCGCGGCAAGACCGCGTTCTGGGCCGCAGCGCCAAACGGCGACTACGGTGCCGGCGGGTTGAACAAGCCGATGGGCGTGCTGGACATCAATCCGGACAAGATCTCGGCGTCGGTGACATGGAATTTCCTGCCCAACGGAAACGTGACGCTGGGCGCGACGCGACTGGCGGACCGTCATCTTTCGGGAAGCGACGTTCGGGATTTCGACGGGCGGGAATTCGAGTATGAAGAGAACACCTACGGCTACACCCTGTTCGACCTGGGTGTGAACTACGAGACCGAACGCTTCGGCAAGTTCTCGCTCGGCATCGAAAACCTGACCGACAAGCAGTACATCCTCAGCTGGTCGCAGCTGGAGGGCTTCCAGAACTACTGGGCGGGCCGTGGCAGGATGGTGTCCATCACCCACACCATCACGTTCTGATCTTGGATCCTTCGCTGTCCCCACGGCAGATGCTGGCCAACCGTGTCGCCTCCGCGCCACCTGCACAGGCAGGTGGCCGTCGGCGACCGTCGTGGTGGGGTCTTGTGCTGCTCACGCTGCCGTGGTTCGCCGCGGCGCAGCCGGCGGCATCCCTGGATCGCCTGGACGAATACCTCCAACGGACGACGGACCAAGCGGGATACCTTGGCGTGGTGGCCGACGTCTGGCAGGAGGATGCGCGGGTCTATCACCGGGCCATGGGCGAGGCCGACCTGCAAGGCACGCCCCTGCGCGAAGATGCGATCTTCCGCATCTATTCCATGACCAAGCCGATCACCTCGGTGGCGGCGTTGATGCTGGTGGAGGAGGGCAGGTTGCGGCTGGATGATCCGGTCGCGCGCTATCTGCCCGGGTTCGCCGGGTTGCAGCGCGTGGCTGGCGGCGGCGAGGCGGAGCCGCAGCTCATGGCGGTGCATCGTCCCCTGACCGTGCGCCATCTGTTGACCCACACGGCGGGCTTCGCCACTGGCGGCGACGATATCCGGGTGGCGTCGGCATTGCTTCAGCAGCAGGCGCCGGAAGACGCGGAAGATCTGGCGGACTACGCACGCCGTGTCGCACGCGCGCCGTTGGCCGATGAACCCGGTACCCGGTTCCGGTACGACGGCGTCAACAGCGAGGTACTGGCGCGGGTCGTAGAGGTGGCCAGTGGGACGCCGTTCGATGTGTTCCTGCAGTCGCGGATCTTCGCGCCCCTCGGCATGCGCGACACCGGCTTCCAGGTGCCGGCATCGCAGCGCGGGCGGATCATGGCGCTGACCACGCGCAACGCCGAGGGCCATCGCGTGCTGGCGGATACGCCTTCCGCGCGTGAGCCGGGCATTCCGCTGCGTGCCTACCGCAGCGGCGCGGGCGGCCTGTACTCGACGGCCGCCGATTACCTGCGTTTTGCGCGCATGCTCGCCAACGGCGGGGAACTGGATGGCATCCGCCTGCTCCAGCCATCGACCGTCGACCAGATGATGCAGGACCAGCTCGTGCGTTTCGATCCGCCGGTCGCCTACCCGGAGGCGGGCGAAGGTTTTGGCCTGGGCGGCTACGTGGTCACCGATACCGCGAAGACAACGCGACCTGGCTCGCAGGGGCAGTTCGGCTGGTCCGGCGCTGCGTCCACGTGGTTCACCATCGACCGTAGCCGCAAGCTGGTGATCGTGCTCATGTCGCAGCACCTGCCGACGGACGGCGCCCCCGCGTTGCCGAAGATCGCGGCGCCGTTCTACCGGCAGGTCTATTCAACGGTGTCGCCATGAAGGCGCCGGTACTGGTGGCCGGTTCGGCCAACCTGGATTTCGTTGTCCGCGCGCCGCATGTGCCCGCGCCGGGCGAAACCGTGCTCGGTCGCGACTTCGCCACCTTCCCCGGCGGCAAGGGCGCCAATCAGGCCGTGGCCTGCGCGCGCGCGGGTGGCGTGGCGACGCGCATGCTGCTGGCGCTGGGCGATGATCCCTACGCCACGGTGCTGGAAGCCGCACTGGTGGATGCCGGCGTGGCGACGCACATCGTCCGCGCGCCCGATGTCGCCAGCGGCACCGCTTTCATCTGCCTGTCCGACGACGCGGAAAATGCGATCACCGTGGCGCCGGGCGCAAATGCTGCCCTGCGCCCGCACCACCTGCCTTCCCTATTCGGTGTCACCCACCTGCTGCTCCAACTTGAAACGCCACTGGATGCCGTGGCGAGCTTCGCACACGTGGCACACGCCGCCGGCGTGCACGTGCTGCTGAACGCCGCGCCCGCCACCGCGCTTCCGCCCTTGTTGCTGCAGGACGTCGACCTGCTGGTGGTCAACGAAGGCGAACTTGCCGCGCTCGCCGGTCCCGGCACGCTGGTCGCGCAGATGTCGCGCCTCCCGGTGCCGTGCGTGGTCGCCACACTGGGCGCCCGCGGCTGTGTCGCGAGGCGCGGGGGCGAACTGTTCCTGCAGCCGGCGTTCCGCATCGATGCCGTGGATACCACGGCTGCGGGCGATACGTTCTGCGGTGCGCTCGCCGCCCGGCTGGCGCAGCATGCACCGCTTGCGGACGCGTTACGCTTCGCCAGTGCGGCATCGGCCCTGGCATGCACGCGCCTGGGTGCGCAGGCCAGCATCCCGGCGCGCGACGAGGTCGATGCATGGCTGGCCGCGCAGGTCGAAGCGCCCGACCACAAGGCTGCCCTCGCTGCTTACTGCGGTATCACCGGTTCCGATTGAAAGACCCATTCCATGAATTCCCCCACGCCCCCCGATCCCTCCGACACACCGGACGCCACCGACGCGCTGCCATCGCCGGTGAAGACCGAATACAAGTTCTCCCACGTCACCACCCAGCGCTACCTGCCCACGCCGGGCAAGGCGCCGGGCTGGCCGTTCGCCGACATCGGCCAGTGGAAGATCGATGCCAACGCCTCGGCCGACGACTGGGTCGCGGAACTGAAGGACTGGCGTCGCGAGCACCTGACCCGCATCGGCTACGACGACGCCAACTACCGCCGGCCGGAACTGCAATGGGCGCAGCGCAACTTCGTGCATGCGCAGGTGATGGTCGAGGACCGGTACCTCTACGATCCCGTCGCCGGCCGATATACGGTCGATCGCTACCTCGATGACCTGGACGCGCGCTACGGCGGCCTCGACAGCGTGCTGCTGTGGTGCGTGTACCCCAATATCGGCGTGGACGACCGCAACCAGTTCGATTTCGCCCGCAGCCTGCCGGGTGGGCTGGAGGCGCTGCGGGGTGCCATCGAGGACTTCCACCGTCGCGGCGTGCGCGTGTTCCTCACCACCATGCCGTGGGACAACGGCACCCGCGACGAAGGCGAACCGGACTGGCAGGCCATCGCGAAGATCGTCAAGGCGGTGGGTGCGGACGGCATCAATGGCGACACCTACAACGGTGTGCCGCGTGCGTTCTTCGACGCCTGCGATGCGCTGGGCCATCCGGTGGTGGTGCAGCCGGAATCCACGATCAGCGCCGAGGAGCACCTGATCTGGAACGTGCAGAGCTGGGGCAAGAAGGCGCCGAACGAAGTCGTGCCGCCGATAGCGAAGTTCAAGTGGCTGGAACCGCGCCACATGATCAACTACGAGAACCGCTGGGGCCGCGACCGCAACCACGACCTGCAGTACATCTTCTTCAATGGCGTGGGCTACAACGCGTGGGAAAATGTCTGGGGCCTGTGGAACCAGCTGACCCCGCGCGATGCCGAATCGCTGCGCCGCATCGCCATCCTCTACCGCCGTTTCGCGCCGCTGCTGGTCAGCCTGGACTGGCGCCCGTACGAGCGCACGCTGCAGGCCGGCATCTTCGCCAGCCGCTTCCCGGGCGAGGGCCGCACGTTGTGGACCCTGGTCAACCGCCACGAATATCCGATTGAAGGCGAACAGCTCGCCGTGCCGCATGTGGACGGCACGCGTTATTTCGACCTGTGGAACGGTACCGCGCTGTCGCCACGCATCATCGACGGCCAGGCGATCCTGGAGACGACGCTGGAAGGCCGGGGTTTCGGCGCGCTGCTGGCGCTGCGCGATGGCGTGCAGGAAGAAGGCCTCGACACGTTCCTGGCCCGGATGGCCGAACGCGCCGCTACGCCGCTGGCATCGCTGTCCGCGCAGTGGACCGCGTTGCCGCAGGTGCTGCAGCCAATCGCGCCGACCGCACCGCAGGCCGCGGCGCCGGACGGCATGGTGACGATCCCGTCCGGCGAGTTCCTGTTCGCCGTGCAGGGTATCGAGATCGAAGGGCAGATGTGGGAAGGCGTGGACGTGCAGTTTCCGTGGGAGCCGACCGCGCGCAGGCACCACCGCCGCCGCATGCAGATGAAGGCTTTCCACATCGACCGCCACCCGGTGACCAACGCGCAGTACAAAGCCTTCATGGACGCGACCGGCTACGCGCCGCAGGACGCGCAGCACTTCCTGCGCGACTGGCGCGAGGGTGCGCCGCAGCCCGGGTGGGAGAACAAGCCTGTCACCTGGGTGTCGCTGGAGGATGCGCGCGCCTATGCCGCCTGGGCGGGCAAGCGTCTGCCGCATGGGTGGGAATGGCAGTACGCCGCGCAGGGCACGGATGGTCGGCTGTATCCATGGGGCGATGCGTGGCGCGACGACACGGCGCCGCCGGTGTTCCGCGGCCGCACGTTGCCGCCGCCGGCCGATGTAGGTAGGTACCCCGCCGGGGCCAGCCCGTTCGGTGTGCAGGACCTGGTGGGGCACATCTGGCAATGGACGGACGAGTTCCACGACGAGCACACCCGCGCGGCCATCGTGCGCGGTGGCAGCGACTACGAGCCGCGCACGTCGCACTGGTACTTCCCGCAGGCCAAGCGGCTGGACCAGCACGGAAAGCTCCTGCTGATGGCACCGGGCAAGGACCGCTCCGGCCGCATCGGCTTCCGTTGCCTGGTGGACGCAGGATGACCGCGACAATGCCCGACGAGGGGCTGCAGCTGCCGTCACCCGCGCAGGTCACGCTGGGCGGCGTGCTTGGCGCGGCGCTGGACGCGAACCGCGCCGGGCGCCTCCACCATTTCATCGTGGATGAGCACAGTCCCGCGATCGCCCTGTTCGCGCCGCAGCATGTCGACCACAACGAAGAGGGCGACTGGTACGGCGAACACGCCGGCAAATGGCTGGTCGCCGCCGCGCGTGCCGCCGCGCGCGACGGTGATGCCGGCCTGCAGGCGAACGTGCGCCGTGTCGCCGATTACCTGGTCTCGCGGCAGCAGCCCGACGGCTACCTGGGCAACTACGCGCCTGCGCGCCGTTTCATGCACCCGCAGCCCCCGAAGCCGCTGACGTGGGATGGCGCGCCCGCGCTGCGCACCTGGGACATCTGGACGCACAGCTACCTGATCCTCGGCCTGCTGGAAGTGCATCGCCACTTCCCGGACGCGGCCTACCTGGAGGCCGCACGCCGGATCGGCGACCTGTGCTGGCAGGTGCTGACGGAAGGCGGCATCGACATCACCACGCTGGGCAACCATCACGGCATGTCGGCGACCGTGTTGATGGATCCGGCGATGGAGCTGTACTTCGCCACGGGCGAAGCGCGCTACCTGCAGCTGGCCGAACACGTGCTGGCGCAGGCCGACGCCCACGCACCGCTGGCGCTGCTGACGCGCGCGCTGGCCGGTGCGGATGCGGCGGAGATCGCCACCGGCAAGGCCTATCAGCTGGCCTGGAACCTGGTCGGACTGGCCAAGCTGGCGCGCGCCACGGGCGAGGCGCGCTATCACGAGGCCGTGGATCGCGTGTGGCAAAGCATCCGCGAGCGCCATCTCACCCTCGGCGGTGGCCCGTGGGGGGGCGTGGCGCATCGCTCGCGCGAAGTGTTCAATGCGCCCGGCAGCTTCAGCCCCAACGCGTATGTGGAAACCTGTTCGCTGCTGGCCTGGATCCAGCTCAACCGCGAGCTGCTGCGCCTGACCGGCGAAGCGCGCTACGCAGAGGAAATCGAGCGCACGGCCTACAACGATCTGCTCGGTGCCCACGCGCCCAATGGCGAGGACTGGTGCTACTACTCGTTCCCGAATGGCCGTCGCGTGCACACCACGTATTGGCGCTGCTGCAAGTCCAGCGGCGCGATGGCGCTGGAGGAGCTGCCCTCCATCGCGTACACGCAGGCCGGCAACGCCGTGGCCATCAATGTGTACGGACCCGGGGAAGCACGCCTGGTGCATCCCCGCGCGGGTGCATTGCGGTTGCGCCAGCACACCACGTACCCGTTCGACGGTACCGTGTCGCTGCAGGTCGAGCCGGAGCACGACGCCAGCTTCGAAGTACGCCTGCGCGTGCCCTCATGGGCGCACGGTGCCACCGTCAGCGTGAATGGCGAGGCGGTGGGCGCGGACGTGGTGCCCGGCACCTTCGCCCGCGTGACGCGACGCTGGAGCGCGGGCGATCTGCTGACCATCGTGTTCCCGCTACGGCCCGTCCTGCACCACCACGCGCTGCGCAATGTGCAGGAGTCGCGCGCGCCCGACGGCGGCGACGTCAGGCAGCAGGTGCTGGACCTGCGCTACGTCGGCCTGACCCGCGGCCCCCTGGTCTACGCCACCGAACTGATCGATGGCTTCAAGACCGAAGAAACCATCCGGCTGCCGGATGGCCCGCAGGACGATTGGCTGCAGGTGCTGCCCGTCAGCGACGGCGAAGAAGGCGCGGGCATCGCCATGCAACTGGGCTATCGCGCGCCCCTGCTGTTCTGGCCGTACTACCGCGCGGGTGGCCGCGTGGATGGCGCCTGGCGCCTCACCTGGCTGTCGTTGCCGCCGGCATGAAGGCATCGGCGCTCGCAAGAATTTGTGGCAGAAGAAAGTACGGCGGCTGGCTGTATCCGGTCCGCCGCGTGGCACAGACTTGCCATCGCCGTCGTGGCGGCGGCTGAAGGAGGCTTCTCCCATGGACAACGCGTCTCCCTTCCGTTCGCGCCTGCGCCAGGGCGCTGCGGGCCCGCTCAGCGGCGTGAAGGTGCTCGATCTGAGCGCCTATATCGCCGGCCCCTACGGCTGCACGCTGCTGGCCGACCAGGGCGCGGACGTCATCAAGGTCGAGCCGCCGGACGGCGACAACCTTCGCCAGTATCCGTCCACGCTGGAAAAGGAGAGCCGCGCGTTCCTCGGGGTGAACCGCAGCAAGCAGGGCGTGGTGCTGGACCTGAAGCAGCCGGCCGACCACGCCGCGCTGCTGCGGCTGGTGCGCGAGGCCGACGTGCTGGTGCACAACTTCCGCCCCAGCGTGCCGAAGCGTCTCGGCATCGACTTCGACAGCCTGTCGGTGATCAATCCGCGCCTGATCTACTGCGCCGTCACCGGCTATGGCGAGCATGGGCCGATGAAGGACAAGGCCGGCTACGACCAGGTGCTGCAGACCATGACCGGCATGTGCACGCTGCAGGGCAAGCGCGGCGGTGCCCCCGAGATCATCTACGGCTCGGTGGTGGACTACTACGCGGCGGCGCTGCTCGCGGCCGGCGTCTCGTCGGCGCTGTATGAGCGTGAACGCAGCGGGCTTGGCCAGTTCGTCGGCGTGTCGCTGCTGCGCAGTGCGTTGACCATGCAATCCGCGCGCATGATCTGGGCCGAAGGCGAGGCGCTGGACATCGGCCGCGACATGCGGTCGGGCGGCGTCACCGGCATCCATCCCGCGCGTGAGGGCTACCTGTACCTGTCCGCGAACACGCAGCGCTTCTGGAAGGCGCTGTGCCGGCTGACCGGGCTGGATGCGCTGGCAGACGATCCGCGCTACGACACCGTGCGCAAGCGAGCCCAGCACGCCGCCGACATCGTGCCGCGCCTGCACGAGGCGCTGCGCAACCGCGATGCGCTGGAATGGGAGGCGCACTTCGGCGACGAAGTGCCCTGTGCGGCGGCGCGGCGGGTGGAGGACATGTTCGAGCATCCGCAGGTGCTGGCCGAGGACATGGTGGCGGAGATCGCGCATCCGGTGATCGGCAGCTATCGCGGCGTCACCCGCCCGATCGCGTTCGGCCGCACCGTGGGGCCCGATCCGTTCGCAGCGCCCACCTTCGACCAGGATGCGGATCATGTGCTCGGCCGCAGCGGCAGGACGCGCGCGTCGGGCTGACCGCGGTTGGCCGGAGAGGTTTACGCAGACTTTACGGCGCAGCGAACAGCGTAAATAGCGCCTTTACGCGCGCGGAGAACAGACTGTCCGGGTCGGCGGACCACCCTCCGCCTGGAACCCGGACATGTCACCCGCACTCCCCCGTACCGGCAGGCGAACGCCTGCCTTGCGCGCCGCCGCAGCGCTCTCCCTCGCACTCGTCATCACCGCGCCGGCATACGCCGCCACCGGCGGCGGCTCGGCAGCGCTGACCACCGACTACGTGTGGCGCGGCACCACCCAGACACAAGGCGATCCTGCGGTGCAGGCCGGCTTCAAGGCGTCGGCCGACAACGGCCTCTACGGCGCCGTGTGGGGCTCGAACGTCGAGTTCGCGCCGGAGACCCGGGCCAGCAGTGAACTCGATGTCACCCTCGGCTGGAGCGGCAACGTCGCCGAAGACTGGGCGCTCGATGTCAACCTGACCCACTACCGCTATCCGTCCACCACCGTCGACCTCAACTGGACCGAGGCGATCGGCACGCTGACCTGGAAGCAGAACTACTGGGCGCAGCTGGGCTACTCCACAGAGGCGCTGGCCACCGACGAAGCCGGCATCTATGCACAGGTCGGCGCGAAGTTGCCGTTGAACGAGCAGGTCCGCCTGGAAGCCGCCGCCGGTTACTACTGGCTGGACGACGCCTACGACGACAGTTACGCGCATGCGCAGCTCGGCGCGGTGTGGGCATTCAAAGCGCCGTTCGAACTGCGCGTGACGGCGCACGCCACCGACAGCAGCGCCAGGGACCTGTTTCCGGGTCTGGCCGGCTCGCGCGTCGAAGCGGCGCTGCAAGCCGCGTTCTGACCGCCGCCATGGCCACCGACTTCCTCCACCTGATGTTGGCGCTCGCGGGCGTGCTCGCCGGCGCCGGCCTCCTGTTCCTGCTGATCACGCGGTGTGCGCGCATGCCGATGGACGATACCCATGACTGAATTCCTCCTTGTCTTCGCGCTTGCGATCGCACTGGGCTGGCCGCTGGGCCGGTACCTGGCCGCGGTGATGCGCGGTGCGCCGATGCGCGGCGATGCGCTGTTCGGCTGGATCGAGCGTCCGCTGTACCGGCTGCTCGGCATTGATCCGGCGCAGGGCATGGACTGGAAGGCCTATGCGAAGGCTTTCCTGCTGAGCAACCTGGTGCTGGGCCTGCTGGCCTGGCTCGTCTTCATGACCCAGGCCTGGCTGCCGCTCAATCCCAACGACGCCCCGAACATGCGCTGGGACCTGGCGCTGCACACGATGGTGTCGTTCCTCACCAACACCAACCAGCAGCACTACGCCGGCCAGGCGCAGCTCTCGCACCTGGCGCAGATGACCGGCATCGTCGGGTTGCAGGTGGTCACGCCGATGATGGGCCTGGCGCTGGTCGTGGCGACGTTGCGCGGTTTCTTCGGTGGGCGAGGGAAGAACACGACGGAGGCGCAGGGCAACGGTGGCGCCGATGTCGGCAACTACTGGGCCGATGTTATCCGCCCGGCCGTGCGCGTGATGCTGCCGCTGTGCCTGCTGTGGTCGGTGCTGCTGACCTGGCAGGGCGTGCCGTCCACGCTGCAGGGCGGTCCGGTGGCGACGCCCGTCGATGCCGCCGCGCAGATGGGCGAGCAGAAGATCGCGGTCGGCCCGGTCGCGCCGATGGTTGCGGCCAAGCAGCTCGGCACGAATGGGGGCGGCTGGTACGGCCCCAACAGCGCCGTGCCGCTGGAGAACCCCACGCCGCTCTCCAATCTGCTGGAAACGCTGGCCATCATCCTCATCCCGGTCAGCATCGCCTTCATGGTGGGCAGTTTCACCGGGCGCAGGAAGTTCACCGCGCTGGTGTTCGGCACCATGCTGACGATGTCGCTGGTCTCGGCCGGCGCGGCGTTGTGGTCCGAAAGCCTGTCCGGCACGTCCACCGACATCGCCGTGATGGAAGGCAAGGAGGTGCGCTTCGGCGCGGCGCCGTCCGCACTGTGGGCGGCCGTCACCACGCAGACGTCGAACGGCTCCGTCAATGCGATGCACGACTCGCTGGCGCCACTCACCGGTTTGGTGACGCTCGGCAACATGCTGGTGAACAGCATCTGGGGCGGCATCGGCTGCGGCCTGCAGCAGTTCCTCGTCTACCTGCTGCTCAGCGTGTTCCTGGCCGGACTGATGACAGGCCGCACGCCGGAACTGTTCGGCCGCAAGATCGAAGCACATGAAGTGAAGCTGCTGGCCGTGCTGGTGCTGCTACAGCCGCTGGTGCTGCTGGGCCTGACCGCCCTCACCCTCGCGGTGCCGGCGATCACCGGCACTTCCAATCCGTCGTTCCACGGCATCAGCCAGGTGTTCTACGAGTACACGTCCGCCTTCGCCAACAACGGGTCGGGCTTCGAAGGCCTGGGTGATGCCACGTACTGGTGGAACCTGAGCGCGTCGCTGGTACTCGCGCTGGGCCGCTACCCCGCGCTGATCCTGCCGCTGGCCATCGCCGCCTCGCTCGCGCGCAAGCGCGCCGCACCCGAAGGCCCCGGCACGCTGCAGATCGAAACCCCCACCTTCGCGCTCACCCTGATCGCCGTGGTCGTCATCCTGACCCTGCTGCAGTTCATGCCCGTGCTGGTCCTCGGCCCGATCGCCGACCACCTGGCCCTGGGCGCGCTCTGAGAACACCTACATGAATCCTTCCTCCTCACGCTCTGCCGGCCGTGCGCCGGTCCTGCTCGACAGCGCGGGTTTCCGCGCCGCCGTGATCAGCTCCTTCGCCAAGCTTGCCCCACAGCATGCGTTCAAGAACCCGGTCATGGCCGTGGTCTGGCTGGGCACGGTGCTGACCGCCGGCCTCACGCTGGCCGGCACCACCGCGCCGGGCACCGGCTGGGCGGTGACCGCGTTGCTGTTTGTCACCGTGCTGTTCGCCAACTTCGCCGAAGCGGTCGCCGAGGCGCGCGGCCGCGGCCAGGCGGCGTCGTTGCGCCGCGCTCGCAAGGACCTCGTCGCGCGTCGCATCGACACGCCGCTGGGCGGTGCCGAGCGGCGCATTCCGGCGGCCGAACTGAGGCCCGGTGATTACGTCATTGTCTCTGCCGGCGAGCAGATCCCCGCCGACGGCGAGATCGTCAAGGGCCTGGCCACCATCAACGAGTCTGCCGTCACCGGCGAATCCGCGCCGGTGCTGCGCGAAGCCGGCACCGACCGCAGCGGCGTGATCGGCGGCACCAAGGTGCTGTCCGACGAGATCGTGGTGAAGATCACCGCCGAGCCCGGCCACAGCTTCCTCGACCGCATGATCGCGCTGGTCGAAGGCGCCAACCGGCAAAAGACGCCGAACGAGACCGCGCTCGGCCTGCTGCTGCTGACGATGACGCTGACCTTCCTGATCGTCGTGGTCTCGTTGCCCTTCATCGCCGGCTTCGTCGGCGCCAAGCTCGACCCGCTGCTGCTCGTCGCGCTGCTGGTCTGCCTCATCCCGACCACCATCGGCGGCCTGCTGCCGGCCATCGGCATCGCCGGCATGAACCGCGCGCTGGCCGCCAACGTGCTGGCCAAGTCCGGCAAAGCGGTGGAAGTAGCCGGCGACGTCGATGTGCTGCTGCTCGACAAGACCGGCACCATCACCCACGGCGATCGCCAGGCCACGCTGTTCCACCCGCTGGCCGGCATCGATCACGCGCAGCTGCGCGATGCCGCCATGCTGTCCTCGCTCGCCGACCCGACGCCGGAAGGCAAATCCATCGTGCGTCTGGCGCGCGAGCAGGGCGCCACGCTGGTGGAACCGGCGCAGGCGCAGTTCGTCGCCTTCACCGCGCAGACGCGCATGTCCGGCGTGGACCTGGCCGGTGACGGCCCCGGTCGCGCACGCCGCATCCGCAAGGGCGCCGCCGACGCCATCCTGCAGCACGTGCAGGCGTTGGGTGGCAGTGCGCCGGCCGAACTCACCGCGCGCGTCGAACAGGTCGCGCGCAATGGGGCCACCCCGCTGGTGGTCAGCGATGGCCAGCACGTGCTCGGCGTGGTGGAACTCTCCGACGTGGTCAAGCACGGCATCAAGGAGAAGTTCGCCCACATGCGGGCGATGGGCATCCGCACGGTGATGATCACCGGCGACAACCCGCTGACCGCCGCCGCCATCGCCGCCGAAGCCGGCGTGGACGACTACATCGCCGAAGCGCGTCCCGAGGACAAGCTGGCGCGCATCCGGCAGGAACAGGCCGGCGGCCGCCTGGTCGCCATGGTCGGCGACGGCACCAACGACGCGCCTGCGCTGGCGCAGGCCGACGTCGGCCTGGCGATGAACTCCGGCACGCAGGCGGCGAAGGAGGCGGGCAACATGGTCGACCTGGACTCCGACCCGGCCAAGCTGCTGGAGGTCGTGGAAGTCGGCAAGCAGCAGCTGATCACGCGTGGCGCGCTGACCACGTTCTCGCTGGCCAACGACGTGTCGAAATACTTCGCCATCCTGCCGGCGCTGTTCGCGGCCGCCATCCCTTCGATGAGCGCGCTCGACGTGATGCACCTGTCCAGCCCGACGAACGCGGTACTGGCTGCGCTGATCTTCAACGCCATCATCATTCCGCTGCTGATCCCCCTGGCGCTGCGCGGCGTGCGCTTCCGCCCGGCCGGCGCCACCGCGCTGCTGCGCCGGAACATGCTGGTCTACGGCGTCGGCGGCGTGCTGCTGCCGTTCGCCGCCATCAAGCTCATCGACCTGTTGCTGGCCGCCCTCACCGGCGCCTGAGGAATTGCCATGAATGCTGCTTCCACTCCTGCCCCTGCCCGCAGCGCGCTGCGCCCGTCACTCATGCTGGCCGCCGTTTCGCTGCTCGGCTTCGGCCTGTTGTATTCGCTGGCGGGCACCGGCCTGGGTCGCGTGCTGTTCCCGCACCAGGCCACCGGCAGTCTGGTCGAACGCGACGGTCGCGTGATCGGTTCGGCACTGGTCGCGCAACCGTTCGCCGACGACCGCTATTTCCAGTCGCGTCCTTCCGCGGCCGGGTACGATGTGATGGCGTTGGCCGGCAGCAACCAGGCGCGTACCAACCCGGACCTGCGCACGCGCATCGACGAGGCGCGCGCTGCCGTCGCCGCGCGCGAAGGCGTGGCGCCAGCCGACGTGCCCAGCGACCTGGTCACCCAGTCCGGCGGCGGCATCGACCCGCACCTGTCGCCGGCCGCGGTGCGCATCCAGATCGCCCGCGTTGCGCGTGCGCGCGGCATCAAGGCGGCGGAAGTCGAACGCCTCGTCGCCGCGCATACCGAGGCCCCGCAGTTCGGCGTCCTCGGCGCGCCGCGGATCAACGTGCTGGAGCTGAACCTGGCGATGGATGCGGAGAAGTAACTCCTCCTCGCCCCGCGCGCAGAGATGGAGGTAGGCAAGCGATGTGGATCGAACGTTCCCTCTCCCCGTAAACGGGGAGAAGGGTATTTCCTGGCGATGTGGAACAGCAGTGCCCCTCTCCCCGCCTGCGGGGAGAGGGTGCCGAAGGCGGGTGAGGAGCCGACGGAGCCGCAGTCGCTGGCATTGCAAGGCGGATCGAGTGTTGCGAAACAACGCGCACGCATGTGGAGATGTTGCGTGACCGGACAGTGCCCAGCCTCCGCTCGCCCCTCATCCGCCCGCTGGGCACCTTCTCCCCGTAAACGGGGAGAAGGGTGTTTCCTGGCGATGTGGAACGGCAGTACCCCTCTCCCCGCCTGCGGGGAGAGGGTGCCGAAGGCGGGTGAGGGGCGACGAAGCCGCTGCGGGTCACGGCTGCACAATGCCTTCGAAGCCGGCTTAGCCCGGATAAGGCCAGCGGCCGCATCCGGGGAACGGGGTGCCGACAGGTCGCGGTGCCCCGGGTGCGCTGCGCTTACCCGGGCTACGCGGCTCCCCACAGGCGGGGAGAAGGCATGGGTGTGCTCGCCATGCGCAAGGGTGATGCGACGAGGAGAATCTCCCCGCTTACGAGCTTCTTCGGCGAGACAACACAGGGAAAGACCTCGCATGCGAACCAGAAAAGTACGGCATCAAGCCAGATAGGTGAGGTGACGAAGCAGATTTCCTCGGCGCCAATGCTCAAAGGTTCGGCGACGAGGAAAATCTCCTCGCTCTCGAACCAGAAAGGCGCGGCATCGAGGCGGACAAGTGAGAAGACGAGGAAAAATTCTTCCCGCGCAACGCTTTCAGGTGAGCTGACAAGCAAAAAAGAATCCCGTACCCGAACCAGAAAGGTGCGACGCCGAGGCAGATAGCCGAGACGACGCAGCACGCATGGTCTACATGGAACAGAAAAGCCTTGCGGCCAAGGAAAATTGCCTTGAGGTCGAGGAACATTTCCTTGAAGGCGATTTCCCGGGGCCAAGGCGCGAGGGTCCTGATGTCGCGGGCGGCCCGTACGCCGCGACGGATGTCGCTCCTCCACCTGCGATTCCGTCGTCACGCAACAGTTGAGAGCACACTATGTCCATGACCGACCCACGCCACCGCCAGGCCGATGCCCTGATCGACCACCTGCAGCGCGAGCGGGGCGGGCGGCTGACGATCTTCCTGGGCGCGGCGCCCGGTGTGGGCAAGACGTACACCATGCTGTCCCGCGCCAGCGAACTGCGCCGGCAGGGCAGGGACGTGGTGGTGGGCATCGTGGAGACGCACGGGCGCGCGGAGACCGCCGCGCTGACCGAGGGGCTGGAGATCCTGCCGCGCAGGCGCGTGGCCTACCAGGGACGGTGGCTGGAAGAAATGGATCTGGATGCGCTGCTGGCACGGCGTCCGCAGATCGCGCTGGTGGACGAACTGGCCCACCGCAATGCGCCCGGCAGTCGCCACGAACGGCGCTGGCAGGACGTGATCGAACTGCTGGACGCCGGCATCGACGTGCACACCACGATCAACATCCAGCACTTGGAAAGTCTCAACGATGTCGTCCACCGGATCACCGGCGTGCGCGTCAGCGAGACGGTGCCGGATGCTGTGTTCGACCGCCTGCGCGATATCGTGCTGGTGGACCTGCCGCCCCGCGAGCTGATCGAACGCCTGCACCAGGGCAAGGTGTACCTGCCGGAACAGGCATCGCAGGCGCTGCAGGCGTTCTTCTCGCCGTCCAACCTGATCGCCCTGCGCGAACTGGCCATGCAGACGGCGGCCGACCGCGTGGACAGCGACCTGCGCGAGGAACAGACCGCGCGCGGCCTGCCCGGCATGCCGGTGCGGCGCCGCGTGCTGGTGGCCATCGACGGCATGGGCCAGTCCGACTATCTGGTGCGGGTGGCGCGACGGTTGGCCGAGCGGCGTGATGCGCCGTGGACCGTGGTGACGGTACAGGCGCGGCAAGCGCTGGATGAAGCCAGGCAATCGGAGATCGATCACGCCTTCGCGCTGGCCCGCAAGCTGGGAGCCGACACCGTACTGCTGCATGGCGCGAGCATCGCCGATACGTTGCTGGACCACGCCTCGCAGAGCGGCGTCTCCACCCTGGTACTGGGACGCACGCGCGAGCGGCCGGTGGCGCGCATGTTCAACCGCACCCTGACGCAACAGCTGCTGCAACGTGCGGCCCACTACGAGCTCGTCATCGTCAACACCCCCGAGGCGCGTGCGCGTGCACGGCGCAGCGGCCGGCCGGCGGGCGGACTGCTGGCGCGCCATGACCTGGCGTTCGCCGTCGTGGCCTCGATGCTCGCGGTGGCGGTGGGGTGGCTGGCCGAACGCTGGATCGGCATCGACGACCTGTCGATGGTGTTCATCGTGGCGGTGGTGCTGGTGGCTTCGCGCACGCGCATGGCTGCTGCGGTGGTGGCGGCGCTGCTGGGCTTCCTCGCGTACAACTTCTTCTTCATCGAACCCCGTTTCACCTTCCATATCGGCGCGCGCCAGGGCGTGACCACGGTGTTCCTGTTCCTGATCGCGGCGCTGGTGGCCGGCAGGCTGGCATCGCGGCTGCGCATGCAGGTGCTGGCACTGCGCGCGGCCAATGCACACGCCACCGCCCTGCAGGCACTGGGACGGCACCTGGCGGGCGCTGCCGACCTGGGGCAGGTGCTGGTGGCGGGGCGCAAGGCGCTGGAGGACGCGCTGGGCGTGGCGGCATGGTTGCGCGTTGACACCACCGTGACCGACGCAGGCGCCGCGCCGGACGCGGAGATCGATCGCAGCGCGGCGGACTGGGCGCAGAAGCATGGGCAGCCCACCGGCCGCTTCACCGACACGCTGGCCGGTGCGCACTGGTGGTTCCTGCCGCTGCGCAACGACCGCGGCACGTTGGGGGTGGCGGGCCTGCGCGTCCCGCAGGACACGCCGCGCTTGAACGTCGAGCAGCGGCGCCTGGCCGAAGCCATGGTGGACGACATCGGCCAGGCGGCGTTGCGCACGCGGCTGGTCGCCGACCTGGAAAGCGCGCGCGTCGGCAGCGAGACCGAGCGGTTGCGCTCCGCGCTGCTTTCCTCGGTGTCGCACGACCTGCGCTCGCCGCTGGCATCGATGATCGGCTCCGCCAGCAGCCTGGCGAGCTACTGGGGTGCGATGGGCGAGGAGGATCGACGCAGCCTGCTGGATACCATCCAGCATGAAGGCGAGCGCCTGGACCGTTACATCCAGAACCTGCTGGACATGACCCGGCTGGGCCACACCGGACTGACCCTCAACCGCGACTGGATTGGCGTGGACGAACTGATCGGTTCCGCGGTGGGACGGCTGCAGCGCTATCAACCGGAGGTCCGTGTCGTCACCACGGTGGCGGCCGACGTGCCACCGATCTGGGTGCATCCGGCGCTGGTGGAACAGGCCCTGTTCAACGTGCTGGAAAACGCGGCGAAGTTCTCGCCACCGCACGAGGCCGTGGAGGTGGATGCACGCCTGGTCGACGGCGCGCTGCGGATCGATGTGCGCGACCGCGGCCCGGGTATTCCCGAAGACGAGCGTGCGCGCATCTTCGACATGTTCTACAGCGTGGAGCGCGGCGACCGTGGTCGCCAGGGCACCGGACTGGGCCTGGCGATCTGCCAGGGCATGGTCGGCGCGCATGGTGGCAGCGTGGAAGCGCTGCCGGGCCGGGATGGGCGCGGCACCACGCTGCGGATTACCCTGCCCCTGCTGACCCCCGCGCCGCAGGCCGACCCGTGACCTCTACCGAATCCCCCGTGACCGTTTCCGCGCCGCCGGCACGCGTGCTGGTCATCGATGACGAGCCGCAGATCCGCCGGTTCCTCGACATCAGCCTGCGCGCGCAGGGTTACGTGGTGGCGCTGGCCGAGAGCGGGCATGCCGGACTGGCCGCCCTGGCCGCGCATGGCGCGGACCTGGTAGTGCTGGACATCGGCCTGCCGGACCTGGATGGTCACGAGGTATTGCGCGAACTGCGGCAATGGTCGCAGGTGCCGGTGATCATGTTGACCGTGCGCAGCGGGGAGGGTGAAAAGGTCGCCGCGCTGGATGGGGGGGCGAACGACTACGTCACCAAACCGTTCGGCGTGCAGGAACTGATGGCCCGCATCCGCAGCCTGCTACGGACACGCGTGGTCACGGCGGAGGCGGCGCTGCCGCGTTTCGACGACGGCCACCTGCACATAGACCTGGTCCGCCGCGAAGTGACGCTGGATGGCCAGCCGGTGGCGCTGACCCGCAAGGAGTTCGCCCTGCTGGCGCTGCTGCTGCAGCATGCCGGTCGCGTGGTGACGCAACCGCAGATCCTGCGCGACCTGTGGGGGCCCACCCACCAGCACGACACCCACTACCTGCGCATCCTGGTGGGCAAACTGCGCCAGAAGCTGCACGACGACGCTACCGCGCCGCGCTACATCGCTACCGAGCCGGGGGTGGGGTTGCGCTTCGTTCCCGCGCCCTGAGCCATCCGGGACCGCACGTTACAATGGCGGCATGACGTCGCCCCCCATTCCGCATGCCGCCCTGCGCCTGTCCGTCGCGCCGATGATGGACTGGACGGATACGCATTGCCGCGTGTTCCATCGCCTGCTTGCACCCGACGCGCGCCTGTACACCGAGATGGTGCACGCGCAGGCGGTGATCCATGGCGACCGCGATCGCTTGCTGGGATTCGATGCCGTCGAGCATCCGGTGGCGGTGCAGCTGGGTGGCAGCGAGCCGGCGCACCTGGCGCAGGCTGCGCGCATCGCGCAGGACTGGGGCTATGACGAGGTGAACCTCAACGTCGGCTGCCCGTCCGACCGTGTGCAGGCGGGTCGCTTCGGTGCGTGCCTGATGAAGGAGCCCACCCTGGTCGCCGACTGCGTGGCGGCGATGATCGCGGCGGTGGACATTCCCGTGACGGTGAAGTGCCGTCTTGGCGTGGACGAACAGGAGGACTACGGCCTGTTCCGTGCCTTCATCGACACGGTGGCGGACACCGGTTGCCGGGTCTTCTTCGTGCATGCGCGCAAGGCGTGGCTGCAGGGGCTTTCGCCGAAGGAAAACCGCGAGATCCCGCCGCTGCGCTACGACTGGGCGTACCGGCTCAAGCGCGAGCGCCCCGAACTGACGGTAGCGCTCAACGGCGGCATCACCACCACGGCGCAGGTGCATGAGCACCTGCAGCACAGCGATGGCGTGATGATCGGCCGCGCGGCGTACCACGAGCCCTACGTGCTGCACGAGATGCAGGCGGCGCTGTCCGGCGGCGGGACGACGTCGCGCATCGAGCTGCTGCGCGCATGGCGGCCGTATGTGGAGCAGCAGCTGGCGAAGGGCGTGGCCTTGAAGCACCTGACCCGCCACGTGCTGGGGCTGTTCCATGCACAGACCGGTGGAAGGGCGTTCCGCCAGATCCTGAGCGAAGGCGCGCACCGGCCGGGTGCGGACTGGTCGCTGGTGGAGCAGGCGATGGCGGCGACCACGCGCGAACTGCGCCCGGCGGCGTGAGCGCATGATCACGCGCGACATCGCCGCCTTGGCCGCGCACGTGCGAACGCTGGCGCCGGATGTCGGGCCGGCCACGGCGCGTGCGGCGTTCCTGGTGTCGCCGGACGGATTCATGCGCGCGGAACAGTCCGCGCAGGACAACCGCTATATGGCCGGCGCCGACGCGTTCGATGCCGGCGCCGCACTGCGCGAACACCATGCGCTGCATCGTGCGCTGTCGGAGGACGTGCCGGTGTTCTGCTTCCCCGGCTGCGAGGCGACGCCGGATGCGGTGTTCCCCAACAATGTGTTTGCCACCGCGCGGGTGGGTGGGGAGCCGCGACTGGTCATCGGCCGCATGCGCCATCCGGTGCGGCAGCGTGAAGCGGAACGGCCCGATATCCGGGGTTTCTTCCGAGACACGCTGGGATATGCGGAAGTCGATCTGTCGACCCAGCCGCATCCCTGCGAACTCACGGGGGCACTGGTCATCGACCGCGCCCGCGGCATCGGCTTCTGTGGGCTGTCCGAGCGCTGTGACGAGACCGGCGCGGCGCGCATGCACGAGGCGTTCGGCCTGCGCGCGACGTTGATGTTCGACCTCGCCGCTGGCGAGTACCACACCAACGTGCTGCTGGCGGTACTGGCCGGCCGTGCCGCCGTGGTCTGTCCCGACCGGTTGCTGGCGCCGGGCCTGGTGGATGCGCTGAGGGCGATCTACGGGCCGCACGTGGTGGTGCTGTCCGCTGCCGAACAGGCGGCGTTCGCCGGCAACGCGATCGCACTGACCGGTAACGCCGTCTGGATGAGCCGGCGTGCGAGCGCGTCGCTCAGCGGCGCCAGCCGCAGGCAGCTCGAAACCGGCGCGGGTTTCGCGGTCCGGAGCGTGGGGCTGGATGCCATCGAGGCGGGTGGCGGCTCGCTAAGGTGTTGTGTGGCCGAGGTTTTCTGATCGTTCATCTGTCTGAATGCGGGGCGCGACCCTGTGGATAAATTCAGAACGGATTCACCGCTGCGGGCCAAGACTTCGCTTCCAATCAAAAGAGGCGGTTTCGGGTTCCGTTCAGTTTCGCGATCCCAGTTCCGTTACGATTCCGTTATGCGCTTTCGTACCCCCACTCTGGCTGCCATCACCCTGGCGGTATTCGTCGCCCTAACGGGCACCCACGGGGTGCGCGCGCAGGACGAACGCGGCCGTGACGATCCGCCGCCAGCGCGCGAGCGCGGCGCATTGCGGGCGGAAAACATGGGGCACCGCTCGTCGATGTCCGATTCGGTACGCCGCGTGCGCAACGAAACCGGTGGACAGGTACTGAGCGTGGAGCGCATGCAGTACGAGGGACGCGAGATCAATCGCGTGAAGTATGTCGACGACCGCGGCCGGGTACGCACGATGGATGATGCGGGCACGTCCCGTCGCGGCATGGACGCACAGGTGCGGCCCCGGCGTGAGATGACGCAGCCTCCACGCGGTGATAACCCCCCGCGCCCGTAGTCTTACGTAGAATCACGGCTCATCACGAGCACGCCCGCGCGGTCACTGAAGCCGCGCCGCATTCCCAAGGAGAGTCCATGCGTATCCTGCTGGTCGAAGACGAAGCCCCCCTGCGTGAAACCCTCGCCGCGCGCCTGAAGCGCGAAGGCTTTGCGGTGGACGCGGCCCAGGACGGCGAGGAAGGCCTGTACATGGGTCGCGAGGTGCCGTTCGACGTGGGCATCATCGATCTCGGTCTGCCCAAGATGTCCGGCATGGAACTGATCAAGGCGCTGCGCGACGAAGGCAAGAAATTCCCGGTGCTGATCCTGACCGCGCGTTCCAGCTGGCAGGACAAGGTGGAAGGCCTGAAGCAGGGCGCCGACGACTACCTGGTCAAGCCTTTCCACGTGGAAGAGCTGCTGGCCCGCGTCAATGCGCTGCTGCGCCGCGCGGCCGGCTGGAGCAAGCCCACGCTGGAGTGTGGTCCGGTCGCACTGGACCTGGCCGCGCAGACGGTCAGCGTCAATGGCAGCAACGTCGACCTGACCAGTTACGAGTACAAGGTGCTCGAATACCTGATGATGCACGCGGGCGAACTGGTCTCGAAGGCCGACCTGACCGAGCACATCTACCAGCAGGATTTCGACCGCGACTCCAACGTACTGGAAGTCTTCATCGGTCGCCTGCGCAAGAAGCTGGACCCCGAAGGCGAGCTGAAGCCGATCGAGACCGTGCGCGGCCGCGGCTACCGCTTCGCCATCCCGCGTACCGGCGAAGGCTGATGGACCGCGCCGGCATCGCCAGCATTTGATGCCTGCGCTACCTTCCGGCGCCGTGCCGCCCGCCCACGTCGGTCGCGACCGGTTCGACGGCTGGCGTCCGCGCTCGTTGCGCGCGCGCCAGCTGCTCGCGGCCAGTCTCGCGCTGCTCGCCTTCCTCGCGCTCGCCGGTTACGCGCTGGATCGCGCGTTCGTCGACACCGCCGAGGACAACCTGCGCCAGCGGCTGAAGAGTTATGCCCTGTACTACACCGACAAGGTCGAGTTCGGTCGCAACGGCACGCTGATCCCGCCTTACAACACACCCGATCCCCGCTTCGACATGCCCGACAGCGGCATGTATGCGCAGGTGGTGCTGCAGAACGTGCCGCCCTGGGGCTCCAACTCGACGCTGGGCCCGGAACTGCCGGTGCCCAGGCGACTGGGCGCGCTGGAAGAGACGTTCGAGGGTCCGCTGCCGATACGCCGCGCCGACGGGAGTGAGGGCGAGGCTTATCGCTACGGCGTTGGCTATGCCTGGCCGGCAACCCACCAGCACGCCGAGATTCCCTACAGCATCTACATCCTGGAGGACGCGCAGGCGCTGAGCACGCAGATCCGCGTGTTCCGGGGCTCGCTGTGGGTCTATCTGGGCGGTGCCGGCGTGATCCTGCTGCTGCTGCAGATGCTGGTGCTGCGCTGGAGCCTGCGTCCGTTGCGGCGGGTGATCTTCGAACTCAGCCGCGTGCAGCGGGGTGAGCTGTCGGGCATGACGGAGAGCCATCCGCGCGAACTCGAGCCGCTGACCGACAGCATCAATGCCTTCATCGAAAGCGAGCGCGAGAACCTGGAGCGTCAGCGCAACACGCTGGCCGATCTGGCGCACAGCCTGAAAACGCCCATCGCGGTATTGCGCACGCAGCTCGACGACAACGGCGATCCGCAGTCGCTGCGCGAGGAACTGGACGTGCAGCTCAAGCGCATGAACAACCTCGTGTCCTACCAGCTTGCGCGTGCGGCTTCGAGCGGGCACAAGCTGTTCTCGGCCGCCATCGCCATCGAGCCCAACGCCGAAGAGATCGTGCGGGGACTGGAAAAGGTCTACGCATCGAAGGGCGTCATCTGCGAATTCGAGATCGATCCGCGCGCGCGCTTTCATGGCGAGACGGGCGACCTGCAGGAATTGATGGGCAACCTGCTTGAGAACGCGTTCAAGTGGGCGCGTTCGCGCGTGCTGCTGACGGTGAAGGTGGGAGCGACCGCACCGCAGCGCAGGCCCGGACTGTTCCTGGCCGTGGATGACGATGGCCCGGGCATCGCCGAGGAGGACGTGTCCAAGGTGCTGCAGCGGGGCGTGCGCGGCGATGAGCGCGTGCAGGGGCACGGTATCGGGCTGTCGATCGTGCAGGACCTGATCCGCGACTATCGCGGCGAACTGCAGGTGCTGCGCTCGGAGGAACTGGGCGGCGCGCGCTTCGAGGTGCGGTTGCCGCCGGGCCTGTAACCGTTACGTCGTCGCGAACGGCGATGGACCGTAGAATCGCCGCAAGTGCCCGCACACCTCCGGCATCGCGTCGGCCAGCACGTCCGGCGCGGAGAAGTGGTATTCGGTGACGACGGCGAAAAACTCTTCCGGTGCCTCGGCGGCATACGGGTCGATCACGGTCTCGCGACCCAGGTCGACCTGCGTGCAGAAGTCGTCGTACGCGCGCTGGAAGTCGCGCGCCCAGCGGCCATGCCACTCGCCCGGCAGGGGCGGTGTGCCGTCCAGTTCGCCATCCAGCGCATCCAGCTTGTGCGCCATCTCGTGCACGGCGACGCAGAAGCCGGCATCGGGTTCGGCCAGATCGGCTTGCACGTCGGCCCATGACAGGATCAGCGGACCCTGGTCCCAGGCTTCGCCGGCCAGGTCGTCTTCCCACTCGTGCAATACGCCGGCCGCATCGGTATGCGTGCGTTGCACGCGGAACGCGTCCGGATAGACGATCAGCTGCGACCAGCCGCGCAAGCCGCTTTCGCCGAACTCCAGGAGTGGCAGGCAGCACAGCGCCGCCAGTTGCACGCGTTGCGCATCGTCCAGGCTCAGGCCGGCGAGCGGCGTGATGGTCTTCTGGTGCAGGAAGCGAGCCGCCAGCCCGCGCAGCCTGTCCGAACGCACGTCATCCAGTGCCGACACCCAAGGGGTGTCCGTAGTTACGGTCCGCCAGAGTTCGTCCTGGATGGACGGGGAGGGGCGCCGCAGGCGGCGCAACAGTCCAATCACCGGGTGATGCCGTCCGCGTCAGCGGAACATGCCCGGCAGGAAACTGTGCCACTTGGAGCCGCGGCTGCGTGGCAACGGGGTGTCGTCGTCGTCGCCGCCACCCCGCGAGGTGGAGGGCGTCAATGCGGCGGGTGCGGCGTACTTGCTGCGCACGGCGGTGGCGCGCGCACGGCGTGCGTCCGGAGTGGTCGGCACGGCATCACCCGGGCGGTCGGCGACGGCGCGGTCCGCGACGTCCTGGCAGGTGGTGGCATTGCCGTTGGCGATGCTGCGCCCGTTCTGGGCGAGTACCGCCGCAGAGGCGCCGAGAAGCAGCAGGGCAAGGCTGGCGCGTAACATCGGAGAGACTCCTGTCGGTCGGGGTACAGCGGCCAGATGACGCCGCCGACTATAGCGGGAATGGCCCGGCGCGGCATGAATGCGGCGGGCCTTGCGACGAAACGCCCCTGCGCGGCGATGGATCGAGGAAAACCGGCCGCGGCCTGTTGCGTCGCAACAGGGGTAGTGAGGGGCTTGCGTCAGACTGCGGCGATGTCCGTGCCCGACGCCCGCCCGCTGACCGCCCCCGCCCTGCGCCTGGCACTGATTGCCGGAGCGCGCCGGGTCATCGCCGCGCGGGATGGATTGAACCGCATCAATGTGTTCCCAGTTGCCGACGGCGATACCGGCAACAATCTCGCATCGACGCTCGGCAGCGTGCTGCATGGCGCGCTCAGCCAGCCCAGCCAGCATGTCGGCGATCTGCTGAGCCGCGTAGGCAACGACGCGATCGATGGCGCGCGCGGCAATTCCGGCGCCATCCTCGCGCAGTTCCTGCATGGCGTGGCCGAGCGCGTGCGCAACCTGCCGGAACTGGACGCCCGTTCGCTGGCCGCAGCCGTCCGTCAGGGCGCGCAGAGCGCACGCCAGGCCCTGGCGCAGCCGGTGGAAGGGACGATCCTGAGCGTGATTGCCGCATTCGCCGAGGAACTGGATGCCGCAGCGGGGGAGGGCAACCAGGCCGACGCACGCAGTGGCTTCGTCCGCGCGCTCGTCCGTGCGCGTCGCGCACTCGCCGACACGCCGCGCCAGATGGCCTTGCTGCAGCGTGCCGGCGTGGTCGATGCCGGCGCGCAGGGGTTTGTCGACCTGCTGGAAGGCATCGCCGAGTTCGTCGAAGGCGGACCACGGGCGGTGCGCGTGCGCGCCAGCGCGCCGGGTGCAGCCAACGATGCCGCCGGTCCGACGGTCCACGACCATGCCATCGACCCGACGCGCCGCTGGTGTACCGAATGCCTGCTGCTGGGCGAGGCGCTGGACCGCGATCGCCTGCGTGCCGCGCTGGAGGCCGGCGGTGCGGATTCCATCGTCATCGCCGGTGGCGCGTCCCGCCTGCGCGTGCACGCACACACCGGATCGCCGCAGGCGCTTTTCGATGCGTGCGCGGTGCAGGGCCACGTCGAAGGCATGAAGGCGGACGACATGATCCGCCAGCAGGCGGTGGCTGCCGCCACGCAATCGCTGGTGGTGGTCACCGACAGTGCCGCCGACCTGCCGGACGACATTGCCGAGCGCCATGCCATCGGCGTGGTGCCCGCACGGGTGGACCTGGATGGCCGCGACTACCTGGACAAGGTGGGCCTGTCGACGGGCGAGTTCTACCGGCGCATGGCGGTCTCGCGCCAGTTGCCGCGCACCAGCCAGCCGCCGCCGGGCGACTTCCGCCGGCAGTTCGAGCTGTCGCTGGCCCACCATGCGCGGGTGCTCTATGTCGGCCTGTCGCGGGCGCTGTCGGGCACGCTGCAGTCGGGCGAGCATGCCGCCGCGCGTGATCCCTCCGGACGTGTAAGGGTGTTCGATACGGTCAACGCCGCCTGTGGCCAGGCGCTGCTTGTGTGGCGTGCCGCCGAACTCGCGGCGGAAGGCCGCAGTGAAACGGACGTGGTGGCCGAGCTGGAGCGCCTGCGCCCGCTGACGCGGATGTGGGCCATCGCGCCCGACATCTCCCATGCCGTGCGCGGCGGTCGCATACCGCGCTGGGCCGCGCCCATCGCGCGGCTGAGCGCGTTGACCCCGATGGCGAAGATGAGCGCGGATGGCCGCATGACGGTCGCCGGCATCCTGCTGACGCGCGCGCATGCGCCGGAAGCCTTCGCGCGGCGGGTCGCACGCCAGCTGGAATCCGGGCCGCGCTGGCGGGTGATCGTGGGGCACTGCGATGCGCGTCCGCAGGGCGAGCGATTGCTCGCCGCGCTGCGCGCGCGGCTGACGATCAGCGAGGACCGGCTGGTCGAAACCGGGGCGGCCATCGGCGCGCATGCCGGCCAGGGCGCCCTGATCGTGGCCGTACAGCCGGCACCTGATGCCTGAGCGGGGAGGGGCGTGGCCCATAATGGCGCCATGCTGATCGTCTGCACCTTGTTGCTGCTCGCCTACCTGCTCGGTTCCGTGTCGGGCAGCCTCACGCTGGGCCGGCTGCGGGGCGTGGACATCCGCACGCAGGGCAGTGGAAACGCGGGCGGCACCAACGCCTTCCGCACGCAGGGGGCGAAGTTCGCACTCGGTGTAGTGCTGGTGGACATCGGCAAGGGTGCGCTGGCCGCATGGCTGGCACTGCGTTTCGCGCCGATGGAGGGCCCTCTGTCGCCACGCGCGCTGGGTTTTCTGGCGACGCTGGCTGCGGCGTCGGGGCATGTGTGGCCGATCTGGCACGGGTTCCGCGGCGGCAAGGGCGTGGGCACCCTGCTGGGGGGCGTCGCCGTGCTCTGGCCGTTGGCGTTGCTGCCGCTGTTCCTGGTCTGGCTGGGCGTCCTGGTCGCGACCGGTTACGTGGGGCTGGCGTCGATCATCGCCACCGCGTGCCTCGTGCCACTGGCATGGTGGATGCACGCGGACCGTCCCGCGCAGATGTTCGCCGCCGCCGCCGCGGCGCTGGTGCTTTTCACCCATCGCGCCAACATGCAGCGATTGCGTGCCGGCACCGAGTCGCGCTTCGAACGCGCGCGCGTCTGGCGCCGCCGCGCATGACCGGCGAACGCGAACTGCTGCAGCGCCTGATCGAAGGCCCCGTTTCCGGCGACCTGCTCGCCCGCGACGCCAACGTCACCCGCGCCGCCATGTGGAAGCGGATCGAAGCACTGCGTGCGGGTGGTCTGCGGATCGACGCGCAGCCCGGCCGCGGATACTCGCTGGAAGCACCGGTCGAATTACTGGACGCGGACCTGATCCGCGCCCCGTTGCGGGCCGCCGCCGCGCAGCTGGCATCGCTGGAGGTGGCATGGTCGCTGGATTCGACGAACAGCGAGTTGCTCCGCCGCAAGGCGCCCGAGCATGGGGCTGCGGTGTTGCTGGCGGAACAGCAGACCGGCGGGCGTGGCCGGCGTGGACGGCAGTGGGCGTCCCCGATTGCGGCGAATCTGTATCTGTCGCTGTCGCGCCAGTTCTCCGGCGGGCTCGCGCGCCTCGGCGGCCTGAGCCTCGTGGTCGGCGTGGCCGCCGCGGAAGCCCTGCAGCAGGCCGGCTATGCCCCGGTCGGCGTGAAGTGGCCCAACGATCTGCTGGCGCACGGGCGGAAGCTGGGCGGCATCCTGGTGGAGGGCGGCGGCGAGCATGGTGGCCCGGTGCGCGCGGTGATCGGGATCGGTGTGAACGTGCACATGCCGGCGACTGCGGCGACGGCGATCAGCCAGGCATGGACGGACCTGGCCACGCTGGGCGGTGGTCAACCTTCGCGGAACAGGATCGCGTCCCACCTGCTGGATACCTTGTTGCCCGCGCTCGAACAGTTCGATCGCGAAGGCTTGTCGCCGTTCCTTGCGAGATACGCTGCACTGGACGTGCTGATGGGCCGCGAGGTCGTCGTGCATGGTCCGCAGGGTGACGAGCATGGCGTGGCCGAAGGCATCGGTGATGACGGTGCGTTGCGGGTGCGCGTGGGCGAGGTGCAACGACAGGTGCATGCCGGAGACGTCAGCGTGAGGGCGACATGACGCAGTGGGTATTCGATCTGGGCAATTCGCGCGTGAAAGGCGCACCGTTGAGGGCGGACGGGACATTGGGCGAGGTGCTGGCGACCGGATACGACGGTGAGTTCATCGCCGTGCTGGAGGCTGCCGTTCCGGCGATCGACATGCAGGGATCGTCCGCCGTGCTCGCCAGCGTTGCATCACCTGCACGTACCGCTGCGGTGGTGGACTGGTTGACCACCCGTTTCGGGTGCATCTCGATCGCGCGTACGCAGCCGGCGCTGGCCGGTGTGCGCATTGCCTATGCCGACCCCGGACGGCTTGGCGTGGATCGCTTCCTGGCCTTGCTGGCGGCCTGCGCGCGCGCCGCGCGGCCGTGGCTGCTGGTGGGCATAGGCACGGCGGTGACCGTCGATCTGCTGGATGCGGACGGGCGGCATCGCGGCGGACGCATAGCGCCCTCGCCCCGCCTGATGCGTGAAGCACTCCAGCAAGCGGCCGCGCAGTTGCCATCGCAAGGCGGCGGGTACGTCGAGTTCGCCACCGACACCCTCGATGCGCTGGCATCCGGTTGTGGCGGCGCCGCCCTGGGATTGATCGAGCGCAGCCTGCAACACGCCCATGATCTCCTGGGCGAGCGCCCTGCCTTGCTGCTGCATGGCGGGGGTGCGGCCGAGCTGGCGCCCGCGCTGCGCGATGGCGAACTGGCGCCAGCGCTGGTGCTCGAAGGACTGGCTGCGTGGGCGCGGCTCGGTACCGCCGCCTGAGCACCGCTAGAATCCCTGCATGCTGATCCGTGCCCTGATCGTCCTGCTGATCGTCCTGAACGTGGGCGCCGCCGCGTGGTGGCTCACCCGTCCCGCCGTCGTGCCGCCGCCACCGCCTCCATTGCCAGCCGGCGTGGCGCGCCTGCAACTCGTTGACGAGTTGCCTGCGGCCACCACAGGTCCGTCGGCCGTGGACGCCCGTGCGACGCCGGAAATCCCGGCGGCCTGTTTCAGCCTTGGGCCCTTCACCAGCCAGGCTGCCGCGACCCTGGCGCAGGATGTCGTCAAGGGCCAGCTCCTGCGGGCGCATCTGCGGGAAGTGCCCGGCCTCAGCGCCAGTGGTTACCAGGTGGTCATGCCGCCCGCGCCGTCGCTGGAAGAGGCGCAGGCGATCGCCGGCCGCATCGGGGCGGCGGGATTCAACGACTTCCTCGTCGTGCGCCAGGGCGAACAAGCCAACGGGATCGCACTGGGCCGGTATCGCAGCCGGGAGGCCGCCGAGCGCCGCCTATCGCAGTTGCAGGCTGCCGGGTTCACCGCACAGATGCAGCCCGTCGGCCGCGCGGGCCCAAGCCTGTGGTGGCTGGATGCCGGCGTCGCGGAGGGTGTCGACCCCGTCGTGCTTGCCCGTGCCGCGTCCAGCGGTACGCCGCAATCGCTCGAATGCACGGCGCTGCGCTAGAATTGCCGCCCACGCCGCTTTAGCTCAGCTGGTAGAGCAACCGCCTTGTAAGCGGTAGGTCATCCGTTCGATTCGGATAAGCGGCACCATTTCCTGTCGGCGCATTGCCCACTCGCGTGCTGCGATGCCACAGGCCCGTCATCGCCGACGGCATAGACTGTGCGTCTGTTTTTCGCAGGACGTACCCATGAGTCGAACTTTCCCTCCCGTTTCCCTGATCGGCGTGCCCACCGATGTCGGCGCAGGCCATCGTGGCGCGCGCATGGGGCCTGATGCGCTGCGCATCGCCGGCCTTGCCGAAGCACTCGCGGCACGGGGCGTGGAAGTGATCGACACCGGCAACGTGCAGGGTCCTGCCAATCCCTGGACCGGTCCCGTCCAGGGTTACCGGCATCTCGAGGAAGTGGTCGCATGGAACCGCGCGGTGATGGACGCCACCGCTGCCGAACTGGCGCAGCAACGGCTGCCCATCATGCTTGGCGGCGACCACTGCCTCGCCATGGGCTCCATCACCGCCGTCGCGCAGCATTGCCGTCGGGTCGGCAAGAAGCTCCGGGTGCTGTGGCTGGACGCGCACTCGGATTTCAACACCAGCGAAGTCACGCCTTCCGGCAACATCCACGGCATGCCGGTGGCGTGCCTGTGCGGCATCGGTCCGGACGCGCTGACCAGGCTCGGGGGCCAGGCGCCCGCGATCACGCCGTCGATGGTCCGGCAGATAGGCATCCGTTCGGTCGATCCCGAAGAGAAGAAACTGATCAAGGACCACAAGGTCGACGTGTACGACATGCGCTACATCGACGAAGTGGGCATGAAGCGCACGATGGAGGCTGCGCTGGAAGGCCTGGATGCCGACACCCACCTGCATGTCAGCTTCGACGTGGATTTCCTGGACCCGAGCATCGCGCCGGGTGTGGGCACCACGGTGCCCGGCGGTCCCAACTATCGCGAAGCGCAGCTGGTGATGGAGATGATCGCTGACACCCGGCTGATGGGTTCGCTGGACATCGTCGAGCTCAATCCCGTGCTGGACCGTCGCAATCGCACGGCAAAGCTCACGGTTGACCTGGTGGAGAGCCTGTTCGGCAAGTCGACATTGATGCGGGACTAGGCTCACGGGGGATGAGGGGAAACTGGGACTGAACGGAATGGGTGCTGTTTCACGCGCCCTATACGTCGCGACCTCGAAGGTGTCCGCACACGCCGCCGCAACGTGGGACGCACCTGCGGCAGCACCCAATCCACCCAGGAGAAGACACATGAAGCGTGCGATGACCCTGCTGATGATGGCCATGTTCTCGATGGCGGTACTGTCCGGCTGCAACACCATGGCCGGCGCCGGCAAGGACGTGCAGAAGGTCGGCGAGAAGGTCGAGGACAAGGCCCAGGACTGCAAGGACGGCAAGTGCTGATGCGCGCTGTCGGCTGACCGCATCCGCCGGATGCGAACCGAAGGAAGGGCCGGGAAACCGGCCCTTCCGCGTTGCCGGCCAGGGTTTGGTCAGCCGCCAGCCAGCGTGCTTAAATCAGACTGCACGGGTGGGGCGGCATGGCCGGCGTGTGCCGGACGATGCGCGCCCCAGGCCGTGAATACCGTCCACAGGAGTCGCTTATGAAGCGTATCGTCGCGTTGTTGCTGTTGTCCCTGTTCTCCATCGCCGTGCTGTCCGGCTGCAACACCGTCAAGGGGTTCGGCAAGGACGTGCAGAAGGTGGGCGAGAAGGTCGAGGATTCCTCGGGCAAATAAGCCTGTGGATTCTGAAGACTCGGAAGCGGGCCGCGTATCGCGGCCCGTTTTTTTGCCGGCATCTGCGGTACGCCAGCCGCGACGATGGGCCACGAAGATCGGGAATGCGCGTCGCTGCACGCATTCATCCGTGCGAACGCGTCCTCATGCGACTGAACTGTTCAGTCAATCCTAATGGCGCGTTGACGCGCAGTTGATCGGATGGGAACACGCGGTCTGCGATGCTGTTTCCGCGGCGCCCCCTGCCGCTCAATCAAGCGAGGAAACACCATGAATCAGGACATCATCGCCGGCAACTGGAAGCAGCTGAAAGGCAAGATCCAGGCGAAATGGGGCGATCTGACCGATGACGATTTCAAGGTCGCGCAGGGTAATGCGGAGTACCTCGAAGGCAGGCTGCAGGAACGCTATGGCTACGATCGGGATCGGGCCCATACCGAAGTCGAGGACTTCAGCCGCAGCCTGCGCGACGACAAGTCGATGCGGCACTGACCTCCTGAAATCCGCGCCAATGCCGAGCAGGAAACGGGCCGCCTATGCGGCCCGTTTCTCGTGTGAGGTTCAGCGCGGGTAGGACGGATCCGCGACGAAGCCGTTGGGGAACGCGCGCGGCGACTCGTCTCGCCAGAGCGGACGTGACGGCCGGGGGACGATGCCCAAGGCGACCAGTCGGCGACGCTCGTCGTAACGCAGTTCGCTGACCTGTTCCGGCTGGCGGGTCGCGCGCTCGAAGCCGGTGCGCGAGGTCGGCGCCCATTCGCGTCCCCCGTGGCCGGTACCGATGCTCTGCCGGTGGGCTGCTTCGTCGGCCACGATGGCGCGTGCCGATGCGGTGGGTGCGGATGCTTCTGCTTCCGTGCGTTTCTCCATCGCGCCACGGGCGATCGGCGGCGGCGTGTACTGCGGATAGCGGTAGGCGCGCGCTTCGCGGAAGGCGGCGATGCCGATCACGCCCACGTTGCGCGGCCGGCCGGTACGGGCGGCATAGCTGTCGCCGAGGTCGGTGAACACGAACTGCGCCACGTCGTCCATCGACTTGCGCCAGCCGCTGATCTCGGTGGCCTGCCACGGCTCCAGCACGTAACCTGCCTGTGACGGATCTGCGGTCTGGCCGGTGATGGCGTTGACGCCGTCCACCGACAGCACGACCAGTACGCGCTCGCCCGTCGTGTTGGCCAGGCGCACGCTGTAACGGTGGCCGGGGGTGCCGGCGATCCAGAGATCGCCGCGATGCGGGTACCTCGCGAGCGATTCGCCGGTATCGCGGTCGACGAGGCTGACATCGACCAGGGGGCGGGCGTGGACGGGAGCGCACGCGTTGAACAGCGCGAGCGTGGTGAGGAACGCGAGGATGCGGTGCAACATGTCCGTTCTCCAGGTGGGGACGATGCTGGGAACGGGTCGCCGGAGGGAGTGGGGTTGTCCGACGAGGCGATGCCGTTGCCGGTTAAGCCGCCAGCGGGTCTGGCCTGCGACGCCGTGTCGCAGGCGGGCCGGCCGCATCACCCGGTTCCAGCCGGTAAACTGGCCGCTTTCCCGCATTCCCCCGCCTCGCACATGACCACCCGCGTCCTTACCGGCATCACCACCTCCGGCACCCCGCACCTGGGCAACTACGTCGGTGCCGTGCGCCCTGCCGTGGCCGCCAGCCGTGCCGGAGACACGGAGAGTTTCTATTTCCTGGCCGACCTGCACAGCCTGATCAAGGCGCAGGATCCGGCGCGTACCCAGCGCTCCACGCTGGAGATCGCGGCGACATGGCTGGCCTGTGGCCTGGAGCCGGACAAGGTGTGGTTCTACCGCCAGAGCGACGTGCCGGAGATCACCGAACTGACCTGGTTCCTGACCTGCGTGGCGGGCAAGGGCATCCTCAACCGCGCGCACGCCTACAAGGCCGCGGTGGACAAGAACAATGCCGACGGCGAAGACCCGGATGCTGGCATCAGCGCGGGCCTCTTCATGTATCCGGTGCTGATGGCGGCCGACATCCTGATTTTCAACGCGCACCAGGTGCCGGTGGGTCGCGACCAGATCCAGCATATCGAGATGGCGCGCGATTTCGGCCAGCGCTTCAACCACGTGTACGGCAGGGAATACTTCACCCTGCCGGAAGCGTTGATCGACGACAACGTGGCCACGCTGCCCGGGCTCGACGGGCGCAAGATGAGCAAGAGCTACAACAACACCATCCCGCTGTTCGCACCGCGCGATGAACTGAAGAAGCTGGTGTTCTCCATCCTGACCGACTCGCGCGGCCCCGGTGAGCCGAAGGACACCGAGGGTTCGGCGCTGTTCCAGCTGTACCAGGCCTTCGGCAGCGCGGAGGAAACGCGGGCCTTCGCGCAGCAGTTCGCCGACGGCATCGGCTGGGGTGATGCCAAGCAGCAGCTGTTCGAGCGCATCGATGCCGAGATCGCCCCGCTGCGCGAAAAGTACGAGGCACTGATGGCACGGCCCGGTGACATCGAAGCGATCCTGCGCGACGGTGGAGAAAGACTGCGTGCTATGTATGCAAAACCGCTCCTCTCTGAATTGCGTGCAGCCGTCGGACTTTGCGATCTTTCTAAGCCAATAGTTCTGAATTCAAGCAAGCAGAAGTTTGACAAGGCTTACGCGGAAGTAAAGAGCGGAATGGAAGGCGATGATCTTGTCATTGCTGATGTAACTAACCCATTTCTTTGGGAATCTGATGGAAAGAAGAAGTTCTACTTCAGAATTAACTACTCTAAAAATTCTTCAATTCTGTCTTTTCCTTTTGATAGCCCCCGTGAAGCTGGAGTTTGTGCATCCAGGATAAAAACGACTGGATCAAGAAGTGTTGGATTGGACATTGAGTCGGATGATTCCGGTCTCTACGCGATCGTGATGACTTTTGATGCGAAGCCCGTAGCAAAGGGCCCAGCATTTAAGTTGCATGAAGATGCTTCATATGAGATCGAAAAGATCTGGAGATCATTTAGAAGGCTCGATGATCGAATCTCTGAAGAACAAGCGCAGGGCTAAAAAATGAATTCAGTAGTTGGATCCAACCTCGCGCTGATCCTGTTCCTGCCCTGGTTCCTGCTGCTGGGGTCGCTGTACTGGTTGTTTCCCCGCCAGCCGCGAAATGCGCGCCGCAAGGGCTTCGATCTCGCGGTACTGGCGGTGGCGTTCGTGATGAGCTTCATCGGCATGCAATGGGGCTACGCGTTGGGTGCCGCCGATGTCGGTACCGGCGCGATCTGGAAGCAGGTGCTGGCCACGCTGGTCGCCTATGGCGCGTTCCTGTTCGTGCTGACGCTGGCGGTACCGCTGCGCGGCTGGTGGCTGTCTCGCGGTTGAGGTCGCGCGCGGACGCACCGTTCCACCAAAGGCGGGTCGTGCGCTCACGCGACGGGGACTAGAATCCGGTCATCCGTTCCCACACAGGTCCGCGGATGAGCCGCCACGGCATCCACACCATCGACACCGCGTTCCAGCGCGACCACTTCGACGCCGCCTACCTGATCGTGGAAGCCGGCCGGGGGGCCTTCATCGACTGCGGCACCAACCATTCCGTGCCGCGCCTGCTGGACGCGCTGCAATCCGCCGGACTGGAACCCGACGAAGTGGACTTCCTCATCGTCACCCACGTGCACCTGGATCACGCCGGCGGCGCGGGGCTGTTGATGCAGCAGCTGCCGAACGCCACGCTTGTCGCGCATCCCCGTGCAGCGCCGCATCTGATCGATCCGGCGAAGCTGATCGCGGGTGCGACGGCGGTCTATGGCGAAGAAGAAATGCAGCGCAGCTACGGCACCCTCGTGCCGGTGCCCGAAGCGCGGGTACGCGTGGTGGAGGATGGCGAGACGGTGACGCTGTCGGGACGCCCATTGCAGTCCATCGACACGCCTGGGCATGCCCGCCACCATCATTGCATCTGGGACGCGCGCAGCCGCAGCTGGTTCACCGGCGACACGTTCGGACTGTCGTATCGCGAACTGGACGGCCCACACGGTGCCTTCATCCTGCCGACGACCACACCGGTCCAGTTCGAACCCGTGGCGTTGAAGGCGAGCATCGCGCGGATGGTCGCGTATGCACCGGATGCGATGTACCTGACCCATTACGGCCGCATCGGCGACGTGCCGCGCCTGGCGCAGGCGCTGTACGAGCAGGTCGACGCGATGGTCGCCATCGCCAACGCCTGCGACGGCCGCGCCGACCGTCATCGTTGCCTCGTGGCCGGTCTTTCAGCGCTGTATCTGGAGCGCGCGCACGCATTGCGGGTGCCGCTGGCCGACGAGGAGGTCGAACGCGTCCTCGCGATGGATATCGAATTGAATGCGCAGGGCCTGGGCGTGTGGCTGGATCGTGGGCGCCCATGACGGGCCGCCGTTTCCTGTAGAAGCGACTGACGTCGCTCCTGTGGCAAACATGGATGGACTAGACTGCCGATGTGTCCATTTCCGGCAGTCCCCATGAAGCACTTCCTTCCCGCGCTGCTGTTGTCGCTTGGCGCGACGCCGGCACTCGCCGCGGATGTTCCCGGCGGCGGCATCAGCGCCGACAACCTCTCGCGCCATGTCCGCGTCCTCGCATCGGACGAGTTCGAAGGTCGCGCACCTGCGACGCAGGGCGAAACGAAGACGATTGCCTACGTCGTGGATGAACTCCGGAAGGCAGGCGTGCAGCCGGGAGGTGAGCGCGGTGGTTGGACCCAGGACGTGCCGCTGGTACGCGCACGGGTGGACGGGGCGGTGGACGCGGGGTTGAGGATCGGTGGCGTCACGCAGACCCTCGTCAATGGCGACGATGTCGTCATGCAGAGCCTGAGTCCGGTCGAGCGCGTGCATGTTGTCGACGCGCCCCTGGTGTTCGTCGGTTACGGCGTGAGCGCGCCCGAGCGGAACTGGGATGACTACAAGGGCGCGGACCTGCGCGGGAAGGTCGCGGTGGTGCTGATCAACGATCCGGACTACGAGACGGCGCAGCCAGGTGCGTTCGACGGACCGGCGGTCACCTACTACGGACGCTGGACCTACAAGTACGAAGAGCTCGCGCGGCAGGGTGCCGTGGGCGTATTGATCGTCCATGAGACCGCGCCGGCGGCCTACGGCTGGAGCACGGTCCGTGCTTCGGGTCTATCGCCGGTGTTCGACATTCCACGTGCGGACGCGGCGCGGTACCACACGCTGTTCCGTGGCTGGATGCAGCGCGATCTTGCGGTGTCGCTGTTCCAGCGTGCGGGCCTGGATTTCTCCGCGGAGAAGCGGCGCGCGCAGACGGCCGGCTTCATGCCGGTGGCGCTGGGCGGGGCCACGCTGTCGGCCGACTTCAAGGTGGCGCGTGATCAGGTGATCACGCGCAACGTCATCGGCCGGCTGGAAGGCGCCGAGCGCCCCGACGAAACCGTGGTCTATTCGGCGCACTGGGATGCCTACGGCATCGGCGAGCCCGACGCCGACGGTGATGCGATCCGGCATGGTGCCATCGACAATGCCACGGGAGTGGCGGCCGTGATCGAACTGGCGCGCGCGTTCGCCGCCGGCCCGCGTCCGCAGCGCAGCCTGCTGTTCATGGCGTTGACGGCGGAGGAAAAGGGCCTGCAAGGCGCGATGTTCTATGCGGCCAACCCGGTGGCGTCGCTGGAGAAGACCGCCGCCGTGCTCAATATCGAGATGCTCAGCCCCGACGGTCCGAACCGCGACATCGCCTCCTGGGGCAACGGGCGCGTTTCGCTGGAAGACGATCTGAAACGCGTGGCCGAAGCGCACGGGCGTACCTACTCGCCGGACCCGAACCTCGAAGCGGGCTTCTTCTACCGCGCCGACCACTTCGCGTTCGCCCGCGCGGGCGTGCCGGCGATCACGATCGGCGCCGGACTGGATCGCGTGGATGGCGGTGTTTCCCGTGGCAAGGCGCTGCGCGATGCGTATTTCGCGAAGTGCTACCACCAGCCCTGCGATGCATGGACGTCGACCTGGAATGCAGTGGGGCAGGCGCAGGATGTCGAACTGCTGTACGCGATGGGGCGCGGGATCGCCGACAGCGAAGCGTGGCCCCACTGGCGGGAGGGTTCGGAGTTCAAGGCCACGCGCGAACGTTCGGAGGCTGAACGCAAATAGCGGCGCCTGCGCACGTCGGGCGGAGCGGGTGGCGCGGTATGCTCCGTGTCCTTTCCGCGCCGCCCGAGCATCAGATGGCCTCACTGCATGCGCTGGTCTACCAGAGCCAGGCCACGCGCCCACTGGAGACCGCCGACCTCGATGCTCTGCTGCTCGATGCACGCGTCAACAACCAGTTGGCCAACGTCACCGGCACCCTGATCTACGGCGGGCAACGCTTTGTGCAGTACCTGGAAGGCGCCCGCGCCGATGTCGAGCATGTCTACGCACGGATCGCCCGCGCGCGGCAGCATCGCGAACTGGAGATCCTCGAGCAGGGCAGCCTTGATGCGCGTCGCCTGCAGCGCTGGCACATGGGGTTCGCGGAAGCGCCGCAGAGCCTGGTCCAGCAGCTCAGTCAGGCGCAATGGCAGCGCGACCTGCCGTGGCTGGAGGACGAGACTGCATCGTCTCCCGGTCTGAAACACCTGCTGTCCTTCTGGAACGACCACGTTGTCGTGATGCGGTGAGCTGCTGCTCTCAGGGCCAGCGGTTCGGCGCGCCGCGCGTGCTGCCTTCGTCCATCGGCACCACGCAGAAGCGGTGGCCGGTGGGCGCTTCCATCACCCACCAGCGGTTGCGCACGTGCTGCACGCGCTTGGCGCCGAGCGCTTCCAGTCGTGCGACTTCGGCGTCGATGTCGTCGGTCTCGATGTCCAGGTGCACGCGGGCTTCGTGCTTTACCTTCTGCACTTCGATGTGCAGGCCACCGGGACCGGGTTCGAACTTGTCGTAGATGCCCAGGTCGCCATCATCGGGATGGGTGACTTCCAGTCCCAGCGCCGAGCTCCAGAATGCGGATGCGGCGGGCAGGTCGTCGACCTGGCTGTCGATGATGAAACCGGCGAGACGGCTGCGGTGTGCCATGGCGGATTTCCGGGTGGATGTGCGCGACATCCTGCCACCGTTCGCGGTCAGGTGTCGTCCGCGAACGGGGTACCGAACTGCAGCAGGTAGCCGTTGTTGTCGTAGACGGCGAATTCGCGCATGCCGTAGGCGAACGTCTCGGGCGTGTAGCAGATGCGGGCACGGTCGCGCACGGCGTCCCACAGCGCGTCGACGTCGGCGACTTCCAGGTACAGCGAGCCGGTGAATCCCGGGACCGTATCGCCCTCGTGGTCGTTCATGCCGGACAGCATCAGCTCGGCACCGTCGCGGCGCAGCGCCAGCCAGCCCTGCTCCAGCGCGCCGGACGCGAGTCCGAAGCCCAGCACGTCGCGGTAGAACGCGAGTGTGCCGGGCAGGTCCGGCGTGCGCAGCATCGGCGTGAGCCGACGGAAGGTCACGCCGGCAGGGCCAGGTCGTCGATCAATGCCTTGAGGAAGCGTGCCGCCTCACCGCCGGTGCAGGCGCGGTGGTCGAACGTCACCGACAAGGGGATGACCTTGTGCGATTCGAAGCCACCCATCACCGGCGTGACCTGGTGGCGCGCGCGGCCGGCGGCGACGATGGCGACGCACGGCGGCACCACCACCGGGGTGGCATAGCGGCCGGCGAACATGCCGAAGTTGCTCAGCGAGATCGTGTAGCCGGTCAGTTCCGACGGCGGGATGCTGCGGTCTTCCACCTGCGCGCGCAGGCGGTTGATGCTCTCGCGCACGCCGCCGGCTTCCAGCAGGTCGGCGTTGTGCAGCGCCGGCACGAACAGGCCGTCATCGGTGTCCACGGCAATGCCGATGTCGACGTGTGGATGCAGCGTGCGGGTGAGTTTCTCGCCGTCGAACCACGCATTCATCGCCGGCACCGTCTTGCAGGCACGCACGATGGCGCGGACGAGGCGGCCGGTCATGTCGTTGCCGGGTACCCACGCATGCACGTCGGCATCGTCGCTCAGCGTGGTCGGCACGACTTTGGCATGGGCATCGGCCATCACCCGCGCCATGTTGCGGCGCACGCCCTTCAGCTGTTCGGGCTGGCCGCTGACGGACACGCCCGGCGGCTGCGTGCGCATCGGCTTGCCGCTGGCGGACAGCGTGGTGCGCTGCACGGTAGGCGCCGCTGTAGGAGGGGCTTCAGCCCCGACCACACGGTGGGAAAGCGTCGGGGCTGAAGCCCCTCCTACAGCGGCGGTGCCATCGGCGGCCGCCTGCTTCACATCCTGCATGGTGACCGCGCCATCGGCGCCGGTCGGGCGCACGCGCGCCAAGTCCACGCCGAGCTTCTTTGCCATCGCGCGCACGGCCGGCATCGCCTTGACCCCGCCGACGGCGATCGCCTGCTCGGTGTGTACGGCGTTGGACGATTGCATGGCACCGACCACGGTGCCGGCATCCGCCTCGACGGGAGCGGCGTCAGTCGCGACGGGCGATGGGTCGGCCGTGGCGTTCGCGACTGACGTCGCTGCCAAGGCAGCGGGTTTGGGCGGCCCATGATGGTGACCGGTATCCTGGCCTTCCGCGCGCTGCGGCAGGCTGGCATCGGGCTCGAACACGGCCAGCATGCTGCCGGTGATGACGACATCGCCCGCCGCGCCGGCCAGCTTCATCACCTTGCCGGACACGGGCGAGGGAACCTCGACCACGGCCTTCGCCGTTTCCATCGACACCAGCGGTTCGTCCAGCCGGATCACGTCGCCTTCCTTGACGAACCATTCGACGATGGTGGCGTCCGGGAGGCCTTCGCCCAGGTCGGGAAGGTGGAAGGTCTTGCTCTCGCTCATGCGGATATCTCGTTGGAAGTCGTTTCGTTGATCGGTTGCAGATCGCGCGCCGGCACCCAGCCGCTGCGGCCGTCCGTGTGCGTGCACCACCACCAGTCACCCAGTTCGTGCAGAAGGGCGACGGTGTCGCCGGCCCGCACGTCGAGTTCCTGCGCGGAATAGTCGTGCAATGCGACGGCGTGACCGTCGTCGCGCGGCTGCAGCCAGTCCACTGGCGCCCAGCCGGCATTGCCGTCGGCGGTGGTGGTCCAGGCGAAGGCCGGCCACTCGGTGTCGCGTGCGCCGAGCGCGACCACGTCGCCGCGCGCGAACCGGATCGGGTTCGCGTACTGCGTGCGGTAGTCGCGGATGGCGCGGGCGTGCATCAGCCGTTCGCCATCGCCCGCTTCGCCGCCGCGACGATCTTCTCGACGCTGGGCAGGTACTTCATTTCCAGGCGGAACAGCGGGATGTGGGTGTCGTAGCCGGTGACGCGCTCGACCGGGGCCAGCAGGTCGTACATCGACTGCTCGGCCAGGCGCGCGGCGATCTCGGCGCCGAAGCCCGCGGTGCGCGGCGCTTCGTGCACGATCACGCAGCGACCGGTGCGGGCCACCGATTCGGCGATGGTGTCGAAATCGAGCGGACGCAGCGTCGCCACGTCGATGACCTCGGCGCTGATGCCTTCGCCGGCCAGTTTTTCGGCCGCTTCCAGCGCTTCCTTGACCTGCGCGCCCCAGGTCACCAGGGTCACGTCGGTGCCGTCGCGCAGCACGAAGCACACGTCCAGCGGCAGCGCTTCGCCGTCGTCGGCGACCACTTCCTTGTACTGGCGGTAGATGCGCTTGGGTTCCATGTAGATGACCGGATCCGGGTCGCGGATTGCGGCCAGCAGCAGGCCGTAGGCGCGCTGCGGCGAGGACGGCATCACCACGCGCAGGCCGGGCACGTTGGTGAAGATCGCTTCATTGGCTTCGCTGTGGTGCTCCGGCGCGCGGATGCCGCCGCCCCACGGTACGCGCAGCACCATCGGGCAGTGCAGGCGGCCGCGCGTACGGGTGCGCAGGCGGGCGGCGTGGCAGATCAGATGGTCGACCATCGGGTAGACGAAGCCATCGAACTGCGCTTCGGCGACCGGCTTCATGCCCTGCGCGGCCAGGCCGACGGTGAGGCCTGCGATGGTGGTTTCATCCAGCGGCGTGTCGAGCACGCGTTCGGGGCCGAATTTCTGCTGCAGGCCGGCGGTGGCGCGGAACACGCCGCCGTTCACGCCCACGTCCTCGCCCAGCACCAGCACCGATTCATCGTGCGCGATCTCCCAGGCCAGCGCCTGGGTGATCGCTTCGATGAGCGTGATCGCCGTCGGGGTCGCCGCGGCATCCGGTTTCGCGACTGACGTCGCTCCCACAGTCTTGTTTTCAGGTTTCATCACGGTGCTCACGGGCGGTTCTCCGCGGCGATCGCGGCGGCACGTTGCTGCAGCAGTTCCGGCGGCGGATCGGCGTAGAGGTAGTCGAACATCGCCTCGACCGGCTGCACCGGCGTGTTGAGGTAGGCGTTGACTTCCTCGTCCACGCGCGCGCCGCATTCCTCCTTCCACGCGGCCTCGTCGGCCTCGCTCCAGGCGCCCTGCGCGGTCAGCCAGGTGCGCAGGCGGCTGATCGGCTCGCGTTCCCAACCGGCCTTCACTTCGGCATCGTCGCGGTAGCGGCGCGCGTCGTCGGCGGTGGTGTGGTCGGACAGGCGGTAGGTGACGAACTCGATCACCGTGCCGCCCTGGCCCTTGCGGGCGCGCTCGCTGGCGCGGCGCATGCCTTCGAGCACGGCGATCAGGTCGTTGCCGTCGACCTGCAGGCAGTGCAGGCCGCCGGCCAGGCCCTTCTGGGCAAGCGTCTGCGCGCCGGTCTGCGCGCTGCGCGGCACGGAGATCGCCCAGCCGTTGTTGATCACGCCCAGCACCAGCGGCAGTTCGTAAGCACCCGCGGAGTTCAGTGCGGCGTAGAAGTCGGTCTTCGACGAACCACCATCGCCGCAGGTGCTCACCGCGATATGCGGCTGCCTGCGCAGCTTGAACGACAGCGCCGCGCCGGCCGCATGCAGGCACTGGGTGGAGATGGGCACGCAGAAGGGAAAGTCGTTGCGTGCATCGCTGTCGCGATCGTAGTCGCTGCCGCGCTCGTCGCCGCCCCAGTACATCAGCACGTCGCGCGGCTTCACCCCGCGCATGAACATGGCGCCGTATTCGCGGTAGCTGGGTGCATAGACGTCGCCGGTGCGCATCGACGCGCCGATGCCGACGTGGGTGGCCTCGTGACCCAGGCAGCTGGCATAGGTACCCAGCTTGCCGGTGCGCTGCAGGGCGATGGCCTTGGTGTCGAAGGTACGCACGAACAGCATCTGCTTGAACAGCTCGCGCAGGCGGGCGATGTCGCGGCCGGCCTCGGGCAGGTCGTTGCGTACCTGGGTCCCGTCGGGACCCAGGTACTGGAGGTATTCGATTTCGAAGCTTGCGGCGATGGTCATCTGGACGGTGTTCTCGTCGGCCGGCGGAATTGGTTTCAAATGTAATTTTAGGAGCTGTGTGCCGGGCGGCTGTCGTGCAATGCAGCAAGACGGGGTTGAATGGCGCGCGCCTCTTCGAAGAAACCGGTGCGGAAACAGGGGCTTGCCCGACTGTCGTTCGGTGTCAGTCCGCCTGCGGTCGGCGTGGGTCGGACGTGATGCGCGTCGCGTGCTGCGCAAACGACAAGGGCGCGGTTGCCCGCGCCCCTGTCGACCCCACGATGGCCGGAAAGTTCAGCGGATGCGCTGGACCAGGCGATCGTGGTTGTTGCCGGGGTTCGGGTCCGTCGTCGTGCTGCTCACGGTGGCTTCGAACTCCAGTTCGGTGCCGCGCTTCGGCTTGCCGGGGACCAGCAGGGCGAAGGCCAACGTCTGCACGCCGCGCGGCATGGCGCCACGACGGGTGCAGTCGGCGGCAGCACCGTCGGTGGTGTCCGCCACGCGCGTGCAGCTCCAGCCGCTGGGGGCGGCCACGGCGGCGTAGCGGGCCTCCACGTTACTGGTCAGGCGCACGGTGACCTGCTCGGCCGCATCCGGACCGGCGTTGCGCACCGGCACCAGCAGCGTGGCGATGGTGCCGCGACGCAGCGGCAGGGCGGCACCGAGCAGCTGCACCGACAGGTCGGCGCGGGTCTGCGGCAGTGCGGCCACGGCCACCGAGACGGCGGCGGTGTTGTCGCCGTTGGCGGGGTCGAGCACGGTCGAGTTGGCCGACACACCCAGGCCGAGCGTGGTGCCTGCCGCGCTGGCCGGGACGATGGCGTCGATCGCGAACGTGGCGTCAGCGCCCGCCGCCAGCGACGAGATGGTGCAGGCCACGCGGGTTGTGCCGGCGGTCACCTCGGCGGCTGCGCAGCTCCAGCCGGCCGGCAGCGTGGCCAGCGAAGGCGACAGTTCGGCCGAGAACACGAAGGCGAACGCTGCCGGCGATGCCGCCCCCGGGCCGGCGTTGCGGACCGTCGCGGTGTAACGCACGGTCTCGCCCACGTTGGCGCTGGTGCGGTCCGCGCTGACGATGGCCGACAGGTCGGCGCGGGCGAAGGACGGCACGCGGATGCTCAGACGGACCGGATCGTGGTCGGAGGAGCGCACCGCCAGTGTCGCATCACCGAAGTTGTCCACGCCGAAGTCGGCGTTGATGCGCGCATGGTCCACGCGCAGCGCGGCGTCCATCACCAGCGACTCGTTGACCAGCACGTGGTCCAGCGTCTGCGCATTCCCCTCGAACACGTACGAGTACCGGTGCGCGGGATCGGCGATCAGCTGCGAACCGTCCACCAGCGGCGTCGTCAGCGGGCTGGGCATCCAGGTCAGCACCTGGTCTTCCGGCGCGGCTTCGCCCTTGATGATGCCGAGCACGTCGACGTAGCCATCGTTGAACTCGAACGCGTTGAAGTCGCCGACCAGCACGATCTTCTCGTCCGGGTTCGCCTGCTGCATCTCCTGCACCAGCTGGGCCAGGTAGACCGCCTGGGCACCGCGCTTCACCCGCACGCGTTCGCCGCCGGTGGCCCAGCCGCCGCTGCCGGGCAGGGTGTCGTTGATGTCGTTGAGCGAACGCAGGTGGTTGACGATCACCGTCAGCGGATAGCTCGACGCCGCGTCCTGGTGCACGCGGGCGCGCAGGCGCAGCGGCGGACGGTCGTTGAGCAGGCTGGTGGTGCCGTTCGGGTTGGCGATGGTGGTCTCCTTGCCGAACTGCGCCACGTCCAGCACTTCGACGCGGGCCATGCCGTCGGCGGTCACGCGCGAGCTGACCAGGAAGCCGACGTTGATGCCGCCCACGTCGTTGCCCGGCTGCAGGTACGGTACGTAGCCCGGGCGCGCGGCGCAGGTTGCGTCGATGCGTTCGGACAGCAGCTGCAGCACGCGCAGATTCTCCACTTCCACCGCGCCCAGGATGTCCGGGGCCTTCAGGTAGTCGCAGATCGCCAGCGCTGCCTTGGCCAGGCGCTTGTCCAGCGCTTCCGGCGTCAGCGTCACCGCGCCGTTGCTGTCATTGACCTCGTCGAACAGGCGAAGCAGGTTGAAGCTGCCGACGGTGACTTCGTCGTAGCTCGGATCGTTGACGGCCTCCGGCAGGAGGCCGCCGCTGACCGACGGCGGCGTGGCCACGTCGGGCAGCAGTGCCCAGGTGCCGGCGAAGTAGTCCAGCACGCCGAGCAGGCCGGCCACATCGGCGCCGGTGTCGACCGAGATCGGCTGCGCGCCGACCTGGCCGCGGCTGCGCACCATCAGGCGTTCCTGGTTGGTGTCGAAGCGCGGCGGGTTCTTGCCGGCGGGCAGGGTGATGGCATCCATCACGGCGATGCCGGGTTCACGGAACGGACGCGCCACGCCGGGCAGGGCGACGTGGAACACGCCGTCGCTGAAGGACAGCGCGTCGTTCTCGTCCAGGCTGCCGCCGGACGGGGCGATCACCACCGCCTGTGCCACGCTCACGCGCATGCCTTCCAGTCGCTCCAGCGTGCCGGGGAGGGCGTCGGGGCCCAGCTCGGCGGCGGTCAGTTCGATCGCGGCGGGCAGGGCCACGCCGGTTTCCAGCATTTCGACCGTCGGCGTGACGATCTCGGTGATCGCCAACTGGTGCGGATTGGAGGACGGAGTGAATTCCTCGACCGTGCCGGTTACGCGCACGCGGTTGCCGACCGCAGCGGTGGCCGGCGGCGCGCTGCTGGTGAAGACGAATACGGCATCCGAGGTGGCCGGGTCGCCATCGTCGTTGGCGGCCTGCAGGAAGAAGCCGTTGTTGAACTTGACCGCGGTGACGATGCCTTCGGTCACCACGCGCTTGCCGTTGTGTGGCGACAGCAGGCCGTTGCCCTGGATCTGCGCGATGGTCAGAGCGACTGGCGGATCGGGCGGATCCGGCGGCGCGGCACCGCTGTTGCGCGGGTTCGGTGCACCGACGGCGAAGTCGGCGCCATTGTTGTTGGTGTCGATGCTGCCGTCGCCGCCACGCAGCGCGGCAGTGGTGTTGCTGAGTGTGCCGGTGGGGGCGCTGCCTTCGAAGCAGTTGGCCGCGCTGCCGAAGCCGACGAAATCGGCCACGTTGGCATCGGCGGTCGGGCAGGCGCCGGTCAGCGCCGTGGTGCTGCGGCTCAGCGCTACCTTGCCGGCGGTGCCGCTCATCGCGATGGTGCCGACCGCATCCGGGGTGGGCAGGTCCACCGTGCCGCCGGCGCCCTGCGCCTGCTGGACCAGGTAGAAGCCGCCGGCCGGGATGCTGCCGCTGAGAGTGGTACGCCCGCTCCAGGTGGTGCCGGCGGAGGAGGTGTACTGCACGCTCCAGCCGGTCAGGTCGACGGCGGTCGGGCCGTTGTTGCGCAGTTCGATGAAATCGTTCTTCAGCGTCGCGCCGCTGTTGCCGCCGCCGCCATAGACCTGGCTGATGACTACCTGCGCCTGCACCGACGACGCGGCGAAGAGCAAGGCGAAAGACGCGAACACGGCCGCAAGGCGGCCCCGTGGCATTTCCATGTTACGGACTCTCCCTCAGTGGATGGACGCCGCCCCCTGTCGGAGGCGGTCCCGCCCCCGGCCGACGCAATGTAGCCCAAGCCTGTGGTACACGCATTGCATGGGCGTGACATAAGTGCCCGTTTTTGTTCGCCTTGCCGGGGCGCCCGACCACCATCGGTTACGCTGGCGCCCCTGCCGCCGCCCGGGTGGCGCCCCCGGTTGATCGACGGATGGCCGTAGAAAAGAACGAACGCCCGCTGGAAGCAGGCATCCACACCGACCTGTCGGGTCGCATGAGCTATGGCGGCTACCTGCAGCTGGATCGCCTGCTGTCCGCGCAGCACCCGGTGTCGGATCCGCCGCACCACGACGAGATGCTCTTCATCGTGCAGCACCAGGTCTCCGAGCTGTGGATGAAGCTGATGATCCACGAGCTGCGGGCGGCGATCGGGTTCCTCCAGCGCGACCAGGTCTGGCAGGCCCGCAAGGTGATGGCGCGCGCCAAGCAGGTGCTGCGCCAGCTGACCGACCAGTGGTCGGTGCTGGAGACGCTGACGCCGTCCGAGTACATGGGCTTCCGCGACCTGCTGGGCCCGTCGTCGGGCTTCCAGTCGCTGCAGTACCGCACCATCGAATTCCTGCTGGGCAACAAGAATGCGGCGATGCTGAAGGTGTTCGCGCATGACCCGGAAGGTCATGCCGGGTTGGAGGCCGTGCTGGACGCGCCCAGCCTGTACGACGAATTCCTGATGTACCTCGCGCGCTGGGACCATGCGATCCCCGCGCAGCACCTGCAACGCGACTGGCGCCAGTCTCATGCCGCCGACGCCGCGCTGCTGCCGGTATTCGAAGCGATCTACGAGGACACCGACCGCTACTGGCGCGAGTATTCGCTGTGCGAGGACTTGGTGGACCTGGAAAGCCAGTTCCAGCTATGGCGCTTCCGCCACATGCGTACGGTGATGCGCATCATCGGCTTCAAGCGCGGCACGGGCGGCTCCAGCGGCGTGGGCTTCCTGCGCCAGGCGCTGGAGCTGACGTTCTTCCCGGAACTGTTCGACGTGCGGACCTCGATCGGGCCCGGTCGCTGAGCCGTATTTCCTGTCGAAATCCCTTGGAAATCAGCGAATTGATTGCCTGAATAGGCCGAACAGCCGTTACACCGTCCGTGTTTCAGCGATTTGACGAGGGCCGGCCGGGTCGGTGATCCTCGCCCGTCCCCTGCTCTCGTTGCAAGGGAAACCGAAATCCTGAACCACTTTTTTTCTAGGGGGAGCCCGCATGAGCGGAGCCGTCGACACATCAACGCCGGAACGGATACCGGAATTCAAGCAACTGCTGGGGCATCCGCGCCCCTTGTGGATGCTGTTCATGACCGAGTTCTGGGAACGTTTCGCGTTCTATGGCATGCGCTGGGCGCTAGCGCTGTACATCGTCGCGCAGTTCTACGCGGGCGACAGCGCGGGCGAGGCGCCGGCCAGTCGGCTCTATGGTGCATACCTGGCGCTGGTTTACGCGGCGGCGCTGTTTGGTGGCTATGTGGCGGACCGGGTGATCGGTTACCAGCGTTCGATCCTGCTGGGTGCCGTCATCATGGCCGCCGGCCTGTTCCTGATCATGCTGCCCAATGAGCAGTTGTTCCGGCTGGGCCTGGCCACGGTGATCGCCGGCAACGGCCTGTTCAAACCGAACATTTCGACCATGGTCGGCAAGCTGTATACGACCGGCGACGGGCGCCGCGATTCGGGCTTCACCCTGTTCTACATGGGCATCAACCTGGGCGCGATGATCGCGCCGTGGCTGACCGGACTGCTGGCCGAACGGGTCATGGGCGGCACGCCTGAAATGCCGGCCTACAAGGTGGTGTTCCTGGTCTCGGGCATCGGCATGTTGATCAGCCTGGTGTGGTTTTGGTTCGGCCGCGCGCAGCTGCAAGGTATCGGACGGCCCCAGGAAGGTGCGGAGGGCACTGGCCGCGTACTGGTCACGGCGATCTGCGCCATCATTGCCATCCCGGTGATCTACTTCCTGCTGTCGATCGGGGCAGGCGCACTGCAGTGGATCCTGACCGCGCTGTTCATCGGTCTGTGCGCGCTGATCCTGAAGGAGGGTTTCAAGGATGGCGCCGTGCGGCGCGACATGGCCATCGCGATGCTGATCATCTTCGTGTTCAACGTGCTGTTCTGGTGCTTCTTCGAGCAGGCAGGCAGTTCGTTCAACTTCCTCGCGCAGAACATCGTCAATCGCGACTTCGGCGGCTGGGTGTTCCCGGTGGGCTGGTTCCAGTCGGTCAATTCGCTGGCGATCATCACCTTGGCGCCGGTACTGGCCTGGTTGTGGGTGAAGATGGGAAGCAGCAATCCGTCGATTCCGCGCAAGTTCGGCCTGGGCCTGATCTTCAATGGCCTCGCCTTCCTGCTCCTGATGTTCGCGCTGTCCAGCCTGGTGGACCCGCAGACGCTGAAGATCCCGTTCTGGACGCTGTTCATGGTGTACGTGATCCAGTCCGTCGGCGAGCTGTGCCTGTCGCCGATCGGCCTGTCGATGGTGACCAAGCTGGCGCCGGTACGACTGGTCGGTTTCGGCATGGGCGGCTGGTTCCTGTCCACTGCGATCGGCAACAACCTCTCTGGCATCTTCGCCAGCCATGTCAGTGGCGAGACCGGCATGACCGTCGAGTCGGCCCACGCCGGATATACGATGGGGTTCTGGATCCTGATGGGTGCCGGTGTGCTGCTGTTCCTGATCGCGCCGCTGATCCAGAAGCTGATGCACGGCGTTAAGTAACTCCCTGGCACCCCGGCGCTCGCCGGGCGCCAACGAAAAACGGCGGCCATTGGCCGCCGTTTTTTCTTCCGGCAAGGAAAGGCTTCAGCCTTCGATGCGTCGGACGCCTTCCCCGGCCAGCTTGTCGATCAGCTGGTCGAGCATTGCGCGCTCCTCGTCGCTCAACGGCTCCAGCATGCGCTGGTGGTACTCGATGACCATCGGCGCGACTTCGTCGTAGACCCGGAACCCTTCGTCGGTCAGCGCCAGCACCGAGCGGCGGCGGTCGTCGCCGTGGATCTCGCGCTGGATCAGGGCCCGCTCCAGCAGGCGGGCCACCGCCCGGCTGACCGCGACCTTGTCCATCGCGGTGCGCGTGGCCACCTCGCCCGCTGACAGGCCGGGGAAGCGCCCCAGCACCGCCATCACCCGCCATTCGGTGATCGCCAGGCCGAAGCGACGGTGGTATTCCCGGGAAATCGCGCTGCTGATCCGGTTCGACAGCACGCTCAACCGGTAGGAAAACAGGCGGTCGAGGTCGAAATCTGCGTGGACGACGGGGCTGGCTGGCTGGCTCATGTTGCGCTGCTACTTGTGGTTGGTTTCAGCTGAAACTATAAAATGGGGTCTGACCCGGCAAGCCTAGCGAGGCGCCCCATGAACGCACAACCCAACCTGGGTATCCAGCCCACGACGTTCGACAACCCGATGGGCATCGATGGCTTCGAGTTCGTCGAGTTCGCCGCGCCGCAGGGGCAGGCGCATCACCTGCATGATTACTTCCGCAAGCTCGGCTTCGTCCAGGTCGCGCGCCACAAGACCCGCGCCATCAGCACCTATCGCCAGGGCGACTGCACCTTCCTGATCAACGAAGATCCGGATTCGTTCGCCGCGCGCTTCGCCGCCGAGCACGGACCCAGCGCCTGCGGCTTCGCGATCCGGGTCAGGAAGCTGGCCGAGTGGGCGCGCGTGCAGGCGCTGAAGAACGGGGCCGAATCGTTCGATGCTGCCGACGAACTCACCAAGGCGGTCGCCGCACCGGTCATCAAGGGCATCGGCGACTGCATGCTCTATATCGTCGACCGCTACGACGACAAGGGCACCATCCACGATCCGGACTACGAATACCTGCCCGGGGTGGACCTGCTGCCCGCGGGTTTCGGCCTGACCTTCATCGACCATCTGACCCACAACCTTTACCACGGCAACATGGCCAAGTGGGCGGACTACTATGAGCGGTTGTTCAACTTCCGCGAGATCCGCTACTTCGACATCAAGGGCGCCAAGACCGGCCTGTTGTCGAAGGCGATGACGGCGCCGGACGGCATGGTGCGCATCCCGTTGAACGAGTCCAGCGACCCGAAGTCGCAGATCAACGAGTACCTGGACGCCTACAAGGGCGAGGGCATCCAGCACATCGCCTGCTTCACCGACGATATCTACACGACCGTGGAAAAGATGCGCGAAGCCGGTGTTGCGTTCCTGGATACGCCCGAGACTTATTTCGAGGTGATCGACCAGCGCATCCCGGACCATGGCGAGGACGTCGCGCGGCTGGCGAAGAACGGCATCCTGATCGACGCCGACGTGGAGACCAAGCAGCGCAAGCTGCTGCAGATCTTCACCCAGAACGCGCTGGGCCCGATCTTCTTCGAGATCATCCAGCGCAAGGGCAACGAAGGCTTCGGCGAAGGCAACTTCCAGGCGCTGTTCGAGAGCATCGAGCGGGACCAGATGAAGCGCGGGGTTCTCTGACGCCGTGCGAGCGCCTCTCCCGACGGGAGAGGGGTTGGGGTGAGGGTACGGTGGCATCATGGACGTCAAGCCGCCATTGCCCAGTACCACGCTCCAGTATTCGCGTCGTTTGCGCAGAGAAATGACCGATGCGGAACTCAAACTCTGGAAGGTCTTGCGCGGGCGGGGACTCGAAGGGCTCAAGTTCCGCCGCGAGCACCCGATTCCGCCTTACATCGCCGATTTCTGTTGTGTCGACAAGAAACTGATCGTCGAACTGGATGGCTCGCAGCACACGTCACGGTCCGACGCGGTCAGGACGCGGATCCTGCGTTCACTGGGTTGGACCATCCTCCGCTTCTGGGATCATGATGTGTCGATGGCGATAGAGGCTGTAGTCGAGGGGATCTGGAAAGCCGCGCGCGGACCGGACCCTCACCCCAACCCCTCTCCCGATGGGAGAGGGGCTCAAGCGACAAGCGAGCACGACCATGAGCAGTGACAACTACCAGCCCGGCTTCGGCAACCACTTCGCCACCGAGGCGATCCCCGGCACGTTGCCAGAGGGCCGCAACTCGCCGCAGCGCGTGGCGCATGGTCTGTATGCCGAGCAGTTGAGCGGCACGGCTTTCACTGCGCCGCGCGCGGAGAACCGGCGCAGCTGGCTGTATCGCATCCGCCCGGCGGCGATGCACGGTCCGTTCGCGCCGTATGCGCAGCACCACCTGCACAGCGATTTCAGTGCGGGGCCGGTGTCGCCGGACCAGATGCGCTGGTCGCCGCTGCCGCTGCCGGAGACGCCTACGGATTTCGTCGATGGCCTGTATACGATGGCCGGCAATGGGTCGCCGGAGGCCATGCATGGCGTGGGCATCCACCTGTACGCCGCCAACCGGTCGATGCAGGGCCGCTATTTCTACGATGCGGACGGGGAGCTGCTGATCGTCCCGCAGCAGGGCCGCCTGCGCATCGCGACCGAGTTCGGCGTGATCGAGGTCGAGCCGCAGCAGGTCGCGGTGATCCCGCGCGGCGTGCGTTTCCTGGTCGAGTTGCGGGACGGCGAAGCGCGCGGCTATGTCTGCGAGAACTTCGGTGCGGCCTTGCGCTTGCCCGACCTGGGCCCGATCGGCTCCAACGGGCTGGCCAATCCGCGCGATTTCGAGACGCCGGTGGCGGCGTACGAAGATGTCGAGGGCGAGTTCGAGCTCATCGCAAAGTTCCAGGGCCATCTGTGGCGCGCTGGTATCGGCCACTCGCCGCTGGACGTGGTGGGCTGGCATGGCAACTACGCGCCGTACCGCTACGACCTGCGCCGCTTCAACACGATCGGTTCGATCAGCTTCGATCATCCGGATCCGTCGATCTTCCTAGTGCTCACCTCACCCAGCGACACGCCGGGCGTGGGCAACATGGATTTCGTGATCTTCCCGCCGCGCTGGCTGGTGGCGCAGGACACGTTCCGCCCGCCGTGGTTCCACCGCAATATCGCCAGCGAGTTCATGGGCCTGATCCATGGCGTCTACGATGCCAAGGCCGAAGGCTTCGCGCCGGGCGGCGCGTCGCTGCACAACTGCATGACGGGCCACGGGCCGGATGCGGCCACGTTCGAGAAAGCGTCGAACGCGGACCTGTCGAAGTCGGACGTCATCACCGGCACGATGGCTTTCATGTTCGAGACGCGTGCCGTGATCCGGCCGACGCGGCAGGCGATCGAAGCACCCCATCGGCAGCGCGACTACCAGGCGTGCTGGGCCGGCCTGCGCCGGCATTTCGTCCCGTAGGGAGGGACCGCGCGCTCAGGACAGCGCGGCTTCGTCCTGGGCAGTGAGCAGCGCCTGCAGGCGGGGCAGGTCTTCGCTGGGCAGTGCTTCGACCAGTCGTTCGCGGATGCGCTGGGACAGCGTGGTGGCCACCCGGCCCTCGAGGAAGCCCAGTGCGCTGGCTAGTGCCTCGAGCATGGCATCGTCGTCCAGGCGCGACTGCAGGCGTTCGCGATGACGGCGTGCATCGTCGTCGCGCTGCAGCTCCAGCATGCCGGACAGGTAGACCTTGGCCGCGACCAGCGATCGTCGCGGACCGGCCGGCGCGTTGGTGATAGGCACGCGGGTCGTACTGGCCACGGGCAATGGCGTCGTCGGCGTGTCCCCGGCGGTGAGGTAGCCCGCCTGCACGAGGCGCTGTACCAGCAGCGGCGCATCCTGGCCCAGCAGGCGCACGAGTTCGCCCAGGTCGCGCTGTCCATCGCAGAGGATCAGCGCGCGCCGCTCGCGCATGCCGAGCGTGCCCGTGTGGGCCTGCAACGTCTGGCGGGCGAGGTCGGTCTTGGACGGGCGCATGGCGAGCGGAGGGGGAACCCGCGCGCAGGCTAGCTGCGTGCGATGAAGTGCCGATGACAGCCGCGTGTTCGCGGTGACTTAACGCGATGACGCTAGTCTGCAGGTTTGCGCACTGGAGAGAGCCGATGAAGTCGATGTTGCCGATCGTGATGGTGGTCACCCTGTTGTCCGCGTGCCAGCGCCAGGAGGCGCCGATGGCAGAGGCGGAACCGACCACGACGGCGACCAGCACGCCGATGGCCGATGCGCCGGCACCCGCTCCCGCCGTGGACGACACGGCGGCACCGGCCGGTCCGGTCAGCCAGGCCAGCTTCCTCGGCTATGGCGACATGAAGCTCGGCAGCACGGTCGATGAAGCACGCACCGCGTGGGGCGGCGAGCTCAACGGCGCACCGATGGAGGGCACGACCTGCCACTACTTGTGGCCGAAGTGGATCACGCGGCCCGCCGACTTCGCCTTCATGATGGAAGAAGGCAAATTCGTGCGATACGACGTTGGCACCGACAAGGAAACTGCGCCCGGTGGTGGCAAGGTCGGCATGGGCGTCGACGAGCTGCAGAAGCTGTACGGTGGTGCGCTGAAGGCGTCACCGCACAAGTACACGCAAGGCGGCCAGTACCTGGCGATGGACGCCGGTGACGTGGCGCCGACCCGGCTGGTGTTCGAGGCGGATGCCGCGGGCAAGGTCACCGCCTGGCGCGTGGGCCTGTCGCCGCAGGTCGATTACGTGGAAGGCTGCTCCTGAGTCAGCGCGTCCAACGGAGGCAGGCCGTCGCTGGCCCTGCCGTCGCGCGCAGGCATAGAATCGCCGGACACCATACGGGAAGGGGACGGCGATGATGGAAGCCTGGGGATACTTCGCGCTGGGCCTGGTGTTGCTCGCGCTCGGCGGCGACTCGATCGTCAAGGGCGCTTCGGGCCTGGCGCAGCGCTTCGGCGCGTCCCCCTTCGTCGCCGGCCTGCTGCTGATAGCGTTCGGCACGTCGCTGCCGGAGCTGGCCGTCAATGCGCGCGCCGTGTGGGCAGGTGCGCAGGAACTCGCGCTCGGCAACGCGGTGGGCAGCAATATCGTCAACCTGGGCCTGACGCTGGGCATGGCGGCGCTGGTCGCGCCGGTCGTGATCCGGATGCGCGTGCTCTCGTCGCTGCTGGTGCTGCTGGGGCTGGCCTCGCTGGCGCTGATCGTGTTCGGCCTGGATGGCGTGGTCAGCCGGGTGGAGGGCCTGGTGTTGCTGCTGGGCTTCGTCGCCGTACTGGCGTTCCTGCTGGCGCGTGCATCGCGCGAGGATGCGCGGGTGCGTATCGATGTGGAGACGTTCTCCGTCACGCACACCGTGCTGTGGATGAATCTGCTGCGTTTCGCGGTGGCCGCCGCGCTGCTGTATTACGGGGCCCGCTTCGTGCTGCAGGGAGCGCCGATGATCGGTGCGCAGTGGGGTCTTTCGCCGTTGCTGACGGGCCTGCTGCCCGTGGCGATCGGCACGGCGCTGCCGGAAATCGCCGCCGCCGTGATGGCCGCCAGGCGCGGGCAGGGCGACATGGTGGCCGGCCACGTCATCGGCTCCAGCCTGTTCAATCTTCTGGTCGTGGTCGGCGGCATGGCGGCGTTCCGTCCGATGGCGCTGCCGGCGTCGTTCGTGCGGCTCGAACTGCCGGCGGCCATCGCGTTCGTGCTGGTGCTGTACCCGATGTTGCGCGGGGACCTGCGCATCAGCCGCGTGGAGGGCGGACTGCTGCTCGCCGCATTCGTAGGCTGGGTCGTGCTGGAGGTTGCGCTGCTCGCCTGATCTGAACGCCGGCTCAGGCAGACGTGAACGGGTTTGTTAAACTCGGGCGATTGCTCGCGAATGACGCATTCCCTGCAACGCAAGGCGGTTGATGATCCCTTTCCTCGAAATCCTGCTGGCGCTGCCCTTCGTGCTGGCGCTGGTGGTGGCGCTGGCGCGCGACCTTCCGCGCGGCGCGACGGCATGGCTGGCCGGGCTGGCGCCGCTGCTGGGCCTGGTGGTGCTGGCGTGGATGACGCCGAGCGTGCTGCAGGGTTGGAACGTGCGTGCCGACTACGCATGGATCCCGCAGATCGGCCTGTCCTTCACCCTGCGGCTGGACGGGCTGGCGTGGATGTTCGCGGGCCTGGTGCTGGCGATCGGTGCGCTGGTGGTGATGTACGCGCACTACTACCTCAGCGCGAAGGACAGCGCGCCGCGCTTCTTCGCGTGCCTGCTGCTGTTCATGGGCTCGATGCTGGGGGTGGTGCTGGCAGGCAACCTGCTGCTGCTGGTGGTGTTCTGGGAGCTGACCAGCATCAGTTCGTTCTTGCTGATCGGGTTCTGGTCGCATCGCCAGGATGCGCGCGAAGGCGCGCGCATGGCGCTGGCGATCACCGGCGCCGGCGGACTCGCGCTGCTCGGCGGCGTGCTGCTGATCGGGCGCATCGTCGGCAGCCACGACCTGGACGTGGTGCTCGCCTCGGGTGACCTGATCCGCGCCAGCGGGCTCTATCCGTGGGCGCTGGCGCTGGTCCTGGCGGGCGTTTTCACCAAGAGCGCGCAGTTCCCCCTGCATTTCTGGCTGCCGCACGCGATGGCGGCGCCCACGCCGGTGTCGGCCTACCTGCATTCGGCGACGATGGTGAAGGCCGGTGTGTTCCTGCTGGCGCGCCTGCATCCCGCGCTTGCGGGCACCGACCTGTTCTTCTACGTGGTGACCAGCGTCGGCGCGCTGACGCTGCTGATCGGCGCGTGGTACGCCATCTTCCAGCACGATCTGAAGGGCCTGCTGGCGTACTCCACGATTTCGCACCTCGGCCTGATCACGCTGCTGTTCGGCATCTCCACGCCGATGGCCGTGGTGGCCGGCGTGTTCCACATCCTCAACCACGCCACGTTCAAGGCCTCGCTGTTCATGGCGGCGGGCATCATCGATCACGAAACCGGCACGCGCGACATGCGCCGGCTGGGCAACCTGCGGCGCTACCTGCCGTGGACCAGTGCCTTGGCGATCATCGCCTCGCTGGCCATGGCGGGCATCCCGCTGCTCAACGGATTCCTGTCCAAGGAGATGTTCTTCGCCGAAGCGCTGGACATCGGCGGCCATCGCGCCATGCGCGACATCATCACCGTGGCGGCGCTGCTGTATGGCGTGTTCGGTGTGGCCTACAGCCTGCGCTTCGTCTATGAGACGTTCTTCGGGGAAGGGCCGCGCGCGCTGGATGTCACCCCGCACGAGCCGCCGCGCTGGATGAAGATCCCGGTGGAAGTGCTGGTGGTGCTGTGCGTGGCGGTGGGCGTGGTCCCGGCCTGGACCATCGCGCCCGTGCTGCACGCCGGTGCCGGCGCCATCCTCGGCGACGCGATGCCCGAGTACAGCCTGGCGGTCTGGCACGGCATCAACAAGCCGTTGCTGATGAGCCTGGCCGGCATCGCGGGCGGCGTCGCCCTGTACTTCGGACTGCGCCGCCTGTTCGACCTGCACGCCATCGTGCGGCGGTCACTGGGGCGCAGCGTGTTCCGCTGGAACATGGAAGCCCTGTACGGGCTGGCCGGTCGCTTCACCGACCGGATCGCCAACGGCAGCCTGCAGCGCAGCCTGTTGTTCCTGCTGCTGGCCGCCATCGCGGCGGGCGCGGCGCCGTTCGTGGGTGGCGACGCGGCACCGCTGCAGTGGCGCGGTTCACAGCCCATGCCGCTGCTCGGCTGGCTGTTGTGGCTGGTGCTGGTGGCATGTGCGGTCTGGACGATCCGGCTGTACCGGCAGCGCCTGCTGGCGGTCATCGTGCTGGGCGGCGCCGGCCTGATGGTCAGCCTGGCCTTCGTGTTCCTGTCCGCGCCCGATCTCGCCCTGACCCAGTTGATGGTGGAAATGGTCAGCCTGGTCCTGTTGCTGCTGGGGCTGCACTACCTGCCGCCGCGCTCGCCGCCGGAGCGCACGCCGCGCCGACGCCTGCGCGATATCGTGGTCGCTCTGGTGGCGGGCACGGGTACCGGCCTGCTGGCCTACCAGGTGATGACACGGCCCGGCGATACGATCAGTGGTGAACTGCTGGCGCGCTCGCTGCCGGAGGCTTATGGCAGCAACGTGGTGAACGTGATCCTGGTGGACTTCCGCGGCTTCGATACCTTCGGCGAGATCACCGTGTTCGGTATCGCCGCGCTGATCGTGCATGCCCTGCTGCGCCGCGCGCGGATGGCGCCGGAGAAGGTGATGTCGGGTCCGCCGATCAAGTTGCCGGTGCCTGCCGACCTGGCGCAGATCATGTTCCCGCTGACCCTGACCGTGTCCGTGTTCCTGTTCCTGCGCGGGCACAACGCACCGGGTGGCGGCTTCATCGCCGGTCTGGTGCTGGCGGTGCCGATGCTGGTGCAGTACGTGATCCAGGGTGCCGCATCGGTCGAGTCGCGGTTCGGATTCGATTACGTGCGGTGCATCGGCGTGGGCCTGATCATCGCCGGTCTCAGCGGCGTGGCTTCGATGGGCTTCGGCGTGCCCTTCCTGACCAGCGGGCACCTCGACCTGGAATTGCCGCTGGTCGGCACGGTGCCGTTGGCCAGTGCCATCGGCTTCGATACCGGCGTGTACCTGGTGGTGTTCGGCGGCGCCATGCTGATCCTGTCGATGATGGGCACCATCCGCCCATCGCGCACACGCGTCTCGCACCTGGGCGTGATGGAACCGGGTGAGCGCTCCACCCGCACCGGGGAGCTGCGCTGATGGGAGGTGCACTCTGATGGAGCTGGCCCTGGCAAGCGCGATCGGCATCCTCACGGCCGCGGGCGTGTACCTGCTGCTGCGTGCGCGCAGCTTCGACGTGATCCTCGGACTCACGTTGCTGTCGTATGCGACCAACCTGCTGATCTTCGCCGGCGGCCGGCTGGTCCCCGGCAAGCCGGCGGTGCTGCGCGACGGCGTGGCTCCGACCCTGGCGAACTACACCGACCCGCTGCCGCAGGCGCTGGTACTCACTGCCATCGTGATCGCGTTCGCGATGACGGCGGTCACCGTGGTGCTGGCGATCCGCAGTCGCGGCGACAACGACAGCGATCACGTGGACGGCCCCCGTGCGGAGCGTGATTTCCTGGCCAGCGAACTGCGCCGTCTGGAAGAGGCGCGCGACGCCGCGAAGGCGGACGATGCCGGGGGCAAGGCATGAACCATCTGCCCGTGCTGCCGATCCTGATCCCGCTGTTCGCCGCCTCGATCGCGCTGTTCTTCGAGCACCGTCGCTTCGGCATGGTGCCGCAGCGCATCGTCGCCTGGATGTCGGTCGCCGCGATGCTGGTCGTGGCGTGTCTGCTGGTGGGTTCGGCGGCGTCCGGCGACGTCTCGGTCTATCTGCTCGGCGACTGGCCGGCGCGGCTGGGCATCGTGTTGATGGTGGACCGGCTGTCGGCGCTGATGCTGCTGGTCGGATTGCTGCTGGGCGCCGGCTGCCTCCTGCATGCCTGTGCCGGCTGGGACCGCCGCGCGCCCCACTTCCATGCGTTCTTCCAGTTCCAGCTGATGGGGTTGAATGGTGCGTTCCTGACCGGCGACATCTTCAATCTGTTCGTCTTCTTCGAAGTGCTGTTGATCTCGTCCTATGGCCTGATGCTCAGCGGCGGACGCGGAGAACGGATGCGTGCGGGCCTGCACTACGTCACCTTCAACATCGCGGCCTCGACACTGTTCCTGATCGCGCTCGGCCTGCTGTACGGCATGCTGGGTTCGTTGAACATGGCCGAGATATCGGTGCGCGTCGCGCAGTTGCCGCCAGGCGACCTGGCGCTGGTGCAGGCCGCGGCGGGACTGCTGTTCGTGGTGTTCTGCGCGAAGGCAGCGCTGTTGCCGATGTACTTCTGGCTGCCCGATACCTACACGCATGCGCCCGCCGCGGTCGCCGGCCTGTTCGCCATCATGACCAAGGTGGGGCTTTATGCAGTGCTGCGGCTGGGCACGCTGAGCTTCGGCGCAGCCGGGCCGCTGGACGGGTTCGCATGGCCCGCGCTGCTGGCGTTGGGGGCGGCCACGCTGGTGCTGGCGTCGCTGGGCGTGCTGGCAGCGCAGCGTCTTCGCGCATTGGCGGCGTATCTGGTGCTGGGTTCCGCGGCGACACTGTTCGTCGCCTTCTCGCTGGGCACCACCGGTACGACAGGGGCCGGTCTCTACTACCTGGTGCACAGCAGTTTCGCGGGCGCCGCACTGTTCCTGCTGGCCGACCTGATCCGCCGCCGCCGCGGCCGCGCCAGCGACCGCAAGGACGTGATCGCCGCGCTGCCGGACAAGACCGTGCCGGGCCTGCTGTTCCTGGTGGCGGCGGTGTCGCTGGCGGGCCTTCCACCGCTGTCCGGCTTCATCGGCAAGCTGCTGCTGCTGGACGCCGTACCGGCGGGGCCGCGGACGTTCTGGATCTGGCTGCTGGTGCTGGGCACCAGCTTCATGATGCTGGTCGGACTGGCACGGGCGGGCACACGGTTGTTCTGGCGCGTCGAACCCTGGCCCGATGCCGGACACCATACGCTGGAGGCATACACGCCCGAACAGGAGGTGGTGCATGCCCCCTCGCGGCCCCTGGAAACGGCCGCCGTCGTGCTGCTGCTGGCTTACGGCGTGGCCCTGGTGCTGTCAGCCGCACCGGTGCTGGAGTACACGCGCGCCACCGCGGTGCAGTTGCAGGCTCCGGCCGACTATGTCGAGCATGTGCGTGCCGCCACGCCTGTCTTGAGGGAGCCCTGAGCATGGTCGCGACGTGGCGCAAGCGCTGGTTGCCGTCGTTGCCGCTGAGCGTGACGGTATTCTGTTTCTGGCTGCTGATGAACGACGAGATCAGCGCGGGACAGGTGGTGATGGCGCTGGTCCTGGCGCTGCTGATCCCGCCGTTCGCGGCCCGGCTTGACCGCGAGTTCGCCCGCATCGGCCGCCTGCGCAGCGTGCCGCGCATGCTCGGGGTGCTGTTGCTGGATATCGTGCAGGCCAACGTCACCGTGGCGCTGCAGGTGCTGGGGCCGGAGCGCAAGATCACCCCGGGTTTCATCTGGGTACCCCTGGATATCGGCAACATCCACGGCATCGCGGCGTTGACGAGCATCATCACGCTGACGCCGGGCACGGTATCGTCGGCGCTGTCGGATGATCGCCGACATCTGCTGGTGCACGTGCTGAATCTCGAAGATGCCGACGAGGTGATCCGGCAGATCAAGACGCGCTACGAGGCACCGTTGATGGAGATATTCCCATGACGCCGCAGGCACTGGTGATGTACGCGGTGATCGGCTCGATGCATGTCGTCGGTGTCGCCATGCTGCTCGCGCTATATCGGTTGGTGCGCGGCCCGAGCGTGCCGGATCGCATACTCGCACTCGATACCTTGTATGTCTGCGCGATCGCGCAGCTCATGCTGTTCGGCATGCACCTGGGTACTGCGGTCTATTTCGAGGCCGCGCTGATCATCGCCATGCTCGGCTTCGTCGGCACCGTGGTGCTGAGCAAGTACGTGCTGCGCCGGGATGTCGTCGAATGAGCTGGGTCTTCGCCATCCTGCTGGTGCTGTTGCTGGCTGTCGGAAGCTTCTTCATCCTCGTGGGCTCCTTCAGCCTGGTAAAGCTGTCGGACTTCTTCAAGCGCCTGCATGGACCGACCAAGGCCAGCACGCTGGGCGTCGGCTGCGTGCTGATCGCATCGGTCGGCTACCACGCGCTGGGCGGCACCGATCCGCAGCCGCGCGAACTGCTCATCACCGCGTTCCTGTTCATCACTGCGCCGATCAGCGCGCACCTGATGGCGAAAGCGGCGCTGTCGCTGCACATGGCGGAACGTCCGCCGATGCCGGGCGGCGAACCGCCGTCCACCACCGACGCGGTCAATGAAGACGCCGGCGCGGATGCCTGACATGCCCGTGCGCACCGCCCTGGTCTTCGGCGCCAGCGGGCAGATCGGCGAAGCACTGCTGGCGCGCCTCGATGCCGCGGCGTGGCAGGTGTTCGCGGTATCACGGACGCCAAGAGTGGCTTCATCGAACATCCGCTGGTTGGCGGGTGAATTCGCGGGCGTCGAGGGATTGCCGGCGGCGGTCGACGTGATCTTCAGCACCGGCCCGCTGGACGGATTCGCGCAATGGTATGCACGCCGCCTCGTCGCAGCCCCGCGCGTGGTCGCGTTCGGCTCCACCAGCCTGGATACGAAGCAGGCCTCGGGCGATGCCTACGAGCGGGACATCGTCGCGCGTCTGCAGGCGGCGGAACGGCTCGTCTTCGATACGGCCGAAGCGACCGGCGCGGCGGCGACCATGCTGCGTCCAACCCTGGTCTACGGTGCAGGCCGCGACCGGACGCTCGCGCGGATCGCGGCGATGGCGCGGCGCATGCGGTTCTTCGTGCTGCCGCGGGGCGCCACCGGGAAGCGCCAGCCTGTGCATGTCGACGACCTCGCGGCTGCGGCGCTCGCGGTCGTGGATGCTTCTGCCACGCATGGGCGGGCGTATGCCTTGCCGGGGGGCGAGGCGCTGGCGTACCGCGAGATGATGGCGCGCACGCTGGCGGCGCTGAGTCCGCCGGCGAAACTGTGGGAAGTGCCGGTGCCGATGTTCAAGGTTGCGCTGTCGCTGGCGCGCATGGCTGGAATGATGCGAGCACTTACCGACGATGCGGTCTCGCGCATGCGCGATGACCTGGTATTCGATGCCTCGCCGGCACAGCGCGATTTCGGCTACGCGCCGCGTGCCTTCATCGTGGACGCGCGTGCCGTTGGGTCGTAGCGCGGAACGTGCTCCGCCGCCCCTGGAGACGTCGCTGAGGTGCCCGCCTGGGCATCAGCCGGGCAAGCCCGGCGCGACGCTTCAGTATTTCCAGCCCATCTTCCGGTAGAACTTGCTGAGCACCCACACCGGCCCGATCAGCAGGTAGGTGAGGTCGGTGAGGAAGCTGGGCTTCTTGCCTTCGATCTTGTGGCCGACGAACTGCGCGATCCACGCGACCACGAACACGCCCAGCGCGAGGAAGAACAGGTTCTGCAGGCCCAGCAGGCTTTCCAGCCAGCGCGTCAGCCAGGCCATGGCGATGAAGATGGCCAGCATGCCGAAGCCCAGCGGGCGCGAGAGTTTGTAGTAGTACATCCACGCACCGAACATCGCCAACGCGGCCCACGCGCCGGACTTGATCCAGGTGCCGAATACAGGGATGCACCACAGCAGCGCCACCACCGTCCACAGGATGGCGGGCACGGCGAAGACGTGGATCAGCTGGTTGGTGTCGTTCCGGTGATCGCCGGAGTAGCTGGCGAACCAGCGGTCCACCGGGCGTTGCGCAGTCGCGTTCATTCATCCCTCCCGAGGATGGCAATGCGGCAGGGTATGGAGCATACCCCAGCCCGGCCGGGGTTGCCGGGCCGGTGGTCAGGTCCCGGGCGGTCAGTGCGCGGCGGCCTTCGAAAACAGCTGGATCACCGCTACGCCGGCCACGATCAGGCCCATGCCCAGCATGGCGGGCAGGTCCAGCGGCTGCTTAAGCACCATCCATCCGATCAACGCGATCAGCACGATGCCCGCGCCGGACCAGATGGCGTAGGCCACGCCGACCGGTACGGTCTTCAGCGTCAGCGACAGGAAGTAGAACGCGATGCCGTAGCCCGCGGCGACCAGCAGCGAGGGGCCGGGCCGGGTAAAGCCTTCGGAGGCTTTCAGTGCACTGGTGGCGATGACCTCGGCGGCGATGGCGAGGGCGAGGTAGACGTAGGCATTCACGTGCGTGCACCCAGGGAAGCGGGTGGCAAGCCTACTGCACGGGGCGCTGAACGCCGGCTTGCCCTGCATCGCCTGGATGCAGGGCGGGGAAGCCGGTCAGTCGACGATGATGCCGGCCAGCTTCTGCAGCGCCTCGGCGTACTTGGCACGCGTGCGCTCGATGACCTCCGCCGGCAGCGACGGGCCGGGCGCGGTCTTGTTCCAGTCCAGCGTTTCCAGATAGTCGCGCACGAACTGCTTGTCGTAGCTGGGCGGGCTGGTGCCGACCGAGTACTGGTCGGCGGGCCAGTACCGCGAGGAGTCCGGCGTCAGCATCTCGTCCATGATGTAGAGGCGGCCGTCTTCATCGGTGCCGAATTCGAACTTGGTATCGGCCAGCAGGATGCCGCGCTCGGCCGCGAAATCGGCCGCGAAGCGGTAGATGCGCAGGGTGGCATCGCGCACGCGCTCGGCCAGCTCTGCGCCCACGGTCTTCACCATGGCGTCGAAGTCGATGTTCTCGTCATGGTCACCCACGGCGGCCTTGGTCGACGGCGTGAAGATCGGCTCGGCCAGCTTCTCGGCCTGGCGCAGGCCATCGGGCAGTTCGATGCCGCTGACCTTGCCGGTGCGCTGGTAATCCTTCCAGCCGCTGCCGATCAGGTAGCCGCGTGCGATGGCTTCCACCGGCACCGGTTTGAGTTTCTTGGTCACCACCGCGCGTTTGGCGTACAGCGCCGCATCCACGCCGGCCGGCAGCACGCTGGCCACGTCGATGCCGGTCAGGTGGTTCGGCATCAGGTGCGCGGTCTTGGCGAACCAGAAGTTGGAGATCTGGCAGAGCATCTCGCCCTTGCCGGGAATGGGGTCGGGCAGCACCACGTCGAACGCGGAGAGGCGGTCGGTGGCGACCATCAGCAGGCAGTCGCCGGCGGGCGCATCGGCAGGCAGGCGGTCGCGGGGCAGGTCGAACACGTCGCGGACCTTGCCGCGATGGCGCAGGGTGAGGCCGGGCAGATCGGATTGAAGCAACGTCGTGGGCACAAACACTCCTTGGGGAGTTCCGGAAACCAGCGAGGCGTACAGCGTCGTGGGGGCGTGCGGCAGGCCGTGCGCCCGTGCCCCGGGGTGGCCCTTCACCCGCTGCTGCGGGGCCAGGTACCGGACCGGGCCGCGTAGTGTACGGCGCTTGGGGGCCGTGTGTGCCGTAAAATGGCGCGATTGCCGGAGAAGGCGGGCCGAATGAAGCGCTGGTACGGAAAACTGCTGGGATTCGTGGCGGGTTGGCTGCTGATGCGCCATCCGTTGGGCGGCCTGGTGGGCCTGATCATCGGCCACGCCTTCGACGAGGACTGGTTCAAGCTCAGTCGCGACAATCCCTACCGCGTGCTCGGCCTGACCAGCGACGCGGACGATGCCGAGATCGACCAGGCCTACCGCCGGCTGATCTCCCAGTACCACCCCGACAAGATGGCAGGCGCCGCGGAAGATCTGCGCCGCCAGGCCGAACAGAAGGCCGGCGAGATCAACGCGGCCTACGACCGCATCAAGACCCTGCGCAAGCGCAAGTGAGCCCCTCCATGTCGAACTGCATCATCGCCCCGTCCATCCTGTCCGCGAACTTCGCCCGCCTGGGCGAGGAAGTCGACAACGTACTGAAGGCCGGCGCCGACTGGGTGCACTTCGACGTGATGGACAACCATTACGTGCCCAACCTGACCATCGGCCCGATGGTGTGCAGCGCGCTGCGCAAGCATGGCGTCACCGCGCCGATCGACGTGCACCTGATGGTGGAGCCGGTGGACCGCATCGTGCCGGACTTCGCCGAGGCCGGCGCCAGCATCATCAGCTTCCACCCGGAAGCCTCGAAGCACGTGCACCGCACGATCCAGCTGATCAAGTCGCTGGGCTGCAAGGCGGGCCTGGTGCTCAATCCGGGGACGCCGGTCGAGGTGCTGGACTGGGTGCTGCCGGAACTGGACCTGGTGCTGCTGATGTCGGTGAACCCGGGCTTCGGCGGCCAGGCTTTCATCCCGTCGGCGCTGGACAAGCTGCGTGCGGTGCGCGCCATGATCGACAAGACCGGCAAGGACATCCGCCTGGAGATCGACGGTGGCGTGAAGGCCGACAACATCGGCCAGATCGCGGCGGCCGGCGCGGACGCCTTCGTGGCCGGCTCGGCGATCTTCAATGCACCGGATTATGCCGATGTCATTGCCCGCATGCGCCAGGCCGTGGCCGAAGCACGCGGCTGATCGTGTGCCGTAGAGCCGGGCTTGCCCGGCTCATCCCGCGGCCCTCTGTGGTGTGCCGGGCGGAGCAAGCTCCGCTCTACCCACACAAGAAAGGGCGATGGCCTGCGCCACCGCCCTGGAAGAATTGGAGGCTGATCCTGCCTCCGCCCGTCGTCCCTGCTATGGCCTTCCACGCTACGCATGATCTGTGACGGGCAGATGACGATGGCTGGGCTGTTGTAGGAGCGACGTGAGTCGCGACCGCAGATCATCAGTTCCAGGGCTCTTGGGTCGACAGGTGCGCTGGCCGCTACAGCGTGCGGTCGCGACTCACATCGCTCCTACAGATGAGCGGCTATTCTCGCGCGACCTACAAGGAACCCCCATGCCCCCACCCCGCTGGCGCCTGATCCTCAACGGAAAATCCGCGGGCGACGAAGACCTGCGCGAGGCCGTGCAGGTCCTGCGCGAGGACGGCGTGGCACTGGACGTACGGGTGACCTGGGAGGACGGCGATGCCGAACGCTACGTCGGCGAGGCCATCGACGATGGCGTGGACACGGTCATCGCTGCGGGCGGCGATGGCACGCTGAGCGAAGTGTCCACCGCGCTGGCCTGCCGCGATGAAACGGCTGGAGTGCTGCCCTCGCTGGGTCTGGTGCCGCTGGGGACGGCCAATGATTTCGCCACCGCCGCCGGCATTCCCGATGCGCCCCTGGAAGCCTTGCGTCTCGTGCAGGGTACCGGGCCGGTTTCCATGGACCTGCTGCGCATCGAAGCGGAAGACGGCGACCACTGGTGCGCCAATCTCGCCAGCGGTGGCTTCGGCACCGAGGTCACCGTGGAGACCGACGAAGGCCTCAAGAAAATGCTCGGCGGCCTGGCCTACCTGATCACCGGCATCGCCAGGCTGGGTCGCATCGAGCCGGTGCGCGCACGCGTGCACGGTCCGGACTTCGACTGGCGCGGCGACTTCATCGCCCTTGGTGTCGGCAACGGGCGACAGGCAGGCGGCGGGCAAGCGCTCTGCCCCGATGCGCTGATCGATGACGGCGCACTGGACCTGACCATCGTCCCCGAGCTGTCGGGCGAAGTCGCCGCGACCGTCGGCGCCCTGCTGAAGGACGGGAAGCACGCCGCGCTGGACCGCGTGGCGACCCGCGCACGGCTGCCGTGGGTCGAACTGGAGGCCGACCAGCCGCTGACCCTCAATCTCGATGGCGAGCCCGTCCTTTCGCGACGGTTCCGGATCGAATGCGTGCCCGGCCGGGTCCGCATGCACCTGCCGGCGGAGTGTCCGTTGCGCATGCAACCACCCGCATAGTGGCCCGCGGGTCCGCGCGTCGGGTAAAGTAGGGCGGTGTCCCATCCCGCGCTCCCGCTTTCCAAAGATTCCGCACGCCCTGGCTGGCGATGGTGGCCCGTAGCCGTCGCCCATACCGCCACCGCGTCCCGGAAGGAAAGCCCGCTTGATCTCGCACGACCAGTTCCAGCAGTTTGCTGCTGAAGGCCGCACCCCCGGCTCCTACAATCGTGTTCCCGTTGTCCGGGAAGTGCTGTCCGACCTGGACACGCCGCTTTCGGTCTACCTGAAACTCGCTGACGCGCCGCACACCTATCTCTTCGAGTCGGTGGAGGGCGGCGAACGTTTCGGCCGCTATTCCATCATCGGCCTGCCGGTGCGGCGCGTGGCAACGTTCCGTGGCCATACGCTGCAGATCCATGACCACGGCCGCCTGGTCGAAACGCGTGACGTGCAGGATCCTTTTGCCGAAGTCGAAGCGCTGCGAGCCGCCTATTCCGTACCGCGACTGGAAGGCCTGCCGGGCTTCACCGGGGGGCTGGTCGGCTGGTTCGGTTTCGAGTGCATCGGCTACATCGAGCCGCGCCTGGCGAATGGCGGGAAGCCCGACGAACTCGACACGCCCGACATCCTGCTGATGCAGTCCGAAGAAGTCGCCGTCTTCGACAACCTCAAGGGTCGCCTGTACCTGATCGTGCATGCAGATCCACGCGAGGACGGTGCATGGGACAAGGCGCAGGCGCGCCTCGACGAACTGGTGGCCAAACTGCGCCAGCCGGGTTCGTATCCCACGCCGATCACCCGCGACGTGCTGGATGAAAGCCACTTCGTTTCCGGCTTCACCCATGACGGCTTCATCGCCGCGGTGGAGAAATCCAAGGAATACATCCGTGCCGGCGACATCTTCCAGGTAGTGCTGAGCCAGCGCCTCAGCGTGCCGTTCAACGCACGCCCGGTGGATGTCTACCGCGCCCTGCGCGCGCTGAATCCGTCGCCGTACATGTACTTCCTCGATGTCGGCGACGTGCAGGTGGTGGGTTCCTCGCCGGAAATCCTGGTGCGGCTGGAACAGGGCGAAGTCACCGTGCGCCCCATCGCCGGCACGCGCCCGCGCGGGAAGACGCACGACGAGGACCTCGCGCTGGAAGCCGAACTGCTGGCCGATCCGAAGGAGCGCGCCGAGCACCTGATGCTGATCGACCTGGGCCGCAACGACACCGGTCGCGTGTCGGAAGCCGGAACGGTGCAGGTAGGCGAGCAGTTCGTCATCGAACGCTACAGCCACGTCATGCACATTGTCAGCGAGGTGACCGGCAGGTTGTTGCCGGGCCTCAGCTACGCCGACGTGCTGCGCGCGACGTTCCCGGCCGGCACGGTCAGTGGCGCGCCCAAGATCCGCGCGCTGGAAGTGATCCGCGAACTGGAGCCGATCAAGCGCAACGTCTACGCGGGCAGCATTGGTTACATCGGCTGGCATGGCGATGCCGACACGGCCATCGCCATCCGCACCGCCGTCATCAAGGACGGCCGACTGCACGTGCAGGCCGGCGCCGGCATCGTCTACGACTCCGACCCCGAGAAAGAGTGGGACGAGACGATGAACAAGGGTCGCGCGCTGTTTCGCGCGGTGGCGGAAGCGGCGAAGGGGTTGTGACCGTGACGCCGGAAACCCCATCCGCATCCTCAGCGCGTTGTAGGAAGCGTCGCATCCCGACACCCCTACCACCCATGAAGGCAGGCCATCCATGAAAGCCATCCATCGCGTGCTGCTTGCTATCGTCGCATTGGCATCGGGCCATGTGCAGGCGCAGGTCAACGCGCTCCCGCCGACCCGGCACATCCTGGTCTATGGCGATGCGCAGGCGCGCGCGATTCCGGACCGCTTCAAGATCGCCATCCAGTTCGAAGCAACGGACATCAACCCCGATACGGCCCGGCGCGCGGTGGAGCACCACGTGACCAGCACGCTGGCAAAACTCAAGGACGCCCATGTTCCTTCGGACGAGATCGTGGCGACGTCCTTGCAGATCGGACCCCGGCACCGCTACGACCAGAAGCTCCAGGAGCAGGTATTCGTGGGTACGCAGGTGTCGCGCTCACTGACGGCCCGGTTCTCGCGGCAGACCGACCTGGAGCGTTTCCTGGCGACCGTGGAAACCTCCCAGAGCCTGCGCATCTCCGACGTCACCACTGAGCTGAGCAGCGAGGCAGAACTGCGCAGGGCGCTTCGGGACAAGACCATTGCGTCGGCGAAAACGAAGGCCGACGACATGGCGCGCGCCTATGGCGCACGCCTCGGTCCGGTATACAGCGTGTCGGACGTGGCGCCGCAGTTCGAGTACGGCATCCGCGAGGGCGAGTGGCCCGTCCGCTATGAATGGAGGAGTGGTGGGCTGGATCGCATCGAGGTCACCGGAAGCAGGCTCGAACGTGCCGGCTTCGACACTTCATTGCAATCCGGTTACGTCACCTATACCGACAAGATCTACACCGTGTTCCTGCTGGCGGACTGACCCATGCTGTTGATGATCGACAACTACGACAGCTTCACCTACAACCTCGTGCAGTACCTGCAATCGCTGGGTGCCGAGGTGAAGGTGGTGCGCAACGATGCGATGACGGTCGACGAGATCGCGAAGCTCGCGCCCGAGCGCATCGTCATTTCGCCCGGCCCCTGCACGCCGAACGAAGCCGGGGTCTCGCTGGAAATCATCGAGCGGCTGGGTGCGAACACACCCATCCTCGGTGTCTGCCTCGGTCACCAGAGCATCGGCCAGGCCTATGGCGGCAACGTCATCCGCGCCGGGCGCATCATGCACGGCAAGACCTCGCGCATCCGCCACGAGGGCAAGGGCGTGTTCGCCGGCCTGCCGGATGCCTACGAGGCCACCCGCTACCACTCGCTGGTGGTGGAACGCTCCAGCCTGCCCGCTGCGCTGGAAGTCACCGCCTGGACCGAGAACGAGGACGGCAGCATCGAGGAGATCATGGGCCTGCGCCATCGCGAGTACCCCGTGGAGGGTGTGCAGTTCCACCCCGAGTCGATCCTGACCGAGCACGGCCACGCGCTGCTGAAGAACTTTCTGGAACGATGACGTAGGGCGGGCCTCGGCCCGCCATCGCCATGCCGGTGGGCCAGGGCCCACCCTACGGAGCCGACATGCCACTGACCCCACAAGAAGCCCTCCAGCGCACCATCGAGCACCGCGAGATCTTCCATGACGAGATGGTCGATTTGATGCGGCAGATCATGCGCGGTGACGTCTCGCCGACCATGACCGCCGCCATCCTGACCGGCCTGCGCGTGAAGAAGGAAACCGTCGGCGAGATCGCCGGTGCGGCCACCGTGATGCGCGAGTTCTCGCGTACCGTGGATGTCGCTGACCGGACGCATCTAGTCGACATCGTCGGTACCGGCGGCGACGGTTCCCACACCTTCAACATCTCCACCTGCTCGATGTTCGTCGCGGCTGCGGCCGGTGCACGCATCGCCAAGCACGGCAACCGCAGCGTGTCGTCGAAGTCGGGCAGTGCCGACGTACTGGAAGCCCTGGGCGTCAACATTGAACTGCAGCCGGAGCAGGTGGCGCAGTCCATCGCGCAGGCCGGCATCGGCTTCATGTTCGCGCCTGTCCATCATCCCGCGATGAAAGTCGTTGCGCCGGTGCGCCGCGAAATGGGCGTGCGCACCATCTTCAACATCCTCGGCCCGCTGACCAATCCTGCCGGCGCACCCAGCATCCTGATGGGGGTGTTCCATCCCGACCTGGTCGGCATCCAGGCGCGCGTGCTGCAGGAACTGGGGGCCGAACGCGCACTGGTGGTCTGGGGTCGCGACGGCATGGATGAACTCTCGCTGGGTGCGGGCACGCTGGTCGGCGAGCTGCGCGACGGCGAAGTGCGCGAATACGAACTGCACCCGGAAGACTTCGGCATCGCGATGGCCGCCAGCCGCAACCTGCGCGTGGCCGACGCCGCGGAATCGAAGGCGATGCTGCTGTGCGTGCTGGACAACAAGCCTGGTCCCGCCCGCGAGATCGTGGTACTGAATGCCGGTGCGGCTCTGTACGTGGCCGGTGTGGCGGTGAGCATCGAGGACGGTATCGCCCGTTCACGCGATGCGATCGCCAGCGGCAAGGCACTGGAGCGCCTGCAGCAGTTCATCGCGACCACACAGGCCCTGGGCCTGCCGCCAAGGGAGGCTTGAGATGGCCGCCAGCGGATTCGCCAGCCTGCCCAAACCGCCGTATTACGCGGTGATCTTTTCTTCGCTGCGCAACGGTCAGGATGATGCCGGCTACGGTGCCATGGCCGAGCGCATGGTCGAGCTGGCGCAGCAGCAGCCAGGCTTCCTCGGCATGGAGTCCACGCGCGGAGCCGATGGTTTCGGCATCACGGTGGCCTACTGGGAAAGCGAAGCCGCCATCCTTGCCTGGCGGCAGAACGCCGAGCATACGGCGGCGCGCGAGCAGGGCCGGCGCGACTGGTACGACCACTTCGAGCTGCGCGTGGCCAAGGTCGAGCGGGCTTACGGGTGGGATCGGAAGAAAGGCGTGTAGGAGGGGCTTTAGCCCCGACCGGACTTCGCAAACGCTCCGCGGGCGTGTGCGACCGTCGTTGGAATCGCGTTCTGTCGGGGCTGAAGCCCCCCCTACAGAGGAGCGGATGCGACAATGCGCCGTGCCCTGCACCGGCACGGGAACCGAACCAGGATCTACATGAGCGACATCCTCACCACCATCCTCTCCCGCAAGGCGGACGAGATCGCCGAGCGCAGCGCCCGCGTGCCGCTGGCGGACCTGCGCGTACGCGCGGGCGATGCATCGCCGACGCGCGGCTTCGCCGATGCGCTGAACGCGATGATCGCGCAGGGCGATCCGGCGGTGATCGCCGAGGTGAAGAAGGCCAGCCCGTCCAAGGGCGTGATCCGTCCGGACTTCCGCCCGGCCGACATTGCGGTCAGCTACGAGTTCGGCGGTGCGGCCTGCCTGTCGGTGTTGACGGACGTGGATTTCTTCCAGGGCGCCGACGACTACCTGAGGCAGGCGCGTGAGGCGTGCACGCTGCCCGTGCTGCGCAAGGATTTCACGGTCGACCCCTACCAGGTGTACGAAGCGCGCGTACTGGGTGCGGACTGCATCCTGCTGATCGTCGCGGCGCTCGACGATGCACAACTGGTCGAGCTGTCCGGGCTGGCGATGCAGCTGGGCATGGACGTACTGGTGGAAGTGCACGATATCGATGAACTGGAGCGCGCCCTGCAGGTGCCGGTGCCACTGGTCGGCATCAACAACCGCAACCTGCGAACCTTCGACGTGTCGCTGGAGACCACGCTGGCGATGAAGGACGCAGTGCCCAGGGACCGCCTGCTGGTGACAGAGAGCGGCATCCTGGTGCCGGACGATGTGGCGACCATGCGCGCCGCCGGCGTCAACGCGTTCCTGGTCGGCGAGACCTTCATGCGCGCCGAGGAGCCGGGCGAAGCGTTGCGTCAGCTATTCTTCGCCGCATGAGCGACACTTCCTATCCGACGCCACGCCCGGACGCTCCGGTCGTCGTTTTCGATTTCGATCACACGCTGTACGACGGCGACTCCGGCGGACACCTGGTCAGGTGGCTGATCCAGCGCAATCCGCTGCGCGTGCTGGTGGCATTGGTCGCCACGGTGGTGCTGGGCCCGATGGTGGCGTTCCTGCCCACACGGCGGCGCGGGATTTCCGGCTACATCTGGATCGGCACGTTCGGTCTGCACGGTCGCCGCAGCTTCGACGCACTGATAGACAAATACGTCGCCACCCATCAGCAGGAGGTCCAGCAGCGCCTGTTGCCGATTGCGCTCGAGGTGTTCCGCGAACACCGCGCCAGCGGTGACAGCGTCGTCGTCGCCACCGGTGCGCCCCCCGAACTGGCACGCGCCATCCTGAGCTTCGTCGCACACGAGGACGTGCCCGTCATCGGCACGGCCGTCGGTCCGCGCTTCGGAGCGGTAGTGGCCACGCGCCACTGCCACAATGAAGAGAAGATGCGCATGTTGCGCGAGCGCGGGTATGGCGAAGTTGCCGTCGCGTATTCGGACAGCAGCGCCGACCTGCCCTTGCTGAAGGCGGCGCGCGCACCCGTGGTAGTCAATCCGAAGCCTGCGCGCGTGGAAATGTTCCGCCGCGTGTTGCCGCCGGGGACACCCATCCTCAACTGGGGTTGCAAGGACCGCGGCGGCGCGACCTGACCGGCACTTGCCGGGTCAGATCCGTTCGGGTGCCTTCCAGTCCTTGATCAGGTCGGCGAACTCGATCTCGGCGAAATCCTGGTATTCGCCCGCATCGTAGAAGCGGCCGTAGCAGTTCTTGCAACTCTCGAACCAGATATGCGGTTGCTGCGGATCCACCATCCGGATCAGGTCGCGGTTGCCGATACAGACCGGGCACTTGATGCGGTCGACCTTGTTGCATTCCTCACCCTGCACGGGGTCGCCCGTGTCGATCTCCTCGGCGCGGTGCTTGAGTGTCTCGTGCGCCATCATTTCGAACCAGAGTCCCCGGCAGCGCGTGCAGCGGTGCGCACTGGCTTCGGGTTCGACGATGAGTTCCATCGTGCCTTGGCATTTGGGGCATTGCATGGCGGGGTCTCGTGAGGGCCGGATCGCCGGATTCTACCGCGGACGCCCGCCGTTGCCAGCGATGGCAAGCCCTAGAGCCGCAGGGGCTCGACATCGACCTTCGGCATCAGCCGCCTGGTGAAATAGCCGTCCTGGTAGTAGCGGACCTTGCGGCACAGGATCGGGTGGGCAAGGCCTTCGTAGAGCACGATCTCCTTCTCCGGTCCCATCGCCTTGAGCTCCTGCGGCAGCATCAGCGCACGTTTCTCCAGCACTTCGTTGTCGGATACGTTGCGCCCCTGGCCATGCGAGCGCGTGCGGGCGCGCCGCCGGATGGTGGTGTAGCCGAGCATTTCGGAGTAGTCGTTCGCGTCCTGCTGCTCGCGCGGTGCATAGATGATCTGCAGCGCGTGATTGGTGATGATGGTGCGCGAGACCTCTTTGCCGTAGACGGCATCCAGCTGCGCCATCGACTGGATGATCGGCAGCAGGCGCAGGTTGTAACCCGCCATGTACGCGACGGCCTTGGCGATGATGTCGACCCGCCCGATCGCCGTGAACTCATCCATCAGCAGCAGGCACTGGTGCTTGAGCGATGCATCGTTCTGCGGCAGGACTTTCGTGTTGACGTTGATCAGCTGGCTGAAGAACAGGTTCACGATGAGCCGGCTCTCCGCCAGCTTGTTGGGCTGGATGCCGACATAGATCGTCATCCGGCGCCTGCGCACGTCGTCGAGACGGAAATCATCGGCGCTGGTGGCGGCATCGAGCACCGGGTTCAGCCACGGATTCAGTGGCTCGCGGAACGAGCCGATGATGGACGCGAAGGTGACGTCGGCCTGCGAGAGCAGGCCTGCAAACGCGGTCTGGGCGTGACTGCTGAGAAAGGGCGCCTGCACCAGTTTCTGCAGGTAGGGCTTGAGCTCGCCGCCGTCTCCCGACGCGACGCGCAGCACCGCGCCCAGCGTCGGCTTCTCCGCGCTGCGATCCCGCTCGTATCGCTCGAACAGGTACAGCGAGAAGGCAAGGAATGCGTTGCGCGCCTGGCTGACCCAGAATTTGTCCTTGTCGTCGGCATCGGGATAGAGCATCGCCGCGATGCTCTGCAGGTCCGACACCCGGAACGCGGGATCCGGCGAAACATAGGTCATCGGATTCCAGCGATGCGTGCGCCTGTCCTCCGCGAACGGATTGAACAGATACACCTCATGACCAATCGACTGTCGCCAGCCGGAAGTGAGGTCGAAGTTCTCCTGCTTGATGTCCAGCACCACTGCCGATTCGCGGTAGTCCAGCAGGTTGGGGATCACCACGCCGACACCCTTGCCCGAACGCGTGGGGGCCGCGAGGATCACGAACTGCTGTCCCGGAAGCCTCAGCAGCTTGCCGTTCAACTGGCCGACGACGATGCCATCATCCCGGCTCCCCAGGAATCCTTTTCTCGCCACGTCGACCATGCCGGCGAAGCGTGCGCGGCCATGCAGGTTGCGATGGCTGCGCAGCTTGAACAGCATCACCACCAGCGCTGCCCATGCCAGCAGCATCAATCCACCGGCGATGCCGCCCGCTGCCTTGATTCGCCATGCATAAGGCTGCACGCGCGGGTGTTCGAGATGCTTCAGATAATCGAAATAGGTGCCGAAGCGGAGCAGGTCACCGTCCATGCCGAGGAACAGCAGCGCCAGGTAGCCGGAAAGATAGATCGCCGCCGTGGTGGCCAGTAACGCCAGGACCAGTGCGGTCAGAAAGCGAACGTTGCCCAAACATCCCCCTTTTGAAGCGCGTCAGAACGGTCGGACGCAATCACATGTGTTCGCGGCGAGCCTCAGTGGCCGGCGCCTGTACGGTTACCGTCCTCGCGGCGTGCCGCAGTGTCGATCAGTACGTATTGATCGTTCTTCCCCCAGCGTGGCAGCCCTTCCTGAAGCTTCAGACAGGGCGTGCCGCCGCACGACGTGATGGTTACCTGCTGCAGCGCTTCAAGGACCTCGGCATCCACATGTGCGTGCTTGGCCCGCTCGATGTTGTGCCAGGCCGCATAGCCGGTGCCGGCTACCAGAAGAAGGCAGCCAGTCGACAGGACGCCCAACGATTTCCATCCCAGGAAGCGCGCGCGCTGTGACAATGCCATCTGCTCACGCTGGAGATGGTCGGCGACCTGTTTCAGGCGGGTGGCGGTGTCGCCGATATCCTGTGTGGCGCGTGGAATCTCCTGCGCCAAGGCGTCGCGGACCGCGATGCGCGCCTGCTCCGACATCTCGCGCTTGCCTTCCTCGATGGTCTTCCTCACGACGATGGCGGAACCCTGCAGCTCCTGCGCGGAGGCTAGCTGCGCGGCGGCAGCCTTTTCGCATTGTTGCGTGAGGTGCGCGGCCAGCAGTGCCGAGTTGGCAACGAACTCTTCCATCTTCGACGGTTCCATATCGCTCCCTGCATCCGCGTCGTATATCGCGCTGCGCAAGAATGACGCGATACGCACCCGTGTTTCAAGCGGGGTGCTGGTGCTTCCCTTCATTCGGTAGATGTCCACGCAGAGCGCGGTTGTAAATGTGAAAGTCGCATTCGTTCATCGCGGTGAAGAACCATTTCACGTGAGTATGTGACGTGGTTGTTTCTTTAACCTTGATCTTCACATTCATGATTGAAGAAATCTGTCCTGCTTCATTTTCCTGCAATAAACAGCTTGTTTTATGGGGTTTCCGCATTTCGACAGGCGGCACTTGGCGAATGCTGTAAACAGATTTACTTCCAATGTGGGTTGACGACACAAAATCGCGTGGATATGTTCGGCTCGACTGTCGTGATGCAGTACCGGATCTGATGTGCAACGCGTATTAACGCTTGCATGAAGACCAAAGGAGCGGGAAAGCATGGATGCCATTACAGGGGGTAATGCACGGGCGCATGTTCCGTGCACGGCGGCGACCGCGGAATATCTGCGGCCCCGGGCGCGTTGTGGCGCGCTTTGCCACCCGGAAACAATCATCAGTGCCGTGACGCACTCCCTTGGGAGCGCGCATCGGGTGTGTGTTGCCGACGATTGCAGGATGGTGGATGCGTGAGCCGGAACGTCGTTATTCGCGGTGTGATGTTGTCGTTGATGGTGATGGTGCCGCTGGCGGTGGCCGGATGCGCCGCGCCCAGGGCGGCGGATGTCGGTGGCCGGTGGAGGCCCGTCAATCGGTTCGCAGAGGCGCCGCAAGCTATTCCGCTGCAGCAGGGTTACGTTTACCAGGCGTCGCCTGTCGACGGCACATTGAAGAACATGCTCGGTCGCTGGGCGAAGGATGCACGCCTGTCGCTGGCGTACTTGCATCCGAACGACTACACCCTGCATGCGCCGGTGGCCCAGATCAGCACGGGCAGTCTCGAGGATGCGGCGGCCCAGTTATCGGCAGCCTACGCATCGCAGGGCGTCCAGGTGGTAGTCGAGCGCCCGCGGATCATCGTCAGCCAGGCCTCGCACGCTGACACCGATTCCGCGCCCGCCGCGGCGATGGGCGAGTAGGGGTATCGGGCCGCGCATGTTCTCAAGAAAGAAAACATCGTCCCCTGACATCGACCGCGCTGTGGCGCAGGGCGTCAGTTTCGAGCTGACCCTCGCGGAGCGTGCACGCAAGAGCGAGCGTCGCGCATGGCTCGTGGCGTGGTCGGCCATCGTGATGTCCCTGATCCTGGCGGGCGGCTACTTCCTGTTCCTGCCGCTCAAGGAGAAGGTGCCGTACCTGGTGATGGCCGACCCGTACACCGGTACCGCCAGCGTGGCGCGGCTGACGGGCAATTTCCAGGATCGTGATGTCACCACCGAGGAAGCGATCAACAAGAGCAACGTGGCGCAGTTCGTCCTCGCCCGCGAATCCTACGATTCCGGCCTGATCGGCCAGCGCAACTGGCGAACGACCCTGGCGATGGCGGGACCTGCCGTCTCGCCTGCCTACATCGCGCTGCATTCGGAGAGCAACCCCGAACGGCCGTTCCGCCTGTATGGTGCGTCCAGTTCGGTGCGCGCGCGGATCCTCAGCATCGTCCTGATCGGCGGCGGCGCAGGCACTCGGCCCACCGGTGCGACGGTGCGTTTCCAGCGCAGCCTGTACGACAAGGGACGTGGCCAGGTACAGCCGCTGGACAGCCGGATTGCGACGCTGGAGTTCACCTACAACCCCGACCTCCGCTTGAGCGAAGAGGACCGTCTGCTGAATCCACTGGGATTCCGCGTCACCAACTATCGCGTGGATGACGACTTCGCTGCCGCCAGCGTGCCGGAGCGGGAGTTCCCAGCACCGCCCGCCGTGCCGGTTCCACCTGCGCAGCCAGTGCCAGCACCGCCCGCCGAGCCTGCCGCCGCCGCGCTCGACGGAGCCGTTGCCCCCGCCAACGAGAACGACGTATCGACGGCGCCGCAGCCCGCGGAGCAGTCGGAAACCCAGACTGGACCCGGAGTGCCCCAACGATGAGGTGGAAGGACGCGCTGCGTTTGGCTGTCATTGGCCTGCTGCTCACGACATGGTCGGCGATGGCGCAGGTGATCGAGGAGTACATCTACGCGCCGGACAAGGTGTATCCGGTGCGCACGGGCCTCGGCATCACGACCCAGATCGAGCTTTCTCCGCATGAGGAGATCCTGGACTTCAGCACCGGTTTCAGCGGGGGCTGGGACATCAGCCGGCGCGGCAACGTGTTCTATCTGAAGCCGAAGAATGTCGACGTGGATACCAACCTGCTGGTGCGCACGGCGGCCCACGCCTACATCTTCGAGCTCAAGGTGGTGGCCACCGACTGGCGCGTGCTGGACCAGGCACGGGCGGCGGGCGTGCAGTACCGCATCAAGTTCGCCTATCCCGGCGACACCAGCTTTGCAGGTACGGTCAACAAGCCTCAGGACGTCGCATCCGAGCTCAACACCGATGTCGAGCCGGGTCGCGCCTATCACTTCAACTACGACTACGCCCAGCGCAAGCGCGGGCCCACATGGCTCGTGCCGACGACGGTCTATGACGATCGCCGTTTCACCTACATCAGGATGGGGGACCGGACGCGTTTCCCCAGCGGCAATTTTCCCGTGGTGTTCGCGCGGGACAGCGAGGAGGGCGAAGAGTTCGTCGTCAACTCCACGGTGCAGGAAGACACCATCGTCGTGCATGGCACGTACCCCTACTTGGTCATCCGCCACGGCGACAACGTGGTGGGCCTGCGCAGGAGCCCGGAACGATGAACCAGACACCGCACGACCATCCGGACACGGGGCCTGAGCGCGCGGCGCCGCAGAGTCCCTATCAGACCGCGCGTCCCGCAGCAGATCCCGACCTGGATGCAAACGCACCCTACCTGCGCTCCGCTGACGTGCAGCGGCTCAACCGCAAGGCGTTGCTGTTCCTGGCCGGCATCATCGTGCTGCTGCTGCTCGTGGTGTTCTGGATTTTCAGTGGCGGGCTGTCCTCGAAGGAGGGTGAACCGCTGCAACCCAAGGGTGAGCAGGTGGTGATTCCCGCCGCGCCGCGTGACCTGCCCGAGTTGCCACCCGAGGCTGCGCCGGTGCCGGTCGAGCCTGACCTGCCACCGCTGCCGGTGGTGGACGATACGACGTCTTCGACGGGGCCGATGATGGCCATGCCGTCCGGAATGCCCGGGAGCCAGGAGCCGTCGTTGCGCGAACGCCGCATGCTCGACATGGCCAGCACGTTCGGAGACGGCGGCAACCCCGACGCTGTCGCGGGTGCCGGCGAGCAGGATGCTGGCATGGCGCAGTACGCGGCGCTGATGGGCCAGGCGCCTGCCGCGCCGCGCGAGCCGCCCGACGGCATGACCAGCGCCAAGCCGCTCTACAATCCCAACACCCTGCTGATCCGCGGCACGTACATCCGCTGCGTGCTCGAATCGCGCGTCATCACCGACGTCCCGGGCTACACGTCCTGCGTGGTGACCGAGCCGGTGTACTCCGTCAACGGCAAGCGCCTGCTGCTGCCGCGTGGCTCGAAGGTGATGGGCAGCTACAACTCCGATGCCATCATCGGCGAGCGCGCGGCGATCGTATGGGACCGCATCACCACACCCACGGGCATGGACGTCAACATGCGCAGCCCGGGTACCGACATGCTGGGCGCGGCCGGGAATCCCGGCCACTATTCCGCGCACTGGGCGCAGCGCATCTCTTCCGCGCTGCTGATCAGCATGCTGAGCGATGCCTTCAAGTACGCCGGCGCCAAGCATGGTCCCCAGGAAACCTCGATCGTCAACGGCGCCGTCGTCCAGAACCCCTACGAGAGCAATACCGCCAGGACCATGGAGCGCTTGGCCAACATGGCGCTCGACCGCAACATGGCACGCCCGCCGACGGTGACGATAAACCAGGGCACCATCGTCAATGTCTACGTCGCCCGCGATGTCGACTTCTCTGCGGTGATGCGCTGACAGGCGGCACGATGGACACGCAGAACGAACCTCTCGCCCGCGTTTCGAACGAGTTCCTGGACTACCAGTACCAGGTGCTCGGGATCGGCGAGCACATGCATTCCTCGGATGTCACCGAGATCTGCATCAATCGCCCGGGGGAGCTCTACCTCGAAACGGCGCGTGCGGGCTGGATGAAGGCCGACGTGCCGACGTTGACGTTCGAGCGGGCGAGGCAGTTCTGTACGTCGGTGGTCAACGAGAGCAACACGGGCCAGCGCATCACCGACATCGATCCGATGGTGTCGCTGACCTTCCCGACCGGCCAGCGCGCCCAATTCGTGATTCCACCCGCCTGTGATGCCGGCAAGGTGTCGATCACCATCCGCTTGCCGGCGAAGTTCAGCAAGACCCTGGAGCAGTACGAGCAGGATGGCTTCTTCGACGAGATCCTCGAGCAGCAACAGGCGCTCGGTGACCACGACCAGGAACTGCTGGAACTGCGCCGCAGCCGGAACTACGCAGAGTTCTTCCGGAAAGCGGTGCACTACCACAAGAATATCGTGGTGGCCGGCGCGACCGGCAGCGGTAAGACGACCTTCATGAAGTCGCTGGTGAACCACATCCCCGACCAGGAACGGCTGGTGACGATCGAGGATGCGCGCGAGCTTTTCATCCGCCAGCCGAACGTGGTGCATCTCCTCTATTCCAAGGGCGGCCAGAGCGCCAGCAATGTCACCGCCAAGAACTGCATGGAAGCCTGCCTGCGCATGAAGCCGGATCGCATCATCCTGGCGGAGCTACGCGGTGACGAGTCGTTCTACTTCATCCGCAATTGCGCCTCGGGCCACCCCGGTTCCATCACCAGCTGCCACGCGGGCAGCACGGCGCAGACGTGGGACCAGCTGGCGCTGATGGTGAAGGCGTCCTCCGAAGGCGCCGGGTTGGAGTTCGACGTGATCAAGCGTCTGCTGAAGATGACGATCGACATCGTCGTGCATATCAAGGCGCACGCCGGGCGCCGCTACATCACCGGCATCGATTTCGATCCCGCCCGCGCGCTGTCGTCCTGAAGGAGGAAGAACATGAATCCCCTGAACGCACTTCAAGATTGGGCAACGTACGTGGGGCGTGATGGCGCCCCCGTCTCGTCTGTTGGCGAAGGAGGGGAGCGCTGATGCTGCCTGGCATGGAATTGATGGGATGCACGGGGCTGGCGGTTCCGCCCTCCGTGATGCAGCACGTCGTACAGGTTGAATCCTCGTTCAACCCCTATGCCATCGGTGTGGTGGGCGGGCGGCTGGCACGGCAGCCACGCAATCTCCCGGAAGCACTGTCGACCGCCCGCATGCTGGAGGACCGGGGCTACAACTTCTCCCTCGGGCTGGCACAGGTCAACCGCTACAACCTGGTGCGGCAGGGCCTGGACAGCTACGAAAAAGCGTTCGACGTCTGTCCCAACCTGCAGGCGGGCTCGCGCATCCTGGCGGAGTGCTACTCCCGTTCCGGGAAGGATTGGGGCAAGGCGTTCAGCTGCTACTACTCCGGCAACTTCACCACCGGCTATCGGCACGGATACGTACAGAAAGTGTTCGCGTCCTGGCAACGCCAGGCTGGCGACGATGCCGCGCCCGCCATCCCGGTGATCGACCGCAGGACCACGGCGCAGCGCAGCACTGCCCCGCGTGCGCGCGCAGCGAGCGTGCCGTCGTCCCGCGTGGCGCGCCGTATCGAGGAGGCACGATCCGATCGGAGCGCCATGCCCGCTCCCGTCATGTCCGTGGCGAGCGCGTCCATGCCACTGCCCGTAGCCGCGCCCGCACCCACCACCCACGTTGCGCCCGCGGTCGCGCAGCCGGCGGCCGACGCACCCGTGCTGGTGCAGGCCTATCACCAGAACACAGCCGCGACGCCATCGGCGCCGCAGGTCGTGCAGGCATCCGGGAGGGACGACGCTTTCGTCTTCTAGCAGTACCCGCCAGGGATGGCTTAACGGCACGCGAAAGTGCCACCCACCATTGCAACCACCATTTGGGGTCGACTATGAACAACATGCACGCCACTCAAGCCAAGCAGGCATCCACCGCCTTGATCGTGATGATCGTCGCGGCTATCGCGCTGGCGTATCCCGAACTCGCGCTTGCCCAGGACGTTACGGGCGCGCAGGGGCGCGTCACCAGCTTCTTCACCAACATCAACTCCCTGTTGAACGTGGCGTCCATCGCCATCGTCACCATCGCCGTGATCTTCGCGGGCTATCAGATCGCGTTCAACCACAAGCGCGTCGGTGATGTGGCGCCGGTGCTGATCGGCGGGTTCCTGATCGGTGCCGCTGCGCAGATCGCGAAAATGCTGCTGCCGGACGACGTCACCTCCACGGCGATGGCCGTCGGTCAGATGCTGACGCAGTATGCATAAGAACGTGCTGTTCAGGGGCTGCACACGCCCGCCCATGTTCATGGGGGTTCCCTACGTGCCCTTCACGATCGGGGCGGGTGGCTGCCTGCTGCTCACGTTCTACTTCAACATGTTCTTTCTGGCCCTGCTGCCGGTGGTCATCTTCATCATGCGGCAGATGGCGCGCCGCGACGAGATGATCTTCCGGCTGCTGGGGCTGCGGTGGCAGTTCCGGACCAAGGTCCGGAACCTCCGCCATCACGAAGGCATGTGGGTGTTCACGCCCAACGCGTACCGCACGCGTTTCGACGAATCGATTCCGGACTGACTCATGCTCGCGCCCGACCTGTCCATCGCCGAGTTCATCCCTTTGTCCGCCCACGTGTCGCCGCACGTGGTCAAGACCACGGGTGGCGATTTCCTGCTGACCTGGCGACTTGATGGGCTGCCCTTCGTCGGGCGCGAGGAATGGGAACTGGAGCATCGCCACAACACGTTCAACCGAATGCTGCAGACGTTGCGCGCACCGGACTTCGTCAATGTTGCGTTCTGGGTGCACGACCTGCGGCGGCGCGGGCGGATCCGCTCGGGCGCGCGCTTTGGGCAGGCATTCAACCAGGCGCTGTCCGACGGCTACTTCGACGGGCTGTCCGCACAGAAGATCATGCAGAACGAGCTGTACCTCACGATGATCTACCGGCCCATCGTGATGGGCAAGAAATTCGTCGAGAAGTCCGCGAACATCCCGCGCCTGCAGGCCGAGCAGGAGCAGTCCGTATCGAAGCTGATGGAGCTGGCCGGCAATGTGGAAGCTGTCCTGAAGGATTACGCGCCGATGCGGCTGGGCATGTACGAGTCCGACGCGGGCGGCGTGTTCTCAGAGACGCTGGAATTCTTCGGCTTCTTGCTCAATCGCATCTCGGAGCCGGTGCCGGTGCTGCGGGCGCCACTCTACGACTACCTCGCCGTCAGCCGGCACATGTTCTCGTCCAAGACCGGCGACTTCGTGGTCAGCACACCGGATGGACAGAACCATTTCGGCGCGATCCTGAACATCAAGGAATACACCGACGGCACCTGGCCCGGCATCCTCAACGGCCTGAAATATCTCGACTTCGAGTACGTCATCACCCATTCGTTCAGCCCCATGGGGCGTCAGGACGCATTGAAGGTCTTGGACCGCACCAAGGGGATGATGATCTCGTCCGGGGACAAGGCGGTCAGCCAGATCGCGGAACTGGATGGCGCGATGGACCAGGTCGCGTCCGGCAACTTCGTGTTGGGCGAATACCACTTCATCATGACCTTGTATGCGGAGGACCAGTCCCGCCTTTCGCAGAACGTCGCGGTGGCCCGGGCGGAGCTGTCCAACGCCGGTTTCGTTTCCACCAAGGAGGACCTGGCGGTGTGCTCGTCCTTCTACTCGCAGCTGCCTGGCAACTGGCGCTACCGGACGCGGTTGGCGAACGTCAGTTCGTTGAACTTCCTGGGCCTGTCGCCGTTGCACAACTTCGCCACCGGAAAGCGGGACAACAATCCCTGGGGCGAATGCGTCACCGTACTGCAGACCACCAACGGCCAGCCCTACTATTTCAACTTCCACGCCACCCATCCCGCCGAGAACTCGCTGGGTGAGAAGGCCATCGCCAACACCATGGTCATCGGCAAGTCGGGTACCGGCAAGACAGCACTGATCAACTTCCTGCTCAGTCAGGTGCAGAAGTTCGACCCGGTGCCGACCATCTTCTTCTTCGACAAGGACCGCGGCGCCGAGATCTTCGTGCGCGCCTGCGGCGGCAACTATCTGGCGCTGGAGAATGGCCAGCCGACCGGCTTCAATCCGTTCCAGTGCGAACGAACGGATGCCAACGTGCAGTTCCTGGCGGGATTGATCAAGGTGCTGGCGGGCAAGACGCACTACACCGCCCGAGAGGACGAGGATGTCTTCCGCGCGGTAGAGGCCATGCTCGACATGCCGTTCCACCTGCGCTCGATGACCAATTTCCAGAAGAGCCTGCCCAACATGGGCGACGACGGTCTCTACGCGCGCTTGCGCAAATGGACGGCCGGGAATGCGCTGGGCTGGGTCTTCGACAATCCCATGGACACCATCGACCTTGGCCGGGCCAGCATCATCGGTTTCGACTACACCGATGTCATCGAGAATGCCGAGATACGCGTACCGGTAATCAACTACCTGCTCCATCGCCTGGAGGAACTGATCGACGGGCGCCCGCTCATCTACGTGATGGATGAGTTCTGGAAGATCCTCGACGGCGGCGGTGCGCTCAAGGATTTCGCCAAGAACAAGCAGAAGACGATCCGCAAGCAGAATGGCCTGGGCATCTTCGCCACCCAGAGCCCGGAGGATGCGCTGGCGAGCGACATTTCAGCCGCGCTGATCGAGCAGACCGCCACGCTGATCCTGTTGCCGAACCCGAATGCCTCCCGCGATGACTACATTGAGGGGCTGAAGCTGACCGATGCCGAGTTCCAGGTGATCAAGAGCCTGGACGAGCGCTCGCGCTGCTTCCTCGTCAAGCAGGGGCACGCATCAACGGTCTGCCAGCTCAACCTGCGCGGAATGGATGACGCGCTGGCAGTGATCTCGGCCAGCACCGACAACATCGAGATCATGCACCGCATCGTCGACGAAGAGGCTCAGCGCCTGGAGATCGACAAGGCCGACTTACTGCCGGAACAGTGGTTGCCGCGGTTCCAGCAGGAGCGGAAAGGCTCGCGAAGCCGCCGGGAAACGCCGGCCACTGCTTCCTCTACCGGCCGAGAAGGCCATCCCGACAGCCCGCGCCCCACGCGGCCCACCCACTCCAGCCTCCAACGCTGAGCGAAAAGCAGAGGGATCCACCATGAACAAGCCGACATCACAATGTTATGCCATCCCTGTCGCCCTGATCCTCTTTGCGATGGGGTTGGGCGCTGCGGAGAACGCGCAGGCGCAATGGCGCGTCATCGACAATGCGGCCAATACCAAGCTGCAGGACATGAACGGCCGCATCGGAACCACCAGTGCAACGGGCAATGGCAACGGCACGGTGAACGGCAACCTGCGCGAGCTTTACCAGCAGCAGGTGTTCGAGTCGTTCAATGGCAACAACGAGGACAGCAAGGCGGCGCCCGAGCCCGAGGAAAAGCTGCAGCATGCGCAGCCGACCCAGAGTGGCGTGAACATGTCGGCGGACAATCGTTGCAAACAGGCCAGCAGCGGTATAGCCCAACAGCAGTACCAGCTGTGCCGTGAGATCGTCAACACGGAACTGGCCAAGTACAACTACTCGCTGAAGATGTACGAGGTGACCACGCAGCGCCAACGCTACCTGGACGAGCTCAAGCGCCAGCGCGCCGGCATACGCAGTCATGAAGTAGGCAAGCTGCAGGACAACACGAATCGTATCCTCCTGTTGATGTCTCAGATGGAAATCGATCGCCAGCAGCAGCAGACGTACATGGATGCCTATGTGGCCCGGATCGGTTACCTGCAGGAAGCGAGCAAGACCCTTGCCCAGCAGGCCCTCGAGGGCAAGGGAAGCTCATCGACAGGGACCGGCGGCGGCTTGGGTGGCCTCATCGGTGGCGCGGTGGGTATCGGTACGTTGAAGTTGGCGCTGGATGCGGCGCAGTCCCGCCGTCGTCATTGATCTGACCCGGAATACAGTCCTCGAGGCAGGATGCGTCGCGGCAGCACGAAGGAATGAATATGGTGGATTTGCCTTCACTGGGTAATGGTCTTGGTTCCGTGCTGCGCGAAGTCGGTGCGGCGCTAGGCGCTGTCGAGCGTTGGGCGTTCTTTAGGCTGGTGTTCGACTGGGTGGACGAAGAGATCAACGTCTTCCGGGACAACCTGCTCGGCGAGATGGCCGAGTGGGTGGGAGGCATCGCCTTCGTCCTGCTGACGCTCTGGGTATTGCTGCAGGGTTATCGGATCGTGACTGGCCAATCGCGCCAGTTCATGATGGAACTGGTGGTCAAGTCGTTGAAGTGGGTGCTGATCATCACGGTGGCGACCACGTTCGCCTTGGGCAGCAGCAACATCCATAACCTGCTGACCGACGAAATGCCGCGCACCATCAATCAACTGGTGACGGGCGACGACGAGGGGCCCGAAGACTCCATCGACGACAACCTGCAGCAGATGGAACTGGCGATGGTCGCCATCGACGCGCTCTACACGAGTTTCGATGAAACGTTGCAGGAAGCGAAGACGCGGACGATGTGGTTCACCGGCGTGGGGGTCGCGGGGCCATCCTTGATGGGCGGCGCCATTCTTTTGATGTACAAGATGGCCATGGCGCTGTTCGTCGGCCTGGGGCCGTTCTTCATCCTATGCCTGGGGTTTGAGCAGACCAAGGGAATGTTCCAGAAGTGGGTCTGGTATGGCGTCGGCACCATGTTCTCGCTGGCCGTGCTGAGCTTCACGGTCTCGATGATCTCCAAGCTGCTGGGTGTCGTGGCGCTGTCCTTCGCCGCGCAATACGTTGCGGCCCTGGCAGCCGATGCCTCGCCCCAAGGGATCAGCAGCATGGCGATGCAGCAGGGCGGCCTCGGCCTGTTGATGACGCTGTTCCTCATTACGGTTCCGCCGATGGCAGCCACGTTCTTCCAGGGCACCGTCGGGCAGTTCATGGCGTACAACGCGTTCGGACAGGCGCAGGCGGCTCAGCCAAGTTCGGGGCAGCCAGGCGTGCTGTATCCCAGTGCGCCAGCGCCAGCAGTAGCACCCAACACAAATACGACGGTTGCAGCCCCGCAGACCCCGCAGAGGACATACGGATGATTGGGTCAATGAGCTATCGCTTGCTGCGCCTCGTGCCCTTGTTCCTGGCGCCACTCTTTGCCGTATCGGCAAATGCTCAGATGGCGTGTCCGCAAGGCGTGACGCCTGGAAGTTCGCAGTGCTTGCCTAGTGGAGGCGGAGGTGCCGCGCCACCTCCAGCTCCGCGCTGGAGGCTTACTTGGGGCGCAATGGCCGAGGATGTGGCTACTGGCTATGTTGGCACGTCTACGGGCCAGTTCAGTCGTCGCGCGGCGCGCCGAGAAGCCATGAGGAAGTGCGAAGGCATGGGGGGCGTGAACTGCAAGCCAATCTTTGATTACAAGAACAACTGTGCGGTTGTTGTAGAGCCTGTGAAGTTTATCCAGGGAAGTTCCACTGCTGTGTATCGAGACGGATCAAGCGTGGAGGATGCGTCAAGCGTCGCGCTTGCGTACTGCAAACAACAGAATGGGCGAGAGTGCAAAGTTAACTACTCGAACTGCACCAGTCCGGTGCTAGTGAATTGAAGGTCGCTCCGACAGTTCAATAAGGATGTTGAATGAATATCAGGAATTTGGCGCTATTGAGTTGCATGGCGGTAGCGGGCTGCGCATCCATCCCCGCGAACATGGCAGCCAGGCAGTGGGTTGGACGGAGCATGGGTGAGGCCAATTTAGCTTTTGGTGAGCCCCTCCACGTAAAGACGCAGGGCGATGGGCGAAAGATCGGAATCTGGTATCTCGAGCGCTATATGGATGAACTTAGGCCCGTCGGAAATGTCATCGGGCGTGATGCTGGTGGAAGACCGGTGCTTCATCCCGTACATGAGAAGAGACAGAACAGGTATGCATGCGAGGTAACGCTGGTAAGCGAGGATGAACGGATCGTCTCCGCCAAGGTTCGGCCGATCGCTGGCATGGGGCCGCTGTTGGCGGGAGGTTGTGCCCAGAGAGGGCTATGAGCATGGGCAGGTGAATCGACGGATGGAGCGCGTAGAAGTGATTCCAAGGAACACGCCAGATATGCCGACGTCGCTGGGCGCGAAGTTCGTATCGCAGGCAGGATTGAATGCGATGCCGCGGGCTGCACGGTAATGCCATCATGAGAAGGCGTCTTCCTTGGCTTGCAGATCGCTCTTTCGGCGCGCGCGCGCGCCTAAGCAACAGATCGATGGTGCGTTCGCTGCTTCCCGCAGCGTTGTTATGCGTTTCCGCATGTTCGCAAGGCCAGGATATGAACACCACGACTGATACCCCAACCGAAGAAAGTGCGCCCCTCCGGAAGCTCAACCCGGCGCCGAAGCGCGGTTACGTCATCACCATGACATTGAAGGACGCGCCTGGACCGTTCGCTTCCATCGAAGGCATAGCGCAGTACACCGTGGAGAACTCCGCCGAGTGCGGGAAGAAAGTTCCAATAGCGGGTGCATTTCCCCGTATCAGCACCAGCGAGCCCTTCAAGCTGATCCGAGTCTCGGAAGGCGAGTTTCGCGGAACCGTATACGCCGACTTGGTCCTTGATGAGGATTACTTCGGACGTGGAGTCTGTCGCTGGGAGTTCTCATCTGTAAGTGTCTACTTGAGCGCGACAACAGACAAGGCGGATGCAAGTTTTATCCCTGGTATCAGTTCCGAGGCGGTGATCTCTTCAGGGTCGGAAGCGAGGTATTACTGGAAAAAACGTTATCCAAGCGTGGGGGATTACGATGGATTTCCATTGTTCGGCGAGAGTAGCCTTGACGGTGTGCCAGAGGACAAGCGTGGCGAATTTTTCATAATTTCCTTGGCCTCTGCTGAGGCATCGCCGTGAGACTCTTGTCCCAAGACTATGCTGAGCTGGCTAACGATTCGTACAAGGATCGCGCTGTCGGCATCCGTCCTCCTGGGCAGCGGGAGCCCGTAACTCTGGATGGTGTCGATTACTGGGTCCTGGAGCATGTCGACAGCAAGAAGACCGGATACCAAGGCACGATTTATCAGCGGGTTGACAGCGGGGAGATCGTGGTCGCTCATCGTGGCACCGAGCAGATATGGAAGGATGGCGTCGTCACCGACGGTTCGATGGTGCTGAGCCGGATCAACCCGCAGGCCAACGAGGCGATCGAAATGACAAGGCGTGCTGTCGCTTTCGCCAGACAAGAAGGGATGCAGCCCGGAAAGGTCGCCCCAGAAGTCACCGTGACCGGCCACTCCCTCGGTGGCACGCTGGCTCAGATCGCGGCGCATCACTTCGATCTGCGAGGTGAGACGTTCAATGCGTATGGCGCGGCCAGTCTCGATCGCCGCATCCCTGAAGGCGGAGATAAAGTGCTCAATCACGTGATGGCGGCCGATACCGTCAGCGCGGCCAGTCCACACTATGGATCGGTCAAGTTCTATGCCACCAAGAAGGAGGTGGCGACATTGCAGGCCTCCGGCTACCACAACAATCGGCTGTTCGATGTTGTCACGCCGGACAATCCTCTTCTGGCTGCAGGCGCCTCTTTGGGCTCGCATTCGATGCACCATTTCCTTCCGGTCGATGGCAAGGGCGCGCGTGACAGCTCCGTGCTGGACGACCCCCGCGCGAGCGCGCTTGCGGAAGAGAATCGTCGCGTGATCGACGGCTACCGGAACGATGTGGAGGATCTGCGCCGCGGTATCACCGTGATTTCCCGCGGCCCGTTCGGCGTGTTGCGCGACGGGTTCGATGCCGCGCGCGGCCCAATCCTGCAGGGAGAGCCCGCTGCGCGCAAGGAACGCGCGGGTCAGGCGCAACCGCAGTCGGAATGGGGGGCACTGGCCGCGACCGCGAAGAGCGCGAACGAACGTGCCCGTGCATGGAGGGAAGTCGGGGACGAGTCTTTCCCGTTCCATCCGCCCCTCCGGTCGGACGCGCGGTCTTCGTCGTCGGAGGTGGAGCGCCTGTTGAAGGCCGCGCGGACGGGTGACCCAGGTGCGTTGCGCGCCGCGCAGGAAGAACTTCAGGCATCCGACTTCGGTCAGGCGTGGCTTGCGCGGGTGCACGAGCGCCAGGGCGAAATTTCGCGACAGCTGCCCGCGCAGGAAACTGTGCAGCGCGAGGCCATTACCCCGTCCACGCCCCACGTGGCGCGATGAGATGGAGAGTGTCCGAAGGGCCTTCGACAGGCCTCCGTCCATAAGGAGTACGACGATGAAGAAGGCGATCAAACTTGGAATTCTGCTGGGACTGGTGGTGCTCTTCGACCTCAGTGCCCAGTCCGAAGGCTACTACCAGCGCCTGTACTACCGCATGGACGACCCGTTCGTGTTCTGCACACAGGGTCAGGATGTGAGGAAGAATCCGATGCCGTGCTGGAAGCCCATGCCGCCTTTCACTGGCGCTTTCATGCTGATGCCCTATTGTCGGCCGCCGAATCCCTACGGCAAGGATTGGACGCGGGACGACACGCTCTCGTTCGCCCAATACAAGTCGGTCTGTCCGAAAGCGATTGATTCGGGTCGATGGGAAGGCGGCGGCCGGCCGGAAAACACGCCCATCCGCCATTGATGCGTCCGGGTTGTTTGCGAATGAATGCCCTTGTCATGGAGTCGTCCACATGAGGTTGCAGCGCATGAAGGTCCTTTCCTCCCTGCTCCTGATCGCGATGGTGGTCATTCTTGGCGGTTGCGATGCACCGGCCCAGCGAAGTGCGGATACCACGGAGCAGGCGACATCCCCCCAGAATAAGGAAGAAGACATGTCAGAGCTGAAGCCGCCCTCCGCGGACAGCGTGTTGTATTTCATCTACCAGCGCGACGGCGACGGTGCGGTCAGTTACAAGATCGATGGCGGCGCCACCGTCAGCTACTGGTACGGCCACGAGTTCGATCTCGATGGCAAGCATTACTTCACCGGCTTCGGTGCCAAGACCCAGGGCGAGGGCCCGGACGGTGACGACGGCATGATGGATCCGGAGCACGTTGCCATTTCACAGGCGACCTTCACGCGCGTCGAGAAGGACGGCAAACAGGCATGGTCGAAGCCGGATACCGATGGCTATGTCGGGGAGTTCGGCAGGATGGGGCGGCCCGAGGAGATCGACGATTCGAGAAAGGCGCTCTCGTATGAAACCCGCGATGGGCGCTACCTGCTTGCGGTGCCGACCCGCGATTTCACGGACGGCACCGACGTGCGCATGTTCAGCCTGTTCCTGTTCGACCCCGGCAGCGTCGACAAGCTGGGTTTCAGGCAATGGGGATATGTGGGCGGCATCCCGGTCAGCGAAGACAACAGCGCCGCGTGCGATGGCGGGCAGGTGATGCCGTGTGCTGCCGCCACCGGGACGCTGGCGTTCGAGCAGGCAGGCGATGGTCTGCCAAAGCTGAAGGTGTCGTCCAAGGGAACCACCATCGCGTCTCCCGGCAAGGTTCGCGAGATGACGGAGGCAGACAGCGTGATCTACACCTTCGACGAAACAAGCGGAAGCTACAAGCAGTAAGTCGATTTCCAGTTGACCGACATGCATCAGGCCCATGGAGGGGCCCGGTTGACGTCCTGCGACCCACGGGTCGCGTACATCAGCAAAGGAGCCAACGATGGCCAGTGAACACACGCGTGATCAGATCCTCGACATCATCGAACGACAAGCGCAGGCAAGCGGAATTCCCCGCGAGGATTTCCTGCGGTTCGCCTACATCGAGACCGGTGGACGCTTCAATCCCGATGCCAGCAATCCCAGCGGCGCGAAGGGACTCTTCCAGTTCATGCCAAGGACCGCGGAGCAGTACGGCATCGCGGGGCGCGAGTTCGACCCGGCGGCAAGCACGCGTGCTGCGGCCGAACTCTATGGCGACAATCTGGCGGACATCACCCGCAGGCAGTCGCGCAGCGGGCACGATTTCCTTTCCGGGCGCGAGACTCCCAGCGGGCTGGACCTGTATCTCGCCCACCAGCAGGGTGCCGCGGGCTACGCCTCCATCCAGAGCGCCATCGCGAACGGCGAGTTCACGCGCGACGACACGCGACGCAACATCCTCAACAACATCAGTGCGCGCGATGTGGAGCGTCTGACCGGCCACTCGGCCGCCGAGCTGCGCGGGCTCGACGATCGCGAGCTCGCGACCACGTTCTCGCAATACTGGAACGGCAAGTACGCCGCCATCGATATTCCGGAGCGCGGCATCCACGCCAGCCAGCCGGGTCCCGGTGCCCGCGAGCGGACGTCACCGTTGGCCGATGGCGTCTTGCAGAATGGCGAACGCGGCGACGACGTGCGAGCCTTGCAGACGTCGCTGAACCAGCTCGGGTTCCGCGACGGACAGGGCGCGCAACTGGAAACGCAGTCGGGCATCTACGGTGGCAAGACACAGGAAGCGGTTCGTGCCTTCCAGGCGGCTAACCAGCTTGAAGTCACCGGTACGGCCGACGCGCGAACGCGCGAGGCGATCGCGCAGCAACTTGCGTTGCCAGAACAGACGCGCAACCGCGCCCAGACGGGGGAAACGCAAGAGCGTGAGGGCGGGCTGGCCTGGCCCACGCCCGGCAATCGCGACATCAACGAAGCCGACAAGGCGCGCGAGGGGCGCGGCGAGTTCGGCACGCCACGCAGCGGTGGCCGGCGCCATGGCGGCATCGATATCCAGGGCGATGTCGGTGATCCCGTGGTGACCGTTGCGAGCGGAACGGTGGTGGTGCGCCCGAACAACGGTGCGGCGGGCAATACCGTGCACGTGCGGCATGACGACGGCACGCTGACCAAGTACTTCCATCTGGATGAGTTCAGCGTGCGCAACGGTCAGCGCGTGGAAGCCGGGCAGCAGATCGGCACCATGGGCAGGACTGGCAATACGCCTGCCCAGGGCGATACACACCTGCACTTCGAGATGTGGCGGGACGGTCGGCAGGTCGATCCGATGCCGCACCTGCGTGGCGCCGAGCGCGACACGGCGGTACCCGCACGTCCGGCCGCGCCCGAGGCGTTGCGCGATGGGGCATCGGGCGCATCGGTGCGCGAACTGCAGCAGCAGCTCAATCAGCTCGGCTATCGGGGTGCCGACGGCAAGCCACTGGAGACCACATCCGGCAAATTCGGTCCCCAGACCGAGCACGCACTGCGCACGTTCCAGGCCGATCAGGGATTGAAGGTGGATGGCGTTTACGGCGACCGTTCCCGCGAGGCCATCGCTGCCGCGACGCGTGATGTGGCTCGCAGTCCGGCGGATGCCGGTGCCTCGTCCCAGGGTGGGCGAAGTGAAGATGCGCAACGCTCGTTCGTCGACCGCATGTTCTCCGCCATGCACGGCGGAGATGATCGCGCCATGCGCCAGGCCCTGGACGACTACCTGAAGACGCCTGCTGGCCAGGGGTGGCAGAAGGAACAGATCGTGACCGACCAGCAGGCGGCGCAGTCACGCGAGCAGGCGGGCCCTTCCCGCTGACAGCGAGGCAGGATGGCGGATCGGGTCGCGTGCCCGGTCCGCCCTCTCGTGGAACGCGCCGGCATCGGGGACGGCTCAGGGCATCCGAACGCGGCCCATGTGGCGGCCGGCGCCCGGGTCACCCGCGCCCAGCGCTCCGCTGAAACGGAGCGGGGTGCCAGCCAAGCCGGAAGGTACGGTCGCGCGCGTGGGCATCGGAGCGGTGGAAGGCGATGGTCGGTAGACGCCGCACGCATCCAGCGTGGCGCGTGCGGTGCTTGGCTTAGCGTCGTGGGCGCCAGCCCATGTCGCAGCGTTGGCAGTTCGGGTCCATCACCAGCGCGGTGATCCAGCCGATGGATGCGCCGAGCGGCGAGGGAGGCGAAGAGCAGTCCCGGCAGACCACGGGCACGGTCATGTTCGACGGACCAGCAGCAGGGACCTGGGAAGCATCGGTCGCGTTGGCGTTGACGCGCAGACTGGCTTCGAACGAGGGGCAGGAATAGCCCCGACGGATCGTCCGCCCGGCGACGTCATCGGCGTCGCCAGGCTGTGCATTGCGGATATCGAGCAGATCTGGGGTTGCAGTCCCGACGGCGGCAGGCCTCGTCGGGCCGGCCGCACACCTGGCGGGGTCAGCGGGTACCGTACAGCACGACGGTCTTGCCGCGCGCATGCAGAGAGCCATCGGCCTGCAGCTTCTTCAGCACGCGTCCCGCCATCTCGCGCGAGCAGCCCACCAAGCGTGCCAGCTCCTGGCGAGAGACGCGCAGCTGGGTGCCTTGGGGGTGACTCATCGCTTCCGGCTCGCGGGCGAGGTCATGCAGGGTGCGTACGATCCGGTCGGTCACGTCGAGGAACGCGAGGCGGCTGGCCTTGCGGCTGGTGTCCAGCAGGCGCCGCGAGAGCTGCGCGCCGATCGCGTACAGCAGCTTGGGGGCATCGGCCGACAGCGTGCCCATGAACAGCTGGTGCAGGCGTTCGTAGCTGATTTCGGCCAGTTCGCACTGGGTGCGGGTGCGCAGGATCACCTCCCGACGGTCCGACTCGATGAACAGTCCCATCTCGCCGACGAACTCGCCGGAACCGAAGTAGCCGAGCACCAGCTCACGGTCGTCGTCTTCCTCGGTGATGATGCTGACCGAGCCGCTGACCACGTAGTACAGCGTTCCTGCCGGGTCGCCGGGGCGAAAGACGTCGGCGCGGGCGGGGTAGCGCCGGCGGTGGCTGTGGGCCAGAAAGCGCTCAAGCGTGGCGTTGTCCGGCGTCAGGGGGCTGGCGGCGGGGCGAGCGGGGGCTGAAAGGGGGATGCCTGGGCTCATGATGGTCGCGGCTTGTAATTCCGGAAGCTTAGTCCGAATACGTAGCCGACGGCAAACGCAGGCCATGCAAGGGCTGGGCCAGTCCCGCGCCGGCCGGCCGACGGGTGGTGGCGGACATTTCGCTGTCACCCCATATGGCGCATAATCCGCCCCCTCATCCGACCCCCCCAGAGAGGGACCACCGCCGTGGTAAAACCCCTGCCTCGCCTGCGGCTGCAAGGCTTCAACAACCTCACCAAGGCGCTGAGCTTCAACATCTACGACGTGTGCTATGCCTCGTCCGAGGACGAGCGCCGCCGGTACATCGAGTACATCGACGAGGAGTACAACGCCGATCGCCTGACCCAGATCCTGACGGATGTGGCGGAGATCATCGGCGCCAACATCCTGAACGTGGCCCGCCAGGACTACGATCCGCAGGGTGCGTCGGTAACGATCCTCATCTCCGAGGAGCCGGTGATCGACAAGAAGGATGCAGGCAAGGAGATCATCTCCGATGCGGTGGTCGCGCACATGGACAAGTCCCACATCACGGTGCACACCTACCCGGAGACCCATCCGGACAACGGCATCGCGACGTTCCGTGCGGACATCGACGTGGCCACGTGCGGCGTGATCTCGCCGCTGAAGGCCCTGAACTACCTGATCGAAAGCCTGGAATCCGACATCGTCATCATGGATTACCGCGTGCGCGGCTTCACCCGCGACGTGAAGGGCAAGAAGCACTACATCGACCACAAGATCAATTCGATCCAGGATTTCCTGGCCAAGAACATCAAGTCGCGCTACGAGATGCTCGACGTGAACGTCTACCAGGAGAACATCTTCCACACGAAGATGCACCTGAAGGAGTTCGACCTCGACAACTACCTGTTCGAGGAGAAGGCCAAGAACCTGTCGTTCAAGGAGCGCATGAAGATCGAAGCGCGCCTGAGGCGGGAGATCGAAGAGCTGTATCACGGCCGCAACCTGCCGGAATGACGGGTTGCGTGCTGCCGCGGGTTACACCCGGTTGGGGTGGACCGCAGTAGCCTTGCCCTGAAAACAAGGCGGGACGACCCGCCCGCGGCGCGAGCCGCGCATCAGGACCGACGGCGGTCCGGAACGCAAGTTCCGGGCCGTTCTGCGTTATGGCCCGGGCATCGACCTGAGGAGGTGGCGTATGGCGTGGTTCTATCTGGTGTTGGCGGGCGTGCTGGAAGTGGTATGGGCCGTGGGACTGAAATACTCGGAGGGTTTCAGCCGGCTGTGGCCCAGCGTGGTGACGGGCGTGGCGATGGCGGCCAGTTTCTGGCTGCTGGCCGCGGCGCTGAAGCACATCCCGTTGGGAACGGGCTATGCGGTCTGGGTGGGTATTGGTGCCGTGGGCACGGCCTTCGTCGGCATGTGGCTGTTCAAGGAGCCGGCAACTGCGGCGCGGCTGGTCTGTGTGGGGCTGATCGTGGCCGGCATCATCGGCCTGAAACTGGCCACGCCGTCGTAGCGGCGCAGGGCGGGCTCAAGCCCGCCTTGCTGGCTTTGCCGACCCCGGAGAAGCGACGTCAGTGAGGATCGTCGGACGCGTGGACGTGGCGACGGTGCGCCTGGGCGCACCCTACAGCCGGTAAGCCACTGCCTTCATCAGCTTCGAGGCGCCCGCCATCAGGGTCGGGATGGGGGCTGGCAGGACGGTCGCGCCGGCCTCTTCGGCATGTTCGGCATGGCGGGCCTCGTCGGCCTTCATGACGGTCAGGATCTCGCGGCTGCGCAGGTCGGCAGGGGGGAGGGTTTCCAGGTGTTCGTCCAAGTGGGCTTCCACCTGGCGCTCGGTTTCGACGACGAAGCCCAGGCTCCAGCCGTCACCGCGCAGGCCTGCCAAGGCTCCCAGGGCATAGCTGCCGGCATACCACAGCGGGTTGAACAGGCTGGGGCGGCTGTCCAGCTCCCGCAGCCGGTCGGCGCACCAGGCCAGATGGTCGGTTTCTTCCTGGGCGGCCTCCATCAGGTGGGTGCGCGTCGCGGGGTCGCGGGCGACGGCGGCCTGTCCGAAGTACAGGCCCTGCGCGCACACCTCGCCGACATGGTTGATGCGCATCAGGCCGGCGGCATGACGCTGCTCGGCGGCATCGAGCGCAACCTCGGGGGTGTCGCCGGCCGGGTTGGGGCGATGGGCCGGCGGATTGCCGAAGACCGTGTCCAGGCCGCGCTGGGCTTCCACCAGCCAGTGATCCAGGAGAGAGAAGGTCCGTGAGTTCATGCCGTCATTGTGCCGGCTCGCCGCTCGGGCGTCTGCCGGTCCAGCGCGTGCCGGCAGGGACGCCCCGGCGACTTGCGCGTGGCGGCCTCGCCCCGTACAATCCCGCCTCTTCCGTTTCACCCTTCACAACGCGTGGCAAAGTTCCGCCGGGGTAACCGCGGAATCCGCCCGACCAGACACATGAGATCCACATGAGCACCTTTACCGCCAAGTCCGAGACCGTCCAGCGTGACTGGTACGTCGTCGACGCAGCAGGCAAGACCCTTGGTCGCCTGTCCACCGAGCTGGCCCGCCGCCTTCGCGGCAAGCACAAGCCCGTCTATACCCCTCACGTTGATACCGGCGACTATCTGGTCGTCATCAACGCCGAGAAGATCCATGTCACCGGCAACAAGCTGGCCGACAAGAAGTACCACCGCTTCACCGGCTACATCGGCAACCTGAAGACCGAGACTCTGGCGCAGGCGCTGGAGCGCCATCCGGAGCGCGTCATCGAAACCGCCGTCAAGGGCATGCTGCCGAAGGGCCCGCTGGGCCGCGACATGTATCGCAAGCTCAAGGTCTACGCCGGCCCGAATCATCCGCACGCCGCCCAGCAGCCGCAGGTCCTGGACATCTAATCATGGCTATCACTCAGAACTACGGCACCGGCCGTCGCAAGTCCTCCACCGCCCGCGTGTTCCTGCGCAAGGGCACCGGCAACATCACCGTCAACGACCGTCCGCTGGACGAATTCTTCGGCCGTGAGACCGCGCGCATGATCGTGCGCCAGCCGCTGGAGCTGACCAAGAACACCGAAAGCTTCGACATCAAGGTCACCACGACCGGCGGCGGCACCACCGGCCAGGCCGGCGCCATCCGCCTGGGCATCGCCCGCGCGCTGGTGGAGTACGACGAAACCCTGAAGAACGAGCTGCGCAAGGCGGGCTTCATGACCCGTGATGCGCGCGAAGTCGAGCGCAAGAAGGTCGGCCTGCACAAGGCGCGTCGCGCCACGCAGTTCTCCAAGCGCTAACAGACGCGCTACACTACGCGTCACTGGTTATACAGCCCCGTCGCCAAGCGGTAAGGCACCTGACTCTGACTCAGGCATTCGGTGGTTCGAATCCATCCGGGGCTGCCAACTCGAAGTCCACTGGACATCCGCAAAAGCCCGCCTCTGGCGGGTTTTTGCGTTGAGGGATCCCGCCTATGGTTGCCATGTTCCAACCCCCGTTCTGTCCGCCGGACGAGGCCCTGCGCCGCATGAAGGAGCGCGGCTACGTGGTGCTGGAGCCACGCGCCATGGCGGAGGCGACCGGCACCGGTCTCGATGCCCTCGACGAACTGCTTCCGAGTTGGGGGCGGCTGGAAGTGGACGAGTACCTGAAGGACGGCGGCCGTTACCGGCGCCGCCGGCATTCCTGCTTCATCGTCGACGCGGACGGGGTGCGCCAGGCACCGCATCGCGCGCACTGGCAGTCGCTGGACTACAACGCCCTCCACGGCGGCATGCAACGCTGGTTCCAGCCGATCGAGCCTGCCGTCAGCGGTGCCATCGCCTGGCGGCAGCTGCTGTCGGGGCTTGCGCGATGGTGCTCCACGCTGAGGGGCGAACGGACCTGGTTCGTCGAGGCACACCAGTTCCGCATCGACACGACCGATGGCATCGGGCGGCCCACGCCGGAGGGCGCGCATCGCGATGGCGTGGACTTCGTCGCAGTGCTGCTGCTGGACCGCGAGGGCATCAAGGGCGGCGAGACCCGCGTGTTCGCCGCCGCCGGACCGGACGGCCAGCGTTTTACCCTGGAGGCGCCGTGGTCATTGCTGTTCCTCGACGACGAGCGAGTGATCCACGAGTCCACGCCGATCCAGCCGCTGGACGCGCAGGGCCATCGCGATACGCTGGTGCTGACGTTCCGCCGGGACGGCTTCCAGGGTGAAGCGGGCGCAGGCTGATCGCGGCGCGTATTTCGTTACAATTGAAACCATGGCGCGTGGGCGCCGGCATCCTGGAGTTCCGATGAAGCTGGGTTCCCTGAAGGAAGGCGGTCGTGACGGCACGCTGGTGGTGGTGTCGCGCGATCTGGCGCGTGCCGTGCGCGCGACGGGCATCGCATTGACGTTGCAGCAGGCGCTTGAGGACTGGAGCAACATCGCGCCGCGCCTCAATGCAGTCTACGAAGCACTGAATGCCGGCAACGTCGATGGCATGTTCGACGTGGACTTCCACGCGCTGGCGGCCCCGTTGCCGCGGGCCTACGAGTTCGTCGATGGCAGCGCCTATTTGCCGCACGTCGAACGCGTCCGCCGCGCCCGCAACGCGGAGGTACCGGCGAGCTTCTACACGGATCCGCTGATGTACCAGGCCACCAGCGCCGCCTTTCACGGCCCGCGCGATCCGGTGAAAGTGGTCAGCGAAGACTATGGCATCGATCTGGAAGCGGAGATCGTGGTCATCACCGACGACGTGCCGATGGCGGTCACGCCCGCTCAGGCAGCCGGCCACATCCAGTTGATCGGTCTGGTGAACGATGTGTCCTTGCGCAACCTGATCCCGGGCGAACTGGCGAAGGGTTTCGGCTTCCTGCAATCCAAGCCGCGCTCGGCGCTGTCACCGGTGTTCGTGACCCCGGACGAACTGGACGATGCCTGGCGCGACAACAAGGTGCACCTGCCGCTGGTGACGCACATCAATGGCAACTGGTTCGGCGCACCCGAGGCCGGCGTGGACATGCAGTTCGATTTCGCCCAGCTGGTCGCGCACGCGGCCAAGACCCGGCCGCTGTCGGCGGGCACGATTGTCGGTTCCGGCACCATCGCCAACGAGGACACGTCCAGGGGCGCCTCGTGCTTTGCCGAGCAGCGCACCGTGGAGACCCTGCGTGACGGCAAGCCCTCGACGCCTTTCATGAAGTTCGGCGATCTGGTCCACATCGAGATGAAGGATCGTGACGGTCATTCCATTTTCGGTGTGATCGAGCAGAGGATCGAGCCGCAGCCCTTGCCTTGAAGGCGCGCGCGGGCCCAGTGTGAATACAGGAAGGCTCGAGGTGGACATGGACGCGTATTACAGGCAATCGAAGGGGCAAACCGCGGGAGGCGGCTTGCATGGCTGAGCAACTGCGGCTTTATTCCTATTGGCGCTCCAGTGCCGCCTACCGCGTGCGCATCGGCCTGAACCTCAAGGGGCTGGCGTACGAAACGGTGCCCGTGCACCTGGTCCGTGAGGGCGGGCAGCAGCACAAGCCTGATTACGTGGCCAAGAACCCCCAGCACATGGTGCCCACCCTGCAGCACGGGGAGCGCGTTATCCGCCAGTCGCTGGCGATCCTCGAGTATCTCGACGAAGCCTGGCCTTCACCGCGGCTGCTGCCCATGACGGCACGCGACCGCGCCCGCGTGCGTGCATTGGCGCAGATGGTCGCCTGCGACATCCATCCGCTCAACAACCTGCGCGTGCTGCAGTATTTCGACGGCACCTGGAACGTGCCGCAGTCCGAACGGGACGAGTGGGTCAAACACTGGATCATCGAAGGATTTGCCGCGGTCGAATCGCTGCTCGCCGAGGACTCCGCGACCGGCGCCTACTGCCATGGGCAGACACCGGGACTGGCGGATTGCTGCCTGGTGCCGCAGGTGTTCAATGCGCGTCGCTTCGGCGTGGACATGGCCGCGTTCCCGACCATCGTCCGTATCGAACAGGCTTGCCTGGCGTTGCCCGCATTCGACCAGGCGCGTCCCGAAAGCCAGCCTGACGCAAATGCCTGAATGAAAAAGGGCGGAGAACTCCGCCCTTTGGGATGCTTCTTCGCAGGCTATGGTGCCGTCAGCCGAAGCCGTGGGTGATGCGCGGCGAGCTTCCCGACGTGTCGTAGTCGGCGTAGGGGTCGTGCTCGCCCTTGCTGCCTTCAGACAGGCGGAACTTCAGCGCCAGGCCATCACGCGAGTCGGCGGCACGCAGCGCTTCCTCTTGCTCGATCTGGCCCTCCTTGACCATGCGGAACAGGCACTGGTCGAAGGTTTCCATGCCTTCCTCCAGCGACTCCTCCATGGCCTGCTTGATCTCGTGCACCTGGCCGCGGCGCAGCAGGTCGCGGATCATCGGCGTGTTGATCAGCACTTCGGCGGCCGGCATGCGACGACCGTCGGTACCTTTCACCAGGCGCTGCGACACCACGGCGCGCAGGTTCAGCGCCAGGTTCATCAGCACGTTCTTGTGCGCGCTTTCCGGGAAGAAGTTCAGGATGCGCTCGATGGTCTGGTCGGCGTTGTTGGAGTGCAGCGTGGCCAGGCACAGGTGGCCGGTTTCGGCGAAGGCGATCGCGGCCTCCATCGTGGTGGCGTCGAGGATTTCGCCGATCAGAATGACGTCCGGCGCCTCGCGCATCGCGTTCTTCAGCGCGTTGTGGAAGGCGTGCGTGTCCAGGCCCACTTCGCGCTGGTTGACGATCGACTGCTTGTGCTTGTGCAGGTACTCGATCGGATCCTCGATGGTGAGGATGTGGCCGGTGCTGGTGGTGTTGCGGTAGTCGATCATCGATGCCAGCGACGTCGACTTGCCCGAACCGGTGGAGCCGACGATCAGCACCAGCCCGCGCGGGGTCATGATGATGTCCTTCAGCACCGGAGGCAGGTTCAGCTCTTCGATGGTCGGGATCACACTGCGGATCGCGCGGATCACCATGCCCACCTCGCCGCGCTGCTTGAACACGTTCACGCGGAAGCGCCCCGCATCCTGCAGGGCGATGGCCATGTTGAGCTCCAGTTCGCGCTCGAACACGGGCACCTGGCCCTCGTCCATCAGCGAATAGGCGATCTTCTTCACCATGCCCGGCGGCAGACCGGTATTGCCCAAGGGATAGAGCTTGCCCTCGATCTTGATGTACACCGGCGCCCCGGTGGTGAGAAACATGTCCGAGGCGTTCTTCTCGGTCATCAGCTTCAGGAAATAGCCGATGTCCATGTGCAAAGCTCCCAAGATGCGCGGCGCGACGTTGCAACGGCGCCAAAGGCTTCCGACAATGGCCGCGCGCACCCCTCAACGTCACGGCACCCCAATGACAGTTAGCTTCTCACACTTCCGCTGGCCCCTGCATGTGATGGCGGCCGCAGTAGCAACACTGGCCTTGGCCGGCGAACCGGCACGCGCCCAGAGTGCAGCGCCCCCGGAACTGGAAGCCGCCGTGCAGGCGGTGCAGCGCGCGGACCAGGCGGATGCCGACCAGTACGCCCCGCAACCGCTGGAGGCAGCGCGGCAGGCGTTGGCGCAGGCGCAGGCCGCACACGCTGCGCGGGACAAGAAGGACGCACTGGACCTGGCCCTGCGGGCCACGGTGGATGCCGATCTTGCGCGCGCGCGCAGCCTGGAAGCCGTAGCGACGGCCGAAGTCGCGCAGCGGAAGGCGGAGATCGCCGACCTCCAGCGCCAGATCGGCGCGGAGGGTGGGCGATGAAGGCGTCTCGCAAGGTGACCCGTGCCGGCATGGTGGGGCTGATGCTGATGCTGGGCTCCAACACCGCGTCAGCGGCTGACAATCCCGTGGTCGTGCAGCTCAACCAGCGGTTGTCTGCGCTGCATGCCGATCCGGCGCTTGGGGAACTGGCGGCCTACGAGAAGTTGCAGGCACAACACGCCATCACCGCCTTCGACAAGGCGCGTCGCAGTCAGCGCGAGACTGCCCAGTACGTGGCGGAACGCCGGGTGGAGATCGCGGAGATCGCCGCACGCACCCAGGCGGCCCGTCGTGAAGTGGACCGGTTGGACCGGACCCGCAGCGAGTTGCTGGTGGAAGCGAGTCGCCGCGAAGCGGAGCGCGCGCGCCGGGAGGCAGAGCGCCTGCGCGTGCAGGCGCAGATCCAGGCCGAGGAAACCGAACGCCTCCGCATGGCTGCCGAGGCCGAGGCACTGGCGCGCCAGGAAGCGGAGATCACGCTGGATACCGTCGCGGGCCAGCAGGCGAACCGGCTGAGTGCGGCCCGTCAGCGCGAACTGAAACTGGCGCGCGAGGAGGCGGAACTGGTCTCGGGTGCCAAGCTGCCGCCTTCGAAGTTCGAAACCCGTGGTGAGGTCTTCACCCTGGGCGCCGACGTCTTCGCTGCCAATTCGGCGAAGCTGTCCGCCGGGGGCGCGTCGAGTGCTGCCGCGCTCGCCGCCTACCTGCAGGCCAACCCGAAAGCCCGGGCCCGCATCGACGGTTACGGGGACAAGCAGACGCCCGGACAGCGCCGGGCTGACGTGCTGCGAGATGCGCTGATGGCGGCCGGTGTAGCGAAATCACGCCTGCAGAGCGCAGGCAAGGGCACCGGCAGCAAGGCACGCGCGCTGGAAGTCGTCGTCACGCATTGATAACCCCATGTAAATCATGGGGTTATACGAGGTTGCAAGGCTTCGGCGAGGCTGGGCTGAATCCTGTTCTTGCGGGCTGAATCCTGTCGGATCAACCACTTGCAACGGGCCTTGTCGGGCCCGGCAGTGAGGAGTAGGGTCGTATACCCAAGCGATCCCCGTCGCTTGGCTCACCGGAGAATCGACCCGATGACGCCCGTACCGATCCCGCAGGAGACCGCCGCCGGCAGCCAGGCCGCAGCGGGCATTCCGGTGGGAAGTGCCCGCGCTGCCGGCCAGATGCTCCGCTCCCAAGCCAACGCCCCGTGCCTGCAGAGGCCGGGGCGTTCGTATTTCCGCTGAAGGAGGTAACGATCATGTTCGAAGGTCAACCGCAGGCCGAAATCGATGCACTCATCAAGGCCGATCCGGAGTTCAAGCAGCTGTACCAGCGCCATCGCGAGCTGGACAAGAAGGTCACCGACGCCGAGCTGGGTGTACTGCCCATCGACGACAACCGCCTCGGGCAGATGAAGCGCGAGAAGCTGCACGCCAAGGAGCGATTGCTCCGGATCTACGACGCCAAGCCGCACTGACGCCTGCCCCGCCACTTTCTTGTCGCGGGCGGCGGCGGCCTCCTCGTCGGCCGTCGCCGTCCGCGTCACCCTAGTGCGATAATCCGGGCCACGTTCCGCACCGGATGCACGGCCGCATGGCGATCCACTCCTCAGTACTCGAGCTGATCGGCGACACGCCGATCGTCCAGGCCAGGCGCTTGGACACCGGGCTCTGCACCCTCTACCTGAAGCTCGAAAGCGCCAACCCCGGCGGGTCCATCAAGGACCGCATCGGCATGTCGATGATCGAGGCCGCCGAAAAGCGCGGCGACCTGAAGCCCGGCGCGACCCTGGTGGAAGGCACGGCCGGCAACACCGGTATCGGCCTGGCCCTGGTAGCCCAGCAGAAGGGCTACAAGTTGATGCTGGTGGTCCCGGACAAGATGAGCCGGGAGAAAATCTTCAACCTGAAGGCCATGGGCGCCGAGGTCATCCTGACCCGCTCCGACGTGGCGAAGGGGCACCCGGAGTACTACCAGGACCTGGCCGAGCGCATTGCGCGTGAGACCCCTGGGGCCTACTTCATCAACCAGTTCGGCAACCCCGACAACCCGGCGGCGCACGAGTTCGGCACCGGCCCGGAAATCCTGCGCCAGATGGAAGGCCAGCTGGACGCCATCGTCTTCGGCTGCGGCAGCTCCGGCACGATGACCGGCCTGTCGCGCTGCTTCGCCGAGCATTCGCCGCAGACGGAGATGGTGCTGGCCGACCCGGTGGGCTCCATCCTCACCCAGTACATCAACGAAGGCACGTTGAGCACCAAGTCCGGCAGCTGGCTGGTGGAAGGCATCGGCGAGGACTTCCTGCCGCAGATCTCGGATTTCAGTCGGGTCAAGAAGGCCTATGCGATCAGCGACGGCGAGAGTTTCCACACCGCCCGCGAGCTGCTGGCGAAGGAAGGCATCCTGGGTGGTTCGTCCACCGGTACCCTGCTGGCGGCCGCGCTGAAGTACTGCCGCGAACAGACCACGCCGAAGAAGGTGCTGGTATTCGTCTGCGATACCGGCAACAAGTACCTGTCCAAGATGTACAACGACTACTGGATGCTGGACAACGGGTTCATCGACCGGCCCCAGTACGGCGACCTGCGCGACCTCATCCTGCGCCCGTACAGCCAGCGCGACACCGTGGTGGTCAGTCCGGCCGACCTGCTGACGACCGCCTACCAGCGCATGAAGCTGTACGACGTGTCGCAGCTGCCGGTGATGGAGGGTGACAGGCTGGCCGGCATCGTCGACGAGAGCGACGTGTTGCTGCACGTGTATGGCGACGAAGCCCGTTTCCGCGACCCGGTCTCCACCGCCATGGTCAGCAAGCTGGACCGGCTGGACGTGCATTCCCCGATCGAGGCCCTGCTGCCGGTGTTCGACCGGGGCCAGGTGGCCATCATCACGGATGGCGATGCCTTCCTTGGTCTGATCACCCGCATCGATCTGCTCAACTATCTGCGACGCCGAGCACAGTAGGTCCCCTGCCCGTGCTACCGGCACGGGCGGCGGCACGGCATGGACGGTACGTTAAGACCCGGCTGGTAGAATGCCCGGCTGTTTGAAGGAACATGAACATGGCGCAATCTTCGAGCCCCGCCAGTGGGGCGCCCGGCGACCTTGCCCTGGGTACACTGGCTATCCACGGTGGGCAGTCTCCGGACCCCAGCACCGGCGCGGTGATGCCCCCTATCTACGCTACGTCCACGTATGCACAGAGCAGCCCGGGCGTACATCAGGGCTTCGAGTATTCCCGTACGCACAATCCCACGCGCTTTGCCTACGAACGCTGCGTGGCGGCGCTGGAGGGCGGCAGCCGCGGCTTTGCGTTCGCGTCCGGCATGGCGGCCACCTCGACGATCCTGGAACTGCTGGACAGCGGCAGCCACGTCGTGGCGATGGACGACCTGTACGGCGGCAGCTACCGCCTTTTCGAGCGCGTGCGCCGACGTACCGCGGGGCTGGATTTCAGCTTCGTCGACATGACCGACCTGGCGGCGTTCGAGTCCTCGATACGACCGGAAACGCGAATGGTGTGGGTGGAAACCCCCACCAACCCCATGCTGAAGATCGTCGACATCGCCGCCATCTGCGGGATCGCGCACAAGCGCGGCTTGCGCGTGGTTGTCGACAACACTTTCGCCTCGCCGATCCTGCAGCGGCCGCTGCTACTCGGTGCGGACATCGTGATGCACTCCGCCACCAAGTACCTCAACGGCCACTCCGACATGGTCGGTGGCATGGTCGTGGTGGGAGATGATGCCGAACTGGCCGAACAGATGGCCTTCCTGCAGAACTCCATCGGTGCGGTGCAGGGACCTTTCGACAGCTTCCTCGCTTTGCGTGGATTGAAGACGTTGCATCTGCGGATGAAGGCGCATTGCGAGAATGCCCTGGCGCTGGCGCAGTGGCTGGAGACGCATCCGGCGATCGAGAAGGTTATCTATCCAGGGCTGGAGTCGCATCCGCAGCACGCGCTGGCCACCAAGCAGATGCAGGGCTATGGCGGCATCATTTCGATCGTGCTGAAAGGCGGCTTCGAGGCGGCGAAAAAGTTCTGCGAGAACACGACGCTGTTCACGCTCGCAGAATCGCTGGGCGGCGTGGAAAGCCTGGTGAATCATCCCGCAGTGATGACGCATGCTTCTGTGCCGCTGGAGCGGCGGGAGAAGCTCGGGATCAGTGGTGGGCTGGTCAGGCTCAGTGTGGGTGTGGAGGATTTGCACAACCTGCAAGCCGATATGCAGAATGCCCTGGTCGCGCGCGCATGATGGCGCGCCTGCAGAATGGGCGGCTCGTCTATGGTCGATTGCGCAAGCTGTTTGGGCTGACGCTTTCGCTGGCTTGGCGCGATATTGCTTCCCGCTATCGTGGGGCTAATCTCGGCCTGCTCTGGACCGTCCTCAACCCGCTATTGATGCTGGCGGTCTATGGCTTGGCGTTTGGCTACGTATTCCGGGCCAAGTGGCCGGGCTTGGAAACCAGCGGAGACTTCGTTCGTCTCCTCTTCATCGGCATTGCCATCCATGGATTCTTCGCCGAGTGCTTGACTCGCTCTCCTGGTTCAATCGCTTCCAATCCGAGCTTCGTCAAGAAAGTGGTGTTCCCACTGGGCATCATTCCTCCCGTCACCGTCTTGGTCGCGCTGTTCAATTTCTTTGCTGTCTTGTTGGTGTTCTTTTTCATGCAGCTGGTGCTTGGTGAAGGCTGGTCGTGGCATTACCTGCTGCTGCCGGCCGTGCTGGTTCCCATGTTCTTGCTTGCTCTGGCGCTGTCTTACTTGCTCAGCTTCCTTGGGGTCTACTTCAAGGACATAAATCAGATAGTGCCGAGCGTTAGCACCGTGCTCCTGTTCGTTTCCTCGGCCATCGTGCCTGTCTCGACGCTGCCGCCCGAACACCAGCGCTGGTTCTTCCTTAATCCGATCACCTTCTACATCGACCAGACGCGCCAGGCACTGCTATGGGAACAGCCGCTCGATTGGGAGGGGCTGGCAGTACGTACGCTGTCTGGTTTGGTTTTGCTCGCCGTCTCGATATACCTGTTCCGCCACGCCCGCAGGGGATTTGCAGATGTCATCTGAAACCGCCATCAGCGCTCTAGGTGTCGGCAAGACATTCCGCTCTTACGCAAAGCCGCATCACAGGTTGGCGGAGCTGTTCGCACCTCGTCGAGAAAAGCAATGGGGGCGTGATTTCCAAGCGTTGAGTGAAGTCGATTTCGAGGTGTTCCGAGGCGAGACGGTTGGCATCCTTGGGCGCAACGGCTCCGGTAAATCGACGTTACTGCAGATCCTTTGTGGAATCATGGAGCCTACGAGCGGACGAGTGAAAGTCTCGGGCAGGATCGCGGCGTTGCTTGAGTTAGGCGCAGGCTTCAATCCTGAATTCAGCGGACGAGAGAATGTGAGGTTGTACGCCGGCGTGCTCGGCCTGGATGCGGCTGTGGTGGAGGCTAAGCTCCCCAACATCATCGAATTCGCGGATATCGGTCATTTTATCGACGAGCCCGTGAAGCATTATTCAAGCGGCATGTTCGTACGCCTCGCATTCTCGGTTGCCATCCACGTCGATCCAGAGATACTCGTCGTCGACGAGGCGCTGTCTGTCGGGGACGAAGCATTTCAGCGAAAGTGTTTCAGTCGGATAGAAGAATTGAAAAGGGGGGGCGCCACGATCCTGTTCGTCTCCCACTCTGCCGCTACGATTCTCCAACTCTGCGATCGCGCCATGGTGCTCCATGCCGGTAAGCGCATCTACTTCGGCAAGCCCAACTCTGCGGTCGGGATCTACCAGCGGATCATCTATGCGCCAGCAGATCGCATCGGCAACTTGGTCGAGCAAGCGACTGCGTTGGATCGTGCTGGCATGGAATGGTGCACGGACGAGTCCGGGAGCGAAGCGGCGGAGCAACCGCAGACCATCACCGGCGACATAGACGTGGAGCGTTTCGATGCCGGGCTCGTGTCCCAGAGCCGCTTTGAATTCGAACGTCATGGGGCCTGCATCATCGATCCGCGTATCACCAATGCGGCAGGCGAAATCGTCAACGTCTTGCGTCATGGTGCGCTGTATCGGTATGAGTTCGAGGTGCGCTTCGACCGACAAGCTTCCCATGTCCACTTCGGCATGCTGGTGAAGAGCGTGACCGGCGTGGAGTTGGCGGGCGCTTCGTCCCACCGATTCGATGAGTCCTTGGGCGATGTGCATGCAGGTAACAGGGTGAGGGTGCGCTTCCACTGGCGTTGCAACCTGCTGCCGGGAATGTACTTCCTCAATGCCGGCTGCAATGGTGTGCTGTCCGTCGAAGTCGGCGAGACGTTCCTGCACAGGATCGTCGATGCTTTCGCATTCCGTGTCGAGATCGCCGAGAGGCCGCGCCGGACTGCGGGCTTCTTCGACATTCTGGCCGAACCGTTCGTTGAACTCGAATCCATTGGGGCTTGAGGATATGCACAGTTCAGACCGCTCAACCGTCATCGTGCTGGGGCCGCCCCGAAGCGGAACCTCCGCTGTGTGCCACGTTCTGCGAGATCTCGGCATCGACTTCGGCGATCCCAAGCTGTTTGTCAACCCAGAGAAGCATGCGCATAACCCCATCTTCTTCGAGCTCGTCGAACTCAATGAGATTAACGATGAGATTCTTGCGGAACTCGGCTGGTCTTATCGTGATTTCGTTGCGACGCCGCTCGCGGGGGATTTTTCGCCGGAGATCGCCGACAAGTTCGAAGTCCGTATTGCCCGATTCATCGAGTCGAACTTTGGCAGCTCCACGGAGATCGGACTGAAGGATCCCAGGTTCTGCTTCACGCTTCCTGTATGGACTACGATCCTGGGCCGGCTGGGAATTCGCCAGCGCCATCTGCTGACGCATCGCGATGGGGAGGCGGTGGCCGTTTCGAATTTCCGTCTGAGTCCCACGCGCGGAATTGACTACGCGCGCAGGATCGTCGATCTCTCGATGGGTGCTGCGTTGCATCTTCTCGATGGACGCGACTACCAGGTTGTACGCTTCGAGGGACTGGCCAAGGCGGACGAGGCGTCGATCGCCGCGCTGGCCGACGTGAGCCAGCGCTCGGTAGGGCTGGTTAAGGAGGTCGTCGCCAGCGTCTTCGACGACACGCTTGTCCATGGTCATGGCGACGAGTTTCATGATCTCGCTCTATCCACCGGCACCGACTATGCCGAAGTCGCACGGCTCATCCGCCGGTTTCGCTTGCCGGTTGGTGAAACGATACCGCATGCGCAGGCCAGCTCGGAGGTCGAAGTCGTGGGGCATTTGCTGGGAATCACCGGTCTGTTCGATCAGCGCGCTACGTTCGAATTCGGCAAGGTGCAGCTGTACTTCCGACTGGAGAACGAAAGTTACTGTGAGGAGAGCTCGATCGTCATGCCTTGGCCGTCGCGCGCAGACACCGATGTCATCGCATTCGAGTTGCCTGAGGATTGCAACGCCGGCTATATCAGGCTTGATCTCAACGATTCGCCCGGCGCCTACGCGGTACGGCAACTATCGATAGACGGACAGGCCGTCGCGCCGATCCGACATGCGATAGCGGGTAGTGGCGCCGTGCTGGAGTTGCAGAACGGAAGCATCGGGTTGGTGGCAAATCACGACGATCCTTGGCTGGAGTTCAAGTTGCCGATTCCCGATGCGTGCAAGTTGACCGTACTCATGCAGCGCATGTCGCTTGCCGACCTGGGGCGCCGTGGCTTCGACGACACACAGGTCGCGAATCTCCTTGAGGGCTTGAATCGGCGCATCGCACAGGTTGAAGACAGGATCGTGGGCTTCTGGGAGGACACGACCAGCACCGTCGCCGACGAGATCCGGCAGGCGACCGTTACGGTGCAGGACGGACTGAGTGGCATCCAACGTAAGCAACATGACACAGATACCCTAATTTCTGCAGTTGCGGCAGACGATTCGGCGGCTGCGGAGCGGCTCAGCAGTGAGCTCCTGCGCGTGGCAGATGCGATAAAGGAGGGAGTTATCCCTTCGGTGGATGGCTTGCGAGGCGACTTGGATCGTACGACTCGAGAGTTGCGGTCCGATCTTCTGCGGGTCGAAGGGGATATGCAAGAACAAGTGCGCGAGCATCGTGCTCTTACGGTCCAGGGAAATGAGGCGCTGGAAGAAATCAGGGCAAGGAACTTTAAGAAGATGCTCCAAGGTTGGTTCAAATGAGTGGCCCGCGAGCAGAAGGCCAGGTCGGTGTCAGATCGGCATTTTTTGCACGTTTCAGACCGGCAATGAAAAGCTTGGCAACGGCGAATCCGTTCAAGGTCTTGCCGATGGTCGTGCAGGCTGCGTTGGTAGCGGCCTGTCCGTTGTTCAGAACCGAGTGGTTTGGCCAGCGTACAGGGAACTCAGGGAGCAGGTATCGCGTGGCGCGGCAGTTCGCGCGCGATGGCATAGATGGTGGCGCCGCCAACCCCTTGTTCGACGCTGCCTGGTACCAGAATCGCTACGGTTTCCGGGGAACGGCTGCGCAGTCGTTGCTGCACTACTGGTTGATGGGTGATCGTCTGGGGCTTCGGCCTACGCCATGGTTCGATGCTGGCTTCTTCCGCCGTAGCCACCGGGCGCCGGGGATTTTCGGCACGGCACTGATGCTATTCCTGCAGCGATGGCGGGACCACTCAAACGCGCATCCGCTCTTCGACCAGACATGGTATCTGGAAAGCTATCCCGACATCCGCGAATCCGGTCAGAACCCGCTATTGCATTTCGTGCTTTACGGACAGCAGGAAGGCCGGCAGCCGAATCCCTACTTCTCACCAAACTGGTATCTCGAGAAGAACCAGGACGTGGCCAAGTCGGGTATCAATCCGGCGCTGCATTTCTGCCTGTATGGCGCTGCAGAGGGACGCAGCCCAGGGCCCTCCTTCGATGCGGCGGCGTATCTGGGTAGATATCCGGAAGTGGCGCAAAGCCACCTCGATCCCTTGTCTCATTTCCTTGCCATCGGGCGCCATCGCGGAGCCGATCCTGGTTCACGCGTGCTGAAAGTTTCCACGTTGTCTCCTCGGATTGGGACATTGCCGACTGCGGAGAAAGCACCCGTCGTCGATGTGGTGGTGCCTGTCTATCGAGGGCTGGACGAGACGCGCGCCTGTATCGAGTCCGTCTTGGCGTCCTCGAGCTACGGCAACGTTCGCCTGCATCTGTACAACGATGCTTCTCCGGAACATGAGGTGGCCGACTACTTGCGTGACGTGAAGCAACGTCATCCCGAGGTGGACCTAGTCGAAAATCCGGAGAATAGAGGCTTTGTCGGAACCGTTAACAGTGCGATGCGGGCGACCTTTTCCCGTGCTGATTTCACTGCGGTGATCCTGCTCAACAGCGACGCCGAGGTCGCGAATGACTGGGTGGAGCGGCTGTTTGCACATGTAGGTATCGAAGTGGACAGGGTGGCGACCGTTACTGCGCTTTCCAACAATGCGACGATCTGTAGCTACCCGCAGATCGGCGAGAACGACTTGCCAACCGATTGCGACACAGCAGATCTTGACCTATTGGCTGCACAGGTCAATGCAGGCGAATCGGTGCAGATTCCAACGGGTGTAGGGTTCTGCATGCTGATCACTCGACAGGCGTTGGATGCCTTGGGCTTCTTCGATGAAGAGGCATTTGGTAAGGGCTACGGCGAGGAAGTGGATTTCTGCATGCGCGCCAACCAGGCTGGCATGCGGAATCTGTTGGCGATGGATGTGTTCGTGCGCCATATCGGCGAAGTCAGCTTCGCCGACGTCAGCAAGCCCGGCAAGGTCATTGCCCAGAAGATCCTGCAGGAGCGTTATCCCCATTTCAACAGCCAGGTCGCTGCTTTTGTTGCAGTGGATCCGGGCCTGCCGGCCCGCATTCGGATCACTTGGGCGCGGTGGAAGCGTTCCGGCCGGCCCGTCCATGTGCTCGTCAGTCATGCGTGCGGCGGAGGTACGGAAAGGCGTGTGCAAGAGGTTGCCCGGTCATTAGGGCGGGATGGTCATGTCGTCATTCTCCGTCCGGCGAAGTTTCACTCCGACCGTATCAATGTCGATAACCCGTCGGCATTCGATGGCTTTAACGTCGAGGTTGAGGTCGAGTCGGGCCAGGAGCTGGCCGACCTGCTCGGACTGATGGGTGCCCAAGCGATACAGATCCATCATGTGCTCGGATTCGGCGAGTATCTACGCGAGGGAATCGCGTTGCATGGACGTGGTTTCGATTTCATAGTGCATGATTATTACTCGGTATGCCCTCAGGTAACGCTCACTACGCGGGACTCTTCCTATTGCCGTGAGAAAGGAATGGTTGCGTGCGATGCATGCATCGCCGAGCGGCCCAGTCATGGCGCCGCGGACATACGCAACTGGCGCCTGCGCAATGAATGGCTCGTTGTAAACGCGATGAGTGTGGTCGCCCCGAGTCAGGACACTGCTATGCGCATTGCGGGTTACACGGGCAGGCATCCGGCCGTGCAGTACCACGAACCTGAAATAGTCGGCCAACAGGCGCGACCTAAGCCATCGCAACGGGAGTTCAAGGTTGCAATCATCGGTGTGCTAGCCCCGCACAAGGGAAGGGATAAGGTGCTAGCGATGGCCGGCGCGGCCCGCGAAAAAAGCCTTCCGCTCAAACTACATCTCATTGGTGACACGCAGGGCGAAGTTCCCCGCCAAGCGCAAAAGCACCTGAGTGCCACCGGCACATATCGGGAAGAGGATCTGGACGGATTGATCGCCGCAGCAGATCCTGATGCTTTCCTATTCCCGGCTCCGTGGCCGGAAACCTACTCTTACACACTCAGCGCGGCATTGAGAACAGGAAGGCCGATCATCGCTTCCGATATCGGTGCATTCCGCGAGCGTCTGAGTGACTACCACAGCGCCTTTCTTTTCCCGTGGGACACCAGCGGCGAAGAACTCGCCGAGCACGTCGTAGGCTATCTTAGGTCACTGCAGGAACAGGGTGCCTCGGTACGGACCAAACACCCACCGCAGGCGACGGGGATGGGCAAATGATCAAGGTCGCAGTCGTGCCGGAACGCTATGGTGGGGTGCTTTCGCCCTGCGGGACCATTCGCCTGTCGGCGTTCTTCGATGCTATCCGTGCCCACGGCGTTGGTCTTGAGATCCGCTATTTGTTGGCAGCCGAGCTGGAGCACTACCGACCGGACGTAATCGTCTGGCAGCGCGTCGCGCTGACCGAGGTCAAACAGGTCGAGGCATTGGCGGCGCTCGCAGCGCGGCTGGGTGCGCGCCTTGTCTATGATTTAGACGACAATCTTGTTGATGTCGCCGAGCATGGCGAGGCGGATGCGTATCGCAGCATGGTCGCGGTGGTCGAGGCATCACTAGCCGCCGCAGATGAAGTCTGGGTATCCACCAATGAGCTGGCTCGCCGCGTCGCGGGCATCGTCAGAGGCTCGGTACACGTCATGCCCAACGCACTGGACCCGGGAATATGGCGGGCACCGGTGAGTGCCCCGCGGAGCCCGGTGGCGCCGTTCCAGTTGCTCTACATGGGCACTCGCACGCACGACGAGGACTTCAGGATGCTCGCCGAAGGGTTGGATCTGCTCGATGAGCGTCTTCCGGGCAGTTTCGAGCTGACGATGATCGGTGTGCGTGCTCAGGATGATGCATCGATTCGATGGCTGAAGTTGTTGGAGCCACCGTTGCACGTGGGTGCTTCATATCCTGCGTTCGTGCACTGGTTCTCTGGGCTCAGTGGGTTCGATCTGGGCTTGGCGCCGCTGATGGCCGGACGTTTCAACGATTGCAAGAGCTCGATAAAAGTGCTCGACTACGCGGCCTTGGGGTTGCCTGCGATTGCATCTGACGTGGAAGCGTATCGGGATACTGCCTTGGTGGAAGGCAAGAGCGTACTTCGCGTCGAAAACTCGCCGTTGGCGTGGGCAGACAGGATCAATTCCCTCATGAACCACCCCGAAGCACTGGCCTCCGTAAGAGAGGGCTCACGGGTGTTGGTCGGCGCAGAAAGATTCGAAGATGCCGTAGCGCTGCGTCGCGACCGGCTCTTGAAGCAATACAACACCCGGAGCGGCTTGATCGATGACGGGCAGTTGCATCAATAGGCAAAGAAACAAGCATTCCAACCCAATTCAACCAGGTGAATCTATGAAGAAGCTGTCGGCTAATCTCCTTGCGGGCGCAGTCTTGATTTCAGTATTGTCCGCATGTAATCCGGGCAACAAGCAGGCTGGTACCGATACGGTCGCGGCAGCGCCGGCGGCTCCGGTGGAGGCACCAGAGCCGACGCCAGCGCCGGTCCAGGGCCTGGCTGTTCCGTTCGCGGAGAACGCACTGTCGATGACGGTAGGTGGCAACTGCTCGCTTGATGCCGTGAATGGCAGCGCGGTCGTGGAAGGCAAGCTTCAGCTCAAGCGCGGCGAGTCCGTCGTGATCGGGGGATGGGCAGTCGATCAGGCAGGTGTGGTGCCGGCGCAGCCGCAGCTCGTCATTCACAGCGATGTCGCTGGCTACACCGCGCCGCTGGCCACCGGTATAGAGCGCGCCGACGTCGCCGCCGCGATGAAGAATCCTGCGCTCTCGAAGGCGGGTTTCGAGTCACCGCTGTCGTTGCGGGATGTCCCCGCCGGCGTCTACGACTTGTCCGTGGTCGTGACCGGTGAGGCAGCGCGTCGTTGCCCGCTGAACGTATTGCTGACGGTTACGGACTGATCTAGCGCGTATCGTCTCTCAAGCCTGCAGCGTGCTGCAGGCTTTACTGAATACGGATAGCAAGCCTGTGATGCCAAGATCGTTCAACTTTCGCCACGCAGCGTATGCGCTTGTCGCCATGTGTGTGGCAATCCTCTTCCTTGCCGGGCAGCGCAACGAGAGTTCCGAACGATTCCTGCGCATCGGTCTGAGTTCGCCGGATTCTGGAAGTCTGCAGGCTTTTTTTGACACGGGTTCGGGCTTCAATGAGGCGGAGTCCAAACACGTCCACTTCAAGTCCGGCAGCTCCGCGTTAACGGTGCCGTTGCCATCCGGCAAGGTCCAAGCACTGCGCCTGGACCCTGCTCCAGGCGTCGAGACCATTCTCGTACGGGAACTGGCGATCACGGTACCCCGCTCTGGCGGCTACGAGGCGATCAGTGCAGGTGGGTTGCAGCCGGTGAACGAAATCGCCGGATTGACGAGATCGAATGGAGGGATGCAGATCTCCATGGCTCCCGGCAGCACGGATGCGCAGCTGATACTGGACGCCGACAGCATTTCCGAGGCTAGTACGGAAGCGCCCATGCTGACGATCTGGACCAAGTATGTGCTTGGATTCCTGATCTTCGCGCTAGCCGTGTTCCATCTGGCGCGACGTCCCTCCGGCATCCCGGTGACCGCTCTGCTATTGGCTGGTGTAGTCCTGGTCGCGGCGCTTGCGCTGGTCTCGACCACCGCGCGCTCGATCCATCCGGACGAGCACAACCATGTCGCGGCGGCGCACTATTACTTCAGCCACTGGAAGCCGCCGGCCGTCGACGACCCTGCTATTGCAGATACCTATACAATCTATGGCACCAGTTACCTCAACGAACTGGACATCGGTTATCTGATCGCCGCGAAGGTATCCAATCTCTGGTCGGGCTTCGGACTCGACGATACCGTTTCGCTGCGTTTGTTCAATGTGCTTCTGCTGGCCATTCTTCTTGTGGTCGCGTGGCGGGGCAGGGATACGTGGACGGGTGCTGCAGTGCTGCTGGTGACCTCGCAGCTTTGGTATCTGTTTTCCTATTTCAATGCGGATGCCTTCCCATTGTTCCTTTCTTTGATGCTGGCATTCCTTTACGCGCCGGCCTCGTCAGCCGTTTCTGATTACGTGGAAGGCAAGGCAACCAGAATCTTGCCGTTGCTGGCGTTCGTCCTCGTACTTGGCCTGCTGCTGATATCCAAACGGAACTATCTGCTGATCGTGATGTTCATGGGTCTGTTCCTGAGTGTTCGTCATTTGACGTTACCTGCCTGGTGCGTGGGATTGGCGGCCGTCGGGGCTGGCCTGTTGAGCTTCAGTCTGATCGGTGGCGCGCAAATGCAGTACATGTTCCCATCCATCGGCGGGTCCTTCGTGCCGGTGGGAAGTGCGATGTTGTTGGCCGCCATGCTCGCGGGCGTCTGGCGCGTCTTGGGGAGCAAAGAGTTACGTCCCAAGTTCTATCGGGTGGCGGCCCTCTTCTCGCTTGCTGCAATGCTGGCTTTCCCACGCGTAATGCTGGACCGCGACGTCAACGGCGGCTCCGCCGAGAAGACAGCGAAGGTGCTGGCCGCAGCCGAAAAGTACGGGGAGGTCAGGTTCAAACCGTCTACTCTTGCCAATAATCCTGCAGCCAGCTACCCGGGGCGTAACCTCGCTGCGAAAGGCGTGACGATCGGTCAACTGTTCGGCCATCCATACGACTGGCTCTACCAGAGCTGGCGCAGCTCGATGGGCGTGTACGGGTACATGAATGCGTTCGCTCCGGAATGGCTTTACTTGCTGGTCAGCATCGGCCTTCTGCTGTGCTTGGCAGGCGCGTTCAGGCATGGCATCCGGGACGGGACATTCCGCCGCGATACTTTCGGAGTGTGTTGTATCGCGGCTCTCGTGGTGCTCAGCTCGATCGTCCATAGCTGGGCCTACGACTTCCAGCCACAGGGGCGCTACCTGATGCCTATCGCGGTGTTGCTTGCTGTGCTGGCCTTGGCGCACCCGATCCTGCTGCGCTCACGCTTGATGTCCGCCGGACTGGCGACCAGCTATCTGGCTTCGCTGTTCTCGTTCCTCTTCTTCGCAATCCCGATTCTGGCCAGTCGTTGACGGCCGGCTGGACGTTGGTGGGCGGCGGCGAGCCCAGCCGGTCACCGCACGCCGCAAAGCTCAGGTCCGATTGAGTGCTGCGTCTGCGGCAGCCATCACCTGATCAAGATGGTCCTCGACACCGACCCAGAGCGGCATCCGCACCAAGCGATCGCTGATCGAATCGGTGACGCTCATATCCGACGCTGTTCGGCAGTGGGCGATGCCGGCGGGGGAAGAATGCAGCGGAATGTAATGGAAAACGGTTTGCACGCCCTGCTCCTTCATCGCTTGGATGAAATGCGTCCTGTGCTCCAGAGAGGGTAGCAACAAGTAGTACATGTGCGCGTTGTGCGTACGGTCTGACGGGACAATAGGGCGACGCAGCCGCCCAGCGCCCTCATGTGCCGCGGCCCATGCGTGATAGCGGTCCCAAATGGCGAGTCGCCGTGACGTGATGCCGTCGGCGTCTTCGATCTGTGCTGTCAGGAACGCTGCGGTAATTTCTCCTGGGAGGAACGACGACCCGATGTCCACCCACGTGTACTTGTCCACCTGACCGCGGAAGAACCGGCTGCGGTTGGTGCCTTTCTCACGAATGATCTCGGCGCGCTCGCCGGCCTCACGGTCGCGGCACAACAATGCGCCGCCTTCGCCAGAGATGATGTTCTTTGTCTCGTGGAAGCTGAGAGCGCCGTAGTCGCCGATGGTTCCAAGCGGCCGTCCCTTGTAGGTGGACATGATCGCCTGGGCAGCGTCCTCGACCACCTTCAGCCCGTAGCGATCTGCGATTTCCATGATCGCGTCCATCTCGCAGGCGACACCCGCGTAGTGGACGACGCAGATCGCCTTCGTGCGCGGGCCTATGGCCGCTTCGATCAGGCGTTCGTCGATGTTCAACGTATCCTCGCGGATATCGACGAAGACGGGTACTGCGCCGCGCAATGCAAACGCGCTTGCGGTGGACACGAAGGTATAGGAAGGAAGAATGACTTCATCACCGGGTTGCAGATCCAGCAGCAAAGCCGCCATCTCGAGCGCTGCCGTACAACTGTGCGCAAGCAGCGCGCGGCCGGCCAGGGTTCGCTCCTCCAGCCATGCATGACAGCGCTTGGTGAAGCTTCCGTCACCCGACAGATGCCCATTGGCGTGTGCTTGAGCAATATGCGCGAGCTCGCGGCCTGTCATGTAGGGCTTGTTGAAGGGAATCATTGCGTGGAACTCCTTGTAGAGGCTTTTCAGCCCGTGGATCGCGAGAGGACGACGACGCCGGCCACGATAATCAGCGTGCCGAGAAGCTTGTAGGCATCCAGGCGCTCCTGAAACAGCCATGCGGCCAGAAGGACGACGATGACGAAGTTCATCGACATGAAGGGATAGGCGCGACTGAGCGGTAGCCGGTTGATCGCCGCCATCCAGCAAATGGATGCGCCGAATGCCGCTGCAAATCCGGAAATGACCCAAGGCTTCAGCAGTAGCGTCGCGATGTTGGTAGCCGACAGCGGGCCATTGAGAAGATGCGAATGCAGGCCCACCTGCCACTTGAGTACCAGCTGACCGTACACGGTCAGAAGGATGGTTAGGGTGATGAAGACATAAGCCATAGAGCCGCTCGCTCAATAAGTCGGGCGCGCGACGCGCGCAGGGTGTCAGGCGCCTGGCGTGAGCTTATCCGGATCACGCCATCCCCAGATGTAATGTGACGCGTCCCGGCCAGCGTTGAATATCAAGTCCAGGATACTCACCGCATGCTCGAACCCATCGGAAAGCTGCTTGTACTCGGGGTATCCCGAATAGTCCTTGTATTCCAGTTGGATGCCAGCGTCCTCGAACCTTTGCGGGTCGATATACGAACGGGCTGCCGGGCCGGACAGGTAATGGGTGGCGCCCGACTTCACCAGCAGATCGATTAAGCGATCCAGTTTGCTACCCGTGGCATCGAACTCCAGAGAGTCGCGGAACTCGGTCCGTATTCCCAGCACTTCCTGCGCAATGCGCCGAGTGAAGACCTGATTCATCTCTGAAAGGGACTTCCACGCGGTGCCTGTATACAGCTCCTCGATGAGGGGCGAATACTCGCGGAAATGGCGGGTTTTGGTATAAGCGTGACGGATCGTCGACCAGTGCTTCCGCTGCCAGCCGGCGTCAGACAACTGCACCTCATTGATCAGGCGTTTGATATTGCCGCCTGTCGGCACGGTCAGCCACACGGGCGCTCCGTTCGCGATCACACGGTTACGCGAACGCCAGTCCTGATAGGTGAACTGGACGTCGTCGTAGAAAATGAAGGTGTCAACGTCGTGGATGATGTCGAAGTATCCCTTCCAGGGGATGTAGCTGGATTGCAGTACGGCAACCCGCTTCTGGCTGCTCATGCGCTGAAGGCTCTGTTGTGATGGCGGCTCCCAGCCTTGACGAAGGACCGGGGGGGAAGCGTGGAGCCGTCAACAATGGTGCAGTTGGCGCCGATGAAGCTCAATGCCCCAACGGATACGAAACCGCAAAGTGTAGCAGCCGGGCTGATGAAAGTGCCTTCGCCGATGGCGTTGTCGTGACTGATAGTGGCCTGCGGCCACAGTACGCAGAGGTCGCCGATGCCTGCAAAGGCATCCACATCCACGTTGGCCATCACAAGGCTGCCGGCACCGAGCGAGGCGCGAGGACTGATGCGTGCGCGGGGATGCACGATTGGCGGAAATTGGAATCCCAGCGAACGCAGGTGATGGAACATCGCCATCCGGGCATCCATGTGGCGATAACCGATCGCCATGGCGAGATCGGCGTCCTCGGACGATATGCGCGAGCCCAGATCATCGGTTCGCCCCACGATGTCTTCCCCAATATTGGAATCATCGACGAGCCCCATCACCGTGCGGCCAGATTCTTCGGCGAGCACTTTGACCAGGCGACCGAAAGACGATGCTCCGATGATCACCAAAGGCTTCAATCGCCGACCTCCTCTTCAACCAGGAACAATGGCATGGACGCAGTTTTGAAATTGATGCGCGCCAGGTACTCGCCGAAGATACCGAGGATCAGCAACTGGAGGCCGCCCAGGAATGTCATGCCGGCCATGATCGACGCGTAGCCGCTCACGCTCAGCGCCCCCGTCAGTTTTGCAATCAGGATGGAAACGCCCCATGCCGCTCCACCGAGCGAAGCGCTGAGGCCTAGCCACGTCGCAATGCGCAGTGGAAGATCGGAGAACGTCACGAAGATGTTGATCATGTGAGCGACCAGCATCCTCACGCTGTAACTGCTTTTCCCGTGAAATCCAGCGTCGTGCGGTACGACTACCGTCGCATAGTTGTGCGTGATCCAGGAGATGTAGCCGTCGATGAAAGTGAACGGCGACTGGAATCGCTCAAGGCCGTTCGCCACGGTGCGATGAATGACGCGGAACGAGGTGTATTCCCGGTTCAAGCTGGGTATCGCGAACTTGAACAGGCTGCGGCCCACCTCCGAGGTGAGGTTTCGCCACCAGGCATGGCTGCGCGTTTCGTTCACGCCATACACCACCTGGTGCCCTTCCTCGGCCTTCTGCAGCAGCGCAGGAACCGACTCGGGGGGCTGTTCGAGATCTTCATCGATGGTGACGATCCACTCACCGCGCGCATGAGCGATGCCGCACAGGGTGGCGGCATGCTGTCCGAAGTTCCGACTCAGCCGGATGCCACGGACCTTCGATGGATTTTCGGCACACAGACGGTCTATGGCTGCCCAGTTTGCCGGGCTGCCACGGTCGTCGACAAAAATGATCTCGTAGGATTTGCCCAGCGGCTCCAGCGCCACAGAGAGGCGTCGACGCAGTTCGCCTATGGATTTCGAGCCCCTATAAACCGGAACCACCACGGAGTAATGGGGTGGAATTGAGGGGCCAGCGGGTATGGTCATGGTGTGGCGGAGTCGTTGTCGTCTAGAGGTCGGAAGCTAAATGGCGCGGTATGGGGTCACTGGGCGCTGCAAGAGTAGGTTTGCGACGGCTCAGGCCATCAGTTCAGCGCTGACTCCAGTTCCGGCAGTAGCGCAAATAGATCCCCCACCAGCCCGATATCCGCGATCTCGAAGATCGGCGCTTCGCCGTCCTTGTTGATCGCCACGATGGTGCCTGCGTCCTTGATGCCGGTCAGGTGCTGGATGGCGCCGGAGATGCCGACAGCCACGTACAGCTCGGGGGCGATGATCTTGCCGGTCTGGCCGACCTGCAGTTCGTTCGGCACGTAGCCGGCATCGACCGCGGCACGCGAGGCGCCGACGGCGGCGCCCAGCTTGTCGGCCAGGGCGTAGATCACCTTGAAGTTCTCGGCCGAGCCCACGCCGCGACCACCGGAGACGACGCGCTTGGCGCTCTGCAGGTCGGGGCGGTCGGACTTGCCGGCGGCGAGGCCGACATAACGCGTATGCGTCGGCAGGACCGCATCCGCCCTGGCGGCTTCGACCGTTGCGCTTCCACCCTTGGCGGCTTCCGGCCACGAGGCCGTACGCACGGTGGCGACGACGGTCTGGTCGGCCGGGGTCTCGACGGTGATGATCGCATTGCCAGCGTAGATCGGGCGCTTGAAGGTGTGCGGGCCTTCCACGGCCATCAGGTCGGAGACCTGGTTGACGCCGAGGAGGGCGGCGACGCAGGGCAGCAGGTCCTTGCCGAACGTGGTCGATGGGGCGAACACGTGCGTGTAGCCTGCGGCGAGCTTCGCGATCTGCGGGGCCAGTACCTGTGCGATGGCATTCGCGTTGGCGGCGTTGGCGACGGCCAGCACCTTGGCGACGCCGGCGATCTGCGCGGCTTCGGCGGCGACGGCCGTGGGGTCGGCGGCCAACACGACCACGTCGATGGCATCGGCCTTCACGGCGGCGGCGGCGCTGACGGTCTTGGCGGTGGAGGCGTTGAGCTTGCCGTCCAGGTGTTCGGCGATGACGAGAACCTTGGCCATTACAGCAACCCCTTCTGCTTGAGTGCGGCGACCAGCTCGGCCGCGTCCTTCACCATGACACCCTTGCTGCGCTTGGCCGGCGGGGCGTAGTGCGTGGTCTTGTGGGTGTCGGCGGATTCGACGCCGAGGTCGGCCAGCTGCAGCGTTTCCAGCGGCTTGCTCTTCGCCTTCATGATGTCGGGCAACTTGATGAAGCGCGGCTCGTTGAGGCGCAGGTCAGTGGTGACCACTGCCGGCAGGTCGACGTCCAGCGTCTCCAGGCCTGCGTCGACTTCACGCACCACCGTGGCCTTGCCGTCGGCGATGTCGAGCTTGCCGGCGAAGGTCGCCTGTGGGCGACCCCACAGCGTGGCCAGCATCTGGCCGGTCTGGTTGGCGTCGTCGTCGATGGCCTGCTTGCCGAGGATGACCAGGTCCGGCGATTCCTTCTCGACCAGCTTCAGCAGCGTGCGGGCGGCGGTCAGCGGCTGGATGGCCTGGTCGGTGACCACGTGGACGGCGCGGTTGGCGCCCATGGCCAGACCGTTGCGCAGGTGGGCCTGGGCGTCGGCGGGGGCGATGGTGGCGACCACGACCTCGGTGGCGATGCCCTTGTCGCGCAGGCGCAGGGCCTCTTCCAGCGCGATCTCGTCGAAGGGATTGGGGGACAGCTTGACGCCGTCAGTGACCACGCCGGAGCCGTCCGGCTTGACCTGGATGCGGACGTTGTAGTCCACCACGCGCTTGTAGGCGACGAGAATCTTCATCCTGCGGGAATTCCTGTATGCGACGGTGAGGCCCGGCCGCGGCGGCTGGCCGAGGGCAGACTTGGGATTTTAGCCGTCAGGCGGGGGCCATGCGAGCCCGTACGGTGCCGTCCGCCAGCTGTTCCGCCAGAACACCGGCAAAACGTGCCGCGCTGCCGGGCGCCTGGGCGAAGAACAGCGAGGGTTCGGTCAGTTCCAGCTCAAGCAGGCGGGGCTGGCCTTCGGCGTCGATTAGCAGGTCGATGCGTGCATAAGACAGCGGTGTGTCCAGTTGACGCAGGCGCGCCGTGGCGGCGAGCACCCGTTCGGCCAGCGCTTCCTCTGCCTGGGTGGCCTTGCCCGGCAGGATGTCGCCCAGCGCCATCGGCGCCTGGCGCGCGCCTTCGCCGGCTGCCAACTGGGCGCCCTTGCGGGCCGCGTGACTGAAACGCCCGCCGAAGTAGAGCAGCGCGATTTCACCCTGCTCATCCACCGAGGCGATGTAGGGCTGCAACATCACGCTCCGCTCCTGGTCGAGCAGGCGCGCGACATGGTTGCCGGCCGCGAACTGCTGGTCGCGCGCGTAGCGATGGGTATCCCGGGCGCCAGCACTGACGGCCGGTTTGACGACGAACTCCGCGCAGTCGAATGCCTCCAGGAAGGCTGAGAGCGCTTCCATGGGTTCGGCATCGGGTTCGACGAAGTGGGTGGGGACGGTCGGGATGCCGACGGTCGCCAGGTCCGCGAGGTAATGCTTGTCGGTGTTCCAGCGCACGACATTCAACGGATTCATCAGGTGCGTGACCCGGTCCACGTGCTCGCACCAGGCCAGGAACCCGGGCAGTCGCTCGGTATAGTCCCAAGGCGAACGCAGCAGGACCGCGTCGAAGCGCGCCCAGTTCACGGTAGGGTCGTCCCAGGCCACGGCGCGCGGGTGGAAACCTGCATCGGCGCAGGCTTCGAGCAGCGGGACGAGATCATCATCGTGGCCGGTCGCGGCGACAGCGGTGACAAGCGCTAGGGTCTTCATGCGGGCAAGTGTACGCGCACGTCCGGTGCCGGATTCCCATTGACCGAAAGTACCTGTGTGGCCCTTGGGGGCGTGGGTAGAATGCAGGCTTCCTCAACGAATGGATCACGCCATGGCGGGTAACCCGGCCTCCGGAGGCAAGCAGAAGCTATATCCCAGTGCCGCGGCCGCACTGCAGGGCGTGGTGGCCGATGGCCAGACGCTGGCGGTCGGCGGCTTCGGCCTGTGCGGCATCCCCGAGGCGCTGATCGGCGCGCTGCGGGACAGCGGCGCGAAGGGGTTGACGGCGATCTCCAACAACGCGGGCGTGGACGGCTTCGGCCTGGGCCTGCTGCTGGAAACCCGGCAGATCAAGAAGATGATTTCGTCCTACGTGGGCGAAAACAAGGAGTTCGAGCGCCAATTCCTTTCGGGCGAACTGGAACTGGAATTCAACCCGCAGGGCACGCTGGCCGAGCGCCTGCGCGCAGGCGGCGCAGGGATCCCGGCGTTCTTCACCCGCACCGGTTACGGCACGGTTGTTGCCGAAGGCAAGGAAACCCGCCAGTTCGGCGAGCATTGGTACGTGATGGAAACCGCGCTGGCCGCCGACGTATCGCTGGTCAAGGCATGGAAGGCCGACAAGGCCGGCAACCTGGTCTTCCGCAAGACAGCGCGCAACTTCAACCCGGCTTGCGCCATGGCCGGCAAGGTGTGCATCGCGGAGGTCGAGGAAGTGGTGGAAATCGGCACCATCGATCCCGACCACGTTCACCTGCCCGGCATCTACGTGGACCGCATCGTCCACAACCCGTCCCCCGAGAAGCGCATCGAGCAGCGCACCGTCTGCCAAGGAGACAAGTGATGCCCTGGACCCGCGATGAAATGGCGCAGCGCGCCGCCCGCGAACTGACCGACGGCGCCTACGTGAACCTGGGCATCGGCCTGCCGACCCTGGTCGCGAACCATATTCCGGCCGGCATGGACGTGTGGCTGCAGTCCGAGAACGGCCTGCTGGGCATCGGTCCGTTCCCGACCGAGGACGAGGTCGACGCCGACCTGATCAACGCCGGCAAGCAGACCGTCACGGCCCGCGCCGGTGCCAGCTACTTCGGCAGCCACGATTCCTTCGCCATGATCCGCGGCGGCCACATCGATCTGGCCGTGCTGGGCGCCATGCAGGTCACCGACAAGGGCGACCTGGCCAACTGGATGGTCCCGGGCAAGATGGTCAAGGGCATGGGCGGCGCCATGGACCTGGTGGCCGGCGTCAAGCGCATCGTGGTGCTGATGGAGCACGTGGCCAAGGACGGGAGCCACAAGATCCTGCCCCAGTGCGACCTGCCACTGACGGGGGTGGGGGTTGTTGACAGGATCATCACGGACCTGGCCGTTTTCGATGTCACCCCCGACGGACTGGCGCTGATGGAGATGGCCGATGGCGTAACCGAAGCGGAGCTCGCCGCGAAAACCGGCGTGCCTTTCCGGTCCGGCCACTGAAGCACGCCATGCCGTGATGCAGGTCCGGTTGCAATGCGCGATGGTGCACGTCTGACTTCCAGCTGTACGCTTTCTGGCCGATAACGCGGAGAGGCGAACCTGTTGGCTATTTGTGGCCCGACGGCTGGGCTATAGTGTTAGCTCAGGGGCTCTATCCGTTTTTTTTCAGAGGCGTACGTATGAAACTCCGGGTCGGCGCTTGCGCCTTGATGTTGGTTTTGGCCGGGTGCAGTGGGGAAGGCCCCGAATCGGGCGTGGCAGGGATGCGTGGTGTTGCCGCAAGCAAGGCGACCGGCAGCCTGCCGACGTCGCTCCCCCTGGCTCGTGCGATCGGGGCGTCCATCGCCAACGCGCCTGACCGCGGTTCGCTGCTGTCCTACCCCAATAAAGCGGCGCCAACCAAGCAGGAAGGTGCCTACACCTGGTACCCGACGGCCATCAGCGAAGCCCACGCCTTCAAGGGCATCGCCACCGGCGAAATGACCGTGCCCTCGCCGGATGGCAGCCAGGTCAAGCTGCGCTACGAGCGCCACGTTGAAGAGGTCGACGGCAACTGGACGTGGATCGGCCGGGTGGTTGGCGGCGATCCGATGCAGGAAGCCATCATCACATTCGGTGAGAAGGCCGTGTTCGGCTCGATTCCGCAAGCCAGCGGCAAGCCGGCCCTGAGCCTGCAGACCCGCAATGGCAAGGTGTTCGCGGTGCAGACCGATCCGTCGAAGGTTGTGTCCGCAACCAAGGGTCATGTCGACATCATGGTGCCTGAGGCAGCTTCGCTGCGCTCGTCCATGGCGGCGGCCGTCGGCCAGTCGGCGCAGGTCAGCCAGAGCGCCACCGCAGTGGCGCAGGCAGCGCCGCCTACGGCAGCCAATACGATCGACGTCGCGGTCGGCTACACCCCTGAATTTGCGACGGCCAACGGCGGAGCTTCCGGTGCCGCTACGCGTCTGGTGTTCCTGGTCCAAGTAGGCAACCAGGCCTTCGCCAACAGCGACGTCAACGGCTACCTGCGAATCGTGAACGCCTTGCAGGTCAACTACACCGATACCAACACCAATCAGACAGCGCTGCGGGAATTGACCGGTAGCACGGGCAACTCACCCGTCACCATACCGGCCAGTTTGGCACCCCTGCGGACGGCGCGTGACCAATACGGTGCCGACATCGCGATTCTGGTGCGCAAGTTCAACACGCCGGAAAACGAAGGTTGCGGCATCGCGTGGTTGAACGGTGCAGACCAGAGGGACATCACGTCGGCGGACGCGGCTTGGGGCTATGCCGTGATCAGCGATGGTTACGACACCGGCACCGATGGCAAGACGTACTACTGCGCCGACGAGACGTTGGTGCACGAAGCCGCGCATCTGATGGGTTCGGCACATGATCGTGCCAACTCCACAGCCCCGGGGCCCAATGGCACCACGGTTCTTCAGTACGGTCGTTATCCTTATTCATTCGGCTACAAAACATCGGCCGCCGCTGGCAATTTTTACACGGTGATGGCATATGGCGATACCGGCCAGATCGCGCATCGTATCTTCTCCACGCCGCTAAAGAGCACCTGTGGCGCCGCCGGCAATCTGGCATGCGGTGTTGCCAACAGTGAGGACAACGCTCGGAGTCTTAACCAGACGATTCCGGTAGTGGCCCGCTTCCGTGCGACAGTGGTCCCATTTGTGGGTGCCGCGCAGCGCGACCTCGATGGCGATGGGCGATCGGACGTGTTCTGGCGCAGTTCTGCCAATGGGCAAAACGTTGTGTGGAAGGCGGGCAATCGCGCTGACAGCTACTATTCGGAAACCGTTTCGGACCAGAACTGGCAGATCGTTGGTTCGGGTGACTTCGACGGCGACGGCAAGTGGGATATTTTCTGGAGGCACGCCACCAACGGCCAGAACATCATCTGGTCGGCGGGCTCGGGCAACTCCTCCCGGGTCGTGCAAGCTATTCCCGATGTCAATTGGAAGATCGTCGGTATCGGCGACTTTAACGGCGACGGCAGGTCCGATCTTTTCTGGCGCCACTCCACTACCGGGCAGAACATCACCTGGTGGTCTGCAGACCCGGCGGCCACAGCAAATGGAACCGCGGTGGCTGTCAATTGGCGCGTCGCTGGCGTCGGCGACTTCAACAACGACGGCCGCGACGACCTGTTCTGGAGGAACTCCATCACGGGCGAGAATCTGATCTGGCCGTCGGGAGCGATCGCGAATTCGTGGGTGCAGGTAACCATTCCTGACCAAGGATGGCGCGTTGCGGCGACCGGAGATTACGACGGTAACGGCACCACTGATGTGTTCTGGGTGCATGCAGCGACGGGCCAGACGGCGGTGTGGCCGTCGGGTGCCTACGCGGGATCGTTCTCGGAAGTGACCGTCCAGACCAGCTGGCAGGTGGCGACGTCGGGCGACTACAACGGCGACGGCAAGGCCGATCTGTTCTGGCACAACCCAACGTCCGGCGCGACGATCATATGGTGGGCAGGTCGATCCCCAAACAGTACGTTGATGGAGCCAGTTGCCACGGTGTGGTCGCCCAAGCTGTAGGCGAAAGCGTTCTACTGAGCGATTGCAGACGAGACGCCCGCACGTGTATCCGGAAACGGAATACGTGCGGGTTTTTTTGTTTGTATCGATCGAGGGTCCTGTCGGCTCAGGGCTCGATCCGTGCGGCAACCCGTACGGCAAGCAGCAGCGGTCTGGCGAGAGATTAGCCGCGGCTGGCGTAGGGATATGTATTATCGCCGGTCGATGGAATGCTCCCAGCGGCGCCGCTCTCCGCCAAGACGGACGTATGGAAGCCAGTGCTCGTCACGCAATGCTGGATGATCCGCTCAAAGGCGTGCGCGAGCGTTCCGTCTACCTGTCCTTGTTCGGACTCGAACTCGCTTGGCAGAAAGTGTGCGTCCAGCAGTGGACGAATCGCGGCGAGCCGAACCCAGAACATGCTTCCGGAGACGAACGTCTGCGCATGATGGTCTACGGGAGGGAGCCCGACGCGCCGAGCTAGCGAGTGGACGGAGCGTTCGTTCGCGCCCCAGTAATAATCCAGGCCGAGGACATGGTCGGCGGGCGCGACAAGACCTACCTGCGGATCGTTTTCCATCACGATCATGGCTTCTCGTCCACGGTCACCCGTTATCAGTTTCATGAGCAGGTCTTGGCGCCATGCATCGCCGTCCCGCCGATGCAAGGATTTCTTCGTGTGGAGTTTCAGGACAACATCGACCCCGTTCCCCAGCAGATGCTCGGAGGCGATGAGAAAGGGAAGCATGTCGCGCCCGCGGTTCTCGACAACGATCAGGTTGAAGGAAAAAGCGGATCTTTCCAGGGAATCGCGAACTTCCATCACGCGGTCGTGCGTCGTGGTGACAGTCAGATGCCAGTCCAGGCCGCTACTATCCAGCGCCTCCAGTATCTCCGTCAGCACGTCGACATGCCATGCGTGGACGATGGCATGCGCGCGCGCGCACTTCTCCGCGTGCGTACGTTCGTTGCTGCCGGCAACAATAGCCAGCGCGTCCCGCGTGGCTTGCAGATTGGCATAGCCTAGCCTGGTATCAGGCTCCAGCATGGCCCCTTCGGCCCACTCGTTCCACGCATTGATGAAGACGAGCTGTTCGGCAAGCGTCTCGCCATCGCGGATGCTATCGACGAGCCAGTCGCGATACCCGCGCGGCGAAGCATGAAACAGCGTTCGCCCGCGGCCGGGCCGCCGCGCTTCGTTGTCCCAACTCGGCGTCACTCCTGGGTACCGGTTGCCTTGCTCGGGCGCGGTGACCCGGGACAAGGTACGCCAATCCAGCACCTCACCTTGGAATGCGGGATTCAAGAGCAGCTGCTGCGTCGTGATGTCCTGTGCCGGATACCGGTTCGGAGGGAAGGCAATGGAGGCGTCTAGGCCGTACTGCGCCGGTGGGGGTGATTCGAAACTCTCTACATAGACGATCTGCAGGTCGCCTATGCCGTGGGAGCCGCACCATTCGCGCCATCGTCTGGCCGTGCTGCAGACATCCGGCAGCAGGCCAGGTCGGTACACCACGAGCACTGGCCTCCCCTCCACCCGAAGATACCGCGGGTCGCGCATGTACTCCGCGACATGTTCAATGAACGCGATGTCGTCCTCGGGCGAATGTTGCTGATCGATCAGGATCTCGTCGCCACGCCCATCCCACGTGCGGGTCCACTTCTCGTTGGCCCAGCACAGGCAGAACTTCAGGTCGATGGTCTTGTCGTTCAGCCAGTTGCGAAGCGGCGTTTCCAGCAGGGTCTTGCCGCCGAACCAGTAGAAGTAGAAGCAGAATGCGCTGATGCCGTACTCGCGGGCAAGGCGTGCCTGTTCGTGCATGACCTCGACGTTGCGCAGATCGTAGAAGCCGAGGTCGCCCGGAAGTTTGGGTTGATAGTGGCCTTCGAATTGGGGCAGGGCGCGGGTGACGTTGCGCCACTCGGTGAAGCCCTTGCCCCACCACTCGTCGTTCTCGGGAATGGTGTGGAACTGCGGCAGGTAGAACGCGACGAGCATGGCAGGCAGCGGGTCTGGCAATTCGCCTTTTTCATAGGGTACGTAGCCGATCGCGCGCTCATCGGAGCGGACGTACGGTCTGCGCGGCAGGTCGCCGGTCGGTGCCTTGCCTTTGGGACCCTCTGGCACCCAATGGCCCTTCGTGTCCAGGAAGCGCTCGCGCAGCTTGTCGCGGGTGCCCTGCGGCATCGGCGTCAGCCGGAATGCGGTTCGCAGCGCGTAGAACAGGCCGGTACGAACGCGGCGTGACAGGGAATTCGTCACAGGCTTCCTAGAGATTCTGGTAATTCGGCCCCGCGCCGCCTTCCGGCGTCACCCAGTCGATGATCTGGTAGGGGTCCTTGATGTCGCAGGTCTTGCAGTGCACGCAGTTGGCAGCGTTGATCTGCAGGCGCTTGCCGGTGCCGTCGTCGACGATCTCGTACACGCCTGCCGGGCAGAAGCGTGTGCAGGGGTTGTCGTATTCGGCGGCGCAGCGGGTGACGCAGACAGAGGTGTCGTGCACGCGCAGGTGCACGGGCTGGTCCTCGTCGTGTTCGGTGGCGGCGTAGTAGACGCCCTGCAGGCGGTCGCGCGGGGCGAGCGTACGGTCCACGTAGTCGCGGCTGGGTTCTTCGTACTCGCCGATCTTCTCGAGCGAGGACCAGTCAGGCGTGACTTTCAGTGTCCACGGCGAACGACCACCGACGGCGGTTTCCCACGCGGCGTTGGCCATGCCGAACCACAGGCCTTTCTTGAAGCCGGGCTTGATGTTGCGGACGGACTTCAATTCGGTCACTGCATCGGATGCGCGCAGTTTCGCGTCGAAACCCTCGGGCGCCAGCTGCGACGACACCAGGTGCTCGGCTGCCAGCATGCCGCTGCGGATCGCCTGGTGCGTGCCCTTGATCTTGGGCACGTTGAGCAGGCCGGCGGTGTCGCCGATCAGCAGGGCGCCGGGCATCTCCACCTTCGGCAGCGACTGCCAGCCGCCAGTGACGATGGCGCGCGCGCCGGCGGAAAGAATGCTGCCGCCTTCAAGGATCGGCTTGATCAGCGGGTGGTTCTTCCACTGCTGGAAGGCCTCCCATGGTTTGTACTCGGGGTCCTTGTAGTCCAGGCCGCTGACGTAGCCAAGCGCGATCTGGTTGTTTTCCAGGTGGTAGAGGAAGCTGCCCCCGTAGATGTCGTTGCTGGCCGGCCAGCCGAGCGTGTGCACGATCTTGCCCGGGGTGACGCGGCCTTCGGGCACCTGCCACAGTTCCTTGATGCCGATCGAGTACGCCTGCGGGTCGCTTTCCTTGTCCAGCGTGAAGCGCTTCACCAGTCGCTTGGTCAGGTGGCCGCGCGCGCCTTCGGCCAGCACGGTGACCTTGGCGCGGATGTCGATGCCCTGCGTGTAACCGGATTTTTGCGTGCCGTCCTTTGCGATGCCCATGTCGCCGATGCGCACGCCGACGACCTTGCCGTCGTCGTCATGCAACGTTTCGGCGGCAGCGAAGCCCGGATAGATCTCGACGCCCAGCGCTTCGGCCTGCGGCGCCAGCCAGGCGCACATGGCGCCGAGCGATACGATGAAGTTGCCGTGGTTGCGCATCCCGGGCGGCACGATCGGGAACTTGCGGCCACCGTCCTTGCTGAAGTACCAGAACTCATCGTCCGTGGCCGGCACGCAGACCGGCGGCGGATTGTCGCGCCAGCCCGGGAGCAGCGCGTCCAGCGGCGCCGGTTCGATCACGGCGCCCGACAGGATCTGCGCGCCGATCGTGCTGGCCTTCTCGATCACGCAGACCGAGACATCCGGGTTGAGCTGCTTCAGCCGGATGGCGAACGCGAGACCCGCAGGGCCCGCGCCGACCGTCACGACGTCGTACTCCATCACATCGCGTTCGACATCGGACATCGGGTTCAGCTCCAGCGTGGCATTAGGCTGCCGGTATTTTCGGGGTTTGCACCGGGCGGGGCAAATCCGCCAGCATCCTCCCCATGACCATACCGCTGCCGCTGCCTGCGAATGGAATCGATGTGGCCCTGCCTGGCGCGTCGCTGACACTCCTGCCTGACTGGCTAGAGCGCGAGCGGGCTGACCGGCTCTTCGACGAGTTGCGCGACACCTTGCCCTGGAGCGTGCACCGCCTCCGGATGTTCGGACGTACGGTCGACTCCCCACGGCTCAGCGCGTGGATCGGCGACCCGGCCGCGACCTACCGGTACTCGGGGACCGACTTCGCGCCGCATCCCTGGACGGAGGCATTGTCGGCGCTGCGGGAGCGTCTCGAGAGAGAGCTCGATGTGCCCTTCAACAGCGTGCTGGCGAATCTGTACCGCACCGGGCGCGATGCGATGGGGTGGCACAGCGACGACGAGCTGGAGCTTGGATCGCAGCCGGCCATCGCATCGGTCAGCCTGGGCGGCGTGCGCCGCTTTGCGTTGAAGCATCGCCAGGATGCGACATTGCACCGCACGTTCGAACTGCCGCACGGGAGCCTGCTGGTGATGGCGGGCGATACCCAGCATCTGTACCGGCATGCACTCCCGCGCACGGCGCGCGAGGTGGCGCCGCGCATCAACCTGACGTTCCGCTGGATCGGACCCGCGCGTCGCCGCTGATGCCGGCTCTGCGCGCTGCGTGGATCAGCGGGCAGCCTTGGGATCGCCGTTGCCGGACACGAGCACCCAGCCGACGATGTCGGCGGTCGCCGCTTCCAACGCCTGCTCGAAGGCTGTTGCCACCTGGGCGACGTCGATCCCGCCCGCAGGACGCTGCTGCAGGAAGGTGCGCGACGCGACGACACGCTGGTCGCGGTTGTTGACCAGCTTGGCGTTCACTTCGACGACGGCCTCCGGCTGCGCGCCACCCGCGTAATCGGCCTCGAAACGGCGCAGGTCCATGACCAGCCGGTAGTCGCCCAGGATGCCGGCGTCGGCACTGGCGACGGCGGGAATCCGGCCCGAATCCTCCAGCGTGCGCTGCACCGCATCCTGCAACATGTCGGTCGCCGGCAGCGCCCATGACACGCCGCGATAGACCTGCAGTTCGCCGGGCATCGGCCGCACGCTGATGCGCGGGCTGTCGATCACGCGTGCAGCCGTGGGCTTGGCGATGACGAGCGACCACGCAACGTTGGGCCAGTCCGCCCGCGCGGGCACGCGGACATCGGGCGCGTAGATGGTCACGGGGTCCCGCTGTTCGCTGCCCAGGATGGAGCAGCCAGCCAGCGCGAGCGCAAAGGGCAGGGCGAGGAGGAATCGCTGCGGCTTCATTTCGGGTCGAACTCCTTGGGTGCGTCGCGGCCGAGCAGGTAGCGTGCGGGATTGCCTTCGAGGCGGTCGCTGACGCGGCGCAGGTCGCGCACCAGGCCGCGCAGTTCGGTCAGCGTGGGGCCGAGCTGGCCCAGGCCATCGTTGGCGAAGCTGTTGATCGCGGCGCGGTTCTCTCCCAGGATCGCATCGGCGTTGCCGGCGGCGGAATCCAGTTTCGCGAGCGTTCTTTCCAGCTTGTCGAGGATCCCCGGCAATTCGCGCACCAGGTTCTTGTCCAGGCGCTCGATGGTGCCGTTGGTGGTGGTGAGGGTCTTGTCCAGGTTCTGGGCGGCATCGCGGGCGCTGACGATCAGCGACTCCAGGCCATCTTCGCGGCTGGCCAGCGAATTGCTCATCGACTCCAGGTTCTCCAGCGTGGCCGTGATGCTGGCGACATTCTTGTCGCTGAGCGCCTGGTCGAGGCGTTCGACGATGCGGTTGGCGGTGTCGGTGATGTTCTGCAGCGCCGATGGCGCGGTCTGGATCACCGGTGCCTCGCGCGTGTCGACGCTGGTCAGCGAGGGGGCCTGCGGCGTGCCGCCGCTGAGCTGGATGATGGTGGGGCCGGTGAGGCTGGTGATGGCCAGTTTCGCGCGAGTGTCGGTCTTGACCGGTGTGTAGGACTCCACCCGGATGCGCGCGATCACCTGGCGCGGGTCGTTGGGCGCCAGCGAGAGCTTGGTGATCGAGCCCACCGCGATGCCGTTGTACTGCACCGGGCTGCCCACGGTCAGGCCGGTCACCGCCTCGCGGAAGACCACCTGGTACTCCTGCCAGGTCCGTTCGGAGGAGTACTTCGCCGCCCACAGGCCGAACAGCAGCAGTGCGCTGGCGATGATGAGGGTGAAGGCCCCGATGAGGACGTAGTTGGCGCGTGTTTCCATGGATCAGACCGCCGTTTGCGTGTTGAGGGCCCCGGGGGCCTGCTGTCCGTCGCGCGCGGCGCGCGCGCGGGGACCGTGGAAGTACTCCTGCACCCAGGGATGATCGAAGCGCTCCACTTCGTGCAGGGGCGCTATCGTGATGACCCGCTGGTCCGCCAGTACCGCGACGCGGTCGCAGATGGCGTACAGCGTGTCGAGGTCGTGGGTGATCAGGAAGACCGTCAAGCCCAGGGCTTCCTGCAGTGTCTTGATCAGGCGGTCGAACGCCGCCGCGCCGATCGGGTCCAGGCCGGCCGTGGGCTCGTCCAGGAACAGCAGCGGCGGGTCCAGCGCCAACGCACGCGCCAGGCCGGCACGCTTGCGCATGCCGCCCGACAGCTGCGATGGCAGCTTGTTGATGGCGTCGGCGGGCAGGCCTGCCAGCTTCACCTTCAGCAAGGCCAGTTCGTAGCGCCAGCTGTCAGGCAGCTCCGGGTGGTGTTCCTTCAGCGGCACCTGCACGTTCTCACCCACCGTCAGCGAGGAGAACAGCGCGCCATCCTGGAACAGCACGCCGGTGTTGCGTTCGATGTGCTGGCGTTCGGTCTGGTCGCCCGAACGTGCGTTCGCGCCCAACACGGAAATCTCGCCCTCGTTGGGCTCGCGCAGCCCGAGGATGGAACGCATCAGCACCGATTTGCCCGTGCCGGAGCCGCCGACCACGCCGAGGATCTCGCCGCGCCGGACGTCCAGGTCCAGGCCTTCGTGCACGGTCTGCTCGCCGAAGCGGTTGACCAGGCCACGCACCTGGATGATGGGGGATTCATCGGCCATGTGTCGTCACCAGCCCATATGCATGAACCACAACGCGGCCACCGCGTCGATGATGATCACCAGCGAGATGGTCTGCACCACGCTGGACGTGGTGCGTTCGCCGACGGACTGCGCGGTTCCCTCCACCTGCAGTCCCTCCAGGCAGCCGATCAGGCCGATCACCAGGGCGAATACCGGCGCCTTCGACAGGCCCACCAGGAAATGCTTCACCTCGATGGTGTCGTGCATCCGCGCGATGTACATCTGCGGCGGGATGCCGAGGTCGAATGCACCGACGGTGACACCGCCGGCCAGGCCCGCCATCATCGAAATGAAGGTCAGCAGCGGCAGCATCACCAGCAGCGCGATCAGGCGCGGGATCACCAGCAGGTCGATCGGATCCAGGCCCAGTGTGCGGATCGCATCGATTTCCTCGCGACTCTTCATCGCGCCGATCTGCGCGGTGAAGGCCGAGGCGGTGCGCCCGGCGAGCACGATGGCGGTCATGAGCACGGCGAATTCACGCAGGAACGCGATGCTGACCAGTTCCACCACGTAGATTTCCGCGCCGAAGTCGCGCAGCACGGTGGAGCCGAGGAAGGCGATCACCGCGCCGACCATGTACGACAACAGGATCACCAGCGGCACGGCATCCAGGCCCACGGCTTCCATGTGCGCCACGGTGGCGGTGGGACGAAAGCGGCGGGGCTCCTTCACCATGCGGACCAGCTTGACCAGGTTCTCGCCCGTGAAGCTCAGCAGCGCGACGATCTCCTGACCGTTCTCGTGCACGCGGTAGCCCAGGCGCGAGAGTGCGGCCAGCACACCGTAGTCGCGCTTGCGTGGCGGCCGGTCGTCGGCGACATCTTCAATGGTGCTGACCAGCGCGCGATGGTCGGCGCGGAACTCGATGTCCGACAGTTCCATCCCGCGGCGCTTGGCGAACCTCAGCAGTTGCAGCACGCCGGCCGAGTCGATCCGGCCGATGGCGGTGGCATCGAGCCGGTTGACCGCGTCCGGCAGCGTGCCCAGCTGCTCGGCCACCGTCAGCGCGCTGGCAAGCGTCCAGTCGCCCGCCAGCTTTGCGCGCCGGGGGTCGCCGGGATCGGATTCGTACTGCGGGCGGGCAAGGGCGGGGGTCATGGCGTCGCTCGGCCAAGGAGCATACAGGCTATCCCGCTGAACGTGAGCAGCACGCCTACAAACGCACGACGGCCCATGGGTTCGCGCAGCCACAGGGCGGCGAGCACCACAAGGAAGACCGAGGCGGACTCGTTGAGGATGGCCGCCACGGAGGCCGAGGTGAACTTGTAGCCGCCCAGCCACAGCACCATCGACAAGCCCTGGCCCACGAGCGCCGCCAGCACGAGCCGATGCCAGGCGACATCGCGCGGCACGAAGCGCATGCGCTGGCGCATGGGGGGCAGCGACGCAAGGAACAGCAGGCCCGCCATCGCGCCGCACAGGCGCAGCAGCGTCACCCACAGCAAGGGTTGCGTCTCCAGCGTGCGCTTCACCATCACGATGGCGACCGCCATCAATGCGATCGCCAGCAGGCCCAACAGGATGCCGCGCAGCGTGTGCTGCGGACGGGCCGACTGCCCGCGCGCGGGAATGCTGACCAGCAGCACGCCGCCGGCCACCAGGGCGAAGCCCAGCCATTGCATGCCGCCGAGGCGTTCGTCCAGGAACACGAAGCCCAACAGCAGCACGAGCGGACTGTAGAGGTTGCCGATGACGCCCATGCGCCCGGCGCCGAGTTCGTTGAGCGCGCGGAAATACAGCGTGTCCGCCAAGGCGATGCCGATCACGCCGCTGGCCAGCACGATGAGCATGTCGCGCACCGGCATCACGGGCCACGCACCGGCGTACAGCAGCAACGCCACCGGCGCCAGCACGCACAGCACCAGTCCGTTCTTGAGCAGGTTGAGGGTGAGCGGAGGCAGGTGCACGCCCAGTTGCCGCGCAAGGATCACGCCCACCGCCCACGCGGCGGCACTGCCGAGCGCCATCGCTTCGCCGATTCCCACCGTGCCCCCTGACCCCATCGCCGATGCGTAGTGTAAGCAGGCATGCGTGAAGCCACGGGATGGCACTTGGGCGATACTGTGCCGATGGCCGACGACATGCTGCTTTCCGCCACTTACGCCCAGCGCATCGCCTTCGTGTGCGAGATCGCCGGGCGCCTGCACAGCTACGGCACCACCGCACAGCGGCTGGAGGGAACGGTAGTAGGCCTGTCCCAACGCCTCGGCCTGGACTGCGAGCCGTGGTCGAATCCCACCGGCCTGATCCTGAGTTTCAGCGATCCCGCGCGCCCGCTGGGGGCGAGCGACAGCACCCGGGTCATCCGTTTGGCGCCCGGCGAGACCGACCTGCACAAGCTGAGCGAGGCGGACCGCATCGCGGATGCGGTGTCGTCCGGGCAGATGAGCATCGCCCAGGGCCACACCGCGCTGCGCGCGCTGGACCGCACGCCCAGCCTGCGCTGGCGGGCCATGCAGATCTTCGCCTCGGGGCTGGCGGCAGCGGCCGTGGCAGGGCTGTGGCGGCTGCCGTGGCTGGACATGGCCACCGCCGGCCTGATCGGCGTGATCATCGGGGTGCTCGGTGAACTGATCGCCCGCCGCCCGCAGATGAAGGAGGCCAGCGATGCGATCTCGGCGCTGGTGGCCGGTTTCGTGGCGATCCTGGTGGCCAACTTCATCGCGCCACTGAACCTCAACACGGTGATCATCGCCTCGCTGATCGTGCTGCTGCCCGGCATGGCGCTGACCAATGCAGTGAACGAACTGACCAGCCAGCACCTTGTATCCGGCGTGGCCCGTTTCGCGGGCGCGATGGCCACGGTGCTGAAGCTGACGGTGGGCAGCATGATCGCGGTGACGCTGGCGCAGCTGCTGGGCCTGTATCCGGAGGTGCGCGCATCGCGGCCACAGCCGGAGTGGGTGGAGTGGGGCGCGATGATCGTGGCGGCGTATGCCTTCGCCGTGCTGTTCAAGGCGCACCGCCGCGATTATTTCTGGGTGATGGCAGCGGCCATCGCCGGCTACAGCATCTCGCGCTACGCCGGCCAGGCGTGGGGCAGTCCGGTAGGCATCTTCCTGTCGGCACTGACGCTGACCGCAGCAGGCAATGCGTTCGCGCGCTGGGCCAACCGTCCCGGCGCATTGATCCGCGTGCCCGGCATCCTGATGCTCGTACCCGGCAGCACCAGCCTGCGCGGCCTGCTGACCCTGGTGCAGCAGCAGGATGTGGGCGTGGGACAGTCGGCGCTGCTGGCCGTCACCAACGTGGTGATGGCGCTGGTGGCAGGTCTTCTGTTCGGCAACCTGCTGATTTCGTCGCGCAAGAATCTCTGACGATACCGTTGGAGATGCGCGGGAGTGCACGCCCGACAGGATGGACACCCATGAAAAACGGGAGGCCAAGCCTCCCGTTTCCCTGCCGCATCGTCGCGATTACTTTTTCTTGATCAGGAAGTCGTCGGCCTTCTTGCCCTTCGCGATCAGCGCGGCCATCCAGCGCGGATGCTTGCCGCGACCGGTCCAGGTTTCCTTCGGGTTGGCCGGGTTGCGGTACTTCGGCGCGACCTTGCCGAGCTTCTTGCCGGCCCGCGGACCGGGCTTCGTTGCCGCCTTGGCGGGGCGCGTGCCCGCCATGCCGAACAGTTCCTCCAGCGTATAGCCCTCGGCCTTGGCGAACTTGGTGATCTTGCCGCGGACGGTGGCAATGGGGGTTCGTTTGGCCAGCTTGGTCTGCTGTTCCTTGGCCTTGGCGATCAGGGCGCCAAGTTCCTTGGCGGACAGGTTACGCAGGTCGATCGACATCAGTATCTCCAGTCAGGAAGGGAAAGCCCATCCTTGGCCGAATAATCATCTTAATCGACGAGTTAATCGCGGCACAAACCACGGAGATGCGTGGACGCGCGATGGCGCCCACGCATGCGTACGCGCGATCAGCCGCGCAGGCGCGCGAGCAGTTCGTCCCGGCCGATATTCTCGGCGTCTTCGGCGCGACGTGCGCGATACTCGAACGTGCCTGCCGCCAGTCCGCGCTCGGACACCACCACGCGGTGCGGGATGCCGATCAGTTCGATGTCGGCGAACATCGCGCCGGGGCGCAGTCCACGATCGTCCAGCACGGCCTCGATGCCGGCCGCCTGCAGGTCTGCGAGCAACTGCTCGGCCGCAGCATTCACAGCGGCATCGTTCTTCGGGTTGATCATGCATACGGCAACGGCCCACGGGGCCATCGGTACGGGCCAGATGATGCCGTTGGCGTCGTGGTTCTGTTCGATCGCCGCCGCCACGATGCGCGATACGCCGATGCCGTAGCAGCCCATCGCCGGTGCGGCAGCCTTGCCGGTTTCGTCGAGCACGGTGAACTTCATCGCTTCGCTGTACTTACGGCCGAGCTGGAACACATGTCCCACCTCGATGCCGCGGACAATGCGGATCTCGCCGCCGTCGGCGGCCCTGTCGCCTTCCACCACGTTGCGGATGTCCGCCACGGTTTCAGGTTCAGGCAGGTCGCGGCCCCAGTTGACGCCGGCAATGTGGAAGCCGGCCTCGTTGGCGCCCACGACGAAGTCGGCCATCGCCGCCACCTCGCGATCGGCGACCACGCGGATCGCCTGCTTCGCGCCGATCGGGCCGAGGAAGCCCGGCTCGCTGCCCAGGTGGGCGAGGATCTCGGCCTCCGTCGCCAGCCGGTAATCGGCCAGCCCGGCGACCTTGCCCAGCTTGATCTCGTTGACGGTATGGTCGCCGCGCACCAGCGCCAGCACAAAACCGGCGTCGGTCATGACGGCCACCGACTTCACCGTCCGCTGCAACGGGATGCCCAGCAGCGCGGCGACGTCCTCGCAGGTTTTCTGCGTGGGCGTGGCCACCTTGTTCATCGTCTCCGACGCAGTGGCGCGTGGGCCCGGCGCCGCGGCCTGCGCCTTTTCCACGTTGGCGGCGTAGTCCGAACCGGTGGAGAACGCGATGGAGTCCTCGCCGGAATCGGCCAGCACGTGGAATTCCTGCGAGGCATCGCCGCCGATGGCGCCGCTGTCCGCCTGCACCGCGCGGAAGTCCAGCCCCAGGCGGGTGAAGATGCGCGTGTAGGCCGCATGCATGTTGCGGTACTCGCGGACCAGGTCTTCATCGGTGATGTGGAAGGAGTAGGCATCCTTCATCACGAACTCGCGCGCACGCATCACGCCGAAGCGCGGACGGATCTCGTCGCGGAACTTGGTCTGGATCTGGTAGAAGTTGACCGGCAGCTGCTTGTAGCTGGACAGCTCCTGGCGCGCGAAGTCGGTGACGGCTTCTTCCGCCGTGGGGCTGTAGCAGAACGCCTGTTCCTTGCGGTCGGTGATCTTCAGCAGCTGGCCGCCGAACTTCTCCCACCGGCCCGTCTCTTCCCACAGCTCGCGCGGCTGGATGGTCGGCATGATCATCTCGATCGCGCCGGCGTGGTTCATTTCCTCGCGCACCACGGTTTCCACCTTGCGCAGCACGCGCAGGCCCAACGGCGACCATGTGTACAGGCCGGCGGCCAGCTTGCGGATCATGCCCGCGCGCAGCATCAGCTGGTGGCTGACCAGTTCGGCGTCGGCCGGGGTTTCCTTGGTGGTGCGGAGGTGGAACTGCGACAGGCGCATCGGCATGGGGATCCGTGAGGGACTAACCGCCTATTTTGCCAGCGTTGGCCGCACCCGGGGCGGCGGCGGGTCAATCCGCGGCGGTCGCCGCGTCCCCGCTTACGCGAATGCCTGCCGGGACTTCGCGATCGATGCGCTCGAAGCGGCGGTCCTTCGGCGGCTGCTCGGTGATCTGCAGCACGCCGGCATCGTCGCGCCAGCGATACAGCGAGGGGCGGGCGTCGCGGGCCTGGGCAGCGGCCGCCTGGTCCGCGCGGGCCTGCTTGCGTGATCCGGCATCCGGTGATTCGCGGGCCAGCCACCAGGCGACGCCCACGCCCAGCGCCACGCCCGCCACGATGGCCAGCCAGGCGCGCATGGAACGGGTCAGGCTCCGGCGGCAGGCTTGCAGTAGGCCTTCACGGCGGCTTCGGCCAGGCTCTGCTGGTTGGCACGCCCGGTGTCGTCAAGCGTGGTATCCGCCTTGCCGTCGCCATCGGTGTCCTGCTGCACGGGCCCCTTGCTGGTCGCCAGGACCTGCAGGTTCATGCGCGCGGTGGTGCACTGCGGATTCTCGACCGGCTTGCCGGCGGGCTGCGCATCCGCCGCCGGGGCACCGTATTGGTTGATGCGCCGGTTCTGCACGGTCTGGTTCGGCGGCGGGCTGTCCGAGTAGTGGGTCACGCCGTTCTTGTCCTTCCACTGGTAGACCTGCTGGGCCTGCGCGGTGGAGGCGGTCGCCAGGCAGAGCGCCAGCACGGACAGGCAGGGCAGGAGGCGCATGGGAAGCTCCGGGATCACGGGAACCGCGATTGCAGCACCCCGGGGCCGCGCAGGCAAGCCGGGTGGCGGACCGCTGGGCTAAACTGCGACCCATGAACGAAATCAAGCCGCCCCCGCGCTCCCGCGGGATTTACCTGTTGCCCAACCTGTTCACCACTGCGGGCCTGTTTGCCGGCTTCTTCGCGATCATCGCCGCGGCCAACGGTCAGTTCGTGAACGCCGCCATCGCGGTATTCGTGGCGGGCCTGATGGACGGCATCGACGGCCGCGTGGCGCGGTTGACCGGCACCAGCAGCGAATTCGGCGTGCAGTACGACTCGCTGGCCGACCTGGTCAGCTTCGGCCTGGCGCCGTCGCTGGTGATGTACCACTGGTCGTTGGCGGCGCTGAAGTTCGACGGCGGCGTGATGGGGCGCGTGGGCTGGGTGGTCGCGTTCCTCTATGCGGCTTGCGCGGCGCTGCGGCTGGCCCGTTTCAACACGCAGGTCGGCACGGTCGACAAGCGCTGGTTCGTCGGTCTGGCCAGTCCGGCCGCGGCGGGCCTGATGATGTCCTTCGTCTGGGCCTTCGCCGATGGCGAACTGGGCTGGACGGGCGAGGAACTGCGCTATGTGGCCCTCGGCGTGACCCTGGTTGCGGCGCTGTTGATGGTCAGCCGCATCCGGTTCTGGAGTTTCAAGGGAACGGGCGAAGGCGGGGCGAAGGCCGACCGCATCCCGTTCGTCGTGCTGGCGCTGGTGCCGCTGGCGTTGGCGATCCTGTTCATCGACCTGCCGCGCACACTGTTGGCGGTGGGCGTGGTGTATGCCTTGTCCGGTCCGGGCTACTGGCTGTGGCAGCGCGTGCGCCGGCAGAAGGATGCCGCTGCATGATGCTCGCGGCGGACCGGTTGTGGTCGGCCGAGCAGCAGGGTTGGCTGCGCGCGCTGGGCCATACGGTGTACCTGCCAGCGGATTGGCCGACGGAAGCCGGTGCCGCTGTCGCGCAGGCCGTGGAAACGTCGCCTGCCCGTGTTGCGCCCGATGTTCCTCCGCCCGCTGCCGTGCGTGCGCGTCCGCCTGCGCGTGAGGCTGTCGACGCGCCCCCGCCCCTGCGCCAGGCACCAGCGCTGCGAGCGCCCGGATCGCGGCTGCCGGACCGCCTCCACTTCGCGCTGATCCGCGCCTCGGGCTGCAATCCCAATGCGCCAGGGGCTGCGGAACTGTTCGCCCAATGGCCCAGTTCTGCCGAGCTGCGTGGCAACCCTGCCGCCAAGCGCGCGTTGTGGCCCGCCCTGAGGCGGCTGCGGCGCGGAGCCTCCGCGTGAGCGCGCGGGGCGCCGAAGCGTCACCGGCGTCCGCTTCCAGCCTGCGCCCGATGCGCGAGGGCGACCTTGACGCCGTGATGGCGATCGAACAGCGCGCCTATCCCTTCCCGTGGACGCGCGGCATCTTCCGCGACTGCCTGAAGGCGGGCTATCCCTCGTGGGTGATGACGGAACACGGCATGGTCATCGGCTACGGATTGCTCAGCATCGCCGCCGATGAGGCGCATGTACTGAACATCTGCATCGCCCCCGAGCGCCAGGGCCGCGGACTGGGCCGCCATCTGCTGCGCGCGCTGGTGAAGATCGCCCGCGACCTGCGCGTGCAGCGCGTGTTCCTGGAAGTCCGTCCGTCCAACCCCGGTGCCATCACGCTGTACCACAGCGAAGGCTTCAACGAGATCGGCCGCCGCCCGCGCTACTACCCGGCCCGCGACGGCCGCGAGGATGCGCTGGTGATGGCGATCGAGCTGGTGGCTGACGACATCACCACGATGCCGCCGCTGTAGGGCAGGTCCCGGCCCGACGCGGCACATGGCGAAACCATCCAGCCTTCATCCCAGCTTTCGCCGGAAGAACAACCAGTCCGACTCCTGTTCGTCATTCCCGCGAAAGCGGGAATCCATCTTGCTTCCAACGCTTCCGAAGCGCGAACTGCAACGTCAAGATGGATCCCAGCTTTCGCTGGGATGACGGCTGCGATGACGCGATCCCGCACAGCCAGGCGACGGCTGCCCGACCGTTGCGGGGAGGAGCGAAGCGTCAGAGCTTCGCGCGCTGGCCATGCAGGGCAGCGAGCTGGTTGCTCCAGTCGATCAGGCGCTGGCGCTCCTGCTCGACCACCGCTGGCGGCACCTTGTCGGTGAACTTGGCCAGCTTGGCTTCGCTCTTGTCCTTCTCGCCCGCGACGCGGGCGATTTCCTTGTCCAGGCGGGTGCGCTCGGCGTCAAGGTCGACCAGGCCTTCCAGCGGCACCAGCAGTTTCAGTTCACCCACCATCGCGGCAGCGGAGGCGGGGGCATCGGCGCCGACGTCGAGCCAGGCGATATCGTCCAGCTTCAGCAGGAACGACAATGACGAGGCGAAGCGCGCGATGCGCGTGCGGTCGTTGTCGCCACCATCCTGCAAGAGCAGGCGGATGGTCTTCGCGGGCGAGACGTTGAGTTCGCTGCGCACGCGACGCAGGGTGGACACCATCGTCTTCAGCCATTCCACGTCCGCATCGGCCTGCACATAGTCCTGGCCGGCGAAATCGGCGGCGACAGGGTAGGGGCGCAGCGAGACCGTGCCACCGTCGATGCCCAGCTTCGGCGCGACCTGCTGCCACAATTCCTCGGTAACGAACGGGGTCAGCGGGTGCAACAGGCGCAGCAGCGATTCCAGCACGTGCAACAGCGTGTGGCGCGTGCTGTCGGCCGCTTCCTTGTCATTGCCATTGAGGGCTGGCTTGGCCAGTTCGACGAACCAGTCGCAGAACTCGTTCCAGGCGAATTCGTACAGCGCCTGCGACAGCAGGTCGAAGCGGTAGCCGGCGAACTGCGTGCCGGCCTCGGCGGTGACCTTGGTCAGGCGTGACAGGATCCACTTCTCGGCGTCGGTGACCGGATTCGGCATCGCGCTGCCCCCATCCGCCCTTCGGGCACCTTCCCCCGCAAGCGGAGGAAGGGAGAACGCCGCGGTGTTCATCAGCACGAAGCGGGTGGCGTTCCAGAGCTTGTTGCAGAAGTTCTTGTAGCCCTCGGCGCGGCCCATGTCGAACTTGATGTCGCGGCCGTGCGTGGCCAGCGCGGCGATGGTGAAGCGCAGCGCGTCGGCGCCGTGCGGCACGATGCCGTCAGGGAACTCCTTGCGCGTGGCCTTCTCGATCTTCTCGGCCATCTTCGGCTGCATCAGGCCGCCGGTGCGCTTGGCCACCAGGTCTTCCAGCGAGATGCCGTCGATGATATCGAGCGGATCCAGCACGTTGCCCTTCGACTTGGACATCTTCTGGCCGTCCTTGTCGCGGATCAGGCCGGTCATGTAGACGTCGCGGAACGGCACCTGGCCGACGAAGCTGTCGGTGGCCATCACCATGCGCGCCACCCAGAAGAAGATGATGTCGAAGCCGGTGACCAGCACCGACGACGGCAGGTAGCGGTCGAAGCCGCGCGCGGCCATCGCCTGCGTGTCCGGCCAGCCCATCGTGCTGAAGGGCCACAGCTGCGAGGAGAACCAGGTCTCCAGCACGTCGCTGTCCTGGGTGAGGGCGACGTCGGCGGACAGGCCGGCCTTCGCGCGCGCCTCGGCTTCGTCGCGGCCGACGTAGCAATTACCCGCGCCATCGAACCACGCCGGGATGCGGTGGCCCCACCAGAGTTGGCGGCTGATGCACCAGTCCTGGATGTTCTCCATCCAGTGGCGGTAGGTGTTGATCCAGTTCGGCGGGACGAACTTCACTTCGCCCGACTCCACGAGTTCGAGACCGCGCTTCGCCAGCCCATCCATCTTCACGAACCACTGGTCGGTGAGATACGGCTCGATCACCTGGTTGGTGCGGTCGCCGCGCGGCACCTGCAGCTTGTGCGGCTTGGTCTCGACCAGAAGGCCGAGGTCCTCGAGGTCCGCGAGCACGACCTTGCGTGCTTCGTAACGGTCGAGGCCCTGATACTTTTCCGGAATCCGCGCATCGGTCGCCGTGTCGATCAATCCGCTACGAATCGCTGTCGCGGAAGCTTGACGCTTAAGTCGTTCCGTCCAAGATGAGTCATCAATGATTCGTGCCGCATCATCCAAGATGTTGTACAGCGGTAATCCGTGGCGCAGACCAACTTGGTAGTCATTGAAGTCGTGTGCAGGCGTGACCTTGACCACCCCAGTTCCGAATTCACGTTCAACATACTCATCCGCGATCACGGGCAGCTCGCGGTCGACGAGCGGCAACTTAACCTTCTTGCCGACCAAATGAGCGTAGCGCTCATCTTCGGGATGCACCATCACGGCGGCATCGCCAAGTAGCGTCTCCGGACGTGTGGTGGCGACCACCAGATAATCCCTGGTCTCGCGCATTATCTCGTTGCCGTCCGCATCACGGTCGATGTGGTCGTAGGTGGCACCGTCCTCCAGCCTGTACGCGATCGACCACAGGAAGCCGTCTTCCTCGACGTTCTCCACTTCCAGGTCGGAGATCGCCGTCTTCAACACCGGGTCCCAATTGACCAGGCGCTGGCCGCGGTAGATCAGGCCCTGCTCGTGCCAGCGCACGAACGCTTCGATGACCGCCTTCGATGCCGCTTCGTCCATGGTGAACGTGCTGCGCGACCAGTCGCCCGATGCGCCCATGCGGCGCATCTGCCGCTCGATGGTGTCGCCGGACTGCGCCTTCCACTCCCACACCTTGGCGATGAAACCGTCGCGGCCCAGCGAATCGCGCGTGTCGCCCTTGCCTTCCAGTGCCAGGTTGCGGCTGACCACCATCTCCGTCGCGATGCCGGCATGGTCGGTGCCCATCTGCCACAGCGTGTCGTAGCCGCGCATGCGGTGGTAGCGCACCAGCGCGTCCATCAGCGTGTGCTGGAACGCATGGCCCATGTGCAGTGTGCCGGTGACATTCGGCGGCGGCAGCAGCACCGTGTACGGCTTGCCTTCGCCACTGGGCTTGAAGTAGCCGGCGGCTTCCCACTGCGCGTACAGGCGGGATTCGAAGGATTTCGGGTCGTAGCTGGAGGCGAGGTCGGTCATGGGGTTCCGGGATTTTTGAGTCGTCATCCCGGCGGACGCCGGGATCCATCTTGATCTTGCGTTTGCGTTGCCTTGTCTATGGCCACTGCAACGGCAAGGTGGATTCCAGCGTTCGCTGGAATGACGGGTGTTACATGTCGTGCTTGTTCACGTCAAAGCCGCGCGCCTTGTACTGCTTCCAGCGCTCGCGCAACGGCTCGCGCGCGGACGGGTCGGCCGGTACGACTTCCAGTACGCGTTCGCAGGCGCCGGCGAACGCGTCGTCGCGCAGGTTGATGACCAGTGCGCGCGCCGGCACGTCGATGTCGGGTGTGGCGATCAGCACGGGCGTCAGCTCGTCCTCTTCGTCCCCGGCGATCTGGTGCGGGATGTACGCATCGGGATCGAACTCCCACAACAGCTCGTCCAGCTCCTCCGCCTGCGCGGCGTCGCGCGCGAGGATCAGGGTCCACTGGTTGCTGTCGTAGGCCTTGCGCACCAGCTCGCACACCAGCTTGAGGGGCTCCTCGAGAAAGCGCGGCTTGGCGATCAGGTAGAAGTCGGCACGGGCCATGGCGTAGGGGCAGCGTCGCCGGTCAGGCGACGCGGTCCAGCAGCCACTGGCTCAGCAGGCCGACCGGGCGACCGGTAGCCATGCCGCGCTTGCCTTCGTCGTTGGCCACGCCGGCGATGTCCAGGTGCGCCCAGCGCTGGCCTTCGGTGAAGCGGGCCAGGAAGCAGCCGGCGGTGATCGCACCGGCCCAGCGGCCACCGATGTTGTAGACGTCGGCGAAGCTGGATTCCAGCTGGGTCTGGTATTCGTCCCACAGCGGCAGACGCCAGGCGCGGTCGAATACGGTCTCGCCGGCGCCCAGCAGTTCGTTGCTGAGATCGTCGTGCTTGCTCATCAGGCCGCTGGCGTAGCGGCCCAGCGCCACGATGCAGGCACCGGTCAGCGTGGCCACGTCGACCAGGGCTTCGGGCTTGAAGCGTTCGGCGTAGGTCAGCGCGTCGCACAGGATCAGGCGGCCTTCGGCGTCGGTGTTGCCCACTTCGATCGTCTTGCCGGACATGCTGGTGATGACGTCGGAGGGACGGTACGCATTGCCGTCGATGGCGTTCTCCACCGCCGGCACCACCACCACCAGGTTCACCGGCAGCTTCATCTTCACCGTGGCGACGAAGGTGCCCAGCACGCTGCCCGCGCCCAGCATGTCGTACTTCATTTCCTCGATGCCGCCCTGCGTCTTCAGGTTGACGCCGCCGGTGTCGAACGTGATGCCCTTGCCGACCAGCACGTAGGGCTTGGCGTCGGCGGCCGCGCCATTCCACTTGAGCACGATCAGGCGGGGGCGGTTGACCGAGCCGCGGGCGACGGCCAGCAGCGAGCCCATGCCCAGTGCTTCCATCTGCGCCTCCTCCAGCACTTCGCATTCGGCGCCGTTGTCGGCGGCGAACGTCTGCGACTGCTCGGCCAGATACGCGGGAGTGCAGATGTTCGGCGGCAGGTTGCCCAGCTCGCGGGTGAACTGCACGCCGGCGGCGATCGCCACGCCCTGCGCCAACGCCTGGGCGTCGTCGCCACGGATGGCGAGCTGGGCCAGGCCGGCGTCGTCGGCCTTCTTCTTGCCGAGCGTGGCGGTATAGCGGTAGCAGGCGTGGTCGACGGCGATGACGGCCTGGCGGATCTTCCACGCGGCGTCGCGGTCCTTCACGTCCACGTCGGACAAGGTGAACAGCGCGCTGCGCACCGGCCCGACCTTCAGGGCGCGGGCGGCATCGCCGGCGGCCTTGAGGTATTGCGGTACGCCGAACTTGGCGGCCTCGCCCAGGCCGACGACCAGCACGCGCGGTGCGGTCACGCCGGGCAGGTCGTGCAGCAGCGTGGTCTTGCCGGTCTTGCCGCCGATGTCCCCCCGCTGCACCAGCGCCGACAGCTTGCCGCCGCTGGCCGCGTCCACGGCCTGCGCGGCGGCGGTCAGGCTCTTGTCGGCGTAGGCGCCTACCACGATGCAATCGACGCCGGCCTGGGCGGGGGCTTCGTGGTTCAGGGTGAATTCCAGCGTCATTGATCAGATTCCCGGTTCAGTTACGTACAATCGCAGGCCGGATGAAGGTGGCTGACGCCATCCCGGACCGCAGAGACTGCCGCCATCGATGCGGCGCACAAGCCCGAGATTGTAAATCAAGCCCCCCTGATGCCGAAGCTGGACCGCTACCTCTTCCGGGAATTCACCCAGAGCTTCCTGGCCACCCTGATCATCCTGCTGATGGTCAGCGTGGGCGGCGTGATGGCCGATCTGCTGGGCGATGTGGCGGACGGCAAGGTGCCGGCGCGGTTGCTGCTGTCCCAGCTGGGGCTGCAATTCCTCAACTACATGCCCTACATCATCCCGCTGGCGTTGATGCTGGGCCTGCTGCTGGCGTTCTCGCGCCTGTACCGGGACTCGGAAATGGCGGTCCTGACCGCAGCCGGCATCGGCCCTCGCCGCCTGTTGCGCCCGCTGCTGATGCTGGTGATACCCGTGGTGGTGGTGGTGGGCCTGTGTTCGCTGTGGCTGGGGCCATGGGCACTGCGCACCGCGCAGGACATGCTGGACCACGCCAACCGCAGCCTGGTCGTCTCGGGGCTGGATGCGGGCAAGTTCACTGTCATGTCCAGTGGCGCTGTGGTCTATGTGAGCGCGTTGTCGCCGGATGGCACGGGCCTGAGCAAGGTGTTCATGCACCGCTCGGACGAGGGCCGTATCGACGTGGTGACGGCGAAATCCGGGCAGATGTTCTTCGAGGGCGAGCGCAACCGTTACCTGCGCCTGGACGATGGTTTCCGCGTCGAAGGGCCGGATGGCCCGGGGCTGGATTACCGCCTGATCCGCTACAAGGCGAACGAGGTCGCGCTGCCGGACCGGGCCGACACGATGGACAAGGACGATCCGGAACTCCTGCCGACGCCGCAGCTGCTGTCCGATCCGCGCCCGGATGCGAATGCGCAGGTCCATGCCCGTCTCACCCCGCCGCTGCTGGCGCTGGCGTTCGCCCTGCTGACCCTGCCGCTGTCCAGGAGTTCGCCGCGACAGGCGAGATATGGACGCGTGATGCTGGGGTTCCTCGCCTACCTCGTGGGCATCAGCCTGATGTTCAATGGCACCCAGCTGCTGGCCGACGGCAAGTTGCCGGGCATGGCCGGCCTGTGGTGGTTGACGCTGCCGCTGCTTGCGGCGGCCATCTGGTTCTACCTGCGTGACGGCCAACTGTCGCGCAAGCGGAGGGTGGCATGAGGCTGATCCCCCGCCTGCATGACACCTACGTGGGCCAGGTCGTGCTGGTTACCGTGCTGCTGACCTGGGCGGTGCTGGTGGGACTGGACGTGGTGATGGCGCTGTCCGGCGAAATCGGCGACCTGGGGACGGGCAACTACACCTTCGGCCATGCCGTGGCCTGGGTGCTGTACACCGTGCCGCGCCGGGCCTACACGATGTTTCCCACGGCGGCCGTGATCGGTTCGCTGATGGGCCTGGGCCAGCTGGCGGCCAGCTCCGAACTGACCGCGCTGCGTGCGCTGGGCCTGTCGCGCCGCCGCCTGAGCATTTCGGTGGCAGCGGCGCTGGCCATCCTGACCGCCCTGATGGTGTTCAGCGGCGAGACGCTGGGCCCGTGGGGCCAGCGCCAGGCCGACGTGCTGAAGATGAGCGCGCGTACCGGCAACGTCGCGATGGACCGCTACTCCGGCCTGTGGGCGCGCGAAGGAAACACCTTCCTGTACGCGCAGAGCGGCGAAGAGAAGGACCAGGGCGGCGGCAAGGTGTCGCTGCAGCTGCGCGATGTGCGCATGTACGAACTGGCCGATGACGGGCGACTCGCCTCCATCGCGCACGCCGCCGTCGCCGAACACCTGGATGGCTACTGGCTGCTGAAGAACGTGCGCCGTACGACCTTCAACGAGCGGTCCGCCACCCAGGTCACCGTGCTGGGCGAACGCTGGGAATCGGAACTGGACGCCTCGGTGCTGTCGTCCAGCCTGGTGCGTGCACGCAACATGCCCAGCCATGAGCTGAGCCAGAACATCGACTACCGCAAGCGCAACGGGCTGGACGCGCGCGATTACGAAGACCAGTACTGGGCGCGCTGGTTCTATCCGCTCAACGTGCTGGCGCTGTGCCTGGCCGCCATCCCGTTCGCCTTCGGCAGCCTGCGCAGCGGCGGCATGGGCAAGCGGTTGTTCCTCGGCATCGTGTTCGCGGTCGGCTTCTGGGTGCTGCAGACCATGTTCGTGCGCCTGGCCGGTGCGTTCCGGCTGGATTACCGCATCGCCTACGCGGTTCCACCCTTCGCCCTGCTGGGCATCTCCTGGCTGATGTTCCGGCAGAGAAGCCGCTGACGCGCCGTCAGGCGCGCTTCGGCAATCGCGCCATCCGCGTGCCGCTGTAGCGGTCGTGGAAGGTCAGGCGTTCGCGATCCAGCCACGCCCACCAGAACCCCGATCCCGCCGCCAGCGTCGAGACCGTCGCCAGCGTGTAGCGACGCCACAATGCCGCGCGTGTCGGCGCATCCCCTGCGGCGGTGACCACTTTCAGTCGCCAGGGCCGCATGCCGAGCGTCTGCCCGCCGCGTTGCCAGCTCCACGTGGCGTACACGCCGGTGACGGCCCAGCAGCAGATCCAGAGCAGCCACCACAACGGGCTGAAGGGTGGGATGTTGTGACGGACATTGCCGCTGGCCACCACGTCGATCAGTACGAACGGGACCGCGACGGCGATCCACAGCGCCAGCACGGGCCAGAAGTCGTAGAGCAGCGCGAGCAGGCGCCAGCCGATCAGGGCGCGGGGTTTTCCGGGGAGGGGGGCGGGATGCGTCATCGCGACAGGATACCGGCTAAGGCCCAGCCGCCCATTGGGGGAGCCATGTCAGTCGCAATGGCGAGGCTCCCTCAGACAACTCCGGACAAATGATCCCGCTCGTGGTGAGCCGGTCGAACCCTGCACTTTGCGCTGCATCGACAGGTCACGACAGCCTGCTCTCCCGTGGAAAGCGCGGTTCGACAGGCTCGCCACGGACGATATCCGGGGCACCTGTTAACGGAGTGATCCAGACCTCCGTGGCTACGCCGGGAAAGGCTGTCTGCGTTCATTCCTGTAATCGCGCGGTCTCTGGCGAATGACGTCGCTCCCACAAGGGGGATATGCATCGCCTAAGCTTGCCGCATGACTGCCCGCACGCCCGCCGAACGCCGCCAGCAGGCGAACGCCCTGCCGCCCGTCCCCGACGCCGACGCCGACGCCATCGCGGCATTCCTCGACGTGATCTGGGCCGAGAACGGCTTGGCGAAGCCCTCGCTAGACAGCTACCGGCGCGACCTGGAAGGCTTCGCGCGCTGGCGGAACGGACGTGCAGGCGGACTGGCCGCCGCGGATCGCGCGGCCCTGTTCGATTACCTGGCGTGGCGCACGCGCGAAGGCTATTCGCCACGCAGCAACGCGCGGCTGCTGTCGGCCCTGCGCGCGTTCTACGCGCAGCGGTTGCGCCGGGGCGAACGTGCGGACGACCCCACCGCGCTGCTCGATCCGCCGCGCCTGCCGCGCTCGTTGCCGAAGGCCCTGGCCGAAACCGAGATCGACGCGCTGCTGGCCGCGCCCGACACCGCCACGCCGCTGGGCCTGCGCGACCGCGCGATGCTCGAACTGATGTACGCCGCAGGCCTGCGGGTCAGCGAACTGGTCACGCTGCCCGCGACGGCGGTGAACCTGCGGCAGGGCGTATTGAGGGTCACCGGCAAGGGCAGCAAGGACCGGCTGGTGCCCTTGGGCGAGGAGTCGCAGCACTGGCTGGAAACCTACCTGGCGCAGGCGCGCCCCGTCTTGGCCGGCAAGCGCAGCACGCCCTTCCTGTTCGTGGGCGCGGGTGCCGACCCGCCGACCCGGCAGCAGTTCTGGGGGCTGGTGAAGCGTTACGCGGCGCTGGCCGGCATCGATCCGGTCCGGATCAGTCCCCACGGGCTGCGGCACAGCTTCGCCACCCACCTGCTCAACCGGGGCGCCGACCTGCGCGCGCTGCAGATGCTGCTGGGGCACAGTTCGCTGTCGACCACGCAGATCTACACCCTGGTCGCTCGCGAACATCTCAAGCAACTGCACGGCCGGCATCATCCGCGGGCATGACGCGGGTCACGCTGGCGGGCGGTTAAGCCGCCTGCGTGGCGCCGTGTGCCAGAATCCCCGTCTGTTCCTGCCACCCAGCCGCACCGCGGCATATCCCGGATGCCCTTGATGCCCCGCTTGATGACCGCCGCCCTTCTGGGTGCCCTGAGCCTGACCGCCTGCGCGCAGGCCCCCCAGCCGCCCGTGCAGGACGGTGCCGCGGCCGCGCCCGCCGCCCCGCAGGCGGCCGTGCGCCAGATCAAGGCAGGCGTGGGCGCCACCCCCGACGCACGTGCCCGTTCCGCGATCGCCCAGCTCAACCCGCAGGCGAAAGTGGAATACGTCGGCGCCGCACCGTTGCCGGGTTTCCGCGAGGTGATCGCGGGCGGCCAGTTGCTTTACATCAGTGACGACGGACGCTACCTGATGCAGGGCACCGTTCTGGACCTCGACCAGCAGCAGGACCTGATGCAGACCAGCCCGGCGCTCGCCGGCTACCGCAGCAAGCTGATCGCGACCATCCCGCACGCCGAACGCATCGTGTTCGCACCGCCGAACGCCAAGTACACGGTCACCGTGTTCACCGACATCGAATGCGGCTATTGCCGCAAGCTGCACGGCGAAGTGGGCGAGCTCAACCGTCTGGGCATCGCGGTGGAATACCTGGCGTTCCCGCGCATGGGCCTGGGCAGCCAGGACCACAAGGACATGATCTCGGTCTGGTGCGCCCCGGACCGCAAGCGTGCCCTGACCGACGCCAAGGCCGGCAAGTCGATCCCCTCGCGCGACTGCAAGAATCCGGTGACGATGGAATTCGACGTCGGCCAGCGCATCGGCGTCAGCGGCACCCCGGCGATCTATTCGGCCGAAGGCGTCCAACTGGGCGGCTACCTGCCGCCGGCCGCCTTGAAGGCCAGGCTGGACGAACTGGCCGCCAAGGCGGCGCCAGCCGCCGCTGCCGGCGCCCTGTGACATCCCCGAAGCCGGCCTTGCGCCGGCGCTTCGCTACAATAGCGGGCCCCGTCCTGACGGCTACGCCCCCACGGTTCCGGACATGATCGTCCTCGAAGGCCAACCGGCCTTGTCGCACTTCCGCCGCGCGCGGCTCGAATCCAAGCTCCAGTCGATGGCCTCCGGTGTCCGCATCTGCGGTGCCTGGCATGTCTATTTCATCGAGCCGGAGGCGGGCGCGACGCCCGATCTGGCCACGTTGCGCCGCATCCTGCAGGCGGGTGACGAGGCGGCGGCGCTGGCCGATGGCGCGGTATCGCGCTTCGTCACCCCGCGCCTGGGTACGCTGTCGCCGTGGGCCAGCAAGGCCACCGAACTGCTGCGCGGCGCGGGCCAGCCGGTGAAGCGCGTCGAGCGCGGCTTGCGCATCGATCTTGAAGGCTGGGACGACGGCCAGCCGGCGCTGGCCAAGGCGCTGCACGACCCGATGACGCAGTCCCTGCTGACCACCCGCGACCAGGCGCAGGCCTTGTTCACCGCGCCCGCGCGCGGCGAACTGGAGCGCATCCCGCTGGCGCAGCTGGAAGCGGCCAACACCCGCCTGGGCCTGGCGCTGGCGGACGACGAGATCGACTACCTGCGCACGCGCTACACCGAACTCGGCCGCGACCCCTCGGACGTCGAACTGATGATGTTCGCGCAGGCGAACTCCGAGCACTGCCGGCACAAGATCTTCAACGCCAGCTGGACCATCGACGGCAAGGAGCAGGACCGCTCGCTGTTCCGGATGATCAAGCACACCCACGCGCAGACGCCGGAACACACGCTCAGCGCCTACAGCGACAACGCCGCGGTGGTCGAAGGCTACCCGGCGGCGCGCTTCCGTCCGGACGGAAGCGGCCAGTACCGCCTCGAGGCGACGCTGGATTCGGCTTTCTGCATCAAGGTGGAAACGCATAACCATCCCACCGCGATCGCGCCGTTCCCCGGCGCCAGCACCGGTGCCGGTGGCGAGATCCGCGACGAGGGCGCCACCGGCCGCGGTGGCAAGCCCAAGGCCGGCCTGACCGGCTTCTCGGTGTCGCACCTGCGCATCCCCACGCTGCCTCAGCCGTGGGAAGCGACGCGCGCGCTGAATCCGCGCATGGCGCCAGCGCTGGACATCATGCTCGACGGCCCGTTGGGCGGCGCCGCGTTCAACAACGAATTCGGCCGGCCGAACCTGCTGGGTTACTTCCGCAGTTTCGAGCTGCCCGAAGGCGCCGGTCTGACCCGTGCCTACGACAAGCCGATCATGCTGGCCGGTGGCCTGGGTGCCATCGACCGCATCCAGGTGGAAAAGAAGACGCTGTCGGCCGGTGACGCGGTGATCGTGCTCGGCGGTCCGGCCATGCTGATCGGCCTGGGTGGCGGTGCCGCCAGCTCGGTGGCCTCGGGCGAGAGCGCAGAGGAACTCGATTTCGCCAGCGTGCAGCGCGACAACCCGGAGATGGAGCGCCGCTGCCAGGAAGTCATCGACCGCTGCGTGGCGATGGGCGGAGACAATCCGATCCTGTGGTTCCACGACGTGGGCGCGGGCGGCCTGTCCAACGCGATCCCCGAACTGCTGCACGATTCCGGCGTGGGCGGCGTGATCGACCTGGGCAAGGTGCCCAGCGACGATCCCTCGCTGTCGCCGATGCAGCTGTGGTGCAACGAATCGCAGGAACGTTACGTGCTCGGTGTGCCGCAGGCGCGGCTGGCCGAATTCGCGGCGATATGCGAACGCGAGCGTTGTCCGTTCGCCGCCGTCGGTATCGCCACGAAGGAAGAGCGGCTCGTGGTGGGTTATGGCGCGCTGGCGGATGCCTCCCTTCTCCCTGCGGGAGAAGGTGCCCGAAGGGCGGATGAGGGGAACAATGCGGATGTTTCCGCGTCCGCAAATTCCGGCGCACCCCCGTCTTCGCCGAACCCTCACCCCAACCCCTCTCCCGACGGGAGAGGGGCTTATCCCATCGACCTGCCGATGGACGTGCTGTTCGGCAAGGCGCCGAAGATGCACCGCGATACCGGATATCCCGATGCGCCGAAGTGGCCCGCCCTGCAGACGGCAAGCCTGGATCTGCGTGACGCCGGCCTGCGCGTGCTCGCGCACCCCACGGTCGCCTCCAAGCAGTTCCTGATCACCATCGGCGATCGCAGCGTCGGCGGTCTGACCGCACGCGACCAGCTGGTCGGCCCGTGGCAGATGCCGGTGGCCGATTGCGCCATCACGCTGAGCGGCTATGAAGGCTTCGTCGGCGAAGCGATGGCCATCGGCGAACGCACGCCGCTGTCCCTGCTCGATGCCGCTGCCGCCGCCCGTATGGCAGTGGGCGAGGCCATCACCAACCTGTGCGCCGCGCCGGTGGAATCGCTGCATCGCGTGAAGCTGTCCGCCAACTGGATGGCCGCCGCCGGCCATCCCGGCGAGGACGCGCTGCTGTTCGATGCGGTGAAGGCCGTGGGCATGGAGCTGTGCCCGGACCTGGACATCAGCATCCCGGTCGGCAAGGACTCGCTGTCGATGCAGGCGCAGTGGCACAGCGATGGCCAGGCGCAGAAATCCGTCTCGCCCGTCTCCCTGATCATCAGCGCCTTCGCGCCGGTGACCGACGTGCGCCGGCAACTGACGCCGCTGCTGTCGCGCGAAGACGACAGCGAGCTGTGGCTGATCGGCCTGGGTGCGGGCAAGAAGCGTCTCGGCGGTTCCGTGCTGGCGCAGGTATATCCGCAGTCGGGCGGCGAGGGCGCGTGGCCGGCGTTCGCCGGCGACGGTCGTGACGAAAGCGTGCCGGATCTCGACGATCCGCAGCGCCTGCGCGACTTCTTCCACCTGATCGCGGATGCGCGCGAAGCCGGCCTGCTGCTGGCCTACCACGACCGCAGCGACGGCGGCGCGTTCGCCGCGTTGTGCGAAATGGCATTCGCCTCGCATCGGGGCCTGGACATCAACCTGGACGGCTGGGGCGACGATGCCTTCCGCACGCTGTTCGCCGAGGAACTGGGCGCGGTGGTGCAGGTGGCCGACGAGGACCGTGCCGCGTTCGCCGACCTGATCGAACACCATGCGCTGACGGAGTGCGCGCAGCGCATCGCGCGCCCGACGACTGCGGCCGTGGTGCGCGTGCAGCAGGAGGGTGACGTGCTGGCCGAATGGCGCTGGGAAGAGCTGTTCGATGCCTGGTGGTCGGTGACGCACGCGATGCAGAAGCTGCGCGACAATCCGGAGACGGCCGATGAGGAGCGCGAGACCACGCGCCAGTTCGGCCGCACCGGGCTGAAACCGAAGCTGTCGTTCGATGCGGGCGACGATGTCGCTGCGCCGTTCATCGCTATGGGCAAACGCCCGAAGGTCGCGATCCTGCGCGAGCAGGGTGTCAATGGCCAGATCGAAATGGCGTCGGCCTTCACCCGCGCCGGTTTCGATGCGTTCGACGTGCACATGAGCGACCTGATCAGCGGCCGCGTGGCGCTGGATGGTTTCAGCGGTCTCGCCGCTTGCGGTGGCTTCAGCTACGGCGACGTGCTGGGCGCGGGCCGCGGCTGGGCGACCTCGATCCTCGAGCGCAGCGCGCTGCGTGATGCGTTCGCGGCGTTCTTCGCGCGCGACAACACGTTCTCGCTGGGTGTCTGCAATGGTTGCCAGATGATGAGCCAGTTGAAGGACATCATCCCCGGTGCGACGCACTGGCCCCGCTTCCTGCGCAACCGCAGCGAACAGTTCGAGGCGCGGGTGTCGTTGCTCGAAGTAGTGGAATCGCCGTCGGTGTTCTTCCGTGGCATGGCCGGCTCGCGCATCCCGGTCGCGGTCGCGCATGGCGAAGGGCGCGCGGACTTCGCCAGTACGGCCGACCAGGGCGCGGTCCGCGTCGCGTTGCGCTTCATCGATGGCGATGGCCAGGTGGCTGCGTCGTATCCGCAGAATCCGAACGGTTCGCCCGACGGCATCACCGGCCTGACCAGCGACGACGGTCGCGCCACCATCCTGATGCCGCACCCGGAACGCACCCCGCGCAGCGCCAACCACAGCTGGCATCCGGCCGACTGGCCGGAAGATTCGCCGTGGCTGCGCATGTTCCGCAATGCGCGGGTGTGGGTGGGATGATCGTGCGCGCCCGCCGGCGACGGCGGGCCACGCCCGGGCAACGCGGCACCTGATAAAGTCCGGGCCTTCAAGGAGGCTTCCGTGAACGCTGCCGCGCTCGACAATCCGCTTTCCGACGACGAGCGCATCGTCGCGGCCCTGCTGGCGCGCGGACGCCTGAAGGAGGCCGACCTGGCGCGTGCCCGCCGGCTGCAGGACGAGACCGGTGGCGATCTGCTGGCGCTGCTGTCGCGGCTGGGACTGATCTCCGAGCGCGACCATGCCGAGACCGCCGCCGAGGTGCTGGAGCTTCCCCTGGTCGCGGCGAAGGATGCGCCGGACGCGCCGCCGGAATCGGTGGTGCTCTCGCAGCGTTTCCTCAAGCAGTTCCATGTCTGCCCGGTGGGCGAGGACGAGGCCCACGTCGATCTGCTGATGGCCGATCCGCAGGACCGCTACGCGCTGGAAGCGGTGCGCCTGGCGACCGGCCGCGCAGTGCGGCCCCGCGTGGCGCTGCGCTCGGAGATCAGCGACCTGATCGAGCGTTACTACGGGCAGGGCCGCAGCGCGATGGGCGCCATCGTTGAGAACGCGGATGGCGAAACCACCGCCGATCTGGACGATGTCGAGCACCTGCGCGACCTCGCTTCCGAGGCGCCGGTCATCCGCCTGGTCAACCTGGTCATCCAGCGTGCGGTCGAGCTGCGCGCGTCGGACATCCACATCGAACCGTTCGAGAACCGCCTGAAGGTGCGCTACCGCATCGACGGCGTGCTGGAGGAAGGCGAAAGCCCGCCCGCCAACCTGACTGCGGCGGTCATCAGTCGCGTCAAGATCATGGCCAAGCTCAACATCGCCGAGCGCCGCCTGCCGCAGGACGGGCGCATCATGCTGCGCGTGCAGGGCAAGGAACTGGACCTTCGCGTCAGCACCATGCCCACCGCGCACGGCGAAAGCGTGGTGATGCGCCTGCTGGACCGCGAGACGGTGGTGTTCGACTTCAAGAAGCTGGGCTTCACCGATGCGTTCCTGCCGCAGTTCCAGAAGGTGCTGGAACAACCACACGGCATCCTGCTGGTCACCGGTCCAACCGGCTCGGGCAAGACCACCACGCTGTACACCGCGCTGAGCAGGCTCAACACACCGGACGTCAAGATCATCACGGTCGAGGACCCGGTCGAGTACCAGATCGAAGGCATCAACCAGATCCAGGCCAAGCCGCAGATCGGTCTGGATTTCGCGCATGCGCTGCGCAGCATCGTGCGCCAGGACCCGGACATCATCATGATCGGCGAAATGCGCGATCTTGAAACCGCGCGCATCGCCATCCAATCCGCGCTGACCGGCCACCTGGTGCTCAGCACGCTGCACACCAACAATGCGGCCGGCGGCATCACCCGCATGCTGGACATGGGCGTGGAGGACTATCTGATGACCTCCACGGTCAACGGCATCCTGGCCCAGCGGCTGGTGCGGCGGCTGGAGCCCACGCATGCGGAGCGGTACCCCGCATCGCCCGAGGAAATCGAGAAATTCGCCCTGCGCCGCTTCCAGCCGCATGGCGAGATCTACCTGTATCGCCCGCGCGGTTCGGCCATCGCGCCGACCGGTTACCTGGGACGCACCACCATCGTCGAGTTCCTGGTGATGAACGACGAAATCCGCCGCGCCATCATGCGCCACGCCGGGATGGGCGAACTGGAACAGCTCGCGCGCGACTCGGGCATGCGCACCATGTACGAGGACGGCATCGTCAAGGCGCTTGCCGGCGAGACGACCATCGAGGAAGTGCTGCGCGTGACCGAGGAGGGCTGAGGCGATGAACAGGATGCGTGCGGGCTGCCTGGTCGTGGCGATGTGCGCGATACCGGCCGTCGCGTCGGCCGGCAAGGCCGCGCCGAAGACGCTGGCGCGCGGCGAGCTCCCGGCCGGCTTCGCGGTCGGCACGGCATCGCCGTCGCTGGCGCTGCAGGTCGAGATCGTCGACGGCAAGGTCACGGCGTCCGCGCCGGCCGGCGGTGAACCGGGTAACCTGCGCGCCGCGCGCAGTGGCGACGCTGCACAGACCACCTTGATGGTCAGCAGCACGTTGCCGGTAGCGATCAAGTTCGATCTTTACGTCTCGATGGACGGAGAGCAGTTCACCTACGCCAGCAGCTGCGGCGTCACCCCGGGCATTTCTTCTTTCGAGATGTGGGAACAGCCGGTGAAGCATTTCGCGCTGGGCAACCCCCGCGTGCTGCCTGCCGGCCGCATGGCCTGCGACTGAGTCCGGGCTTCCGGCAGGGAACAAGGGCCCGGCAATGCCGGGCCCTTGTCTGTTGCGCAAACGGAACTTACAGGTCGATACCGAAACCCACGCCGGCCGACTTCTCGTCACCGCTGAATGCGCCGCCGATGCTGAAGGACGCACGCTCGCCGATGGGTTTGGAATAGCCCACCGACAGCGCGTTCTCGCCGTTCTGCCAGCCCGCACCCACGGCCACGCGGCCGCGCGGGCTGCGGCTGCCCGCTGCATTGATCGCCATGTTCAACATCGCCGAGCTCATCGCACCCATCCTGTCGAGCCTGCGATCCTGCTCGGAGAAGCGGCGGTCCACGTCACCACGGAAGGCATTGAAGTCGTCCTCCAGCGCCTTGACCTGGAAGTCGGCATAGGCCTTCGCGCTGGCCAACGTGCTCGCCGAGGATTGATCCGTATAGGACTGTGCGCTGCTGAGCGTGTTGGCGTCGCCCGCATCGGCGTAGGACGCGGCCGCTGCCGGCACGTCCGCTGCCGCGGTGGCGTCGGTCGGTGCCGCGACCGCAGGTTGGCCACTGGTCACGGCGCCGCTGCCGGCTGCATCCGTGGTCGTCGCCGTGCCGCGTGTCGGTGTCGACGGGGTCCCGCCGGTGCTCGGCGCGGACGCCGTTTCGCCGGCGACCTGGCCCTGGCTGGCCTGCGTCGGCGGCGCCGCACGGGTGGATGCCGTGGTGCCGCTGCTCGATCCGCTGTGCATCCCGTACAACTCGTTGAGCTTGGCGTCGACGGCGGTGAATGCCGCGCCCACGTTGTTGTACGACGTGCCCTGGATCGTGTAGCTCGGCGCGATGAACACGCCGCCGGAGAAGCCGGCGCCGCCGCCCAATGCACTGGCGACGAAACTCAGCTGCGACAGGTTCACGGCATCGGTGGCCTGGGTGCCGGCCGCGACGTTGGTGATCTGCCGCTCGCTGCCGGCGCTGCCGACGGAGACCGTGTCCTCGCGGTCGGCCACCGAATCGCCGCCGATGGCGACGCTGTTGTCGGCTTCCGCCGTTGCCAGGTTGCCCAGCGCGACGGCGTTGAATCCCGGCGTGTACGCACCGCCGCCGACGGCAACGGAGTAATCACCCGAGGCTTCCGTCGCCAGCGCGCCGAAGAAGGCGCCACCCACCGCCACGCTGTTGTCGCCGCTGGCGATGGCGCGGGAGCCTACTGCTGTCGCGTCGAAGTTGCTGGCGGTGGCGGCGAAGCCCAGCGCGGTGGCGCTGTCGCTGCCGGCCTCGGCGCCATACCCGAACGCGGATGCACCGAAATCGGACGCGCTGCTGTATCCACCGGCGGCGGTGGCGGCGTCACCCGACGCATCGCTGCGGAAACCGGTCGCGGTGGCCTGCAGGCCCGACGCGGCGCTTTCCGTGCCGGTTGCGGTGGCGTAGGCGCCCGACGCCGCGGCGCCCGCGCCGGTCGCGGTCGCGCCGGTGTCGCCGGCCACCGCGCCTGCTCCCACCGCCGTGGCGTCATCCGCCGTCGCCTCGGTGCTCGCGTAGACAGGATTGCCGTCTTCATCGAGCAGGGGATCGCCGTTGTCGTCGAACAGCTGGCGCTGTCCGCCGATCGCAACCGATCCCGCTCCCGCCGCCTGCGCACCGGTGCCGTTGGCGACGCTGTTCTCGCCGGTGGCGGTGGCATTGAAGCCGCTGGCCGTTGCGCCGTTCGCGAGCGCGAAGGCGCCCGAACCCGTGGCGGTCGCACCGACACCGTCAGCCAGCGCGGCCGAACCGGAGGCCGTTGCGTAGTCGCCGGTGGCGGTGGCGTCATCGCTGCCGTCGCCTGCGCCATTGGCCTTGAAGTAGCGCGTGGCATTTTCCGATGCATCGGCGAGGGCGTTGAGCTGGTCCAGGTTCACCGCATCGGTGCCTTCGGTACCTGCGGCCACGTTGGTGATCTGGCGTTCCGCCCCGACATCGCCCACCGACACCGTGTCGTCGCGGTCGTTCCACGAATTGGCGCCGATCGCCACGCTGTTGGTCGCGCCCGCCACCGAGTTCACGCCCAGCGCCACGCTGTCGTCACCATCGGCGTAACTGTTGTGGCCGATCGCGGTGCTGTACTCGCCCGTGGCCCACGCCCCGTTGCCGAAGGCGGAACCGCCGGTGCCGCTCGCGCGCGTGTTGATCAACCCGAAGAACGTGGTGCCGCCGACGGCCGTGCTTTCCTCGCCGCCGGCACTCGCGCCTTCGCCCACCGCCGTCGCGCCGCTGCCCGCCGCGTCGGCGCCGTAGCCGAATGCCGAGGCGAAATCGCCGCCTGCGCTGCTGTAGCCGCCCATGGTGGTGGAAGCGAGACCGGACGCATCGCTGCGGAAGCCCACCGCGGTGGCCTGCGTGTTGGATGCGCTGGCTTCCGTGCCCGAGGCGGTGGAATAGGCCCCGGATGCGTTCGCACCTGCACCGGTAGCCGTTGCACCGGCTTCGCTGGCGATGGCGCCGGCGCCGAGCGCGGTGGCGTCCTCCGCCGTCGCTTCCGTGCTGGCGTAGACAGGATTGCCCTCTTCATCGAGCAGCGGGTCGCCGTTCTCGTCGAACAGCTGGCGTTGTCCGCCGATCGCAACCGACCCAGCACCTGCCGCCTGTGCGCCGGCACCGTTGGCAACGCTGTTCACGCCGGTGGCGGTGGCGTTGAAGCCTGTGGCAGTGGCGCCATCGGCGAGCGCGAACGCACCGGAGCCGGTAGCGGTTGCACCCACGCCGTCCGCCAGCGCGGCAGAACCGGAGGCGGTCGCGTAGTCGCCATTGGCGGTGGCATCGTCGGTGCCGTCATTGGCGCCGTTCGCCTTGAAATAGCGCGTGGCCTCTTCGGAGGCCTCGGCGACTGCGGTCAATTGGTCGACATTGACAGCGTCGGTGCCTTCGGTACCGGCCGCCACGTTGGTGATCTGGCGTTCGCTGCCCACGTCACCCACCGACACCGTGTTGTCGCGATCCGCCACCGAGTTGGCGCCGAGCGCCACGCTGTTGTCGCCCAGCGCGGTGCTGTAGAAGCCGACCGCCGTGCTGCTGTCGCCGCTGGCCCACGACTCCGCGCCCAGCGCCGTGGCGTAATCGCCGGGCGCGTACGAGAAGAAGCCTGCCGCGGTGCTCTCCAGGCCGGAGGCTTCCGACAGGCTGCCGGCGGCCAGGCTGTAGTCGCCCGCCGCGATCGCACCGGAACCGAACGCCGCTGCGCTGAAGCCGCTCGCCTGCGTATAGACGAGGAAACCGAACCCGGGAAGCAGGTCTGCCGGGCCGCCGACGGCCACGCTGTAGTCCCCGGTCGCATCGCTCGCATGGCCGAAGCTGGAGGCGTATGAACCCGTGGCCGTGCTGCCGTAGCCGAACGCGGAACTGGCTTCGCCACTCGCTTCGCTGAGTACGCCGAACGACGAGCTGCCGAGGGCCGATGCCAGGCTGCCGGAGCCCACTGCCGTCGCGCCGAGGCCGGACGCCACGGTGTTGACGGTGATCGGATTGCCGTCGGCATCGAACGCATCCACCTGTCCGCCGACGGCAATGCTGGATTCGCCACTGGCTTCGGCGCTGCTGCCGTTGGCGAGGCTGTTGCTGCCGGTGGCGGTGGCGTTGAAGCCGGTCGCCGTCGCACCGTCGGCCAGGGCGAACGCGCCGGAACCCGTCGCCGTCGCACCGGCACCGTCGGCAAAGGCCGCCGAGCCCGATGCCGTCGCGTAGTCGCCATTGGCGGTCGCATCGTCGCTGCCATCGCCTTCGCCATTGGCCTTGAAGTAGCGGGTGGCGTCCTCCGATGCCTCGGCGACGGCGTTCAACTGATCCAGATTGACCGCATCGGTGCCTTCGGTACCGGCGGCGACGTTGGTGATCTGCCGTTCGCTGCCGGCACTGCCAATGGAGACCGTGTCCTCGCGGTCGGCCACGGAGTCGCCACCGATGGCCACGCTGTTGTCGGCTTCGGCGGTGGCCAGGTTGCCCAGCGCGACGGCATTGAAGCCCGGGGTATACGCGCCGCCGCCGACGGCGACGGAGTAGTCGCCCGAGGCTTCGGTCGGAATGAGGCCGAAGAACGCACCACCGACCGCCACGCTGTTGTCGCCACTGGCGATCGAATTCGATCCGAGCGCCGTCGCATCCCAGTTGCTCGCCACGGCACCGAAACCGAGCGCGGTAGCGCTGTTGCCGCTGGCCTCGGCACCGTAGCCGAACGCGGAGGCACCGAAGTTGGAGGCACTGCTGTAGCTGCCGATGGCAGAGGCGGCATCGTCCGAAGCATCGCTGCGGAAGCCGACGGCCGTCGCCTGGATGCCCGATGCAGCAGCCTCGGTACCGAGCGCGGAGGAATACGCACCGGACGCATTCGCGCCTGCGCCCGTCGCCGTCGCCCCGATGTCGCTGGCGACCGCGCCGGCACCCAGGGCCGTCGCATCGTCCGCCGTCGCCTCCGTGCTGGCGTAGACCGGATTGCCGTCTTCATCGAGCAGCGGCTCGCCGTTCTCGTCGAACAACTGACGCTGTCCGCCGAGCGCGACCGCGCCGGATCCGGATGCCTGCGCGCCCGCACCGCTGGCGACGCTGTTCTCGCCGGTCGCGGTCGCGTTGAAGCCGGTGGCCGTCGCTCCGTCGGCCAGTGCGAACGCGCCAGAGCCCGTCGCGGTCGCACCGACGCCGTCGGCCAGTGCCGCCGAGCCGGACGCTGTCGCATGGTCGCCATTGGCGGTGGCGTCGTCCGTGCCATCGTTGGCGCCGTTCGCCTTGAAGTAGCGCGTGGCGTTTTCCGATGCCTCGGCGACCGCGTTCAATTGATCCAGGTTCACCGCATCGGTGCCCTCGGTACCGGCGGCGACGTTGGTGATCTGCCGTTCGCTGCCAGCGCTTCCGACCGAGACCGTGTCTTCGCGATCGGCAACCGAGTCGCCACCCAGCGCCACGCTGTTGTCTGCGGTTGCAGAGGCGAGGTTGCCGATGGCGGTCGCATTGGTGCCCGGCGCCCACGCGCCGCCACCGACAGCAGTGGAGAAATCGCCCGACGCTTCGGTCGGCAGGAAGCCCAGCAGTGAGCCGCCGACTGCGACGCTGTTGTAGCCCGTTGCGATGGAGCCCGAGCCCAGTGCCGTGCTGTCGCCGCCGCTGGCATCGGCGCCGTAACCGACAGCCGTGTCGAAATCGCCCGAGGCACTGGAGAAGCCGCCGAGCGCGACGGTCGCGATGCCGGTGGCGGTGCTGGTGTGGCCGGCCGCCAGGGCCTGCGTGCCCGAGGCGGTGGAGGAACTGCCGAAGGCGCCGGCGTACGCACCGGTGGCCTGGCTTCCCGTGCCCACCGCGCTGGCGCCGGCGCCCGTCGCGTTCGCCTGCGTGCCGACAGCGGTCGCATTCGCACCGGCGGCGTTGCTCTGGCTGCCCAGCGCCGTCGCGCCTTGCGCGGTCGCGCTGCTGTCGTACCCGACGGCGGTGGCATTCACGCCCGTGGCTTCGGCGTAACCGCCTACGGCAGTCGCTCCTGCCTTGCTGGCAATGCTCTTGTAGCCGACCGCAACCGCATGGCGCCCGGACGCATCGACGCCGTCGCCGCACGACACCGCATTCTCGCCGGGGCGTCCGTCCTTGATCGGATTGCCGCGTGCATCCACACAGTAGGCAGGTCCCGTTCCGATCTGCGGCTTGTCGTTCTGCGGCGGGCCCTTCTGCTTGTCATGGGCCGATGCCGCGCCGAGCGGCGCGCCCGCGAGCAGTGCCGAAGCGAGCAGCGTCACGCCAAGGCGCGCACGCACGCGGGCGCCGGACGACATGACGCCATGCGCGCGTCGGGCGAACTCCGATGCCACCACCAGCATGCCGAGGGAAGGGTTCCACACCTTGCTGTAAATCCTGTTCATGGATCACGTCCTTCATTCTGTGTTTTCGGGGGAATGCGACAGCACCCGACGCCGCGGCGACGGGCGTTCTACGGTGGACTACGTCAGGGAAACAGACAGCGCGGCGCGCGACAGGGGAGGCGCGACGCCGGATTGCACGGGGTGTTCTGCGGAAGCGGGAGAAGGAGATGCGGATGCGGTGGCCGGGCGTGGCCATGCCTCGTTCCGCGTGCGTCATGCAACGCGAATGGCGTGTGGGCCGAGACGTGGTGACGTGAAGATGCGAAGAAGAACATCGCATCGGTAAAGGCTTCCCGCATTCCCCATCCCCTGATCCGAGATGATGCAAAACAGCTCCGTGTGTCAGAACACTACATGCGCGTTGTGCAATTTGCGAGAGATTTGCTACGTTCGACGCAACGCGGGGAAACAGCTGAAAACAAGGCGTTAATGCCATGTGTACGCGGCGTGTTCCCTGCGTGAAGAGTGTCGTGGCAGGTAAACAGGGGTACCTGGACGATCCGCTTGAAATGGAAATCGCAAGTCGTTGAGTAGGCACGTCGTAAACGCGTTACCCAGTTCGTTCTTCCTTGCAGACATGGAGCAGGTCAAGTGAATCCACATTCCTCTTTCCGCAATTCGCGTCGTCGCCCCTTGGTGGCGTCGCTCACCGCAATCATCGCGTTCGGAGCGTTCGCCACATCGGCATCGGCGGGCGATGTCAGCACTGCCGGTCTGCGCGACGGCGAAACCTATGATCGGTTCATCGTGAAGTACCGGGACGGCAGCGTCGCGCGTACCAACGCCACCACGCTGCAACGTTCGTTGCTCGGTGCGGTATCCCGGGCGGCCCTGGGATCCGCGAACGGGAAGGCGGTGAGCGCTTCGAAACTCCGTCGCCTGGGGATCGGCGCGGAACTGGTGAAGACGTCGCGCAAGCTGGATCGCGTGGAGGCGGAGAGCCTGCTGCGGCAGCTGGCGATGGATCCGGAGGTGGACTTCGTCGAAGTCGATGCGCGCCGCTACGCACGCCTCGTGCCGAACGATACCTACTACAACCAGTATCAGTGGCACTTCAAGGATCCCGTCGGCGGCATCAACCTGCCGGCTGCATGGGACAACGCGACGGGCGCAGGCGTGGTGGTGGCCGTGCTGGACACGGGCATCACGCCCCACAGCGATCTCGATGCGAACATCCTGCCCGGCTACGATTTCATCAGCGACACCTTCGTGTCCCGCGACGGCGATGCGCGCGATGCGAATCCGCTCGACGAGGGCGACTGGAATCCGGTGGCGGGCGAATGCTATGCCGGGTCGCCCGTGCAGGACAGCAGCTGGCACGGCACCCACGTGGCGGGCACGGTGGCCGAAGTGACCAACAACGCCAAGGGCATGGCGGGCGGTGCATTCAATGCGAAGGTGGTGCCCGCACGCGTGCTGGGTCGCTGCGGCGGTTACACCTCGGACATTTCCGATGCGGTGATCTGGGCCTCCGGCGGCACCGTCGCCGGCGTGCCCGCCAACGCGAATCCCGCGGAAGTGATCAACCTGAGCCTGGGTGGATCCGGTGCCTGCAGCACCGTCGAACAGAATGCCTTCAACCAGGCCATCGCGAACGGCAGCACGGTCGTCGTGGCAGCCGGCAACGATGCCGGCAACGTGAGCGGATATTCGCCCGGCAACTGCGCCGGCGTGATCACCGTGGCCGCGACGCGCATCACCGGCGGCATCGCCTCGTATTCCAACTACGGCACGCGCATCGACATCTCCGCGCCGGGTGGCGGTGGCAGCGTGGACGGCAATCCGGGCGGCTACGTCTGGTCCACGGGCAACGCGGGCACCACCGTGCCCACCACCGAGACGTATTTCGGCATGGGCGGCACGTCGATGTCGGCGCCGCACGTGGCGGCGGTCGTCGCGTTGATGCAGAGCGTCGCCGAAACACCGCTGACGCCTGCGCAGATCCTGGCCACCTTGAAGTCGACGGCGCGTCCTTTCCCGGTCGCACCGCCCGCCAACCGGCCGATCGGTGCGGGCATCATCAATGCGGCCGCGGCGGTACAGGCCGTCATCGACGGTGGGCAACCCCCGACAGCGACCTTGCTGACCAACAACGTGGCCGTCGGCGGCAACACGGGCGCGAAGGACGCCGTCATCCAGTACGCCCTCGTCGTGCCGGCCGGCGCCACCAGTCTGTCGTTCATCAGCTTTGGCGGCAGCGGCAATGCCGATGTCTACGTGAAGTTCGGCAGTGCGGCCACGGCGACGAACTACGACCTGCGGTCGGCGCGTCCCGGCAACAACGAAGTGGTCAACATCGCCGCGCCGCAGGCGGGCACGTACTACGTGTCGCTGGTGGGCAAGACGAAGTTCGCCAACGTCAGCCTGAGGGGAAGCTTCACCGCGCCGTGAGGCAAGTGCGGGTGCGATGCGACGGCCCCGGCATGCCGGGGCCGTTTCATGTCGCAGTCGCGTATCCCTGCATGACGTTGCCCGGCGGAATGCGGTAACTTTGCGCATTCCCCGGCCAACGTCCCGCATGCCGCTTTTCCGCTACAAGGCACTTGATGCACACGGCGAGATGCTGGAAGGCCAGATGGAGGCCGCCAGCGACGCCGAAGTGGTGGCGCGCCTGCAGGAGCAGGGCCACCTGCCGGTCGAGGCCGCGCTGGCCGTTGCAGGAGGTGGGCGCAGCTGGGGCCAGTTGTGGCGGCCGAATGCATTCGCAGGTGGCCGGCTGGTGCAGTTCACCCAGCAACTGGCGACGCTGCTGGGCGCAGGCCAGCCGCTGGACCGCGCGCTGGGCATCCTGCTGGACCTGCCTGAGGACGAGAAGGCGCGGCGGGTCATCAGCGACATCCGCGATGCCGTGCGTGGCGGTGCGCCGCTCTCCACCGCGCTGGACCGTCAGCACGGTCTCTTCTCCCGCCTGTACATCAACATGGTGCGCGCGGGAGAAGCGGGTGGCAGCCTGCACGACACGCTGCAGCGGCTGGGCGATTACCTGGAGCGCAGCCGCGCGCTGAAGGGGCGCGTGGTCAATGCGCTGGTGTATCCGGCCATCCTGCTGGTGGTGGTCGGCCTGGCGCTGTTGTTCCTGCTGGGCTACGTGGTCCCGCAGTTCGCGGTGATGTACGAAAGCCTGGATGTCGCGCTGCCGTGGTTCACGCGCGGCGTGCTGTGGGTGGGCAGCTTCGTGCGCGATTTCTGGTTCGTGCTGGTCGCGCTGCCGCTGCTGGCGGTGCTCTGGTTCGACCGTCGCCGCCGCGATCCCGTCTTCCGTGGCCGGCTGGATGCGTGGTTGCTGGACAGGCCGCTGGCGGGGCCGCTGCTGGCCCGGCTGGAAACCGCGCGCCTGGCGCGTACGCTGGGCACGCTGCTGAAGAACGGGGTGCCCCTGCTGACCGCGTTGGGCATCGCCCGCAACGTACTGGGCAATCGGGCTTTGGCGGCCGATGTCGATGCCGCCGCCGAGGATGTGAAGAACGGCCACGGCCTGTCCGCGTCGCTGGCCAAGGGCAAGCGCTTTCCGCGGCTGGCCCTGCAGATGATCCAGGTGGGCGAGGAGTCCGGTGCCCTGGACAGCATGCTGCTGAAGACGGCCGAAACCTTCGAGCAGGAAACCGCTCAGGTGCTGGACCGTATGCTGGCCGCCCTGGTGCCTGCCATCACGCTGGTCCTGGCGGGCGTGGTGGGCATCGTCATCGTCGCCGTGCTGGTCCCGCTGTACGATCTGACCGGCGCCATCAATTGAGAACACTGGAGAGTCCGCCACCATGTCCCGCATGCGCCCCATGAACGCGTTCCATTCCCCCAGGTCGCAGCAGGGCTTCAGCCTGCTGGAAATCATCATCGTGCTGGTGCTGATCGGCGGCATCCTGGTGCTGGTGGGCAGCCGCGTGATGGGCGGCGCCGACAGCGGCAAGGTGAAGCTGGCGCAATCGCAGCTGCAGACGCTGTCCGGCAAGGTCGAGACCTATCAGCTGGATACCGGCCATTACCCCACGCAGCTCTCGGACCTGGTGACGCAGCCGGGCAACGCGGCCGGCTGGCTGGGACCGTACGCGAAGGAAAGCGAACTGCAGGATCCGTGGAAGAATCCCATCGAATACCGCATTCCCGGCGAAGCGCAGCGCTTCGACCTGATCAGCCTCGGCGCCGATGGCAAGGCGGGCGGCGACAGCGTCAATGCGGACATCAAGAACGAATAAGCACCTGCGCCTGCGATCGTGGCATTCCGCAGCGCCACTTCACCGGTGACCGCCTCCAGGCCCGTGGGCTCCAGGACGCGGATGGGTGGTTTCACCCTGCTGGAAACGTTGCTCGTCATGACCTTGATGGCGGCCGCTGCCTTGCTGGCGGCGATGATGTTCACCGGAGGCATGGAGGGTATGCGCCTGCGGTCTGAATCCAAGGAGATCGCCGCGCAACTGCGCTACACGCGTGCACGCGCCATCGCCACGGGGCAGCCGCAGCGTTTTCTCGTGGATCCGCGCGCGCATCGATGGGAGGCCGCCGGTGATCGCCATGGCGACATCGATACTTCGTTGTCGGTGCGCTTCACGGGCACACGGCAGGCGCAGGAACGCGCGGGCGAAGGTGCGATCCTCTTCTTTCCCGACGGTGGCTCGACCGGCGGACGCGTGACCCTCGCGGCTGGACAGGCGGCGTGGAGTGCCGACGTGGCATGGCTGACCGGTGAAGTGCGCCTGGTGCGCGATGCGGTCGCTGCGCGATGAGCATTGGCGCGCGACGGCAGCAACGCGGCTTCACCCTGCTCGAAGTCATCGTCGCGTTCGCGCTGCTGGCGCTGGCGTTGACGTTGCTGCTCGGCGCGCTCTCGGGCGCGAGCCGGCAGGTGCGGACATCGGCCGACAGCAGTCGCGCCACGCTGCATGCGCAGTCGCTGCTTGCCCAGCTGGGTACCGGCGAAGTCCTGCAGCCCGGTCGGCAGGAAGGCAGCTTCGATGGCGACCGCTACCGCTGGCACCTGGACGTGTCGTCGTTCGCCGACCCATTGGCCGCGCGGGCGCAACGCGACGCCGGCGCACCGCAACTGCTGGATGTGCGCCTGGTGGTGAGCTGGGGCGATGCGCGCGACCAATCCCTGCAGTGGCGGACGTTGCGGCTGGCACCGCGCGACATCAACCAGGCGACGCTGCCATGAGATCACCGCAGCGCGGCTTCACCCTGATCGAGGTGCTGGTGGCGCTGGTATTGCTGGCCGCCGGCCTGGCACTGGCATTCGCCACCCTGCGTTCGTCCACTGCGGTCGTCACGCGCGGCGAGGACATGGCGCAGGCCAGCGAACGCATGCGTGCCGTGCATGGTTACCTGCGCGCACGGCTGGCATCGGCGCAACCCATCGTGTTCGCGACCGATCGCGGCACCCTCCGCGAGGCGCGTTTCATCGGCACGCCGCAGCGCATGCGCTTCGTGGCCGATCTGCCGGACTACCTGGGATACGGCGGGCCCTATCTGCACGACGTGGCGTTCGACGGAGAAGGGCGCCTGCAGGTCGCGTTCGCCGTCGCGCAACCGGATGCCTCGCTGGAAGATGTGGACCTGTGGGCGCGTGGACTGCGCGCCGAGCGCCTGGCCGACGGCCTGCGTGCGGTGCGTTTCCGCTACCGCGGGCTGGATGCGGACAACCGGCTTGGCCCGTGGCAGGACCGCTGGGAAACATCGGAGATGCTGCCCCTGCAGGTGAAGATCGAAATGGATGCGGTGCGTGGAGGGCGCTGGCCCGACCTGGTGGTCACGCTGGCGCGCAGCGAAGGTGGTGCGGGTGGCGGACTGCTTCCCGGTGGCGCGAATCCGGTGCTGCCATGAGACGGCAACGTGGAGCGGCCCTGTTGATCGTGCTGTGGCTGGTGGCACTGCTCACCGCGCTGGTCGGGGCGTTCGCGTTGACCGCAAGGATGGAGGCGTTGCAGGGACGGGTGGGGAGCCGCGGCGCGGTGGCGCAGGAGATCGCGCGCTCCGGCATGGAATACGCGCTGGTGCGCGTGGCGGACCGCAATCCGGAAACGCACTGGCAACCCAATGGCCGTGCGTACACCTGGACGTTCGATGGCCATGACGTGCAGGTACGCATCATCGACGAGACCGGCAAGGTGGACCTCAACCAGGCGGATGTGTCCCTGCTGTCGCGCCTGATGCAGGCGCTCGGGCAACCGTCCGACGCGAGCGACCTGATCGCCGCCGCGATCGTGGACTGGCGCGATGCCGACAACCTGAGCCAGCCCGTCGGGGGCGCGGAGGATGGCGACTATGCAGCGGCGGGGCGCGACTATGGTGCCAAGGACGCGTCGTTCGAAACCATCGCGGAAGTCGAACAGGTCCTGGGGATGACGCCGGCGCTGTACGCGCAGCTGGCGCCCTTCCTCACCCTGTATTCGGGACGTGGGCAACCCGATGCCACCTATGCGCAGGGGCCGGTACTGGCGGCGATGGGGATGGACGCGACGGCATGGCTGGCGCAGCGCAACGCGACCGGTGTCACGGGCAGCAACGAACTCGTCGGTACCGGCAGCGGCACGTATAGTATCGAGAGCCGTGCGCGGCTGGCCGATGGCCGCGAGGCGTCGTTATGGACAGTGGTGCGCGCGGGAGCCAGCCCGGTACCGGGTTCGGCCTATACCTTGTTGCGCTGGGAGGAGGGAGCGGCACCACAATGAGCGGCGTGCGCGACACCTTGCAGCAGTTCCGGGCACGTCTGGGGCCCGGGCCACGCAGTTTCCTGGCGTGGTGGGGACAGGCACTGGCGACCTGGTTGCCGGCGCGCTGGCGCGTGCTGCTTGGCCTGACCCGCGACCGGCTGTTCTTCCGGCAGCAGGACGACGAACTCGAGATGGCCTGGGTGGAGGGTACGCAGCGCCACGTGCTGGCGCGCCTGCCTGCCACGACCACGCCCGACGAACTGCGCATGCTGCTCGGCAGCCGCCTTGCGAATCTTCCGCGCTGGTGGTTGGTGCCGGCGGGCATGGTGCTGCGTCGCCGCGTGCTGTTGCCGGCGGCGGCGGCGGATCGCCTGCGCGACGTGCTGCGGTTCGAACTCGACCGGCAGACGCCGTTCACCGCGAACGAGGCCTGTTTCGATGCGCGCGTGCTGAGCGTCCGCGACGACGGTCAACTCGATGTCGAACTGGTGGCGGTGCCGAAATCCGCATTCACCGGCGGCCTGGCCCGGCTGGGAACGTTGGCGGGCGAGCTGGCGGGCGCCGATGTTGAAGATGCCGACGGCGGGCCGCTGGGCGTGAACCTGTTGCCCGAGGAGGCGCGCGTGGCCCGCCAGGCACCGCAGCGCGGTGTGCACCTGGCGCTGGCGGCAGTCGCGCTGATCGCCCTGGTGTTCGGTGCCTGGGCGGTACTCGACAACCGGCGTGCGGCGGCGGAGGCCTTTGCCACGCAGGTGGACAGCCGCGCCGACGAGGCGCGCCAGGTGGCATCGCGCCGCCAGCAGCTGGTCGATCTCGTCGCCGGTACGGCCACGTTGAACCAGACCAGCGCACGACGTCCCACCGCGCTGGAAGTGATGGACGACGTGACCCGGCGCCTGCCGGACAATACCTATCTCGAGAAACTGGCCATCGAGGGCGATCGACTGACGCTGATCGGCTTCAGTCCGGAGGCATCGGGGCTGGTCGCACGGCTGCAGGAATCGCCGCTGTGGCGCAATCCCGCCTTGAGCGGGGCGCTGCAGCCCGACCCGCGCACGCGCATGGATCGCTTCACCCTCACCGCCGAGTTGCTGGGCAAGCAGGAACCCGCCACCGCGGGTACGCAGGGAGGCGCCGATGCCGCTGGCCGTGACTGAACGTGATCGCTGGCTGGCCCTGGCATTGTTGCTGGTGGCGCTGCTGCTCGGCTATCTGGTGCTGGTGCATCCGTGGTGGACGGTGCCGATGCAGGAAGTGAACGTGCGCGTGGCGGAACTGCGCGACCGCGAACTGCGCATCCGCACCCAGCTCGAGCAGGCGCCGCAGGTGCAGCGCGAACTGGCTGCCGCGCTCGCGCAGCAGGCGCAGCGTCCGGGGTTCCTGCCCGAGGCGACGGTGGAACTCGCCACCGCCGGTCTGGTGCAGCGACTGGAAACCGTCGTCAGGCAGGCCAGTCCCGGCAACCGCAGTTGCGCCATCGCCAACCAGTCGCCGCTGGCGATCGCCGGCCGCGAGGTCTATCCGCGCGTGGTGGTGCAGGTGCGCCTACGCTGCGGTGCGCCCGAACTGGCGTCGGTGCTGCACCAGATCGAGTCCGGCAGCCCGCGGTTGTTCGTCGAGAATCTCAACATCCTCGCGCAGCGGTATGCGTTCCAGGCCAGCGAAAGCGGTGCAGGCGGGCTGGACGTGAACTTCGACCTGTACGGTTATCTCAAGCCCACGCCCGCCGCCGTGCAGGAGCCGCCCCGTGCGCCTTGAGGCCTGGACCGCGCGCACCTGGATCCTCGCCGTCACGGCGGGATGGGCGGTGCTGGTCGCGCTGCTGGCGTTGTTCGGGCTGGGTGGCCACATCACGCCGTTGCCCGCCGATCCCGCGCTCGTCCAGGCGTTGCCACGCCTGCCTCCCGGTCCGCCGGAACGCCTGGGTGCGTTGACCCGCTACGCGGAGGTCGGCGAACGGCCGCTGTTCTCGGAGGACCGCCGGCCCAAGCCGTTCTTCCTGTCCGGCGAGGAAGCCGCTGCACCGGCCTTCGACCTGGTGCTGAGCAGCGTGCTGATCACGCCATCGCTGGAGTTGGCCATCGTCCAGCCTGCGCAGGGGGGCGAGGGCTTGCGGGTGAAGGTGGGCGAATCCCCTGCAGGCTTCCCGGGCTGGCGATTGAGCGAACTGGCACCGCGCCGGGCCGTGTTCGATGGCCCCGAAGGTCGGCGCGAGCTGGAACTGCGTGTCTTCGACGGCGCCGGCGGCCAGCCGCCCACCCCCTTCGTGGGCGGGGCGCCAGGCGGACCCCCACTGACGGCCGTCCCGCCGGCCGGTGTGCCCATGCCCATGCCCGCGCCCATGCCGGGCAGCCGCACGACCGGTGGCAACAATGCCCCCGCCGTCATGCCGACCGTGCCGTCGCCGGCTGCGCAGGGGCCGGCGCCAGTGCCTGCACCCTCGCCGCCACGCGCCAACGACGCGACGGCCGCACCGGCCACGACCACCGACCAGCAGATGGAAGCCATCCGCCAGCGCATCGAGCAGCGCCGTGCGCAGCTGCGCCAGCAGCAGGCGCAACCCACCACGCCGCCGGCAACGCCCGGCAAGACACAGTAGAGTGCCGGCATGACGCCACGTGTGATCCTGTTTTCCCTTTGCCTCGGCCTGCTGGCCGGCTGCGCCAGCGCGCCGGTGCCGGATGTGCGCCGCTCCGCGACCACCCCGCCGGGCGAGGTCGTGCCCGGCAGCGCGCAGACCGCACCCTTGGCGGAAGCCGAGGCGCCGGTCGGTGGTCCGCAGGCGCAGATCCGTCGTGGCAGCGGCCAGATGATCAACCGCAGCGCAGCGGCCGCCCCGATGCCGTCGCTGGGCAGCGCAAGCAGCGGATCGGCCACCTTCAATTTCGAAGGCGAATCCGTGCACGCCGTGGTCAAGGCGATCCTCGGCGACATGCTGGGGCAGAACTACGTGATCGCCCCGGGCGTGCAGGGCACGGTCACGCTGGGCACACCCAAGCCGGTGTCGCCCGCCGAGGCGTTGAACCTGCTGGAAATGGTGCTGGGCTGGAACAACGCCCGGCTGGTCTACAGCGGTGGCCGCTACAACATCGTGCCCGCCGACCAGGCCCTGGCCGGCAGCGTGGCGCCCGGTACCGGCAGCCCCGCCAATGCCCGTGGTTTCGAGGTGCGCGTGGTGCCGCTGCGTTTCATCTCCGCCAGCGAGATGAAGAAGGTGCTGGAGCCCTACGCGCGGCCCAACGCCATCGTCAACACCGATGCCACCCGCAACGTCATCACGCTCGCCGGCACCCGCTCGGAACTGGAGAACTATCTCCGCACCGTCGAGATCTTCGACGTGGACTGGCTGTCGGGCATGTCGGTGGGCGTGTTCCCGCTCCAGTCCGGCCGCGCCACGCGCGTGGTCGCCGACCTGGAGAAGGTGTTCGGCAACGACAGCAAGACGCCCAGCGCCGGCATGTTCCGCTTCATGCCGCTGGAAGGCGCGAATGCGGTGCTGGTGATCACCCCGCAGCCGGCCTATCTCGACCAGATCCAGCAGTGGCTGGAGCGCATCGACGGTGCGGGCGAAGGCAGCCGGTTGTTTTCGTACGAGCTGAAGTACGTCAAGGCGCGCGAACTCGCGCAGCGGCTGGCGGAAGTGTTCGGCGCGTCGGGTGGCGGTTCCGGAGGCGATGACCGTTCCACCGGCGGGCCAGGCAATGTGTCGCTGATGCCGGGCACCGATCCCGTGCAGATCAACGACGGCGGCATGGGCGGTACCGGCGGCTCGGTCGATTTCGGTGGCTCGGGCAGCAGCGGTTCCGGCGGTGGCGGACTGGGTGGCGGGTCGCTCTCGCTCAACCAGCGTGACAGCGGCAATGGCGCGGTGACGCTGGATGTCGACGGCAGTCGCGTGGGCGTGGCCGCCGTGGAAGAGACCAACACCCTGCTGGTGCGTGCCAGCGCCAGCGCCTGGCAATCGATCCGCGAGGTGGTCGAGAAGCTCGACGTGATGCCGTTGCAGGTCCACATCGAAGCGCAGATCGCGGAAGTGTCGCTGACCGGCGACCTGAGCTACGGCGTGAACTGGTACCTGGAACGCGCGATGACCGACAACGGCCTCGGTCCCTTCGCTGCGCCCGGTGCGGGTGGGCCCAGCAAGTGGAGCACGCTCGCCGGCAGCATCGGGGGCGTAGGCGGCGCGGGGGCCGTGTGGACGCTGGTCAAGAACGACGCGGCGGCCGTCATCACCGCGCTGGACGAAGTGTCCGACGTGCGCCTGCTGCAGACGCCCTCCATCTTCGTGCGCAACAACGCCGAAGCCACGCTCAATGTGGGCAGCCGCATCCCGATATCGTCCGTCACCGTCAATCCGGGACTGGGCACCGACAACACCTACAGCCAGGTGCAGTACCTGGATACGGGCGTGATCCTCAAGGTGCGCCCGCGCGTGACCCGGGACGGCATGGTGTTCCTCGATATCGTGCAGGAAGTCAGCTCGCCCGGCAGCGAGCCGGACGCCAACGGCAACGTGCGCATCAACACGCGCCGCTTCAAGACCGAGGGTGCCGTGCAGGCCGGCAACACGGTGATGCTGGCCGGCCTGATCAGCGACACGGCGACCCAGGGATCGTCCGGCATTCCGGGCCTGAGCCGCCTGCCGATCATCGGTGGCCTGTTCGGCAGGAAGACCACCGGCACCGAGCGCAGCGAAGTGATCGTGCTGCTGACGCCGACCATCGTCAGCAACCCGCAGGAAGCGAACGACCTGACCGACGAGTACGGCAAGCGCTTCCGCGCGCTGGAACCCCTGAACACGCCGCGCGACAAGTGACGCCATCCGCCGCATCGTCCCTGCCCATCGTCCTGTTGCCCATCGGCACCGATGACGATGCACTCGACGCCTGCCTGGGTGCACTGGAAGCCGGGACACCGGCCGGGACGCGCCTGTGGCTGGCCGACGACGCGCAGGCCGGTCCTCGCGGCCTGGCCATCATCGAGCGCTGGCTGACGCGTACGCGCCTGCAGGCCGATTACACGCGACGGCCGCGCATGCTGGGCGAAGTCGCGCATGTGGACCAGATGCTCGCGGCCTGCGGCGATGCCGACGTGGTGGTGCTGGCACCGGATGCGCAGCCCTTGCCGGGTTGGCTGCAGCAACTGGCCGCCTGTTTCGCCCGCGATGCCGCCATCGCCACCGCCACGCCCTGGTGCAACGCGGGCGAAGCCGCTGCCTGGCCACGGCTCGGCGAAGTGAGCCCGCCCCCCACGGATTTCGAACGCACGGCGCATGCCTGCGCGGCGATGGCACCGCTGCATCCGGAGCTTCCGGCGGCTGTCGCGCACGCGGTGGCGTTGCGTGGCAGCGCCCGCAAGCGCGTCGGTGGCCTGGATGCCGCGAGCTACGGCTCGTGGTACGCCGCGCTGGTCGACCTGTCGCTGCGCCTGGCCGGGCTGGGGTGGCGCAACACCCTGTGCGAGACCGCCTTCGTGGCGCGCGGAGGCGAGGGCGGTCCTGCCGATGGCGACATGGACGCATTGAACGCACGCTGGCCCGCCTTCACGCCGCGGCTGGCAACGTTCCTGATGGAGGATCCGCTGCACGAACCGCGCGAACGGTTGGGTGCGCTGTACGCCGAAGCGGGATCACCGGAGCGCCAGCGTGACCTCTTCGGTTGAGGCGGCCGGCATCGCCGTGGTGGTGGTGACGCATGAGAGCGCCACCAGCATCGACGACTGCCTGATGCGGCTGCGCACGGCGCATGGCGTGGACGAGATCCGCGTGGTGGACAATGCCTCCACCGACGACACGATGGAGATCGTGCAGCGCCACGCGCTGCAGGATGCGCGCTTGCGCTTCATCGCCAATCCCGACAATCCCGGCTTCGCGGTCGGCTGCAACCAGGGTGCACGCGATACGCATGCGCCCTGGTTGGCGTTCGTGAATCCCGATTTGATGGTGGAGGCCGACACGCTGTCGCGGTTGCGCGCGCACGCCCGCCATGCGGCGGGCGAGGTGTTGCTGGGCGTTGACCTGGTGGACGAGGGCGGCGTGCGCGATGCGGCAGCGCGTCGTCGCGATCCTCTGTTCGCCGCGATGCTGCGTTCGCCGGGCGCGGCGTCCAGGCTGGCGGTGCCGGTCGATGACGGGCAAGTGCTGCAGCCGGTGGACATCGTGTCGGGCGCGTTGATGCTGATGCCGCGCGCGCTGTTCGACAGGATCGACGGGTTCGACGAAGGCTATCGCCTGCATGCCGAGGACATGGACCTCTGCCGTCGCGCACGCGCGGCGGGTGCGAGGGTCGCCGTCGCCAACGACATCCGCGTGCTGCATATCCGTGGCGTATCGAGCCGTGCGCGGCCGGTGTTCGTGGAATGGCACAAGCACCGCGGCCTGTGGCGCTACTTCCGCAAGTTCGAAGCCGCACGATGCGGAATGGCTACCCGGGCGGGCGTGTTTGGTGCGATCTGGTTGCACTTCGGCGCGGTGGCCGCGCGCATCCTGCTGCGGCGCCGGTGACGTAGCGGCGGTCTTTCAAGCGTCGATGCGGTGACCGGCGTCGCGCAATGCCGACAGGGCCTCGTCCAGTCGAGGTGCCTGCACCAGCACGTAATCCGTGTCGTAAGTCGACAGTGCGAAGATCCCGATGCCCGCTGCCGCCAGCGGATCCAGCACTGCCTTCAGGATGCCGGTCAGGGCGAAATCGAAGGGCCCCTGCAGCTTGAACATGCGCCAGCCACGCTGGCAGCGCACGTTCCCAGGGACATGCGCTTCTTCGCAGACCAGCGACAGTTCGTCATCGGTCCAGCCGGCGTGTCGCATGCCGGTGCTAGGCCACCACGCCGGTAGCGCGGAATCCGCAGGCAGTTGCGCGACCGCGTAGCGACCGGGAAGCAGGGACAGCGCCAGCGACGTCATCCTGCGCGTCCGTTCCACCAGAACAGGGCGTTGACCGCGAGCACGACGACCATGGTGTAGATCAGCGACAGGGGGCCGCCGACGCGCCACAGCTGGCGCGAGGTGTAGTTGGCCGGACCGACGATCATCGAAATCACCGGATTCGAGGCCGTCATCAGGTTGTTGGACGCCGACAGCGCCACGATCAGCGCGAACGCGGTGGGATTTCCACCCGCCGCTAACGCCAGGTTGATCGCCATCGGCACCATCACGATGGTGGCCCCGACATGGCTGATGACCAGCGAGAAGGCGGTGGTCAGCAGCGCGATGGCGATCTCCAGCGCCCACACGGGGATGCCCTCGGGCAGTCGTTCGACCGTGTGCCCGGCCACCCAGGCGGCAGCGCCGCTGCTGTCCATCGCCCAGCCCAGCGGGATCAGGCCGGCCATCAGGAACACGGTCTTCCAGTTGATCGCGCCGTAGGCTTCGTCCATGCGCAGGACGCCGGTCAGCAGCATGCCGGCCACGCCGGTCATCAGGGTCAGCGCGACCGGCAGCTTGGACGTCAACGCGATGATGATGGTGATGGCGAAGATGGTCATCGCGATCTTGAACTTGTGCGGACGCTGTTCGCCCTTCGGATAGTCCGTCACCACCACGAAGTCGCGGCTCTCGGCGGCCAGTCCCAGGTCCTGCCAGATGCTGTGGAACACCAGCATGTCGCCGGCGCGCAGCTTCTCTTCGCGCACGTTGTCGCGGATGACCTTCTTGTCGCGGTTGATCGCCAGCAGGCTGATGCCGTTCTGCTTGCGCAGGCGCAGCTCGCGCGCGGTCTTGCCGATGAACCTGGATGTCGGCGGCACCACGGCCTCGGAGATGCCGGCGCGGCTCGGGTTGAACAGGTCGCCGAAGTGGCGCAGGCGCGAGGACATGCGCAGGAACTGGTTCTGGGCGAAATCGCCCACCTCCTGCCGCGTGCCCATCACGCCCAGCACGCTGCCCACCCAGATCCGCATGTCGGCCGGCGGTGCGAGCCGCGTATCGTTGCCCGTCTGCAGGGCGAGCATCAACGGCGCATCGTGCAGCGCTTCGGCCTCGCCCAGCGACATGCCCACCAGCGGGCTTTCCGCGGTGACCACCAGTTCGAACACGTCGCCTTCGATGCCGTAGGTATTGGCGAAGTAGCTCTCGGTGCGTGCCGGGGTGACGGCACCGTCAGCGTCAGGGGTTTCCTCCTTCAACTTCCGGTCGCCATGGAAGCGGAAGTACAGCAGCGACGCCGCGACCAGCGCCAGTCCGATCGGCAATGGCGCGAACATGCGCAGTGGCTCCAGCGTGGCCATGCCGGAGGGCAGGTTGTTGTTGGCGGAGACCAGCAGGTCGTTGAGCAGGATCAGCGGCGAGTTGCCGACCATGGTGAACGCGCCGCCCATGACGATGGCGGCGGCAATGGGCAGCAACAGGCGCTGCAACGACAGTCCGGTGCGCGACGACAGCCGCGAGGCGACCGGCATGAACAGCGCCATCACCGATGGGTTCTGCATGAAGGAGGAGTTGAGGCTGGCGATGGCGGTGGTCATCAGCAGCAGCCGCTGCTCGATGCCATGTCCACGCCGCAGCAGCCAGGAGGCGAGGCGGTTGAGCGCACCCGTGCGGTCCAGTCCCGCACCGAGGATCATGGTGGCGATGATGCTCATCACCGCGTTGCCCGAGAAGCCGCCGAAGATCTCCTCCGGCGCGATCAGCCCGGTGATGCCCAGGACCACCAGCACGACCAGGGCGACCAGATCCGCGCGGATGCGTTCGAACAGGAACATCGCCATCGTGAAGCCGACCAGCCCGAGGACGAGCTTCATGTCGTTGGTCAGCGTCAGCGCGTTTTCCATGTCGCGGTCGGTTTCCTGGTGCGTGCTGCGGTATTACTCGCGGTCGTACAGAAGATCCCACACCCCGTGGCCGAGCTTCTGGCCGCGGGTCTCGAAATGCGTCTGCGGCCGCCAGTCGGGGCGCGGCACGCTGCCGCGCGGGCCGGCGCGGTTGGCCAGTCCCGGCGTCGCGTCCAGCACGTCCCACATGTGCTCGGCGTAGGCTTCCCAGTCGGTGGCGCAGTGCAGGCGGCCACCGACGCGCAGCTTGCGCGCGACCAGTGCGGCGAACTCGGGCTGCACCAGCCGGCGCTTGTTGTGGCGCTTCTTGTGCCACGGGTCGGGGAAGTAGATGCGGACTTCGTCGAGAGAGCCGTCGGCCACCTCGTGCTGCAGCACTTCCACCGCATCGTGGTGGTAGACACGGACGTGGTCGCTGCCGTCTTCGGCCAGTGCATTCAACAGGCGGCCCACGCCGGGCGCATGCACTTCCAGGCCGAGGTAGTCGCGGTCCTTGTCGAGGGCCGCCGCGAAGCGCAATGCTTCGCCGTTGCCGAAGCCGATCTCGAGCACGCGCGGTGCGGTGCGGCCGAACACAGCGTCGTAGTCGCGTGGCGCGCCCGTGTAGTCCAGCCCGAAGCGCGGCCATTGCGTGTCGAATGCGCGCTGCTGGGCGTCGGTGAAGCGGCCCTGCCGCAGCACGAAGCTGCGGATTTCGCGTCGGCCTTCGCTGATCGTGAAGGGCTTGGGCGGGGCCTTGGCGCCGGAACTGGAGAACGGGTCCGTCATCGGTTCAGCCGATCAGGCCGTCGATCGGGCTGGAGGCCGAAGCGTTGCGCTTGCGCGGAATGCGTCCGGCCAGGAAGGCTTCGCGTCCTGCTTCCACGGCCTTCTTCATGGCGCTGGCCATCAGCACCGGGTACTTCGCACCGGCGATGGCGGTATTCATCAGCACGCCGTCGCAGCCGAGTTCCATCGCGATAGCGGCGTCGGAGGCGGTACCGACCCCGGCATCGACCAGCACGGGCACCTTGGCGTTCTCGATGATTTCCAGCAGGTTGTACTTGTTCTGCACGCCCAGGCCGGAGCCGATGGGGGCGGCCAGGGGCATCACCGCGACGCAGCCGATCTCCTCCAGGCGACGGGCCAGGATCGGGTCGTCGCTGGTGTAGACCATCACGTCGAAGCCGTCGGCCACCAGCTTTTCAGCCGCGGCCAGGGTCTGCACGACATCCGGGTAGAGGGTCTTCTGGTCGCCCAGCACTTCCAGTTTCACCAGCGTGTGGCCGTCGAGCAGTTCGCGCGCCAGCCGGCAGGTGCGTACGGCATCGTCGGCCGTATAGCAGCCGGCGGTATTGGGCAGGATGGTGTAGCGGTCCGGCGGCAGCACGTCGAGCAGGTTGGGCTCGTTGGGCGACTGGCCCAGGTTGGTGCGGCGGATGGCGACAGTGACGATTTCGGCGCCCGCGGCCTCGGTGGCCAGGCGGGTTTCCTCGAAATCCTTGAACTTGCCGGTGCCGGTGAGCAGGCGGGAACGATAGGTCTTGCCCGCGATCACCAGCGGGTCATGGGGGGCGGTGTTGGACATGCGGCGATTATCGCCCATGTCATGCCGGTGCGTCCCGCCGACCCGGATCGATCCGCAGTTTCAGCCGCCGCCCAGTGCGTGCACGATCTCGACACGGTCATCCGCCTGCAGCACGCACTGTGCGTGCTGTCCGCGCGGGATGATCTCGCCATTGACCTCGATCGCCACCCGGCGCTCGGCCAGGCCTTGCAGGTGGAGGAGGGTGGCGACGGTACTGTGGTCCGGCAGCGCCAGCGGCTGCCCGTTCAAGTGGATGTCCATGCCGCCATTGTCGCCGATGGCCAGGGCGCTTGCCGCATTGCAGCGTGTGCGCCGGCGGGCTTGGTGGAACGATGCGCGCCATGCGCAGCCGTACGGCAGAGCCGGCGCGCAGTCGACCATCCCTTGCCCCGGAGATTCCATGAAGCGTTCCTTTTCGCCCGTCCGCTCGCTGCTGGCCGTTGCGCTGGCGGTGGCGGCCGCCCCTGCCCTGGCAGGCGACAGCCCGTATTCCCAGACCATCTTCTTCGGTGACAGCCTCACCGATTCCGGCCACTTCCGCCCGGCGCTGGTCCAGGCGGTGGGGCCGAACGGCGCCTTGCTCGGCCGCTTCACCACCAATCCGGGCCTGGTGTGGTCCGAGTACCTGGCCGAGTACTACGGCACGGCCGCTGGCAGCGCCAACCAGGGCGGCACCAACTACGCCGTCGGCGGTGCGCGCGTCGGCACCAACACCGCAGGTGCGCTCGGTCCGATTCCGTCGATGACCGCGCAGCTGACCAGCTACCTGTCCGCCAACGGCGGCCGCGCCGATCCGAACGCGCTGTACACCGTCTGGGGCGGGGCGAACGACCTGTTCGCCGTGGTCGCCGGCGCCAACCCGACTACCACCATCGGCGGCGCGGTCACGGCGCAGGTCGGCATCATCGGGACGCTGCAGAATGCGGGTGCGCGCTACATCCTGGTGCCGACCGTACCCGACCTGGGCGTCACGCCGTCGTTCCGCGCGCAGGGACCTGCGAGCGCGGCCGCCGGCACGCAGCTGGCCACGACCTACAACAATGCGCTGTTCGGGGCCATCAACACGGCCGGCCTGCGGGTGATCCCGCTGGATACCTTCACGCTGCTGCGCGAGATCGTCGCCAGTCCGGCGGAATACGGCTTCGGCAATGTCACCGGGACCGCCTGCAATCCGCAGATCACCGCATCCTCGGTCACCTGCAGCCCGCTCAACTACGCCACCCCGAACGCGCCGGACGTGTATGCCTTCGCCGATGGCGTGCATCCGTCGTCGAAGGCCCACGGCATCCTGTCGCAATACGCGGTGGCGATGCTGGAAGGCCCGCGCCAGATCGCGCTGCTGCCGTACACCGCTTCCGTGCATGGGCGCGCGCGCGCAGACCGCGTGGCGTCACACGTGGCCGGCAAGCCGGACGGCGACGGCATGCGCTGGTGGGGTGACGTGCGGGGCGACTTCCTGCGCTACGGTGATGGCGACCTGTACGACGGCGCGGGCCCGATGGGAACCTTCGGCGTCGACTGGTCGAAGGGCTCCTGGGTCTACGGCGCCTTCGCCGGTTACGGTCGCGCGAAGTACGACTTCGGCCTGCGCCGCGGCAGCTTCGACGAATCCGATGCCACGCTGGGCGGTTTTGCCGGCTGGTACGGCGACCACCTGTGGGCCAACGCGCAGGTCAGCTACAGCTGGATCTCGTACGACGTGGATCGCGAAGTGCAGCTGGGTGGCGTGACCCGCCGGCACAGCGGCTCACCGGACGGCACCAACCTGACGGTGGGTGCAAGCGCCGGCTACGAATTCGGCGAGGGTGCGTTCCGCCATGGTCCCGTGGTGAGTGTCGTGTCCCAGACCATCGAGATGGACGGCTACACCGAAAGCAACGTCAATTCGACGGCGCTGGCGTATCCGGACCAGGATTTCGATTCATTGATCGGCAGCGCGGGCTGGCAGGTCAGCTACGCGATCAACGATCACCTGGCGCCCTATGCCCGGCTGACGGTGGACAGGGAATTCGAGGACCCGGCGGAAGAAGTCTTCGCGCAGGCCCTGTCGTTGCCGGGCACCGCGCCCTATGCGGTACCTGGCCTGGACACCGATGACAGCTACGGGACGTTGCTGTTGGGTGCGCGCACGCGGCTGTTCGGCTTCGACGCCAACCTGGGCGTGAACACGACGGTCAACCAGGGCGGCGGGACCAACACCACGGCGTTCATGACCTTGAGCGGCAACTTCTGATGCACGACCCGCGATGCGGCGCCGGATGACGGCGCCGCATTGCCTTGCCGCGTCCTGCGGCATAGACTCGCCGCATCGTGCGGGTGTAGTTCAATGGTAGAACTGCAGCTTCCCAAGCTGCTAGCGTGGGTTCGATTCCCATCACCCGCTCCATCTCCGCATTCCCTTTCCCGCGTCCTGTCATCGCCCGGTATCCCGTGCGTGGCATGCTGTGCCCGGCCCCCGTGATTGCCCACCCATGAAGCTCGCCATCCTGTCGCGCAACGGCAAGCTGTATTCCACACGACGTCTCGTCGAGGCCGCGCGCCAGCGTGGCCACACGGCGCGGGTGCTGGACCCGCTGCGCTGCTACATGCGTATCGCGTCCACCGGCTTCCAACTGCACTACAAGGGCAGGTCGCTGGCGGACTACGATGCGGTCATCCCGCGCATCGGCGCCTCCATCACGCGCTACGGCACGGCCGTGCTGCGGCAGTTCGAGCTCATGGGGACGTACAGTCCCAACCCGTCGGATGCCATCCTGCGTGCACGCGACAAGCTGCGCACGCACCAGTTGCTGGCGGCGCAGGGGATCGATCTGCCGGTGACCGTCTTCGGCGACAACCCGGACGATACCCACGACCTGCTTTCGATGCTGGGTCCCCCTCCGCACGTCATCAAGTTGAACGAAGGCGCCCAGGGGGCCGGCGTGATGCTGACGGAGAAGCCATCCGCGTCCCGCAGCGTCGTCGAGGCCCTGCGCGGCCTATATGCCAGCTTCGTGGTACAGGAATTCATCGCGGAGGCCGAGGGGGCCGACCTGCGCTGCTTCGTGGTCGGTGACGAGGTGGTGGCGTCGATGCGCCGCCAGGCCCCGGAGGGTGACTTCCGGTCCAACCTGCATCGGGGCGGCACGGCCCAGCACGCGGTGGCCACGGAAGAGGAATGCGCCGTCGCCATACGGGCGGCGCGAGTGCTGGGTCTTGGCGTGGCGGGCGTGGACCTGATCCGCGCGAAGCGTGGCCCCCTGGTCCTGGAGGTCAACTCGACCCCGGGACTGGAAGGCATCGAGGCGGTGTGTGGCGTGGACGTCGCGGGGCGGATCGTGGAGCACCTCGCCGCACGCGCTGAATAGGGTGACGGGGCGCTTTGCAGCCCCCAACATCCTGTTTTCACGTGAAATTAACGCGCTCTTTAACGGTGGTTTAATCGAAACCCGCGTAGCCTTGTCCGGACCGCAGCTCTGCGTTCCTCCCGGTGTTTGCATCTGGAAAGCACAGGTTTACGGTAATCGGGGCATTAGTTTGGCCCAAGCGGGTGGAAGCCCGCTTGGGCCTTTGTTTTTCTCAGCCAGCCCTTCCGATACTTGCTGGCGTGGGTCCCGTTGGCTAAATTCGGTAATCCCCATCACGTAAGGAAGCAGCATGCGTCGCCCTCCCTTCATGGCATTGATGCTGCTGCTGTTGGCAGCGACCGCCCACGGCGCTCCCCGCGACAAGTCCACCAAACCGCAAGCGCTGGATCTCGACAAGCCGCTGCCCGAACAGGTCGAGCTGATCCAGAAGCAATTGGACGACGGCGAAACCTATGTCGAGATCGCGACCGCCGACCGTGCCAAGGTCAAGGAATCCCTTGCCCGGTTTGCCGCGATCATCAACGAGAGTGGCGGGTCCTTGAACCCCGAGCAGAAAACCCAGCTGGTCAACGAGCAGAACGAAATCAACCAGATCCTGTCCCAGGCCGCCGCCGACAGCCGTCTTGTCTGCCGCCGCGAGGCGCAGATCGGGTCGCTGCGGACGACGACCCAGTGCAAGACTGTTGCGGAACGTCGTCGCGATGCCCAGGACGCGCAGGAAGTGATGCGCCGCAACCCCTCGGGTACCTACAACAAGGGCAGTTGAGGGAAACGCGTTGCCGCGGCGAGCGCTTGAATGGCCTGGCATTCGAGTCGCCCGGGTCGTGTTTCCCAGACGTGTTTGATCGTGCTCCCAGCCACCCATCAGGAGATTCAAAGCATGCTTAAGGCGATTGTTCTGGGCTTATTGCTGACCACGTCATCCGTAGCGCACGCCAAGATTGATTCCCTGTCTTCACGCGAAGGCGCTGCCAGCAAACTTAATATCCAGTCGCCCTTTGGTGTGCAACAGCAGCAGATCCTCCGCGATCTGGCGGGAGGCGAGAAATATGGCGAAATCAGCGCCCAGGATTCGGCCAAGGTGAAGGAAGCCTTGAGCCGCATGTCCAGCCAGTTGGCGAGCACGGACGGATCGGTTGAAGGTCTGTCCGCAGAGCAGCGGGCGACGTTGCTGAATGATCAGGAATTGATCAACGCCATCCTGACCCATGCGGGCGAAGAGAGTCGCCTGGTGTGTACCAAGGAGAAGGCCGTCGGCACGAGGCGCTCCACGACCCATTGCATTACGGTTGCCGAACGCCGACGTCACCGCGAAGAGGCACAGAATGAAATGGACAAGAATTTCCGCTCGCAGCAATTTGACCCGAATCTCTGAAAATGCGAATCCTGGTTATCGAAGACAACAGCGACATCGCCGCCAACCTTGGTGATTACCTTGAGGAGCGGGGTCATACGGTGGACTTCGCGGCCGACGGTGTGACCGGACTGCACCTGGCGGTCGTGCATGAGTTCGATGCGATCGTGCTCGACCTCAACCTGCCCGGCATGGACGGGCTGGAGGTCTGCCGCAAGCTGCGCAACGAAGCCCGCAAGCAGACGCCGGTGCTGATGCTGACGGCGCGGGACTCGCTGGACAACAAGCTGGCCGGCTTCGATTCCGGTGCCGACGACTACCTGATCAAGCCGTTCGCATTGCAGGAGGTCGAGGTGCGCCTGAATGCGCTGTCCCGGCGCGGCAAGGGCGTGCAGACGCGGGTGCTGGAGGTCGGCGAGCTGGAGTACAACCTGGATACGCTGGAAGTGCGCCGCCAGGGCAAGCTGCTGCAGTTGAATCCCACTGCGTTGAAGATCCTGCAGGCCTTGATGGAGGCGTCTCCCGCCGTGGTGACGCGCCAGGAGCTTGAAACGCGCGTCTGGGGCGAGGAATTGCCGGACTCCGATTCCCTGCGTGTGCACATCCATGGCTTGCGTGCGGTAGTGGACAAGCCGTTCGACAGCCCGTACATCCAGACCCGCCACGGCATCGGATACCGCATCGCCGCGCCCGATGCCAGCAGCTGAGTCGCCGAAACCCCGTCGCCACCGCCGCTTCCGGCGGCGGCTGCGCACCCGCATCATCCTGTCGTTCGTGCTGTTGGGTTTCGGATTGACGGTCCTGTTCGCTTACGCGACCATCGTTGCGCGACAGCGCGTCGAGGATCAGTTGGTCGAAGACGTCATGAACCGCAATCTGGACGAATCATGGCGACGTTTCGCCGAGAGCGATGGTCAGGTCATAGGCGCGCCGTTCGAGCAGGTGAAGGCGTACTACTATTTGCCTGACAAGTTCGAAAGCGTCAGACTCAACAAGCCTGAGTGGTATGCGCTGCCTGACGGTATCCACAACATTACCGACATCGGCGACGATGGGAGGCCTTACCCCTTCAAGCTCGGCGTGAGGAAGACCCCGCAGGTTTGGTTCTTCCTTGCTTACGACATGGGTCAGACAGCACGCGCGGAAGTTCAATTCAAGCGAGCAGTTTATGGCTCGATTGCTGTATTCACTATGTTTTCGCTTTTGGTGGGCTGGTGGTCGGCTTCGCGCGTGATGAGCCCCGTTTCCGAACTCGCCGCACGTCTCCGTTCTTATCGAGGCAGCAGCAACCCTCGCGCGCTGGCATCCCACTTTCCCGAGGATGAGGTCGGTGAACTCGCCAAGGCGCTGGACGACTATTCCGGGCGCCTTACCGAAGTGGTCCAGCGCGACCGCGAGTTCAACGCCGACGTCAGCCACGAACTGCGCACGCCACTCGCCATCATCCGCGGCTCGGTCGAGCTGATTTTGTCGCGCCCTGACATGGACGAGAAGACGCGCACCCGCATCCAGCGCATCCAGCGCGCCGAGCAGCAATGCACGGACCTGATCAGCGCGCTGCTGCTGCTGTCGCGCAACGAGCGTGGCCATGGCAACACCGATGTCGCGCGCGTGGTCGACCAGTTGCTCGATGCGCACCGTGCCACGCTGGGCGGCAAGCCACTGGTGCTGCGCGTGGAGGGCGAGGGCGGAGTGACCGTCGACTCGCCCGAAGCCGCGCTGTCGGTGGCCCTCGGCAACCTGATTGGCAACGCCGTAAAGTACACCAAGGAAGGCGAAGTGGTCGTGCGCCTGCTGCCGGATGCGGTGGAAGTGGTCGATTCCGGTCCGGGACTCAGCAAGGAAGACGCCGCACGGCTGTTCGAACGCGGCTACCGTGGTACCCACGCCGGCCATTCCCAGGGTGGTGGCATTGGTCTGTCGATCGTCAGCCGGCTATGCGCGCTGTACGGCTGGCAGGTCGGTGTGCAGCCGGGCGAGCCAAAGGGTGTGGTGGCCACGCTGCGCTTCTCCACCCATTCGACTGTTCATCAAGCTGGGGGTGTGGCTGGTGAGGAGGCTTCCGGCGTGAAGTGACGGAACGTGGTGCCTTCGCGAAACATTGGAAGGCACCTTTGACGGGATTAGTCCTTAAAGGGGTTTCCTGAAGGAACATCTTCTTCGAAGTGAATGGTGGGCACGGTTCCGCCAGGGCTGTTGAACGGATTGGGGCCTGATGTTGTTCCAGCATCCTTGGGGGACTCAGTGCCGCCCGATACTGCTCTCGTTTCGTGATTGGTCAGATTACGCATACATCAGATCCTTTTCTGTGTTCGCCTAGGTTTAGGCGTCATCAATGTAGTGTGCTCCTATGAGCAGAAGCAATTAACATTGAGTGCGCCATCCTAAGATGGTGAAGTCTAAGAGCACATATGCAGTCCTACAGCGTTATCCAGAAACAGTTGTAGGCCCTGCGCAGGCCGAACGTGGTGTCGGCGGGTGTGGCGCTGTTCTTCAGCGTCTGCACCACGCGCAGGCCGATGGGACGCTGCCGCTGCGCGGTGTGCGGGTAATAGCCATCCTGGTTGGCGTCGACCACCTGTCCGGTGGCATCCAGCACTGGTGCAGGTGCTGGCCGGACCGGGACGATGTCGACCAGCGGACGCTGGGTGACCGCATCGAGCCGGTCGAGGATGCGCAGTGCGGTGGCGTCTGATGTGCCGGTCCAGTGGTAAACGCCGGCCAGGCGGTTCACGTCCTTCGCCTGGATGGCGGACGAGACCTGCATCACCAGGTCGCTGAGCGTGCGGGAGCAACCTCCACGGTAGAGGGCGCCCGTCGCGGCGGTGGGCGTGTCGCCCGACGGCAGCCGGTCCATCGCGCCGATGTCCTCGCAACGCTTATCGGTGTAGACGGTCTGGCCGGACATCGTGCTGCAGCGCTGCACGCCCTGCTGCTGCGCACGCGCGTCATGCACCTTCAGGCAAGTCCACGGGGCCAGGCAAAGCAGGGCAAGACAGGGCAGGGAACGCATGTGGCCAGCCTAATCCGCGCCTGCGTCCAGGTCATGGCGCAAGCGCACGGAATGGGAGGTCGTTCACCTGCCGGAAGGACGGACCCGGTGGCCGACGCTCAACGGCCCCAGCCCAATCGCGCCAGCACGGTCTGGGTGGGCTTGGCCAGGTTGAGCGTGTAGAAGTGCAGCGAGGGTGCGCCGCCGGCGACGAGGCGTTCGCACAGGCTGGCGACCACGTCGGCACCGAAGTCGCGGATGGCGTCCGCATCGTCGCCCAGTGCCTGCATGCGCTTGCCGATCCAGCGCGGGATCTCCGCGCCGCATGCTTCGGAGAAGCGACGCAGCTGGGTGAAGTTGGAGATCGGCATGATGCCCGGGATGATCGGGATCTCCACCCCGAGCTTGCGCACCGCATCCACGAAGTGGAAGTACGCATCCGGGTTGTAGAAGTACTGCGTGATCGCGCCGTCGGCACCGGCATCGACCTTGGCCTTGAAGTGGTGCAGGTCCGTCAGCGCGTCTTCTGCCTGCGGGTGCGTCTCGGGATACGCACCGACTTCGATATGGAAGGCATCGCCGTGTTCGGCGCGGATGAATTCGATCAGCTCCGACGCGTAGCGCAGATCACCCGGATGCCCCATGCCGGAAGGCAGGTCGCCGCGCAGGGCGACGATGCGCTTGCAGCCGAGCGCGCGGTACAGGCGCAGCAGTTCGCGGATTTCTTCGCGGCTGCCCCCCACGCACGACAGGTGCGGCGCGGCGTCGAAGCCGTGGTGCTGGTTGAGGTGCCGGACCGTTTCCGATGTGTAGCTGAGCGTGGAGCCGCCGGCGCCGAACGTGCAGGACACGTAGTCGGGCGCATGCGTCTTCAGCTTGTCCGCGGTGCGATCGAGCTGCGTGCGCTGCTCATCGGTCTTGGGGGGATAGAACTCGAAGCTGATGGATGGCATGGAGGGCGCCCGTCGGATCGTGGGGGCATTATATCTCTTCATCCGGATGAATGATGCATCTTTGTGGCGCGGGGCCGTATCCCGCAGTGGGCCCGCGCCGCTACCCTGTCGCCCTCCCACCTTCGCCTGCCGCATGACCATCGTCCTGACCCCTTTCGCCCGTACCCGCCTGTTCCCGGCCGACAGGCGCCGCAATGCCATCCAGGACTGCACCCCGGAGGCATTCGAGCAACGCCTTAACGATGAGAAGCCGTTCGAAGTACTCGCTGGCTATGCACCATTCTGTCGCCTGCATGTGCACCGGAACTGGACGGCGACCCGCTGCCTGACCGTGCCCATCACCGACGACAACCGGCATCTGCTGCGGTCGGCCTACGAAGCGCGCTCGTCGGCGGAACTGCCCGTGCTGGTGCGCTGGTTCGAAGGGGTCGAACCGCCGGTGGCCGACTACCTGATCGTCATCCTGTACAGCGCCGCGCAGCTGGCGAAGGAGAAGGCGCCGATCGACGGCGACTGGGGCGTGGTGGGTTGCCTTTACACCGCCACGCCGCACGAGATCCCCATGGCGCCCATCACGATGATGCGCAATGCGCTGGGCGTGGAGGAGGGTGGCTCGGGCGTGCCGCTGGATGCCGAGGCCTACCGGCGGAGCGTGGCGTTCTGGGACCGCAACGCCAACTGGCGCCCCTGATGCGCGATGCGGGAAGCCGTGCATTCACGCGGTGGCCATCTACTGCACGCAGAACGTCATTGCAGCTCCGCAAACGCCTGGTCCAGCTGCACCGCCGGTGACTGTTCAATGCCGAGCCGGACTACATCGGTCTCCGCAGTGGGTTCTTCCAGCGCGGCAAACTGGCTGTCCAGCAGCGACGCGGGCATGTAGTGGCGGCTGCGCGCGTGCATCCGTGCGGCGATGAGCCGCTTGTCGCCGTGCAGGAACAGGAAGCGCAACGGCAACCCGGTCGCACGCAGCCTATCGCGGTGACGTCGGCGCAGGCCGGAGAACGCCAGCACCACGCGTTCGCCTGCCGCCACGCGGCGCTGCAGCTCCAGGGCGATGCGGCGCACCCAAGGGGCCCGCATGCGGTCGGTGAGGGGAAGCCCGCCGGCCATGCGCACCTTCGCGGCGATGCTGTGGAAATCATCGGCATCCAGGAACGTCGCGGGCCAGGCGTCGGCCAATGCGTGCGCCAGCGTGGTCTTGCCACTGCCTGACACGCCTATCACCACGGCGACCCGGATGCCGCTCATGCCGGCAGTTCCACCCGCACCTGGTACGTGCGTCCGGCTTCGATACCGCGGATCGCATGGTCGTGCTGCCATTTACCGTCCAGTGCGACGCGCATCCGCGCGAGACCTGGAACCCGTTCGATGTGCGTTTCGAACACGGCGCTCCGGAAGCGGCGCGTTGCGCGTGCCGATGGCCAATGGGAAGGCAGCTGCGGCGCAATCCGCAGCACATCGCCTTCGCCCCGCAAACCGAACAGTTCCTCCACCAGGCAGCGGTACAGCCAGGCGGCCGTGCCGGTATTGAAGAGCTGGCTGGAGCGGCCGGCGGTGCGCGGGTGCAGGCGCCATGCGCCGCGGTAGTAGTTGGGCACGAACACCGGCAACTGGCCACGCTGCAGGCAATCGGCGGCGTCCGGCGTCGGCAGCATCGCGCGCAGTATCTGCCATGCACGGTCGGCGTCGCCGGCCTGGTACAGGCTGTACAGATAGAACGCCGCCGCATGGTTGTAGACCGCGCCATTCTCGGCCGTGCCGGGGAATTTCTGCGTCACCCGTCCGACATCCTCGCGCATGCGGGTGTACGGCGGGTCATACATGGTCACGCCGTAGGGCGACACCAGGTGCGTGTCGACGGCGGCCAGCATGCGCGCGCGCTTGTCGGCGTCGGCCGCGCCACTGAGGACGGCCCAGCTCTGCGGGTTGAGGAAGATGCGGCCTTCGCCATCCCCGCTGACGCCGAACGCGACACCATCGTCGGTGATGCCGCGCCCGTACCAGTCTCCGTCCCACAGGTGTGCGTTCATGGCGGCGTTGCACGCCTGCGTGCCCACGCGGAACTCGTCGGCGAGCATGTCGTCGCCGCGGCGCGCGCAGATCTCCGTCCACTGCTTCAATGCATAGGCGCTGGCCAGCGTCAGCCAGCCGGACACGCCGCGTCCCCGCCAGCCGACCATGTTCATCGGGTCGCACCAGTCGCCCTGCGCGATATAGCTCAGGCCGCGCGCGTCGCGTGCCTGCAGCAGCCAGCGCATGGCGCGCGTGATGCGCTCGGACACGCTGACCGTTTCTCCATGGCGGTCGGTCACCAGGGCGTCGAGGATGGCGTCGTCGCCGGTCTCGTCCAGGTACGCGCGCAGGCAGATCGGCAGCCACACGCAGTGATCGGTGTGCGGGATCTGGTTGATGTACTTCAGCTCGGCACCTTCCACCAGCAGGATGCCGTCCGGCATCGCCCCGGAAGGCTCCTGCTGCGACAGGGCGTGCAGGAACGCCGCCCGTGCGGCTTCCGGACGCAGGAAGCCCATCCCCATGTGGTCCTGCAGGTAGTTGCGCGTCTGCGGGTCCGTGGTCAGGCGGTTGACGTCGCCGTGGTAGTAGACCTGGCGCGGCAACCAGTGGTTGGCGAACGCATCCAGCCACGGGTCCGGTGTCTCGATGTGCAGGCATCCCGTGCCCGCGTCGACGTAGGCCGCGCTGCCTGCCGTCGCTCCCGCGAACGCTTCCTTCGACAGATGCCGTTCGCACAGGCGCCGGATCTCGTCGTCATCGCGCGCCGGTGCGAACAGGAAGCGGTACTCCTGTACCTCATCCTCCGCGAGGTCCACCCGGTACTGCAGCACGGCGGTGGGCATTTCATAGGCCGCATCGCCGCCGCCCAGCAGATCCTGGCCGACGATGGCCTGCGGCGCATGCAATCCGCCTTCGCCTTCGAAGTTCGCCTGGTGGGCTTCCCATGCATCCGGCGTCCGCTCGTAGAGCAGGACGGTGCGGTCCTTGAAGTCGCGGTTGCGGAAGTAATCCTCGACCTTCTGGTAAGGCGTGACGCTGGCGCAGACGATGCCGCCCAGATCGGCGCGATGGCTGCCCGACTGGTTCATCCACGACATGTAGCCGACCGGAAAGTAGGGATACAGGCTGAGGCGTCGTCGACGCCCCGACCGGTTGCGCACGCGCACCGTCCACAACTCCGCCACCTCGTCGACCGGCAACACCACGCCCATCTCGACCTCGATGCCGGCGCATCGCACGCGCCACGCCACATCGGCCAGGCCGACGGAGAACGCGAATGCCTCCGGCATCCGTCGCACCGGTTCGTGTGGCACGGAGAAAAGTCCGCCGTCCTCCTCGTCCTTCACGTAGCAGAAGCGGCCCGGGTGATGCGCGTAGTACGGCTGCTCCGGCTGCATGAAGGTCTTGGCCTCCAGCGTCGGTGCATGCGCGTATTTGGCGGGCTCCGGCTGCATGAACTGCGCCGTGGCGAACCCGCGGCAGTTTAGCTGCAGCAGCATCCTCCGGTTCCACAGGAACGTGGACGCGGCGGGCATCGCCGTGGGGCTGGTCAGGACGAAGCGACGGCCCTGCTCTTCGAAGCCGCAAGGCACGTCCGTCATGCCGATGCCTCCCGGCGGGACTGCAGTTCGGCCTGGACCCGCGACAACGTGGCGCCATCCAGCGGATAGAACCGCATGACCCACGCCGCCAGCAGGGCGACGGCGCCGGGAATCACGGTCAGCAGCAGCACGATGCCCAGCCGCGAGGCATCCGACTGCGCTGCGTTGGCCACGTAGCCCATCCCGGCCAGGATCCAGGCGATGGTCGCCGACGCCAGCGCGCCACCGAGCTTCTGCGAGAACGTCGCCGCGGCGAAGGTCATCGCGGTGGCGCGCCGACCGGTCTTCCATTCGGTGTAGTCGGCGCAGTCGGCGTACATCGAAAAGGCCAGGGGTGACTTGGGCCCCAGCATCAGTCCGACCAGAAGGTTCAGCGTGAACATGAGCCAGACCGCGTCAGGGGGGATGAAGAACATCGCACAGCTCACCACGCCGACGCCCGCCATCAGCCATGCCATCAATCGCCGCTTGTCCACGTAGCGGGTCATCAGGGGCGTCAGTCCGGCGCCCACGGCCAGGGCCAGCGCATAGGTGCCAAGGAAAAGACCGGTCAGCTCCGGCCGCTCGAGGTGGTACTTGAGGTAATACGCCAGCGAGCCGCCACGCATCACGATGGTCACCATGATGATCAGCGCCAGCGCGAACAGCACCATCCACGGCCGGTTGTGCAGCAGGTCCGCGATGTCCTGCCGGATCGCGCTGCGCTGCTGCGGTGGAGGCGCGACGCGCTCGCGCGTGGTCAGGAACACGGTGACGAATGCTGCCGTGGCGATCACGCCGTACAGCGACAGCGTCAACTGCCAGCCCAGCGCCTCGTCGCCGCGCCCCAGCCACCGCACCAGATCCAGCGTGAGCCAGTTCACCGCCATCGTGCCGGCGAAGGCGGCGATGAAGCGGAAACTGATCAACTGCGTGCGCTGCTGGCTGTCGGCGGTGATGACGCCGGAGAGCGCGGAGTAGGGAATGCTCAGCACCGTATAGGCGAGCATCATCAGGGTGAAAGTCGCGTACGCCCACACCAGTCTTCCCCCGTCGCCCAGGTCGGGCACGGTCCAGGTCAGCACGCCCGCGCATGCCATCGGCAATGCGCCATAAAGCAGGTAGGGCCGGAAGCGGCCGAACCGGCTGCGCGTGCGATCGGCCAGCGCGCCCATCAGCGGATCGGTGATGGCGTCCACCACCTTGGTGACGAGCATCATCGTGCCGACCGCAGCAGCCGCCAGTCCCATCACGTCGGTATAGAAGATGAGCAGGAACGCCGAGATGTTGGCCCAATACAGATTGAAGCCGAAATCGCCGACGCCGTAGCCGAGTTTTTCGCCCAGGCGGGGTTCCGTTGCTGGTGTTGCCTTGCTTGCGGGGTGCGCGGTGCCGCCGCTCCCCTGGTCGCGTTGCATGTCCACTCCCGGATTGACGTCGTTGCGCGACGGGTCACGAAGGACAGTGCCCGGCGCAAACCGAAACGGCGGCCAAGCTTGCGATGATCGCGCCGGGGAGGCAAGCGCCGGGGTGTGGTGACGGTGACGGTAAAGCGCATTCCGTCACGCAATGCAGAACGGGCGCCCTGGGGCGCCCGTTCCGGTAGTGCAGCGAAACCGCCGCCGCGATCAGTAGCGGTAGTGGTCCGGCTTGTACGGGCCTTCGACCGCCACGCCGAGGTAGTCGGCCTGGTCCTTGGTGAGCGTGGTCAGCTTCACGCCGATCTTCTCCAGGTGCAGGCGCGCGACTTCCTCGTCGAGCTGCTTCGGCAGGCGGTACACGGTCTTCTCGTACACGTCCTTGTTCGCCCACAGGTCGATCTGCGCCAGCGTCTGGTTGGCGAAGGAGTTCGACATGACGAAGCTCGGGTGGCCGGTGGCGCAGCCCAGGTTCACCAGGCGGCCTTCGGCCAGCAGGAAGATCGCGTTGCCGTTGGGGAACACGAACTTGTCGACCTGCGGCTTGATATTGATGCGCTTGGCTTCCGAGGCGTACAGCGCGTCCACCTGGATTTCGTTGTCGAAGTGGCCGATGTTGCAGACGATGGCCTGGTCCTTCATCGCCTTCATGTGCTCGAGGGTGATGATGTCCTTGTTGCCGGTCGTGGTGACATAGATGTCCGCCAGACCCAGGCTGTCTTCGACGGTGTTGACCTCGAAGCCTTCCATCGCCGCCTGCAGCGCGCAGATCGGGTCGATCTCGGTGACGATGACGCGGGCGCCGTAGGCCCGCAGCGAGTGCGCCGAGCCCTTGCCCACGTCGCCGTAACCGCAGACCACGGCGAGCTTGCCGGCCAGCATCACGTCCATCGCGCGCTTCAGGCCGTCGGCCAGCGACTCGCGGCAGCCGTACAGGTTGTCGAACTTGGACTTGGTGACCGAGTCGTTGACGTTGATCGCCGGCACCAGCAGCTTGCCCTGTTCGGCGATCTGGTAGAGACGGTGCACGCCGGTGGTGGTCTCTTCGGACACGCCCTTCCAGTCCTTGACCACGCGGGTCCAGTAGCCCGGACGCTCCTTGGCGACGCGCTTCAGCAGGTCCTTGATCACCTGCTCCTCGTGGTTGCCCGAGGCGGTGTTGACCCAGTCGCTGCCGTTCTCGAGCTCATAGCCCTTGTGGATCAGCAGAGTGACGTCGCCGCCGTCGTCCACCACCAGTTCCGGACCGGTCTGGGTGCCGTCGGGCAGGGTGAAGGTCAGTGCGTCGAGCGTGCAGTCCCAGTATTCCTCCAGCGTCTCGCCTTTCCATGCGAACACCGGCGTGCCGGTGGCAGCGATCGCGGCGGCGGCGTGGTCCTGGGTGGAGAAGATGTTGCACGAGGCCCAGCGCACGTCGGCGCCGATGTCCTTCAGCGTCTCGATCAGCACGGCGGTCTGGATCGTCATGTGCAGCGAGCCCGTCACGCGCACGCCCTTCAGCGGTTTGGCGGCGGCGTGCTTGCGGCGGATGGACATCAGGCCGGGCATCTCGTGCTCGGCGATGTCGAGTTCCTTGCGGCCCCAGTCGGCCAGGGAAATGTCGGCGACCTTGTAGTCGCCCTCGGTCGAAAACGTGCGTACTGCGTTCATGGCTCTTGCTCCGGTCTGTGCGATCAGGGTCGCAGGTTATCCGGGCGCCGTTGCAGGTTCATTCCACCGAGCCTGGCCGGACTCCATGGTCACGGTCGCAGCGCCCCTCGGCGAAGGGCGGCCATTATATATCGCTTGTTCCGGATGAAACGATGGCGCACGGGTTTGCCTGATCGGGTAGGCTTGGATTGTTGCCCTGCAGCAGACCAATTGTCCTTCCGGGCAATACCAATACAAGCCAAACGAACGACGGGATCCACGCGCCGCGCATGAACAGCCCCCGCAGTCTCGAATTCGCTCCGCCCGACGTCCCCCTGCGTGAAGACGTGCGCCGGCTGGGCGCCCTTGTCGGCGACATGCTGGCCGAACAGGTGTCGCCGGACTTCCTGGCGGGCGTGGAGCGTGTACGCACCACGGCCATCGCGCGCCGGCAGACCGGCGATCCGCCGCAATCATTGGCCGGCCTGCTGGATGGCCAACCGCCCGAACAGGCGGAATCGTTGATCCGCGCCTTCAGCACGTACTTCCAGGTGGTGAACATCGCCGAGCGCGTCCACCGCATCCGCCGCCGCCGCGACTACCAGCGGGCCGGCAGCGCCCGGCCGCAGCCCGACGGCCTGCACGACACCCTGTCCAAGCTCAAGGCGCAGGGCGTGACGCTGGACGAGCTGGCGCAGTGGCTGCCGCGCATCGATGTGGAGCCGGTGTTCACCGCCCATCCGACCGAAGCCGTGCGCCGGGCGCTGCTGGAGAAGGAGCAACTGATGGTGGCCAGCCTGATCAACGGGCTGGATGGCACGCGCACGCCGGGCGAGCTGGCGACCGATACGGCACGCTTCCGCATGGCGCTGACCTCGGCCTGGCAGACGGCCGACTCGTCGCCCGTACGCCCGGGCGTTGAAGACGAGCGCGAGCATGTCGGCTTCTATCTGATCGAAGTGCTCTACCGGGTCATTCCGGTGCTGTATGAAACGCTGGAGAACGCGATCACCGAGGTCTACGGCGCTGCGCCGCAGGTCACCGCGCACCTCCCGCGCGTGCTGCGTTTCGGCACCTGGGTCGGCGGCGACATGGACGGCAATCCCAACGTCGACGCCGGCACCGTCACCGCCACGCTGGATGCGCAACGGCGCGCGATCCTGACGCGCTACCTGAAGGAACTGCGCCAGCTCACCACGCTGCTCAGCCAGTCCAGTTCCATCATCGGGGTGTCGTCCGACGTGACCGCGCGCGTGGAGGCGTATCGCGCGCTGATGCCGGAGGCCGTGAAGAAGTCGCGCCCACGCCATGGCGACATGCCGTACCGCCTGCTCAACGACCTGATGCGTGCGCGCCTGCAGGCCACGCTGGAAGACCGCGCCGAAGGCTATGCCTCGCCGGAGGAACTGGCGCACGACATCGATCTGATCCTGCACAGCCTGGAAGCCAACCGCGGCATCCATGCCGGCTGGTTCGCCGTGCGCCGGCTGGCGTGGCGCGTGCGGACTTTCGGCTTCCATCTCGCTCGGCTGGATGTGCGCCAGGAATCCAGCGTGCACGCGCGCGCCGTGGCGGCCGCACTCGGCGACGGCGGGTGGGAAAACCGTGACACCGTGGAACGTGCGGCGCTGCTGGGGCCTTACGCGCACGGCGACAAGGCATTGCCCGCATCCGATCAGGAAGGGAACGAACGCCTCGACGCCGTGTTCCGTGCATTGGCCGATGCGCGTACGCGCCATGGCACCGACGCGCTGGGCACCTACATCATCAGCATGGCGCACAGTCGCGCCGACGTGCTGACCGTGCTGGCGCTGGCGCGGCGGGGCGGGCTGGTCGACGACGCAGGGCAGGTGCCGCTCGATATCGCGCCGTTGTTCGAAACCATCGACGACCTCGGGCATGGCACCGACGTGCTGCGCGACCTGCTGGCCGACCCCGTCTACCGCGCCCACCTGGCAGCGCGCGACAACGTGCAGATGGTGATGCTGGGCTACTCCGACAGCGGCAAGGACGGCGGCATCGCCGCCTCGCGCTGGGGCCTGCAGCGGGCACAGGTGGATCTCGTCGATGCCGCGCAGGAACTCGGCATCAAGCTGACGTTCTTCCATGGCCGTGGCGGGTCGATCATCCGCGGGGGCGGCAAGACCTCGCGCGCGCTGGAAGCGGCACCGCGCGGAAGCGTCGACGGCCGCCTGCGCGTGACCGAGCAGGGCGAAGTGATCCATCGCAAGTACGGCATCCGTGCGCTGGCATTGCGCTCGCTTGAACAGTCCGTCGGCGCCGTGTTGCTGTCCAGCCTGCGCCCGCGTCCACCGGAACCGCGCGAAGCACGCTGGCGCGAAATCATGGCGCTGGTCGCGAGCGAGAGCACGCAGGCCTACCGCGCGTTCGTGCAGTCGCCGCGCTTCATGGACTATTTCCGCAGCGCCACGCCGATCGATGTGATCGAGCGGATGACGCTGGGCTCGCGTCCCTCGCGACGCCTGGGGCAGGACGCGGCACTCGGCAACCTGCGCGCGATTCCGTGGGTGTTCGCCTGGAGCCAGGCACGCGCGGTGATCCCTGGCTGGTACGGCGTGGGCGCCGGCCTGCAGGCAGCTGCGGACGCCTACGGCGAAGACGCGCTGCGCGAGATGGCGCGCGATTGGCCGTTCTTCAAGACCTTCCTGGACGACGTATCGATGGTGCTGGCCAAGGGCGACCTGAGCATTGCCGAGATGTACTCGCGCATGGCGGGTGACCTGCACGACGTGTTCTTCCCGCAGGTGCAGCGCGAACATGCTTCGGTACTGCACTGGGTGCTGGCGCTGAACGGCAACGAATGGCTGCTGCAGCACGACCAGCGCCTCGCGCTGTCCATCCGCTTGCGCAACCCCTACATCGATCCCATCAGCGTCATGCAGGCCGACCTGCTGAAGCGCTGGCGCGCGAGCGGGCGCGAGGACGAGGCATTGCTGCACGCACTGGTGGCGAGCATCAACGGTGTGTCACAGGGCGTGCAGAACACCGGGTGAGCGAACCTGCCGTTGTAGGAGCGACGTACGTCGCGACCGCACGCTATCCGGTTGCGGTGGATCGAAACAGAGAGAAGACGCGATCGATGGGGCGGCGGATGCAGCGACGGTCGCCGGCAGTCAACGCCTGCGGTCGCGACTCACGTCGCTCCTACAGTGAAGCCACTGCTCACCCATCCAGCTCCGACCAGCGCTGGTAGGCGTGGTCCAGTTCCGCCTGTTTCGCCGCGAGTTCGTCGTTGGCGCGTTGGAGGTCGGCAGGAGGCTGCTGATAGTAAGCCGGGTCGTTCATGGCCTGCGTGCGTTTCGCGACCTCGCCTTCCAGTGCCTCGATGCGCGCAGGCAACTGTTCGAGTTCGCGGGCTTCCTTGAAGCCCAGCTTGCGCTTGGCGGCGACAGGTTCGGGCTGCTGCGAGAGCGTCGGCTTGGTGGGTGATCCGGAGGTCGCGGCCGGCATGCGGCGTTGACGCAGCCAATCCGAATAGCCGCCCACGTAGTCACCCAGCCTGCCTTCGCCTTCCAGCACCAGGGTGCTGGTGACCACGTTGTCGAGGAAGTCGCGGTCGTGGCTGACCAGCAGCAGCGTGCCTTTGTAGTCCAGCAGCAGTTCTTCCAGCAGCTCCAGCGTTTCCACGTCCAGGTCGTTGGTCGGTTCGTCCATCACCAGCAGGTTGGACGGCTGCGCGAACAGCTTGGCCAGCAGCAGGCGGTTGCGTTCGCCGCCGGACAGGCGGGTGATCGGCGCGCGTGCGCGCTCGGGCGAGAACAGGAAGTCCTGCAGGTAGCCGATGATGTGCTTGCGGCTGCCATTGAGTTCGACGAAGTCGCTGCCTTCGGCCACGTTCTCCAGCGCGGTGCGCGATTCATCCAGCTGGCTGCGGTGCTGGTCGAAGTAGGCGATCTGCAGCCCGGTGCCGAGCTTCACTTCGCCGTGCTGCGGGGCGAGTTCGCCCAGCAGGATCTTCAGCAGCGTCGACTTGCCGGCGCCGTTCGGGCCGACAATGCCGACACGGTCGCCACGCATGATTGTGGCCGACACATCGTCCAGCAGCACGCGTCCGTCGTAGGCCTGGGTGATGCCTTTCGCCTCGATGACCTTCTTGCCGGAATTCTGCGCACTGGCCACTTCCATCCGGACGTTGCCGGACAGTTCGCGCCGTTGCGCGCGTTCGCGGCGCATCGCCTTCAGCGCGGTCACGCGGCCTTCGTTGCGCGTCCGGCGCGCCTTGATGCCCTGGCGGATCCACACTTCTTCCTGCGCCAGCAGCTTGTCGAAGCGCGCGTTCTCCTGCGCTTCGGCATGCAGGCGCTCCTCGCGCCGACGCAGGTAGTTGTCGTAGTCGCCGGGCCAGCTGGTCAGCTGGCCGCGATCGATCTCGACGATGCGCGTGGCCAGCGAACGCAGGAAACTGCGGTCGTGGGTGACGAAGACGATGCTGCCCTCGAACTGCTTGAGGAAGCCCTCCAGCCAGGCGATCGCTTCGATGTCCAGATGGTTGGTCGGCTCGTCCAGCAGCAGGATGTCGGGCTTGCGGACCAGGGCCTGCGCCAGCAGTACGCGCCGCTTCATGCCGCCGGACAGGGCGGCGAAGTCGGTCTCCTCGGGCAGTTCCAGGCGCGTCAGCACCTGCTGCACGCGCAGATCCAGGTCCCAGCCATGCTGCGCCTCGATCTGTGCCTGCGCCTCGCCCATCGCGTCCATGTCGCCGTCGTGCAGTGCATGGTGGTAGCGCGCCAGCAACTGGCCCAGGTCGCCCAGCCCTTCGGCCACCACATCGAACACCGTGCCCTGCGTGTCCTGCGGGACTTCCTGCGCCATGCGCGCGACGACGACACCGTTCTGCACGCGGATTTCGCCGTCGTCGGGCTTCAGTTCGCCGGCCATCAGCCGCATCAGCGTGGATTTGCCCATGCCGTTGCGGCCGACGATGCAGACGCGCTCGCCGGGTTCGATGGAAAGGTCTACGTGTTCGAGGAGAAGCGGCCCGCCGACACTGAAGTCGACCCGCTGGAATTGCATCAAGGACATGTGCGTATTGTAGCCGGCGTGCGCCGGCCGAAACGGCGGTTCAGGCGTTTTCCGCTGCCCGGATGCCCAGTTCGGCGTGCCGCCGTTCCATTTCCTCGCGCAACTGGCGGCGCAGGCGTGCGGCGGCGAAGCGTCGGATCTCGTCCGGTGTGGTCGGCTCCAACGGCGGCACCGGGGTGGTGCGGCCCTCGTCGTCCACGGCCACCATGGTGAAGAAGCAGCTGTTGGCGTGGCGCACGCTCTGCTTGCGGATGTCCTCGGCCACCACCTTGATGCCGATCTCCATCGACGAGGTACCGGTGTGATTGACCGAGGCGAGGAAGGTCACCAGCTCGCCCACGTTGATGGCCTGGCGGAACATCACCTGGTCCACCGACAGGGTGACCACGTACTTGCCGGCGTAGCGGCTGCCGCAGGCGTAGGCCACCTGGTCCAGCAGCTTGAGGATCGCGCCGCCGTGGACCTTACCGGAGAAATTGGCCATGTCGGGCGTCATCAGCACCGTCATCGTGAGCTGGTGGCTCTTCAGCGATTCCATGGCACGCCTCCGCAAGGTGAGGCGCGCAGGCTAACCGATCCCGGCGTGGGGCGTGCGACCCGTCGCCGGGAAAGAAAACGGGCCGCGTGAGCGGCCCGTTCCCGTCGTCGCGATGTCCTGCGGCGGTTACTTCAGCTTGGCATCCTTGCGCAGGGCCTCGGCGCGGTCGGTCTTCTCCCAGGAGAAGGCGGTCGCGGTCTGCTTCTTGCCGGCGCCGTCCACGTAGCTGATCTCGCGCGGCTTGCGGCCGAAGTGGCCGTAGCTGGCGGTCGGCTGGTAGATCGGGTGCTCCAGGTCCAGCATCTTGGTGATGCCGTACGGGCGCAGGTCGAAGTGCTTGCGGATCAGCTTCTCGATCACGTCGTCACCGACCTTGCCGGTGCCGAAGGTGGTCACCGAGATCGAGGTCGGCTCGGCCACGCCGATGGCGTAGGAGACCTGCACTTCGCACTTGTCGGCCAGGCCGGCGGCCACGATGTTCTTGGCCACGTAACGCGCGGCGTAAGCGGCCGAACGGTCCACCTTCGACGGATCCTTGCCCGAGAACGCGCCGCCGCCATGACGGGCCATGCCGCCGTAGCTGTCGACGATGATCTTGCGGCCGGTCAGGCCGCAGTCGCCCACGGGGCCGCCGATGACGAACTTGCCGGTCGGATTGATGTGAACCTTGTTCTTCGGCAGCGCGTCCAGCCACTTCTTCGGCAGCACGGGGACCAGGATCTCGGCGCGCACGGCCTCGATCAAGTCCTTCTGCTTGATGTCCGGATCATGCTGGGTCGACAGCACCACGGCATCCAGGCCCAGGACGGTGTTGCCGTCGTAGCGCAGGGTGACCTGCGACTTGGCGTCGGGGCGCAGCCACTTCAGCTTGCCCTTCTTGCGCACCTTGGCCTGCTGTTCCACCAGGCGGTGGCTGTAGTACAGCGGGGCCGGCATGAATTCCGGCGCCTCGTTGCAGGCGTAGCCGAACATCAGGCCCTGGTCGCCAGCGCCCTGTTCTTCCGGCTTCTTGCGATCCACGCCCTGGTTGATGTCCGGCGACTGCTTGCCCAGCATGTTGATGATGGCGCAGGTGTGGCCGTCGAAGCCGACGTCCGAATTGTCGTAGCCGATGTCATTGATGACCTTGCGCGCCAGCGACTCGATGTCCACCCAGGCGGTGGTGGTGACTTCGCCGGCCACGATGGCGGCGCCCGTCTTCACCAGCGTCTCGCAGGCCACGCGTGCGCGCTTGTCCTGGGCCAGGATCGCGTCCAGCACGGCGTCTGAAATCTGGTCGGCGATCTTGTCCGGATGGCCTTCGGAGACCGATTCGGAGGTGAACAGGTAGCTGGACATCAGGCTTATATCCTTTGATTCGGATGAAAAGATGGGCGCGCATGATACACGCCGGAGGCGGTGCGTGCATTCTGCGTTGTTCAGGGTTGCCGCGGGTTAAGCGGGGATCACGGCTCCGCTGTCACCTGACTGCCAGAAAACGGAAACCGGGCTGTCGCCGGCCAGGCGCAGGCTGCGCGGCGAAACCCCGCCGCCAGGCTTTGCCACGACCATGCGCCCCCTGGAACAGCAGATCGTCGAACGCTATCCGCACTGGTTCCGCGGCCGTCGCGCCGGGCTGACCCGGCCACTGCTGCGCACCCTGGGCCGCTGGTCCCGCTTGGACCAGGCGTATGCCTTCCTGGCCGATCACGGCCACCTGCACGGACTCGACTTCGTCGATGCCGCCATCGACCACCTCAACCTGCGGCCGACCGTCGACCCCGCTGCGGAGCGGCGCATCCCGGCGCAGGGCCGGTTGCTGATCGTGGCCAACCATCCTTCCGGTGCGCTGGACGCCCTGGCGCTGCTGCAACTGGTCGGTCGTGTGCGGCGTGACGTGAAGATCGTCGCCAATGACTTCCTGACGGGGATCGCACCGCTGACCAGCCTGTTGCTGCCGGTCCGCATCCTTGGTGGCAAGCCGGGCGCGGACAGCGTGCGCGCGGTCGAACAGGCGCTGGAAGCCGAGCAGTGCGTGATCGTGTTTCCCGCCGGCGAGGTGTCCCGGCTTGGCCCGCGGGGCGTGCGCGACACCCGCTGGCGCCGGGGCTTCCTCCGCTTCGCCCGCACGACAGCCGCTCCGGTACTGCCCATAAGGGTGGAAGCGCGCAATTCGGCGCTGTTCTACGGTGCATCGGCGCTGTTCAAGCCGGCCGGCACGGCGTTGCTTGCGCGCGAGATGTTCCGTCGCCATCAGCGGCGCCTGCGGTTGCATGTGGGGCAGTGCCTGCGCATGGATGCGCAGGAGGATGCCGCTGCGCAGATCCTGCGCGTGCGCAAGGCGCTGTACGCGTTGGGGGGCGGGGTGGAATTGCCCGCGCCGGACGCTGGCGAGCCACTGGAGCCCCTGGTCGATGCGCTGGCGCCGGAAGCGCTCGAAGCCTGCATCGCTTCGCTCGACGTGCTGGGCGAAACCAGCGATGGAAAGCGCATCTGCGTGGGGCGCCTGGCCGGAGGCTCGGCGCTGCTGCGCGAGATCGGGCGTCTGCGCGAGCTGACGTTCCGAGCCGTGGGCGAGGGCACCGGCAAGCGGATGGACGTGGATGCCTTCGACGCGTGGTACGAGCACATCGTGCTGTGGGATGCCGCGCAGCGGAAGATCGCCGGCGCCTACCGGATCGCGCGCGGCGCGCCGGTGCTGGCGGCGCAGGGCCTGAAGGGCCTCTACACGGCCTCGCTGTTCGACTATGCGGACGACGCCCTGCCTCGCCTGGCCGCCGGCATGGAACTGGGGCGCAGTTTCGTGGTGCCCGACTACTGGGGCAGCCGCAGCATCGACTACCTGTGGCAGGGCATCGGCGCGTACCTGCGCCGCCATCCGCGCGTGCGCTACCTGTTCGGCGCAGTGTCGATGAGTGCGGCGCTGCCGCTGGATGCGCGCGAGCAGATCGTCGCGTACTACGCCCACTACTACGGCGACCCGAACGGCGAAGCACGCTCGCGCCATCCGTTCCGCTACACCGCCACGCCCCCCCGCTTCGATGCGCTGGATGCCGACACCGCGTTCCGCGTGCTGAAGACCAACCTGGACACGCTGGGGGCGACCGTACCGATGCTCTACAAGCAGTACACCGACCTGTGCGAACCCGGTGGTGCACGCTTCCTCGCGTTCGGCGTCGATCCTGATTTCAGCGACTCCATCGATGGCCTGATCGAAGTGGACCTGCACCGGATCCGGCCGAGGAAGCGGGAACGTTACCTCGGCGACGCGTGGCGTCCGATGGAGACGGCGGCATGAGCCCGCTGGCCGCGCCACCCCCGATGCGGCGCGCGGTCTTCGTCTCCGACGTTCACCTCGGTTCCAAGCACTGCCATGCAGCAGAGTTCGCCGACTTCCTCGCCGGCCTGCGCTGCAGACGCCTGTATCTGGTGGGAGATATCGTCGACCTGTGGTGGATGGCGCAGCGCCGCGCGTCGTGGGATGCGGCCCACAATCGGGTCGTCGAGGCGCTGCACGCGCTGGCACGCAACGGCACCGAACTCATCTATGTCCCCGGCAATCACGACCGGCCCATCCGGCGGTTCTGCGGCCTGATGCTGCCTGCGATGCAGGTCAGGCGTCGTGCGATCCACACCACCCTGGACGGACGCAGGCTGCTGGTGACGCATGGCGACGACTACGATGGCATCACCCACTTCGGCGGGCTGCAGGAGAAGTTCGGCGACTGGCTCTACTATCGCATCCTCACCGGCAACCGGCTGACCAACCAGCTGCGTCGCCGACTCGGCCTGCGCTACTGGTCGCTGGCGGAATACCTGAAGCGGCAGAGCGATGCGGCCGAGCGCTATATCGCCCGCTTCGTGCAGGCGGGCCTGGACGATGCGCGGCGCCGCGGGCTGGACGGCATCGTCTGCGGACACATCCATCGCGCGTCGCTGCTCCAGCGCGATGGTCTGCTGTACGCGAATGACGGCGACTGGGTCGAAAGCCTTACCGCGCTCAGCGAGGAGGCCGACGGCACCCTGTGCCTGCTCTCGCATAGTGGCAAGGTGCTGGCCGAGGTTGCGCCGCGCCTGCGCCTCGTCCCGCAGGACGTGCCGCGCGCGGCGTGAGGAATCCCTTCGGCGGCTGCTAGGATCGCCGCATGGATTCCCTCAGCCAGATCGTCCTCGGCGGTGCCATCGCCGCCGCCATCGCCCCCGCCGCGCATCGCCGTGCCGCGCTGCTCGCCGGCGCGGCCCTCGGCACGCTGCCGGACCTCGACAGCCTGCCCATCGCATTGTTCTCGGACAACCCGGTCACGCTGATGACCGTGCATCGCAGTTTCAGCCATTCGCTATTCGTGTTGCCCCTGGTCGGCTGGCTGGTCTGGTGGCTGTTCAAGCGGTTCGGCAATGGGCGGGTTGCCGCATCGCCGACGCGGTGGTTCTGGGCCATCCAGTTGGCCCTGGTCACGCATCCGCTGCTGGACGCCTTTACTGTCTACGGCACGCAGCTGTGGTGGCCACTGACGCCGCCGCCGGTCATGTGGTCCAGCGTCTTCATCATCGATCCGCTGTACACGGTGTGGTTGCTGGTGGCCTGCATCGTGGCGTGGTTCCTGCGCGAACGCGCCGCGGCGCAACGCGCGCTCGCGGTCGGTCTGGTATTGAGCAGCGCATACCTGGGGTGGTCGCTGCTGGCCAAGGCCATGGTCGATCGCGAGGCGGGGCGGACGCTTGCCTCGATGGGGCTGGGCGCTGCGCCTCGCTTCTCCGTGCCGATGCCGTTCAATACGCTGCTGTGGCGCGTGGTGGCGATGACGCCGTCCGGATACGTGGAGGCGGAGCGATCCGTCCTGGCCGATGACGGTCCGCTGCAGTTCCGCGGCTATCCGTCCAACGTGCAGGCACTGGCGGAGGCGCACGCTGTTCCGGCGGTCCAGCGGCTGTCCTGGTTCAACCGCGGCTTCATGCGCGCGCGAGTGCAGCAGGATCGCCTGGTGCTGTCGGATCTGCGAATGGGGTTGGAGCCGGACTACAGCTTCAGCTTTGAAGTGGCCGAGCGACGCGACGGAGCGTGGACTCCGGTGACGCCGGTGCAACAGCCCTGGGCCGCGCCCGTGTCGGGCACGGAAGGGCTGCTGCAATTGGTTGCCGCCATGTGGCATCGCATCCGTCATCCATCAACGGAGCCATTGCGGTCCGCCATCGGCTGACGCGTCGTGGAAGCCGGCGCGTCAGCCCCGTGGGACAGGCGAGGCGTCAGGAGCCAGTGAGCCGTTCCTTGCGGACGGGGTCCGCGGGTTGCGCTGCCGGCACCGCGTCCACCGCAACACGTTGCTGCGGGCTGGAATCGGTGCGGCGTTCCAGAACGAACGACTCGCCGTTCAACGCCCGCCGGAAATTGTCTTCACCCACCGCGGCACGGAACTGGGTGGCGGCGCGTTGGTAGGAAGCGCGATATTCCGGGAAAGCGGTGCGCGGACCGATCACCATCTGTACCTTGCGTTCGCTCATGCCGGTGTACTCGGCAAGTTGTTTGATGCTGTCGCCGGCCTGCACGGAGAAGGGCAGGGCGAACAAGGCGACGAAGAGCGGGGTTCTTGCATTCATGACAGCCTCCAGGGGAGGTGATTACCGCTTGTTGGCTGCGGTACTCCGCAGGCCGGCGGGGGAACCGGCATGCCCATCCTCGCGCTGCATGGCTGCACGCCCCAGTGCCGGAAAGCACGGTGACTCAGGTCATGTTTAGCGTGCGTATACCTTCATCAGTAAACCGTTGCGCGCGCCTGCACGAACGCATAGAAGAACACCGCATCCGGGTCGTTCTGCACGTCGCGCATTTCCCGGCGCATGCCGTCCACGACGTCCTGCGTCACGCGGCCGGCTTCGACCAGCGAGTCGGCCGCCGACAGCAGCAGTTCTTCCCAGAACGCGATCATGTCCTTGCGCCGTGCCGGCTCGCGGTTGTCGAAGTGCACCGTCTTGATCTCGGTGGCGACGTCGCGGTAGCCGCCGGCGAGCAGCAGGTTGCCCAGCTTCGCGCCGATGAACGGGTCGCCGCCGCTGTCGTACTGGAAGTCGTTGAATGCCATCCAGTAGCGCCATGTATTCGGCGAATAGGGATGCAGCAGGAACGATGAGTTCATCACTTCGGTGATGTAGATCGGCGAACCGGGTGCCAGCACGCGGCGCACTTCGCTCAGCACGCGTGCCGGGTTCGGCACATGCTCGAGGATCCAGCACAGGAAGGCAGCGTCGAACTCGCGCGCGCCGTAAGGCAGCCGGCTGGCATCCGCCTGTTGCAGGCTGTAGCGGTCGCGGCACCAGGGCATGGTGGCCAGGTTCTGCCGCGCGGCCTGCAGTTGCACGTCGTTGAGGTCGACGCAGGTCACGTGCACGTCGGGGAAGCGGCGCAACAGGATCTCGGTCTGAGCCCCCACGCCGCTACCGACCTCCAGCAACCGGCGTGCCCCGGTGTAGTCGACATGGTTGAACAGCGTGCTTTCGAGCAGGCGCGCCTGCTTCATCAGGCGCGCCTGTTCGACCGACGAGAATCCATGAAGGTAGGCAGGGCGTTCATCGTTCTCGGACATGGGCTCTCTCCTCAGGCGGCTGCAGGCAGTACCGGCGCGATGCCGGCGATCAGGGCGTCGAAGTAGTCACGTGTCAGCCGCACTTGCTCGTCCGCGCTCTCGGCGCGATTGACCACCGCGCGGAATGCGAGGTTCTCGGGGCGGTCCCTGGCGTACCAGCCCAGGTGCTTGCGCGCGATGCGCACGCCCTGCGGTTCGCCATAGAAGCCATGCAGTGCGTGCAGGTGCCCCAGCAGGATGTCGCGCACCTCGGGCAGCGACGGCGGCGGCAGGTATTCGCCAGTGGCGAGGAAGTGGGCGACTTCGCGGAAGATCCACGGGCGCCCCTGCGCGGCGCGGCCGATCATCACGGCGTCGGCACCGGTCTGCGCCAGTACGCGCGCCGCCTTGTCCGGGGAATCGATGTCGCCGTTGGCCACCACGGGAATGCGCAGCGCGGCCTTGATCGCGGCGATGGTTTCGTACTCGGCGCTGCCGGTGTAGTGCTGGTCGCGGGTGCGACCATGCACCGCCAGCGATGCGATGCCGCTTTCCTGCGCGATGCGCGCGATCACCGGGCCGTTGCGGTGGTCGCAATCCCAGCCGGTGCGGATCTTCAGCGTCACCGGCACATCAACGGCCTTCACCACCGCTTCCAGGATGCGGCCCACCAGCGGCTCGTCGCGCATCAACGCGGAACCCGCCCAGGTGTTGCACACCTTCTTCGCCGGGCAGCCCATGTTGATGTCGATGATCTGTGCGCCGTGGTCGGCGTTGTAGCGCGCGGCATTCGCCAACTGCTCCGGTTCGGTGCCGGCGATCTGCACGCTGACCGGGCTTGGTTCGCCCTCGTGGTCCATGCGATGCAGCGACTTGGAGGTGTTCCAGAAACGCGGGTCGCTGATGGTCATTTCCGACACCGCCATGCCCGCGCCCAGCCGCTTGCACAGCAGCCGGAATGGCTTGTCGGTGACGCCGGCCATGGGGGCCAGCATCACCGCGGGTTCGATGCGGTAGGGGCCGATCTGCATGGCGGCATTATCCGCCGCCCGCCCTGAGCGGGAAACCGTCAGGCCTGCTCGCCGTGACGGGCGATCAGCTCCGCGAGCGTCGGCATGGCCAGTGCCGCGCCGGCGCGTTCGGTCGACAGCGCAGCGTAGCGGTTGGCGAAGCGCACGTGGTCGGCAAAGGCTGGCGCCGTGGTCCCGGCCAGCGAGGCGGCCAGCGCCCCATTGAAGGCATCGCCCGCGCCGGTGGTGTCGACGACGGTGGCCGCCTCGGCCGCCACGCGGTAGTGCGGCCGCGGGTCGCCGCGAAGCGCGTCCTCCGGATGGGACACGTAGACGCCGGTGGCGCCCAGCGTCACCACGACCGTGCCGTGCGGGAGCAGTTGCCGGCAATGCTGGTGCAGGGTGACGCCGTCGAGCGTGGCGACGTCGTCGGCGGTGATGCGTTCGCCCAGATGGCGGGCGAGCAGCGCGGCGAACTCGGTTTCGTTGGGCGTGATGAGGTCGGCGAGCGCCAGCAGCTCGGTCGTCGTCGCGGCGTTGGCCGGGGCAGGATTCAGCACCGTCACCGCGCCCTGCTGACGTGCGGCCTGCAGCGAGGTCAGCACCGTGTCCGAGGGCGATTCCAGCTGCACCAGCACCACCCCGGCAGCGGCCAGCACGTCCGCCTGTGCGTCGATGAAGCCGGTCGACAGCGCGGCGTTGGCACCGGCGCCGATCACGATGGTGTTGCGCCCGTGCGCATCCACATAGATGCCGGCCGTGCCCGTCGGTTCCTCGCTGGCCTGCGCGCGCAGGTCCAGTCCATCGACGCCGGCCAGGTCGCGGGCCAGGCGACCGCCGGCATCGTCGCCGAGGGCGCAGACGAAGGTGGTGGCCGCGCCCGCGCGCACCGCCGCGATGGCCTGGTTGAATCCCTTGCCGCCCGCGCCGCTGGCGTAGCGGCCGGCGATGGTGGCGCCGGCCACGGGCAGGGTATCGCAGCGCCAGACGTGATCGACGTTGAAGGAGCCCACGACGACGACGCGGGACAGGGTGGGGGAAGGCGTGTTCATGCGGTGATACCTGAGGTCCGTACCGCGGCAACGCCGCGGTCACGGGAGGGGAACGTAGACAGAAAGAGCGGAGCGGCCGCCGGCCGCCCTGCCCGGATCAGCCGAAGTGCGACAGCACGCCGGCGATGGTGGCCGTCATCAGCGTGGCGATGGTGCCGCCCAGTACGGCACGCAGCCCGAAGCGCGCCAGGTCCGAACGCCGCTCCGGCGCCAGCCCGCCGATGCCGCCGATCTGGATCGCGATCGAGCTGAAGTTGGCGAAGCCGCACAGCGCGTAGGTGGCGATCAGCTTGCCTTCTTCCGACAGCGTCACGCCGGGAACCTTGCCGTTCACGATATCGGCCAGCTGCAGATAGGCGACGAACTCGTTGATGACCACCTTCTGGCCGATCAGCGAGGCGACCGTGGTCGCGTCCTGCCAAGGCACGCCGATCACCCAGGCGATGGGCGCCAGCAGGTAGCCGAAGATCGTGGCCAGGTCGGTCGGCTTGCCGATCGCGGCGGCCAGCCCGGTCGCTTCGCCGAACCAGGTCAGCGGCCAGTTCAGCAGCGCGATCAGGGCGATGAAGGCCAGCAGCATCGCGCCGATGTTCAGCGCCAGCCGCAGGCCGTCGCCCGCACCCGCAGCGGCCGCATCGATGATGTTGCTGGAGGTCTTCTCGACTTCCATCTTCACCGTGCCACGGGTCAGCGGCGTGCCGGTTTCCGGGATCAGCAGCTTGGCCACCACCAGCGTGGCCGGCGCCGCCATGATGCTGGCCGCCAGCAGGTGCTTGGCGTAGAAGGCCTGCTGTTCGGCGTCGCCGCCACCGAGCATGCCGACATACGCGGCCAGCACGCCGCCGGCGATGTGGGCCATGCCGCCGATCATCATGGTGATCAGCTCGGACTCGGTCATCTTGGGGATGTACGGGCGCACCGTCAGCGGCGCCTCGGTCTGGCCGATGAAGACGCTGGCGCAGACGCTGGTGGTTTCCGCGCCCGACACCTTCATCACCTTGGTGATGGCCAGCGCCATGATCCGCACGATGAACTGCATCACGCCCAGGTGGTACAGCACGCCCATCAGTGCCGCGAAGAAGATGATGGTGGGCAGCACCTGGAAGGCAAAGATGAAACCGTAGGTTTCGGTGTTCATCAGGCTGCCGAAGATGAAGCTGGAGCCGGCATTGACGAAGCTGAGGATCTTCACGAAGCCGTGGCCCAGCGCGTCGAACACTTCGCGCCCGCCCGGCACCAGCAGCACCAGGGCGGCGAAGGCGATCTGCAGGGTGATGCCGGTGGCGACCAGCTTCCAGTCGATGGCCTTCCGATTGTTGGAAAACAGCCAGACGATGCCGATCAGCACCGCCAGGCCGAACAGGCCAAAGCCGATCCGCCCCAAGACTTCCAGCATGTATTCCCCCAGACCTTGCATATTGTTCTGACCGCGGAGTCTAGCAGCGCCCGGCCCGGCCCCGGTTGTTCAGCCAACGCCTCGCACGGCGACCCACACGGCCAGGGCGAGGAATACCGCCGCCGCCAGGCTGCGGGCCAGCTTCAGCGGCAGCCTGTCAGCAAAGCGGTGGCCCAGCCATACCACCGGCAGGTTGGCCAGCAACATGCCGATCGTGGTGCCGGCGATGACCTGCCACAGCGGGTCGTACCGGGTGGCCAGCAGGACGGTGGCGACCTGGGTCTTGTCGCCGATCTCGGCCAGGAAGAAGGCCACCGTCGTTGCCAGGAACGCACCATGCGCGGGCAGGTTGTCGGCCTCGTCCTCCAGGGTGTCCGGCTTCAGCGTCCACAGGGCCACGGCCAGGAAGCTCGCCGCCACGCCCCATCGCAATACTTCGGGCGACAGCCACTCGGTCAGTTCCGCGCCCAGCCAGGCCGAGATCGCATGGTTGACCAATGTTGCCGCGAGGATGCCCAACGCGATCGGCCAGGGTTTGCGATAGCGCGCTGCCAGCAGCAGGGCCAGCAGCTGGGTCTTGTCGCCGATTTCGGCCAGGGTGACGGTGCCGGTGGAAACCAGCAGGGCATGCAGGGACAGCATCAGCAACTCCGGGGCCAGGCATTCGCGTCGAACGCGAAGGCAAACGACGCACTGCCCGGCCCGGGTAAGCGCGACGCCTGCCTTCGGTCTTGCCCGGCGAAGCGGATCGCTTCGTCCCGCGCACCATGGTCGGCGACCAAGTGTGTTGACGCGCGGACCCCGTCAGAACGGGTGGGCTACTCCCCGGAGGAGGAAAGTGCGCGCATTGTACGGAGGCACCGCCCGCCGCGGCGGAGTCATTCTCATTTGTGCGGGCATCGCGTGGTCGTCCGGTCGAACGGCGCTAGGATGGGTCGTTGTCACCGGAGCACGCCATGCACTACCGACGCCTGGGCAATTCTGGCCTGCAGATCTCCGCACTGTCCTTCGGCGCCTGGTTGACCTTCGGGCAACAGGTCGGACGCGCAGAGGCGCGCGAACTGATCGCGCTGGCCTGGGACCAGGGGATCAACTTCTTCGACAACGCCGAGGTGTACGGCCATGGCGAAGCCGAGCGCGTCATGGGTGAGGTGTTGCGCGACCTCGACCTGCCACGCGACGGTTACTGCGTGTCGAGCAAGGTCTGCTTCGGTGCCGTGGAGAATCCGCGCCCGACCCAGCGCGGGCTGTCGCGCAAACATGTGGTCGAAGGCTGTCATGCGGCGCTGCGGCGGCTGCAGGTCGATTACCTGGACCTGTACTACTGCCACCGTCCCGACCCGGACACGCCGGTCGAGGAAACGGTATGGGCGATGGATACGCTGGTGCGGCAGGGAAAGGTGTTGTATTGGGGCACATCGGAATGGCCAGCCGCGCGCATCCGCGAGGCCGCCACGATCGCGCGCCGGCATCATCTGCACGGGCCGACCATGGAACAGCCCCAGTACAACCTGCTGCACCGGCAGCGGGTGGAACTGGAATATGCGCCGCTGTACGCGGAACTCGGACTGGGAACCACCACCTGGTCGCCCCTGGCGTCCGGCCTGCTGACGGGCAAGTACGACGCAGGCGTGGCCGCTGACACGCGACTCGGCCAGCCCGGGCACGAGGAACTCCAGCGCATGGTCTTCGGCACGGCAGGCGCGCGTCGCCGGGAGCGCGCCCGGCGGTACGCCCAGGTCGCCGGCGAACTGGGCGAAAAGCCTGCACCGCTGGCGATCGCCTGGTGCCTGCGCAACCCTCACGTCTCCAGCGTCATCCTGGGCGCCAGCCGCCCGGAGCAACTGCGCGAAAACCTCACGGCGCTCGAACTGGCGGCGCGCTACGACGATGCCGTGTGGGCCCGGCTGACCGCAGCGGCCGATTGAACCGCATGAAACCCGGCACGGACCCGTTGACTCCGTAATAAGAATCATTATCATCAAGTTCCGTTCCGCCACGGAGCTTCCCGATGATCTCGAACGTCACTGCCTTGCCCACCATCGACACGCCGGCGCTGCGCGAGCGCCTGTCCCTGCCGCAGGCTGCACCTCGCGCCGAGGAAGCGCTGGACAGCGATGCACTGCTCAAGGGGCAGCGCGAAGTGCTGATCCGCCATGGCGATCGCGTCTATCGCTTGCGCCACACCAGCAACGACAAGCTGATCCTCACCAAGTAGCCACGCAGTCCGGCATCGCCCTCCAACGCGGTGTCCGTCGCAGGCCGTCGTCCTGCGGTCACTCCCTCTCTCCACCGGGCGCCAGCCAAGGATTTTCCGGCCGCCAGCCTTCCGGGTTCTCCATCACCCACAGGAAAGCTGTACGCCATGATGCGCCCCACGCTGCTTACCGCGGCCGTGTGGCTGGCCTTTGCCGGGCCCGCCTACGCTGCACCCGAAGCCACCATGGCTTCTCCCGCTTCCGCCGACGCCGGCACGCATGAACTGGAGCGCATCCAGGTCACCGCCACGCGCAGCGAACGCGCGGTCGTCGACGTGCCGAACATCGTCAGCGTGATCGACCGCGAGGAACTGGACGATCACCTGGTCCGCGACATCAAGGATCTGGTGCGCTACGAACCCGGCGTGACCGTCACTTCCAGCTTCGGCCGCTTCGGCCTGGGGGGTTTCCGCATCCGCGGGCTGGAAGGCAACCGTGTGCGTATCCAGACCGACGGCATCGCCGTGTCCGATGCGTTTTCCATCGGCAGCTTCTCGAATGCCAATCGCGATTTCGTGGATCTCGATACGCTGAAGCAGGTCGAGATCGTGCGCGGCCCGTCCAGCTCGCTGTACGGTTCGGATGCACTCGGCGGCGTGGTGTCCTTCATCACCAGGGATCCATCCGACTACCTGGATGAAGGCAAGGACGCCTACTTCGGCTTCCGCCTCGGTCATGACAGCAGCTGGAATGGCCTGTTCGGCAATGCCACTGCCGCGTTCGGCGGCGAGCGCTGGAGCGGCCTGGTCAACGTCAGCCATCGCCAGGGCCAGGAGACCGAGAACCAGGCCGATGTCGGCGGCACCGGCGCCACGCGTACGCTGCCGAACCCGCAGGAGCGTGACGGCCGCAGCCTGCTGGCCAAGCTGGTGTTCGCGCCTGGTGAAGGGCAGCGCTTCAGGCTGACGGTGGAAGGCAATGAAGACAGCGTCGATACCGACCTGCTGAACCAGCAGGGCTACCAGTCGCTCACGCGCGCCACCAACGATCGCGTCATCGCCCGCGATCACCAGACCCGCGCGCGGGTGGCGTTTGCGCACGAATGGGACGACCTGTCGGCGGGCTTCGCCGACAGCCTGGACTGGCAGGTGTATCGCCAGGACAGTGAGACCACCCAGTACACGCGCGAGGAGCGCACGCTGGCGGCGCCGACGCTGCGCGACATCCGCGAGCGCGAGTTCAACTTCGACCAGCGGACGTATGGCCTGCAGGTGAACTTCCGCAAGACGTTCGGTCAGGCGGTGAGGCATGACCTTGTCTATGGCGTGGACCTGGCGCGCGGTGATACACGGCAGAAGCGCGACGGTCTGAGGACCTTTCCGCTGACAGGCGCCAGCACGCCGGTGATGTCGCCGGATGTGTTTCCCGTGCGCGACTTCCCGGTCAGCAGAACCACCACGGCGGCGCTGTACGTGCAGGACGAAATCGGCTTCGCCGGGGGCGCGTTCCGCCTGGTGCCGGGCCTGCGCGTTGACCACTACCGCCTGGATCCGCGGCATGACGCGATCTTCGATGCCGACAACCCCGGCGTGGCGCTGGCCGACATCCGCGAGACCAGCGTGTCGCCCAAGCTGGGCATGGTGTGGAAATTCGCGCCGGCCTGGTCGCTGTTCGGCGGGTATGCGCACGGCTTCCGTTCGCCGCCCTACAACGACGTCAACATCGGCTTCACCAACGTGCAGTTCGGCTACACGGCCATCGCCAACCCGGATCTGAAGCCGGAAACCAGCGATGGGCTCGAGCTTGGCGTGCGTTACTCGGGTGATGCGATGTATGCCGAACTGAGCGGGTACTACAACGAGTACGAAGATTTCATCGCCTCCATGCGCAACATCAGGTTCGACCCGGCATTGGGGCCGGCAGGATTGTCCGTGTACCAGTCGCAGAACATCGCCGAGGCGCGCATCCATGGCGTCGAGATGAAGGCGGGCGTGGATTTCGGCGCGCTGTCCGAGCGCTGGCAGGGATGGTCGCTGCGTGGCGCGATGGCGTGGTCGCGGGGCAAGGGCAGGGGGCCGGAGTCTGTGGATCTTGGCAACGGCAACACCGTCGAACAGGTCGTCACCCGTGACCTGGACAGCGTGGATCCCCTCACGGCGACGCTCGGCCTGGCGTACGACGCCGATGCCTGGGGCCTGGAGCTGGCGGGCCGGTTCGTCGAACGCAAGCAGCGCGTGTCCGATGACCGCTACTACCGACAGCCGGGCTACGGCGTGCTGGACCTGTACGCGCACTGGGACTTCGCGCCCGGGGCCAAGTTCAATGTCGGCGTTTTCAATCTTGCTGATCGCACCTACATCGAGGCGGGCGACATCGCACTGGTCGCAGCCGACAGCACCACGCTGGACCGCTACACCGCGTCCGGGCGCTCGCTGTCGGCCAGCGTGGCGGTGAGTTGGTAGCCGCCATGGCGACACTGCGCGCGGTGCAGGGCTCTGTCACCGGCAGGTCACGGGATGCGTTCCCCACCGCCGCCCAGGTGGCGGCGCTGGGTCCGGTGCTGTGTCTCTACCGCACGCAGCAGGGCAGCGAACTCGCGGGCTGGCAGCAGGCGGTGCGCGTCCAGGCGCATGCCGGACTCGACAGCGATGGCCTGGATGAGCGGCTGCTGTTCTTCGATGCACAAGGACGCTGCTGCTGGCGTCTTTGCCTGCTTCCGGACAGCGATTTCGTCGCGTGGGACCGCCTGGTGGCCTCGTTGCCGAAGGGGTGCGACGAGGGCACGGCCGGACTGGCCGATCGCCTGTGGCAGCGCCTGGCCGGCCGCCTTCTGGGAGGCCAGTGGCGTGCCTGCGCCCTGCAACTGCACGCGGTGCCGCAGCCTGCCTCGCTGCCGGTGCTGGCGGCGAGCCTGTCGCTGATGTCCGCCCTCGGCGTGGCCACCGCACGCCGCATCGCGCATGCCGAAGGCGCCGAGCTTGAAAGCGGACTGCACGATGGCTGCTGGGCGCCATCCGTGCATCCGGTGAGTGCATATCCACGGAATGAAAAGGAGGCGGACGACAACGTCGTTCCGCTGGTCAGATTGAAATGAGAGAAGCCACCATGAAGAAGCCGGTCGCCGTCATCCTGTCGATTGCCGCCCTGTGCCACGCCGCCTCAGCCGCGGCTGATCCCGCCCGTGACCGCCAGTCCATCCTGGCGATGCAGGGCGACTACATCGTTGATTTCGCTTTCGACGAAACCGTGCTGCTGCAACCCGGCTACGAACGCCAGGCGGCCATACGCAGTGGCGGCGACGAGACGGTGATCGTCGTCGAGGACACGCCGACCAGGATCGTCCTGCAGCACATCCTGGTCGACGCCAGGAGCGGCCATGTCACCAAGCACTGGCGCCAGGACTGGGTCTACCAGGCGCCGACACGCTTCGAGTTCAGTGCCGACCAGACATGGAGGGTACGTCCGGTCCCGGCCGAGGCGACCCGCAGTGCCTGGACCCAGTGCGTCTACGAAGTCAGCGATGCACCGCGGTACTGCGGCACCGGCCGCTGGGACTACGCCCACGGCGTGGCCACCTGGACGAGCGATCTCAGCTGGCGGCCGCTGCCGCGACGCGAGTACACCCAGCGCAGCGATTACAACGCGCTGTCGGTCGTCAACCGCCACACGTTGACGCCGAATGGCTGGACGCACGAACAGTTCAACACCAAGGTGCTGCGCAAGCCGGATGGCACGCAGGTGGCGTTGGCACGCGAGTTCGGCTTCAACGACTACGTGAAGACCACCGAGGTCGACTTCAGGCCCGCGCGCGATTACTGGCAGGCGACGGCAGGGTATTGGGCCAAGGTACGGGCGCACTGGAACGGTTTCCTGTCCAGGGCGCCGGGGCTGCACCTGAAAACCAAGGTCGATGGCATGGCCATGATCATCCCGCTGTTCACCCAGGCCGGCGATGTGCAGGCCGGCAAGCCGGTGCCGGACGCGGACATCGCCAAGGTGTTCACCGACTGGGTGGAGCCCGCGCCGCCCGAACACGCCGGCACCGCGGACACAGTCCGCTGACGCTCTCTCCGGCACAGGGACGTGCCGTTCTTCCTGGAAAAAAGACCCCCGCAGATGCGGGGGCAGGGGATTCAACGCGTCTCTTGTTGTAGTGAGGGTCAGAGCAGAGTGCCGGTTTTGCCGGCGGGTGGAACAGGGGATGCGGGCGGCGGCAACGGGGCGGCTTTCTCGTCCTCGAACGTACGCACGTTGCCGTCCTGGTCGATGATCATCACGCGCCGGCTTTCGAGGACCTTCGGCGCCGTGCCGGGTGTTGCGCCAACGCGCGGCCCTGCTTCCATCCGCGACATGGCGGGGAAACGGAACGACGTGGCTTCGGGGACCGTCAGCGTCGTGGTTTGCGTCCGGCGGTCACGCAGGTAGTCGATCGACACCTTGGCTTCTTCGGGCCTGCCACGCAGTGCCTGCATGACTTCGCGCGGCGTGGTCACCGGCTTGCCTTCGATCCTGCGAATGACATCGCCTGCCTGCAGGCCCTTCAGCTCTTCCCCCACCGAGAGCACCAACACGCCGGTATCGGTTCCGAAGTAGCGCCCCAGCGATGGATCGACGCGGGCGAGATTCAGGTTGCTCCAGCGGAAAGCTTCGGCCAGGACCGGCAGCCTGCATTCCTGCTCCTTGCAATCCCCGAGCCTGCCGAGTTGCCGGAGCTCGCGCTGCACCTCCGGTGCAATGCCCACCGGCAGATCGTCGAGCGTGATGGTGATGTCTTCATCCAGACCACTGAGCGCGTCCGACCCGGCCATCCGGTGGGTGGAGAAGGCGAACTGGGGACGGATGGGAATGGGCGTGGCTTTGGTCTCGTGGTCCCGACCATCACGCTGGTAGGAAACCGAAACGGGCACGTCGATCTTCAAGTCCGCGAGGGCCGCGCGGGCGTTGGCCAGGCGCTCGTCGGCGCTGGTGCCGGCAATCGGCTTGCCGCCGATGCCGACCAGCCGATCGCCGGCCTTCAGGCCAGCCTTCGCCGCGCCGCTGTCGGGTGTGATGCCGGTGATACGCACGCCGGTGTCGTCATCGCCGGTCAGCAGGACGCCCAGGCGTGGCTTGCGCTGGAGCGGGCCGTGCATGGGAATGGCGTGTGGAAGTACGGCGGAACCCCGCGACAGTTCGGCCACGCGCCTGGCCGCCCGTTGCAGGTCGGCACGCGCCGCTTCCAGCTCCTTCTGTTGCATGGAGCCCGCGTCCTGGCGGGCGAGGCTGTCGAGGGGTGATGCCGCTGCGATGATCAGCAACGAAGCGGTGAGTAGGGCGGGTTTCATGCGTGCCTCCGGCATGGGTCGGTGTCGGGTCAGTAGATCGCGGTGTCGGGGTGCGGATAGGATTCGCCGCGCGCCACCTGCCAGCGCTGGGTGGTTTCCACGCCGGTCAACTGCCGGAGCGTGTCCACGCGCGCCCGCCACAGTTGCGCCTGCGTATCGTCGGACAAGGCGGCCTGCGACAGCGCCATGTCGATGCTGGCCACCTGCTCCTGCAGTCCGGCGGACAGCGCTTCCGTGGCGGCGTTGGCCATGCGCGATTCGGGCAGCCGTGCCAGCACGGCTTCCAGTTGTGCCGATTCGGCATACAGCGCATCCAGCGGATCAGTGGCGGTGGGCGCGGCGACTTTTGCAGGCTCGATGTCACCGGTGGGACGTGCCGCGCGTTGCCGGGCGACCGGAAGGGTGCCGCGCTGGAGCGTGGACCGCGCGGCTGCGGTGTCCGTGGCGCGCGCGCCGATCGGGGTGGGCAAGCCTTTTGCGGCCTCCGCATATAAAGGTGGCGAATCCGTGCCCGCCGGCGGGGCGGGTTGATGTGTCGAGGTGGTCGGGGGGGCGGGTGAAGGCGTGGTTGGGTCCGTCCATCGCAGGGGCAGCACCACGGCGAGTGCAAGCGCGGCGGCCATGGCCACGCGCCGCGGCCAGCGATGGGGCTGTACCACCACGGGCGGAGGGAGGCGGGCAACCAGCGTCGCCCAGCTGTCAGCGGGTGCTGCTTCCAGCGGCAGGCCTGCAAGGGCGTCTCCCCAGTCACGCGGCATGGCATCGCGGGTGCGGACATCAGGCATGGACGGGTTCCTCGATCTGCAGCAACGCGCGCAGGCGACGGGTGCCGCGCGAAAGTTGCGATTTGGAGAAGCTGGGCGTGCGCTGCATCAGTGCAGCGATCTCGTCGTGGGTATAGCCCTCGGCGTGGTACAGCCACAGCACGCTGCGGGTGGCGGCCGGCAAGGCATCGAGTGCGCGCTGCAACAGGACGGCATCGGCTGCCGCAGTGGGTGGCAGGCCCTGGTCTTCGGGCAGGTCGTCTTCGTCGACCGCGATCTCGGCCACCAGCCGCTTCTGCCTGCGCAGGCGGAGCAGCGCTTCGTTCACCGCGATCTGGCGCAGCCAACCCCAGAACGGGCAGTCGGCGCGATAGTCGGGCAGGTGGTGGAACAGTTTCAGCATGGTGTCCTGCAACACATCGCCCGCCTGCTCCCGGTCGCCGCAGATGCGCAGCGCCAGCGTGAACACCGGGCGCTCGAACCGTCGATAGATCTGTTCGAACGCCCCCCTGCATCCTGTGCGCGCACGGGCGACCAGGCTGTCGGGGACGTCGATGGCGAACTGGGATCGGCTCAAGCGGGGGAATTCGTCGGGTCGTCCCATACAGGGATGCGGCAGAGGGCAATACCGTCGCAGCGTGCGGAAAGTTCATCGATCGCCGACATGCCGCTGCCCCGGGTAGCCATGCCTGCGGGTCTATACTGGGTCGCATCAGGGACCAAGAGGGGAACATCGATGTTCGAGACCAGTTTCGTGGCCATCATCCTGCTGGTGGCCGGCGTCATCATCCTGTTCAAGACCGTGCGGATGGTGCCGCAGGGTTACGAGTGGACGGTGGAGCGCTTCGGCAAGTACACCCACACGCTGGATCCGGGCCTGCACTTCCTGGTGCCTATCATCTATGGCGTGGGTCGCAAGGTGAACGTCATGGAGCAGGTGCTGGACGTGCCCAGCCAGGACGTGATCACCAAGGACAACGCCGTGGTGAAGGTCGACGGGGTGGTGTTCTTCCAGGTGCTGGACGCGGCCAAGGCGGCATACGAGGTGTCCAACCTCGAGGTCGCAACCATCGCCCTGGTGCAGACCAACATCCGTACCGTGATCGGTTCGATGGACCTGGACGAGTCGCTGAGCCAGCGCGAAACCATCAACGCGCAGTTGCTCAGCGTGGTCGACCAGGCCACCAATCCGTGGGGCATCAAGGTCAACCGCATCGAGATCCGCGACATCCAGCCGCCGCGCGACCTCATCGACTCGATGGCGCGCCAGATGAAGGCCGAACGCGAGAAGCGCGCGCAGATCCTCGAAGCGGAGGGCTCGCGCCAGTCCGAGATCCTGCGTGCCGAGGGCGAGAAGCAGGCCGCCGTGCTGGAGGCCGAGGGCCGCAAGGAAGCCGCGTTCCGCGACGCCGAGGCGCGCGAGCGCCTGGCCGAAGCGGAAGCCAAGGCCACCCAGATGGTCAGCGACGCCATTGCGAAGGGTGACGTGCAGGCGATCAACTATTTCATCGCGCAGAAGTACGTGGAAGCCTTCAAGGAGCTGGCCACGGCGCCCAACCAGAAGTTCGTTCTGATGCCGATGGAGAGCAGCGGCATCATCGGCTCCATCGCCGGCATCGCCGAACTGGCCAAGGAGGCCCTGGGCAAGCAGCAGGCCGCGCCGCCGCGCGTGCCGCCGCGGGTGGGGGGCTGAGCCATGCGCTGGGACGTTGCGGGTTGGGCGGCGGTGGCACTGCTGCTGTTCGCCGCCGAGACCATGGCACCAGGCGCCTTCATGCTGTGGATGGGCTTTGCCGCCGTAGTGGTGTTCATCGGCGTACTGGTGGTGCCGGGCATCCCGCTGCTGGCCCAGGTGGCGGCCTTCGTCGTGCTGAGTTTCGTGTCCATCCAGATCTACCGCACGTGGTTCCGTGGCAAGGGTCGCCAGAGCGACAAGCCACTGCTCAACCGCCGCGCGGAGCAACTGGTCGGCACGGTGACCGTGCTGGACCAGGCCATCGAGGGCGAACGCGGCCGGGTCAGGATCGACGACGCGTTCTGGGCAGTGGAAGGCCCCGACCTGCCGGTCGGCACGCGCGTGAGGGTGGTCGCGGTGAATGGCATGACGTTGAAGGTGCAGGAGGCCTAGATGGGTGCGACGGGGCTGGCGCGATCGATGTCCGTGCTGGCAACGCTGTCCGTCACGGCAGCGGACCTTGTCGGCCGGGTGATGCCGCCGTATCCCGACGGGCTCGACGAACTGGGCGGGAGTTGCGTTTCCCTGTCCCGGGATCCTGACCGTGTGTGCGAGTACTCGGTCGGCGTGCTGGCCTCGCCCGCCGCCGCCGAGAGCGATGAGCCGGTGCCGCGCTTCGTGGTGGCCGGCCAGTTGGCGGGACGCGATGGGCCTCGCGCGCTATGGCGCATCACCGATGCCGTGCCATACGCGGGCGACCGGCCCGGCTACTACCTGCAGTTCGGTACCTGTCGCGTGAAGGGGCAGGACGATGCCCGCGTCGCGGCCATCGTGCGCCAGCACGACACGGCGACGGAATGGTTGAAGGATGTCGCCTGGGCGGGCCGCCTGCGCCTGCCCGATGCCCGTTTCGAGGTGCTGGATGCGCGCACCGTCGACTGCATCAACGAGGCGTACTACGGGTTGTAGTGACGGCGCACCCTGCTGGTGCGTTCTGGGATAATGCGCTTCTTTGCCCGCCCGGACGCCGCCATGACCCAGAAGACCATCCTCAATGACACCCATCGCGCGCTTGGCGCCAAGATGGTCGACTTCGGCGGCTGGGACATGCCGATCCACTATGGTTCCCAGATCGAAGAGCACCACCAGGTGCGCCGCGACGCCGGCATGTTCGACGTCAGCCACATGACCGTGGTCGACCTGCGCGGCGCGCGCACGCGGGAGTTCCTGCGCCAGCTGGTTGCCAACTCGGTGGACAAGCTGCAGAAGCCGGGCAAGGCGCTGTACACCGCCATGCTCAACGAACAGGGCGGGGTGATCGACGACCTGATCATCTATTTCCTGGACGAGGCGTTCTTCCGCCTGGTGGTCAATGCCGCCACCCGCGAGAAGGATCTGGCGTGGATCACCGCGCAGGCGGTCGCGTTCGATGTGCAGGTCACCGAGCGCCCCGACTTCGCGATGGTCGCGGTGCAGGGGCCGACGGCGCGCGAGCGCGTGCACGGCCTGCTGCGCGAGGAGGACCTTGCGAAGGTCGGCAAGCTGACCCGGTTCGCCGCCACCGACACCACCAGCACCGACGGCGTGCCGTTGTTCGTCGCCCGTACCGGCTACACCGGCGAAGACGGTTACGAGATCGTGCTGCCGCAGGCGCAGGCCGTGGCGTTCTGGAACGCGCTGATCGAGGCGGGCGTCAAGCCCGCCGGCCTCGGTGCGCGCGACACGTTGCGGCTGGAGGCGGGCATGAATCTGTACGGGCAGGACATGGACGACACCGTCTCGCCGTACGAAGCCGCGCTGGCCTGGACGGTCGCGCTGGACGAAGGTCGCGCCTTCACCGGCCGCGCCACGCTGGAAGCACAGAAGGCCGGCGGCGCGCCGCGGCAGATGATCGGCCTGGTCATGGATGAGAAGGGTGTGCTGCGCCACGGCCAGAAAGTGCTCACCGCGCATGGCGACGGCGAGATCCTGTCCGGCACGTTCTCGCCGACGCTGGGCAAGGCCATCGCCTTCGCGCGCGTGCCGGCCGGCGACATCCCGCTCGGTGCCGAGGGCGGCGTGCGCGTGGACATCCGTGGCAAGGAAGTGCCAGTGCGCGTGGTGAAGTTCCCGTTCGTGCGCGACGGCCAAGCCCAGCCCGGCGTGCTGGAGTGATCGCACCCCGACATTCTTCACCCGCGCATTCCTCCGCTAAACTATCTTTCCCTACCCGACCCCAGCAGCAATCCGGAGCCCCCAATGAGTGAAATTCCTGGCGATCTGAAATTCCTCAAGTCCCATGAATGGGCCCGCCTCGAAGGTGACGGCCGCATCACCGTCGGCATCTCCGACCACGCGCAAGGCCTGCTCGGCGACCTGGTCTATGTCGAGCTGCCCAACGTCGGCGACCGCATCGAAGCGGGCAACGCCAGCGCGGTGGTCGAATCGGTGAAGGCCGCGTCCGATGTCTACAGCCCGGTCACCGGCAAGATCCTGGAGGTCAATGCGGCGCTGGCCGACAAGCCCGAGACCATCAACGAGGACGCCTATGGCGAAGGCTGGATCTTCGTGATTGAGGCCGAGGAGCCGGACCAGCTCAACGACCTGCTGTCGCCCGACGACTATGCCGAACTGATCGAAGACGACGACAACTGAGGCATCCGTACAGGCTGTCCCCCGACGGGGAACCGGCAACGATGGAACCTGGTGTTCCCCGTTGCCGGTTCCCCGTTTCGTTTCTTGCTCCTGTGTGGCGCCACGGATTTCCCGCCACCACCCAGGACGGATCACCGGCTGCCAGGCGCGTCACGTCCGCCGTGCGTAGCGCGGAGGGCGACACGCGCGAAGGGCCGTAGCCGACGAACGGCGAAGCGGAATGCCAGGTACGCCTGCCTGATGCGAGCGCGTGCAGTGGCGTGCCGAGTCCGCGATGCGATGCCCGTCGTGTCGACTTTCCGGCGCCGGCGATGGCGACGAAGTCGCCGGTGGAAGGAAAAATGTTTGCGCAAATCGGCGCAATCCGACTTGTGCGACGCGAAATCGGACACCCTCGGCAAAAGTTTTTTTTAGCCGCTGTTCAACCCGTCAGGGCGGCAGCGCGCAGCCGTCGAGGACGCATTGCATCGTCGCTCCAACCGGCGGCGTGCAGGACCTCGGAGAAAAAAAAGCGCGTTTTACCGATGTTTTTTTTCAGGCGCATGTCCGTCGGTCGAATCGGGTTCGCCCGTCGGCGGCATGGCGTCGCCGCCATCCACGCTTGCCGGCACCGTCCGGCCATGACGACCAGAGAAAAAAAGTTGAGCGAAGGTGTTGACACCTTGAAAAACCGTGATTAGGTTTCGCCCCAAGCAGAGTGTCCTGCGGAAGCGAGTGAGTCGAATCAACACGACAGCGCGAAAGACAACACAGCCCATCGTCCGCACCGGGATCACGGTGGACGCAGGACTCGCTTCCCCCGGAAAAACGCAAAGCACCTCCTTCATCGCACCCGTGTCGCCTGGCGACACGGGTGTTTTCGTATTTGTAGGGAGCCGGGTTTCGCACGCCTGGCCCCCTGGGGAATCCGCATCGCCGCGCGTGTCGCGACGACGGCTGCCGACGGGTCCGACTCCCGCGGCGTTTCTTGCAGCTGGGCCTGCCTCCGGGCAGATGTGCTGTAACCAGACGTAAAAATCCATAGTTCATTGACGAGGAGCCATCACATGGCAACGAAGAAAGCTGCGAAAAAGAAACCGGCCGCCAAGAAGGCTGCCAAGAAGGCCACCAAGAAGGCGGCTGCTAAGAAGACCGTGAAGAAGGCAGTGAAGAAGGCTGCCAAGAAGGTCGCCAAGAAGGTCGCCAAGGCCAAGAAGGCAGTGAAGAAGGTCGCCAAGAAGGCTGCGAAGAAGGTAGCCAAGAAGCCGGCGAAGAAGGCTGCCAAGAAGACCGCGAAGAAGGCCACCAAGAAGTCGGCCAAGAAAGTAGCCAAGAAGCCCGCCAAGAAGACGGCGAAGAAGGCTGCCAAGAAGACCGCGAAGAAGGCTGCCAAGAAAGTAGCCAAGAAGCCGGCCAAGAAGGCCGCGAAGAAGGCCGCCAAGAAGCCTGCCAAGAAGTCCAAGAAGAAAGCGGCCCCCGTCGCGCTGCCGGCAACCCCGGCTCCGCTGATCTAAGCCAACCCGATTAGCCGTAACACCATGGACTCTCTCCCTGTGCCCAGCGGGGGGAGAGTTTTTTTATGGGCGAACGGCTAGGCTGCCTCCTCTGGAGATGCGAGGAGGGTAGGCATGAGGTTCTTCAAGTGGGTACTGGCGGCCATCGCGGCCATCGGGTTGCTGTTGGGGCTGGGCGGCCTGCTGCTGCCGGCAACGACGCACGTGGAGCGCAGCGTGGTGATCGAACGCAGCCCGGAGCAGGTCTTCGCAACGCTCAACTCGTTCGAGCGCTTCAGCGCCTGGTCGCCATGGGCAGAGTACGACCCGCAGGCGAAGTACACGTTCGAGGGTCCGGCCAGCGGCGTCGGTGCGCGCATGCGATGGTCCGGCAATCGTTCCGTAGGCAGCGGTAGCCAGGAGATCACCGCCAGCGAGCCGCACCGGCGCGTCGTGGTGGCGCTCGACTTCGACGGCAGCCAGGCGCAGGCAGCCTACCTGCTGGAGCCGGAAGGAAATGGCACCCGCCTGACGTGGGCGTTCGATACCCAGCACGGCATGAATCCGTTCAAGCGTTGGCTGGGCCTGTTGTTCGACCGGATGATCGGTGCCGACTACGAGAAGGGACTGGGCAAGCTCAAGTCGCTGCTGGAAGGCACGCAGGCCTGACCCGATGGGTGCACGGCGGGCAGCGCCGCCGTGTACGTGCCTCTCAACGCGGAGACGCGGTGCTGCGGTGCGAAGACGTGCCGCTGTCCTTCTTTCCGTCCGCAGGCGTCGCCTCGGGCGACTCGGCGAGCAGCAGGTCGTAGTCTGCCGGTGTCTCGACCCAGGGTTCACCGGGCAGGCCCATTGCGCGATCGAGGATGGTCGGCAACAGCCCCGACGGAAGCGAACTGTCGCTGTTCCACACCATCGCCACGCCCAGATCCTGTCCGGGAACCAGTGCGACCAGGCCGCGATATCCCTGGACGGCTCCCGCGTGGAAGACGACCTGCTGGCCTGCGTAGTCGAACACGCGCCAGCCAAGCGCATAGCTGGCCGAATGGATGCGTTCGCGTCGCCAGCCACCGCGCATTTCGCCGGGCGTGGTGACCACGGGCGCATGCAGCGTCGCCAGCAGCGGCGCCGGCAGCACGTCGGGGCGATGGCCGGTCTGGGCAATCAGCCACTGCGCAAGATCGCTGGCGCTGGCGTTGACGCCCGCGGCAGGCGGCAATCGGTAATAGGTGGGCTTCGGCGTCAGGGACACCCAGCCATTGCGGCTGCGCACGTGCGGTCGCGCCCAGCGCGTGCTGCCCTGGATGCCGGCCAGGCCCATGCTCGCATCGTTCATGCCCAGCGGCTTGAAGATGCGACGGTCCACCGCCTGGTCGTAGAACGTGCCGGTGGCGGCGAACACCACGTCGCCGATCAGGCTGAAGGCGACGTTCTGGTAGGCATAGCATTCGCCGGGTGCGCACTTCAGCGGCGCGTACGCCAGCTTGCGGGCCACGTCGTAGTACTCCGCATTGGCTTCGATGTCGCGGTCGAAGGCGTTGTGAGCCTGCAGGCCGACGCTGTGGCTCAGCACGTCCGCGACGGTCACGTGGGAGGTCGCGTTCGCATCGCTCAACTGGAAGCCCGGCACGTACTGGTTGACCTTGCTGTCCCAGCGCAGCGAACCGTCCTGCACCATCAGGCCGGTCAGCGTGCTGGCGAAGGCCTTGGACAAGGACGCCAGCCGGAACACCGTATGCGCGTCGACCTGCTGCGGATTGACCACGTCGGTGACGCCGTAGCCGCGCGCACTCATCACGCGGCCGTTGTGGACGATGGCCATGGCGAGGCCGGGAACCCGCTGGCCCACCGTCAGGTGTTCGGCCATGGTCTCGAAGGCCCGCACATCGAACCCCGCCGCGAGCGGCTGGATGTTCTGTCCCGTCAGCGCCGTGCGGTACGGGCGCGGCTGCGTTGGCGAGACGTAGGCAGCCGCGCTCGCAGCCGCGTTGGCGGAGACCGGGGCGGTTTCAGCGCCGTGACTGGCGGACGTCCAGCGCAACGGTGTCTGTGCCGTGGACGACAGCGTCAGCGGAAGCAGCAGCCCGACCAGGCCGATCCGGAAGACGTGCAGCGAGCGCCGGCTTGTCTTGTGTTTCATCGTGCGTGACGCCTGCGTAGGACCCTTGCCTGCTCGGATCATAACGCCGCTTTTTTCGATTGCACAAACAGGGAGAGATTCCATGTCCATGTTGTTCATCCTGCTGCTGATTACAGGTGTGGCGGTCGTCCCAGTTCAGTAAGGCGCGGACGCTTCCAACAGGCGGCTGAACGCATGCGATACGTTCAGGAATGCCTGCTATCCATCGCATGCAATTTCCGCGCCGTTTCGGCCCGATTCGCCGCAGCGCTGCAAGTGCGGAGCGTCGTGGGCGATCGAATGCCGGTAATTGAGGAACATCGCGGCACCGCATTCAGCATGCGCACGCGCGATGCGCTGCGGCGGGCGTCGGACAGGCTGAATGCGGGGCCGGGCCGCAACCGGGGCGAGTCGCCGCCCGGAGATGCGTGACGCGCGAGTGGCGCGCTGCCCGTCCCGTCCTAGTCGGCGGCGGCAAAGGCGGCAGGTGCCGTGGTCGCCGCACGCGCTGGGTGGCCCGACAGCACCGGCAGTCCGCGGATCAGGTCCGAGGCGCGCTCGGCGATCATGATGGTCGGTGCGTTGGTGTTGCCGCCGATCAGCGTGGGCATCACCGAGGCATCGATCACGCGGAGTCCCGCGATGCCATGCACGCGCAACCCGGAATCGACCACGGCGTCTTCGTCTTCGCCCATGCGGCAGGTGCCGACGGGGTGGTAGACCGTTTCGGCCTTGGCGCGGATGAAGGCGATCAGCTCGGCATCCGACAGGTCGTTGCGCGCCGGGTGGATGGGGGCGCCACGGTAGGCGTCGAAGGCGGGCTGCGCGAACAACTCGCGCGAGATCCTGGCGCATTCGACCATCAGCCTGAGGTCGAACCCTTCCGGGTCGCTCAGGTAGTTCGCCTCGATGCGCGCATCCACGCGTGGGTCGGCACTGGCCAGCAGGATCTGGCCGCGGCTGCGCGGGCGCAGGAAGCACGCATGGGCGGTGTAGCCGTCCCCAGGCAGGCGGTTGCGGCCGTGGTCGTCCAGCATGGCCGGGACGAAATGGAACTGGATGTCGGGGCGCTCGTCGGGTGCGAGCGCTGAACGCACGAAGGCGCCGGCCTCGGCGATATTGCTGCTGCCCGGGCCGCGATGGCCGCGCAGGAAGTAGTCGAAGGCGGTCCTGAGTTCGCTGGTGCGGTCGTAGGTGACGCGTTGGGTGCAGTGCTGCAGCGTGCAGATGTCCAGATGGTCCTGCAGGTTGCGGCCGACGCCCGGCAGCGCATGGCGGACGGTGATGCCCTGTTCCTGCAGATGCTCCGCCGGTCCGATGCCGGACAGCATCAGCAATTGCGGCGAGTTGATCGCGCCGCCGCTCAGCAGCACTTCGCGGTCGCAGCGGACAACGATCTCCTGCCCACCACGTGCGTACGCCACGCCGATCGCGCGGCCCTTCTCCAGCAGCACACGACGGACCAGGGCGCCGGTGACGATGTCGAGGTTCTGGCGGTCGCGTGCGGGATCCAGGTACGCCACCGCCGACGAGCAGCGCGCGCCCTCCTTCTGGGTCACCTGGTACAGACCGAAACCGGCCTGGGCCGGCCCGTTGAAGTCCCCGTTGCGCGCGAAGCCGGCCTGGGTGCCGGCCTCGATGAAGACCGCGGACAGTGGATTGGTGTGCCGCAGGTCCGATACGTACAGCGGACCTTCGTCGCCATGCAGCGCATCCGCACCGCGCGCATTGCGTTCGGAACGGCGGAAGTAGGGCAGTACGCCGGCCCAGTCCCAGCCCTCGGCGCCCGCTTCGGCCCACTGGTCGTAGTCCTCCGGCACGCCGCGCGTGTAGCACATGGCGTTGATCGAACTGGAACCGCCGAGCACCTTGCCGCGCGGCCACCACAGGCGGCGCCCATCGAGCTGCGGCTCCGGCGCGGTGTCGTAGTTCCAGTTCACGCCCTTCTGTCCGACCAGCTTGGCCAGGCCGGCCGGCATGTGGATGAAGGGATGCCAGTCGCGCGGGCCGGCTTCCAGCAGCAGCACGCGACAGGCGGGGTCTTCGCTCAGGCGGTGGGCCAGGACACAGCCGGCCGAACCGGCGCCCACGATGATGTAGTCGTACACATGCTGCCCTGTTGCGAAGTACGGCCGAACCTAGCGGCGAGGGGTAGAGCAAATGCTCGGGCTGGCGCGGGGGGAACGCATCGGCGCCCGCATCGCCGGTGTTCCGGCGCGGTACGCGGCGCAAGAGGCTGGCGATGTTGCAGTGCATCGGATACCTTGCGCGCCACAGGCGGGCCTCGTCCGCTCCCGATGATGCGATTGGCAGGCCGCACACCATGGACCCGTCTTCCCCAGCGACCACCCGGTTCGGCCGGTTCCGCGCCGCGATGGCCGAATCGCCTCCGCTGCTGTGGGCCTTCGTCTATTTCTTCTGCCTGCTGAGCGGCTATTACGTGCTGCGCCCGGTGCGCGAGGCGATGGGGGCGTCCAACGACGTACAGGCCGTGTTCCCGCTCGCCATGATCGAGTTCTTCGCCGCGCGCGGCATGGCGCTGAAGGACTTCACGTTGCAGGTCCTGTTCACCTGCACCTTCATCATCATGCTGCTGCTGCAGCCGGTGTATGGCTGGCTGGTAAGCCGGTATCCGCGGCGTGTCTTCCTCCCGGCGGTCTACGGCTTCTTCATCGGCACGCTGTTGCTGTTCTACCTGCTGTTCGACAGCGGCATGCCCGGGCGCGGAATGGCCTTCTTCCTGTGGATCGCGGTGTTCAACCTGTTCGCGGTCGCGGTGTTCTGGAGTTTCATGGCCGACGTGTTCAGCAATGCCGAAGCACGCAAGTTCTACGGCTACATCGGGGCAGCCGGCACCGTCGGCGCGATCCTGGGGCCCGTACTGACACGCACTTTCGTGGAGCGCATCGGCATCGCCAACCTGATGCTGGTGTCGGCGGCGTTCCTGTCCGTCTGCGTGGTATGCCAACTTCGCCTGCGCCTGTGGGCAGTAGCGCGCGAGCAGGAGCGCAAGGCGGTCAGTGGCGAACAGCCGATGGGTGGCGAGATACTGGCCGGCCTGAAGCTCATCGCGCGCGAGCCGCTGCTGCGCTGGCTGGCGTCGCTGGTGGTGATGGGCGTGGGCGTCGGCACGCTGCTCTACAACGAACAGGCCGCGATCGTGCGCCAGTACTACACCGATCCCGCCGCCAGCACGGCGTACTACGCCGGCATCGACATGGCGGTCAACGTGCTGACGCTGCTCATCCAGTTGCTGGTCACGCGCTGGCTGCTGCGCAGCTTCGGCATCGGGCCGGCGCTGCTGATCCCCGGCTGCGCCATCATCCTCGGTTACTCCTTCCTGACCGCCTCGCCGCTGCCGATGATGGTGGCCATCGTGCAGGTGGTGACGCGCGCCAGCGAGTTCTCGCTGGCCAAGCCGGCGCGCGAGACCATCTACACCCGCGTCGGCCGCGAATGGCGCTACAAGGCGGGCGCGGCCATCGATACAGTGATCTACCGCGGCGGCGACCTCAGTTTCGTCTGGCTGCACAAGTTCCTGTCCGCATTCGGCTCGAACGTGGTGTTCGGCGCCGGCCTGCTGGTCGCCAGTGCGATGACCTTCAGCGCGTGGCGCCTGTTGCGCGAGGAGTCGAAGCTGCCATCCGAGCGCGCCCTCCCCGGGAAGACATCGACCACGGCGAGCGCCTGACGCCCGTGTGTGTTGACGCTATGCTGCCTGCCACATGACGGGAGGTGCGAATGGACGTGATCGCGACGGGACTGGTGGTGCTGGTGGCACTGCTGCATGGGTACTTCCTGGTCCTGGAGATGTTCCTCTGGACCAAGCCACTGGGCCTTAAGACCTTCCGCAACACGCCCGAGAAGGCCGAGACCACGCGCGTGCTGGCCGCCAACCAGGGGCTCTACAACGGGTTCCTGGCCGCCGGCCTGCTATGGGGCCTGCTGACCTCGCAGTGGAACGTGGTCGTCTTCTTCCTGCTGTGCGTCATCGTGGCGGCGCTCTACGGCGCCTGGAGCGTCAACAAGCGCATCTTCTTCGTGCAGGGACTGCCGGCGATCGCGGCGCTGGGCGCGGTCTGGCTGTCGTAGACGCGGTTGTAGGAGCGACGTCAGTCGCGACCGCACGTTTCGAACCGCCATCGCCGCTTGTTCGCGCGAACGGATGCCGGGCGGTCGCGACTGACGTCGCTCCTACAACGTCAGCACCTCATCGCGCGGGCCTCGGCGACACCCACATGCTGATGCGGGCGCGGAACACCGGTTCGCCCTGCGGGTTGCTGACCACGACTTCCATCGGCAGCTCGTAACCGTCGGTGGATTCGCGTGGCTCGAACGCCGGCGTGGCGACAGCGTGCATCGTGCCGACCGCCTTCTTCAGGTATTCCACCGTCATGCCCTTGGGAATCCAGCGCATCGAGCGCGGGATGCTGACGTCGGTGGTCAGCCCGCCGACGAATTCCGCCAGGTTGCAGAGCGCGATCGCATGCACCGTGCCCAGATGGTTGGTGACCGAGCGCCGGTGGCGGATCGTCGCCTCGCCGCGCCCGGGTTCGAGCCGCACCATGCGCGGGCCGATGCTGCCGAAGTAGGGCGCCTTGAAGCAGATCAGGCGCGAGAACAGCCAGGCGCCGAACGGCTTGCGCTCCAGGCGGCGGTAGATCCCGAGGACATTCGCGCTCATTCAAGGCTTCCTTGTCTGCTCCTTCCCCGCTTGCGAGGGAAGGTTGGGATGGGGGGCAAGCGGCGACAGTGATGCCGGTTCACTGCGCACCGCGACCGTCTTCGGATGGCATCACGACCCGCACGGGGAGGGGGCTTCGGTCGCCCCACACCCCAGCCCTCCCCCGCTGGCGGGAGAGGGATCAGATCGCGTCCTCAGGCCGCTTCGCGCGGCTGGCGCTTGTTCTGTGGCAGGTCGTAGTAGCTGGCCGCACGCAACTCGTGGGTCTCGAATTCGTCCACGGTGATCGTGTCCAGGGTGATCGCGCGGAGCTCTTCCAGCAGCTTGCGTTCCTCGACCGTGATCCAGCCCTCGCGCACGCCTTCGTCCAGTTGCGCGCTGTAGTCCAGCGCCTCGATGTCCTTGGTCTTCAACGCCTTCAGGAACTTGCGTTCGACCGGCTCGGCGGCGACGGCGGTCGCCAGGTAACTGTCGATGCGGCCACCCGGGTTGTTCTCGCACGGGGTCAGGAACACGCCCTGGCCCAGGCGGTCGCGTGCTTCGTTCGGCGCCATCAGCAGCATCGCCACGCGATGGCTCAGGCGGTCGCCCGGCGCCACGGCACGGCGGCCGAACGGGAACACCACCGGCCACAGCAGCCAGCCGAGCGGCTTGATCGGGAAGTTGCGCAGCGCCTGCGACAGCGCCAGTTCGATCTCGTACGCACTGTTGTGGAAGGCCCAGGCCAACAGCGGCTTGTCGGCTTCCGGCGTGCCCTCGTCATGATGGCGCTTCAGCACGGCACTCATCATGTAGAGGTGGCTCAGCACGTCGCCCAGGCGGCCGGACAGCGATTCCTTGAACTTCAGCTTGCCGCCCAGCGCGCCGAGCGAAATGTCGGTGAGCAGTGCCAGGTTGGCCGCGTAGCGGTCGAGCTTGCGGAAGAACTTCTTCGTATATGCATCGCCAGGCGCGGCGCCGATCTTCGAGCCGGTGATGCCGAACCAGAACGAACGCACCGCGTTGGAGATCGCGCCACCGATGTGCGGATACAGCACGGCATCCAGCATGTTCACGCCGGCCCGGGTGTCCGGATCCTGCGCGGCGCGCATCTCCTTGATGATGTAGGGATGGCACAGGATCGACCCCTGGCCGAAGATCAGCAGGCTGCGGGTCATGATGTTCGCGCCTTCCACCGTGATCGCGATGGGCGAGGCCTGCCACGCGCGACCGGCGAAGTTGCGCGGGCCCAGGATGATGCCCTTGCCGCCGACGATGTCCATCACGTCCTTGGCGACGTCGCGGCCCATGTTCGTGCAGTGGTACTTGGCGATGGCGGACGGCACCGATGGCACGTCGCCGCGGTCCACGGCGGCGGCGGTGGCCTGCGACAGCGCACTGATCGCATAGGCCTTGCCGCCGATGCGGGCCAGCGCCTCTTCCACGCCTTCGAAGCGGCCGACCGACAGGCCGAACTGCTTGCGGATGCGTGCATAGGCGCCGGTGACGCGCGCACCAGCCTTCGCACCACCGCTGGCGGTGGAGGGCAGGGTGATCGAGCGACCCACGGCGAGGCATTCGTTGAGCATGTTCCAGCCCTTGCCGGCCATCTCCACGCCGCCGATCAGCTGGCTGAGCGGGATGAACACGTCCTTGCCGCGCACCGGGCCGTTCTGGAACGGGGAGTTGAGCGGGAAGTGGCGCGGACCGACTTCGACACCGTCGGTGTCGCGCGGCAGCAGCGCCAGCGTGATGCCGATGTCGCGCGTGTCGCCGATCAGGCCGTCCGGGTCGTACATGCGGAAAGCCAGGCCGATGATCGTCGCCACCGGCGCCAGCGTGATGTAGCGCTTGTCGAACGTCAGGCGGATGCCCAGCACGTTGGCGCCGTTCCACTCGCCCTTGCAGACGATGCCGTAGTCGGGGATCGAGGTCGCATCGGAGCCGGCGAACGGTCCGGTCAGGCCGAAGCAGGGCACTTCCTGGCCGATCGCCAGACGGGGCAGGTAGTAGTCCTTCTGTTCCTGCGTGCCGTAGTGGTTGAGCAGTTCACCCGGGCCGAGCGAGTTCGGCACGCCGACGGTGGAGCTGACCACGCTGCTGACCGAGGCGATCTTCTGGATCACCTTGTGGTGCGCCAGCGCCGAGAAGCCCAGGCCGCCGTACTGCTTGGGAATGATCATGCCGAAGAACTTGTTCTTCTTGATGTAGTCCCACAGCTCCGGCGGCAGGTCGGCGTGGACGTGGGTGATTTCCCAGTCGTTGGTCATCCGGCACAGCTCTTCCACCGGGCCGTCGAGGAAGGCCTGCTCTTCGGCGGTGAGCTGCGGCTTGGGATAGGCCAGCAGCTTGTTCCAGTCGGGGTCGCCGGTGAACAGATCGCCTTCGAAGCCGACCGAGCCGGTTTCCAGCGCGATGCGTTCGGTCTGCGACAGCGGCGGCAGTGCGCGGCGCAGGAAGCCCAGCGCCGGCGCGGTGATCAGCGGCTTGCGGATGGCCGGGATCAGCAGCGGCACCGCGATCGCCACCACGACAACCGCCGCGACAAGGGTGGCGGTGGGATTGGCGCCCAGAAGCCAGCACGCGACCAGCAGGCTGGCGGTGATGGCGGCCCAGTACGCGAGCCGGATCCGGTGATAGGCGGCGAACGCACCCGCCAGCAGGAAGGCGATGAAGGGAATGACGATGCTCATGGGGTTGCTCCGGACACGGATTCGGTTACATCGGATTCGGCATTACCCGGCGCGGCCGACAGGCTCGCCAGGTATTCCAGCACGGTGCTGGTAAATGCGTCGTTGTCGTCGCCGGCCACCATGTGCGTGGCCTGCGGCAGGTGGGCGTGGCGCGCATGCGGCACCAGGGCCTTGAACTCGTCGACGGTCTTCTCCGAGACCAGGTCGCTGCGGCCACCGCTGATCAGCAGCACGGGGCACTGTACCTGGCGCGCAGCCTCGGCGATGGCGTCCTGGTGCTGGGCGCTGTCGCGGGCCAGTTCGTCGACCAGGCGAGGATCCCAGTGCCAGCGCCAGCGACCATCGTCGCCTTCGCGCAGCAGCTCGCGCAGGTCGTCTGCCGATTTGCGCGTACGACGCTGCGGCTGGTAGGCGGCGATGATGTCGGCCGCGTGCTCGAGCGATGCGAAACCGTCGGGGAACGCCGTCATGAAGGCGAGGATGCGCTGCAGGCCGGCGTGCTCCCAGCGCGGGGTGATGTCGACCAGCACCATCGCGCGGAACAGGCCGGGCCAGCGCGACTCGGCGATCAGCCCGAACAGCCCGCCCATCGAAGCGCCCACCAGCACCGGCGGCTCGGATTGTTCCCCGGCCACCACGATCAGATCGTCGGCGAACTGGTCACCGGTGTAGGGCATGTCGGCCGCGTTGCGCGACGATTCGCCGTGGCCGCGCGCGTCGTAGGCGAGGCCCGCGTAACCGTGTGCCGCCATGGCTTCGCCGGTGCGGTTCCACGCACCGCGCGTCTGCCCGAAACCGTGTGCATAGATCAATGCAGGATGTCCCTGGAGCGCGCGTGGCGATGCAAAGCGACGGATCGCCAAGGCGACATTCCCCTGTCCCGGCAGCATGCGATCCGATGCGGCAGCAGTGTCACCGTCGAAGCGGAAAGAGGCAGGGGAGGGGGGTGTGACCATACGGGCTAGTATGGGCTCTCGCATTTAGAGCAGTCAATCGATCCCGCGCAAGCGTTTCAAATGCAACCGATTGATTTGCCTTTATTTATGACGCGCCGCAGCAAACGTACCGCTACACACCCCGGCGTATGGTTAAATGCGGAACATGAGCACACCCAGTCCGGAAAGCCCCTCTTCTCCCCCCGCCCGCACCGCGCGCCTCAGCGCCGATGACTGGGCGCAGGCCGCCCTCGACCTGATCGCGGAGCAGGGTGTCTCGGCGGTCGCGGTGGAGCCTTTGGCGCGGCGTCTTGGCGTGACGAAGGGCAGCTTCTACTGGCACTTTCCGTCACGTGACGCGCTGCTGCAGGCGGCGCTGGAACGTTGGGAGGCGGGCGAGCAGGAGAACATCTTCGGCAGCCTGGAAAAGGTCGCCGATCCGCGCGAGCGCCTGCGGACGCTGTTCCAGCTCGTCGGCCACGAAGTGAAGCCGCACATCATCTACAGCGAGTTGCTGAAGGCGCTGGACCACCCGTCCGTGCAGCCCGTGATCGACCGCATCTCCCAGCGTCGCCTGGACTATCTGGTCGCCATGTTCCGCCAGGCCGGCCTGCAGCGGACCGACGCGACCCACCGCGCGCGCCTGACGTACGCGGCCTATGTGGGCTTCCTGCAGTTGTCGCTGCAACTGCAGCAGCCGCGGATGACCTCGGAAGAATTCGAGACCTACCTCGAACACGTCATCTCGACGTTGATCCCGACCTGACGCCTCGTAGGGTGGGCCTTGGCCCACCGCGCGTGAGCGCGTCGTCGATGGTGGGCCAAGGCCCACCCTACGGAGCAGACTCAAGACGCGCCGCGAAGCAGCGGCGGCGTCATTGAATCATTTGGCAGCATCCGGGATCACGCTCTCGGTCACGCCCCAGTGTTCGTCCTTCCAGTAGGTAAGCGAGAGGCCGTTCCTGACGCACAACACGATAGTGCCGCCGACCCGATCCCATTCTTCGCAGCCGTCGAACGCGTTGCGTCGCGCGGGTTCTCCATAGAGCGCGTGGTAGGCGCTGGACACGGACGCCGCTTCCAGGTCCGTGAGTTCCGGAACAAACCGAAACGCCAACTGGTTGATCGCTCCGTGACCAATACCTACCCAGAGGTTGCCCGTACGTCCGAGCACCTGTGCGGTTGGGTCAGCGCAGGAAACTTCGCATTGCATCTCCGGGCGCTGCTGCCGAAGCTCCATGTAGCCAAGGCCGATGCGAGCCCCGGCCAACTCGAACGCTTTGTCATTTCCGGCGGCGACGGACAGCGCGAGCAGTGCTTCAATGATCATGAATCTTCCTGTGGCGCCCAACGATGATGTAGGTGGCGATGTAAGGGCCGTGGTTTGGGTGGATGTGGACGCGGCATGCCTGCGAGCGTCAAAAAACAGCCGGTATTGCTACCCATCAGATCGTCTCGAATCGATCATGGTGGATGTCTAGCGGAGTTCGAGACTTCACGCCGGCCCCATCGCCGCCTGCCGCACACCACCCCGCCATTCCCGCTGCTCGCGCACATACCCGCTGCGCTCCAGCCACTGGAAGATCGAACGCACGGTGACGACGGGATAGTCGCCGGACAATCGCGTGCCGACCGGGTGGTCGGTGAAGTCGGTATTGGCGGAGAACAGTCCGCCCAGCACGCGCTTGGAGTACGCGACGTGCACCGTATCCGGCACGAAGCCGTCGTCCCGCGCGAACGCGTACGCGCTGCGGCGGTCGTAGATGCCACGGTCGGCCAGCGCCGCGGCCATCACCTCCACGATCCACGCGGTGGAGTTCTGGTAGTCCTCGCTGCCGGGACGTGCGATCAGGTTGTAACGCGGATGGTGCAGGCTGTGGCGCGGCATCTGCTGCAGGCGCTGCGCGAGACGGCCGGCGACGTCGGGTGCGAACCAGACGATGCGCAGGTCCTGGTTCACCAGGTCGTCGGCGAAGAAGTTCACCAGCCCCTGCGCGTACAAGCCGGAGCGGTCGCTGCCGCATTCGTTGAGCAGGTGCACCACTGTCCAGCGCCCCTGCGCGTGGTCGCGCACGGCGAAGCCCGCGTGGCTGTAGACCAGGCCCTGCTTCGACAGGTCGGTGCCGACGCGCGCGATCAGTGCGACGGGTGCGTCCACCTCGTCCAACTGCTGCGCCGCCAGCAGCGCGGTGCGGGCTGCTTCCGCCACCTTGTACGGCGGCATCTCCAACGACTGGCAGGCATCGCCCGCGCGTGCCGTCCCTGACAGCGCGAGGACGAAGACGAAACCCAGAATCGCGAGCGCGCGCATCACGCGATCACCCGCCGTAGCGATGGCTGTGGATATGCGGGCGCGCGGTGTCGTTGGCGATGAAGCACAGCGCTTCACCCGCGGCGCTCAGGATCCATCCCGTCGCCACCACGGTGACGCTGATCGCCGTGCCGACCGCGATGCCCAGGCGCCGGATTGCCTCCGCGCTCAGGTAGACCACGAACGACGCGCCGGCCACCACGCCCGCCGCCGCGACGGAGACCGTCACCGCCACGCTGCCGGCGACCACGGCCACGCCGCTGACCACCGCGGAGGCGCCGTGGCCCAGTGCATGGATCACCGCCACCGGCACTTCGATGGACGCCTCCAGGCTGGCCTGCGACATCCGGCTGGCGCCATCGGATTGCGGCGCGGCGTGGGTGGGCAGGGCGACGCCGCCGGAGAGCGCGGTGGCCAGGGCCAGGGTCAGTGAGCGGGCGATCAGGCGGCGCATGCGGGTTCCTCCAGGGACGCCGGAGGGTGGGCGCAGGCTTCGCAGGGATTCAAGGATCATCGACAAGGTAAGCTCTGGCGGAACGACAGGTATAGGAATCCGCTACCCATGGCCGTCTCGGTGGAGCTGGTTGATGCACTGAAGCGTTGCCTGCGCGCGCAGGACATGACCTACCGCGACCTGGCCGCGCGCATCCGCATGAGCGAGGCGGCGGTGAAGCGCATGTTCTCCCGCCGCGCGATGAGCCTGCAGCGGCTGGAGCAGGTCTGCGACGTGCTGGACGTGGGCCTGGCCGAGCTCAGCGCCGAAGCCTCGCGCGGGCGCAAGGCGATGGCGCAGTTGAGCGAAGCGCAGGAACAGGCGCTGGTGGACGATCCGCCGCTGCTGATGGCGCTGTTCCTCACGCTCAACCGCTGGCGCGAGGACGACGTGATGGGGCACTTCGGCTTTACGCCCGCGCAGTGGACCGGCCTGCTGGTGAAGCTGGACCGGCTGGGCATCATCGAACTCATGCCCGGCAACCGTGGCCGCGCGCTGACGGCACGCAATTTCCGCTGGCGCGCCGATGGGCCCATGGAGCGCTACTTCCGGCTGACCCTGCTGACCGACTACTTCGCCGATCCGTTCGATGGCGAACAGGACGCACTGCTGCTGCTCAGCGGCAGCCTGAGCATCGACGGGGTGAAGCAGGTGCGCCAGCGACTGGAGGAAGTCGCGCGCGAGTTCGATGCGCTGCTGGCCCGCGATGCCACGCTGCCGGCGGAAGACCGCGTCGGCGTCAGCCTGGTGCTGGCGCAGAAGCCCTGGCTGCTGCAGCTGTTCAATCCGTACCGGCGCTCGCGCGACGGGTAAGCGCTGTGGCGGAGATCGGGCCCGGAGTGCCATCGATGGGGCCCGGAATCCCATCGATGGGCTTCAGAGCTCCATCGATCGCCCCTCGAGCTGCATCGATGACCCGGTGAGCTCCATCGACATGGCCCTCGGAGCTCCGTCGATGGGTCTATGAGCTCCATCGCGGGCTGTCCGAGCCTGATCGATGAGGCTCGGTGCCCGATCGATGGCTCTGCGAGTGCCATCGATGGCTTTCAGAAAGCCATCGATGGGAGTGCAGAAGCCCCATCGACGGCATGGCGGGCGCGACCGATGGCTCCCGGAGCCTCATCGATCGGCTTCCGAGCCCCATCAACGGCCTTCCAATCTCCATCCCCGGCCCTCGGAGCCCCATCGACACGGCTCCGAGCCTCGCACTCCGCGATTTCTCGCACGGCCGTGAGACGCAACCTCGTGCCTGCGACAGGGTTCGCCCGGCATCCCCCCTTGGGCTGACCGCCCGCCGACCCTGGCCGCGTTCTCCTCGTCACGGGGACAGGACATTGGTATCATTTTGGTCTCACTTTTCGAGGGCGTGGCATGAACGCAGCGGTCGATGTTTTCAAACGCAACGATTTTCCGGGCAGTTCGCTTGCCGCGTTGAATGCCTGGGTTGCCGAGGTTGCCGCGCTCACCCAACCCGACCACATCCACTGGTGCGACGGCAGCGATGCCGAGAACACGCTGCTGACGAAGCAGATGCTGGCCGACGGCACCCTGCTGCCGCTGAATCCCGAAACCCACCCGCACAGCTGGCTGCACCGCTCCAGCCCGAGCGACGTGGCGCGCGTGGAGCACCTGACCTTCGTCTGCACGCCGCAGCAGGAAGACGCCGGCCCCAACAACCACTGGATGGCCCCGGCCGAGGCCCACGCGAAGATGGATGCGCTGTTCGCCGGCTGCATGCGCGGGCGCACGCTGTACGTGATCCCCTACTGCATGGGCCCGATCGATTCGCCGCTGTCGCGCTGCGGCGTGGAGATCACCGATTCGCCATACGTGGTGGCCAACATGCGCATCATGACCCGCATGGGCGCGCCGGCGCTGGCGCGCATCGAGCGGGAAGGGACGTTCGTGAAGGGCCTGCACTCGACCGGCGAGCTGGACCCGGACCGCCGCTTCATCATGCATTTCCCGGATGAGCTGACCATCAAGAGCTTCGGCTCCGGCTACGGCGGCAACGCGCTGCTGGGCAAGAAGTGCCACGCGCTGCGCATCGCTTCGCACCAGGCGCGCAGCGAGGGCTGGTTGGCCGAGCACATGCTGATCGTCGGCATCGAGAACCCGCAGGGCGAGACGCACTACATCGCGGCGGCGTTCCCGTCGGCGTGCGGCAAGACCAACCTGGCCATGCTGATTCCGCCGGAAGGCTACCGCCAGGCCGGGTGGAAGGTGTGGACGGTCGGCGACGACATCTGCTGGATGCGCCCCGGCGCCGACGGCCGCCTGTACGCGATCAATCCGGAAGCCGGCTTCTTCGGCGTGGCGCCGGGAACGTCCGACAGTTCCAACCCCAATGCGTTGGCCACCATCAGCCACCACACCATCTTCACCAACGTCGCCGTCACCGACGAGCAGGAGCCGTGGTGGGAAGGACTGGATTCGCGCACGCCGGCATTGGACTGGCAGGGGCGCAAGTACGACCCGGCCAACGGTCCGGCCGCGCACCCCAACTCGCGTTTCACCGTCTCCGCGCGCCAGTGCCCGAGCTATTCGGCCAAGGCGGAAGATCCGCAGGGCGTGCCGATCAGCGCCATCGTCTTCGGCGGCCGTCGCGCCTCGCTGGTGCCGCTGGTGTTCGAAGCGCGCGACTGGACGCACGGCGTGCTGGTCGGCGCGGCGATGGGTTCTGAGACCACGGCCGCCGCGACCGGCGCGGTGGGCGTGATGCGTCGCGACCCGATGGCGATGAAGCCGTTCTGCGGCTACAACTTCGCCGACTACTTCGCCCACTGGCTGTCGTTCGGCGATACCGATGCGAAGCTTCCCAAGATCTTCCACGTCAACTGGTTCCGCAAGGGCGGCGACGGCAAATTCCTGTGGCCTGGCTTCGGCGAGAACCTGCGCGTGCTGGAGTGGATGATCCAGCGCGTCGAGGGCAAGGCGGACGCGGTGGAAACGCCGATCGGCCACCTGCCGCGCGCCGAAGACCTCAATCTGGACGGCGTGGCACTGAGCGATGAAGCGCACGAGCTGCTGTTCGGCTTCGACCGCGCCGGCTGGCAGGCCGAGTTCGCCAGCATCGGCGAGTACCTGCAGGAATTCGGCGACCGCACCCCGCAGGCACTGAAGGACGAACAGCAACGCATCGCGGCCCGCCTGGCGCACTGATTCCCCGCCTCGCGCATCCTGTTTCCTGCGCACGCCCCGTGTGCGTCCACCCCGGACGCCGCGGGGCTTTTTCTTGCGTCCGGCTTTCCTTCCCGTCGTTCCACGGGGAGAGGGGATCTGCGCACGGGGAGAGGGCCATGAGTTCCAGGCTGAACAATCGCCGGCGGAAAATGCCGTGCAGCTCTAAACCCCTGCGTTCCCGGCTGCATCCCAGTCAGTATGCTGAATGCCGTGATCGAACCTTTCGCTGACAGCCTCGCCCCGGAGGCCTCCGCCGCCCAGGACACTGCACTGGCCCGTTCGGCTGCGGGTGGCGACATGCGGGCGTTCGAGGCGCTCTACCGCCGCCATGCGGGCCGCGTGCATGGCGTCATCCAGCGGCTGGTGGGCGGGCAGGGCGTGCGGGCGGAAGACCTGACGCAGGAAGCGTTCGTGCGGGCGTGGCAGGCATTGCCGGCGTTCCGCTTCGAGAGTGCTTTCTCCACCTGGCTGCATCGCCTGGCGGTGACCACCGCGCTGATGGAACTGCGCAGCCGCCGCAGCGGTCCCCGCTTCGATGACGACGAGGACGCGCTGGACGACCTGGGCATGGCGGACAGCGCGGGCCATGGCACGGCGCTGTCGCTGGACCTGGAGCGCGCCGTCGCCACCCTGCCGCCACGGGCGCGGGCCGTGCTGGTGCTGTACGACGTGGAAGGCTGGAAGCACGAGGAGATCGCCACCGAGCTGGGCATGGCGGTCGGAAGTTCAAAAGCACAGTTGCACCGGGCGCGGCACCTGCTGCGCGAGCGTTTAGGAGGACACGCATGACCCCCCACGATCCCACCCCGCTTTCAGACGACGCGCTGCGCTGGCAGCTGCGCGCACTGCGGCAGGACACGCCGCCCTCGCGCGATCTGTGGCCGGACCTGGCCGCGCGCCTGGCCGCCACGCCGCAGCAGGCCGTGGCACCGCCACGCCGCCGCATGGCGCCCTTTGCCCTGGCCGCGTCGGTGCTGCTGGCGGTCACGGTGACCTGGCAACTGCAGAAAGCGCCGGAAGGCGATGCGCTGATCCAGCGCGAAGCCGCCGCGCTGACCCGCGATTACACCGGTGCACTGGCGCAACTGGACACGCAGGTGCAGACCGTACCCGAGATCGCCCCCGCGCTGCATGCGCTGGACGAGAGCGCCGCGCAGATCCGCCACGCCATCGCCACCGAACCCAACGCGCACTTCCTGCTGAACCAGTTGCGCCGCACCTATGCACGACGCCTCGCGCTGACCCAGCGCGCGGCCATGACCTGAGGAGTTATCCATGCGTACCACCATCGCTTTCTCGCTGCTGCTGGGCAGCGCACTGCTGGCGCCCGCGGCGCTGGCGCAGACCGCCATCAACGAAACCCGGCCGCTGGACGCCCGTGGCCGGGTGGACATCAGCAACCTCAAGGGCCGCATCGAAGTGCGCGGCTGGGAGCGCGACGAGGTGAAGATCACCGGCACCCTGGGCAAGGGCGTGGAGCGCCTGGAGGTGGACGGCGGCGGCCCGCACCTGAGCGTGGAAGTGCGTTACCCGAAGAGCAGCGGCTGGGGTGGCAACCAGACCGGACCGACCGACCTGGTGTTGATGGTGCCGTTGCGCGCCGACCTGGACATCGAGTCGGTCGCGGCCGACGTGCACGTGACCGGCGTTGCCTCGGGCGAACTTTCCATCAGCAGTGTCAGTGGCAGCGTGGCCGCCGCCGCCGCACCGCAGAAAGCGGACATAGAAACCGTCAGCGGCAGCGCCCACCTGACCCTCAACAGCGCGGACGTGGACGTGCAGACCGTCAGCGGCAACATCGTGCTGCGCGGACGGCTCAATGGCGACATCAGCACCGAGACGGTGTCCGGCCGCATCGAAGTCGCCGTCACCGGCGAAGAGATCCGCGATCTCAGCGCGAGCACCGTCAGCGGCACGGCGCATGTCAGTACGGCGCTGGCGCCCGGTGGCGAGATCAGCATGGAATCGGTCAGCGGCGACCTGCTGCTGCGCCTGCCGAAGGATGTGTCCGCGCAGGTCAGTGGCGAGAGCTTCAGCGGCAGCCTGAAGGCCACGGGCGTGGACATCGAGAAGCGCCGCGGCCCGGGCGCCAGTTTCTCCACCCGCTACGGCAGCGGCAGTGCCCGCGTCACGGTGGAGACGTTCTCGGGCAGCGCGGAAGTGCGCGTGGAGTAAGTCGGCCGCACGGACGCGCGCCGCATCTCCCGTATCATCGGGACGGGTTTCCGGTGATACAGAGGCAGGCATGACGAGTGCGGCATTCCACGTCCAGCAGGCGCGACGCCACCTGGCAACCGGCAATGCCGCACACGCGCTGTCCGCGGCCGGGCAGGGGCTGGAAGTACATCCGCATGACCCGGACCTGCAATGGGTGGCCGCGCTCAGCCTGGTGGCACTGCAGCAACCTGCCGCCGCAGCCCGCCAACTTGAAGCGCTGGTGCACGCCCAGCCCGACCATGGCGATGCCTGGCTGAAGCTGGGAGCCTGCCTGAAACGGCTGGACGATCCGGTGGCCGCCACTGCAGCGCTGCGGCGGGGCCTGGCGCTCATGCCGGAGGCGGCGCCGGCGCGGCTGCAACTGGCCGAATGCCTGCAGTCGGGAGACCCGGATGCGGCGCTGGTGGAGTACTTCCGGGCCGTGACCACGGCGCAGGCGCAGGGGCGATGGCTCAATGATGCGACCACCGCGCCCGAGCTGCGGGAGCGGGTGAAGACCGCCATGCGGCTGATCGATGAAGGCCGGCACCGCCTGTTCTTCTCGGCCATCGCGCCACTGCAGCAACAGCACGGCGCACAGGCGCTGTCGCGGGTCACGCGCGCGCTGGAAGGCTATCTGGGCATCGCGCCGGGCGGCAGCCCGGATCCGCGCCAACGTCCCACGTTCCTGTACATCCCCGACCTGCAGCCCGAGCCCTATTTCGAGCGTGCATTGTTCCCGTGGTACGAAGCGCTGGAGCAGGCAACGGATGCGATCCGTGCCGAACTGCAGCAGGTGCTGCAGGCGCGCGACGGATTGCAGCCCTTCCTCGATTTCAGTGGCACTGCACGCAAGGATGATTTCCTGGCGAGCCGGCAGGACATCGACGCGGCCGCGTGGGATGCGTATTTCTTCCATCGCCATGGGCAGGCCTATCCCGAACACCTGGCTGCGTGTCCCGCCACCGCCCGGGCGCTGGCGCAGGTGCCGCTGACGCGCATCGACGCGCACGCGCCGGAGGTGCTGTTCTCGTTGTTGTCACCGGGGACCCTGATCAAGCCGCACCATGGGGTGACCAACAGCCGCGTGGTCACCCACCTGCCGCTGATCGTGCCCGCGGACTGCGCGCTGGAGGTGGGCGGGGTGCAGCACGACTGGCAGGAAGGACGCTGCGTGACCTTCGACGACTCCTACCTGCACCAGGCCTGGAACCACAGCAGCCAATTGCGCGTGGTGATGATCCTGGACACCTGGCATCCGCGCCTCAGGCCCGAGGAAACCCAGGCGCTGAAACAGCTGGTGGAGGTCATCGGCGGATTCAACAGGCAGGCGGGCCTGGGCTGATCGCTGCCTTACTCGTGCGTGTGCTCGGGGCTGCCGGGCTTGTCGAACAGCAGGTAGGTCGAAAGGATGTACTTGTCGTTCGAAACCGGCGCGTTGCCCACGTGCTGGAACATCCAGTACGGCGGAAACACCAGCAGCCGTCCCGCGCGTGGCTGCACGTCGACCCCCAGGTCCATGAAGCGGGTGCTGCCGCCTTCCTGCACGTCGTTGAGGTACCACAGGAACACCATGTAGCGCCCCGCGACCTCGTCGACGGAATCGAAATGCGGCTGGAAGCCTTCGCCTGCATTGGCGCGGTACTTCTTCATCGTCAGCCGGTCGATGCGCGGGCGCAGCGGTACGGGCAGGGTCAGCGACAGGTCTGCGTTGTAGCGTGCCAGGGCTTCCTCGATGCGGGTCATGAAGAACCCGACGAAGGCGGGATCGGCCAGGCGGGTGAGATTCAACTCGGTCCAGCGGCTGTCGTCCAGCGCTGGCCGGTAGCCACGCCCGTTGGGCGCCTGGAATTGCGTGGAAGACTCGAAGCCATCGATCAGCTGCTGGCAGAACGCCGCCGGCAGTGCGTCGTCGTAGATGCGGATGTAGTCGGCCAGCGCTTTCATGGGGTCATCGTACGGTGAGGTCGTAGCCCCAGTGGTCGGCCACGGGTTGCAGGATGGGCAGCGCGGGCACCAGCCAGCGCGAATAGGGTTGCCAGCGGCCGACGGCGCGCGCATTGACCGGCTCCACCACCTGCGAATAGCTGGGCGTGCTGATGTAACCCTTGCGCGCGGCGTGCTGGCTGAACTGCGCGAGGAAGTCGCGGTCCTGGATGCCCAGGAAGCTGCCGATGCGTTCCACCTGCGCGGGGAAATCGCCGACGGTGTCCTCGTAGCGCAGCACCAGCGTGTCGGGTGCCAGCAATGCCTGGTGATGGATCCAGAACTTCATCGCATTGACGTAGCTTTTCGCCAGCCGCTCCAGGCTGGAGCACAGCACCATGAAGGCGGGTGAGCGGAAATTCTGCATGTAGCAGCTGAGCAGCACGTCGCAGGGGTGGCGCAGTGCCAGGATGATCTTTGCGTTGGGGAACAGGCGCAGGATCATCGGCAGGCGCAGCATGTTGAGCGGGTTCTTGTCGACCAGCTGCTGCCCGGGCTGCAGGGTGATGACCTTGGCGACTTCGGACCAGTACACGGCGCGCAGCTCGTCGGCCGCCGCACCATCGAGCATGTCCAGTCCATGCGGATACTCGACGCCACGCGCTTCCATCCGCTCGATGCAGCGCTGCAGCGTGGCGCGTTCGTCCATCGAGGCGTAATGCGGGTGGGCGTCCAGCATCTGTTCCAGCATGGTGGTGCCGGAGCGCGGAAAGCCGACGATGAAGACGGGGGAGTCACCCGCTGACGGCGCGCGGGGGTCGTGGCGGAACGCGCCTTCGTCCGCAGTCAGCCATTTGCTGGACACCTTGAGCGGCTCGGCACCGGAATGCGCGATCTCCGGCACGACGTCAGCCGCAAGCCGGAACTGGATGGCGTGGACCTTCTCGAGGCAGGACATCGCATCGGCTGGTCGCCCCTGCTTGTCCGCAATGCTGGCGAGCGTGAACAAGGCAGTGGTCTCGGCCTGCAAGTGCGGCGTGCGGTCCAGGATTGCCTTCGATGCAGCCAGTGCCTGCGCGTAGTTCTTGTCGCGCATGGCGATGGCCGCCTGCAGTTGCAGCAGGTCGATGCGTTCGTGCAGGTTCAGCGATTCAACACGATGTTCGAGTTGCGAGACCAATTCCCTGGCGCGACCGATGCGGTTGGTGCGTTCGAGCAACTGGGCGAGCCGCACGATCGTGCCGACGCTGTCGGGTTCGGCGGACAACAGCAGCCGTTCGGCATCGTCGGTCCGTCCGACCTGCATCAGGACCGTGGCAAGTTCGTGTTTGAGATCCGGCGGCAGGGCGAGCCATTCGCTTTCGCATGGGATCAACGTCGCTGCACGTTGCGCGTCGCCGCATTCGAAACAGGCAAGTGCGGCGTTGATGCGGGCTTCCGCCGACCCGGGCGCCAAGTCCACCGCGTCGAGGAAACGATGCCTTGCCTCCCCCAGTCGCCCCATTTCCAACAGCAACAGGCCGTGATCGATGAGCAAGGATACGCGGCCCGGGTCGATCGCCACTGCACGCTGGTACGCGTGATCCGCCTTCTGGTAGTCACCCGCCATGCGTGCGGCAGCGCCGAGGTTGGCCCAATGCGCGAGCACCCCCGGATGCCTGGCCGCCATGCGTTCGTATGCCGCAACCGCGCCGGGGAACTGCCCCTGAGCCTGCAGGACCATGCCCATGAGCGTCCACAGCGACGGATCCTCCGGCTGGTCCTCCAGGGCGGCCCGGCACAACGTCAGTGCGACCGCGTAGCGCCCGGACTCGTAGGCGTCAACGATGCTGGCGATGGAGCTGCGATTCATCCCGGAAGTATCGCAAACCGGGAAAGAAAAAGCCGCGCGGGGACACCGCGCGGCTCAAGTACACGAAAGTGCAATCTAGACTCAGAAGTTCATCGTATAGCGGGCCCACAGGTAGCGGCCGACCGTATCGAACGTGTTGACGTCGGTGTTCGCATTGAGCACGTTGTTCTGGTACATCATCTGCGGCTGCTTGTCGAACACGTTGTCGAGGCCGACCTCGACCTTGGAGTTCCACCACGGCAGGTTGTAGCTGGCGCTGATGGCGTGGGTCAGGTAGTCGTCGAAGTCCACCGAGTAGCAGTACTCGGGGCTGGCGGCGCTGCAACCGCCGTCCGCACTGGCGATCTCGAAGCCGCTGACGTAACGCGTGCGCCAGGAAACGCCGAAGTCACCCTTCTGCCAGTTGACGAAGGTACGGGCGCGGACGCGCGAGTAGTTGCCGTACGACTTGTTGTACGTACCGGCGAGGCTCACGACCGTATCGGTGTCATCCAGCGGGTTCACGTCATTGTCGTACTGCGCGATGTACGTCGCGTCCATGCCGAGCACCCAGCTGCCCCATGCGGTGTCGGGCAGGCGGTAACGCAGCGCCAGGTCCCAGCCCTTCGTGTCCAGGCGGCCAAGGTTCACGATCGGCTCGCGGATGAAGTCGACCTGTCCGTTGGCACGGCGATTGATGAAGTCGCAGAACGGGTGGCTGTCGTTGCTGAAGCAGGTGTTCACCACGGTCTGCGCGTCAGCGCGGGTGATGGTCTCGTTGAGGTAGAGGCGCCAGTAGTCCAGGCTGACCGAGAAGCCCGGCAGGAACTCCGGATCGTAGACCGCGCCCCAGGAGAACGACTTGCCTTCTTCCGGCTGCAGGTCGAAGCCGGCGGCCACGGAGCCGGACCACACGCCGTTGGTCTGGGACGTCGGGGCAGCACCGATACCGGTGGTGGGGATGTTGGTCGCGCCGGCACCCGCACCACACGCGTTCTCGTGGTTGCGCGGTGCGCCGGTGGCGCCGTAGCCCTGGCAGGGGTCGTCCAGCTGCGGAGAGTCGCCCTGCGGACCGGCGTACAGATCCTGGATGCGCGGCGCACGGAAGACTTCGGCCACCGTGCCGCGGAACAGCAGGTTCTCGATCGGACGCCATTCCACCTGCAGCTTGCTGTTGGTGGTGTCGCCGAAGGTGCTGTAGTCGGAGTAGCGGCTACCGATGCTGACCGACAGCAGGTGCGCGAACGGCATCTCCGAAAGGATCGGGACGTACAGTTCGCCGTACACTTCGGAAACATCGAACTTGCCGGACAGTGCCGAGCTACAGGCTTCCTGCGAGATGAAGCAGCGACCTTCCTCGTTGGCGATGGCGATGTAGTCGACTTCGCTGCGCTGGTATTCCTCGCGCCACGAAGCACCGAAGGCCAGCTGCACGGCGCCGGCCGGCAGGTTGAACAACTCGCCACTCGCGTTGGCTTCGAAGCTGCGGTTCTGGCGCATGGTCGAGTAGTACGGACGTGCTTCGTACTGGCTCAGCGTCGCGATGGTCTGCGGGTCATCGATGTTGAAGATGTTCAGCGGCGTGCAGCCGGCGATGATGGCACCCGGGGCGCCGCACTTGACCACGCCGTCGGTGTCCAGGAACGACGGACCCAGTGCATCGGCCAGGCCCGCGTAGTACACGTAGCCGTAGCTGGTGTTCTCGCTCAGGTAGTGGCCATAGTTGAACGCGGCGTCCCACTTCCAGGTTTCGCCGACGAAGCCTTCCAGGCCTGCGACGACCTGCGAGGTGGTGGTGTCGTAGTAGGAGCGACGCTGGCCCAGCGAAGTGAAGCGCGTCAGGAACAGGTTGTCATCGGTGGCGCTGACCGGCCCGAAGTTCACACCGAACGGGTTGTAGTAGTTGTCGGCGGAGATGACGACGCCGTCGGACGAGGTGTCGAACGGCAGCGCGGCGATCGCGAAGTTCGACGACGTCTTGTTGTGGTAGACCTCGGCAAATGCGTTCAGGTTGTCCGTGATCTGGTAGTTCGCCAGGAAGAACGCATTGGTGCGCTCCTGCGGCGTCATGATCAGGTTGGTGGCCTGGTAGTTGTACGAGTCGGTCGAGCCCGTGTAGCAGCGGTAATCGTCGGTGGTGTCGCCGGCAGCACCGGGGATGCGGGTGACGTTGTCGCAGCCGTACTGTGCGATCAGCGGGCTGCCTTCCGGGAAGAAGATGCGACCACGCGGAGCGCGGCTCGAACCGGCGATGGAGACCGCACCGCTGTACAGGTAGGTCGCATCCTTCGAGAAATCACGGTCAGCCGAAGAGATGCCATCGAACTTGTTGTAGTTCAGGCCGGCGATGATGTTGCCCTTCTCGCCCACCTGGCCGAAGGTCACCGAACCGCCGCTGCGCTGGCCGTCCTGGTGGCTGGGGGTCATGCCGAAGTCGACCGATGCGGTCAGGCCTTCGAAATCGCGGCGCAGGATGAAGTTGACCACGCCTGCGACGGCATCGGAGCCGTACACGGCCGAGGCGCCGCTCATCAGCACTTCGATGCGCTCGACGGCCGAGGACGGAATGGAGTTGAGGTCGTTGTTGACGATGCGGCGACCGTTGACCAGCAGCAGGGTGCGCTCGGAACCCAGACCGCGCAGTTCCACGGTGGACGAGCCGTCGCCACCGCCATTGTTGACCTGCGGGTTGGTGGCGGCGCCGGAAACGGCGGGCAATTCCTGGATCAGGTCGCCCAGCGTCAGCTTGCCGGTCTGTTCGATGGCGGCGCGGTCGATGATCACGACCGGGCTGGCGGTCTCGGTTTCAACGCGGGCAACGCGCGAACCGGTGACCTGGATGGCGTCCAGGGTCTTGGCGCCTTCGGTGGTGGATTCCTGTGCGAACGCGAGGCCGGTGCCGGCAGCGCTGGTCGCACCCACTGCGAGGACGAAGCCGATGGCTTCGCGCAGCTTGGTGGTCTTGAAGTTCATTCTCTCTCCAGATGAGGTCTGTTACGCCCTAGGGATACCCGGCTGGCAAGCCAAATACGGCTACCAAAATGCTGGGGTGACCCGATCATAGACGCGCGGCCGGGAGAATTAAAGAGTCGTTAAGGCGCTTTGGCGGGCCCGGGCGGGAGAAATTTCCATTTCCCTCTATTCATGCGCGTGATGAATGGGTGAAAGCCCCAGATTCGACGGGGATCAGGTGGGGATGACGTCGAACGCCAGGCTGATGCGCGCGGTGGGGCCACTGTAGGGGATGGTGTGGTGGAAGAAGTACGAAGGGAAAAGCAGCACTTCACCCGTGCGGGGAACGTGCTGGAGGCTGCGGGGAGGCGCGCTCCGGGCAAACTCGGGCTGCGGATGCCCGAACACGATGGCACCACTGTCCGTCGCCGTGGGCTGGCCCGCATCCAGATAGAAGACGCCACTCATCCAGCCGGCCGGATGGATATGGGGCGTCTGGTGGCCTCCTTCGTGCAGAACGGTGGCCCACATCTGCAAGCGCCAGCGCCGGGGCATGGCAAGCCGCCAGGGATGCGTTGCCAGCCCGGGATTGGCGGCCAGTGCCGCCATCTGGCGGGTAACCCCTTCGGACACCGCCTCGCCAAGCGCATGGAAGGGAGACCCTTCCGTCAGGTCGAGCATGATGCTCTGCTGGCCGCGCACCGTTGAACGGCCGGCCGGCTCCCAGTTGAGCTCGGGATGGGATTCGACGGCCACGCGCAATCCGTCCCGTGCGGTCTTGGGAAGGGTGTCGAGTGTCGTCACGCCGAGCAATGCGGCGAAGTCCATCAGCGCATCCACCTCGTCGTGGCGGCCAAGCTCGTTGGCTGCGATGTACAGGCCTGCCAGGGCGGTCTGGTCTCCCGGTGCCAGCGCGAGTGCGCGCTCGAATCGCCGGTAGGCCGCGTCGGGCTGGCGTCCCCGCAGAAGACACAGGGCGTGGTTGGTCAGGAACTCGGGATTGGACGACGTTGCGGGTTCGAGCCGCGAATAGAGCTGCAGCGCAGACGGAACATCTCCCGCGCCATCGTAGGCGCTGGCCAGCGCGTGCAGGATCGCCGGTTGTCCGGGCGAACGTAGTTCCGCGGCGCGCAGTGCGTGGATGGCGTCGGCCGCATCGCCCTTCCGCAGCAGCAGGATGCCCATGTTGACCCAGGCATCCACCATGTCGGGTTGTAGCTGCGTGGCGTGCCGGAAATCGTCCAGGGCCTCGCCGAGCCGGTGCAGGCCGAGGTGGGCCAGCGCACGCTGGAAGTAGGCCGGCGCGAAGCCGGGCGACGCCGAAATGAAGTGGTCGAAATCCGCGCAGGCCTGTGCCGGCTCGCTCAATCCCATGAGGACCAGACCGCGCTGGAAGTACCAGTCATCGTGTCCCGGTGCCTGCGCGATGGCGCGATCCAGCACCTCCCGCGCGGCGGCAAGGTTGCCCACCTGGTAGTGCACGCCGGCCAGTTCGCTGGCAACGGGAGCCCCCGCTTCCAGGCACAGGCGGTAAAGCCGGATCGCTTCACCGGTCTGGCCCTGTTGCAACGCCGCGCGCGCCCGCGAAATCAGTTCTTCGATAGAGGAATGTTCGTTCGTCATCTCGTGGTTACCGGTTGGACCCTGCCGAACGGAGGGAATGGTCCGTCAGGCGAGGATGCCTTTCTCCCGGAGCATCCGCTCGCAGGTCGCTTCTATTCCCGCTGCCGAGCGCCTTGCGTCGAACAGGACGCCTTCCCGCACGGCCGTCGCGACGCGATGGCGCAGCGCTTCCAGTTCGTCGGGATGGTTCGCGAGCCAGACGGCCCGCTCCACATATTCGGTGGTATCCGCCACCACGAGTTCTTCCAGCCCGAGGGCCCGGTTGACACTGACACCAAGGCGTGAGGGTGGGGTCTGCCCGGCGCGGCAGAGTACTGGCAGTCCGCTGGCGACCGCATCGAGTGTGGTGGCGCCACCTTGATAGCGGAAGGCGTCGAGCATCAGGTCGCAGCTCGCCGCCCGGTCGGCCTGCTCTTCCGGTGCAAGGGCGTCGACCACCATGAGCCTGGATGGATCACCTCCGATGGCGCTCCATTGCCTGAGAAAGCCCGGCCGGGCCGCAGGAGGCAGATACACCATCAGCGTGGCCCGCGGCGCCAGCCTCATGATCTCGAGCCATGCCGCCACCAGCGCTGCGTCCAGCTTGTAGCTGTTGTTGAAGCTGGCAAGAACCGGGCTTCCCTCCGCCGGCAGGCCGAAACGTTCGCGCTGTCTGCGACCGCCAACCCGCGGGGGAGGAGGGAAGACGCTTACCGGAAGGCGGACGACACGGTCGTCGAAGGGCCAAGCCTGCGTTGACGGTTGTACATGTTCATCGAGCAGGATGGCGTCCAGCCAGGGCGCCTGCTGGGCATGAAGGAAGCCAAGCCAGCCGAGTTGCAGGGCTGCGGGACGGGATGCCAGGATTTCCAGGCGTGCGCCCGTGGTAGGTCCGTTCAGATCGATCAGGACGTGGATGCCGTCCTGCCGGATACGCTCGACGACGCCAGCGACGCCCAGATCCCCGCACTCTACGTACATGTCGCTGCTCTCGCGGATCCGCGATGCCACCGCATCATCGTGCCGGCGGAGGGAATAGACGAAGACCTCGAATCGCTCCCGATCATGGAGGCGGAACACATCGTCTACCAGTTGCCCCACCGCGTGCATGCCCAGGTCTGCGGAGAGATAGCCGATCCGGATCCTGCCGCCGGCTGGAATGGGTTCCGGGGCTGCGGGCGCGAGTCGGACAAGGGCAGCCGTGCGCGCGGAAACAGCCTCCATGTAGTGGTTCAGGGCGGCCTGGACCAACGCGCTCTCCAACGGGAGATACGTGAGCGGGAACGCCTCGAGAACGGCCTCGCGTGGAATGCCATCGGCGACCAGGCGCCGGAACCGCTCAAGCGTTTCATGTTCGCTCGAGAACTCGCAGAGTCGCGCTTCGGTCTGCGCCAGGCGAAGGAGGATGTCCGGACGGTCGGGATAGAGGCGGCACGCCTGCTGGTATCCACTGCGTGCGAACGCCAGGTTCCCCGACTGCTCGGCGCACATCGCGATGTTGTAGATCTCTCCCGGCTGTTCGGCCGAGGCTCTCGTGTAGGCGTGGATAGCCTCTTCCCAGCGTTGCTGCTGATGAAGGCTTTCCCCCAGGTAATGCCAGGCTTCGCCGAATCCCGGCGCAAGCGAAAGGGCGCGCCGCAACGACATCTCCGCGCGCGGATACTCGCCCGCCCGGACGTCGATGCTTCCCTTCAGCATCCAGGCCATCGCGTCATGTGGCAAACGCCGCGTGGCTTCGTCCGCCGCCTGCATCGCGTCTTCGACGGTGCCGCCCTCGCGCAGGCACGCGGCCAGCGCGAGCAGCACCTGGGTGTCGCCGGGGGCGAGGCGCCTGACATCCGTCAGTATCTTCGCCGCATCCTGGGTTCGCCCCGTCTGCATGAGCAGGAGCGCGTAGTCGAACAGGAGTGCGGCATTCGCAGGATCCGCCACGAGGGCCCGTTCGTAATGGATGCCTGCGGTGACGGCATCACCGGCCGCGTGTGAACGGCGCGCTTGCTCGGCGTCCGTCATGGCGAGACGACGAGGGTCCAGCCCATGCGGCTGCCAGCGGCCTGGTCGAGGGGGCGCAGGATGGATGATGCGTAACCTGCCTCAATGCACTGTTGATGCAGGCCCTCGAGTTCCCGCAGGTCCATGATGGCGCCGGCCAGGTGTTGCAGTCGCGTGCGTTCGTTTTCCAGGTCATCGCGTGCATTCGCAAGATATTGCAGCGCGTGCCATGGCGAACCTTGCGCCTGTTCCAGCGTGGCGTGCAGGTAGTGGAATGCCTTGCGCAGGATCGCCGCCTCGGGAAGCGCCGAGGCGGCGACGACAAGTCGGGTGGACGCCGACTGGAAGGTCTGCTGGATCTGCGCGGTGCCTTGGCTCGAAGCCGGCGGCCCCGCCAGGCTCGAGACCCACTGGTGCGCCAGGTCGAGGATCCGGGTTTCGTCGAACAAGAGGGCGCACGCTTCATGTTGCTGGTGCAGCGTCATGGAAATCAGCGAGTCCGAGCTATGCAGCAGGAACGCCGCGGTGCCCGCGTGCCCGATGATCCGGAAAATCTCCTGCAGCGCAGGTTCTCGCGTGCGTGAATATTCAAAGGCGTATTGGGACGTGACGAGCGCGACACTGCCCGCTTCGAAGGGCAGATCCTCCATGCGCGTGCGGGCATGGAAGGTGATCCCGTCGAATGACGTCGTACCGGATGCCCAGCGCGGAGGGTCGATATCCGCCGCATCCACACCATGGATATCGAAGTCGATGCCACGCTGCGCGGCATGCCGCTTTGCAAGCAGGGGCAATGCGCCGTTGCCGGTGCCGATGTCCACCACCCGCTGCCGTGCTTGGAGACCGTTGAAGCGGGCATTCCAGAATGCCGCGATCTCGCCGTCGTAGTTCCCTTCGATGGCGGTGGAACAGGAGTGCAGCACGCCGGCGCGCCAGAGCCTGCTCCAGGCATCGCTTTCGAGGGCCGCGGGTCCAGTCGGCATGGTGTGTTCGTGGCTCACGGCGCAGGCACGTTCTTCCAGCGGCACCAGGAATTCAGTGCAACGACGATCCGGGGACGCTCACCGGTGTAGGGGAACACTTCGTGCAGCAGGTAGGAAGGGAAGGCGATCATCTGGCCGGGCTTGTGGTTCAGCTGCCACGGGCCAATCCGGTAAGGGGTCTGCATGCGTTCGATGGATGGGTCGCGGTACATGTCGCAACCGGTCCGGGGATCGTGGAATCGCACGGCACCGCTTTCCGGTGCGCTCGCATCGCCAGGATCGACGCAGTAGATGGCGGACCAGCTGGCGTTGGGATGGTTGTGCAGGCTCTGGAACCCGCCCTTCCTCGTGACATGGAACCAGGAATGCATGTCCAGGTTGATGTTGGCCATGTCTTCGTCGGACAGCTGGTTGATGCCCTGGATGAAGGTCTGCAACGACGCGCGCAGAAAACCGAAAAGTTCCTGGATGGCTTTCTCCGGGCGCTGGTGCAGGAAAAAGTGGCTCTCGAAGATGCCGTACTGGGTGTCGCGGCGTATGGGGTCGCGATGCTTGTCGCCCTGGCTTTCCAGGCGAAGGAACAACGATGAGAGTTCAGCGTTGAGCCGCGAAGCGTCGGCGATCTGGCATTGCAGCATCGGCACCGCGTAGAGCGGAAAAACCTGTGCCTGGATGATGTTGTCCGTCATGCCGTCGCCCTCGGATATCTGGATTTCATGATGCCATGCCGGTGTTCCGGTGCATCGGGTGGACCGGAAAGCACGATGCCCCCGTTAGGGGGCATCGCGTGGACCCGATGGATTGGGTCCGGTTCACAGTCTCTGATCAGATCAGAAGTTCTGCTCGTACTTCATGTACATCATGCGGCCGTACATGTTGTACAGGGTGTTGCTGTAGAACGGGAAGCCGAACAGCGCGTTGTTGATGGGCGCGTCCTTGTTGGTGACGTTGCGCGCACCGACCGAGATCTTCGCCTTCCACGGCAGGCTCACGCCGGCCTGCACATCGAACGTGGTCCACGACGGCAGCGTTGTTGCTGCGGTGCCGTTGGAGCTCGATCCGATGTAGTTGGTGATCACGCCGAAGTTGTAGATGCCGCCGGTCCAGTTGAGGGCCAGTTGTCCACGATCTTCCGGGAACGTTGCCGTGCCGGCGCGTTCGATGGTGCCTGCCGCGATCGGGGTGAAGTCGTACTCGAGCTGATGCGACCAGGCCAACTTGGTGTTGAACGTACCGAAGCTGTCGGTCTGGAAGCGCCAGCTGCCCTCGAAGTCCAGGCCCCGGGCCGTCTGCAGCGCGCCGTTGTCGGTCGGCAGCAGGATCAGGTTCGGAGCGCCCGGCAATACGGCGCCATTGGGTGCAATGATCGAAGCGCCACGGGTGACGCCGTAGCCCGGCACACCGGCATCGCCGTTGCGGAAGGCCAGTGCGCGCGGCACGGTGCCGATCACGTTCTCCAGTTCAACGTCGTAGTAGTCCAGCGCGAACGACAGGTCGGCGGTCGGACTCCACACCACGCCGAGGCCCCAGTTGGTGGATTCTTCGGGGGTCAGGTTCGGGTTGGACGAAACCAGCCAGGTGTACTGACCCGACGAGGTGCAGGGATTCACCGGATAGGGCTGGTAAGCAGCATTGCCGGGGGTGGCACGGACCGCTGTCAGTGCGGCGCACGCCAGTTCGTCACCGCCGGCATGCGGCGGGCTGAGCGTGTTGACAGGCGGGCTGTTCAGGTTGGTGCTGGAGCTGTCGCCGTACATGTCAACCAGCGTGGGCGCGCGGAAACCCTTGCCCCAGCTGCCACGGAACAGCAGTTCGTCCAGCGGACGGAATTCCAGCGACACGCGCGGGGAGAACTTGCTGCCCAGGTCGTTGTAGCTGTCGTAACGGCCTGCCAGGGTCACGTCCAGGGACTCGAAGATCGGGAACAGCGCTTCAAAATACGCTGCATAGTAGGCCCGCTCACCTTCGCCGCCCGCACCCGCAGAGCCGAACACATTGCGTGCCGCACTCTGGGCATCGTAGGTCTGGGTGAAGCGGTCATCGCGGTACTCGAAGCCCGTCACGAAGCCCACCGCGCCGGCCGGCATCTCGAACAGGTCGAAGCTGATATGGCCATCGCCCGTGACCGAACGCATCTGCGATTCCACGAACACGGTGTGGCCGATACGGCCGGCGTTGGCGGCCACGCTAGCATGGGTCGGATCGAAGGGGTTGAACGAACCCGAGTCGATCAACTGCTGCAGCGTGCTGCCGATGCCGTAGTTGTAGTTGATGCTGTTCTGCGAGTTGAGGCCGTGGCCCAGGCTGACTTCCCAGTCGGCGCCGCCGAACCATTCATTGCTGCCATTCAGGCCGACCATGTACTCGCGTTGCTTGTCCTGGCGGATCGAGTCGCGCGTGCCCAGCGGAGTGAAACGATAGTAGATCGTGCCCGATTGGCCGAAGGGGTTGAACGGGTTGGTGGCCGAAATGGTCGGCAGCAGACCCGGACCACGACCGCCATTGTCCACTGGCGCCGAAGCGTAGACGCCCAAGCTGCGGGTCTCCGAATTCAGTGCACGGAAGAAGAACTGCGTGGACTCGGTCAGGTTGTAGTTGCCGTTGACGAACAGGGCATTGCGACGCAGCGACGATTCGTTGGCCGAGGTGGCACCGTGATCGAAAGCACAGCGGGTCGGACTGATGCGGATGCTGTTCTCGAACTGGTCGCAGTTGGCAACGCTCTGCAGGCCGGCGCTACCCAGGAAGGTGGCCGAGGAGTTGTACGGGCTAAGGCCCGCGGTCCACAGGGCGGCGGGAATCTTGTCGCGGATGTCACGGTTGAACATCATGTCGCGCTGCTGGTGGTCCAGCACGAAAGTGACGTTGCCGCGGTCGGACGAGATGCCACCCGAGACGCTGAGGGTGTTGCCATCAGGGCCGGCTTCGGACGAAGTCTCGTAGCTGGCGGTGACGTTCATGCCCTCATAATCCTTGCGCAGGATGATGTTGACCACGCCGCCGATCGCGTCGGAACCGTACACGGCGCCGGCGCCTTCGCGCAGGATCTCGATGCGCTCGACCGCAGAGGTCGGGATCATGTTGATGTTGGCCGCGCCGCCGGACAGGGCGCCGGAGTTGGTCATGCGACGGCCATCGATCAGGACCAGCGTGTAGGCCGAGCCCAGGCCGCGCAGGTTGATGGTGGCCTGCGAACCCGTGGCCGAGCCCGAAGATTCGCGCGTGGAGCCGAACGAGTTGTAGACGTTGTTGCGCAGGAAGTCGGAGACCGACAGTTCGCCCGCCGCTTCGATGTCCGCACGGGTGATCGTGGTGATCGGCGCTGCTGTTTCGATATCGGTGCGCTTGATGCGCGAACCCGTCACCTCGATGCGATTGAGGGTCGTGGTTTGATCGCTGCTGGCTTCCTGAGCGAAGGCAGCGCCCACGCCCGTGGCCGACACAGCACCGACCGCGAGCGCGAACGAAATCGCGTCACGAAGCTTCGTGGTTTTGCAGTTCATTTCTCTCTCTCTCCCGTAAGGGGTATCCCAAGGTGTCCCTCGAGGCGGTCAAAAGGGTGACCACGAAACGAGGGGGTGACCGGATACTAGTCGGCTTTTAACGGGAATTAAACCCGCGTGAAGATTGAGAGGGGAGAGACGTAAGTTTTGTTACGTTTTTGTGAGATGGCGCACACAATTCAGCCGCCACGCGTGCCCGTATGGTGCTGGAGAGGGGCGAATCGGGGTTGTGCATACGCAAGCACAGGGCCATACGCCCCCGAATGAGGCGAGCCGCAGAAGGTAGTGGCGGACTAGAGGTCCTGCTCGTACCGGACGTAAGGCACGGTGCCTTCGTCGGCGTTGTCGTTGGTCAACGAGAACGGATTCTTGCCGCGGGTGATGACGTTCTCGGCACCCACGGTGAGCTGTCCGCTCCACGGGGTACGCCAGGTCAGGCCCAGGCCCAGGCCCTCGAACTTGCCAGGCTGGCCAGGCACGTCGATGACGCGGCCGATGATGTTTGCGCTGAAGGGGCCGTAGCCGCCGCCGACGGTGAGGCTGCGGCTGTTCCACCGCTCCGCGAACGCCGGCAGGTCGGAAGCCGGTACCAAGGTGGCCTTGGCGACTGCGCCACCGATGGAGACGAAGCCCTCGCGACCGATGTTCTTCTGCCCGAACACGGCCAGATCGTTCTGTTCGACCCGACCCGTGCCACGGCCGGACGACAGCCATGCCGGCAGCGTGTCGCGGCCGGTGCCGGCCGAAAGACCGAGCTTGCCGCCCGGGCGGCTGAGGACGGCAGACGCGCTGATGCGCTGGCTGGACGTTGCCTCGTCCTCGTCTTCCAGGGTCGCCAGCATGCAGTGGCTCGCCAGGTTGCCGATGTTGCCAACCACCCCGGCCTTGCGATTGCAGACCAGCCCAAGCGCATCGCCGCTTTCAAGCCCGAATGCCGTGGTGAGTGAATTGCGGCCCATGCGCCAGCGGGCACCGGCCTCCGCCTGGCCCGTGGGTTCCAGCAACAGGACGGCCTCGACCTTGCCATCGTTGTTCCAGATGGGCAGGGCAGTGGCTTGGGCATCGGCGGCCGGCTTGCGCGTGTTCTTCTGCGCATGTGCGTCCACTGCCACGCCGGAGGCGAGCAGCAGGGCAAGCGACAGTGACAGGCTACGCAGATTCATGGCTCGCTTCAGACTCCTAGGACGACCTGGAGTTCCCCTCCCGAAGGGGAACCGATGCTATGCCGTTTATGTTTCTTTAACAAGTCCCCGGGGCGTCCGGCTGATGACCGGACTACTGCAGGCGGTGCGGTGCCTCGACTTCGACCGGGTGCGAACTGAAAAGTTCCGCGATCTCCGAGGGCGTGAATCGATACTGTTGCCCACAGAACTCGCAACGGACTTCAGCCGCCCCGTCGGCCAGTGCGGCCGTCGCCTCCTCCTCCCCCAACGACTGCAGCATGCTCTCAACCCGTTCGCGCGAACAAGAGCATCCGAACCGAACTGGGCGTTCGGTCAGTATTTGCGGGGCTTCCTCGTGGAACAGGCGGTGCAGCAGGTCCCGGGTGGGGACCGCCAGCAGTTCGGCTTCACCGAGGGTATCGAAGAGGGCGCCCGCCCGGTTCCAGCCGTCGACGTCGCCCTCGTCACCCGGCAGCTTCTGAAGCATCAGGCCGCAGGCGCGCTCGCCGTCAGCGGACAGCAGCAGTCGGGTAGGCAGTTGTTCGGACTGGCGGAAGTAGTCCTCGAAGGCTTCTGCCAGGCGGCTGGCCTGAAGCCCGACCAGGCTCTGGTAGCGCTGGGGTTCGCGGGGATCCAGTCCGGGATTCTCGATGGTGATGGCGAGCAGCGCGTCGTCGCCCAGGTCGCGCAGATCGCGCGGGGCATCCTGTTCTTCCGGCATCTGGACGATGCCGCGTACGGTGCCAGCCGCCGTGCACTCCGCGAACAGGGTACGCAGGGCGCCGCTGCTGCGGAGTTGGATGGACAACCGCCCATCCACCTTGGTGTGGCCGGTGAACAGCACCGCCGCGGCGCTGGCTTCACCCAGCAGCTCGCGGGCGGCCGGCGGATATGCATCCTGTCCGGCCACGGCCTGCCATGCATCGTCCAGGCGCACGGCCACGCCACGGACGCCGGCAGCGGGGAGCAGGAATCGGGTCAGGGTATCGGCGGTGGTGTCGGCGGTCACGGGAGATCCATACAGGGGAAGTGCGGTCGGGCGGAGCGTCTCGGCATAATGCGCCGTACGAATCCGCCAAGGGAAACGCCACGATGGGGGCAACCATGACCATCCTCAAGCTCGGGATGGCCCGATGAATGTGCCGACGGCCGCCAAGGCGCGGCGTCCGCGTCGTTGGTTCCGCTGGCTGCTCGCGCTGCCGTTCCTGTTTGCGGCTGCCAGCATTCTGCAGGTCGCGGTGCTGAGGTTCGTCGATCCGCCGTTCACCGCGTTCATGGCGGCCCGGATGTTCGAAGCCTGGGGACAGGGGGAATGGGGCTTCCGCATTGCCTACGACTGGCGTGACATGGAGCGCATCGCCCCCAGCCTGCCGGTGTCGATGGTGGCGGCGGAAGACCAGAACTTCGCCGTCCATCGGGGGTTCGACCTAGCCGCCATCGAGAAGGCCCGCGCGCACAACCGCAAGATGGTCGAGCGTGCCGAAAAGCGCGGCCGGCCGGTGACGCGACTGCGTGGCGCCAGCACCATCAGCCAGCAGGTCGCCAAGAACCTGTTCCTGTGGCAAGGCCGTCATGCCGCCACCCGTTGGGCGCGGAAGGGGCTGGAGGCCTGGTACACGGTGTTGATCGAAATCCTGTGGCCGAAGCATCGCATCCTCGAGGTCTACGCGAACGTCGCGGAATTCGGTGATGGCGTGTACGGCGGCCAGGCTGCGGCACGAAGCTACTGGGGCAAGGATGCGGCGCGCCTGACGCCCGCCGAAAGCGCCCGCCTGGCCGCAGTGCTCCCGGCACCGCGCCGCTACAGCGCGCAGAAACCCGGCCCCTACGTGCAGCGCCAGGCACGACGCATCCAGCGGCAGGTCGGCCAGATTGGCGGGACGGCCTATCTGGAGACGTTGCGGTGAGCGGCGTGGCCACGTGGCAGGTCACCGTGGTGGTGGCTGCCTATAACGAAGCGTTGTCGCTGCCGCTGCTGCATCCGCGCATCGTGGCGGCCCTGGATGCGATGCCGGAGGTGCGGGGGCGCGTGCTGTACGTGGACGACGGCAGCCGGGATGCCACATGGCCGGTGCTGCGCGCCCTGGCCGCAGCGGATTCCCGGGTCTCGGTGCTGCGGCTTTCACGCAACTTCGGCAAGGAAGCGGCGCTGACGGCGGGATTGGATCGCGTGGAAACCGGTGCGGCGCTGATCCTGGATGCCGATGGCCAGGACCCTCCGGAGCTGATTGGCGAATTCGTGCGCCAGTGGCAGGCCGGTTACGACAACGTGCACGGCACGCGGATCGCACGTGATGGCGAGGGCTGGCTGAAGCGCGCCACGGCGCATGCGTTCTACCGCGTGATCGGCCGCTTGTCGAAGACACCCATCCCCGCCGACACCGGCGACTTCCGCCTGCTCTCGCCGCGTGCGCTTGCCGCATTGCGCGAACTGCGGGAACGGCACCGTTTCATGAAGGGGCTGTTCGGCTGGGTCGGATTCAACCAGGTGGCAGTGCCCTACCATCGCGAAGCACGGGTGGCCGGCAGCAGCAGCTTCGGTTTCTGGAAGCTGTGGAACTTCGCGCTGGAGGGCATCACCAGTTTCACCACCGCGCCGTTGAGGGTTGCGACGTACATCGGCGTGCTCACGGCACTGCTGGCGTTCGCGTTCGCCATCTACATCGTGACCAAGGCGTTCCTGTTCGGGGATCCGGTCGCGGGCTGGCCGACCATGATGGTGGTCATCCTGTTCCTCGGCGGCACGCAGCTGGTGGCGCTGGGACTGATCGGCGAATACCTGGGCCGTCTGTACGAGGAATCCAAGCAGCGTCCGCTGTACCTGGTCGACGCGTGGCAACCGGCGGCGGCAGGAGTATCCTTGCCCGTGCCAGATCGACCCGCTCCCCATTCCGGAGATCGCCATGCGCACGGTTCGTCAGTTGCTGGGGTCCAAGACCCCTGAAGTCTTTTCGGTTTCTCCCGATGCCTCCGTCCTCGATGCCATCAAGCTGATGGCGGAGAAGGGCGTGGGCGCGGTGCTCGCCATGCAGGGCGCGCGACTCTGCGGCATCGTGTCCGAGCGCGACTATGCGCGCAAGGTGGTGTTGCAGGGACGGTCTTCATCCAACACGCCGGTGCGCGACATCATGACGGCCAGGGTAGTGACGGTGCGTCCCGACGACAGTGTCGACCACTGCATGCAGATCGTCACCGAGCATCGCATCCGTCATCTGCCGGTGGTGGAAGGCGAGGCGATCGTCGGCGTGATTTCCATCGGTGACCTGGTCAAGGCCGTGATCGAGGACCAGCAGGTCGAACTGGACCAGTTGCAGCGCTACATCGCCAGCTGAGGCCGACGCGACTACTACTTCGCGTACTGCCCGCCGCAGCCACTGTCTTCACCGGGACCCACTTCGATCGTCGCCAGCAGGGCGGCCGGCGGTGCAATGCTGCCCAATGCGAGCGCGGTGGCGCCGCGCAGGCCGAGTCGCTTGAAGTCGGGACGGAACGACGGGTCCTTGAACGTGCCACCCACCACCAGCGGCGAGCGCAGCGCCAGGATGCTGCGGTCCTTCGGCCTTGGACGCAGTTCCAGGTCCAGCGTCTCGTCCTTCAGGCTGATCTGGCCCTTGCCGACGATGAGCGTGTCGGTGGTGTCGAACGCGAGCGCGCGTGCCTGCATCACGCCGCCCTTGACGGTGAAGTCGCCGAATGCGCAGCGGACGGGCACGGTGCGGTCTTTCGTCACCAGGAACTTCAACGCCTCGGCGATATCGAGGCCGGCCAGTTCCATCAGCAGATTGCTGATCTGGCCACGTCCCATGCCGATGGCGACGTCGCCGCTGGAGCTGCCGAGGATGGCGGCGATCGAATTACCGGTGCCTGTCAGCGAGATATCGCCGCCGATGCGCCCGATGGCGGACTTCGTCAGTTCGGCCTGCGGGAACAGTTCTCCCAGGTCGAGTCCGCGCGCCGCGATGCGGGCCTGGGTGCGGATCGGGCTGCTGCGCGCATCCATTCGGATCTGCGAACGGATGTCGCCCTGCGCGACACCGAAGTTCAGCGGCTCCAGGCGCAACAGGCCACCTTCGAGCAGCAGGTGGGCATCCATGTCATCGAGGGGCAGGCCGGGGGCATTGATGCGGTGGGCCTTCCATCGCACGTCGGCATCCATCGCGCGCAGCTTCGCCAGGTTGTACGGCGTGTTGGGCAGCATCCGGGCGTCGGCGGCCAGGGCGGCGGCCTCGGCACGTTGTTGGGCGTTGGCGGCTTCGCTGCCACCGGTCTGTGGCGGGGCACCCACGAAACCCGCGAGATCGTCGAAGTCGAGCCGTTTCGATGCGAGGTTTGCCTTCAGGAGAGGGCGATCGCGGCCGACCGTCACGCTGGCGGAGCCACCCAGGTCGCTGTCGCCGACGACGCCGGTGAATCCATCGTAGTTCCAGGTGTTGCCGTCGCGGGTGAAGCGGCCATCGAGGCGATAGGGCGGTGTGGGTGGCGTGGCCACGCCGATCAGCGGGAACAGGTCTTCCAGGTTCTGCCCCGCGAGCATGAGCTTGAGGTCGAAGTCGCGCAGGCGGAACGGATCCAGCAGTGTCCCGCGTGCGTGCGCCCGGGTAGCGCCTGCAGTAGCGCGGAGATCGATACGGTAAGGCTTGTCGGTCTCCCGCAGTGCCAGAGGCGAGGCCACCTGGCCGGCGAGGGTGAACCGGTTTCCGGACCACCGGCCCTTGCCTTCGATGTCGACCGGGGGCGAATCCGCAGGCGTCGCGCCCGGCGTGCTTGCCAGCCGGACGTCCACGTCCGTCCTGCGTGCCGGGTCGAGAAACAGCAGGCGTCCGTTGTCGATCCAGAGCGCCCGGTAGACGATACGGCTTTCGCCATCGCGGTCGCCGAACACCCAGTTGCCCTTGCGGTCGGGCCCGGTTTCAAGCCGGAGGTGCGGCTTCGTCAGCCGGATGTCCGTGATGCGTGTTTCCCGTTTTAACAGGAGCGGCCAGATTTCCACGCTGAGTTCGGCGCGGTCTGCGGCGGCCATCACAGGGACCTTCGACCAGGGCGCATTGCCGAAGCTCAGGGTGTTCGCGCGGAGCGTCGTCACCCGCCCGAGGTCCACGTCCAGATCGCCCGCGATCTCGAAGCTGCGCCCGGTCTGCCACGTGACGATGCGTTCGATGGGGCCGCGAAGCCAGTTCCACTGGAAGAGCAGCGCCAGCACCACCAGGCACGCGGCCAGCGCGCCCAGCACCAGCGCGCGGGTGCGCGTCAACGCGCGTAGAGCGAAACGGCTGCGTGGGGAGGGCGCTTCGTCCATGGCCCCATCGTCCTGTGCCGCGTGTTCATGCATTGCGAAGTGCGTACCCGCCGGTTCATGTGCGGGACACGAACGTCGAGGGCCGGTTCAGGGTGCCAGGCGCGGCGTCAGCACCTGCTGGGTGACCGCCACGAAGTGGCAGACGCTGCCCGCGATGACGAAAAGATGCCAGATGGCATGCGAATAGCGGATCGATTCGCGGTGATAGAAGAAGGTGCCCAAGGTATAGAACAGGCCGCCAGCCAGCATCCATCCCAGCGTCCACGGGTCGACGGAGGTCAGCAGCGGCTTGACCGCCACGACCACCAGCCATCCCATCGCGATGTAGATGATCGTGGAGAGCAGCTTGAAGCGGCCGGTGTAGAAGAGCTTGAAGATCACCCCGGCGAGGGCGAGCGTCCAGATGGCCGTGAACAGTCCCCAGCCCCATGGTCCGCGCAACCCGATCAGGGTGAACGGGGTGTAGGTGCCCGCGATGAGCAGGTAGATCGCGCAGTGATCGAAGACCTTCAGCCGTCCCTTCGCCACCGGGTGCTGGATGGCGTGATACAGCGTGGAGGCCGTGTAGAGCAGGAGCAGCGTCACGCCGAACACGATGGAGGCGCCCAGCTGCCAGCCGTCGCCGTGGATGGCCGCCAGCGTGATCAGCACTGCCCCACCCGCAAGTGCGGCGACGGCACCCAGTCCGTGCGTCAGGGCGCTCGCGATCTCGTCGCGGATATCGATCAGGTGATCCGCCCGCTTGCGGGCGCGCAGGGTCTCGAGAGGGGAGGAATCAGACATGCGCCAACGTTACCGCAATGCAGCACCTGATGCATGGACATGGCGCTCATGGTCGGTGGATGAAGGGGCTCCGGCTTGGCCTGGAGCCCTCAACGGCATGCCGCACCGGCTTCCCGCCGCTGGTCAGCCCAGGTCCACGCTGTGGGCGTGCTCGCGCGTCGCCAGGAACGCCACGTCGGGCGCGCGTTCCTGCGCCAGTTGCAGGTTGACCCGCGTCGGCGCCAGGTAGACCAGCTGGCCCGCCGCGTCCAGGGCCAGGTTCATGGCGTTCTTGTCGCGGAACTCTTCGAGCTTCTTCGCGTTGTCGCAGCGGATCCAGCGCGCCGTGGCCACGCTGACGTTCTCGAACGACGCATCCACGCCGTATTCGTCCTTCAGGCGGTACGCGACCACATCGAACTGCAGCACGCCCACCGCGCCCAGGATCAGGTCGTTGCTCATCAGTGGGCGGAAGAACTGGGTGGCGCCTTCTTCGCTCAGCTGCGCCAGGCCCTTCTGCAACTGCTTGAGCTTGAGCGGGTCGCGCAGGCGCGCGCGGCGGAACAGTTCCGGTGCGAAGTTGGGGATGCCGGTGAAGCTGATCGCTTCGCCTTCGCTGAATGTGTCGCCGATGGAGATGGTGCCGTGGTTGTGGATGCCGATCACGTCGCCGGGGTAGGCCTCGGCGGCGATCTCGCGGTCGCTGGCCATGAAGGTCAATGCATTGGCCAGCTTCATTTCCTTGCCGGTACGCACGTGGAAGGTCTTCATGCCCGCCTCGAAGCGGCCGGAGCACACACGCATGAACGCCACGCGGTCGCGGTGCTGCGGGTCCATGTTGGCCTGGATCTTGAAGACGAAGCCGGTGAGCTTGTTCTCCTCCGGCTGCACCTCGCGGCCGGTGGTCTCGCGCGGCTGCGGCGACGGCGCGTGTTCGATGAAGAAGTCCAGCAGCGGCTGCACGCCGAAGTTGTTGACGCCCGAGCCGAAGAAAACCGGCGTCTGCTTGCCGTCCAGGTAGGCCTGCTTGTCGAAGGGATGGCTGGCGCCCTGCACCAGTTCCAGTTCGTCGCGCAGTTGCGCCAGCATTTCTTCGCCGATCTTCTCCGCCAGACCGGGCGCATCCAGCGAGGGGAAAATTGTCGAATCCTGGCGGGTGAAGTTGCGGCCGGGCTCGTACAGGTGCACTTCGCCGGTGATCAGGTGCACCACGCCCTTCAGGCGCTGTCCCATGCCGATCGGCCAGGTGACGGGCGCGCACTGGATACCGAGCACGCTTTCAACCTCGTCCAGCAGGTCGATGGGGTCCTTGCCTTCGCGGTCCAGCTTGTTGATGAAGGTCATGATGGGCGTGTCGCGCAGGCGGCAGACTTCCATCAGCTTGATCGTGCGTTCCTCCACGCCCTTGGCCACGTCGATCACCATCAACGCGCTGTCGACCGCGGTGAGCACGCGGTAGGTGTCCTCGCCGAAGTCGGCGTGGCCCGGCGTATCCAGCAGGTTGACGATCTTGCCCTCGTACGGGAACTGCATCACCGATGAGGTGACCGAGATGCCGCGCTCTTTTTCCAGCGCCATCCAGTCCGAGGTCGCGTGGCGCGCGGCCTTGCGGCCCTTGACCGAGCCGGCCATCTGGATCGCGCCGCCGAACAGCAGCAGCTTTTCGGTCAGCGTGGTCTTGCCGGCGTCGGGGTGGGAAATGATGGCGAAGGTACGGCGGCGCGCCGCTTCGGAGGCCACTGCGCTTTTCGGATCGGACATGGGGCGGGCGCCCGGACGGGCGCAGAGGAAGCGGGGAGGGGCGCGATTATAGCGGGGCGCGGGGGATGGATCGTCGGCGCCGGCTCAACGGCTGGCCGGGAACTGCAGTCGTCCCAGGGGGCCGAACATGCGGAACGGCACCGATTCCAGCCGCATGCCACGGTTGGCCTGCACCACGAAATGCAGGTGCGGTGCGGTGGAGAACCCCGTATTGCCCGACAGTCCGATGTACTGGCCCTTGCGCACGTACTGGCCCACGCGCACCTGTGCGCCTTCCGCCTTGAGGTGTGCGTACAGCGCCATGCTGCCGTCGGAATGCAGGATACGGATGAAATTGGCGCGCCCGCCGTACTTCTCGCGGTTCAGCCCTGCCTTGTCGAAATCCGATTCCACCTGCATCACCAGCCCTTCGCGGGCCGCCACGATCCGGGTGCCCTCGGGAACGGCAAAATCGACCGCGTGCAGGTTCTGCGCGTCGCTGTGGCTGAACCGGCCACCGGGCCCCTGGTCCACGCGCACGCGTCCGTAGTCGAACGGCAAGCGGTACTCGTAGTCCTGCGGGCGGCTGTCCGGATCGCCGGGCATGCCGTCCAGGGTCAGTTCGAAGTCGCCGCCCCGCAGCGGGTCCGTCACCCCGATGTCGGCCACCAGCACGCTGCTGCGCGCCGGGACCACGGCGCGGGCGGGCAAGGCCGGCACGCTGCGTACGTCGCGCTGGCGACGGAAGCCGAGCTGCACTTCCACCGGCCCATGCATCAGGTTGTCGGCCCAGGCTTGGTAGCGCAGGCCCTGTTTCTCCAGCCGCAGACGCACCAGCGCACTGGGCGGATTGCGGAACCGCATGACGTCCAGGCTGCTGTCCGCCAACTGGTCGGGCGGCGGGGGCTGGTCGCCGTACTGCGTATAGCCCTGCTTGTCCTTCCAGCGGTACAGGCGGGCCGCGTGGACGGCGCCGATGCTGGCAACCAGCACGGCGACGCCGCAGGCCAGGGCCAGTACGCGTGCGCTCACCGTGGGCAGTCGCCCTGCAGGTCGAGTGCGCGGGCGATGTCGCGCAGGTCGAAGGCGGCCAGTGATACGTCGTTGTGCAGCGCGAACAGCGCGCCGGCCGGGAACCGCCTGGTCGGCATCGCGTAGACCGTCTCGCCGTCGGTATTGGCCGTCACCTGCCCGGAAAACACGCCGCGGGGCGCCAGCGTGGTGCGGTCGAACACGCGGAAGCGGGTCGGGGTCAGCTGGTCCACCGCCACCCAGTACCCGTCCTCGGCGCTGCATGCCCACAGCGCGATGCCTTCGGCATCGGCGTCGAACACCGGCAGGCTGTGGCCGTTGTAGCGCCCGGACAGGGTGTAGTCGCGCAGCGTGGAGCCCACGCGGCGGTCCTCTTCGGCCACCAGCAGGCGCTGGTGCACCGGATCGCCGGCGATCGACTCCACCATGCGCAGCGCACCCGCCGCACCCGTGTCGCCGAACTCGCCCACCAAGCTGGCCTCCAGCTTGCCACCGTCTTCCACGCGTACCTGGAACCGCTTCACGCGCCCGGACAGTTCTTCCATCGGGGGCAGCTTCATGGTGCGGAAATCGGCCATGAAGCTGTCGGTGACGAACAACTCCAGTTCGCCCGGCGCGGTTTCGTGCACCCACAGACCGTACGGCGCGCGCAGCGCGTCAGCCCCGAACGCGCCCAGCGGCGCGAACTCCGGCAGCCGGAACGCCTGCACCCGGTGATTGTCGCGTTCGGCCACGAACAGCAGGTCGCCGAACACCGCGATGCCGTTGGGGCGGTTGAACTGGCCCACTGCACTTCCGGACGTACCGACCGTGCGCAGGCGCTGGCCGGTGTCCGCGTCGTAGATGGCGAGGTGGTGGGTGGCCTTGGCCGTGGCGATCAGCCAGACCTGGCCGTCCTCCGCGGGCCATGCCACCAGCGAATCGAGTTCGTCGCCGGCGACCGGGTCGGAGACCCAGGCTTCCGCAATGGTGGCGTCGGCTGCGGTCCTGGGCGGAGGCGCGGGCGGAGTGGAGGTGTGCAGGGGGGCGGTGGAGCAGGCGGCCAGCAGCGCCGCGCAGAGACCGCCCAAGAGGCAATTCCGGGTCATGTTGTGAATTATGCGTTATCGCTGTGGCGGCCGGCAGGGAGACCGGCGTCAAATTTCATCGCTTCATCCGAATAAAGCGATTGACATAGGCGGAAACCGGCGGCAGAGTAGCCTCACCATCGAGACCGGCAGAGGGACAGGCCCGAAGAAGCCGGGGCAGCCAGCGACGCGCAAGCGCCGTGTAGGTGCCAAATCCTGCGGGGACCTCAGCGTCTGCCGGAAGATGGTTCGTACCGTGTCCTCAGCACGGCGAACGCGAGCTCCGCGAAGCTCGGTGGTGCAGTCCCGTCCCGCAAGGGATCACGCCCACCGGATGCCGCCATGAGTTTCGTCAGTCCTTCGCTCCATCGCCTTGCCGAGCCTTCGTCGCTCGAGGGCCTCCCGCTGTCTTCCACGCAGGACGACGCGCCCCGCGCCCTGCGCGGCGAAGTGGTGGTGGAACTGGCCATGCGCCACGCCGGCACCCGTGCGGTGACGCTGCGCTACGAGCTGCAGGGACCGGTGGGCGCACCGGTGGTCTTCATCGCCGGTGGCATCTCCGCGCATCGTCACCTGACCGCCAGCGACGTATTCCCCGAAAGCGGCTGGTTGAACGACCTGGTTGGCGCCGGCCGCGCGCTGGATCCGGCGCAGCGCCAGCTGCTCGCATTCGACTTCATCGGCGCCGACGGCCGCCTCGATGCCCCGATCGACTCCGCTGACCAGGCCGATGCAATCGCCAAGCTGCTGGGCGCACTGGGCATCGCGCGTCTGGAGGCCTTCGTCGGTTACTCGTACGGTGCGCTGGTCGGCCTGCAGTTCGCCACCCGCCATCCCGAACGCGTGAAGAAGCTGATCGCCGTCAGTGGCGCCCATCGCGCGCATCCGTATGCGGCCGCCTGGCGCGCCCTGCAGCGGCGTGCGGTGACGCTGGGCCAGTTGCAGTGCGCCGATGCGCAGGGCCTTTCGCTGGCACGCCAGTTCGCCATGCTCAGCTACCGCACGCCGGAGGAATTCGGCGAGCGCTTCGACAGCGCGCCCGAGATCGTCAACGGCCGCGTGCGCGTGGCCGCCGAAGACTACCTGGATGCTGCCGGCGCGCAGTACGTCGCACGCACGCCGGTCACCGCCTACGTACGCCTGTCCGAGTCCATCGACCTGCACCGCGTCGATCCCGCCGATGTCCGCGTGCCCACGCTGGTGGTCGCGGTGGAAGGCGATCGCCTGGTGCCGCTGTCCGATTCCGTGTCGCTGGTGGAAGGCCTGGGCACGCTGGGCCAGTTGCGCGTGTTGCGCTCGCCCTATGGCCACGACGCCTTCCTGAAAGAAACCGACCGCATCGATTCCATCCTCACCTCGGCCCTGCGCGCCGCCGGAGACCTCGCATGAGCAGCTTCATCCCCACCGACGCCGACACCGCGTGTCGTCCCGCCACCGCCGCCGTGCGCGCCGGCATCGACCGCGATACCGCCTATGGCGCCGTCACGCCGCCCATCGTGCTGTCGTCCAACTTCAGCTTCGCCGGCTTCGCGCAGAAGCGCGAATACGACTACACGCGCAGCGGCAATCCCACGCGTGATTTGCTGGCCGAGGCACTGGCCGAACTGGAAGGTGGTGCGGGCGCCGTCATCACCGCTACCGGCATGGGGGCGATCACGCTGGTGCTCAACGCGCTGCTTGAGCCGGGCGACCGCCTGGTGGTGCCGCATGACGCGTACGGCGGCAGCTGGCGCCTGTTCAACGCGTTGGCGAAGAAAGGCCACTTCGAACTGATCACCGCCGACCTGACCGATCCGCGCTCGCTGGCCGATGCGCTGGCGCAGTCGCCCAAGCTGGTGCTGATCGAGACCCCGTCCAATCCGTTGCTGCGCATCACCGACCTGCGCTTCGTCATCGAGGCCGCGCACAAGGCCGGCGCGCGTACGGTGGTGGACAACACCTTCCTCTCGCCAGCACTGCAGACGCCGATCGCGTTCGGTGCCGATGTCGTGCTGCATTCCACCACCAAGTACATCAATGGCCACAGCGACGTGGTCGGTGGCGCGGTGGTAGCGCGCGATGCGGAAACCCACCAGCAGCTGGTCTGGTGGGCGAATGCACTGGGCCTGACCGGCTCGCCGTTCGACAGCTTCCTGACCCTGCGCGGCCTGCGCACGCTGGATGCCCGCCTGCGCGTGCACCAGGAGAATGCCGATGCCATCGCTGCGCTGCTGGATGGGCATCCGGTGGTATCCAAGGTCTACTTCCCCGGGCTTGTGTCGCATCCCGGTCATGCGGTGGCGGCGCGCCAGCAGAAGGGTTTCGGCGCCATGCTGAGCGTCGAACTCGACGGCGGCGAAGAAGCCGTGCGCGCCTTCGTCGAGGGCCTGCGCTACTTCACCCTGGCCGAATCGCTGGGCGGTGTGGAAAGCCTGGTCGCGCACCCGGCGACGATGACGCATGCGGCGATGACGCCGGAAGCGCGCGCCAAGGCGGGCATCTCCGACGGCCTGCTGCGCCTGTCGGTGGGCATCGAGGCCACCGACGACCTGCTGGCCGACATCGGTGCCGCCCTGGCGCGCGCCGAAGCCGTGGTGGCCGAGTCCAAACGCAGGCTCGCCGACGCATGAGCACCGTCGTACGGCTGGCCACCGCGCCGCGTGCCGCGCCGAAACTGGCGCTGCTGGGGACGGGCGTGGTGGGCAGTGCCTTCGTCGCACGTTACCAGCGCCTGCAGGAGCGCGCGTTGCATGTGCCGACGCTGGCATGGCTGGCCAATTCACGCGCCTTGCAGCCTTGCGACGTGTCCGTGCGACAGGCACTGGATGATGCCAACCAGGCCGTCGCCCGCGCTGACGACCTGCCACCGTGGGCGGAGGGCGAAGCTCTGCGTGCCGGCGACATCGTGGTGGATGCCACGGCAAGCGAGACCGTGGCGGACTGGCATGCGGAATGGCTGTCGCGGGGCGTGCATGTGGTGACCGCCAACAAGCTGGGAAGCGGCAGCTCGCTGCCGCGCGCACAGGCCATCGCGCGTGCACGAGCGGATTCCGGCGCGCAGTACGGCGATGCCGCCACCGTCGGCGCGGGACTGCCGCTGCTGCGCAGCCTGCGCGCGCTGGTGGCTGGCGGCGACCGCATCCATCGCGTCGAAGGCGTGCTGTCCGGTTCGCTGGCGTGGCTGTTCAACCAGTACGACGGCATGCGCGCGTTCTCCGGCTTCGTCCGCCAGGCGCGACAGGCCGGTTTCACCGAGCCCGACCCGCGCCTGGACCTGTCCGGCGAGGACGTGCGCCGCAAGCTGCTGATCCTGGCGCGTGCGGCGGGCTTCCCGTTGCAGGCCGAAGACGTGCGGGTGGATTCGCTGGTGCCGGCGGAGCTCGCCGCGCTGCCGCTGGCGGAACTGGACGCGGCGCTCGTCCAACTGGATGCACCGCTGGCAACGCGTTTCAAGGACGCCTACCGGAATGGCGCGCGCCTGCGCTTCCTCGGCCGCTTCGATGCCGAACGCGCCAGCGTCGGCCTGCAGGCACTGCCGGTCGATCATCCGCTGTGCGGCGGTAGCGGCACCGACAATCGCGTGGCGATCTACAGCGACCGCTACCCCGAACAGCCGCTGGTGGTGCAGGGCCCGGGCGCCGGCGCGGACGTCACCGCGGCCGCGCTGCTGGACGACGTACTGGCGATCTCGCAGGCGGCGTAGCAGTCCCTTCCGGGCGCGTCATGGCGTCAGGGCGTCCAGCAACGCCGTGTTGAAGCGCGCCGGGGCTTCCACCTGCGGCGAGTGCCCCAGGTCGTCGAACTCGACCAGCGTCGCGCCGGGGATCGCAGCGGCTGCCCGCTTGCCCAGCGCAGGATAGTCGCCCAGCCGTTTCGCCAGTTCGGGGGATGCCAGATCCTTGCCGATAGCGGTGCGGTCCTTCTGGCCGATGAAGAGGGTGGTCGGTACGGTGATCCGCGGAAATTCGTGGACGACAGGCTGATTGAACACCATGTCCGATGTCAGCGCCTGGCTCCATGCCACCGCGTCGCGGCCGTCGCCTGCGTACATGCCACCCAGCATCCGTACCCAGCGTTCGTACTCCGGCTTCCACTCGCCGCCGTAGTACACCGTGCGCTGGTAGTCGCGGATGGTGTCGAACGAGGTTTTCAGCTCGCGCGCGTACCAGGCATCGATGCTCCGCCACGGCACGCCGTCGGCCTTCCAGTCCTCCAGCCCGATCGGATTGACCAGCACCAGCTGCTGCGTGGCCTGCGGATACTGCAGCGCATAGCGCGTGGCCAGCATGCCGCCCATCGAATGACCCACGACCACCGCGCGCCGAATGCCGAGATCCGCCAGCAGGGCATGCGTGTTGGCAGCCAACTGGTCGAAGGAGTACTGGTAGCGCTGCGGCTTGGCCGACTTGCAGAAGCCGATCTGGTCCGGTGCTATCACGCGGTAGCCGGCCTCCGTCAATGCGGTGATCGCCGACTCCCACGTGGCGGCGCAGAAGTTCTTTCCGTGCAGCAGCACGACGGTACGGCCGTTCGGCGCTGCAGGCGCGACATCGAGATAGGCCATCTCCAGCGATTGGGCCTGTGATGCGATTGCGAAGGCCCGCACCGGATGCGGGTAGTCGAACCCCTCGAGCCGTGCGCCGTGGCGGGGCAGTGCCTCGGCATGCGCGGGCGGGAGGGTGGCGAGGGTCATCGCCAACGTGGCCAGCTTCCAGTGAACAGTCTTCATGCAACGGTTCCGCAACGTGGCACGCCAGCGTATCGCGGATGCCCTTCGGATGACGTCAATCCTGCGGCAGAGATGCGGGCGGCGTGGCGAGCGGATGATGTGGGCCGCGCAACGCGAGGTTGCCGCGACGGACCAGCTCGCCGGGGTCGCGGCGCAGCAGGTCGGGATCGAGCGGAGGCAATGGCAACGTCGTGGCTTCGTAGAGCGCCCAGCCATTGCGGCCGTTCGCCTTCACCTCGTACAGCGCGCGATCCGCCAGCGAAACCAGCTGTTCCCAGCCCAGCAGGTCGGGCGCGGTCGCGAAGGGGGGATAGCCGATCAGGCCCAGGGAGGCCGTCACCTGCAGGTGCGCGCCGGCCACTTCGATCGGTTGTGCGGCGATGGCGGTGCAGATGCGCCGGCCCAGCGCATGCAGCTCGTGCCGCGGCATCGGCCTGAACACCATCAGGAATTCTTCCCCACCCCAACGGATCACGTAGTCGCCGTCGCGCGACAGCGTGCGCAGCCGATGCGCGACGGTCTGCAGCACGTGGTCACCCGCCTGGTGGCCATGGCCATCGTTGATCGACTTGAAGTGGTCGATGTCCAGCAGCGCGAAGGCCAGTACGTCGACCCCGGCCGCGAAGCCGGGCATGCGCTGGTAGTACGCGATATCGGCGGGGAGCTGCCGGGTCAGGTAGCGACGGTTGTGCAGGCCGGTCAGCGGGTCGGTGAGACTGATGGCTTCCAGTTGCCGGTTGGCCTGCTGCAGGTCCCGCGTGCGCTGCTGCACGAGCCGTTCCAGTGCGATGCGCCGGTTGTGGTGGCGTCGCAGCACCCAGCGGTTGGAAAGCACCACCAGGATCGCCAGGCTGACCGCCACCAGCAGGTAGAACCATGCGCTCTCGTAGAAATACGGAGCGATGGAGAACGACTGCATGGCGGCGGCACGGCCGGATACGCCACTGTTGTTGGTGCCGATGACCTCGAACACGTAACGTCCGGCGGGCAGGTTGGTATAGGTCGCGCTGCGCTGGTGGGGGTCTTCCAGCAACCGCCAGTCTTCGTCGTAACCCTTCAGGCGATAGCGGATGTCGATGTGGTCCGAGGCCTGGAAACTGAGGGTGGTGAACTCGAAGCGCAGGTCGCGCGCCGCGCTGGGCAGCGACCAGTCGGCGGCGGGATCCGCCGGGCGCCACTTGCCCTGGACCTGCACGCGTTCGACCACCGATTCGGGCACGTAGGCGTTGGCCAGGTCCTGGTCCGTCGCCATCACCACCACGCCGTCGCGCGTGGGCAGCCATAGAGCGTTGTCGACCAGGAACCCGCGGCTGTTGCCCGCGCCATTGCAGCAGTCCCCCTTCTGGCCGCCGTGGCGGTCGCCGCGTTCGTTGAGCAGCGTCCTGGCGTTGACGCGCACACCGGGATCTTCGGTGGCGGCCAGCAGGTCCGCGACGGCGACCCGATAGATCCCGCGCAGGCCACCGACCCAAAGGAATCCGCTGGCGTCCTCGCCAAAGAAGAACGCGGCGTTTGCGGGAATGCCGCGCTGCTTGTCCAGGCGCGTCCAGCGCTGGCCGTCGAACAGGAGCAGCATTTCCTCCGACAGCGTGCCTGCCACCCATTGCCCGCCGGCGAGTTCGTGCAATGCGACGATGTGCGGCGCGTCCAGGCCGGTGCCGCCAAACGGGATTGCGAGCAACTGCTCGTCGACGAACTCGTACAGGCCGCTCTGCGTGCCGACCAGCAGGCGGCCGTCACGGGTTTCCAGCAGTACGCGCACGCGGATGTCGCGCAGGCCCGCCTGTTCGGCGTAGCGGTGCAGCCGGTCTCCGCCATCCCAGCGGTACAGCCCGGTGCTGGTGGCGAACCAGAGCCGTCCGCTCCGGTCCCGCACGATGCCGTTGACCTGCGCGGTGTCCATCGCCGCCAGCATGCGCGGGCGCTGCACGCGTCCATCGCGGTAGAGCGCCGCGCCGTTGCGCGTTCCGATCCACGTCTGCCCGTTCTCGGGCAACAGGCTGTAGGCGGCGGGATGTGGCAGTGCGCGTCCCGGTATCAGCGTGCGGAAACGCCCGCTTTCCAGCACGCTCACGCCGTCGTCGCTGCCCACCCATGTACGGCCATCGGGGGCCCGCGCGGCCGACCACAGCAGAGGCTGGGCCAGCCCTTCCGCTCGACTGTAACGGCGCGTCCAGCCGTTCCAGGCGCGGCTGACGCCTTCGTTGTTGCTGCCCAGCCAGAGGTTGGATTCACGGTCTTCGTAGAGCGCGCGGATCTCCGCCAGCGGACCTGAGGCGCGGATCCGTTCCAGCAGTCGGCCCTGGCGAAAGCGGTAGAGCGTGTCGCGCGTGCTCGCCCACAGGATGCCGTCGCGGTCCTCGTGCAGTGCCTGCACGCCGCCGCTCACCGGCGCGACTTCGCCGTGCCGCTGCCAGTGGCGGCCATCGAACACGAACAGGCCGGTACCGCACCCGGCCCAGAGCCGTCCATCGTGGCGTGCCAGCGAGGTGATCGCGTCCGCGGAGACGTTGCCGGGCAGTGTCAGCGTGCGTTCGCCTGCGCCATCGAAGACGTGCACCCGTCCGCGGCTACCGGCCCACAGCGTCCCGTCGGCGTCGACATGAAGAGCCAGCGCGCCGCCGTCCTCGATCCGGTGGAGGGTCTGCAGGCGGCGGCCAACGACCACCATCACGCCCCGGTTCGAGGCCATCAGCAGCCTTCCGCGGGCATCGCGTGCCAGCGCGTTCACGTCCACCACGCCCGGTGCTTCGCCGTCGGCCAGGGCCAGCGGCGTGACCTGGTTGCCTTCGCGCACCGCCAACCCCTGTGGCGTGCCGATCCACAGGCGTCCTTCGTCATCGGTGTGCAACGCCTCGATCCACGTGCTGGGCAAGCCGGGCGTGTTGTCCAGGTCGAAATTGGTGAAGCGCACCCCGTCGAAGCGGCTGAGCCCGGCCTGGGTGCCGAACCAGAGGTAGCCAGGCCGGTCCTGGGCGATGGCCAGGACGCTCAGCTGGGGCAGGCCCTGTTCCAGCGCCCAGTGATTGCGCACGTAGTGGTGGAACGACTTGGAGGGGTCGAGCGCCTGTGCCGACGGGCAAAACGCCGCCATCCCGCCCAGCAGGGGCAGGCACCAGGCGGCCAGCCGGCACCGCCAGGAAGGACGGACGCGGCGGGCCATGTCCGTGGGACTGGACAGGGCACGTCTCCGGTAAGTAGGTTTACCAAAAAGGGTATCGGCGCGGACCCGCGTGCCTAAAGGGAAAGCGCGGCATCGCCGCGGGCGGTGTCGGCCTGGTGTCGGGTTCTTGTCGTGGTACCGGGGCGGTCCTCCTCCGACGCTTACGGCTCACCTACACTGGCATGGACCCTGAAACCATCATGGACATGAAACTGAACGCGGAACGGATCCGAACTCTGAGGGAACAGCGCGCATGGTCGCAGGAGCATCTGGCGACGGTAGCCGGGCTGAGCACGCGGACGCTGCAGCGGATCGAGGCAGGCTCGGCAGCATCCCAAGAAACGTGCATGGCATTGGCTGCGGCTCTGGACGTACCAGTGCGTCTGATCGCCGGGACTCAGCTGCCAATCGACATCTCTACGGGGCCTTCGCTGCCCAAGCCGGCGAGCGCCGCGTCTTCATGGCTCATGCCCGCCGTGCTGCTTGTGTGCTTGGTTGTCTGGTTTGGGTATTCCATCGGCAAAGGCATGGCCGAGCGCGACAACCGGGCGACAGCTAACTGTGATCGGGACAGCGCGGCGTGTGAGCCGTCCCGCCGCGATGCTGGCGCTCGATGACGCTGTCTCGAGGAGCGGAGTGATCGGACCGGTCCTTGTTACGGTAGCCGCGTAGCTCGGTAGTGCCCCAGGCTGGGCTCACGGAGCGCTGGTTTGGCTGCGCTCTACCTGGGCTACCCTGACCACACCCGTTCGTGGTTCGACAGGTTCACCGGGGACGGGATATCTGGGGGCGGGTCAACAGGCTGTCGTTGCCGCGTGGCCTGCATGAGGCCGGAGGCCGTATCCGGGGGACAGCATCAAGCCTGCCGAAAAAGAAGATCAGGTTTGGGCGAACCTGTCAGGTGGCACCTGCATCTGCACCCAGTTCGCGGGAGACACGCTCGGTCAGTTCGGTGACATTTCCGACGAACTCGCCCTGCAAGTCGATGCCGCACTTGTGCGCCAGAACAATGATTGACCACAGGCAGTCAGACAGTTCATGGCCAAGCTTGGCTTTGCAGTCATCGATATGCCTGACGCCGGCATTGGCCTGGATCAGCTTTGCCAGGTCACCAACGTCTCCGACGAACCCGAGTGCCAGTTCCTCAGTGGTCCAGACGCGGCCATAACGTTTGATCTCAAGCTGCTCGTAAAGCTCGTTCAGACGCAATGCCAGCTTTTCAAGGTCGTGAAGATTCACGTCATGCCGCCTAACACTCGATCACATTCACCGCCAACCCACCGCGGCTGGTTTCCTTGTACTTGTCCTGCATGTCGCGGCCGGTGTCGCGCATGGTCTTGATGACCTTGTCCAGACTGACCTTGTGCTTGCCGTCGCCGCGCATGGCCATGCGGCTGGCGTTGATCGCCTTCACTGCGCCCATCGCGTTGCGTTCGATGCACGGAATCTGCACCAGCCCGCCGATCGGATCGCAGGTCAGGCCCAGGTTGTGCTCCATGCCGATCTCGGCCGCATTCTCGATCTGGCTCGGCGTGCCGCCGAGTGCGGCGACCAGCCCGCCGGCGGCCATCGAGCACGCCACGCCCACCTCGCCCTGGCAGCCCACTTCGGCGCCGCTGATGCTGGCGTTTTCCTTGTAAAGGATGCCGATGGCCGCGGCAGTGAGCATGAAATCGAACACGCGCTGCTCGCTGTTGCCGGGACAGAAGCGGTCGAAGTAGTGCAGCACCGCCGGAATGATGCCGGCCGCGCCGTTGGTGGGCGCGGTGACCACGCGGCCACCGGCGGCGTTCTCCTCGTTCACCGCCAGCGCATACAGGTTCACCCAGTCCAGCACGGTCAGTGGATCGCGCATGGCGGCTTCGGGCTTGCTGGACAGTTCGCGATGCAGCGCGGGTGCGCGCCGCGAGACGTGCAGGCCGCCAGGCAGGGTGCCTTCCTCGCGGATGCCGCGCGCCATGCACGACTGCATGGCGTTCCAGATCGCGCGGAGTCCGTCGCGGATCTCGTCCTCGCTGCGCCAGGCCTTCTCGTTCTCGAACATCAGCTGGGCGATGCTCAGTCCGCTGCGCTGGCACTGGGCCAACAGCTCGTCGCCGCTCTTGAACGGATACGGCAGCGGGGTCTCGTCAGCGACGATGCGATCCACCGCGGCGTCATCCTGATTGACGACGAACCCGCCACCGACGGAGTAGTAGTCGCGCGTGGCGATCACCTCGTCCTGCGCGTCGTAGGCGGTGAAGCGCATGCCGTTGGTGTGGTAGGGCAGCTTCTGTCGCTTGTTCATCAGCAGATCGCGTTTCTCGTCGAAGGCGACCGCGTGGGTGCCGCCCAGCAGCAGGCGCTTGTCCTTGCGGATGCGCTCCAGCGCCGGCGGAATGATGTCCGGGTCGATCTCGTTGGGGTAATGGCCTTCCAGCCCCATCAGCACGGCCTTGTCGGTGCCGTGGCCGCGGCCGGTAAGGGCCAGTGAGCCGAACACTTCCGCACGTATCCGCGCCACGTCGTGCAGGCGGCCGGGTTCTTCCAGCCAGCGGGCGACAAAACGCGCGGCGGCCCGCATGGGGCCGACCGTGTGGGACGAACTGGGACCGATGCCGATCTTGAAGAGGTCGAACGTGCTGACTGCCATGCCGCGTATTCTATGCCGCCGGCGCGGACAACCCTTCCCGCGTCGCAGCAGATTGCCGGAACGAGGACCTCGATGCCCCTGATCCTTTACCAGCGTGACGATTGCCACCTGTGCGATCTGGCGCTGGACGTGCTGGCCGCTTCACGGGTACCGGCGTTCGAAAGCGTCTTCATCGACCATGACGACGTGCTGGAGGCGCGTTACGGCGCGCGGGTGCCGGTGCTGTGCGACGACGCGACGGGGGCGGAGCTGGATTGGCCGTTCAGTGCGGACCGTGTGAAGGCGTGGCTGCCTTGAACATGCGCGCCTGGCCGCATTGGCTTGCCTTGCTGGGCATCGCGTCCGGCAGTGCCTCGGCAACGGACGTGGACCTGGCGAAGACGGGCCCGGGCCGTGCCGAGGCTTTCGCGTGGCAAGGCCGGACGCTCTCGCAGGTGCTGCCGGTGGATGCCATCGAACGCATCGTGCTGCTGAAAGCGGTGACCAGCGCGCCCGCCGATCTCGATCTGCGCAACCTGCGCCGCATGCTGCGCGATGCCGCCGGCGCTCCCTTGCGGGCGGCGGACCACGATGGGCAGGGGTTTCCGCAACTGGGCGGCAACGACACGATCTGGGAAGTCGTCCTGCTGACGCGGGCAGGCGACGTGTTCGGTCTCGTCATCCGTCCCGACGTTGCGGCGGCGGGGGAGGGTGCACATCGCGCCTGCCTCACGGACGAAGCGGGAAGGCGCGGGTGTTTCGGCATTCCTGCGGTGCCGGCCGGCTGAAGATGCCGGGCCTCAGGGCCTGGGTTTCAGTACCACCTTCGTGCTGATGGCCACGTCATTCGGGATGGTCGAGGTATCGGCCCAGTCACCGCCGCCGATGCCGAAGTCCAGGCGCTTCACGGTGGCCTTGCCCGTCAGCACCGGCTGCGCGCCGGGCGTCCAGGTGAACGTCAACGTCACGGGCTTGCTGGCACCACGCAGCGACAGCGTGCCGTCCGCGGCGTACTGGTTGCCGCCGAGCGCGCGGAACTTGGTCGCCGTGTAGCGGGCCTGCGCGAACTTGCCCACGTTGAAGAAGTCGGCCGAGACCAGCGTGTCGTCGCGGTCCTTGTTGCCGGTCTGCGTGCCGGCGAGCTGGATGGCGACGTCCAGCTTGCTGGTGGCCAGCTGCTTGGGATCGAAGCTCATCGTGGTGGTGAAGCTGCCGAACTTGCCGGTGAAGGTTTCGCCCTGGTAGTTGCTGGCAAAGACCAGCGTGGAGCCGGGGGCCTGCACGTAGTCGGCGGCCATGGCCGGCGCGGTGGCCAGCAACAGGGAAGCGAGCGCCAGGCGCGCGCGGTCAGACGATTTCATCGGGAGAATCCTGCGGTGTGGGGGAAGGGGGAGCGGAAGCAATGGCCTTGCGGCGTCCCGGCAGCATGCGGGTCAGCGTGGCGTCGCCCTGGAAGAGATGGTGGTACAGCGCGGCAGCGGCATGGGCGACCACCAGCACGACGAGTACCCAGAACAGCAGTTCGTGCGCGCCTTCGGCCGCTTCGTGCACGCCGTCGTTGCGCCCGGTGATGGCCGGCAGGTTGAACAGCTTGAACCACTGCAGCGGATAGCCCGCCGACGAGTTCAGCACCCAGCCGGATAGCGGAATGGCGACCAGCAGCGCGTACAGCAGCACGTGCGTCACCGACGCGATGCGCTGCTGCCAGGTGGGCGTGCCCGGCACCGGCGCCGGTGCGCCGGCATACACACGCCACAGCACGCGCAGTACGACCAGCGCCAGGATGGTCAGGCCGATCGACTTGTGCAGCGCGTAGATGTCGATCTTGCGCGGCCCGTTGGGCAGGTCGCCCATGGTCAGGCCGAGGTAGGCCATCACCAGGATCAGCACCACGATGAGCCAGTGGAACAGTTGGCTGATCGCACCCCAGCGCTGGTCGGTGTTCTTGAGGGTCATGGCGTCGGCTCCGGCGGTGGCGGGGAAGGCAGGATGTCGGTGTTGCGGTCGTCGGCCTTGCCATCGTGCGTGGCTTCGGCTTCGATGCGCAGTTCCACCTGGTCGCCGATCACCGACTTCCATGCCGTGATGCCGAAATCGGCGCGGCTGATCGTCGTGGTGGCGGAAAATCCCACCGTACGGCGGAACGGTGGCATCGGATGACGCTTGACGGCATTCAGCACGACATCGAGGACGATGTCGCGCGTGACGCCGCGCAAGGTCAGTTCCCCGTGCGCTCGCGCATGTGCCGCGTCGATGGGCTCCACGCGCGTGGACACGAAATGCGCTTCGGGGTGGCCTTCGGCATCCAGCAGGGATTTCGCCAGCGTGGCCTTGTTCCAGTCCGCGTCGCCCAGGTCCACGCGCGCCAGCGGTACGCGCACATCGACACGCGCGCGCGTCCAGTCCCCGGGATCGAAAGCGAGGGTGCCGGTGCTGCCGGAGACAGTGCCGATGGCTTGCGAGAAGCCGGCGTGGCTGATGGCGAACATCACCCGTGTATGCACCGGGTCCAGCCGGTACTCGGCCAGTGCGTCTCGCGCGGACGCGGCCGCCGGCAGCAAGGCCGCGAGGCAGAGGGCGCGCAACAACAGGCGGCGGGAGGACGATCCGGGCATGGGGACGGATTCTAGGGGCCGGCCCATGAAGATACCCCGCTTGCGCGTGCAACGGTCCGTTGCGACGATGCCCGAGGGGCAACCAGGGAATGAAGGCGGGCAGGAATGGTGATGCGTGCGTGGTGGCTGTTGCTGCTGTGTCTGCTGTGCGCGTCCGCGCCGGCGACCGTGCCCGAGATTCCGCGCTTCCGCCTGCTCGGCGCGGGTGACGGGCTGCCTTCCACCACCATTCCCGCGCTTGCGCGCGATCGCGCCGGTTACCTGTGGGTGGCTACCTGGGATGGCCTGGCCCGTTACGACGGTGTCGGGTTCAAGGTGTGGCGACACGATCCTGCCGATCCGGCATCGCTGCCCGGCAACGTGGTGCAGGCGCTGCATATCGATGCCGCAGACCGGGTCTGGGTGGCGACCGAGAACGGCGGCCTGAGCATGATGGGGAACGATCGGAAGGGTTTCCGGCACTACCGCCAGGCCACCCATCCGCAGATGGGCAGCGACGAGGTGTTCGCGATCACCAGTCGCGGCAACGACCTCTGGTTCGGCACGTTCGGCGGCGGATTGCACCGGTTGTCGGGCGATGGCGGCATCACGCGGTTCGCGGCGGACGCTGGGGATGCCGGAGGCCTGCCGTCGGACAGCGTGCTGTCGCTGGCGTTCGATGCCAAGGGCGTGCTGTGGATCGGCACCATGGGCGGCCTGGCGCGCTATGACGGCCAGCGTGTACAGCGGCTGGCGTTGCCGGGCGGTGATGCGCTGATCATCTATTCGGTGACCGCCGACGGAGGCTCGGTATGGGTGGGTGCGTCCGATGGCGTGCACCGCTGGTCGCCCGAGGGCCGCTGGGTGTCGCCGCCCTGGTCGCCGATGTTCGCGCGCCCCAATGCGTTGATCGCGATGGCCAGCGACGGCCAGGGCGAGTACTGGCTGGCCAGCCAGGGAGGATTGTGGCGGACCGAGGATGACCGCGCGCCTGCACCGGTGAACTACGACGCGCAGAGCGTGGGCATCGGTCGCGTGCTGCAGGCGGTGATCGCGCTGCCGGACGGTGGCCTGTGGGTGCCCGTGCCGACGCGCGGCCTGGCCTATCTCCATTCGGATTGGCGGCGCATCGCCGCGTTCTCGCCGGCGCAAGGGCTCGGTGGCGGGCTGTATCGCGGCCTGTCGCAGGCGGGTGCCGACGGCGTCTGGATCGCCAGCAGTACCGGCAAGGTGGAACGCCTGGATACGCGCCGCGGCCACGTCACGCCGCTGCCGCACCATGCCGCCCTGCTGTCGGAACTGCGCCTCACCTCCGTGCTGGAGGACCGTCGTGGACAGGTGTGGATCGGCCACCGCAATGGCTTGATCCGCACGGATCCGCGAACCGGCGCGATGCTGCAGTGGGCGCATGAAGGGGATGATGCTGCGCCCGACAACACGTCCATCGACTGGCTGGTCGAGGCCAGGGACGACACGCTGTGGCTGGTCACGCAGATGGGCAGCGTGCAGCAGCGCGACGCCGTCAGCGGGCGCGTACTCAGGACGATCCGCAAGGAAGAGGGCGGAAGCGGCAGTCTTCCCGACATCGAGGGTATCGCGGTCTCGCCCAGTGGCCGCGTGTGGCTGGGAGGCGCGGAGGGCATGCTGCACTGGGACCCCGATGCCGGCCGTTTCGTCGCCGTACCCGCGCTGGGCAGTGAGCGCGTGTATGCCTTCGCTTTCGAACATGGCGACCGTCTCTGGCTGCACCGCATGTCGGGAGTGGAGGCATGGCGCCGCGAGGCGGATGGCTGGGTGCGCGAGCGCCGGATCGGCGCGGCGGAAGGGCTGCCGGCCGTCGAGTCCACGGGCCTGGCCGTGGACCCGCAGCGGCGCGTGTGGCTGGGGACGCGTCGCGGCCTGTTCCGCATCGATCCCAACCTGCGTGGCTCGCGCGCATTGCTGCGCAACTTCGGTGTGCGCGAAGGTTTGCTGAGCCAGGAGCTGAATGATCGCGGCATATTGATGACCGCCGACGGGCTGCTCGCCACGACGGCCGCGGACGGTTCGGTGGCGCTGCTCGACACGCACCTGCCCGATCCCCGACCGATCACGCCCAACCTGGTGCTGGACAGCCTGCAGGTGAGTCGAGGCGACACGGTGCTGCACCTGCCGCCGATGGCGGCGCTGGAACTGCGTCCGGAGGATCACGAACTGCTGGTGGGCACCCGCCTGCTGAGCTACGAGAATCCGCTGGGCAATCGTTATCGCTCCCTGCTGGAGGGGTTCGACAGCGGCTGGATGGACCAGGGTTCCAGCGGCGAGCGCGTGTTCTCCACGCTGACGCCGGGCCGTTACCGCCTTCGGGTGCAGGCCTTCGATGCCGCCGGCAACGCATCGAAGGAACTGATACTGCAGGTCCATGTGCTGCCGCCGTGGTGGCGCAGCACCTGGGGCCTGGCGCTGTTCGCCGTCCTGGGCCTGCTGATGCTGCTGGCGGCCGGCGCGGCGTATCGCAGGCGGGTGCGTCGCCGGAGTGCATGGCAGCTGGCCGAGCACAAGCGCGAGGTGGCGGAGCAGGCTTCGCTGGCGAAGACGCGCTTCCTGGCCACGCTGGGTCACGAGATCCGCACGCCCATGACCGGCGTGCTGGGCATGACCGAACTGCTGCAGGCCACGCCGCTGGACGAGCGCCAGCAGGGCTACACGAATGCGATCCAGCGTGCGGGCACGCACCTCCTGCGGCTGGTCAACGATGCGCTGGACCTGGCGAAGATCGAGGCAGGCAAGCTGGAACTGCAGCAGATCGAGTTCGACCTGCATGCGCTGATCGGCGACGTGGTCGCGCTGATGGGCCCGGTGGCGGGCAAGCGCGGGCTCGCTTTCCATGACGGTATCGCGGCGGGCGTGCCGCGCGTGGTGCGCGGTGACCCGCTGCGATTGCGGCAGATCCTGCTGAACCTGCTGGGCAACGCCATCAAGTTCACCGAGGCGGGCCATGTCTCGTTGCATGCACTGCCGCTGGCGCCGCAGGGCTTGCGCCTGACGGTGGGCGATACCGGACCGGGCATCAACGCCGAGCAGCAGATGCGGCTCTTCCGTCGTTTCGAGCAGGCCGAGGGTGCGCAGACCACTTCGCGCTATGGCGGCAGCGGGCTGGGCCTGGCGATCTGCCAGGAACTGGCGGTGGCGATGGGAGGGCGCATCGAGGTGGAGAGCGCACCGGGCAAGGGCACGCGCTTCTCCGTCGACCTGCCGGCCTTGCACGCGAGTGCTGGCGAACCGGTGCAGGCGCCGGTGCCGCCCGTGGGTACGCTGACGCAGGTGAGGCCGCTGGACATCCTGCTGGTCGAGGACGATGCGACGGTGGCGGACGTGGTGGCGGGGCTGCTGCGCGCGCGCGGCCATCGCGTGCTGCACGCTCCCCACGGACTGGCGGCGTTGACCGAGGTCGCGGGCACTGCCTTCGACCTGGCGTTCCTCGACCTGGACCTGCCCGGGCTGGATGGCATGGCGCTGGCGCAGCAGTTGCGGTTGCGGGGCGTGACCATGCCGTTGATCGCGCTGACCGCGCGCACCGATGCGGAGGCAGAGCCGCTCGCGCGGCAGGCCGGCTTCGACGACTTCATCCGCAAGCCGGTGACCGGCGACATGCTGGCCATGGCAATCGCATTGCTCCTCGAACGCAGCGACGGGCCGGAGAAGGGAGAAGCATCTTGAAGGTCGCGAAACCCGGGCTCGGCGTGCTCCTGGTGCTGATACTGGCGCTGGCCGGCACTGCGGCTGCCGAAACGCAGCAGCCTCCGTTGCTGGGCGACTACATCACCGACAGTCGCGCGCTGTACCCGCTGCGCGTGGGCGACTGGGAGGCCGTCGGCGAAAAGCGCTACGAACAGCAGGAACTGGGCGTGTCGGTGCGTTACCAGGACACCCGCAAGCCGGATCGCTGGATGGACCTGTACCTGTACCCGGCCGGCGTGATGTTCGATCCGGCATTCGAGCGCGTGTTCGACCAGAGCGTCGACGAAATCGTACAGATCGCGCGCGAACGCGGCGCCGGCGACGTGCGCCCGGGCGACGCGCGGACGCTCCCCTCGCAGCCGGTGGCGGGCGAAGGGATGCTGGGCGACCTGGCCGTCAAGGCACGTTCGTTCGCGATGGAGATCCCGATGCGCGAGAAGCGGTACCGGTCCGTGCTCGCGATGACCGTGCGCGACCTGTACTTCATCAAGATCCGCTACAGCGTGGAGGCCGATACTGCTTCCGATGAGGATGTGCAGGGGCAGGCCGAGGCCTTGCTCGCCGGCTTCGCCAAGGAGGTGCGCGTGCTGAACACCGGACGCTGCCGGCAGATCCTGCAGGTCAGTCCGCTGCCCGTGGGCGGCGTGAGGCCGGAGGCGGTGATGGCCAGTACGAACGACGGGCGCGAGGACGAAATGTGGATCGCCGACGATACGGTCTATCTTCGCCCGGCGGTGATCGCACGCGAGCAGGACATGGCGCGGCTGCGCAGCGAGGCCCAATCGATCCGCGACGTGCTGCGGGGCCGGTGCGTGTCGCCCGAGATGATGGAGATCGCCGTGCCGGACGGCATGCGCGAGATCCGCTTCGAATATCGCCTGCCGCCGGAGCGCTCGGACGGCACCACGCCACGGCTGCGCGGACGCCGCACGGGCGTGGGGTGATCCTGCGTCCTCAGCGCAACGCGCGGACTTCGATCACGCCGAACACAGGATCGTAGTAGAACCAGTCGCTGGTGTTGTCCGCCAGCCACGCGATCCGTGCGCGTGACGGCTGCGGCACGTGGCAGAGCAGGGCATGGCCGTAGTCTTCGCCGGGGGCGGAAGGCGCGGGCGGAACATCCGACAGCAGGTCTTCGAGCGATCCGGGCTTTTCGCCCCAGCTGAGGCAGTCCGCTTCGGCGCCGGTGCCCTCGGGCCAATCCATGCGGGCCCAGAATGCGTCGCGGCCACGCCGCTGCAATCGATGCGCGTCGGACGCCGCGCCATCGGCCACCTGCACGACGCGCCAGTGGTCGCCTGCCTGCTGCACGATCCACACCACGTCATCGGGGAGTGCGGTCGCGCCGTGGCCATACGTGCCGACGAAGGCCGGTTGTCCGCCTGCTTCAGCGAATGAAGGCGCTATGCAGGCCAGGAGGAACAGGGCAAGGCAGCGCATGGCCTCAGTCCGCCCAGGCTTCGACGTACAGCGTACGGGTGGCGTCGTCCGGATCGGCGTGGATCCAGATCCCGCCGGTATCGCCGGCCGGGAGGTAAAGGCCATCGTCGGCTTTCAGCATCGTGCATGCCATGTCGACTGCTTCCCGCGCGATGGCCTGTTCGCGGCAGGTATCTTCGACGAACCGCCGCAGCGCGGGCGCGGCCGTGACGTAAGGCGTCGCCAGCACGTATTGATGATCGCCCCAGCGCTGGGAATCCATCAGGCGCACTTCCGTCACCGGCTGGCCCGCCAACCGCACGCGCTCAGGATGCAGCAGCGCACGGGCATTCACGGCCGTGAACGCTTCGCTTTCGTCATCGGCCATGGCGTCATCGCAGTCCAGTTCCACGCGGACCACGTGTTGCCGCCATCCGGGCGCGAGTTCATCCAGGCGGCGTGCGCGGATGCGCTCGCAGCCCGGCGCGACGTCCAGTGCGTGCGATGCGTGGTCATCCGGCACCACCATCACCAGCGCTGGGAAGTCACCTCCGGCAACATGCAGGACGTGTGGCGCGCGGTCGTCTTCGGCGCGGGCATGTGCCCCTGCCATCAGCAACAGGCTGGCGGCAGCGGGGGCGAGCAGGGGGCGGCATTCCATTGCGTCACTCCGGCGGGAAAGGGCGTGGATCAGCGCGCGCTGTAGGCGTGCACTTCGTCCACCAGCACCGCGACGTGGTCCGGGTTCATGTCCGGCGACATGCCGTGGCCAAGGTTGAAGACGTGGCCCTCGCGCGAACCGCCGTTGCCGTCGCGATAGCTGTCCAGCGCGCGGCGCGCCTCGCGGCGGATGGCGTCTGGCGAGCCGTACAGCGTGGCCGGATCCAGGTTGCCCTGCAGCGCGACCTTGCCCTGTGTGCGGCGCGCAGCGTCGCCCAGTTCGATCAGCCAGTCCACGCCCACGCCGTCGGCGCCGCTGGCGGCCAGCTCTTCCAGATACGCCGCCGTGCCCTTGCCGAACAGGATCAGCGGCGTGCGTTCGTTGCCGTCGCCACGCTCCAGTTCACGCGCAATGCGCTGCAGGTAGGGCAGCGAGAACTCGCGGTACATCGCCGGCGACAGCACGCCACCCCAAGTGTCGAACACCTGCAGCGCCTGTGCGCCGGCCGCGCGCTGCGCGGCCAGGTAGGCGATCACCGCATCGGTGTTGACCGACAGCAGCTGGTGCAGCACCGCCGGTTCATTCAGCGCCATCGCCTTGATGCGCGCGAAGTCCTTGCTGCCGCCGCCTTCGACCATGTAGCAGGCCAGCGTCCACGGGCTGCCGGAGAAACCGATCAGCGGCACCTTGCCGTCCAGTTCGCGCCGGATCACGCGCACCGCATCCATCACGTAGCGCAGTTCGGTTTCCATGTCCGGCACGCCGAGCTTGGCCGCGTCGGCGGCGCTGCGCACGGTGCGCTCGAACTTCGGGCCTTCGCCTTCGACGAAGTACAGGCCCAGTCCCATCGCATCGGGGATGGTCAGGATGTCGGAGAACAGGATCGCCGCGTCCAGGTCGAAGCGACGCAGCGGCTGCAGGGTGACTTCGCAGGCGATGTCGGGGTTCTTCGCCATGCCGAGGAAGCTGCCGGCCTCTTTGCGGGTGGCACGGTACTCCGGGAGGTAGCGGCCGGCCTGGCGCATCAGCCAGACGGGCGTGCGGTCCACGGGTTCGCGGCGCAGGGCGCGCAGGAAACGATCGTTCTTGAGGGCAGTCATCGGGAATCCGGGGGAAAGGGTTACTTGGGCGCGTCGGCGCCGCGGGCGAACATCAGCTGGAAGCCACGCTTGAGGTGGCTGTCGCGGGCCTTCTCGAAGGCCGCGTTGGCCTCGTCCTGCAGCAGGTACTGTTCGCGCTTGAGCGTGGCGCGACCGCCGATCTGGCCGGTTTCGCGCAACAGCTCCCAGCCGCCGAACAGATCGGGCTGCAGGGTCAGCTGGACGTAGCGGGGCGCTTCGCCCGCGTCGGGGCGTTGCTGGAGGAAGACGCGCATGCCGGCATTTTAGCCGGACAGCAGCGCCAGCACGCGGCTTTCGTCCACGTCCGGCACCACATCGGCCTGGCCCAGGCCCCGCCACAGCACCAGCCGCAGGCGCCCGGCCAGGTTCTTCTTGTCCAGGCGCATGCGGGCAAGCAGGGCCTCCGGTGCCAGTCCGGCCGGAATATGCGTCGGCAGCCCGTAGCCCGCCAGCAGGGTTTCCAGGCGGTCGGTGTCGGTCGCCGGGGCCATGCCGAGCCCGGCGGAAAGCCGCGCGGCCAGCACCATGCCCACCGCCACGGCTTCGCCATGGTTGAGGTTGTCGTTGCCCAGGCCGCCGTAGCCCTGCTCGGTCTCGATGGCGTGGCCGAAGGTGTGGCCGAAGTTCAGCAGCGCTCGCTCGCCCTTTTCCAGCGGGTCGCGCGCCACGATCTCGGCCTTGTGCTCGCAGCTGGCGGCGATGGCCAGTGCCAGCGCCTCGCCGTCCATCGCCAGCAGCGCTTCGCGTTCCTGCTCCAGCCACTGGAAGAAGCGCGCATCGCGGATGGCGCCGTACTTGATCACTTCGGCCAGGCCGGCACCCAGTTCGCGCGGTGGCAGTGTCGCCAATACCTCCGTGTCGGCGAACACCGCGCGCGGCGGATGGAACGCGCCCACCAGGTTCTTGCCCTGCGGGATGTCGACGGCGGTCTTGCCGCCCACCGACGAATCCACCATCGACAGCAGCGTGGTGGGCACCTGCACGCAGTCCACGCCGCGCATCCAGCAGGCCGCCGCGAAGCCGGCCAGGTCGCCGACCACGCCGCCGCCCAGCGCGATCACGCAGGCGTCGCGGGTGGCGCCCAGCGTGGCCAGTGCCTCGATGGCATGGCCGAAATGCGCCAGCGTCTTCGACTCTTCGCCCGCAGGCAGGATGAAGGTGCCGATGGCCAGGTCGGGGCGCGCGGCATGCAGGGCTTCGCGCACCCTGCCCGCGTACAGCGGCGCGACGATGGAGTCGCTGACCAGCAGCACGTGCCGGCCGCGCACGTGTCCGGCGAGCGCGGTGCCATCGGACAGCAGTCCCGGGCCGATGGCGATGGTGTAGGGCGTCTCGCCGCCGACGTCGACGGTGCGTGCGTTGCTCATGCGTTCTCTTCGATGGGCTGCCAGCGATGCGCCAGCAGCTGGGTCAGGCGGGCGGTCGCCTCGGGCGGCGTCAGGCCGTCGGTGTCCAAGGTCAGGTCCGCCACGTCACGATAAAACGGCTCGCGCAGGGTGGCCATGTCCTGCAATACCTGTTCGCGGTCCGGGCGTTGCAGCAACGGGCGGTTGGTGCAGCGGCCGAGCCGGCGCAACTGCGCCTCCACGCTGACCTGCAGGTAGACCACATAGCCGCGCTGCCTCATCAGGACGCGGTTGTCCGCATCCAGGACCGCGCCGCCGCCCGTGGAGACCAGTTGGCCATGGCCGGCCAGCAGTTCGCCCAGGGTCGCCTTCTCGCGCTCGCGGAAGCCGGCTTCGCCGACGTGCTCGAACAGGCTGGTGATGCTGGCGCCGGTGCGATCGACGATGGCCTGGTCCGCGTCCACGAACACCAGCCCGAAGCGCTCGGCCACGCGCTTGCCGATGGATGTCTTGCCGGCCCCGGTGGGGCCGACCAGGATCAGGTTGGGGGCCGGATTCATGATGCTCCAGATGCTAGCACTGCCCACGCGTGGCGTGGCCTTAACACCAGCGGGTCTACGGTGGCCGTCCGGCGTCTTGCCGGGGCAACCGAGGAGGGAAGCACCATGTCCGTCGCCAAGATCATCGAGGTCAATGCGTCATCCAAGACCAGCATGGAAGACGCCGTGAAGGTGGGCCTGAAAAAGACGTCCGAGACCGTGAAGAACATCAAGGGGGCCTGGGTCAACGAGATCAAGGTCGTCACCGACGATGGCGGCAACGTCACCGAGTGGCGCGTGAACCTGCGGATCAGTTTCGTAGTGGCGTGACGCCATCAGCGTACCCGCTGTAGGAGCGACGTGAGTCGCGACCGCGGATCGGGCACGAACGGAAACTGCCTGGGCGGGATGACAATTCCGAGCCTCATGCGCCGCTGAACCTGCGGGCGTGCGGTCGCGACTCACGTCGCTCCTACACCTACAGACGCGGGGTGCGCGCCTCATCCAGCGCTATCGTCCTGTCCGCCATTCCCGGCAGCGTCGCCAGCAGGTGCCGGCTGGTCCGCTCGTAGTGCTGGATGAAGCGGTCCAGCTGCGCGCGATCCATGCCGGTGCGTGCAGGGTCCTGCGCCACCATCGCCTGTTCCTGCTGCCAGCGCCAGGTCCGCACGATGTCGAAGCCCGGCGGCTGCAGGAACCACAGCGCGTCGATGCGCGACCACAGCGCGGAATAGTTGCGGCGCAGGGCGTCGTTGCAGTACCGGCGCCACACGCCGCCAGGGTCTTCGTCGCGTTCCAGCGCATTGAGTGGCACGTGCAGGGCCGCGTCATCCTCGGGCATGGCGTTCAGGCACCAGCCTTCGAACAGCACCAGGTCCACCCGTTCCGCGATGCGTGGCCATCCGGTCTCTGGCAGACGGTCATCGGCCAGCTTGTCGAACCGGGGCAATGCGATGTCCTGGCCGGCACGCAACGCATCGAGTACGCGGCAGCCGAGCGCCACGTCATGGGTCCCCGGCGGCCCGCGCGTGGCGAGCATGGGGTGCACATCTCCGGCAAGACGCACACGATCGGCACGGGTCAGGTACAGGTCGTCCAGCGACAGCACGGCGACGCGCAGGTGGGCCGCTTCTGCCTGCGTGGCGATCTGGCGGGCCAGCGTCGATTTGCCACTTCCCTGCAGGCCGGTGATGGCGAAGACCGGCGTGCGCGCAGGCAATGCGCGCGCGGCGGCCAGCGCGTCGCGGACGAGAACGTCGGGAAAGCCCTCGGGATGCGCAGCCTGCCTCATCGCGCGACAATAGCGCATGCCCGGCACGCGGGCGCTGCCCTGACCACGCCATGACCGATCTGTACGCCGAAGCCCTGTCCACGTTCGCCACACTCTACGGCGAGGCCAAGTCATCGGGCACCGAAGTCGAACCCAATGCGATGACGCTGGCCACCGCCACGCCGGACGGCCGTCCCTCCGCACGCACCGTGTTGCTGAAGGCGTTCGACGAACTGGGCTTCGTCTTCTACACCCACACCCACAGCCAGAAGGGGCGCGAGCTGCACGACAACCCGTGGGCCGCGCTGCTGTTCCTGTGGCGCAGCCTGCGCGAGGCCGGCATCCAGGTGCGCGTGGAAGGCACGGTGACGGCGGTCAGCGATGCCGAAGCCGATGCCTACTTCGCCTCCCGCCCGCGCCAGAGCCAGCTGGGCGCGTGGGCTTCGATCCAGTCCGAGACGCTGGATTCGCGCGAAGCCTTCGAGACGCGCATGGCGGAGGTGGAGGCACGCTTCGCCGGTGCCGACGTGCCGCGCCCGGACGGATGGAGCGGTTACCGCGTGGCACCGGAGGCGATCGAGTTCTGGTACGGCGCGCAGTTCCGGCTGCACGAGCGCTGGCGCTACGAATGCGATGCTGCTGGAGCGTGGAGCAAGCGGATGCTGTTTCCTTGAGCGAGGTACGTATCGCAGAGGCCGCGCCGTCGGACGTCACGGCCTGGGTCGCATTGCGCGCCGGACTGTGGCCGGATGCCGATGCTGCGGAACTGCGTGAGGAGGCCAGGGTCTGGGACGCCACGCGCGGCGTCGCATTGCTGGCCTTCAACGGGGAGGGCCATGCCATCGGCCTGGCCGAAGCCAGTCTTCGGCACGACTACGTCAACGGTACCGACGGCTCGCCGGTCGGTTTCCTGGAGGGCTGGTATGTCGCCCCCGCCTGGCGCGGACGTGGCGTGGGGCGTGCGCTGATCGCGCAGGTGGAAGCCTGGACGCGTGCACGCGGCTGCGTCGAATTGGCGTCGGATGCGTTGCTCGACAACACTGCCAGCCATGCGGCGCATGCGGCCTGCGGCTTCGAGGAGACCGAGCGCGTGGTGTATTTCCGCAAGCGGCTGGTCGACTGAACCATGGGCCCGCAACGCATCGTCTGCCTCACCGAGGAGCCCACCGAAACACTGTATGCGCTGGGCGAGCAGGACCGCATCGTCGGCATCAGCGGGTTCACCGTGCGGCCGCCGCAGGCGCGCAAGGAGAAGCCGAAGGTCAGCGCGTTCACCAGCGCGAAGATCGGCGAGATCCTGAAGCTGCAGCCGGATCTCGCGATCGGTTTCTCCGACATCCAGGCCGATATCGCCGCCGAACTCGTGCGGCATGGCGTGGAGGTCTGGATCAGCAACCACCGCAGCGTGGACGGCATCGTCGACTACGTCCGGCGGCTCGGCGCACTGGTCGGCGCCGCCGCGCGCGCCAACGAGTACGCCGATGCGCTGCAGCGCGGGCTGGATGACGTGCGTGCGCAGGCGGCGCGCCTGCCGCGCCGACCGGCGGTCTACTTCGAGGAATGGGACGAACCGCAGATCACCGGCATCCGCTGGGTGTCGGAACTGATCGGCATCGCGGGTGGCGATGACGTGTTTCCCGAGATGGCGCTCGAGCCGCTGGCGAAGCGGCGCATCCTCGCCGACGGCAGCGAGGTCGTGCGGCGCGCGCCGGACATCATCCTCGGCTCGTGGTGCGGCAAGAAGTTCCGCCCCGACAAGGTCGCGCACCGACCGGGTTGGGATGCCATTCCCGCCGTGCGCAACGGCGAACTCCACGAGATCAAGTCGCCGTTGATCCTGCAGCCGGGTCCGGCGGCGCTGACGGATGGCGTGCGGGCGATCGCGGCGATCGTGCAGGGGTGGGCGGTGCGGCGCGCGTGAGGCTGGTGTCCGTTGTAGGAGCGACGTAGGTCGCGACCGCGGACTGGACGTCGCGAGACGGAACGGGACGTTCGCGATCCTCACGTTTGCCATGGGTCGATGTCACGGATGGCGTGCGGTCGCGACTTGCGTCGCTCCTGCATGGGGCGAGCTGGCCGTCAGAAATTCCGCTGGAACTTCACCGTCTCGGTTCGAGCGCCGGCCGTCACCTCGATTTCGAAACGGTAGGAATTGCGCGGCGAGATGCGCGCCGTGCCTATATGGTCCGCGTAGCCGCCGGCGTCGACCTTGCGCAGCGTGATGGTCTGGCGCGCACCGGACAGGTCGTGCGCGGTGACGCTGACGTTGCCATCCGCATCGACCTCTTCCGCACCGTCCACGGTGCGCAGCGCGACCAGCACCAGCGCCGTGCCCGCGTCGCGTGGCACGCCGTACTGCCTGGCGACCGCCTCGCTCAATGCCAGCGTTGGCAGCGCGTTGTAGCGCACGCGCAGGGTACCGAAGTCGGCCTCGGCCGGCGTGGCTTGCACGAACTCCGCGGTGCGCGGGGCCTCGCCGCCGGAGCAGGCGGACAGCAGGACCAGGGCGAGCGGGGCGGCGAATCGTTTCATGGGCATGGGGAATGTGGGCCTGGGTAGCGTACGACGTCGGGAAAGAGGCGGATGCAGGCTCAGTCGTTCGCCGCCGACAACTCGCCACCACGCACGGTGGCGGCGTGCACGGCCTGCGCCACCAGCGCTTCGAAGCCGCCCGCCTGGAAGGTCTCGATGGCCGCCTGCGTGGTGCCATTGGGCGAGGTGACGCGGCGGCGCAGCTCGGCCGGGGTTTCACCGCTCTCGGTCAGCATGCGCGCCGCGCCCAGTACGGTCTGCAGTACCAGCGTACGTGCCGCCTCATCGCACAGGCCTTCCGCCTTCGCCGCCGTTTCCATCGCTTCGGCAAGCAGGAAGACATAGGCCGGCCCGCTTCCCGATACGCCGGTGACCGCATCCATCGTGGCCTCCGCCTCGATCCACACCGTCGGCCCCGCTGCGGACAGCAGCAACTCGGCGCGCTGCCGGCCCGCCGCATCGACTTCACTGCTGGCGTGCAGCCCGGTGACACCGGCACCCAGCAGGGCGGGCGTGTTGGGCATGCTGCGGACCACGGGCACGCCGCCACCCAGCCAGCGCTGCATCTGCGTGGTCGTGATGCCGGCCGCGATGGACACGGCGAGCGGGCGCTGCGACTGCGCCAGCGGTGCGAGGCCTTCGCATACCGCGCGCATCACCTGCGGCTTCACGGCGAACAACCAGGTATCGGCACCGTAAGCGGCTTCGCCTGCTTCGCCGAAGACCTGCACGCCGAAATCCGCCGCCAGCGCGGCACGCAGGGGTTCTGTGGGTTCCGCCACGCGGATGCGTGAGGGATCCGCGCCGCGCTTGACCAAGCCGCCGATCAGGCTGCGCGCCATGTTGCCGCCGCCGATGAAGGCAAGCGGATGTGTCAACAGAGGGGAAGTGTTGGAGCGGGTCATGAGGTGGAGCCTCGTGGAAGCGACGGGGTGGAAGGCGGCATCAAGCGGTTCGCGCCGGCCGCGCGCCGAACAGTGCGGTGCCGATACGGACCATCGTGGCGCCATGCGCGATGGCTTGTGCGAAGTCATCGCTCATGCCCATCGACAGGGTGTCGATGCCAGGGTGCCGCGACGCCAGCGCATCCTGCAGCGACTTCATGCGACTGAATGCCGCCGCGCGTGCGGCCGGGTCCGGATGCGGGGCGGGAATCGCCATCAGTCCGCGCAGTCGCAGTCCGGGTGCCGCGGCGATGGCATCGGCCAGGGTCATCACCTCGTCGGGATGGCAGCCGTGCTTGCTGGCCTCATCGTCGATGTTCACCTGGATGAGCACATTCAGGGGCGGGCGATCCGCAGGCCGATAGCGTGACAGGGCGCCGATCAATGTGTGACGGTCTACCGTTTGCACCCAGTCGAAGATGCGTGCGGCGATCTCGGCCTTGTTCGATTGCAGGTGGCCGATGAGATGCCATTCCAGCCCCATGCCGGCCAGTTCGCCGATCTTCGCCTGCGCCTCCTGCACGTAGTTCTCGCCGAAGGCGCGCTGCCCGGCACGGGCCAGTGCGGCCACGGCGGCGGCGGGGTGCAGCTTGGACACGGCCAGCAGATCGGGTGCTGGCCGATGGGCGGCATCCGCTGCGTTTTCAAGACGTTGCAGGGTCTCGCTGAGAGCGTCGGCGAGCATGTTCATCCAACCATTGGCGGAAACGGCAAGGGCGCTATACTGCCCTTCGGGGAAGTAACGTTCCAGTTCGCAGCAACTTGGGGAAGCAGCGTCATGGATATCGCCGAACTCTTGGCGTTCTCGGTAAAGAACAAGGCATCGGACCTCCACCTGTCAGCCGGCCTGCCGCCGATGATCCGCGTGGACGGCGACGTGCGCCGCATCAACATCCCGGCACTCGACCACAAGCAGGTGCATGCGCTGGTCTACGACATCATGTCGGACAAGCAGCGGCGCGACTTCGAGGAATTCCTGGAAGTCGACTTCTCGTTCGAGATCCCGTCGCTGGCACGCTTCCGCGTCAATGCGTTCAACCAGAACCGCGGTGCGGGTGCGGTATTCCGTACCATTCCCTCGGAAGTGCTGACCCTGGAAGACCTGGGTTGCCCGCCGCTGTTCCGCGAGCTGATCCAGCAGCCGCAGGGCTTGATCCTGGTCACCGGCCCGACCGGCTCGGGCAAGTCGACCACGCTGGCGGCGATGATCGACCACATCAACAAGAACGAGTACGGCCACATCCTCAGCGTCGAGGATCCGATCGAGTTCGTGCACACCTCGCAGAAGTGCCTGATCAACCAGCGCGAAGTGCATCGCGATACGCACGGCTTCAACGAGGCGCTGCGCTCGGCCCTCCGCGAGGATCCCGACTACATCCTGGTCGGCGAGTTGCGCGATCTGGAAACCATCCGCCTGGCGCTGACCGCCGCGGAAACGGGCCATCTGGTGTTCGCCACCCTGCATACCAGTTCGGCGGCCAAGACCATCGACCGCATCATCGACGTGTTCCCCGCCGGCGAGAAGCCGATGGTGCGCTCGATGCTGTCCGAATCGTTGCGTGCGGTCATTTCGCAGGCGCTGCTGAAGAAGATCGGCGGTGGCCGTACCGCAGCCTGGGAAATCATGGTGGGCACGCCGGCCATCCGCAACCTGATCCGCGAGGACAAGGTGGCGCAGATGTACTCGTCCATCCAGACCGGCCAGAACTACGGAATGATGACCCTGGACCAGCATCTGCAGGACCTGGTGAAGCGCAGCCTCATCACCCGGCAGCAGGCCAAGGAATACGCGAAGGACAAGCGTCTGTTCGAATAGCCTTGTGCGGGGTGATTCGCGATTCGTGATTTTTCAAAAGCCGGGGTTCTGATGAAGTGATGGAGTGAATGCGCGGCCGGGACGTCCGTTCCTGCGAGTCACTGCTCACGAATCACGAATCACGGCTCCTCCAGGAGCCACCCATGAGCACCATCGATTTCACCTCGTTCCTCAAGCTGATGGCGCACCAGAAGGCGTCGGACCTGTTCATCACGTCCGGCATGCCGCCATCCATCAAGGTGAACGGCAAGATCTCGCCGATCACGCAGACGCCGCTGACATCGCAGCAGTCGCGCGACCTGGTGCTGAACGTGATGACGCCGTCGCAGCGCGAGGAGTTCGAAAAGACCCACGAGTGCAACTTCGCCATCGGCGTGGCCGGCGTGGGCCGCTTCCGTGTCAGCTGCTTCTACCAGCGCAACCAGGTGGGCATGGTGCTGCGCCGCATCGAGACGCGCATCCCGACCATCGAAGAGCTGAACCTGCCGCCGGTCATCAAGACGCTGGCCATGACCAAGCGCGGCATCATCATCTTCGTCGGCGCCACCGGTACCGGCAAGTCCACCTCGCTGGCGGCGATGATCGGCTACCGCAACCAGAATTCCACCGGCCACATCATCACCATCGAAGACCCCATCGAGTTCGTGCACAAGCATGAGGGCTGCATCATCACGCAGCGCGAAGTGGGCATCGACACCGACAGCTGGGACGCGGCGCTGAAGAACACCCTGCGCCAGGCGCCCGACGTGATCATGATCGGCGAAGTGCGCACGCGCGAAGGCATGGACCACGCCATCGCGTTCGCCGAAACCGGCCACCTGGTGCTGTGCACGCTGCACGCCAACAACGCCAACCAGGCGATGGACCGCATCATCAACTTCTTCCCGGAAGACCGCCGCACCCAGCTGCTCATGGACCTGTCGCTGAACCTCAAGGGCGTGGTGGCGCAGCAGCTGATCCCCACGCCGGACGGCAAGGCGCGCCGCGTGGCGATGGAGATCCTGCTCGGCACGCCGCTGGTGCAGGACTACATCCGCGAAGGCGAGGTGCACAAGCTGAAGGAAGTGATGAAGGAATCCACCAACCTCGGCATGAAGACCTTCGACCAGGCCCTGTTCGAGTTGTACCAGGCCGGCGAGATCAGCTACGAGGACGCGCTGCGCTTCGCCGATTCGCAGAACGAAGTGCGCCTGCGCATCAAGCTGGCCCAGGGCGGCGATGCCCGCACGCTGGCGCAGGGGCTGGACGGCGTGGAGATTGCGGAAGTCCGCTGATTCCGCGCAGTACACGTCAAACGGAAGGGGCGGGCGACCGCCCCTTTTTCGTGGGCGGTCGCCTGCGATCAACGACCTCCGGCACCTGAAAGTGTTGACTTCCGGCACCTCACGGAAGGGTGGGCAGCTCCGAAGATGTGCGTGAACCGACACGGTGTCGGCGCCTCCAGGACCCTAGCCCCATGACGCAGATCCTCACCCACACGCCCCTCTGGGTCTTCGCCCTGTTCTTCGGCCTGGTCTACCTGGGTTATCTGCAGAGCAGGGCGCGCCGGGTATCGCGCGGCCGCCTCATCGTGCTGCCGCTCGCCATGTTGGCCTGGTCGCTGTACTCGGTCTGGTCGACCTTCGATGCCCACGTCACGGCGCTGGCGGCGTGGGCCTGCGGCTGGGGCGCCGTGGTGGCCATCGCCCTGGTGCGGGTGCCTTCGCACCGCGCGTCCTACGATGCCGAGACCCGGCGGTTCACCGTCGCCGGCAGCTGGGTGCCCCTGGCGTTGATGATGGGCATCTTCTTCTTCAAGTACGCGGTGGCGGTGGTCCATGCCATGAAGCCGGGCGTGCTCGGGACGACAACCGCGGTCGTTGTGGTCGCCGGTACGTACGGACTTTTCAGCGGGATGTTCATGGCGCGTGCGCTGCGGGTGCTGGCGGTGATGAAGCGGCAGCGGCTGGTGGAGCGTAGTGCCTGACGAGACAGGTAGGATGGGTTGAGCCGAAGGCGATACCCGTCATCAAGGCGCTGATGATCCAGCGATGATGGGTATCGCCTTCGGCTCAACCCATCCTACAAACGACTTCAACCCTTCATCGTTCCCGATTCCAACCACCGCTGGTGCCACGACAGCGCTTCCGGCAGCAGGTGCGGGGTGTGCTTGCCATAGCTGTGATGCAGGGCGCGGTCGAAGTAGTCCTGCAGCGCGTCGCGGTAGTCGGGGTGTGCGCAGTTGGCGATCAGCAGGCGGGCGCGTTGCTTGGGCGTGAGGCCGCGCAGGTCGGCGAGGCCCTGTTCGGTGACGATCACCGAAACGTCGTGCTCGGTGTGGTCCACGTGGCTGACCATGGGCACCAGCGCGGAGATGCTGCCGCCCTTGGCGGTGCTCGGGCTGAGAAAGACCGACATGAACCCGTTGCGGGCGAAATCGCCCGAGCCGCCGATGCCGTTCTGGATGCGGCTGCCCATCACGTGGGTGGAGTTGACGTTGCCGTACAGGTCGGCCTCGATCATGCCGTTCATGCCGATGCAGCCCAGCCGCCGCACCAGCTCGGGATGGTTGGACATCTCCTGCGTGCGCATGATGATGCGCTCGCGGTAGAACGCGATGTCGCGCTTGAACGCTTCGTTGGCTTCCGGGCTCAGCGCGAAACCGGTGCATGACGCGACGTCCAGCACGCCTTCGCGCAGCAGGTCGAGCATGCCGTCCTGGATCACCTCGGTGAACGCGGTCAGGCCGCGGAAGCCGCTCTTCGCCAGCCCCGCCAGCACGGCATTGGGAATGTTGCCCACGCCGGACTGCAGCGGCAGCAGGTTCGGCGGCAGGCGGCCGAGCGCGACCTCGTGCTTGAGGAAGTCGATCAGGTGTCCGGCGATGCGCTCGCTGGTGGCGTCGATGGGCGTGAACGGACTGTTGCGGTCGGGTCCGTGCGTACGCACGACGGCGACGATCCTGTCCGGGTCGCAGCGCAGGGCGGTCTCACCGATGCGGTCCTGCACGTGTTCCAGCGGGATCGGCTTGCGGTGCGGCGGCAGGGCCGTGCCGTAGTAGATGTCGTGCATGCCGTCGACACCGGCAGGCTGCCAGTCGTTGACCTCGATGATCACTTTCTTCGCCAGGTCCAGCCAGGTCTTGTTGTTGCCGACCGAGGTCGATGGCACCAGCGTGCCGTCCTCGCGGATCGCCGAGACCTCGATCACCGCCGTGTCGATGGGACCGTAGAAGCCGAACCACACATGCTGGGCGACATGGCTCAGGTGGATGTCGATGTAGTCCAGCGTGCCGTCGTTGATCCGCTTGCGTGCGTCCGGGTCGCTCTGGAACGGCATGCGCAGGGCGATGGCGTCGGCCTTGGCGAGGGCCCCGTCGAGTTCTGGCGCAGTCGAGGCGCCGGTCATCAGCTTGATCTGGAACGGCAGTCCGTCCGCATGGGCCTGCTCGATCTGCGCGGCCAGCGCCAGCGGCACCGCCTTGGGGTAGCCGGAGCCCGTGAAGCCGCTCATGGCGACCGTCTCGCCGGGCTTTATCAGGGCGGCCGCCTGTTCGGCGCTGACCACGCGGTCGCGCAGGCCGGCGTGGCGGATACGGTCTTCCTGTGGCATCGGGCTGGGCGTCCAGTGAGCGAAACACGGATTATCGCGGTGGGGTGTTGCGCCGCAGGATACGACCTTGGTGGCACGCACGTGTTGCGTGGGATCAATGCCCGGTGGCCGTCATCCACGGTGGCCGGTGTTTGGCGGCACGGCGGAACGCGGGGCAATCCTCGCGGTGCGCGCCGGGCAGGTAGCCCAGGCTCATCAGGAATTCGCCGGTGATCTCGCCGCCAGTGAAGCGGAAAGTCTTCTTGAAGAGCCTGATCCAGTCCGCCTTCGGCAGGGGATGGTGGGCATCCAGCCATGCCGCGAAGCCGCCATGGCTGGCGCGCAGCCGCTGGACGACCTGCGCGTTGTGGATCGCGGCGTCGATCTTCAAGCGGTTGCGGATGATGCCGGCGTCCGCCATCAGCCGGGCACGGTCCTTCTCGCCATAGAGGGCCACCGTGTCCACGTCGAAGCCGCCATAGGCGGCGCGGAAACCCTCGCGCTTCCTCAGCATCGTCTCCCAGCTCAGGCCGGCCTGGTTGATTTCCAGCAGCAGGCGCTCGAACAGGACCGCTTCCTCGCGTTGCGGGAACCCGTACTCGCGGTCGTGGTAGGGCCCGTGCAGCGGGTGGCCGGGGGCAATATCGCAATAACCGGACATGGAAGATCGGCCAGGAAGGGGATTCCCGATTCTAGGCCGTGTTGCGGACAGGAACCGCCCGCGCGGGTCCGGGCTAGAATGACGCCCATGCACGATGCCGCCACGCCCCTGGCCAACCAGCTGCTGATCGCCTTGCCGGCGCTGGCCGATCCCAATTTCGCGCGCAGCGTCACGCTGATCTGCCAGCACGACGACGAAGGCGCCATGGGTGTGGTCGTCAATCGCCCGTCGGAGTACACGCTGGGCGAAGTGCTGCGGCAGATGAACCTCGCTTCCCACAACCCGCGCCTGGACGACCAGGTGGTGCTGGCGGGCGGGCCGGTGCATCCGGAGCGCGGCTTCGTGCTGCATGACGACGCGCGCGCGTGGGAGTCCACGCTGGAAGTCGCGGACGGCCTGTACCTGACCACCTCGCGCGACATCCTGGAAGCGATGGCGGTAGGCGAGGGTCCGGCAAACGCCGTCATGGCGCTGGGCTGTGCGGGCTGGGGAGCAGGCCAGCTGGAATACGAACTGGGCGAGAACAGCTGGCTGACGGCGCCCGCCGATGCCGAACTGCTGTTCGCGCTGCCGCTGGAGCGGCGTTGGCAGGCGGCAGGCCAGCGGATCGGCGTGGACATGACGCGCCTGACGGACTACAGCGGCCACGCATGAGCCTCTGCCTGCGCCCGCAGACGTTGTCTCCACAGCGACCGGTGCAGGATGGCGCACGCGTGATCGAACGGAGGCAGATGGCATGAAGCTGGATGGCACCGTACTGGGATTCGACGTGGGCGCCCGCCGCATCGGCGTGGCGGTCGGCAGCGCGTTCGGCACCGGCGCGCGTGCGCTGGCGGTGATCGACGTGCATGGCCACGGGCCGGACTGGCCGGCGATCGACAAGCTGCATGCGGAGTGGAAGCCCGACGGCCTGGTGGTCGGCGACCCGATGACGCTGGACGGCGGCGACCAGCCCATCCGCAAGCGCGCGCACGCCTTCGCCCGCGAACTGCGCGCGCGCTACAACCTGCCGGTGGTGCTGGTGGACGAGCGCACCAGCTCCGTCGAAGCCTCGCAACGCTTCGCACTGGACCGTGCCGAGGGCCGCAAGCGCCGCCGCGACGCGGTGGCGCTGGACGCCGTCGCGGCGGCCGTGATCATCGAACGCTGGCTGGCCGCTCCCCAGGACGCGACCCAGTTGACCTGATTCTTCCCTGACGAAACTCCATGACTTCCCAACTTGATCCGGATGGACGCCTGCGTCACCTGCTGACCCTCGAGGGCCTGCCCCGCGAGACTCTCTGCCGCCTGATCGACCGTGCCGGCCAGATCCGCGATGCCGCGCTCGGTCGCACGCCGCGGCGAAAGGTCCTGGACGGCACCACGGTCTGCACGCTGTTCTTCGAACCGTCCACGCGCACGCGCAGCTCATTCCACATCGCCGCGCAGCGGCTGGGTGCGGACGTGCTGAACTTCGATGCCTCCACCTCGTCCACGCGCAAGGGCGAAACCGCGCGCGATACCCTGCGCAACCTCGAGGCGATGGGCGTGCGCGGATTCATCGTCCGTCATGCCGACGACGGCGCGGTCGCGGCGCTGGCCGCCGAGGCGGGCGAGGGCACTGCGTTGATCAACGCGGGCGACGGCCGCAGCGCGCACCCCACCCAGGGGTTGCTGGACGTGCTGACGATCCGCCAGGCCAAGGGTGCCGATTTCTCGCGCCTGAAGGTGCTAATGGTCGGCGACGTGAAGCATTCGCGCGTGGCGCGTTCCGACCTGCATGCACTGCATACGCTCGGCGCGGGCGAGATCCGCGTCTGCGGACCGCAATCGCTGCTGCCCGACGATGGCACCCTGGCGGGTTGCCGGACGGGACAGGATTTCGACGCCATGCTCGAAGGCGTGGACGTGGTGATGATGCTGCGCCTGCAACGCGAGCGCATGGAAGAAGGCCTTGTCGCATCGCTGGAGGATTACCACCGCGAGTACGGGCTGACCACCGCGCGCCTGGCGCGTGCCGCCAAGGATGCCGTGGTGCTGCATCCGGGCCCGATCAACCGTGGCGTGGAGATCACCGACGAGGTCGCCGACGGCCCGCAGTCGCTGGTGCTGCGCCAGGTCAGCAACGGTGTCGCCATCCGCATGGCGGTGCTGGAGATGTTGCTGGGGTGAGGGCGGCACCCTCGCCCGTAGGAGGCCCTTCAGGGCCGACGGGTTCCGGTCGGCCCTGAAGGGCCTCCTACGCGGGGCGGCTTACTCCGGTGCCGCGACCACCTGGTTCTTGCCCGCCTGCTTGGCCTGGTACATGGCGCGGTCCGCGCGGGCGAGCAGTTCGTCCTGCGATTCGCCCGGTACCCAGCGCGCCACGCCGGCACTGAACGTCGGCATGATGCCGCGGCCCTCGTAGATCAGCGGCTTGTGCGCGAGGCGGGCACGCAGGCGCTCCAGCGTGCCCATCGCTTCCAGGAAGCTGGTGTCGGGCAGCAGCAGCACGAACTCTTCGCCACCGAAACGTGCGACGGCATCGCTGGCACGCAGGGTGGCGCGCGCCAGGGTTACCACGTGGCACAAGGCGGCATCGCCACCCAGGTGGCCGTGCGCGGCATTGATGTGGCGGAAATCGTCCAGGTCCAGCAGTGCCAGGCTCAGCGTCTGCCCGCTGCGCAGCGCGCGCACGGATTCGCGTTTGAACAGTTCGTCGAAGCCGCGCCGGTTCAGTGCTTCGGTCAGCTGGTCCACGCGCACCAGCGCCGAGACCGATTGCAGTTCCTGTTCGAGATCCGCCGCGCGGCGCTCGGCCTCCTCCACGTCGCGCCGCGCCTCCAGCAGGCTGTCGCGCGCGCGCAGCGCCTGCGCCTGCACCTGTGCCGTGTCCGCCAGGATGTCCTCCATCCGCTTGCCCAGTTCGGCGATGCTGCGGCTGTCGCGGATGGCCTGCGCATGGAAGCTGATGCGGTCGTGGTATTCGCCGGTGCTGCACGCCATGCCGTCCAGCCGCTCGACGAAGGTCACCATCATCTCCTTCATCGACGCCTTGGACTCGGCCAGTCCCTGCTTCAGCAGGCCCTGCTTGTAGATCACTTCGCGCAGCCCGGCGCGGGTCTGCTCCAGCGCGGTGCGGTCCAGCGGGCCGGACAGCAGCTGGCGCACCGCACCGATCTGGTCCTGCAGCCAGCTGCCGTCCTCGATCAGTTCGCCGACGTTCTCCAGCAGCAGGTCGAACAGGCTGCGCATCAGTTCCTGCGCGTCGTTGACCTCGTGCGTGCGCAGGCCGACCTGCTGGCAAAGTTCCCGCAGGTCACTGCCCAGCCCATCCAACGGCTGGGCAGGTTGCCACTGGCGGACGCGGTCGGCCAGCGCGTGCGCTTGCGGCAACAGCAACGCGTCGTCGCGCAGCAGGTGCTCCATGCCGGCAACGAGCAGGTGCTGCAGCAGGTCGCGCAGTTGCTCGGCCTCGCCGGCCAGCGGCTCGTCCTGGATCGTGCGGATGTACTTGTCGACCAGTTGCCGCAGTGCGCGGCCGTAGCGGGGCCAGTCGGCATCGGCGTGCGCGGACTGCAGGCGCTCGCCCATGCCATGCAGTTCCCCCGGCAGGCCTGCGACGCCGTCGGCGAAGGCGGACAACAGGGCGGCCGGCTCTTCGGCATGTGCGAACAGGGCCTGCAATTGTTGCGCGCTGATGCTGGTGCGGGGCCCGGCGCTGGCCGCCGGGGCCAGTTCCCGCGACGACGACGGCGCGGCGTCCCGCCGCCGCGACCAGAGCCGGCGCAGGCCACCAGGAAAACCGGAGTTGTCGTCGGCCATGTCAGTCATTGCAGGTCACTCGCACGGCCACGGGCAGGCACCCGTCAGGCGTCCGGGATGCCGGGTTATCGGCCGCGGAGAGCATTGATTGAGGGCGGGGCGACCAGGGGCGGGCACGTGGAGGCGGAAATCGTGACCCTGCGCGCGCGCAGGCGCGCCGATCAGCCCGCGTCCCGGGGGAAGCGGGTGAGGGCTTCTTCGATGATGGCCAACTGGGCGACGGCCTCGGCATGGCCGGCCTCGGCGGCGCGGCGGACCTGCTCCAGGCTGGGATGCGAGACGATCAGCAGCAGGTTGCCGCATTGCGCGCAGGCGTAGTCGGTGACCGCATCGTGCAACTCCATGGCCATCGCACGGCTGTCGCCTTGCCAGCCGCACGGACACGGCAGTTCACGCTCACGCCAGCCCGCGGCGAAGTAGTCGGGAACGAGCTCGGCCACGGCTCAACGTCCGCGGCGTTGTTCGAACAGCCATTCCCACATCGGGGTGTACGCGTAGGTGGCGTCCCAGCTGTTGTGGTTGGCGTCCGGGAATTCGGTGTAGCGCGCGTCGCGTGCGTCGGCGGCCTTCAGCGCGGCGTCCATGCGGCGCGATTGCGACGGGGGCACCACGTCGTCCTTGCCGCCGTGGAAAATCCACACAGGGATGTCTTTCAGGCGCTGTGCGGCGGCGGCAAACGGGTCTGCGGCGTTGGCAACGCTGTGCGCACGCAGGCCCGGCCGCGCATCGGTCCAGTCGACGGTGATTCCTCCGCAGATCGGGACCAGGGCGGCGAACCGGGCCGGCTGTTGCAATGCCAGTTCCCACGTACCGTAGCCCCCCATCGACATGCCCGTCAGGTACACGCGATCGGAATCGCCATTGAACTCGCGCACGGCCGCGTCCAGCGTCGCGAATGCAAGGGGGCCGGCTGCCTCGGTCCACTCCGTGTCATCCGGCGCCTGCGGGAAGACCACCAGGCCCGGGAACGTATCGGCATGCTGGCGCAGGTACGGTCCCAGCCCCGCCATCGTCTGCTTCACGCCATCGCTGCCGCGCTCGCCGGAGCCGTTGAGGAACAGCACCACGGGCGGCTTGCCGCGGCGGAAGCGCGCCGCAGGTACGAACACCTGGTAGCGGTAGGTCTTTCCTTCGAGTGCGACCTCGCGCGAGACGAATTCGCCGGTCGGGTTCATGGGGGGTGTCGTGGTACAGGACGTCATGAGGATCAGCAGCAAGCCCAGGCAGGCGGTGGCAAGAGAGCGCATGGCAGTCGCAATCGAAGGGGACCGGGCGGCAGCATAACCCGATGGGGAAACGGGGCGCCCGATCGACCGGACTGCGTCACCGTTTCGGATCGGCTGGCGGCATGTCGTCCCGCATCCGCATGAAGCGGGCGAAGCGCGGCAGTCCGGTCGAGGTCAGACCGTTGTAGCGATAGGTCAGCCACGCGCCCACCGGCGGAGGCCTGGCCCGCTGGGCATCGGTGAAGCCGGTGCCGATGCGGAAGTGGCGCCCGTCGGGCGTGCGCACCTGCAGCGCGCCCATCATCCCGGCGTATTTGCCTTTGCCCGGCAGATGCGCGACGACTTGTGCCTCGGCGTCCTCATGGGGTTTGTACTTGAGCAGGTCTTCACTGCGTCCGGCGCGATAGCGCGCGTCGCGCCGATGCAGCATCAGACCCTCGCCGCCGCCGGCGACCACGCGGGCCAGTTCTGCGTCCAGTTCGGCCCGGGTGTCGAGGCGTTGCTGCGGGATCATTGCCAGATGCGCGCTGCGTGCCGTCGACACCAGGCTGCGCATGCGAACGACGCGTTCCGCGAACGGCCCAGGGTGGGTGGGCAGGTCGAAGACCATGAAGCGCACATCACGCCATGCCTGCGCATCGGTTCCCACGCGGCGGACGAGGGCGCTGATGTCGTCAAAGCGGCCGCGTGCGATCCACAGCTCGCCGTCCATGGGTTCGGCAGACCAGCCGCGAGTGAACGTGGCCGGTGCCACGATCCGCGCGCCGCCACGCGTCCACAGTGCCCGTCCATCCCAGCGCGCACGCACGCCGTCCAGCTTCTCGCTGACCAGGAAGGCGCCGACCGGCACGCCATCGCGGTATGGCGTCGCCAGCATCGGATCGGTTGGTGGTGCCGACAGGACGGGCCAGATCAGCAGACACAGCAAGGCGGTGAGGATCAGGCGCATGGCGCGGCCAACAGGACGGGGGAGCGACAGCGTCGCCAGCCCGCACGAAGGTGGGCATCGGTGCACATCGCGGCGGCGTGTAGGAAAGCCCCCCCGTGCGGTGATCGCCCGGGGCAGCAGGCTCAGATTGGCCGGGCGGCGTAGACCGAAGCGGCACATCGCTTCGCCATCACGACCTCATCCAGCACCATGCGACCAGCGCGCCGCCGTGCAGGGCCACCATCGTCCAGAAGGCGACGCGATAGCCTGGCTTGCGCGACTTGTGCCGCAGCATCTGCTGCGCGATCCACGCGCCCGGCCAGCCACCGGCGAGTTCCAGCAGATGCAGGGTCGATTCGGGTGTGCGCCAGCGGCCGGTCTGCGCCGCGTGCTTGTCGAGGGCGTACGCGACGAAAGTGATGGCGGACATCGCCAGCGGTATGAACACCGCCTCGAACGGAAGGCGGTCGTTGCCGATGGCCCAGGCCACCAGCAAGGCATAGGCTGCGGTGGCGACTGCGCCGGTTAGCCACGACTCGGGTCGCGGCGAAGCCGTCCGTGCGGGTGCCGGGGGTGTTGCAGGTCGCGTGGCGGATACCGTCCGACGGACCGCTTGGGCGCGCCACTTGCCATCGGGTTGTCGCTGCGCGGTGAACTTCACGAGTTCGCCGCTCTCGGGACGGCGGCCGTCGAGCCGGTAGTCGCGTACGTGGAAGAACACGCGTGCCGGTTCGCCATCGAGTGGCGCGATGAAGCCGAAGCCCCGGTCGTCGTTCCATTCGCTGACTTTGCCGAGCCGTTCCATCGGGGGCGAGGCCTCAGTGCAGCAGAATCAGCGTGGCCAGGCCCAGGAAGCAGAAGAAGCCCATCACGTCGGTCACGGCGGTGACCACCACCGTGCCGGCGACGGCCGGGTCGATGTTCATGCGCTTCAGCAGCAGAGGCAGCAGCACGCCGGCGGTGGCGGCGGCACAGAAATTGATGATCAGTGCCAATGCGATGACCAGCGACAGCAGCGGACTGCGGAACCACGCGAAGGCGATCACGCCGACGATGCCGCCGATCAGCAGCCCGTTGATGAGGGCGACGCGGATTTCCTTCCACAACAGGATCCGCGCATTGCTGGAACCCACCTGGCCCAGCGCCAGGCCGCGCACCATCAGCGTCAGCACCTGTACGGCGGCGTTGCCACCGATGCCCGCGACGATCGGCATCAGAACGGCCAGCGCGACGATCTTCTCCAGCGTGGCGTCGAATTGCTTGATCACCGTCGCTGCCATGAACGCAGTGAACAGATTGATGCCCAGCCACACCACGCGGCCGCGCACGGCGCGCTTGACCGGCGAGAACAGGTCCTCGTCCTCGTCCAGGCCGGCGGCGCCCAGCGCCTGGTGCTCGGCCTGCTCGCGGATGATGTCGACCACGTCATCGATGGTGATGCGGCCGAGCAGGATGTTGTTGTCGTCCACGACGGGCGCGGACACCCAGTCGTGGTCGGAGAACTGACGCGCCACTTCCTGCGCGCTCTCGCCCACATCAATGGCCGGCTGCTCGTCGTCGATCAGCCGGTTGATGGGGGTGGTGTCCTCGTGCGTGACCAGCGCGGCCAGCGGCACGCGGCCCAGGTACTGGTGGCGACGGCTGACCACGTACAGGTGGTCGGTGTGGTCGGGCAGTTCGCCGCGCAGGCGCAGGTAGCGCAGCACCACGTCGACGTTGACGTCGGCGCGCACGGTGACCACGTCCGGGTTCATCAGGCGGCCGGCGGTGTCCTCCGCATACGACAGCACCTGCTCCAGGCGCTCGCGGTTCTCGCGGTCCATCGACTTGAGGACTTCGTCGATGACGGTGTCGGGCAGGTCTTCGACCAGGTCCGCGAGATCGTCGATGTCGAGGTCCTCGACCGCGGCGACGATTTCGTCGGTGTCCATGTCCGCCAGCAGGCTTTCGCGCACCTCGTCGCCGACGTGCACCAGCACTTCGCCGTCGTCCTCGGGATCGACCAGGCCCCACACCACTTCGCGCTTGCCGGGCGGCAGCGATTCCAGCAGGTTGCCGATCTCCGCGGGCGACAAGGTATTGACCAGCCGGCGCACGGGCCCCAGCCGACCGCTGTCGAGCGCGTCGGAGAGCAGGCGCAACTGGCGTGCGGTCTTGTCGTGGCGGATGGTCTCGACCATTCGGTACTCCGGAATGGGGCCGATCCGTCAGGCGGATGCGACCGGGGCATCAGGCGTTCATTGCACCATTATCGCCCGGGCTGCGATTTATGGACACCCTGGAGACGGAGGAGAAGTGGGGCCAGATGTGGGAGCGACGCAAGTCGCGATGAGGCGTTCCCGGTGGTCCATCGCGACTTGCGTCGCTCCCACAACAGGTATCTCAGGCCGTCGTCGCCGTCTTGAGCCAGCGCTCGATGCCGGCGCGGTCGCGTGCCTGCAGCAGTTTGGCCGCTCGCGTCTGCAACGCACCCAGGTCGACATCGCGGATGGCCTTGCGCAGTTCCAGCAGCGTGGCCGGGTGCAGGCTGAACTCCCGCAGGCCGAGTGCCAGCAGCATGGGCGCCAGCGTGGCGTCGCCAGCGATCTCGCCGCACATCGCCACGGGAACCTTGTGCTCCGTGCCCACGCTGATCACATGGCGGAGCAGGCGCACCACGCCCGGGTGGAGCGGCGAATAGAGTTCGCCCAGTGCTTCGTTGTTGCGGTCGGCGGCCAGCAGGTACTGCACAAGGTCGTTGGTGCCGATGGAGACGAAGTCGACCACGTCGACGAACGCGTGCAACGCGATCGCCGCGGCCGGCACTTCGATCATCGCGCCCACGTCGACCTGTTCGGCGATCTCGAGCCCTTGCTTGCGCAGCTGCAGCGCCGCGCGCCGCAGGCGACGGCGTACCTCGAGGATTTCCTCGCGGCTGCTGACCATGGGCACCAGGATGCGGACCGGACCGTAGGCGGAGGCGCGCAGGATGGCGCGGAGCTGGGTGTCGAAGACGCCGGTGTGCGCCAGCGAGAGACGCACGCCGCGCAGGCCGAGCGCGGGATTGTCCTCGTCGCTGACGACGAGCCCGGTGCGGTCGGCCTTGTCCGCGCCCAGGTCGAGCGTGCGGATGGTCACCGGGCGTCCGCTCATGCCGAGCACGAGATCGCGGTAGACCTGGAACTGCTCGTCTTCGCCCGGCAGCTCGCGCCGCTGCAGGAACAGGAATTCGGTGCGGTACAGGCCCACGCCGGACGCACCCAGGGCATGGGCATTCGCCACGTCCTCCAGCGATTCGGCATTGGCCCACAGCGCGATGTCGACCCCGTCACGGGTGCGGCTGGGCTTGGAGCGCAGCCGGCCGAGTTCGCGCGCTTCACGTGCCGCATCACGCAGGCGTTCACGATAGCGGCGCAGGTCTTCGGGGTCGGGATTGACCACGACCTCGCCCGTGCTGCCGTCCACCAGCAGTACGTCGCCGTCGTTGATCTTCTGCAGGGCCAGCGCATTGCCGACGACCAGCGGCAGGTGCAGGCTGCGTGCCAGGATCGCACTGTGCGACAGCGTGCTGCCGGCGGCGGTGACCACCCCCACCACCCCTTGTGTCTGCAGTTCCGCCAGTTCCGAAGGGGCCACGTTGTTGCTGACCAGGATCTCGCCTGCCGCGCCCGGTGTGTCATCGGCGCGTTGGTGCAGGTGCGCGTGGATGCGACCGATCACATGGTCGAGGTCGTCCATGCGGCTCTTGAGGTAGGCATCGTCCATGCCATCGAACACGGCAGCCAGCCGGTCGCGTTGCAGGCGCAGCGCGTAGTCGGCCGAATAGCGGCCGGTGCGGATCAGTTCGTCCAGGCCATGCAGCAGCTCGGGGTCGTCCAGGAGCAGGGCATGCAGGTCGAGGAACTCGCCGACCTCCTTCGCCAGCGCGCCGTGCAGGCGTGCGCGCAGGCTGTGCATCTCGCGGCGGGTGGCGTCGACGGCGTCGTGCAGGCGGACCAGTTCGTCGTCGAGCTGGTCCTGGCGGATGTGCTGCTCGGCCACATCCAGCACATGCGGCAGCCGGACCCGGGCGCGTCCCAGCGCGCTGCCGCGCGACGCCCCATGGCCCGGCAGCAGCGCCCGCATCAGGCGTCCTCGTCGAATCGTCGTTCGAACAGCGACACGACTTCCTGCATGGCGGCGGCCTCGTCCTCGCCCTCGATGCGGACGGTGACCGGCGTGCCCTGGCCTGCAGCCAGCAGCATGACGCCCATGATGCTCTTGGCATTCACCTCGCGTCCCTTGGCGGCCAACGTGGCGTTGCAGCGGAAGCCGGCCAGCGTCTGCACCAGCTTGGCAGTGGCGCGCGCGTGCAGCCCGAGGCGGTTGGATATTGTGAGTTCGCGTTCAAGCATCGTCGTGAATGACTCCATTGCGTGCGCCGGCCGCAGCGGTGGCCGGCAGTTCGTCCAGTCCCTGTTCCGAATAATTCATCACGCGCAACAACATGGGCAGGCTGAGCGCCGAAACGCGGCGCACGGGCGTGCCCAGGCGCGCGAGCTTGCCGGCCAGGTTGCTGGGGCTGGCACCGTACAGATCGGTCAGCACCAGCACGCCATCGCCGCTGTCCACGCGCCGAAGCGCTGCGGATGCCTGCGGAAGCAGCGCGTCCAGGTCGGCGTCGAACGCCACCTCGAAGGCCTCCGCCTTCAGGGGAAGTTGCCGCAGCAGCGCGGTGGCGACCGCCAGGATCGCCGCGCCCACGCCAGGATGAGTTACAAGAAGAATGCCACAGGCCATGCAGGAACGTTAACAGACGGGCATGACGGGCTGGAAGCTGCGTCGGTGGAATGGTGCGGGACCGGGTTGCAGGGCATCGTCTTCGCCGAGCGGCGTAGACGTTGTTGCCTGGCACTCCGGCCCGTGGTTCCGGAGTGCTGTGATGCAGGAAGGGCTGTGGCCCCGACGGTTTTTCGCCTCCAAACAGGGTGTCCGGGGTACCGGGTCGGGGCGAAAGCCCGTCCTGCGACGTGGTCAGTCCAGCTCGCGGTGGAAGGTGGCGACTTCTTCCCAGCCCTGCTCGCGCGCATGCCGCGCCATGGTTTCGGCCAGGTAGACCGAACGGTGCTTGCCGCCGGTGCAACCGAAGGCGATGGTCACGTAGCTGCGGGTCTCGCCGCGCAGGCGGGGCAGCCAGGTATCCAGGAAGCCGCTGACCTGGCCGACGTACTCGGCGACCTCCGGTTGGGCGTCGAGGAATGCCCGCACCTTGGGATCCCGGCCGGCGTACGGGCGCAGTTCGGGGTTCCAGTGCGGATTGGGCAGCACCCGCGCATCGAACACGAAGTCGGCGTCGGCGGGCACGCCCCGCTTGTAGGCGAAGGATTCGAACAGCAGCGAGAGCTGCGTGCCCTTGTTGAAGGCGAACTCGGCGATGATCCGGCGGCGCAGCTGGTGGACGTTGAGCTGGCTGGTGTCAATGACGACATCGGCCTCGTCCCGCAGGGGCTGGATGATCGCCCGTTCCTGGTGGATGGCTTCCTGCAGGGACAGTCCACCGTGGCCCAGCGGGTGGCGGCGGCGGGTGTCCGAGTAACGGCGAAGGAGCACCTCGTCATCGGCATCGAAGAAGATCAGCCGGCCTTCCAGCCCCAACTGCGCCAGTGCGGCGCGCCACTGGGCGAGTTTGGACAGGTCGCTCTGGCGGCTGCGCACATCGATGCCGATGGCGATCCTGGGCGGCAGTTCGTCCTCGCGCATCAGGCTGCGGACGAAGGATGGCAACAGGTCCACCGGCAGATTGTCGATGCAGTAGTAGTCGAGGTCCTCGAAGGTCTTCAGCGCCACCGACTTGCCCGAGCCGGACAGGCCGCTGACGATCACCACGGTCGGTGGAAGTGGAGGCGTGGTGCCGTTCTCTTCGTGTGCGTCCACGGGGTTGTCACCGGCCTGCGTCATGGCGTGCTGCGCTCCAGCAGGTTGCTGTGGCGGGCGATGAACATCGCGGCAGGGTCGATGCCCTTGGTGCGCAGGATGTGCAGGCGGGTAGCGGCCTCGGTCAACACGGCCAGGTTGCGGCCGGGCATGACGGGCAGGGTGATCAGCGGCACGTCCAGGTCCAGCACGTGGCGGGTGCCGGAATCGCCGGTCAGGCGCTCGTAGCCGTGGGGATTGGGCTCGGTCATCGGCCGGGTCAGGTGCACGATCAGGCGCAGGTACTTGTTCTTCTTCACCGCCGTGTCGCCGAACATCTCGCGGACGTTGAGCACCCCCAGGCCACGCACTTCCAGCAGGTCCTGCAGCAGCTCGGGACAGGTGCCGTCCAGCACGTCCGGCGCGATCTGGGTGAACTCGGGGGCGTCGTCGGCGACCAGCCGGTGGCCACGGCTCAGCAGTTCCAGGGCCAGTTCGCTCTTGCCGGACCCGGCTTCGCCGGTGATCAGCACGCCGATGGAATAGATTTCCATGAACACGCCATGGAGCGTGACCCGCGGCGCCAGCGTGCGTGCCAAGTGGTAGGACAGATGATTGAGCAGCTCATGTCCGCGCTTGGGGGAGAGCCACAGCGGCGTGTCGTTCTCGTTCGCCGCCTCGCGCAGGTCCTCGGGGCAGGACTGGTTCTTGCTGATCACCAGCGCCAGCGGCTTGGCCTGCACGATCTTCTCGATCGTCTCCCAGCGTTGACGGGAATCCAGTGAATCCAGCCAGGTCAGTTCCTCGGTGCCCAGGATCTGCACCTTGTTGGGATACACCGCGTTGAGATAACCGGCGAGCGAGGGGCGCCGCGACACGGTGTCGCCGGATTCGAGTATCCGCTTCTCGCCCTTCTGGCCCGCCAGCCAGCGCAGGGCCAGCTTGTCCTTCTGCTGATCGAACAGTTCACGGGCGGTGATGCTGGTATTCATCATGCGGAGGCGGCCGGCAGGAGGGGGTGCCGGGCCCGGGGCAGCAAGGCGCGCATCGACATCGTCGTCGCGTTCGCATGCCGGGAGCGGCGTCTGCCAGTGTAATGGCCCATCCGCGGGTTCGCGACCGCGCGGGCGCTTGGCGGCGCGCTGCGTGCATGCGGTGCGCGCCGGGATCAGTGAAGGCCGCTCCGCGGGGCGGAGCGACCTTGCGTGGCGTCACGTGCGGCCAGCGTCAGCCGATCAGCTCTCCGCGCGCAGCGGTGCGATGGACATCGTTGCGCTTTTCCTTGTGCTTGACCAGCAGGCGGTCGAGCTTGTCGGCCAGGATGTCGATGGCGGCGTACATGGTCTGCGCGCCGGCGTCGGCGTGCAGGGTGCGACCCGCCACGATGATCGTGGCCTCGGCCAGGTAATCGGGCTTGCGGGTTCCCAGCTGCGTACGGACCTCGAAGGGTTGCTCGAAGTGGCGTTCGAGCCGCTTCAGTTTGGTTTCGACGTATTCGCGCAGGGCGGGAGTGACTTCGATTTCATGGCCGTAAGTCTCGATACGCATGTTGCCTCCTTCGGGTCGGTAGAACCGCGCGCAGGGCGCGGATGGCGTGTCATGGAATGACAACGCGGACAGGGTCTGGGTTCCGGCAATCCTCCTCTGTCAGTTGCGATGGGAAGCGGTGCTTCCAGGTTCAAAGATGGACCCGTCGGCGGCAACTATCAACCTCTGGCGCGTTCTTTTTCGCGCAGTGTGAGCTGGTGTGAAAAATGCGTTGCGCCGCCCCGGAACGCGATCACGGAACCGGTGCGCGCCAAGCAGGATTCAGGCGATGCGCACGCGTTCGTGCGAAGAGAGGATGTTCAATGCTTCGCGGTACTTGGCCACGGTGCGTCGCGCCACCGGAATGCCGGACGCCTTGAGCAGGTCAGCGAGCTTCGCGTCGGACAGCGGCTTGCGGGGGTTCTCGGCATCGACCAGCCGGCGGATCATCGCCTGGATGGCAGTGCTGGACGCTTCACCACCGCCCTCGGTGTCGATGCCGGAGGCGAAGAAGGCGCGCATGGGTAGGGTGCCGCGCGGCGTACGGACATACTTGCGGGCGATGGCGCGCGACACGGTGGATTCGTGCAGGCCCACTTCTTCGGCCACGTCGCGCAGCGTCAGCGGGCGCAGCGCCTGCTCGCCGAATTCCAGGAAGCCGGCTTGCTGGTGCAGCAGGCAGCGCATGACCTTGAGCAGGGTCTCGCCGCGCGCTTCGACGCTTTTCAGCAGCCAGCGGGCCTCCTGCAGTTGCGCCTTGAGGTAACCGGCATCGCTGTCGCCGCATTGCCGGATCATCTGTTCGTAGCCGCGATGGATCGCGATCCGCGGCAGCGTGCTGCCTGCGAGCGCGGCGCGCCATACGCCACGCTGGCGCCAGACCACGCAGTCGGGCACCACATAGGTGTCGTGCGAGAGGTCGCCGATCTGCGCCCCGGGCTTGGGATCGAGCGTGCGCAGCAGGTGCACGGCCTCGTCCACCTCGGCGACGGGCCGTTTCAACTCCTGGGCGATGCCGGCCACGCCGCTGCGCGGCAGGCGCTCCAGGGCGGTGTCGGCGATCTGCAGGGCCAGTGCCTTGCCCGGCGTGTCGTCGCTGAGTACCGCCAATTGCAGGTGCAGGCATTCCCCGAGCGTCCGCGCCGCCACGCCCACCGGGTCGAAACGTTGCACCTGGTGCAGGACGACGAGGACGTCCTCTTCGTTCGCCTCGATATCCGGACGCAGCGCCTGCACGATGCCGGACAACGGCTCGCGCAGGTAGCCGTCTTCTTCCAGCGCATCGATCAGCGTGGCGCCGATGCGGCGGTCGCGCGGGGAGAGGTGGGACAGGTGGAGTTGCCACAGCAGGTGCCCGTGCAGCGTATCGGCTTCGGCCACGCGCTCGGCCGGGCTGCCGCCGTCTTCGTCGTCGAACGAGCCGCCGCTCGAGGAGGTCCATGGCCCTTCATCCGGCGACCAGTCGTCGCGATCGTCGGGCGCGTCGCGTTCGGCCTCCCTGGGGCTTTCTTCGGGCGGACGGTCATCTTCCGCACCGTGCGTGGGCACGGGCTCTTCGTCGGCCTCGGTCCAGTCGAGCAGGGGATTGGTCTCCACCGCCTCGGTCAACTCGATCTCGAGTTCGGCCGTGGACATCTGCAACAGCCGGATGGCCTGACGCAGCTGTGGCGTCATGACCAGATGTTGTCCCAGCGATGTCTGCAGGCGTGGCTTCATGTCCGACCCTGGAACCCGAAAGGCGGCCAAGAGCCGCCGACGGGATCACAGGCGGAAGGTTTCGCCCAGATAGACCCGGCGTACGTCCGGATTGGCCAGCAGTGCGTCCGGGGCCCCCTGCGCCAGAACGCTACCGGCATTGAGGATATACGCCCGGTCGCAGATTCCCAAGGTTTCGCGCACGTTGTGGTCGGTGATGAGGACGCCGATGCCGCGATCCTTGAGGTGCTTCACGATGCGCTGGATCTCGCCGACCGAGATGGGGTCCACGCCGGCGAACGGTTCGTCCAGGAGCATCAGGCGCGGTCGCGCAGCCAGCGCGCGGGCGATTTCCACGCGCCGGCGCTCACCGCCGGACAGGCTGGCGCCCAGCTGGTCGGAAACATGGGTGATCTGCAGTTCGTCCAGCAGCGAGGCCAGTTCGCGTTCGATGCCCGCGCTGTCCAGATCCTCGCGCAACTCCAGTACCAGGCGGATGTTGTCGGCCACGCTGAGCTTGCGGAAGACCGAAGGTTCCTGCGGCAGGTAGCCCACGCCCAGCTTGGCGCGCTGGTACATCGGCTGCGCGGTGATGTCCTTGCCGTCCAGTTCGATGGTGCCTGCGTCCGCGGCCACCAGGCCGACGATCATGTAGAAGCAGGTGGTCTTGCCGGCGCCGTTCGGGCCCAGCAGGCCGACCACTTCGCCCGGCTGCAGGGTCAGGCCGAAGTCGGCGACGACCTCGCGCTGCTTGTAGCGCTTGCGCAGTCCCTTCGCGGTGAGCATCAGTTCTTGCCCTGCGCGGGTGCCGCCGCCTTGGGCTGGATCACGGTGCGCACGCGGGTGCCGTCGCCGCCGCTTTCCATGTTGCCCGACTTGGTGTTGTAGACCATGCGCTGCCCGCTGTTGGAGCCGCGGTCGGATTTCACGGTGTAGTTGCCGATGAAGGTGATGGTCTCCGACTTCATGTCGTATTCGACGCGGTCGGCCTGGGCATCCATCCAGCTGCCGTCGTCCATCTGCTGCTTCATCTTCACCTGCTTGCCGGTGAAGATGGAGCGCGAGATCTCGCCGTCGGCCATGTGGATCTCGGCGGCGTTGGAGCGGATTTCCAGCGACCCCTGGGTGACGACCACGCCACCGCCCAGCAAGGTCTTGCCATTGCCTTCCATGTTGCCGGACTGGCTGCCGGAATCGATGGTCATGGCCTGGTTGCGGTCCGTGGACTTGGCCATGGCACCTGCGACGGGCAGCAGGAGCAACAGTGCGGCACTAGCGAGCAGAGCGCGGTTCATAGATGGATCTCACCTCGGATTTGAATGTGTAGTCCTTGGTCTTGAGATTGGTCTCAAAACCGCGCCCGCTCAGTCTAGAGCCGGGCTGGGTAACCGTCACCACGTCATCGGTCTGCGCCACGTCCCGGTCAGGGAACACGTTCAACGTGTCCGTGCGGAATTCCGCCTGGCGGGTGCCGCCCTTCGGTGACGTGCCATGCACATTGCCCTTCAGGCGCAATTCCTCGCCCTTCGCGCTGAGCCAGCCGGTCTTGGAGCGCAGTTCCCACGACCGGCCATCTTCTTCCGGCAGCAGGAACAGCGGGGTGGTGATGGTGAAGGTCTGGTCGTGCGGATTGCGCGCCATCTCGGGGGCACGCACCGCTACGGCCTCTTGCCCCTCTCCGTTGAGTGCGATCATTTCGAAGTCGCGCATCACGTAGTCCGATCGGTCGACCACCACACGGTTGGCTGCGGGAATGTCGCGGTTCTTCCAGGCCGACCAGCCACTCACGATGGCCGCCAGCAGCAGCACCAGGCCCAGCGTAGTGCGCCAGCTCATGCGGTGCCCCCTTCGAAGGTGGGTGCATGGCCCTGCACGCCCAGCAGCAGGTCGCAGGCCTCGCGCGCCGCACCCTGGCCTCCCGCCCGGCGGGTGCGCCAGTGCGCGTGCCGGGCCGTCCATGGGTGCGCGTCCGCAGGCGCGATGGCGAGGCCTACGGCGGAGAACGGCGGCACGTCGGGAAGGTCGTCCCCCATGAAGGCGACCTGCTCCAGGCCGATCCCTGCCAAATGGCACAACTCGCGCACCTTGGCCAGTTTGTCCTTGATGCCGGTGAAGACCTGCACGCCCAGTTCGCGACCGCGGGCGACGGCGACCGTGCCACCGCGGGCCGTGATGAAGACCACTTCAATGCCGGCACGCTTCAGCAGCACAAGCCCTTGACCATCCTGCACATGGAAAGCCTTCTGTTCGCGACCTTCGCCGTCCAGGTACAGGCGGCCATCGGTCAATGTCCCGTCCACGTCGAAGCACGCCAGGCGAATGCGCGCGGCGCGGGCCAGCACGTCATCGGTCAGGTCATGGAGATGGCGAAGGGGCATGGGGGACAGGATCGGGTGGGGATGGGGGCAACGCAAGGGTCGGGGCGAGGACGACCCTGCGGTTTACACCACGCGGGCACGCAACAGGTCGTGAATGTTCAAGGCGCCAAGCGGACGCTGTTCATCGTCCACCACGATCAGGCCGCTGATCTTGTGGGTTTCCATCAGGCGCGCGGCTTCGACCGCGAGTTGGTCCGCACCGATGGTCCTCGGGTGGCGTGTCATCACGTCGGCGATCAGGGCGGTACGTACATCCATTGCCGGATCGTCGAGCGTGCGGCGCAGGTCGCCGTCGGTGAACAGTCCGGCCAGTCGGCCGTCGGCATCGACCACCGCCGTCATGCCCAGGCGCTTGCGGCTCATCTCCATCAGTGCCTCGCTGAGGGTGGCATCCGCGCCTACGCGCGGCACGTCATCGCCTGCATGCATCACGTCGGTGATGTGCAGCAGCAGACGGCGGCCGAGGCTGCCGGCCGGGTGCGAACGGGCAAAGTCGTCGGCGGTGAAGCCGCGTGCATCCAGCAGGGCCACGGCCAGCGCATCGCCCATCGCCAGCGAGGCGGTGGTGCTGCTGGTCGGAGCGAGGTCCAACGGGCAGGCTTCTGCGGGAACGCTGACGTCTAGGTGGAGGTCGCTCTCGCGCGCCAGCGTGGACTGCGGCCGGCCGGTCATGCCGATGACGAGGTTGCCCTGGCGCTTCAGGACCGGCAGCAACATCAGCACCTCGTCCGACTCGCCCGAGTACGACAGCGCCAGCACGATGTCGGCGTCAGTGATCATGCCCAGGTCGCCATGCCCGGCTTCGCCCGGGTGTACGTAGAACGCCGGCGTGCCGGTGGAGGCCAGCGTCGCCGCGATCTTGCGCGCCACGTGCCCGGACTTGCCCATGCCGGTGCACACCACGCGGCCCTGGCCGGCGAGGATCGCCTGGCAGGCCGCCGAGAACGTGCCGTCGATACGGGCGGCCAGGGCATCCAGTGCACGCGCCTCGATCTCGATGACCCGACGGCCGCTGGCTGCCAGGCTGGCAGGCGAGACGGGGGGTGTCAGGGAGGACGGCTGGGACATGCGGACGGGGCGCCGGCGGGTAGAATGGCCGGGTATTTTATTAGGAAAGCCCGTTGGACGCCGAAACCATCCGTAAACTGATCGAAACCGGCCTGCCGGGCGCACGCGCCGATGTCCAAGGCGACGATGGCGTCCATTTCGAGGCGACCGTCGTGTCCGATGCGTTCCGCGGCAAGCTGCCCCTGGCCCGCCACCGCATGGTCTACGCCACGCTGGGCGACCTGATGGGCGGCGCGATCCATGCGTTGCAGCTCAAGACCGTGACTCCCGACGAGGCTGGCGCCGCCCGCTGAAGCATGGCGGCCAGCGATCCGCGTCGATTCCGTCCTCCACCCGAATTCTCCCTTCCGGATTTCCATGCAGAAGATCATCGTCACCGGTGGCAACACGCTCAACGGCGAAGTCACCATCTCGGGCGCCAAGAACGCCGTGCTCCCCATCCTGTGTGCGACGCTGCTAGCGGATGCGCCGGTGGAGATCACCAACGTGCCGCATCTGCACGACGTGGTGACCACCGTGAAGCTGCTGGGCGAGCTGGGCGCGGGCATCACCATCGACGAGGGCACGCTGGCCAAGGGCCGCGGCATCACCGTCGATCCCACCACCGTCAGCCGCTTCGTCGCGCCCTATGAACTGGTGAAAACCATGCGCGCGTCGATCCTCGTGCTCGGCCCGCTGGTTGCGCGCCATGGTGCCGCGGTGGTATCGCTGCCGGGTGGCTGTGCAATCGGTTCGCGTCCGGTCGACCAGCACATCAAGGGCCTGCAGGCGCTGGGCGCGGAGATCACCGTCGAGAACGGCTACATCAAGGCGCGCGCCGCACGATTGAAAGGCGCACGCTTCGTGTTCGACATGGTCACGGTGACCGGCACCGAGAACGTGATGGCGGCGGCGACGCTGGCCGAAGGCACCACGGTGCTGGAAAACGCGGCGATGGAGCCGGAAGTCACCGACCTGGCCGAATGCCTCAATGCGCTGGGCGCGAAGATCGAAGGCGCCGGCACGTCGCGCATCGTCATCCATGGTGTCGAGCGCCTGGGCGGCGGCCGCCACTCGGTGGTGCCGGACCGCATTGAAACGGGCACCTTCCTCGTCGCGGCGGCGATGACCGGCGGCAGGGTCGCCGCGCGCAATGCACGGCCCGACACGCTGGAAGCCGTACTGGACAAGCTCACCGAAGCCGGTGCGAAGATCGAGACCACGGCCGACAGCATCACGCTGGACATGCAGGGCAAGCGCCCGAAAGCCGTCAGCCTGACCACCGCACCGTACCCGGCATTCCCGACCGACATGCAGGCGCAGTTCATGGCGTTGAACTGCGTGGCCGACGGCGTGGGCGTGATCAACGAGACGATCTTCGAAAACCGCTTCATGCACGTCAACGAGTTGCTGCGCCTGGGCGCGGACATCCGCGTCGAAGGACATACGGCCATCGTGCGCGGCGTCGAAAGGCTGGGTGGGGCCCCCGTGATGGCGACCGACCTGCGCGCTTCCGCTTCGCTGATCCTGGCGGGCCTGGTGGCCGAGGGCGAAACCACCATCGACCGCATCTACCACCTTGATCGTGGTTACGAGAACATCGAAGAGAAGCTTGGCGGCCTTGGTGCGCAGATCAGGCGCGTATCGTGAGCCGGCGCGACCCCACGCTGTCCGGGAGCCGCTCGCGGTTCCCCCTTCGTCGCAAGATCCTGTTGGGCATCGTGGTGGGGCTGCTCGCGCTGGTGGCGTGGCTGCATTACACCGGTTCGGCCGCCACGCATGGCATCACCACCCGGGACATGGACTGGAATGGCGACGGCACCGTGACCCAGGGCGAGATCGCGCAGGCGGTGTTCTCGGTGGTAGTCGAGCAGACGCAGGACGGAAACCGGCAGTGCAACGCTTACGCGTGGCGCAACGGCAGCGGGACGATCCGCATGGACTGCAAGACGGTATTCCAGGCCGCGGACGCAGCGGCCAAATGAAAAAGCCCGGCCTGGCCGGGCTTTTTCATGGGTACCTGGAGGATTCAACGCCAGGATGTAAGTTGCAGGCGGAACATGTCGCTGCCGTCTTCCCGCTGCACGATGCGGACCGGCGCGGGGACGCCGGCGGCGATCCACGCGGTGGTCTGCTTGCCGCCCGCGCTCTGCACCACCTTGGTCGTGTCCAGCGCGCGACCACCCACGGTGATCTTCTCGCGTCCGGCCACGCGGTAGGTCATCGGCTTGGCCTTGCCGTTCTCCAGCAGGCGATAGGTCATGACCGTGCGACCGAAGCCGACGTCGCGCACCAGCGCGAGGTTGACCAGCAATGCATCCATGTCACCCGGCTGCATGGCCACGGGGCCCGCGCGTTGCGGTTTCACGTCGCCGGTCCAGCGCGCCTGCATGCCTTTCCAGTTGTAGACGGTGATGACCGAGCGGGTCTTCATCAGGTACGTGGCACGATCGCTGCCACCCAGCGGTCGGTAGCGGCCGGCCGCGTCCTCGAACACCGTAGCCTGGCTCAGGTTCGCCATCGTGTTGCGGATGCCCATCGAGTAGGTCCAGCGGTTGCCCTGCTGGCTGAGCGACATCGCGCCGCCAGCCGAGATGCCTTTGAAGGACGCCTCGTATTGCGCCGTAAACGGCTTGAGCGCATGGGCGGGGAAGGCCACCGTGGCCAGCGCGGCCGTGAAGAGGAGGACGGACATCCGTGTCATGGGGGGCTCGGAAATGCGGAAGCGTGTGGCTCAGCGCCAGGACTTGAGCGTCAGGTCGATGGTGTCCTGTCCGTTTTCACGCTGCAGGATGCGCGCCGGCACCGGCGCGTCGGCTACCACCCAGACGATGGTCTGCTTGTCGCCGTCGGTGCGAACCACCTTGGTGGCGTCCTGCGGCTTGCCGCCAATCGTGATGCGCTCCTTGCCGGCAACCTGGTAGGTCATCGGCTTTGCGCGGCCGTTCTCCACCATGCGGTAGGTCAATGGCTTGCCCGCCGCCACGTCACGCACGATGGCCAGGTTGACCAGCAGGGCGTCCATGTCGCCGGCGGCCAGCTTCACCGGGCCGGCGCGGTCGGGCTTCACATCGCCGCTCCAGGTGGCCTGCGCCTTGGACCAGTCATACACCGTGTTGACGTTCTTCTTCTTGATCAACAGGCGAGAGCTGTCGCTGCTGCTCAGCGGCCGCATGCGGCCATCCTGCACGTCGAACACGGTCTTCTGGCTCAGGTCCACGGCCTGGTTGCGCACGGTCAGCGTGTACTGCCAGCGGTTGCCGGGCTGCGGCGCGACCGCCATCTGGCCTTCGCCGACCATGCCCAGGGCGCTGGCGTTGTACTGCGCGGTGAAGGCCTCGACGGCGAACGCGGGTGCGCTGGCGCTGGCGAGGATCGCGGCAGCCAGCAGCGTGCGCGGAGAGTGGAGCGTGGTCTTCATCATGTTCAAGGTACTCCCTGGTATTCGACCAGGCGCAGATCGACGCCGTCCTGACCGTTCTCCCGCTGCAGGATGCGCACGGGGGTGGGCACGCCGTCGGCGACCCAGAAAATGGTTTCGTCGTTGCCGCCGTTCGCCCGGCTGACACGCAGGGCACTGTAGCTCAGGTCCTCGACACTCACGATCTCGGGCTCGGACGACACGACGTACTGATAGTCGCGGATGCGGCCGTTGTCCACCACGCGGTAGTTGAGCTCGCGCCCCGGTGCGGCGTCGCGGATCACGGCCAGGTTCATCAGCAGGGCGCTCATGTCGCCTGTCTGCAGCGACAAGGGTGCACGGCGGTCTTTCTTGATGTCGCCCCGCCATTGGGCGGTGCGGTTGGTCCAGTCATAGGTGCCGACCATGCTCTTGCCCATCAGCAGGGCGCGGCGGGCCGTGGCCTGGCTGAGCGGACGAAACTGGTTGTCGCTGGCATCGAATACGGTGCTCTGCTCGATGTTCAACCCGGCCAATCGCGCAAAACCACGCGTACCTTTCACATCCAGATCGATCTGCCACTGGCTGCCGGTCCTGGGCGCGACCTTCATGCTTGCGCTGCCGGCCAGCTTGCCCTCGTTGTAGGCCTGGTAGCTGGCCACGAACGGCTCCAGCGCCAGCGCGGGCGCGGTGGCGCCGGCCAGGGACAGGCCGAGCAGCAGGGAGCGGAGTGGGCAGAGCATCGGGGCAAGCAGGTCAGGGGAGCAGACGGTCGGCTGAATCTAGGGACAGCGCATTTAATAGCGGCTGACCGTGACAGAGCGTGATGTCGCCCTGTTCAGCCAAGTTGCCGCTGGTGGCCAGGCGCAGCACGGCCAGCAACAGGGCGTGCTCGCGCGGGAGCAGGCGTGCGGCCAGTGCTTCCGGCGTGTCGCCGGGCAGGACCGGTAGCCTCACCTGGGCGATCACCGTCCCGGCATCCAGTTCAGGAATGACGAAGTGGACACTCGCGCCATGCTCAGTGTCGCCGGCCTCAAGCGCGCGGGCGTGCGTGTGCAAGCCGCGGTATTTGGGCAGCAGCGACGGATGGATGTTCAGCAGCCGGCCGCGGAAGCGGGAGATGAAGGCATCGCCCAGGATGCGCATGTAGCCTGCGCAGACCACCCAGTCCGGACCGGTGGCGGCGACAGCGTCCGCCAGGGCGGCCTCGTATGCGGCACGATCCGGGAATGCTGCGGGTCGCGCGCTCCAGCGCCGCGCTGCCGGGACCAGACGCAGGGCAGGGGCGGTCGGCTTGTCGGAGAACACGCCCACCACGTCGGCATCGAGGGTGCCGTCGGCAATGGCCTGCAGGATGGCCTGCAGGTTGCTGCCGCGGCCGGAGGCCAGTACCGCGATGCGCGCGGTCATGCCTTCACGCCGTGACGCTCGGCGCGCGCCAGTGGCCAGGCCAGCAACGCACCGACCGTGGCCAGCAGCATGTCGGCATGCGCGTCCCACCCATCACCCTGCTGGCCGTTGTAGGACTCGGCCGCCTCGGGCGACATGGTCAGCGCGATGCCCCACTCCAGCCATTCGTACAGCAGGCTCGTGCACATGATCAGCATCACCGCCAGCGTGAACGCCTGGCCCACCGATAGCCGTGACCAGCGCTGGCGCAGCCAATGCCACACGGCGGGCGTGAAGCAGACTCCGTACATCAGGTGGATGAAGCGGTCGAAGTGGTTGCGCTGCCAGCCGAACGCTTCCGCCGGCGACCAGCCCGTCGCGGCCTGCAGCCACGCATCATATGGCACGTAGGAATACAGCCAGCGCGCGCCGATGCAGTGCGCCACGATGAAGGCGCAGATCAGGGCGAAATGCACCGGCCGCAGCGGCCAGCGGCGGTCATGCCACCACAGCCAGGCCAGTCCGAGCACGGTCAGGCTGCTGTGCATGGCCTGTTCGACCGGCCACCGCGGCGCGATCCAGCTGGCGACGAACACCGCCAGCGTCAGTCCGAAGACGATCCCCTTGCTGCGCGGCATGCCGCGCTCAGCCGATGCGGACGCGTTCGCCGCCGTGGGCGGTGACGACTTCACCGATCTGCCAGTGCGCCAGTTGCAGGCGGACGAGATCCGCCTGCACGGCGGCAAGCTGGTCCGGCGCAACCACCAGCACGAAGCCGATGCCGCAGTTGAAGGTGCGCCACATCTCGGCGTTCTCCACCGCGCCTTCCCGTTGCAGCCAGTCGAACACGGGCGGCAGCGTCCACGCACTGGCGTCGATGTCCAGGCCCAGGCCGTCCGGGATCACGCGGATGATGTTCTCGGTCAGGCCGCCGCCGGTGATGTGCGCCATCGCATGCAGGTCGTGCGCCTGCAGCAGCTCCAGCACGGGCTTCACGTACAGCGTGGTCGGTGCCATCAGGGCGTCGGCCAGCTTCACGCCGCCCACATCGATGTCGGCGGGACGGCCGGCGCGGTCGTAGATGCGCCGCACCAGCGAGTAACCGTTGGAATGCGGGCCGCTGGAGGCCACGCCGATCAACACGTCGCCCGCGCGCACCTTGGCGCCGTCGAGCAGTTTCGACTTCTCCACCGCCGCCACGCAGAAACCGGCGAGGTCGTATTCGCCGGGGCCGTACATGTCGGGCATCTCGGCGGTCTCGCCGCCGATCAGTGCACAGCCGGAAAGCTCGCATCCCCGGGCGATGCCACCGACCACCGACACCGTGGTGTCCACGTCCAGCTTGCCGGTCGCGAAGTAATCCAGGAAGAACAGCGGCTCGGCGCCCTGCACCAGCACGTCGTTCACGCACATGGCGACCAGGTCGATGCCGATGGTGTCGTGGCGGCCCAGTTGCTGCGCCAGCTTCAGCTTCGTGCCCACGCCGTCGGTGCCGGAGACCAGCACCGGCTCACGGTATTTGCCGGACAGGTCGAACAGCGCGCCGAAGCCACCCAGTCCGCCCATCACTTCCGGCCGGAAGCTGCGCTTGACCAGCGGCTTGATGCGTTCGACCAGCTCGTTGCCGGCGTCGATGTCGACACCCGCGTCGCGATAGGTCATCGGGGTGGGGGCGGAAGGCGTCGGCTGGGTCACGGGCGGTCGTCGATGGGGCAAGAGACGTGATTTTAATGGAATCGGCAGGCCTCGCGGCCGTCCTGAACGGGTGCCGTTGGCGATGGCGTGCCATTCGGGCAACAATTCACAGGGTCTGCAGAGCCCAAGGACGCTCGATGCGCTGGATCCCAGGTTTCGCCCTCGCCACCGCCGCGCTGTTGGCGGCCATGACCACGACGCCCGTCGCACATGCCCAATCGGGCTTGCGCACCGAAGGCGACGCGGTCTCCGCGCGCGGGCTGTATCAGGCCGAGGTACCGGTCAACGGGCAGGGCGAGGAAGAGCGGCAGGGCGGCTTCGCACGCGCGCTGGGAACGGTGCTGGGCAAACTGTCGGGTGACCGGTCGGCGATGTCGCGCCCTGGCGTGGGCGCCGAGTTGCGCAACGCCAAGGACTACGTGGATGGCTACGACTACCGGCAGGACCAGGGTACGTCGCCCACCGGCGCGCCCACCTTCCGAACCACGCTGGTGGTGCGGTTCGATGAAGACCAGGTCAATGGACTGGCGGGCGCGCTCGGCTTGCCGGTGTGGCCGCAGCCACGCCCGAAGCCGGTGGTCTGGCTGGCGATCAACGACGGCAGCGGCCCGCGCCTGGTCGGCTTGCCGCAGTCCAATGCCGCGCGCCCGCTGCTCAATCGCGCCATCGAGCGTGGCTACGGCCTCGGCTTGCCGGCCGGCGGTGCGGCGGAACAGGCGCTGGTCGGCGCCATCTGGCGCCAGGACACCGCCGCCGTCGCGCGCGCGTCGGCCCGCTACAGCCCGCCGATGCAGCTGATCGGCAAGCTCTACCGCAGTGCCAAGGGTGGCTGGACCGCCGACTGGGTGTTCGTCGATGCCGGCAAGGTGCTGGCGAAGTGGTCGGTGACCGACGCCGATGCGCGCCGCGCGATGGCCTCCGGTGCCGACGGCACCGCCGATGCGCTGGTGAAGCGCTACGGCAAGCGTGGCAGTGCGGGCCCCGCGGGTACCTATCGCGTGCTCTTCACGGGCATTCGCAGCACGGACGATTACCTGCGCCTGACCGGGCATCTGCAGAAGATGGCAGTGGTCCGTCGCATCACCCCGGTGCGTGCCAACGGCGATGTCGTCGAGTTCGACCTGGAGCTCGTGTCGGGCCTGGCCGGGTTCCGTCGCACGATGGGCGACGAAGCTCCCTTCACCGGTGGCGAAGGCGAGCCGCCGGCCTACCAGATGCGCTGACCCACAAGGATGCCCATGGATCTCTCTCCCACGCCGGTCGGAACGCTGGCCCGCCGCTGGCAATGGCTGCTGGTCGCGGTGATCGTCGGCTGGCTGGTCTGGCTGCTGGCGCCGGTGCTGACGCCGTTTGTCTGCGCGGCACTGCTGGGCTGGCTTGGCGACCCATGGGTCGACCGGCTGGAACGCTCGGGGCGCTCGCGCACCGTGGCGGTGGTGCTGGTGTTCACGCTGATGCTGCTGCTGCTGGTGCTGGCGCTTGTGATCCTGGTGCCGATGATCGAACGTCAGGTGGTCACGGTGATCGAATCGCTGCCGGCTTACCGGGACTGGTTCGTGCAGACCGCGCTGCCGTGGGTGGAGCGCCGCACCGGGCTGGAACTGGTCGCGTGGCTGGACCCGGACCGGCTGACCGAATGGGTGCGTGGCCACTGGCAACAGGCCGGTGGCGTGGCGGCCACGATGTTCGGCTATTTCTCGCGCTCCGGTTTCGCGGTGATGGCGTGGGTCGCCAACCTGGTGCTGCTGCCCATCCTGACGTTCTACTTCCTGCGCGACTGGGACATCCTGGTCGAACGTGTCGCGGCGCTGGTGCCGCGCGACCATATCGCCACGGTCACGCGGCTGGCGCTGGAATCGAACGAAGTGCTCGGCGCCTTCCTGCGCGGCCAGTTCCTGGTGATGCTGGCATTGGGCGCGATCTACGCGGCCGGCCTGTCGGTGGTGGGGCTGAAGGTCGGCCTTCTGATCGGCATCATCGCCGGCCTGATCAGCTTCGTGCCCTACCTCGGTACCGCCACCGGCATCGTGCTGGGCGTGATCGCCGCGCTGGTGCAGTCCGGCGGCGACTGGTCGCTGGTGGCGATGGTGCTGGGCGTGTTCGTGGTCGGCCAGATGCTGGAAGGCTACGTGCTGACGCCCCGCATCGTGGGCGATCGCATCGGCCTGCACCCGGTCGCTGTGATCTTCGCCATCATGGCCGGCGGCCAGTTGTTCGGCTTCCTTGGCATGCTGCTGGCGTTGCCGGTGGCGGCGATCGCCAACGTACTGCTGCGCTTCGCCCACGAACGCTACACGCAGAGCCGGCTGTACGCCGGTGACCGCCCCTCCATCGTGCTGGACTCGTACATCGACAAGGGCAGCGTGGAGCAGGCGCCGGCGCGCGACACCGATACGCCGTGAGCAGGGGCATGCAGGGTACCGACCTCGGTCCGCAATTGCCGTTGGCGCTGCGCTATCCGCCGGATCAACGCTTCGAGAGCTTCATCGGTCCGCCGCAGGGCGCGTTGGCGGCGCTGGGTGCCCTGGCAACCAGGCCGGGCGCGGACTGGGTCTATCTGGCCGGCCCGTCAAGGACGGGCAAGACCCATCTCGCGCTGGCGCTGTGCGCCGCCACCGAACAGCAGCATCGTCGCGCGGCCTACCTGCCGATGGCCGCTGCCGCCGGCCGGCTGCGCGATGCACTCGACGCACTGGAGGGCAATGATGTGGTCGCGCTGGACGGCATCGAAGTGATCGCCGGTACGCGCGAGGATGAAGTGGCGCTGTTCGATTTCCACAACCGCGCGCGTGCCTCCGGATTGAACGTGCTGTACACCGCGCGTGGTATCCCCGACGACATCGGCCTTGATCTCCCCGACCTGCGTTCACGCTTGCAGCAGTGCCTGCGCGTGATGCTCGATCCGCTCGACGAGGCGGGGCGGCGCGATGTGCTGCGCGAACGTGCGCAGCGGCGCGGCCTGGTGCTGGAAGACGCTGCGCTGGAGTGGCTCCTCACGCGGACCGATCGTGATCTGGGCGCGCTGGTGGCGCTGCTGGACCGCCTCGATCGCGCATCGCTCGCGGCGCAGCGGCGTATCACGGTGCCGTTCCTGCGCAGCGTGCTGTAGAAGCGAGCCTTGCCCACAACGCTTTCCGCGTAGCGCAAGGAAGAACGCTGGCTACGCGCGCAGCATGGTTTCAAGTTCGGCCAGTCGTTGCGGCGTGCCTACATCCGTCCAATGCCCCTGCAACTGCTCACCGCTGACCTGTCCCTCGTCCATGCGCGCATGCAGCAGCGGCAGCAGCGGAAAGCGCGGTTTGCCGTTGATGGTCTGGCGGACCTGGCCTTCGGCATGCCGCTGCCAGCCGTCGAGCAGGGCGGGGCGGTAGATGCCCAGGCCGGCGTAGGTCAGCCGATGCTCGCCCTCGCGATGCAGGGTGCCGGTGGAGTCCAGAGCGAAATCGCCGCGGGGCGCGAATGTGGGCGGATCGACCAGCGCAAGGTGTGCCAACCCCGCAGGCTCACGCGGCAGTCGCGCGAAATCGAAATCGGTCCAGATGTCGCCATTGACCAGCAGGAACGGCGCTTCGCCGAGCAAGGGCCGTGCGTTGAGCATGCCGCCACCGGTTTCCAGCGGCGTGTCGCCTTCATGCAGGTAGTGCAACCGCAGGCCCCAGCGTGCGCCATCGCCGAGCACCGCCGGGAAGCGGTCGGCCAGCCAGCTGGTGTTGACCACCACCTCGTCCACACCCATCGCCGCCAGTTTCTCCAGGTGCCAGACGATCAGCGGCTTGCCTCCGGCTTCTATCAGCGGCTTGGGTGTGTGGTCGGTCAGCGGGCGCATGCGCTCGCCGAGTCCCGCCGCGAAGACCAATGCCTTCATGCGATCTCACCGCGCGCATGCAGTACGGGCTTGATGCGCGCATCAAGCAAGGTGTGCAGGCCCGCCAGTTCCGGATAGCGTGGCAACACCTCGTCCAGATAGCGGACGAAGCGTGGCACGTCGGGCAGGTAGCGGGTCTTGCCGTCGCGGTAATGCAGGCGGGAGAAGATGCCGAGGATCTTCAGGTGCCGCTGGATGCCCATCCAGTCCGCATCGCGCAGGAACACCTTCAGCTCCGGCACCGGCAGCCCGGCACGGGTGGCGCGGGCGTGGTAGCGCGCCAGCCAGCCGTCCACGCGCTCCACCGGCCAACTCAGGAAGGCATCCTTGAACAGGCTCATCGCATCGTACGCGATGGGGCCGCGGACGCAGTCCTGGAAATCGATCACCGCCGGCCCCGGCGTCACCGGCATCAGATTGCGCGGCATGAAGTCGCGATGGGTCAGCACGCGCGCCTGCTTCAGCGCATTGTCCATCAGGCGCCGCTGTGCCAGTTCCAGCCCCTCGGCTTCGCCGCAGTCCAGCGTCAGGCCCAGGTGGCGCCGCAGGAACCACTCGTCGAACAGTCCCGCATCGCGTTGCAGCAGCGCTTCGCCGAATTCGCCCATGCCCTCCGACGGCGTGATCGCCTGCAGGCGCAGCAACTGTTCGATGGCGGCATCGAACCAGGTGTCCGCATTGTCGTCGCTGATGACGTGCGCGAGGGTCGGGCCACCCAGGTCTTCCAGCAGCAGGAAGCCGTGCTCGGTGTCGATGGCCAGCACGTCGGGCACGCGCACGTCGCCGCCCGCCAGCAGCTCGCGCATGGCCAGCCACGGACGCACGTCCTCCAGGCCGGGGGGCGAATCCATCACGATGCGCCCAGGCCCGTCGCCCAGGCTGCGCCAGTAGCTGCGGAACCCGGCATCCATCGATGCGCGTTCCAACTGCGCGAACGGGTCGCCGAGCGCGCCACGCGCCCACTCCAGGCGCTGGGCTTCCCGCCCCGAGGGGTCCTGAATCGTTGGGTTCATGCGGTCGCGACCGGGCACAGGCGATAAAGGCCTACAGGGTAAACTGGCGCCCTACCGACTTGCGAGGCTTGCATGGCCAAACTCCAACCTGTGCTGCTTTCCGGCGGCTCCGGCACGCGCCTGTGGCCGCTCTCGCGCGAGGCGTATCCCAAACAGTTCCTGCCACTGGCGGGCGACGACACGATGGTGCAGGCGACCTGGCGTCGTGTCGAAGCCATCGCGGATCTGGGGCCCATCGTGGTGGCGAACGAGGAACACCGGTTCCTGGTCGCGGAACAGCTCCGGCAGATCGGCGCGCCAACACCGGCGATCCTGCTTGAGCCGGTTGGTCGCAACACGGCTCCCGCGATCGCTGCGGCCGCGCTGCAGGCGATGGCCGGTGGCGCCGATCCGCTGCTGCTGGTGCTGCCGTCGGATCATGTGGTGCGCGACGAGGCCGCCTTCCAGCGCGCCGTGCGCGAAGCGTTGCCTGCAGCCGACGCCGGCGCGTTGGTGACGTTCGGGATCGTGCCGGATGCGCCGGAAACCGGATTCGGCTACATCCAGGCCGAAGCCGGCGACGGCCTGCGGAAGGTGTCGCGCTTCGTCGAGAAGCCCGATGCCGCCACGGCCCGGTCTTACCTCGATGCGGGCGGCTATTACTGGAACAGCGGCATGTTCCTGTTCCGCGCCAGCCGCTATCTGGAAGAACTCGCGCGTTTCCGCCCCGACATCGTCGAAGCCGTGCGCGCGGCGCATGCTGCCGCGCGCCACGACGGCGACTTTGTCCGCCTCGACAAGGAGGCCTTCACTGCGTGTCCGTCGGACTCGATCGACTACGCGGTCTTCGAGAAGACGGATCACGCGATGGTGCTTCCGGTGGACATCGGCTGGAATGACGTCGGCAGCTGGTCCGCGCTGTGGGATGTCGCGGAGCGCGATGCCGATGGCAACGCCCACCACGGCGACGTGATCGCCGTCGACAGTCGCAACAGCTACGCCTACGCGCAACGACTGGTGGCCCTGGTGGGCGTGGACGACATCGTCGTGGTCGAGACCGACGACGCCGTGCTGGTGGCCCGCAAGGACCGCGTGCAGGACGTGAAGCTGGTGGTGGCGCGGCTGAAGGAAGAGCAGCGCAGCCAGGCCGTGCTGCACCGCGAAGTGCACCGCCCGTGGGGCAGCTACGATTCGGTCGACAATGGCGGACGCCACCAGGTGAAGCGCATCAAGGTCAAGCCGGGTGCGGCATTGAGCCTGCAGATGCACCACCACCGCGCCGAGCACTGGATCGTGGTCAGCGGTACCGCGAAGGTCACGCGCGGCGACGAGACGCTGTTGCTGTCCGAGAACGAGAGCACCTACATCCCGCTGGGCGTGAAGCATCGCCTCGAGAATCCCGGCAAGGTGCCGCTGGAGCTGATCGAAGTGCAGTCCGGCAGTTATCTGGGTGAAGACGACATCGTCCGCTTCGAGGATGTCTACGGTCGCAGTGAGTAATGGCGTGAGCTCCGTGCGCTACCGCCTGGACGATCTGGTGATCGATCTGGAGCGGCAGCGCGTCGAACGCAATGGCGAACTCCTCAACGTGGCGGGTCTCAGCTTCCAGCTGTTGCGCCACCTGCTGGAACAGGGCGACCGTGTCGTCGGTTTCGATGAGCTCATCCAGCGCGTGTGGGCGCCGGCGATCGTCAATGAGGAAACCGTCACCCAGCGGGTGAAGCTGCTGCGCCAGGCCCTGGGGGATGACGGACGCAGTCCGCGCTACCTGCGGTCAGTGCGTGGGCAGGGCTACCAGTTGTGCGCGCGCCCGGAACCGATGCCTGCCTTCGAGCCCGCAAACATGCCGGAACCCGGGTCGCAGCGATCACGCCGGGTGGTCATGGCCACGGCAGGCGTCGTGGTGTTCGCAGCGTGCGCGGGATTGTGGGCGTGGAAGCAGCATGTCGATGGCAAGGACGCCCGTACGCTGGCCACGGCGACCGCCCCGCCCTCGTTGCTGCAGCGTGCCGCCTACTACGCCAGCATCGGTCAGCGCGACGACAACGAACGCGCGGTCGAACTCTTCGGCCAGGCCCTTGAAGAAAAGCCCGGCAACGTGGATGCACTGGTCGGATTGAGCCGCGCCTACAGTGCCCGTGTCTGCCTGTTCAATTTTCCGCCGGAATGGGCGGAACGCGCGCAGATGCTGGCCGAGCAGGCCATCCGCGCCGAGCCCGGGCGCGCGACTGCCCACGCCGCGCTGGGCTATTCGCATGACTGCCGCGGCCGTATCGACGATGCGCTTGCCGGATACGAACGTGCCGTCGCGCTGGACCCCGCCGCCGACAACAGCCGCGCGTCCGCCGCCTACCTCTATGACCGCAAAGGGCTGCTCGCCCAGGCGCTGCTCGCGAACACATCATTGCGCGGCGATCCGGCGCGCGTGCGCTATCTGCAGGTGCAGATCGCCGGCATCCTGGATCTGCTGGGCTATCCGCAGGCGGCGGAAGCGCGTTATCGCCAGAGCTTCGCGCTGTATCCCGACAACGTGTTCTCCAACATCGCGTGGCCGCGTTTCCTGTTCCGCCACGGCCGCACGACGGAAGCGCAGGCCGCGCTGGACCAGGCCATGCGACGCGGCACGGACCATGCCGACCTGTTCCAGCTGGCGGCCGAACTGGCGCAACTGCAGGGTGATCCCGCGGCTGCCCTGGCGGCCTACCGGCAGGCGGAAGCCTTGCGTCCCGGTGCCAGCCTGCCGACGACGCTGGCCCGCCTCCATGCCGGCCCCGTCGACCCGGCGTGGGCCACTGTGCGTGCCGACGGCCTTGCCCGCGAGTTGGAGGGCGGTGCGGGCTATCCCTCCGACTGGCTTGAAGTCGTGGTGCTGCGCGAGGCCGCCGGCGATCGCGCGGCGGCGCTCGCATCGCTGCAACGCGCAGTGGATGCGGGCTACAGCGATGCGGCGTACCTGCGGGTGTCGCCGTTGTTCAGGACGATGGCGGCCGAGCCCGCCTTCGCCCGCAGCGTGGATGCGCTCAACCGTCGCGTCGCGCTCGAGCACCGCAAGGTGCCCGTCGCGTTGCTGGAACGCCTTACGGCATCGCCTTGAGCACGTAGTCGCCAAACATCTGCTGCGACTGCGGGTGGACGTTGCGCTGGTTGAACGAAGTCCGCGTGATCACTGCCACCAGCTGCCGTTCGGGCACGATGAAGACGTAGTTGCCGCCGTTGCCCGACATCGCCCATGCCGCCTGCTCTTCTTGCTTGCCCGGAAACCGGAACCGCCAGAACTGGTAGCCGTAGTCCGCATTCTCGCGCGCCTGCGCATGCACCGTCAGTGCCGCGTTGATCCAGGGCGTGGAGATGATCTGCCGGCCCTGCCAGCGGCCGCCATCGGCTACCAGTTGCCCCAGTTTGGCCAGGTCGCGGCTGCGGTAACGCGTTCCACCGCCACCCATGCCCACACCCTCCGACGACCTGTTCCACTGCACCTGCCGGATGCCGAGTGGGTGTTCCAGTGCTTCGGCAGCGAACGTCGCCAGCGGCTTGCCTGTTGCGCGTTCAATCACCGCGCCCAGCAGGAAGCTGCCCGCCGTGCAGTACGAAAAGGCCCGGCCATGCGGGCTGTCCTCGGGTCGCGTCATCCACGGCGCGAAGCCGCGCATCGGCAGGTCCAGCGCGAACCGGGTCCAGTCCTCACTCAGATACATGCGCTCCTCGTTGCCGGCGGAGAACGGGGTTTCGTCATCGCACTCCCAGGCCGAGCTCATCGTGAGCAGGTCTTCCAGCGTCATCTGCTGCTTGCGCGGACTGGGGTGTTGCCACGGTCGCCTGTCGGCGAAGTAGGCATACACGGGCGCCTGCGCGCCGGGAATGTGCCCGCGATCAATCGCCGCTCCCAGCAGCAGGGCGGTGACGCTCTTGGTGGCCGAACGCGTGTCGTTGAGCACGCCCGGGCCGCCGCCGTTGAAGTAGCGCTCGTACACCAGCTTGCCCTGGTGGGCGATGACGACACTGGTGACGCCCGGGAAATCCCCCTTCGCGATGGCCGCTTCCAGCGCCTGCAGGCGATCAACCTGCCAGCCGCCGCGACGGGCGTCGGCGGTCTGCCAACCATCCTGCATCGGCATGGGTGGGCGATAGGCTTCCGGCACGACTGGGACGCTGGCAGATGGCTCCGCCGCGTGTGCAACGGGGGACATGACGAGGAAGAGCAACAGCAGGGAACGATGCATGGCATGACTCCTTGGAAGGGAGCGTCATTCCATCGCGGGCCTCGATGAAGCGCCTGACAGCCGAATGAAGAATTATGAAAGCGGTCGTGCGCGCCGCACGGGGACAAGAAAAAGCCCCGCGTGGCGGGGCTTTTCGTGGCACTCGGCCGTCCGGTTGTCCCCGGCGGCTCAGGCCTTCTTCTTCACCATGGCGTAGATGAAGAGCAGCACGATGGCGCCGATCACCGAGGCGATGAAGCCCGCCGGTTCGCCGGGTGAGTACCAGCCCAGCGCACCCCCGATGAAGCGCGCCAGCAGGGCGCCCAGGATGCCCAGAACGATGGTCATGAAGAAGCCGAGCTTGTCGTTGCCGGGCTTGAGGGCCCGTGCCAGCAAGCCGGCGAGGAAGCCGATCAACAACGTCCAGAGGATGCCGCCGCCAAAGATCTGTTCCATCGAGTCGCTCCAGTTGGGAATGCGGGGGTGTCCGGAGCGTAACCCAGGACTCCCCCCGCGAACCATCCGGCTCAGCAGCAACCGTGGTCGCCGTGCTGCTCGCCACCGGCCGCCACGCCCACGCCCGTGGTCTCGCCACGCACGCTGGCGGCATGGTGTTCGGCGATCACACGCGCAACGCAGGCGGTCACCTTCTTGCCCATCGGGATGTGCAGGAATTCGTTCGGACCGTGCGCATTGGAATGCGGACCCAGCACGCCCGTGATCATGAACTGCGCACCGGGGAACTTCTCGCCCAGCATGCCCATGAAGGGAATGGTGCCGCCTTCGCCCATGTACATCGCCGGGGCGCCGAAGAACTCGCGGCTGGATGCATCGATGGCCTTCTCCAGCCACGGTGACATGGCGGGCGCGTTCCATCCGGTGCTGGCCTTCTCCAGGTCCAGGCTGACCTGCGCACCGTTGGGCGCATCCTTTTCCAGCAGTTCCTTCAGCAACTGGCCGGCCTGCTTGCCATCCAGCGTGGGCGGCAGGCGCAGCGACAGCTTCACCGAGGTATGTGGTCGCAGCACGTTGCCGGCTGACGACAGCGGCGGCATGCCGTCCACGCCGGTCACCGAAAGCGCCGGGCGCCAGGTGCGGTTGAGCACCAGCTGCGCAAGGTCGTCCGCCATCGGGGTCATGCCGGGAAGGAACGGGAACTTGTCGAACACCGCCGTGTCCAGCACGCGCGCGGCTTCCTGCGCCTGCGCAAGGCGGTCCGCGGGGATCTCGACCTGCAAGCCCTCCGGCAGGATGCGGCCGGTCTGCTCGTCCTCGAGCCGGGACAGCAGCTGGCGCAGCAGGCGGAAGCTGGACGGCACCACGCCGGACGCATCGCCCGAGTGCACGCCTTCCTCCAGCACCTTGACGGTGAAGTTGCCGCCAGCCAGGCCGCGCAACGACGTAGTGCACCAGAGCTGGTCGTAATTGCCGCAGCCCGAATCCAGGCACACGACCAGCGACGGCATGCCGATGCGGTCGGCGAGGTGATCCACATAGGCGGGCAGGTCGTAGCTGCCCGATTCCTCACAGGCCTCGATCAGCACCACGCACCGTGCATGCGGTACGCCCTGTTGCTGCAGCGCCTGGATGGCGGCCAGCGAGCCGAAGATCGCGTAGCCATCATCGGCACCGCCACGGCCGTACAGCTTGTCGCCCTTGATCACCGGCACCCACGGGCCCAGGTCGTCGTCCCAGCCGGTCATTTCCGGCTGCTTGTCCAGGTGGCCGTACAGCAGCACCGTATCCGCTGCTGTCTCGGGCCCGGTCGCAGGAATCTCGATGAAGATCAGCGGGGTGCGGCCTTCCAGGCGCACCACTTCGACTTGCATGCCCGGAACCGACTGCGCCTTCGCCCAGCGCTCCATCAGCTGGACCGCCTGTTCCATGTACCCGTTGGCTACCCAGTCCTTGTCGAACATCGGTGACTTGTTGGGGATGCGGATGTACTCGACCAGCTGCGGGACGATGTCGTCATCCCACTTTTCGGCTACGTAGCGGTCGACTTTGGCGGTATCCATGGCAACTCCGGAGTACTTGAGACGTAGTGCGCCATTCTACGCTCTTGCCTGGGGTAGGACTTTTCCTACGCATGGCCGGGGTGTTTACGGGCAGATTCGCACGCGCAGTGGCGATACCTTGGCACCCATGGGCGCTGGACACTCTCCCTACCGTCGCGGCCCCGAGGCGACCGACGGACACATGACGGATGCGTCGACGCACCCGCCATCCATGGAGAGTCCAACGTCACAAGGAGAGTTGTCATGAAGTCGTTCATCCACATCGTATTCGCCGCTGCACTTTCGCTGTTGATCGCCGTGCAGGCCATGGCGGCGGAGAAGGTCAACATCAACACGGCGGATGCGGCCGCACTGGACCGTGTGCTGACTGGCGTGGGTCCGGCGAAGGCCGCCGCCATCGTCGAGTACCGCAAGGCCAACGGACCATTCAAGAGCGCCGAGGAACTGGCGATGGTGAAGGGCATCGGCCTGAGCACCGTGGAGCAGAACCGCGACCGCATCGAACTGCGGGCCGGTGCCGCACCGGTACGCAAGCCGGCCGCTGCCGCGACGCCTGCCAAGCCGGTAGCACGGCGCTGATCGATTCCCGTGCCCGGCGGTTCCACAGGATGTGGAGCGCCGGACACAGGGGCTGGATGCCAGGGGGAAACAGGCAGGAGGCCGACAAGGACGTACCTACAACGCGCAGGACGCGCATGGGTCAGGAACAGGCATTGGCCTGCCACTGGCAGGATGCCGACACGGAGGTGGACATCGCCCGGACGCGCAGGAGGCGCATCCGGGCGATGTCGTTTTAGGGTTGTCGCGTAGCTGCCTCAATAACGGGGAGGGGCTAGAATCGCGCCGCATCCAGACAGGGGACCACCATGCCGGACGTGTCGCGCATCATTCCCGCCAATGAGTACCGACGGGAGCGTTGGAGGAATGGCCTGGGCTGGACGCGCGAGATCGCGCGGGTGCCTGATGCCGGGGCATGGAACTGGCGCCTCTCGATCGCCGAGATCGAACAAGATGCCGCTTTCTCCGAATTTCCCGGCATTGATCGCGAACTGGTCCTGCTGCGCGGCAACGGCCTGCGCCTCCGTTTCAACGAAGGGCGCGTGGTGGAGCTTGCCCCGCCGCACGGTCGCCATCGTTTCGCGGGCGAAGACGCGGTGACCGGCGAACTGGTCGATGGCCCCACGCATGATTTCAATCTGATGTGGCGACGCGGCGTCGTCCGCACCGAACTGCTGCATCGCCCCTTGGTTGGACCGATGCTTTTCTTCACCGAGCCTGGTGTGCATTGGGTGGTTCACCTGCTCGCAGGGCAGGCGGCGTTTGATGCCGATTGCGGGCTCGGGAATCTCTGGAGCGGTGACACTGCCATCCTGGCCGCCGGGCCGGCGCGCACCCGCTACGCGCTTCAGGGTGGTGGCGAACTGTTGGCCATCCGCATCGAGGATGAGGGCGCTGGCAAGAACGCCTGAGCGGATGGCGTCAGTAGACGTCGCGGCGGTAGCGCCCGTCGCCACGCAGTCGCTCGACCCTGTCATCTCCGAGTATCTGGCGCAGCGTGGCGTCCACGTCCGGCGCCATGCCCGCCAGGCTGCCGCAGACGTACAGGGCGGCCCCTTCGTCGACCCACTGGCGAAGACGGTCGTCCTGCGCCAGCAAGGCGTGCTGGACATACCGGTGCTCGCCGTCATCGCGGGAGAACGCCAGGTCAAGGTGCTCGAGTACACCCTGTGAGTGCCATGCCATCAATTCGTCGGCATGGAAGAAGTCGCGGGAACGCTGGCGTTCGCCGAACAGCAGCCAGTTCCGTGTCACTCCGGCATGCATTCGGGCCTTCACGTGGGCCCGCAATCCCGCCAACCCGGTGCCATTGCCAATCAGCACCATCGGTACGTGGGCAGCAGGGGGGTGGAAGTTCGGATTTCTCCGGATGCGCAGGGCAATCGTTTCTCCAGGCCGGGCGTGACGGCACAACCATCCGCTACCGAGCCCGGGCGCACCGTCCGCGCGCTGCATCAAGCGGACCAGCAGGTGCAGCGCGCCATCTTCCGGTATCGACGCAACGGAATACTCGCGATGGGGCAGCGGCGCGCAGGCGTCAACGAGTGCCTGCGGAGTCGAAAACAGGGACGCGCCGGCAGAGGAAGGCCACTGGCTGCGTGCGAGCACGTCAGTCAATGTCACCCGTTCGCCCTGCCAGTCCACCACAGCATCGCCCTGCAGGCCGCTGGCACGCAGAAAGGCTTCGACATCGGCAATGGCGTGTCGTGGGCCGATCTCCGCGATGTCGCCCGCCGTCCATGCCGGCAGTATTCCCGCGGTGGGTTCCAGCACCAGGTGAAACGCGGGTCCGCCGAGACTTCCGGGATTCAGTTCGATGCGCTCGCGCAATCGCCAGGATTCGTAGCGTGGCGCCGACCAGTCGGGCATGTCCGTGCCATTGCCGAGTTGACCGATGTGGTGCTGCCAGTGGCGCAGCGCGCTGTCGTCGGCGTTGTCGACCTCGACCAGGTCGAACAGCGGTTGCGCGCCGTGGCGACGCAGCCAGTCGTCCAGTTGATGGCCGAAAGCGCAGAAGTGCGCGTACTCACGATCGCCCAGCGCAAGCACCGCGTACTGCAAGCCTGCCAGCGAAAGCGATTGCGGCATCACCTGACGCACAAAGCCCAGGGCGGGATCGGGTGGATCACCCTCGCCGGTCGTGCTGACCACGAAGACCGCGCGGGTCATGCCCTTGAGCCGGACCGCATCCAGATGCTCCAGCCCCGCGCGCTGCACGACCACGCCGCTGTGGCGGAGCGAGGCGGCTGTCAGGTCGGCCAGTTCCAGCGCGAAGCCTGTCTGGCTGGCATGCACGACCCACACTGCATCCTGCACGGCATGCGCACTGGGCTGGGCGGCGCGTTCGCGCACGCGTGCACGGTGCAGGAACCAACCCGTCAAGCCTGCGTACGCGAGCACCGCTGCCGCAGCGGCGTAGCCGCGTATCGCCGAGGGCGCGGCCATCCACCAGGCGCCTTCGTGCAGGCGAGCGAACAGCCACGCGCATGCGACCAGCAGCAGGATCACCAGCGTGTTGCCCAGCAGCGGGGCGATTCCGCGCGAGGGCGTCGGGGACGTGCTCATGCCGCGAGGTGTCGCTCGAAGGCGGGCGTCATGGTTTCCTGCAGGCCCTGTGCGGAGCGTTGGAGGAAGCGCGCGGCCAATCCGTGGCGCGCTGCGAATGCCTGGCCATCGGCTGTCCCCATCACGGTCAACGCAGTCGCCCACGCATCGGCCTGCATGGCATCGGCCGCGACCACGGTGACGGCCGCTGCGGCATCGGTCACCGGCTCACCGCTGCGCGGATCGATCGTGTGCGAATAGCGCCGGCCCTCGTGTGCATAGGCATGCCAACGGTCGCCGGAGGTCGCGACCGCCACGCCATCGAGCGTCAGCACACGCGGCTCCAGCCCATCGTCATCCACTTCCTCGTCCGGCGACGATTCGACCAGCACGCGCCAAGGCTGGCCGTCGGGCTTGCGGCCGTAGCCGTACAGTTCGCCCCCTACTTCCACCAGCGCACTGTCGATGCCGCGACGGCGCAGCAGCGCCGCGACGACATCCACGCCGTAGCCCTTGGCGATGGCCGAGAGATCGAGCATGAGGCCGCCCGGTTGCCTGACGCGGCGTTGGTCGGCATCGAAGCGCAGGTGCTGCCAGCCCACGCGCGCGCGCGCGTCGACGAGATCGGCTGGCGTCGGACGTCCACGGGCGCCGGCATGTGCGCCGAAACCCCATGCGGCCACCAGGGGCGACACGGTCGGGTCGAAGGTTCCTTCGCTGGCGGCCGCGATCTCGAGCGCTGCTGTCAGCACGTGCAGGAAGTCGTCCTGCAGCGCGAACCATTCTCCCGCCCTGCCACGGTTGAAGCGCATGATGTCCGTGTCCACATGCCACGTGCTCATCTGTGCCACGACCTGGTCCAGGCGCGCCTGCACCGCGTCATGCAGTGTGTGGAGATCGAGGCGCGTCGCGCTCGCGCATTGCACCGACCAGGTGGTGCCCATGGTCTGTCCGTGCACGGCCTGTACGGGCGATGGAGGAGCGGAGAGCGGGGAGAGGGAGACGTTCATTCGATCACGCGCCGCCGGATGCCTGTCCGGCGGCGCCATGCGGAATTACTGCGGCAGCACTTCGAGCGTCGCCACGTAGCTCAGGCGACGCTGCTTGGCCTGCGGTACCGACGTCTTGTCATCCTGCGTACCGGTTTCAAGCCAGTACATGCCGGCTTCCGGCCAGGTCACGCTGAACTCGCCGCTCGCGTCGGTGGTGACCTTGATCTCTTCCTGCGCATTGCGATAGCGCGTGCCGCCGCGCGTGATCTCGAATTCCAGGCCGGCAGCGGGCTTGCCGTCGACCAGCATCCGGAACTTCGCCGCTTCACCTGCAAACAGGTCATTCGGGTGCGTCACCGGCACCAGTTCCAGGCCTTCGCCCGAGCTCTTCAACGCCGTGTCGTTGGGCGAGCCGTTGGTCACGAACGTCTCGATGCGGCCGATGGACTGCGATACCTGCAGGTTCTTCGCATCCTTCGGCACCTTGGTGGCGAGGTCTTCCGGCTTGGCGCCACGCAGTCCGCCCGGCTTGCCGTCGGCACCTTCCCAGCGGACCATCAACCCCTTGTTGACGGTCGCGATGCGGTACGTGCCCTGCTGCTTCAGTTCGACATCGAACACGGTGCGGTACTTGCCGGTTGCCAGGTTCTGCGCTTCCACCGTGCTGCCGTCCGGCGCAGTGATGGCCAGGCCCTCGGTGCGCAGCGGCACGTGGTTGAAGTAGAACAGGTCGTTCGACACGGCGGCGTCGACCGTGATCCACGGATTGGTGCCGGCAATGACCGTCTGCGACGGCATCATCCAGGCCTTGTGCGCCAGGGCGGTGGCGGGAATGGTGGCGGCCAGGGCGATGGCGACGGCAAGGGAACGCTTCATGGAAGTCTCCAGCAAGGAAAAGGGAAGGGCGATCAGGGCTTCACGGCCAGGGTCACGGCGCCGAGTTCGGTGCTGCCCTGCGCCTTGCCGGCCTGCGCAGGCTTCTTCGCCGGCCAGCTGAAGGGGATCTTCAGCAGTTCGCGGCCACCGACCTCGCGCGCGGCCTCGACCACCAGCGTGTATTCACCCGGCGCCAGCCTGGCCAGTTGTGGCTGCTTGTCAGTGAAACTCAGCGCATGCTTGCCCACCGGCTTGGTCGGGCCGGTCACGCCGTCCACGGGCACCTTCAGGCTGCGTCCGGACTTGCGCCACCACTGGCGCATGTCGGGCAACCATTTGGTGCCATGGCCTTCGGCGTTGCTCGTCTGCTGGTACCAGACCGACAGATTGGCGGCGACCTTCTGGTCCGCGCCTTCGATCCAGATGGCCACGTAGGGGCGGTGGTACTCGGCCACGTTGAGCTTGGGGATCTCGACGTTGATGTCCAGCGTGGCGGCATACGCCGGCGTGGCCAGCAGGCCGCTGAGCGCGATGGTCAGCGTGGTGTGGACGGCGATCTTCGACATGCGGTCACTCGTGGGTTCGTGGAAGGGAATCAGTGGATGAAGAGCAGCGCGATCAACAGCGGCACCAGCAGGCCCAGGCCGACCATCGGCCAGGTCATGCGGCGCTGCCGACCGTGCAGGTAGAGCAGGAACAGGCCGGTGATGCAGAACACCAGGCAGGCCACGGCGAAGATGTCGAGGAACCAGCCCCATGCCGGCCCGGCGTTGCGACCCTTGTGCAGGTCATTGAAGTAGGAGATCCAGCCACGGTGCGTGCGTTCGTATTCCACCGCACCGGTTTCCCGGTCGATGCTCAGCCATGCATCCGTACCGGGGCCAGGCATGGAGAGGTAAAGCTCCATGTCGGACCATTCCGCTGGCCGCTGACCGACGGATACCGACAATTCCTTGTCGAGCCAATCGGCAACGGTGGCAGGCACCGGTGCATTGCCGTCCTGCCGGTCACCGAGCGCGGCGAGCAAGGGGGCGGGAAGCGTGGCGGTGAGGTTGGTGACCTCGGGCGAGGCCTCGATCCTGGATGCGTGGTTCAGCGTGATCCCCGTGATGGAGAACAGCAGCATGCCGATCAGGCAGACCGCCGAACTGATCCAGTGCCACTGGTGCAACGTGCGCAGCCAGAAGCCGCGGCGTTGTTGCTGGAGGGCGGGGGACGCGGAAGAGGACAACGGCAGTCTCGACGCAGGGTGGAGCGGGACGCCATTACATCACAGATGAGAATGGCTCTCAATTAAGGGGCGCGCTCCCCTCCCGCGTGGAGAGGGGAGCGCGCGTTCGCGTCAGAAGTTGACGTCGAGGCTCAGCCACAGGTTCCGCGACTTGTCCTTGTTGTTGTAGTCGTCCAGGTACGCCACCTCGTTGGAGGTGTAGGTGCCATCGTTGTTGAGGTCGGTGAAGACCGTCTGGAAGGTGGTGAAGTCTTCGTCCAGCAGGTTGTTGATGCGTCCCGACACCGAGACGTGCTCGTTGAAGCGGTACTGCGCGCCCAGGTGCAGCACGGTGTAGTCCTGGTAGTCGCGCCGAACGCCGTTGAGGGTGTCGCGGTAGCGCTTGGAGCGGGCTTCGGCCAGCAACTGCAGGCTGAAGTTCTCCGTGGCTTGCCAGTTCAGGCTGGTATTGACCATGTGCCTGGCGGTGTTGGTGAGCGGCAAGCCCTTCTGCGCCCCACTGAGCTGCTCGCTGTCGGTGAAGGTGTAGTTGGCGCGCAGCGACAAGGCGTCGGTGATGCCCCAGCGGCCGGCAATCTCCACGCCCTGGATACGTACTTCGTCGATGTTGATGTTCTGCGCGTAAGTGCTGTAGCCCAGCAGCGCGTAGTCGCCCAGGTTGGCGCAGGGGCGCACGCCGCCGGTCTGCTCGCAGCTCAGGCTGGTCTCGCCGCGCGCGATCTTGTCGTCGAAGTCGTTGCGGAACACCGTAAGGTTGAAGTTGTGCGCGTCGTCCGGTGACGTCCAGTAGAGCGCGATCTCGCTGTTGACGCTGGTCTCGGGCTGCAGGTCGGGATTGCCGACGAAGGGCGTGGTGCCCTGGCCTCCGAAACCGGTGATGCCGTCGTACAGGTCGGTGGTCTTGGGTGTCTTGAAGCCCGTGCTGACGCCGCCCTTCAGCGTCCAGGCTTCGCTGACGTCCCATACCGCGTAAGCACGCGGGCTGAGATGGCTGCCGAACACATTGTGGTCGTCATGGCGCAGGCCCAGCGTGATGGTGAGGGCTTCGATCGGGTTCCAGTTGTCCTCGGCGAACAGCGACCACATCTTGTGGTCCTGCACGGTGCCGCCGCCATCGCCGCCGCCTTCCATGCCGAACACGCCGTCTTCCAGTTCGCCATCGATGAGCTGTCCGCCGACCACGACGTGGTGGGCCTGGCCGATCGCGAAGTCGAGCTTCGCATCCAGTGTGTACTGGCGGCTGTCCATGGTGCGCTTCGGACGCGGCAGGAAGGTGGAGACTGCGATGGCCTGGCGCTCGGCGACGCTCAGTCCGGCGTATGCTCCCGTGCCCTGGAAGATCTGCCGGTGCAACAGGCGCTCGGCGACGGTGAACGGCAAGGTGCGGCCGTGGTTGCCGGTATCGATGTGGGCCAGCGAGATGAAACTGTTGCCGAAAGTCCACTGGCCGTTGTGCGTGACCGACCACTGGTCACGGGTGAATTCCTGGTCGGCGGCGTATCCCACCTGCGGCGCCGCGCGCCAGATGCCGGCCAGCCCGTCCACCGTGCCCAGCGGATAGGTTTCGGAGCCGAGATTGTTGATGTACGGCGTGTTGTCGTACACCTGCTCCGACGTGTCGTAGTCGAAGACGACGCTCTGGTTGTCCGTCGGTGTCCAGCTCAGCGTGACGCCTGCGCTCTTGTTGGTGTTGTCCACCGTCTTGCCGCCGCCTCCGAAGCCCAGTGCCCGCTCGAACACGCTGCCGTCAGGCGCCGTGATGGCTTCATATTCCGGCGTGGATGCATTGCGCTCGTACCAGGAGCCGCGCACGCCCAGGCCCAGGCGGTCCTTCACCAGCGGCCCCATCAACATGAAGTCGAAGGTGCTGTCGCTGCCGAAGTCGCTGTTCTCCTGGATACCGTGACCCAGCGTGGCCGAGCCCTGCCAGCGGTCCGAGACCTTGCGGGTGATGATGTTGATGACGCCGCCCAACGCATCCGCACCGTACAGCGTGGAGGCCGGGCCGCGGATCACCTCGATGCGCTGGATCATGTCCAGCGGCGGAATGTGGTTGAACTGGTTGCCGCCGAACGCGTTCGGATAGATGTCGCCGTGGTTGTTCTGGCGCTTGCCGTCGATGAGGATCAACGTGTAGTCCGGCCCCATGCCCCGGATGCTGATGGTCTTCTGGCCGGTCTTGTCCGACGTCTCGCCGACGTCCACGCCTTCCAGGTCGCGCACGGCGTCGATCAGCGTGATGTAGGGGCGCTGGCGCAGTTCTTCCGCCGTGATCACGCTGATGCTGGCCGGCGCATCGGTGATCTTCTGCTCGAAGCCGGCGGCGGTGACCACGACGGTGTCGAGATCGGTGGCGTCGGTGGCGCCATCAGGCATCGGCTGGGCGAGTGCGGGCGCGGACACGACGGCGATAAGCGCGATGGCAAGACGGGTGCGGCGCAGCGGCGCCTGCAGGGAGCGGCAAGAGTTCTTCATGAGGTTCATCGAAGTGGGGACAGGGTAGGGATGCACGCGCCCGCCCGCGGATGCGCGGGGCGGCGTACGGTCATGCAGGCCCGCGTGGTGCGGGCGAAAAAGCCGTCAGGCCGTGTGCGGCGGCGCTTGGCCGGGATGCAGGCGGAGGGACGGACAGGCACGGCCAGGGGGCACCGCGTCGTGGGACGCACGGCGATGCGAGTGCAGGTCGCAACTTCCGGGGGCGTCGGAATCGCGGGAAGCAAACACGGCCGGCGTCGTGACCGGCGACGCGAGAGTGAAGACCTGCAGTGCGCTGAGGCGCGGCTTCTTCAGGTGATGCGCACGGTGTCGAATCTCGTCCGGCGGGTCGCCATCCTGGACATGGGCCGACACATGCCCGGTGTAGGAGACGGCATGGGCGCTGGAGGCATCGGGGTGCAGCAGACCGGCCGCGGCGAGGCCCAGCAGGGCCAGCGCGCCCCACAACACGGCGGCCACCATGCCCGCATGCCAGGACGATGCGCGTCGACCGGACACGCGGACTGGGCTGACAGCGGTGGGACGGATGCGGATCAAGCGATTCCCCGGCGACGTGCCAAGAGCGGCACGTCGAACGGGGGTCATTTTAAATGAGAATACTTATCAAGTGCAAACAAGAACGGATCTTGGCCGCGTCGCGGGCCGCGGGATCAGGTCTCGGCCCACTGCCTGAGCAGGTTGTGATACACGCCGGTCAACTGGACCAGTGCGGGATGGTCGGGGACGTCGGCGGTCAGGCGGCGGATCGAGACGTCCAGTTCGAACATCAGTCGCCGGTGGCCGTCGTCGCGCACCATGCTCTGCATCCAGAAGAACGACGCCACGCGCGCGCCCCGCGTCACCGGGGTGACCTTGTGCAGGCTGGTGCCGGGATACAGCACCATGTGCCCGGCCGGCAGCTTCACGCTCTGCGTGCCGAAGGTGTCTTCGATGATCAGTTCGCCGCCGTCGTATTCGTCCGGCGCACTGAGGAAGAGCGTGGCCGATACGTCGGTCCGGACGGGATCCACACCGCCGCGGCTGCGGTCGTAGCGGATCGCGTTGTCGACGTGGTAGCCGAACGACTGGCCGCCGGTATAGCGGTTGAACAGGGGCGGATAAATGCGCTTCGGCAGCGCTGCGGAAAAGAAGGTGCTGTTGCGGGAAAGGGCGTCAAGGATCAGTGCGCCGACCTCGCGTGCCGCCGGCGAATCCTCCGGCAGCTGCGCGTTGTCCTTGGCTTTGGCCGACTGGTAGCCGGCGGTGATGCGGCCGTCGGCCCAGTCGGCGGCGTCGAGCGTTGCACGCGCGTGAGCCACCTGGGCCGGGGTCAAGACATCGGGAATGGCGAGCAGCATGATCGGGAACCTCGAAACAGGAAGCCCCGCCCATTGTGCATGGGCGGGGCGGATCGCGGACCTACAAGCGGAGCCTCAGAACTTGAAAGTGGCGGTCAGCACTGCGGAACGACCCTCGCCCGAGTTGGCCCAGCCATTGCCCGCAGTGACGACGCCATTGGTGACCGTCAGATTGTTGCGAATGCCGGTGTAGTACTCCTCGTCGAACAGATTGTTGACGTTGAGCTGCAAACCGATACGCGAAGTGAGCTGGTAGCTGACCATGGCGCGATGCACCCAGTAGGCGTCTGTCTTGAGATAGGCCGCGGCCGTTGCGTTGTTGGGGTAGAACTCACCCTGATAGGTCGCGCCGTAGCCGAACGTCCAGTCGCCCAGCGCGTAGGTGGTCCACAGGCTGGCCGAATGACGCGGTGTCTGTGTCAGCTCACGCCCTTTGACGGGATCGGCGGTTGCTTCATCGGCGACGCTCTGCAGGACTTCGCTGTCCAGGAATGTGTAGTTGGCGAACATCGACCATTCGCGGGTGATGTTGCCCGCCACGCCCAGCGCGACGCCGTCGACGCGTGCCTTGCCGTCCAGCACCTGCTCAGGCTGCAGTGGATCGGCGCTGGCGACCTTGTAGTTCTGGCGTTCGTTGCGGAACAGGGCGGCAGTGAGCGCCAGGCGCTGATCGATCAGGTCCCATTTGGTGCCGAGTTCGATGTTGACGGCGGTCTCTGGATCCACGTTGCAGTTGTTCGCGGAGGGCGGGAGATTCGGGTTCGCGTTGGGAATGGCGGGTGAGCATGAGCCATTCACCGAAGCCTTGGACGGCGTCTTGCTGTTGGCGTACGACAGGTACACGCTGGCGTTGTCCACCGGCTTGTAAACCAGGCCGGCGCGGTAGGAGAACAGATCATCCTCGTTTCGTGCCGGGTAGCCGGGCGCAATCCCGGTGACCGCGCCTGCGGCGTTCACGGTGTAGTTCACCGTGTCGCCTTCGTTGTGCTCGTAGCGTGCACCCAGGTTCAGCAGCCACTGCTGGCCGAACTTCAACGTGTCGAACACGTATGCCGCCTGATTGTTCAGGCTGCCCTCGGTGCGGCCCGTGCGGAAGTAATTCTGTGGACCCGTCCAGATGTTGTAGGGGTTGTCGAAGTTCTGGATGGGATAAGTGATGCCCGTGGTCGAACCATCCGGATTGCGGAACGTCGTTCCGGAGTCGAGGTCGAAGTCTTCTTTGCTGAAAGACACGCCGACCACCACGTCATGACGGACCGTGCCGGTGTCGAAAGTGGCGGTCAGGTCGGTCTGACTGTGCGCAATGAAATTCTCCGTGTCGCGGACGAGGCCACGAGGTCCACCATTTGGATTCCATGTGCCGGCAGGCTGACCGGCGCAGGCTTGGCCGGTGTAGGGGTTCGTATTGTTCGGCAGGCACCAGCTACCTTGCAGTGCCGTGGCATTGGTGTATTGCTCGACCCGTTGCAGGCGTCCCAGGGTGCGCAGCTTCACGCGATCGCCAAAGTCCATCTCGAATACGCCGGTCAGCATGTCGACCGTGCTTTCCTGGCGGGACGTGTTGCGATAGCCGAAGTACGTCTCGCGATCGACGCCTGGCAGCGGCCCATTGTTGAATGGGCTGAGCGCGAAAGGAACGCCGTACTGCGGCATGTTGTTGTCTTCCTGGTGCAGGTAGCTCAGCGTGAGGCGCGTGTCCGACCCCAGCCCGAACGCAATCGACGGCGCGAAGCCCCAGCGATGCTTGAATTCCTCATCGCGGCCCGGAACGTCCTGGGTATGTCCCATGGCGTTCAGTCGCACGGCGATGCCGTTGTCGAAATCGAAGTTGCTGTCAGCAGTGACCCGGCCGTACTTGTCGCTCCCTGCGCCCACGGTGAACAAGCTGAAGTCGCCTTCGCGCGCGACCTTGCTCACCAGGTTGATGTTGCCGCCGACGGAGCCGGCACCTGACATAGCCGAGTTGGCGCCATTGATCAGTTCGATCGCTTCCAGGTTGAAAGTATCGCTACGGGTGTACTGCGCGCTGTCGCGCACACCATCGGTGGTGATGTCGCTGCTGGCGGTGAAGCCGCGCAGGTTGATGCTGTCGCCGTAGCCGCCGCCGCCTTCACCGGCGCCGAAGGTGATGCCGGGCAGCGTGCTGAGTACGTCCCTCAGTCCGAGCAGGTTCTGCTGCGCCATCACTTCGCTGGTCACCACGGTGATGGTCTGCGGCGTGTCGACCAGGGCTTCCGTGTACTTCGGTGAGCTCGCTTTCTGTACACGTTCGCCGTGCACTTCGACGGCGTCGAGTTCCTTGGCCTGGCCTGTGGCATCGGCGGGCACGTCCCCGGTCGGTGCGGCGAGCGCGGGGGCAGTGATGGCGAGCAACAGGGCGGCGGCAAGCGGGGATGGACGCAGGTTCATGAGGATCCTCAGGTGCGGAGAAGAAACACCCGGTGGCGGAAGGCTGGCGGGAGTGGAGTGAAGACTGGGGCGGCGGATCTGCGCCTTTGCGGGAGCTGGATCCTGCAAGCAGCGGTGTCACCGGCAGGCGCGGTGCACGCAGGTAGCTCAGGCGGCCGGCGGCCCGCGACCGGGATGACGGATATGGCGCGAGGGGGCGCTGCTGGAATGGCCGGCGGCCGCATCATGCACCCGCGACCCTGCCCGCGCGGACTGGGCGCGGGCGCCCGCGTCATCGCCTTCGGACTCGGCCGGCATACACAGACCTTCAATCGCCTGCTCCGCCTGCGACGCCGAGCCGTAGCGGAGCTCGTCCCGGGAGTGGATCCCGGCATCGCGATGCAACAACGTGTCCGAAGATGAACCTGCTGGCGGGAAGATCCCCGTAGAAGCCAGCGCAGCGCTGCCCATGATCACGAGCAGGCACGCCAGCACCAGGCGGGCGAACGCGGTCATGATTGAGCTGGCATCACGCAGCACCGGGGCCTCGGGCGGGTCAGGCTGCGGCGATCCGCCGCAGGGGTGCGACAGGATAATGAGAATGATTTGCGATTACAACAGAATATTCACATTCCCGGCTCAGTCCCGGTCGTCGCGTGTCCAGACGCCACCGTGCTCCGTCTTCGTCGGGAATTTCACCACGGGCGAGTAGGCCGGCGCGCACAGGGCGCGGCCATCGCGGATGTCGAAACGTGCGCCGTGCAGCACGCATTCGATGCTGGCTTCCCCGGCATCGAAACTGCCGGAGGACAGTTCGAAGTCCTCGTGGCTGCATTTGTCTTCCAGCGCGTACAGATCGCCATCATGGTTGAAGATGACGATGGGCGTGCCCGTGACCTCGTCGAAGACCATCTTCATCTCGCCCGGCAGCAACTCGCCGGTGGCGCAGACGAAGGTCCATGTCCCGCTCATGCCGTGTCACCCGGCAGCGGTTTCTCCAGGACCTCGAAACGCAGGTCGTCACGCTTGGGGATGCCGTAGCGCGCATCGCCATAGGGGAACGGTTTCTTGATCCCGGTACGCGCATAGCCGCGCCGCTCATAGAAAGCGATCAGTTCATCGCGCAGGTCGATCACGGTCATCCGCATCGCAGGCAGTCGCCACTCGACGCATGCAATGCGCTCCGCCTCGGCCAGCATGGCCTTCCCCACGCCTGCGCCCTGCAGGTCGGGACGCACCGAGAACATGCCGAAGTAACCGGCACCGTCGTCGTCCGCCACGTGTGCGCAGGCGAGCGGGTCCCCGTCTCGTTCGGCGATGATGATCCGGCTGCGCGGCCGTTCGATGTCGCGGCGGAGCGCGTCGGCGTCGATGCGCTGGCCGTCCAGAAGGTCGGCTTCGGTGGTCCAGCCCTGCCTGCTGACGTCGCCCCGGTAGGCGGACGTCACCAGGGCGACGAGTTCGGGGATGTCGGCCTCGGTGGCCGTGCGGAATGTCAGGGTATCCATGGCCGGATTTTACGGAAATCCGGCAACCTGTAGGAGCGACGTCAGTCGCGACCGCGATCCCGCCATGCCCCGACAGGTTCAGCAGCAGAAGAATGCGCGGTCGCGACCGGCATCGCCCCCGCAGAACGCAGTCGTTACGCCAGCAGGCTACGCGCCTTCTTCAGGGCGGCAATGAAGCGCTCCACTTCCTCGTGCGTGTTGTAGAACGCGAACGATGCCCGCAGCGTGGCCGCCACCCCGTAGAACTGCAGCAGCGGATGGGCGCAGTGCTGGCCGGAACGGACCGCGACGCCCTCCAGGTCCAGCAGCGTGGCCAGGTCGTGTGCGTGCGCGCCTTCGATCAGGAACGAGATCACTGCCGCCTTGTCCGGCGCGCGGCCGAAGATGCGCAGGCCGTCCATCCTGTCCAGCTCCTCGGTGGCGTGCGCCAGCAAGTCCGCTTCGCGTGTTTCGACATGCGCCATGCCCAATGCATCGAGGTAGTCCACGGCCGCACCCAGGCCGATGAAGCCGGCGATGTTGGGCGTACCGGCTTCGAACTTGTGCGGCGCGTCGTTGAAGACGGTGCCGTCGAAGCTGACTTCCTTGATCATCTCGCCGCCACCGATAAAGGGCGGCATGGCCTGCAGGTGTTCCTTGCGTGCCCACAGCGCCCCGGTGCCGGTGGGGCCGCACATCTTGTGACCAGTCAATGCATAGAAGTCGCAACCGATAGCCGCGACGTCCACCGCTCGATGCGGAACCGCCTGCGAGCCGTCCACGACGGTGACGATGCCGCGCTTGCGGGCCTCGCGGCAGATCTCGCGGACGGGACTCACCGTGCCCAGCACGTTGGAGGTGTGGGCGATGGCCAGCAGCTTCACGTCGCCGGTCATGGCGGCGTGCAGGGCATCCAGGTCCAGCGTGCCGTCTTCGCGGATCTCCGCGACCTTCACTGTCGCCCCGGTGCGCTGGGCAACCAGCTGCCAGGGCACGATGTTGGCGTGGTGCTCCATGCGCGAGACCAGGATCGTGTCGCCGGCCTTCAGGCGCGGCAACGCCCACGAGTACGCGACCAGATTGATCGCGAACGTGGTGCCGCTGCACAGCACCAGTTCGTCCGGGCGCACGTTGAGGAAGCGCGCAAGTTTCTTGCGCGCGCCTTCATAGGCCTCGGTCGCCTCGGTGCCGAGCGTGTGCACGGCGCGGCTGACGTTGGCGTTGTGCTGGCGGTAGAACGCGTCGACGGTCTCGATGACCAAGGCGGGCTTCTGGCCGGTGTTGGCGCTGTCCAGGTAGACCAGCGGCTTGCCGTTGACCTGGCGCGTCAGCAAGGGGAAATCGGCGCGGACCTGATCCCAGTCGACGCCGGTTTCCGCCGCAGGCGCCTGGACGGTCTCGCGGTTCATGCCGCGCCCAAGGTCGCCAGCGCCGCATCGACGCGCGCCACCAGCAGGTCACGAAGGCCCGCGTCCTGGATGACGGACAGCGGTTCGCGGCAGAACGCGGCCGTCAGCAGTTGCTGCGCTTCCGGCGCAGACAGGCCGCGGGAGCGCAGGTAGAAGAGTGCATTGGCTTCCAGTTGGCCGACGGTGGCGCCGTGCGCCGCCTTGACTTCGTCGGCATGGATCTCGAGCACCGGCTGGGTGTCGATCTCCGCGTTGTCGGAGAGCAGCAGGTTCTTGTTCGACAGCGCCGCGTCGGTGCCGTCCGCACCCTCGCGGATCAGGATGCCGCCGTGGAAAACCACGCGGCCGCGGCCCGCACCCAGGCCGCGCCACGTCAGCTCGCAGGCGGTATCGCGGGCGATGTGGTCGATGCCCAGGCGCGTGTCCACATGGCGGCGACCGTGCGCCAGCAGCACCCCGTTGGCGATCAGGCGCGCGCCATCGCCTTCGAGGCGGACATTCAGTTCATGGCGCGACAGGCCGCCATCGAGTTCCAGGTCCACGCGACGGTATTCGGTGTCACGGGCCAGCACCGCGTCGGTGCGCAGCAGCGTGGTGGCGCGCGCGCTCTCGGCTTCGACGCGCGCATGGGTGAGGCGTGCTCCCTGCGCCAGGTGCACATGACTCAGGGCGTTGATGAGGTGCGCGTGCGCGCCGATGGCGACATGGTGCTCGACCACGGTCAGGGCAGCGCCGGCACGCAGCTCGATCAGGTTGCGCAGATGCCAGGCGCGCTCAGCGCCATCCTCGGCACCGATGAAGACCAGGTGCAACGGCTGATCGCTGCTGGCATCCGCTTCGGCACGCAGGAGAACGCCTTCGGTGGCCAGCGCGGCGTTGAGGCGGGCGAACACTTCGTCGCCGCGCTCGAAGCGGCGCTGCAGGAAACGCGCGGCGTCACCGCCTTCGGCGAGGGCTTCGGACAGCAGCTGCAGGCTGACACCGTCGGGCAGGTCGGCGGTCAGCGACAGCGCGACGGAATAGCGGCCGTTGACGAACACCGCACGCGGTGCGGGGATGTCGGCCAGCAGCATCGGGTCCACGGTGGGTGCGACGTCCACGCTGGCGAAGCTGCGGCGCTCGAGCTGGCGCAACGACGTGTACTTCCACGCTTCCGCGCGCGGCCCGGGCAGGCCATCGCGCAGGGCTTCGTCCAGTACGGCGCGGCGCGCCGCGTCGCCGTTGAAGCCGGCCGACAGGGAATCCAGCAGCGCGCTCATCAGGCGACCTTCTCCGGTGCCACGCGGTCCTTGATCCACGCGTAACCGTGCTCTTCGAGTTCCAGTGCCAGTTCCGGGCCCCCGGATTCGACGATGCGCCCATTGGCGAGCACATGCACGACGTCCGGCTTGATGTAGTCGAGCAGGCGCTGGTAGTGAGTGATGACCAGGAAGGCGCGGTCGGGCGAACGCAACGCATTGACGCCCTCGGCGACGTTCTTCAGCGCGTCGATGTCCAGGCCGCTGTCGGTTTCGTCCAGGATGGCCAGCTTCGGTTCCAGCACGGCCAGCTGGAAGATCTCGTTGCGCTTCTTCTCGCCACCGCTGAAGCCTTCGTTGACACCCCGGTGCAGCAGTTCGTCCTTCAGGTGCAGCACGGCCAGTTTCTCGCGCACCAGCTTGAGGAACTGCATGGAATCCAGTTCGGCCTCTCCACGCGCCTTGCGCTGGGCATTGAGCGCAGCGCGCAGGAAATAGGTGTTGTTGACGCCGGGGATCTCCACCGGGTACTGGAAGGCGAGGAACACGCCGGCGGCGGCGCGCTCTTCCGGTTCCAGTTCCAGCAGCGGCTTGCCTTCGAATTCCACCGTGCCGGCGGTGACCTCATACCCTTCGCGGCCGGCAAGAATGTTGCCCAGCGTGGACTTGCCCGCGCCATTGGGGCCCATGATGGCGTGCACCTGGCCCGGCTTCACGTCGAGCGAGAGGCCTTTCAGGATTTCCTTGCCGGCGACGCTGGCGTGGAGGTTGTCGATCTTCAACATGGTGCGTTTCCAGTTTGATTTCTTGAGCCCCTCTCCCACCGGGAGAGGGGTTGGGGTGAGGGTCTGGCGGAATCGTTGGCGGTGAACCTTCCCGACTCCGCCGCACCCTCATCCGGCGCTTCGCGCCACCTTCTCCCGGCGGGAGAAGGGAGAAGCCTTATCCCACGCTGCCTTCCAGCGACACTTCCAGCAGCTTCTTCGCTTCCACCGCGAACTCCATCGGCAGTTCCCGGAAGACCTGCTTGCAGAAGCCGTCGACGATCATCGACACCGCGTCCTCCTGGCTGATGCCACGCGCGCGGCAGTAGAACATCTGGTCGTCGCTGATCTTGGAGGTGGTGGCCTCGTGTTCCAGCGTCGCCGTCGGGTTCTTCACCTCGATGTAGGGGAAGGTGTGGGCGCCGCACTTCTTGCCGATCAGCAGGCTGTCGCACTGGGTGTGGTTGCGCGCGCCATCGGCGTTGCGGTCCACCTTCACCAGGCCACGGTAGGTGTTCTGGCCGCGGCCGGCGCTGATGCCCTTGCTGACGATCTTGCTCTTGGTGCGCTTGCCCACGTGGATCATCTTGGTGCCGGTATCGGCCTGCTGGCGATGGTGGGTGAGCGCGACCGAGTGGAATTCGCCGGTCGAGTCGTCGCCCAGCAGCACGCAGGACGGGTACTTCCAGGTGATCGCCGAACCGGTTTCCACCTGCGTCCAGGTCACCTTGCTGCGGTCGCCCCGGCATTCGGCGCGCTTGGTGACGAAGTTGTAGATGCCGCCACGGCCTTCCTCGTCGCCCGGGTACCAGTTCTGCACGGTGCTGTACTTGATCTCGGCATCTTCCAGCGCGACCAGCTCGACCACCGCGGCGTGCAGCTGGTTCTCGTCGCGCATCGGCGCGGTGCAGCCTTCCAGGTACGAGACGTAGGCCTTGTCCTCGCAGATGATCAGCGTGCGCTCGAACTGGCCGGTATGGCCTGCATTGATGCGGAAGTAGGTGCTCAGTTCCATCGGGCAGCGGACGCCCTTGGGGATGAACACGAAGCTGCCATCGGAGAACACCGCCGAATTCAGTGCGGCGAAGTAGTTGTCGCCTACCGGCACCACGCTGCCCAGGTACTGTTTGACCAGCGCCGGGTGTTCCTTGATGGCTTCGCTCATCGAGCAGAAGATCACGCCCTTCTCGGCCAGTTCCTTGCGGAAGGTGGTGCCGACGGACACGGAGTCGAACACCGCGTCCACCGCCACGCCGGCCAGCTTGGCGCGCTCGTGCAGCGGCACGCCGAGCTTGTCGTAGGTATCCAGCAGCTCCTGCGGCACCTCATCCAGCGAGGCGTACTTGGCCTTCGGCGCGGAGTAGTAGCTGATGGCCTGGAAATCGATCGGCGCGATCTTCAGCTTGGCCCAGTGCGGCACCGGCATGGTCAGCCAGTGGCGGTAGGCCGCCAGCCGCCACTCGGTCATCCACTCGGGTTCTTCCTTCTTCGCGGAGAGGGCGCGCACCACGTCCTCGCCGAGGCCGGGCGGCAGCGAATCGGATTCGATGTCGGTGATGAAGCCGGCGTCGTAGCGACGTCCCAGCTGTTCCAGGATTTCAGCGTTCTCGGTGGCCATCGGGCTGCCTGCGGTTCAACGGGTCGCGACCCGCACGGCGATGGGGCGCCTGCGCGTGTCGTCGGAAGAGGAGGGGGGAGGGGTGATCATCTGGGCCAGGGTGAAGCCGCGCAGCGCGTCGGCCACCACGTCGTTGATCAGGCGCCAGTTGGCGCGCGCGCCGCACTGGTGGGCGATGCCGCACTGGCTTTCGCTCTGGCTGCATTCGGTCATGGCCAACGGACCTTCCATGGCCTCGACGATTTCCACCAGGCTGATGTCGGCCGCGTCGCGGCTCAGGCGGTAGCCGCCGTGGACGCCACGCAGGCCTTCCACCAGGCCGGCCTGCGCCAGCGGCTTGAGCACCTTGCTCACGGTGGGGGATTCCAGGCCGGAATGTTCGGCCAGGTCGGACGCACTCAGGACCTCGCCCGGCCGGGCGGCGAGCACGGTCAGGACCACGGTGGCGTAGTCGGTCAGCTTGGTGACGCGGAGCATGGGGGAGGAACTCGGAAAACGTACCGAAATTGTACGCTTTCATGCCGTCCGGCTCAAACCCGGGTGTTTTCCCCGTTCAGGCAAGGCCCGGCGGCTGACGAATGTCACCCGCGATGGCTGACGCCTGCGACTGATGCGGCGCCGGGGCGATCGGGAAGATGGGTCCCGTCCACTCCCGGACGCCCATTCCCAGGATCGCCACCATGACCACCACCCACGCCTCTTCCGGTTCCGCCCCGTCCGCCCGCGGCCTGGACCAGGGCTTCGTCTGGCGCGTGCTGCTGGCCATCGGCGGCGTCTATCTGGCGGTGAAGCTGTTCCGCGGGCTGGGCCAGCTGTTCTGGACGCTGTTCGGATTGGCCTTCGGTCTGTTCTGGATGGTCAGTGGCCGCGTGTTTCCCTGGTGAATGTGTCCATGGTGCAGGTTTTCATAGTGGAGCCCGCCAGCACCGTTCACTGGACGGCGGCGGGCGGTGAGGGCGGTGCCGGCAGCACCATGCCGAAGTAGGGCGGCGGTGGCGTCCTGCCTGGCGGCAACGCCTCCGGCGCCGGCTGTCCTGCAGCGCCGAGGGCGTGCACGAAACGGTAGATCGCGCGGCGGTCCTCTTCACTCATGTCGCGCACGGCGAAGTCCGGCATGATCGGGCGGGTACGCAGGTTGGCGCTGTATTCCAGCCATTGCGCCTCGCTCAGCTGCTGCATGCGCAGGCGCAGGTTGCTGGCGTAGGTTGTGCCCCAGGGGCCGTGGAAACCCATCGGCGAGCCCACCAGCCATCCCGCCTTGTCGACCTTGCCGCCCGATTCGGCATAGCCCGGGGTGTGGCAATCGTTGCAGCCGGCGATGCGGACCAGGTATTCGCCGCGCGCGAGCAGATCGCCTCCCGTCGCTGAGGCGGACGCCGGCGGCAGGCTCGCGACGGCGCGTGGCCCGGCGGGTTGGCACGCGGCCAGGAACAACAGCGAGACGGGCATCAGCAGGGCACGGACAGGGCGCATGGCGAGGACAAATCGAAGGGAACCGGGCAAGGAACGCACCGCCCTGTGGGGACCGGCCATGTGTCGCGCGATGCCGTTCAGCGGCATGGAAGGTGGGAAACGCGGCGGCATTGGGCGAGAATCCCCCCTCCGCACTCCACTGCCTCCCTGGACACCGCATGCCCCGCAAGATCGAAGCCCGCCAATCCGACATCCATGGCAACGGCGTGTTCGCCATCGCCCCGATCGAGAAGGGCGAGCGCGTGGTGGAATACAAGGGCAAGCGCCGCACGCATGACGAAGTGGACGCCGACGACACCGGCGACGCGGATTCGGGCCATACGTTCCTGTTCACGCTCAACGATGATTACGTCATCGACGCGAACCACAAGGGCAACAAGGCGCGCTGGATCAACCACAGCTGCGACCCCAACTGCGAAGCCGTGATCGAAGAGCACGACGGCAAGAACCGCAAGAAGGACAAGGTCTTCATCGAGGCGATCCGCGCGATCAAGCCCGGCGAGGAACTGACCTACAACTACGGCATCACCCTGTCCGAACCGCACACCGCGCGCCTGAAGAAGATCTGGGCCTGCCGCTGCGGCAGCAAGAAGTGCACGGGCACGATGCTGCAACCCAAGAAGGGTCGCTGATCCCCATCAGGCACGGATGCCGCGGAAGGCCGAACGGTTGAAATGACCGAAGGCAGGTGTCGCGCGCGTGTCCCGCCGCTAACGTGCGCGCACCGGACCACCACCCAGCCTCCATGACCCTGCCACGACTGATCGGCCTGCTTGCCCTGGCCCTGCCCTGCGCCGCCGTCCATGCCGTCGAGATCGACGGCCGCGTCGATCCTGCCGAATGGCAGGGTGCCCGCCACGTCACCGACTTTCGCAAGACCCAGCCGCTGACCGGCGAGCCGGGTTCGTTGCCCACCGAGGCCTGGATACTGGCCACGCCGGACGGCCTGGCCATCGCGTTCCGCAACACGCACCCTGCCGGCGTGCCACGCACGCGGCAGAGGGTGCAGCGCGATTTCGACGAACAGGTCGACCGCGTCAACGCGTTCATCGATTTCGACGGGGATGGGCGCACCGGCTATGCATTCACCGTCAGCTCCACCGGGGGCATTGCCGACGAGGTCATCACCAACGAAAACCAGTTCAACAGCGACTGGGACGGCCAGTGGCGGCATGCCGTGGGCGAAGACGAACAGGGCTGGAGCGTCGAACTGCTGATCCCGTGGCATACCGCGCCGATGCGCGATGGCACCGACGGACAGCGCACGCTGAAAGTGTTCCTGGCGCGTGTGATCGGCGTGACCGGCGAGCGCATGGCCTGGCCGAGCGCCAGCTTCGAGCGCCCGCGCTTCATGTCCGATTTCGCGTCCGTCACCGTGCCGCGTTACGACCAGTCGCTGCTGGCGTTGACGCCGTATGTGTCGGGCCTGTACGACAACGTAGGCCGGCGCAGCGACTTCAACGGTGGTGCGGACGTGTTCTGGAAGCCCAACGGCCGCTTCCAGCTCACCGCCACGGTGAACCCGGACTTCGGTCAGGTGGAGGCGGACGACCTGGTGGTGAATTTCAGCGCCACCGAGACCTTCATCAGCGACAAGCGGCCGTTCTTCACCGAGAACCAGGGCATTTTCGAGCTGACCACGCCGTCGGACGACAGCCAGCAGCTGTATACGCGTCGCGTGGGCAGCACGGGCGACATCACAGCGGCGCTGAAGTTGAACGGCAGCCTGGGCAAGGCGAACTACGGCCTGTTCTCGGCCTACGAGGATGGCCAGTACGGAAGGAGCTTCCACGCGCTGCGCGTGGTGCGCGATTTCGAAAAGCAGAATCTCGGCGCGATGCTGACGCGCGTGGAGCAGGACGCCACCGACCGTGAGGCCACCGTGCTGGGCGTGGACCACAACTGGCGGCCGACAGCGCGCTGGAACATCCGCAGTCGCCTGCTGGGCAGCCGCATCGACCAGGCCGGGGATCGTGTGCAGGACCTCGGTGCGACGGTGTGGGCCGACTACGAAATGGACGACGGCTGGCGCCAGCAGTGGATCGCCATGCACTTCGGCAACGACCTGCAGATCAACGACTTCGGCTATCTCTCGCGCAACAGCACCAACTACCTGCACTGGGAAGTCCGCAGGCGGTTCACCGGGTTGCCCGATGCCTCGCGCTATTCCTCCAAGGACTGGCGCTGGCGGGTGAGCAGCAGCCACAACAACCACGGCGACAAGCTCAACGACCAGTTCCGGATGAGCCGCGAGGGCCAGCTGCGCAACGGCAGTTACGAATACGCCCAAGTCAACGTCAACAGCGCGGGCCTGAGCGACCTGCTGCTGCGTGGCAACGGGGTGGTGCGGCTGCCGGCGAACTTCAATACGTACTTCGAGTTCGAGCGGCCGCGAAAGGGCGACTGGGCGCACGAGACGGAGCTGGAAACCTTCACCGGCGGCCTGGCGGGCAACCGCAAGCTGGGTGCGGGTGCCGGGTACACCGCCACCTACTTCATCAGTGATGCCTTCAGCATCTACGCCGGCGGCTATGCGCTGTACACCCCCGATTGGCTGGTGTGGCAACGCGAGGATCTGGTGGGCGGCTTCAAGCGACGGCAGTTCGACCTCAGTGCCGGCCTGGACTGGGTGGTCGATGACCGCCACGAACTGCGGGTGAAGATGCAGGCCATCGCGCTGGACGCGCGCGTGCGGGATGCCTGGCGTTTCGATCCGCAGGGCTACGCGCTGGCGGCGACCGACACGGTGGAGGATTTCAGCGTGCGCAACCTGGGGTTCCAGGTGCGCTACCGCTACGAGCTGGCGCCGCTGTCGTACCTGTACGTGGTCTATGCTCGCGGTGGCTACGAGCAGCGCACCGGCACCGAAGGGGTGGAGGACCTGCTGCAGGACAGCTTCCGCCTGCGTGACGACGAGCAGCTGGTGGTGAAGCTGAGTTACCGCTTCGAGATCTGAGGGCGTCGTCTTCGGTTGGCGCGCAAGCCTCCAGGGCTTGCAGGCGCGTCTCCGGATCCTGCCCACGCACCTCCGTCAGGCCGGGCTCACGGCGTCGCGGACGGTGCCAGCCGCAACTCCACGTGGCCGTCGTTGATCCGCAGCGAGTCCGCGCCCAACGGACCGGGGGCCTGCGCCAGATCCTCTTCGGTGAGCGTGTAGAGCGGCCGGGTGCGGGCGTACTCGCCGATCAGCTCCTGCAGGACCTCGCGCGATCCGCCGGGCAGGCCGCGACCGGCGGCGCCGGTGCCCAGGTGTTCGATCCGCGGATCCACAAGGTGCAGGCCGCGGGTGCCGGGGTCGTAGCGCAGTCCGCTGCTGACCACCACGTTGCCATTCTCCAGGCGCTCGCCCGTGGCCAGCGCGATGTCGTAGTCCATCTGCAGCGTCAAGCGCTCACCGGGCGAGGGAATGCTGACATCGGGATCGCTGAGGGTGAGCGATGCGAAGCCCTCCAGCAGCGACTGTTCCATCGGGAAACCGGCGCGCGCCGCCGTTTGCAGCTGGGCGGCGTTGAAGCGCAGCACGTTGCCGGTATCGGCCATGGCGATGGCGGACAGGGGCAGCAGCAGGGCGAGCAGTGCGACGCGCGAGAGCAGGTTCTTCATCGGAATCCCTTATTGCAGGTGGATGACCACGCGGCCGTCTTCGATCAACGTGCTGCCGATCCGCTTGCTGGCCGGCAGGCGCCGCAAGGTGTCGCTGTCGATCCGGTAGACCGGTTCGGAGCGGGCGTATTCGGCCAGCACGGTGTTGACCAACTGGCGCGTGCCACCGGACATCAGTGAGCCGGAACCGGGCACGTCGACGGACAGGATCTCGGGGTTGTCCAGATGCAGGCCCTGGGTGGCGGGGTCGTAGCGCAGGCGGCTGGCCAGTGCGAAATGGCCGCGGCTGACATCGCGTGCGCCCAGCGCGCTCACCCCGATGTCGAAATCCAGGCGCAGGCGATCGTCGCCCGACGGAATGCTGAGGCGTGGATTGGTGAGCGTGGCCGATACCAGCCCGCCCAGCTTGTCGAATTCGCGCGGGAAGCTGTGGTTGAGGTAGCGCTGCAGCTGCGGCTGGGTGAAGTTGATCTGGTTGCCCAGCAGGCCGGTGACCGTGTTGAGGGTCTCGCAGCCGGCAACGGCGAGCGTGGCGGTCGCGGCGAGGGTCGCGACCAGGAAGCGTCGGCGTGTACGCATGGAAAGCTCCGTGACGTGTCGGCGCACCTTAGCCGGGGCCGCCTGTCCGACGCCTAACCGGCCAGCGCCGGGTCCCGCATGAACTGGCGCTTGCGTTCCGGGGTGTAGTGCCACCACGGCAGCGGCGCGCTTCCCTGCATGAAGTGCACGGCAGCGATGAAGCAGTCGCACAGGCACGGATCGTGGCGCTGCCCGGTGGTTTCGTTCACACGCCGGTAGAGCGCGTACGGGTCCTGGTGGGCAAGCTCCTGCGGCAGGGTGATACCGATGCCGCGCAGGTCCCCGGCAATGGAGGGCCCGATGTTGGGGATATCCTCGAGTACCAGGGCGTCATCGGCGTGGCGTGCTTTCATCGCCGCAGGCTAGCGTGGGATGGGCGGCATGTCAGCCCGCATCCCGGCCGCGCTCCTTGAGCGATGCGATGAACTCGCCCATGTGCGGGCGCAGTGGCGCGAACAGGTCGTCCGTGTCCTTGCGGTGGTCCAGCATCAGGCCGCTCAGCAGCTTGGTGCCGACCACCAGCGCGGCGCGCTCGTCGCCGCTGAGGCCGCGCTGGCGCTGGAGTTTCTCGAGGATGCGCATCCAGTCGTCATGACAGGCATGTTCGAACTCGATGGTGCAACGGCCGTTGCATTGCAGGCCATCGTCTTCGATGGGCGTGACGGTGATGCGGTAGCGGTGGGTGTTGTTGGGCATGGCGGCAGGCGCGGGACGCGCGATGGGGACCAGACCCAAGATAGGCCCGTGGCCGCGGTGGAACGAGGGGCGCCGTCGCGATGGACTGTTCTGCCGGACGGCGTCGTTCAGTCAACGCGGGCGCGTGTCCGCAGCAGCCTTGAACAGCGGCAGCGGATCGTAGGCGCCCTGCTCGCCATAGATGCCGTAGTGCAGGTGCGGCGGTGTGCCCTGCGCGTTGCCGGTCGTACCGACGTAACCCAGTACATCGCCGGGCTGGATCACTTGGCCGGTGGACAGGTCGTCGGCCCAGGCGTCCAGGTGGGCGTAGTAGTGGCGTTCGCGGCCGGGGCCGAGCACCCAGACCTGCTTTCCGCCGAGTCCGCCGTCGCGCACCGACACTACCAGGCCACGCGTGGCGCTGATGATGGGCGTACCACGCGCTGCGAAGATGTCCACGCCCTGATGGGTGCGATCACTGCCGCGCGGGGCGCCGAACGTGTCCGCGATCTGCCGTGCACGCACGCCCTGCACGGGAACCGGGAGTTCGCTCGGCGATGTTGCACGCGAGATGTCCCACAGCATGCGCGCCGATGCCATGAACGGCCGGCCCCACGCCCAGGCGAGCAACGCGGCGAGCGCCACCAGCCACAACAGCGACCATGCGATGCGTCGCAAACGGCGCGCGGCGGGTCGCATGGCGCCGGTCAGGGCAGCGGGGGCGGCTGCGGCTGCGAGAGCTGGCGTTCGAGCTGGGCCTTCAGTGGAGGGTCGAGCTTCAGTTGTTTCGCCAGCTCATCCAGGTAGGCGCGTTCCATGAAACTCTGCTCGTCGGCGACCATCAGGCTGGCGAGATACATTTCGGAGGCGATTTCCGGCGTGCTGGCCGAACGCGCCACCTCGGCCGGGTCCAGTGGCTTCTCCAGTTCCGCATGCAGCCACTGCTGCAGTTCGCCATCGCTGTTGATGCGGGCGAACTCGCCCTCGATCACCTGGCGTTCGCGCGCATCGATGTGGCCATCCGCCTTTGCTGCAGCCACCAGCGCCTTCAGGATGGCCTGGCTGTGCAGTTCGGCCTGCGGCGGCGGCAGGCGATCCACGGTCTGCGGACCGGCACCGGCGGCGAATCCACCCTGTTGTTGCTTGTAGTCGCCGTAGGCGCGATACGCCATCACGCCGATCGCCGTCAGGCCGCCATAGGTGGCCAGCTTGCGCGTGGTCTTGTTCTTGCCCAGCAACAGGCCCAGCGCGCCGCCGGTGACCGCACCCTTGCCGAAGTCGGCGTTGAGCAGACTGCCGCCGTGGGAGGATTTCAGCAGATGGTCGAGGAAGCCCTGGATCTTCATGCGTTGCGTACCCGGTTGGAGGAAGGACAGCAACTGAGTTGCGGGCGGCGCCGGACGATCACAAGGGTGACCCATGGCACGCCGCGCCGTGGTCGCGCGCTGGATGATGTGCCGCAAAAGAAAACGGGACGGCATGGCCGTCCCGTTCGGGTGACGCGAGGTGCGCAGCGATCAGGCTGCGGCGTCCTTCAGCTTCTTCAGCGGACGGACCTTGACCTTCACCGAGGCGGGCTTGGCAGCAAACCACTGCTCTTCCTTGGTGAACGGGTTGATGCCCTTGCGCTTCGGCTTGGCCGGCACGTTGACGGCGCTGATCTTCAGCAGGCCCGGCAGGGTGAAGGAGCCGGCGCCCTTCTTGTTGACGGAAGCGTGCACGGCGCTTTCCAGCGAGGCCAGCACGGCGCGGACGTCCTTGGCGGCGATGGCGGTCGCTTCGGCGATGTGGGCGACGAGGCCCGACTTGCTCAGCGCTTCCTTGATCGGCTTCGGCGCGGCCGGCTTGGCGGCGGCCTTCGGTGCAGCTTTCTTGGCGGCCTTCTTCGGCGCGGCCTTCTTGGTGCTCTTTGCCATGTGTCCTGTCTCTACTGTCGAGTGGTTGGGTAATCGGGCCGATCGCATCGGCAAGCGAAATGTAGGGCAAAGAATTCGCGCCGCCAAGGGCAGGAAGGCCCCAAAACGCCTTTTTCTTCGGTTTTTTTCGATTTTCTTTGGTCTGGCGCTCGCCGCGCGTCGGAAATGGCCGGATATGACGAGCAAACCGGACGGCCTGTGCGCACCGGAAGCGGCATCCATCGCGCCCCGCCGCGACCGGATGCCGCACCACAATGCACACTCACTCTTCCTCGTGCCTCGGCCGGTACGCCTCCACCAGCTTCTGCTGCACGTTGGGCGGCACGGGCTCGTAGTGGCTGAAATCCAGGCTGTATCGGCCCTGGCCTGCGGTCATCGACTTGAGTTCGGCCGCGTACCCCTCCAGTTCCGCCAGCGGCACCTGCGCCTTCACCACGATCTCGCCGCGCAGCGCATCCGTTCCATTGATGCGTGCCCGCTTGCCCGCCAGGCCGCCGGTGATGTCGCCCACCTGTGCTTCCGGCACGGCGACTTCCAGATCGACGACCGGTTCGAGGACCTGTGGCCGCGCCTTGGCGATGGCGTCGAGGAAGGCTTTCTTGCCGGCGGCCACGAAGGCGACTTCCTTGCTGTCCACCGCGTGGTGCTTGCCGTCGTGGACGATCACCCGGATGTCCTGCAGCGGATAGCCGGCCAGCGCGCCGCTGCCCAGCACCTGGCGCACGCCTTTCTCCACGGCCGGCAGGAACTGTCCGGGAATGGTGCCGCCCTTGACCTCGTCGACGAACTCGAAGCCGCCGCCGCGCGGCAAGGGTTCGATGCGCAGGAAGACTTCGCCGAACTGCCCGGCGCCGCCGGTCTGCTTCTTGTGGCGATGGTGGCCTTCCGCTTTCGCGCTGACCGTCTCGCGGTAGGCGATGCGGGGTGGGCGCGTCTTCACTTCCACGCCGTGGCGTTCCTTCAGGCGTTCCAGCATCACCCGCAGGTGCAGGTCGGACAGGCCGCGGATGACGGTCTCGTTCAACTCCGGCTGGTGTTCGACCACGAATGCAGGATCTTCCTCGGCCAGTTTCTGCAGCGCCACCGACAGCTTCTGCTCCTGGCCCTTGCTGGCGGCCTCGATGGCCAGGCCGAACATCGGCTTGGGGAAATCGATCGGCGCCAGGTGGATGTGGTCTTCGTCGTGGCTGTCGTGCAGGACGGCGTCGAAGTGCAGATCGTCCACTTTCGCCACTGCGGCGATGTCGCCGGGAATGGCCTGGTCGACTTCCACGTGGTCCTTGCCCTTCAGCTTGAACAGGTGCCCGACCTTGAACGGCTTCTTGCCGTCGTCGACGAACAACTGGGTGTCCTTCTTCAACGTGCCCTGGTAGACGCGGAAGACTCCCAGCTTGCCGACGAAGGGGTCGTTGACGATCTTGAAGACATCGGCGATGACATGCGCACGCGCATCGGGCACGGCCTCGATGGGGTGCGGGCCGCTGCCGTTGAGCTTCACGAACGGGGGCGGGTTGGCTTCGGCGGGATTCGGAAACAGGCGCTCGGCCACGTCCAGCAGTTCCTTCACGCCCACGCTGGTGCGCGCGGAGGCGAAGCACACCGGCACCAGATGTCCTTCGCGCAGGCACTGCTCGAAGGCGTCGTGCAGCTCCTCGCCCGACAGTCCGCCTTCGCCCAGGTCCAGGTAGTGCTCCATCACCGTCTCGTTGATCTCCACGACCTGATCGATGATCTTCTGGTGCCAGTCGACGACGGGACCGAGATCGGAGTCGCCCTGGGCCTGGCCATAGCAGTCGATCACCGCCTTGCCTCTATCCGCCGGTAGGTTGAGCGGCAGCAGTTCGGGGCCGAATTCCTCGCGCAACGCCGCCAGCACGCCGGCGCAGTCGGCGCCTTCGTGGTCGATCTTGTTGATGACGATGGCGCGGCAGAGGTTGCGTTCGCGTGCGCGCTCCATCAACCGGCGCGTGCCGTGCGCGATGCCGGTATCGGCATCCACCACGATCAGCACGGTTTCCACGGCGGAGAATGCCGACAGGGCGGGCCCGCGGAATTCCGGGTAGCCGGGTGTGTCGATCAGGTTGACGTGCATGCCGCCGTGATCGGTGCTGGCGATGGCGGTGTCGATGGAATGCCCGCGCGCCTTTTCGATCGGGTCATGGTCGGACACGGTGGTGCCGCGCTCGATGGTGCCTGCCACCTGGAGGGCGCCGCCGGCATGCAGCAGGGCTTCGAACAAGGTTGTTTTGCCGGCGCCGGGGTGGCCCGCCAGGGCCACGTTGCGGATCTGTTGTGTGCTGTACGACATGAGGCCGTTCCTCCCGAGGGTTGGGGTCGAAGGGCCGTCATGGCTGTCCGGGCTGAGCGCATCCCGTGAGCGGTGTCGCTCGGCGGGCGGTCATGGCGGGCGGTCAGCATCGGTGCGGCTGCCGGAGGGGTCAAGTCGCACTGCGGAACGCGGCGTGAACATCAGCGGGTGTACGCTGCGCGTCCCTTACCCGAGGAGCACGACCATGGCTTTGAAGCGTTATGCGGATGCGGTGTGGAACGGTGACCTGCAGTCCGGCAAAGGCAGCCTGAGCACGCCGCAGAGCGGCTTGTTCGAGGCGCAGAACTACTCCTTCAAGACGCGCTTCGGCGACGAGAAGGGCACCAACCCGGAGGAGCTGCTGGCGGTGGCGCATGCGGGCTGCTTCAGCATGGCGCTGTCGGCGGTGCTGGGGAAGGCGGGCTTCACGCCCGACAAGATCCAGACCCGTGCCGAGGCGACGATGGAGCCTGGCATGGATCCGGGCCCGACCGTCACCGGCATCAAGCTGACCGTATCGGCCAGCGTGCCGGGGATCAGCGCGGCGCAGTTCGAGGAGATCGCCCAGCAGGCGAAGGCGGGCTGCGTGATCTCCCGCGCACTGTCGGTGCCGGTGTCGCTGGAGGCCACGCTGCTTTGACGGCCGTGCGGGCTGCGCTGCTGGTGCATGGCGCCGGCGGCGGTGGCTGGGAATGGAACGTATGGCGTGGCGTGTTCGAGGCGGCGCGCCTCCGCGTGGAGGCGCCCGACCTTGAGCCAGTGCGCGGCGGACTGGCCGCGACGCGCCTGGAGGACTACCAGGTCCAGGTCTGCGCCGCGCTCGCAGGCCTGCCTCGGCCACGCGCGCTGGTCGGGGCGAGCCTCGGCGGCCTGCTGGCCCTGGGCGCTGCAGCGGACGCGGATGCCCTATTACTGGTCAATCCGTTGCCGCCTGCGCCGTGGCACGCCGGATTGCCCGCGCGCGACTGGCCCCACGTGGTGCCGTGGCGGCGCGATGCCCGGCTCGCCGGCACGCGCAGGGCGTTGCCCGGGACGGATGAGGCCACCGCGCTGTTCGCCTTCCGGCATTGGCGCGACGAATCCGGCGCGGTCCTGCGCGCGGCGCAGGGCGGTGTCGCACGGGCGCGTCCCGCGTGCCCGACGTTGTGCGTGGTGTCGCGACACGACGAAGACGTACCGCCGGAGACAGCCCGCGCCATGGCCGATGCCTGGGGCGCGGAAACATTGCAAACGCTTTCGGATTCGCACGTCGGGCCGCTGCTCGGGCGTGAGGCTGCCGGCATCGCCGCGCAAGCTGTCGAATGGCTAAACCGTGCATCGCCCGCCGCCTGAGTTCAGCCATGTTTCACCCGTCGCGCCCGAGCATGCCGGCACGCCACCCCGGCGTGGGGAGTACCCGACATGAAGCGTCTATCCGCCACCGTGCTGGCCATCGGCCTGCTGACCACGGGCATGGCGTCCGCGCAATCCTCGCGCTACTACGGCACCGAAGACCGTGACGGCGAGCAGCCCTATTACGACTATGCCCGCGTAGTCCGGGTGGATCCTGTCATCGACAGTGGGTACCGAAGCACCGGCGATGGTGAGCGATGCTATTACCGCGACGCCGACGACGTGTATGCGCGCGATGTCCGTCGCGACGATGTATACGACAACGGTGACTACCGTGACGTCTATGGACAGGACCGCTATGGCGACGACCGTCGCTACCCTGCCGGCGGCAACGGCTCGGGCCGCACCGTGGCCACGGTGATCGGCGGCATTGCCGGCGCGGTGCTCGGCAGCAAGGTGGGGGACGGCAGTGGCCGCTACGTCGGTACCGCTGTCGGTTCGATGGTCGGTGGCATGGCGGGCCGTTCTATCTACGACAGCGCCCAGCGCCATCGCCAGGTGCAGCGCGGCCGGGTACGGGTCTGCGATCCGGTACCGGTGAGCGACGGGCGCTACGGTGACGATTACTACGGCGACGGACGCGTCAACGGTTACGACGTGACCTACGAGTACGCCAACCGCACCTACCGGACGCGCACGGACCATCATCCCGGCGACCGCATCCGCATCCGCGTGGATGTCCGCCCCGAATGAGCGTGCAGGCGTGTCCGCTCAGCGGATGCCTCGCCCGGCAACGCAAATCAGTCGAAAACCGGAGGGGCCGCAAGGCCCCTCTTCCGTATCCGGGTTGCCGCAGTGCGCGCGAGACCGCATAGTCCGGCCGGTCACCAAACGGGGAGCGGGGTATGCGGCGTCTGGCATTGGGAATCGGATGTGTCCTGGCGCTGGCAGGTGCCGCGCAGGCGCAGGTGCAGGTATTGACGGCGACGCGCGTGCATACCTCCGATCCGGACCGCCCTGTTGTTGAGGCGCTGGCATGGGACGCCACGGGCCGCGTCCTGGCGGTGGGCGATGCCAAGGCGTTGCTCGCGCGGTATCCCGATGCGAAGCGCGTCGATGCGACCGGCAAGACCGTCATCCCCGGCCTGATCGACGCGCACGGCCATGTGATGGGGCTGGGCTATGCGCTGATGCGTGTCGATCTGGTCGATGCACGCGACAAGGCCGAGGTGATCGCGCGCCTGCGCGCGTACGAGAAACAGCTTCCACCCAACGCATGGCTGCTTGGCAGCGGCTGGGACCAGAACGACTGGCCGGAGAAGGCATTCCCGACAGCCGCCGACCTGGATGCGGCCTTCCCCGAGCGTCCCGTCTGGCTCGAGCGCGTGGATGGCCATGCCGGCTGGGCGAACAGCGCGGCGCTGCGCGCGGCGGCGGCCAAAACGGTGCGTCCGCTGGAAGGCGACTGGCAGCCGGACGGTGGGCGCATCGAGCGCATCGAGGGCAAGCCGAGCGGGGTGTTCGTGGATGCCGCGATGTCGCTGGTCCACGCCGTCGTTCCCGCGCCCGATACCGCGTACCGCCAACAGGCATTGGAGCAGGCGTTGCAGGCCGCAGTGCGCAATGGCCTGACCGGTGTGCACGACATGGGCGTGTCGCGCGAGGACCTGGCGCTGATGGTGCAGTTCGCCGATGAACAACGCCTGCCGCTGCGCATCGACGCGTATGCGGATGGGGATGGCGCCGCGCTTGCAGATCTTTGCGCGCGCGGCCCGTACGGCCATGCGGGTGGCCGACTGCAGATGCGCGGCGTGAAACTGTATGCCGATGGCGCGCTGGGCAGCCGCGGCGCTGCGTTGCTGGAGGACTACAGCGACGATCCCGGCAATCGGGGCCTGCTGGTGACCGAACCCGGCGCGCTGGAAGCCGCGATGCGCAAGGCGCACGGCTGTGGCGTGCAGGTGGCCACGCATGCGATCGGTGACCGTGGCAATCGCCTGGTGCTGGATGCCTACCAGCGCGTGCTGGGTGGCACGGCGAAGACGGACCGTCGCTGGCGCATCGAGCATGCGCAGGTCGTTGCGCCGGAGGAGTTCCCGCGCTTCGCCGAGCTTGGCGTGATCGCTTCGATGCAGCCCACGCACGCCACCTCCGACATGCCATGGGCGCAGGACCGGCTGGGTCCGGTACGCATCGCGGGCGCCTATGCGTGGCAGCGCATGCAGGCCAACGGCGTGAAGCTGGCGCTGGGTTCGGATTTTCCGGTGGAATCGGTTGACCCGCGGCGGGGTCTGCATGCGGCGGTGACACGGCAGGATGCGCACGGTCATCCTGCGGGCGGCTGGAGGGCGGCCGAACGCCTGAGTGCTGCGGAGGCGTTGCGGGGTTTCACCGCCGATGCCGCCTGGGCCGCGCATGACGAGCGCGACGTCGGGCGGCTCGCGCCGGGGTTCCGCGCGGACTTTGTTGTGCTGGACGAAGATCCGCTCGCGGTGCCGGGTGAGCAGCTGGATGACCTGCATGTGCGTTCGACGTGGGTCGATGGCAAACCGGTCTACGAAGTGAAGTAGACCGGCTTTCCTGTAGGAGCGACGTCAGTCGCGACCGCATGGCCAAAGTGGTTACAGATGCGCGGGTCGGGCGCGTTACTCCATTTCCGGGATTTCCTGCATGCCTCAGGCCATGCGGTCGCGACTGACGTCGGCCCTACGGGAGGCCGTGATCGCTACCAGTCGATGCGACCCGTCACGATGGTGCGCACGTGGCCGCCGGACCAGACGTCACCGGCCTCGTCCACGCGTAATTGCAGGCGAGCGTCGTAGCCGACTTCGCGGCCCTGGCTGACGATGTATTGTCCGTTGCGACCCGGCAATGCGTCGCGTGATGTCAGCCAGGCGGCCAGGGTCGCGTTGGCGGCGCCCGAGGCCGCATCCTCGAACGCGGCTGGCGCCCCCACGAAGGCGCGCACGGCGAGGTCATAGCCCTGGCCTCGCGCGCGCGCGTAGGCGCACACGCCCATGCTGTCGGTGGCGGTTGCCAGCGCGCTGATCGCGGTCCAGTCCGGCGCAGCGGCACGCAGCGCCGCCTCGTCACGGACTTCGGCCAGCCACCAGCGGCGTCCACCATCCATCAGGGCGGGAGGCAATCGGCCCGCAGGCAGGTTCGCGATGGCCGCTCGCAGTACCTCGTCGCCGTGCGTGTCCCCTGTTTTCACCACGTGGGCACGGGGCGTGCGTACCGCGATGGTGCGGCCGGCAGCATCGTCTTCGACACGCAGCGGCAGCAGGCCGGCCACGCCCTCCTGCACCAGCAGGCCATCGATGGGCGTCGCCAGTCCGGCATCGAGCACGACATGCGCCGTGCCCACGCTCGGGTGGCCGGCGAATGGCACCTCGCGGCGCGGGCTGAACATGCGTACGGCGTAGCTCGCACCCGGTTGCGTGGGCGCGAACACGAAGGTTGTTTCCGGCAAGCGTGTCCAGCGGGCAATGGCCTGCATGGCTGCATCGTCCAGTCCGGCGGCATCGAGCACGACGGCCAGGGGATTGCCGGCGCCAGGGCGGTCGGCGAACACGTCCAGCTGGACGTAACGGCGAGAAGTCATGTCGGGGTTTCGCGTGGGGGCCGCGCAGCTTACCAAGTCACCTGGCCATCGATGACCAACTGCACCTGACCGCCGATCCAGACATGGCTCTCGTCGTCCACCTGCACCCGGACGCGGCCGTCTCGCCCCAGTTCGCGGCCCTGGCTGGCCAGATAGCATCCCGAGTCGCCGGGCAACGCGCCTGCGGCGTGCAGCGCGGCGGCGATGCAGGCGTTGACACTGCCGGTCACCGGGTCTTCCGGAATGTTGTCGGCAGGGCAGAACGCGCGCACGGCGAGGTGGTGGTCGCTGCCGGGTGGCGTCCGGCCGAACACGGACAGGCCCACCGCGCCCGTGGCCGTGGTCAATGCAGCGATCGCGGCAAGATCGGGCACCAGGTGTCGCACGGCTGCGGCGTCCTCCAGCTCCACGAGCCACCAAGAAGGTCCGTTGTTCCACAGCCCGGGGCGGAGGCCCGCAATCGGGAGTGATGAAAGGACGGCATCCAGGGCAGGGAGCGGCGGCGTCTCGACCAGATGCGCTTGCGGCGTCCTCAGTTGAATCATGGGTTGAGGGCCGCTGTCGTCGATCCGGACGGGCAACAACCCCGCGGCGCATTCCTGCACCAGGCGGTCGGATGCGGTGACCAGGCCGGCCTGCAGCGCGACCCATGCCGCACCCACACTGGGGTGACCGGCGAACGGGAGTTCCTGCCGGGGGGTGAAGATGCGGATGCGGTAACTGGCGTCGGGCGTCGTCGGCGGCAGGAAGAAGATGGTCTCGGACAAGTTCGTCCAGGCCGCGAACGCCTGCATGCGGGAGGTGGCCCAGTCGGCCGCATCCAGCACCACACCCAGCGGGTTGCCGCCGCCAGGACGGTCGGCGAACACGTCGACCTGCAGGTAGCGGTGGGAGGTTCGTTGCATGCGGTACGGTCCGGTCCTGCGCGGAGGCTTCGGCTAGAATCGACGGTTCACGCCCGAAGGGTTCGGGCATCCCTCGCCATTCTACCCATGCCCTCTGCCTCCCCCGCGTCTGATCGTTGGATTGTTCTCAAGTTTGGCGGCACCTCGGTGTCGCGTCGCCACCGCTGGAACACGATCGGCGCGCTGGCGAAAAAACGCGCGGAAGAAAATGATGCCCGCATCCTGGTGGTGGTGTCGGCCCTGTCCGGCGTCACCAACGAACTGACCGCGATTGCCGATGGTGCGACGGACAGCGCGGAGCGCGTGGCGAAGCTGGAACAGCGCCACCGCGAGTTCCTCGCCGAACTTGAGCTCGATGCGGAGGCCGTGCTGGGCGATCGCCTCGCCGCGCTGCGCAACCTGCTGGCCGATTCGCGTGCCGCCGGCCGTGCGCTGGACTGGCAGGCCGAGGTGCTGGGGCAGGGCGAACTGCTGTCCTCCACGCTGGGCGCGGCCTACCTGCGCGCGCAGGGGCTGGACTTCGGCTGGGTCGATGCGCGCCACTGGCTGCAGGCCAACTTCCTGCCCAACCAGAGCCCGTGGGCGCAGCGGCTGTCGGTGTCGTGCAACACCGCGCCCGACCAGGACTGGCGCCGCGCGTTCGCGGGGCAGTCCAGCCGCATGCTGCTGACGCAGGGCTTCATCTCGCGGCATGCCGATGGCGGTACCGCCATCCTCGGTCGTGGAGGCTCGGACACGTCGGCGGCGTACTTCGGTGCGCTGCTCGGTGCGCAGCGCGTGGAAATCTGGACGGACGTGCCCGGCATGTTCAGCGCCAATCCGCGCGAAGTGCCCGACGCGCGCCTGCTGACGCGCCTGGACTACTACGAGGCCCAGGAAATCGCGACCACCGGTGCCAAGGTGCTGCATCCGCGCTCGATCAAGCCGTGCCGCGATGCTGGCGTGGCGATGGCGATCCTGGATACGGAGCGCCCCGATCTTCCCGGCACCACCATCGATGGCAGCGCTATCACGGTGCCCGGCGTGAAGGCGGTCAGCCGCCGCAACGGCATCGTGCTGGTGTCGATGGAAGGCATCGGCATGTGGCAGCAGGTGGGCTTCCTGGCCGACGTGTTCGCCCGCTTCAAGAAGCACGGCCTGTCGGTGGACCTGATCGGTTCGTCGGAGACCAACGTCACCGTGTCGCTGGACCCCAGCGAGAACCTGGTCAATACCGACGTGCTGGCCGCGCTTTCCGCCGACCTGGCCGAGATCTGCCGGGTGAAGGTGATCGCGCCGTGCACGGCGATCACCCTGGTCGGCCGGGGCATGCGCTCGCTGCTGCACAAGCTGTCGGACGTGTGGGCGATGTTCGGCCGTGAACGCGTGCACTTGATCTCGCAGTCGTCGAACGACCTGAACCTGACGTTCGTGATCGATGAAGCGGACGCGGAGGGCCTGTTGCCCGTGCTGCACGAGGCGCTGATCGACAGTGGCGCGATGCCGACCGACGAAGCCAGCGTGTTCGGCCCCAGCTGGCGCGAGATCAACGGCGCCGTGCGTCATCGTGGCGTGCGCTGGTGGAGTGCCGCCGCAGCGCGTGCACGACTGCTTTCGCTCGCGCAGGCGGGCACGCCGCGCTATGCGTACAACCTGGATGTCGTGCGTGCCCGAGCGCGCGCACTGGCCGGCATCGGCGCGGTGGATCGGCGCTTCTTCGCGATCAAGGCCAACTCGCATCCGGCCATCCTGCGCGCGCTGGTGGAGGAAGGGTTCGGGCTGGAGTGCGTGTCGCGCGGCGAACTGGAGCATGTGTTCGAGGTGGCGCCGACGCTCGCCATGCAGGATGTGCTGTTCACGCCGAGCTTCGCGCCACGCGAGGAGTACGCGTTTGCGCTCGACAAGGGCATCAACGTCACCCTCGACAATGTCGAGGCGCTGCAGCAGTGGCCGGAGGTCTTCCGGGGGCATCGCGTGTGGTTGCGCGTGGACCTGGGGCGCGGCGACGGCCACCACGACAAGGTGAAGACCGGGGGCAAGACATCGAAGTTCGGCCTGCCCCTGGTGAAGCTCGAGGAGTTCCTGGCCGCCGCCCGTGCGCTCGATGTGCGCGTGACTGGCCTGCACGCGCACCTGGGCAGTGGCGTGGAGAGCGCGCAGCACTGGAACCAGATCGCGGACGAGCTTGGCGGACTGGCCGATCAGATCGGCACCATCGAGACCATCGACATCGGTGGCGGACTGCCCATCCCGTATGCCGAGACGGACGAACCCTTCGATCTCGCGGCATGGGGTGAAGGCCTTGCCGCGATCAAGGCGGCGTACCCGGCATATCAGTTGGTGATCGAGCCGGGCCGCTACCTGGTGGCGGAATCCGGCGTACTGCTGGCGCATGTGACGCAGGTGGTGGAGAAGCTGGGCATCCGGCGAGTGGGCAGTGATGCCGGCATGCACACCCTGATCCGGCCAGCGCTGTACGACGCCTGGCACGATGTGGGCAACCTGTCGCGGCTGGACGACGAAGCGCAGGAACCCTTCGATGTGGTGGGCCCGATCTGCGAGTCGAGCGACGTGTTCGGCAAGCGTCGCCGGCTGCCCTCGGCGACGGCGGAAGGCGACGTACTCCTGTTCTCGGACGCAGGAGCGTACGGCTACGTGATGGCGAGCCACTACAACCTGCGTGGGTTGCCGGCTGAAGACGTGATCGAAGGAATGGCAGGCGATGACGCCGCGCACTGAGTTCACCCTGCTCAGCATGCTGATGGCGGCGGCGGTGCTGGTCGGCGTGCTGCTGCTCATGGACGCTGATCGGCGCGCCCCCGGCGTGCGCGACGTGCTGTCCGCGCTGAGGTTCGCGCCCGCCGCTTTGCTGGCGACAGGTGCGGGGACATGGTTCGTCACCCGCTGGCACGCGCGCGCCAGGTCGGTGGGACGCGACTGGAAGCCCGGTGGCATGACGCTGCGCACGTTGCTGGTGGTGTTCCTGCTGTTCCCGGTCTCGCTGGCGGCCTGGGCCATGGTCGCCCTGGGCGTCGACCAGATCATGGCCGATGCGCCTGGCGCCATGGGCGACGCCATGGGCTGGTTGCCGGTCATCGTGTTTTACGGTTCGCTGGCCGCGCTGCTGTTCGGTGCCGTGCCCGCTTTCATCCTTGAATATTTTGCCTGTCGCCGCTTCCTGCGCCGGCAGGCGGTGCTTTCCACGGGTCACGCATGACGACTTTCGACAAATCCAGCATCCGCGTCTTCCGCTTTGTCCGCTGTTCCTTCGATGCGGAGACGGGCGTCGCGCGCCTGGTCTATGCCTTCGACGAAGGTCCTGAGCTGACCGAGACCGTTACCGTTCCCGGCGCACCCTTCACCTTGGACGCGACCCGCTCGCGCGCCGTCGAGCAGGCTGTCCGCCTGCTGCACCTGATCACCGGCGTCAGCTACTACAAGGCGGCGGTGCCCAATGAAATCCGGATCGACGGCTATGCCATCGACGCAGCCACGGCAGTGCTGCTGGAGCAGGTGTACGTACACGGGCTGGGCGAATTCGCGTACCGCAACGGGCTGAGCCTGCACGGCCGCGTGCGCTTTCCCGTCGGCGCACAGACGCCGGCTCCCGCTGCCGCCACGGGCCTGCGCGAGCATGCGCTGGTCGCCATCGGCGGCGGCAAGGATTCGCTGGTCAGCATCGAGGCGCTGCGGGGTGCCGGCATCGACCAGACGGTGACCTGGATCGGTGGCTCGCAGCTGATCGCAGCCTGCGCGGCGCGTACCGGCCTGCCGACGCTCAACATCGGCCGCGCGCTGGCGCCGGAGTTGTTCGACTACAACCGACAGGGGGCGTGGAATGGGCATATCCCGGTCACCGCGATCAACTCGGCCATCATGGTGCTGGCCGCGCTGCTGCAGGGCGTGGACCAGGTGGTGTTCTCCAACGAGCGCTCGGCCAGCTACGGCAGCATGATCCCCGGCACGGGCGAAGTGAACCACCAATGGTCGAAGGGGTGGGCGTTCGAGCGGGCGTTCGGCGACTTCGTGCAATCGCATGTCGCCGCCGACCTGCATTACTACTCGTTGTTGCGCCCACTGTCGGAGCTGGCGGTGGCGCGGCAGTTCGCGCGTACCGATCACTACGATGCCCATTTTTCCAGCTGCAACCGCAATTTCCACCTGCTGGGCGAGCGCCCGACCAATCGCTGGTGCGGTGTCTGCCCGAAATGCCATTTCGTGTTCCTCGCGCTGGCGCCTTTCATGCCCAAGCCGCGACTGGTCGGCATCTTCGGACGCAACCTGCTCGATGACGCGAACCAGACGGGTGGCTTCGATGCCTTGTTGGAGTACCAGGACCACAAGCCGTTCGAATGCGTCGGCGAAGGCCAGGAATCGCGCGCGGCGATGGCCGTGCTGGGCGATCGGCCGGAATGGCGCGAGGACGTGATCGTGGCGCGCTTCAATCATGAGATCCGCCCGCAGCTGGATGCCGCAGCGCTGGCGGTGGCCCCGTTGCTGGAGATCGGCCGCGAGCACCGCATTCCGGCCGCGCTGTGGGAGCGCCTGCGTGCGAATTTCGCAGCTTGAGGGTCGACGTGTCGCTCTGTGGGGATGGGGGCGCGAGGGTCGCGCCGCCCATCACGCCGTGCGATCACGGTTGCCGTCGCTGCCGTTGACGCTGTTCTGCAACGAAGCGGAGGCGGCGGAAGCGACCGCGCTGGGCGACCGCCAGCTATCCGTGGAAACGCACGCGACGGGCGAGCGGCTTTCTGCGTTCGACATCGTCATCAAGTCGCCGGGCATCAGCCCGTATGCACCCATCGCGCGTTCGGCAACGGAAGCGGGAACGCGCTTTGTGGGCGGCACCAGCCTCTGGTTCGCCGAGCATGCGCAGGCCGACGGTATCGTCGCGCACTCGATATGTGTCACCGGCACCAAGGGCAAGAGCACCACGACGTCGCTGCTCGCGCACCTGTTGCGTGCAGCCGGGCATCGCACCGCGCTCGCGGGCAATATCGGCCTGCCGTTGCTGGAAGTCCTGGAACCACAGCCCGCGCCGGACTACTGGGCGATCGAGCTGTCCAGTTACCAGACGGGTGATGTCGTCGCCAGCGATGCCCGCCCCGACATCGCCATCGTGCTGAACCTGTTCCCGGAGCACCTGGATTGGCATGGCAGCGAGGCGCGCTACATCGAAGACAAGCTGAAGCTGGTCACCGGCGCGCACCCCCGTGTCGCGGTGCTGAACGCCGCCGATCCCCGCCTGGCGGCCCTCTCGCTGCCGCGAAGCGACGTGCACTGGTTCAACCATGCCGACGGCTGGCACCTGCGCGAAGATGCGCTGTACCGGGGCGACGCCTTCGTGATGGACACCCGGCCGTTGCCGTTGCCCGGGCGACACAATCGCAGCAACCTCTGCGCGGTGCTGACAGCGCTGGAGGCGGCGGGCATCGAGGCGCTGCCGCTCGCGGCGCATGCAAGTTCATTCCGCCCTCTACCCAATCGTCTGCAGACGATGGGCACCCGCGCAGGCATCACCTGGGTCAACGATTCCATCAGCACCACGCCGCATGCCACGCTGGCGGCGCTGGAGTGCTTCGCCGGCCGGCGCATCGCGTTGCTGGTCGGTGGTCATGACCGTGGCGTGGACTGGTCGGATTTCGCGGCGCTCATGCGTGTGCAGGCACCGCACGCGATCATCACGATGGGCGCGAATGGCCCGCGTATCCATGCGCTGCTGGCGGCGGTCGCAGCTGAGGGTGGTTTCAGCCTGGCAGGCGTGGAGACCTTGCCGGAGGCCGTCGCCGCCGCACGCGCGGCGCTGGACGGCGACGGCGTCGTCCTGCTGTCGCCCGGCGCACCGAGCTTCGGCCAGTATCGGGATTACGTGGCACGCGGACGGCATTTCGCGGAACTGGCGGGCTTCGATCCCGACGACATCACGGCCATTCCCGGCCTCGGTATCGCCTGAGCGCGACCGCGCACGCGCCGTCAAGCCCGGCGCGCAGGGGCGGCGTACACTGCGTCTGAACCCCGACGAGGAGTCGACGATGCGCCGCATCCCGCTGTTGCCGTGCCTGCTGTTTCTCCTGTGGTCCCCCTCGCTGCTGGCTGCCCCTGTCGCCGCGCCGGTCGACTGGACCCTCGGTGGCGATACTTTTTCGGGCTACCTCGTCTACGACGACAGCGTGAAGCAGCCACGCCCGGGTCTGGTGATGGTGCCGAACTGGAAGGGCGTCAACGCGTCCGCGATCGAGAAGGCACACGTGGTCGCCGGCGATGACTATGTGGTGCTGGTTGCCGATGTCTACGGCAAGGGCATCCGCCCGGATACGGATGCCGAGGCTGGTCCCGTCGCCAACGCGATGCGCGCCGATCGTCCGAAACTTCGCGCCCGCATACGGAAGGCGGTCGAGGTGCTGCGGCAGCAGCCGGCCACGCTGGTGGACCGCGCCCGCATCGGTGCGTTCGGCTACTGTTTCGGTGGCAGCACGGTGCTGGAGCTGGTACGTGCCGGCGATGCACTGGCAGGTGTCGTCAGCTTGCATGGTGGGCTGGCGACCGACCTGCCGGCGGCCGGGCCGGTGAAGTCGCCGGTGCTGGTGCTCAACGGAGGCGACGATACCTACGTGTCGGCCGCGGAGATCTCCGCTTTCCAGGACGAGATGCGCAAGGCCGGTGCCGATTGGCAGTTCGTGAACTTCAGCGGCGCGGTGCACTGCTTCGCCGAAGCCGATGCCCGGAATCCGCCGGGCTGTGTCTACCACGAGCGCTCGGCCAGGCGGGCCTACCGGATGATGGCGGACTTCTTCGCAGAGGTATTCGCGAAGTGACGCGCCGCGCGGGTCAGTGTCCGCGCTCCACGGCGTAACGCGCCAGGCCGCGCAGGGCCGCCAGGGCATCGGATTCGGGCAGGCCATGGAGCGCCTGTTCGGCCGCCGCCGCATACTGGTTCGCGCGCTCGCGGCTGTATTCCAGTCCACCCGTGGCGCCGATGGCGGCCAGGACGTCGGGCATCGCATCGGCATCACCGGACTGCACGACGGCGCGCAGGCGTTCCGACGTCGCGGGGTCGGAGTGGCGTATCGCATGGATCAACGGCAGCGTCGCCTTGCCTTCCGCCAGGTCGTCGCCGAGATTCTTGCCTAGGGCTTCGGCATCGGCGGTGTAATCCAGGACGTCGTCGGCGATCTGGAAGGCGTAGCCCAGCGCCATGCCGTAGTCGTACAGGCGGCGTTGCGTGGCCACATCCGCGCCCGACGCCATCGCGCCCAGTTGCGTGCCCGCCGCGAACAGCACGGCGGTCTTGCGCTCGATCACGCGCAGGTAGGCCGCTTCGTCCGTATCCGGGTTGTGGACGTGCAGCAGTTGCAGTACTTCGCCCTCGGCGATCCGGTTGGTGGTGTCGGCCAGCAGGCGCATCACGTCCATACGGTCCAGTTCCACCATCAACTGGAAGCTGCGCGAGTACAGGAAATCGCCCACCAGCACGCTGGGCGCATTGCCCCACAGGGCATTGGCCGTGCTGCGGCCACGGCGCAGGTCGGATTCGTCCACCACATCGTCGTGCAGCAGGGTGGAGGTGTGGATGAACTCGATGATCGCCGCCAGCTGGTGGTGGTTTGGCGTGGTCGGGCCGCAGGCCTGGCCGGCCAGGACCACCAGCATGGGGCGCAGGCGCTTGCCACCGGCGGAAATGATGTGGTCGGCGATCTGGTTGATCAGCGCTACGTCCGAGGCCAGGCGCGCCCGGATCAGGGCGTCCACGGATGCCATGTCGGCGTGGGCGAGCGACTGGATGCCGGGCAGGGCCAGCGCGATGCGGGGGGATTCGACGACGGACATGGGACGAGGGGCCGGGAAGTCACTGAATTATAGGGGCTTGGCTGCGGCAATGCCCTACATGTGAGCTGGCGGAAAGCCGATGGCCGGGGTCCGGCAGGTATACTCCACTGGTCTTTGCCCGCGCTTGGCGGGCATCCCTGAACGGATATCGATATGGCCCGCGGCATCAACAAAGTCATCCTGGTCGGCAACCTCGGCAACGACCCCGAAACCCGATACACGCAGGGCGGCATGGCGATCACACGGATCAGCCTCGCCACGACCAGCGTGCGCAAGGACAAGGACGGCAACCAGCAGGAGCGCACCGAATGGCACCGCGTGGTGTTCTTCGGCAAGCTCGGCGAGATCGCCGGCGAGTACCTGCGCAAGGGCAGCTCGGTGTACGTCGAAGGCTCGCTGCGTTACGACAAGTACACCGGCCAGGATGGCCAGGAGAAATATTCGACCGACATCATTGCCGACGAGATGCAGATGCTCGGTGGTCGCGAAGGTGGCGGTGGAGCGGGCGGCGGAGACCGTCCGGCCCGCGCACCGCGACAGGACTACGGCAACCAGGGCGGCGGACAGCGTCGTCCTGCGCCGGCTCCGGCATCCCAGCCGGCGCCGATGGATGACTTTGCGGATGATGATATTCCGTTCTGAGGCATGGTGATTCTCGAACGGTAGTGACGTAAACACAGTACTGGATATATAGGAGCAACACGTGCCCACATGGCTTGTCACCGGCGGTGCCGGTTTCATCGGGGGAAATTTCGTCCTGCGCGCGGTCGCGCAGGGAGTGAAGGTAGTCAATCTGGACGCACTGACGTACGCGGGCAACCTCGATACGCTGGCGTCGATCAAGGACAGTCCCCTGCATGTGTTTGCGCACGGCGATATCGGTGATCGTTCGCTGGTGACGCGATTGCTTGCCGAGCACACGCCGGATGCGGTGGTGAACTTCGCCGCTGAGAGCCATGTGGATCGTTCCATCGACGGCCCCGGAGCATTCATCCAGACCAACGTGGTGGGCACGCTGGGTCTGCTCGAATCCGTCAGGGATTACTGGAAGTCGCTTGACGTCGAGCGTCGCGAGTCCTTCCGGTTCCTCCACGTCTCCACCGACGAGGTGTATGGATCGCTGGGGGATACCGGCCAGTTCACGGAGACGACGCCCTACGCACCGAACTCGCCCTACTCGGCATCGAAGGCCGCATCCGACCATCTCGTGCGTGCGTTCCACCATACATACGGACTGCCGGTACTGACCACCAATTGTTCGAACAACTATGGTCCGTACCATTTTCCCGAGAAACTGATTCCCCTGATCATCGCTCGCGCCCTCGCTGGTGAGCCGTTGCCGGTGTATGGGGATGGCAAGAATGTCCGCGACTGGCTGTTCGTGGGCGACCACTGCAATGCCATTCGCACGGTGCTCCAGAAGGGGCGGGTAGGCGAGACCTACAACGTCGGCGGCAATGCGGAGAAGCAAAACATCGACGTCGTGCACACGATCTGCGCATTGCTGGATGCCCGCGTGCCCCGGGGCGACGGTCAGCCACGCAGCAGCCAGATCACCTTCGTCACCGACCGGCCAGGCCATGATCGACGCTATGCGATCGACGCGTCCAAGCTGCGCGACGAGCTGGGATGGGAGCCGGAATACACCTTCGAGCAGGGCATAGGCGAAACCGTCGACTGGTACCTGTCCAACCAGGATTGGGTGCGGCGCGTGCTGGATGGCAGCTACCGCCTCGAGCGCATCGGCGCCGCCGCCTGAACCGGGAGTGCTGAACATGACGACGCGCAAAGGCATCATCCTGGCGGGGGGCTCCGGCACCCGCCTTTATCCTCTGACCCAGGCCATCAGCAAGCAGCTGCTCCCGGTCTACGACAAGCCCATGATCTATTACCCGCTCAGCGTGCTGATGCTGGCGGGCATCCGCGATGTTCTGGTGATCAACACGCCGCACGAGCAGGCACTGTTCAAGGCGCTGCTCGGCAATGGATCCCAGTGGGGCATGAACATCGAATACGCGGTCCAGCCAAGCCCGGATGGCCTGGCACAGGCTTACCTCATCGGTCGCGACTTCGTCGACGGAAAGCCGAGCTGCCTGGTTCTGGGTGACAACATTTTCTACGGGCACGGGTTTACTGAGCAACTGCGCCGCGCGGATGCCCGCGAAAGCGGCGCTACCGTGTTCGGGTACTGGGTCAACGACCCCGAACGCTATGGTGTCGCGGAGTTCGACAACGACGGACGCGTGATCGGCATCGAAGAAAAACCATCTGTGCCGCGCTCCAACTATGCCGTCACCGGTCTTTACTTCTACGATGGGCAGGCGAGCGACTACGCAGCGTCGCTGAAACCATCATCCCGTGGTGAGTTGGAGATCACGGACCTCAATCGCTGTTATCTCGATGCCGGCAACCTGCACCTGGAACAGCTTGGCCGTGGACATGCCTGGCTCGATACGGGCACGCACCAGTCGCTTCTCGAGGCGTCGAACTTCATCGAAACCATCGAGGCGCGCCAGGGGTTGCGCGTGTGCTGCCCTGAAGAGATTGCCTATGGCAATGGCTGGATAGATGCGGCTCAGCTGGAGAAGTTGGCGGCGCCACTGGCCAAGAATGGATACGGGCAATATCTGCTCTCGCTTGCATCACGTGGAGTGGTCAGGTGAAGGTCGTTGAAACCAGCCTTCCCGGTTGCGTCGTGGTCGAGCCAGCGGTGTTTGGCGACGACCGCGGCTTCTTCTTCGAGACATGGAACGCGGATCGCTACGGCCAGCAGGGACTGCCGACGAAGTTCGTGCAGAGCAATGTGTCCTCCTCCTCGCGTGGAGTGCTGCGTGGACTGCACTACCAATGGCCGAATCCCCAAGGGAAACTGGTCAGTGTGCTGGAGGGCGAAGTCTACGATGTCGCTGTCGACATCCGTCGCGGGTCGCCCACTTTCGGCCAATGGGCTGCGGTGGTCCTGAGCGCTGAGAACAAGCGCCAGTTCTGGATCCCGGAGGGCTTCGCGCACGGCTTCGCGGTGCTATCCGAACGGGCGATATTCAGCTATCTGTGCACGGCCCAGTACGACAAGGCGGCAGATGCTGGCGTACGGTGGAACGACCCTGCCATCGGCATCGACTGGCCGGTGTCTGCGCCGTTGCTGTCCGCCAAGGATGAAGCCGCACCTTTGCTGGCGGACATCGCGCCGGAGCGGCTGCCGGTATACGTGCCGTGACGTTCCTGTTGCTGGGCGCCAATGGGCAGGTTGGCAATGAGTTGCGGCGAAGCCTGGCGGCGATGGGCGAGGTCGTGCCTACGACGCGGTCCGGTCAGCTGCCCGATGGTGGCCGCTGTGAGATTGCCGACTTCGACCGGCCGGACACCCTGGTTGAGCTGGTCGAGCGCATCCAGCCCACGGTTGTCATCAATGCAGCCGCCTACACGGCGGTGGACAAGGCGGAAGACGACATCGAGGCCGCGTTTCGCGCGAACGCGGAGGCGCCGGGTGTGCTGGCACGGGCATGTGCGGACCGCGGCATTCCTTTCGTGCACTACTCGACGGACTATGTCTTCGACGGGCAGGGCACACGTCCCTACCGCGAAGATGACGCGACCTCGCCGCTCGGCGTATACGGCGCCAGCAAACTGGCCGGTGAAGAGGCGGTACGCGAGGCCGGTGGCCGGCACGTGATCCTGCGAACCGCGTGGGTCTATGGCCAGTACGGCCACAATTTCCTGAGAACCATGCTGAGAGTGGGGACCGACCGGGACGAACTGCGCGTGGTGGCCGATCAGAGCGGCACGCCTACCCCCGCGAGTCTGATTGCGGACGTGACGGTCGAATTGTTGCGCCAGCAGACCGAGGTTTCCGGCACCTTCCATCTGACGCCGCGCGGCGAGACGAGTTGGCACGGTTTCGCGGAAGCCATCTTCGATGAAGCGGTTGCGCGGGGGTTGCTGACGCGCGCGCCCCGCGTTCTGGCCATCACGACGGCGGATTACCCCACGCGGGCAAAGCGCCCCTCCTATTCGCGGCTTGACGTGGGAAAGCTCGAGCAGCAACTGGGGCGTCCGCTGCCGGACTGGCGGACTGGCTTGCAACAGGTGCTCGGCGGCTGACGGCCGGCACACGGCCACGCTCCGCCACCCGTGTTCCGCGACCGTTGAACCCGACTCGTGGGTGTGGAACGATGGCCTCCTGCATCGCCTGGGGAGGCAGTATGACGAAGTGGATCCATCTGGCCGTCAAGGCCATCTTGTTGTGCGCGTGCTTTGCCGCTGTGTCTGCGGAGGCGGCGAACGACGTAGACGTGGGCGCGTTCGTCCGCAAGGACAAGTTCGACGACATCAAGCTCTCGCCGGGCGGTGAGTACTATGCCGCCACCGTCAGGCTCGAGGACAGGACCGCACTCGCGATCATGTTGAGGAGCGGCAACAAGCTGACCGCGCACTTCGTGCTGGGGAAGAACACGCACGTGTCCGGCTTCTGGTGGGTAAACCCGGAGCGCGTGCTGATTTCCATCTCCGAGAAGTACGGCGCGCTGGACGAGCCTCAGCCGACCGGTGAGCTGTACGGGATCAATGCCGACGGCACCAAGCTGGAGATGCTCGTCGGCTACCGGGTGCAAAGTCGTGGCGCAGGGACTCGCATCCAGCCGAAGAAGGTCGAGGATGTCGCGGCGTTTCTGGTCGATACCCTTCCGGGTGACGACAAGAACGTCGTCATTTCCGTATGGCCCTTCAGCGAAGATCCTTACACACGTGCGGAGCGCATGGACGTGTACTCCGGTCGACGGACACAGGTGGCGCGTGCGCCGATCCGGAGAGCCAGCTTCGTGACCGACAACGCCGGTATCGTGCGGTTCGCCAGTGGCGCCGGTTCCGACAATATCCGAAAGCTCTACTACCGGTCGGGTGAAGGCGCCGAATGGTCCCTGATCAACGACGAGTCCGCGACTGGCGTCGGCGAGTATGCGATTGGATTTTCCGCAGATGACCGAATCGCCTATCTGCTGAGCGAGCAGCGCAAGGGTCCCGACATCATCGTTGCCTACGACGTGGATTCGGGTCAGCGCAAGACCGTGCTGCAGGATGCCACGGTCGATCCGTATGCCATCCTCTACAGCGATGGTGTCGTGGGTCTGGACGCCGACGCAACCGGTGGCCGCGTACCGGTGGGCGCGCTGTATATGGATGGGCGTCCCCGCACGGCTTTCTTCGACAAGGCAGCCAAGGAGGCGATCCTGCAGCGGGAACTGGAGCAGGCCTTCGCCGGACACACCGTCGGCATCACCTCCATCACGGCCGATGGCGGCACTGCGCTGGTCGAGATGTCCAGTGACCGCAACCCGGGCGATTTTTACCTGTTCCGCATCAATGAAAGGAAGGCGGATTATCTGCTCAGCCGTCGGGACTGGTTCGATCCCGAGGCGATGGCCGAGTCCAAGCCGGTGCAGTTGGTCGCGCGTGATGGCTCGCCACTGCATGGCTACCTGACCTTGCCCAGGGGCGTGGAGCCACGCAACCTCCCCTTGGTCGTGCTTCCGCACGGCGGACCTTTCGGCGTGCGCGATATGTGGCACTTCGATGACGAAGCGCAGATGCTTGCCGGTGCTGGGTACGCCGTCCTCCAGCCGAACTTCCGGGGATCCGGTGGCTACGGCCGCACGTTCCGGGAAGCGGGTGCCCGTCAGTGGGGCCTGGCCATGCAGGACGATGTCACCGATGCGACCAAGTGGGCCATCCAGCAGGGCATCGCCGATCCTCGCCGCATCTGCATTTATGGTGCGAGCTATGGCGCATATGCGGCTGTCACGGGTGCAGCCAAGGAACCCGGGCTCTATCGCTGTGCCGCCGGATACGTGGGTGTCTACGACCTTCCGATGATGCATACGCGTGGCGACGTGCAGCGACGGGGCTCGGGTGATACCTATCTGAATCAGTGGATCGGGCCGCGCAATGAACTGGCTGCGGTTTCGCCGATCAACATGGCCGACAGGATCAAGGTGCCGGTGTTCCTTGCCGCCGGTGGCGAGGACGAACGCGCCCCGGTTCAGCACACTGAAATCATGGAGCGTCGCCTGAAGGCCGCAGGCGTGCCGGTCGAGTCGCTGTACTACAAGACGGAAGGGCATGGCTTCTACATGGAAGCCAACCAACGCGAGTACTACACGAAGTTGCTTGACTTCTTCCACCGCCACCTCGGTGGTGCGAAGGCCAAGTAGGCAGCCTGTTCGATCCAGCCACAACGGCGCCTGCGGGCGCCGTTGTCGTTCATGCCTTGCGCGTCATCCGTTTCAATGCGGGTGCCGCCACCAGTGCCAGGGCCGCGCACCCCAGGCCGATCCACATCATCAGCCAGAACAGGTCCGCGTACCCTGCGGCTGCCTGCGCGATGTCCCACGTCTGGCCTTCCGGGATATCCACGGCCGCCAGCTTGCCGAACTGCGCCGCCAGGGTTTCGGAGAAGGCGGTGGCGAGCAGCCACATGCCCATCATCAGCCCCACCACGCGCGGCACGGACAACTCGGTGACGGCCGCGAGGCTGACGGGCGCCAGGCACATCTCGCCGATTTCCAGCAGCAGGTAGGCGAGCACCAGCCACCACACGCTGGCCATCGCGCCGGTGTCGCCCACCTGTTGCGCGGCGATGGCGAGCGGTACGAATGAAAGTCCGCCGAACAGCAGGCCCAGCGCACCCTTCAACGGCTTTGACGGATCGCGGCCGCGCCGCCCCAACGCCGCCCACAGCCACGCGAAGATCGGTGCCAGCACCACCAGGAACAGCGCGCCGAGATAGGTCAGCGATCCCGCTGTCTGTGGGAGCACGACGGAATCGCGAAGTACCAGCAGCACCATCACGCCGGCAGTTCCGAGGAAAACGGCGCGCGGAAATCCCGTCATCGGGTTGCGCTCTGAGGCGCGAACGGCGACGACGAAGGCAAGGGGCATCGCCAGCAGCCCCCACGTGGACCAGGGTGCGGTGGAAAGGAACATGCGGGTGTTCGCCGCCAGGCTGTCCGACCACACCACCACGCCTTGGGCCTGCACCAGTGACGGGAACAGATCCTTGGTCAGCAGGCGGTCGGTGAACATCACCCACGAGCCGTAGGTCTGCTCGTAGAGCGTGAAGAACACCAGGCACATAAAGATCATCGCCATCAGCGCGATCATCTGCCGTCGCTGCGGCGGCGTGCATTGCGTGGTGACGAACCAGGCGAACCAGGCGAGCACCAGCATCAGCACCACGAGCATCAACACCAGCGCCAGCGAGAGTTCGCCACCCAGCGCGAAAGCGCCGTTCGCCGCCGCCCACATCAGCCAGGCCAACGGCAATATACCGAGCGACGCAGCCAGGTAGATCGCCCACTCGCGCCTCAGGCCCAGCACCGATGTGCGCAGTGCCGTCGGCGACGGCGGTTCCGCATGGCCTTGTAGATAGCGCTGGCCCCACAGGAACATCGCCAGGCCCAGCAGCATGCCGATGCCGGCGGCGCCGAAACCGTACTTCCATCCCAGCGTCTCGCCCAGGTAACCGCAGACCAGCGAGGCCAGCAGCGCGCCCAGATTGATGCCGGCATAGAAGAGGCTGAAGCCTCCATCGCGGCGCGGATCGCCCACCGGATAAAGGCGGCCGACGATGCCGGTGATGTTCGGCTTGAGGAAGCCCACGCCCATCACGATCAACGCCAGCGACAGATACATCGTGCGCAGTGCGCCTTCGTCGCGCGTCACCACGCCGCCATCCGAGACCGCCGCCGCACCCTCCAATGCCATGCCGGCGTGGCCGGCGACCAGCAGCAGTCCGCCGAACACCACGGCCTTGCGCATGCCCAGCCAGCGGTCCGCAAGCAGTCCCCCGATCACGGGGATGCAGTAGACCAGGCCGCCATACGCACCGATCAGGTCATAGCCGGCGCCGTCGGCGAACAGGTGGTACTTGGTCAGGTAGAGCAGCAGCAACGCTTTCATGCCGTAGAAGGAGAAGCGCTCCCACATTTCGGTGAAGAAGCAGACGTAGACGCCCTTGGGATGGCCGAGGAAGTCGTCGCGGCCGGCAATCGCGGGGGCAGGGTGGCTCAAGGACCGCTCCAGCATCGGGAAACCGGCCGAGTATAGGCGGCACGCCGGAGCATGCAGCTGGACTTGCCGGGCAGCGGACGCTAGCGTGTCCGCTTTCCGCCATTCGGGAACGCATCATGAGCTCGCCGGGGACCCCGCAACTTACTTTCCGTGCCGTCGTGCTGGCCATCGTGCTGGCCGTCGTGCTGTCGGCAGCCAATGCCTATTTGGGCCTGTTCGCCGGCCTGACCGTGGCCACCGCCATCCCGGCGGCCGTCGTCTCGATGGGCGTGCTGCGCCTGCTGGGAGGCGGCACGATCCTGGAAAACAACATCGTGCAGACCGGTGCCTCGGCCGGCTCATCGATCGCGGCGGGCGTCATCTTCACCATCCCGGCGCTGATCATCCTGGGCTACTGGCAGGACTTCCAGTATTCCTGGGTGCTGGCCATCGCCGGCCTGGGCGGCCTGCTGGGCGTGCTGTTCTCGGTGCCGCTGCGCCGCTCGATGATCGTCGAAGAGCCGCTGCCCTTCCCCGAGGGCAAGGCCGCGGCGGAAGTGCTGAAGGCGGGCGAGAATCCCGGCCCGGGCCTGAAGATCCTGGCGTTCTCCGCCGCCATCGGTGCCGTGCTGAAAGTCGCCGCGCACAGCGGCATGCGCCTGATTCCCGACACGGCGGCGGGTGCCGGCTTCTTCGGCAAGTACCTCGGCTACCTGGGTACCAACCTCTCGCCGGCGCTGCTGGGCGTGGGCTACATCGTGGGCCTGAACATCGGCATCGTGGTGCTGTCGGGCAGCATCCTGTCCTGGCATATCGCCATTCCGCTGTACCACATGTTCTTCATGGGTACCGATCCGGCGCTGGCGCAGAGCATCGCGGGCGCGGGTGCCGAAGACGTGGCCGGCGCCATCTGGTCGGCCAAGATCCGCTACCTGGGTGTCGGCGCCATGCTGATCGGCGGCGTGTGGACGCTGTTCTCCCTGCGCAAGTCCCTGCTGTCGGGCGTGAAGAGCGGCATCGCTGCCGCGCGCGCCGGATCGGGCGGTGCCGAAGTCGCGGAGACCGAGCGCGACCTGCCGATGAAGTGGATGCTGGTGGCCCTGGTGGTGTTCGTGCTGCCCTTGTTGCTGCTGTACCAGGCCATCGTCGGCATGTGGCACGTCAGCATCCCGATGGCGATCATCATGATCGTGGCGGGTTTCCTGTTCGTGTCCGTCTCGGCCTACCTGGCCGGCCTGGTGGGTTCGTCGAACAACCCGGTGTCGGGCATCACCATCGCCACCATCCTGTTCGCCTCGGTCGTGCTGCTGCTGTTGCTGGGCGAAAGCGGGCGCATGGCGGTCGGCGCGGGTGGCGCGCCGCTGGGCGCGGTCGCCGCGATCATGATCGGCGCGGTGGTGTGCTGCGCTGCGGCGGTGGGCGGCGACAACCTGCAGGATCTCAAGGCCGGCTACATCGTCGGTGCGACGCCGTGGAAGCAGCAGCTGATGCTGGGCATCGGCGCGTTCTCGTGCGCGCTGATCATGGCGCCGGTGCTGAACATCCTGTCCGAGGCCTACGGCATCGGCGCGCCGACGGCCGAACATCCGAACCCGCTGTCCGCCCCCCAGGCCACGCTGATGGCCTCGGTCGCCAAGGGCCTGTTCGGCGGCGAACTGCCGTGGGGCATCATCGCCATTGGCGCCGTCATCGGCGCGGTCATCATCGCCATCGACGAGATGCTGAAGGCCCGGAAAAGCAGCTTCCGCGTGCCGGTGCTTGCGGCCGCCATCGGCATCTACCTGCCGCTGGAACTGATGGTGCCGATCTTCCTCGGCGGCCTGCTGGCGTATCTGGTCGAGAAGCGCCATGGCATGGTGGGTACGAAGGACGAAGAAGCGCGCGATCGCATCCATCGCCCCGGCACCTTGTTTGCCGCCGGCCTGATCACCGGTGAGGCGCTGATGGGCATTGCGGTCGGCATCGCCATCTACGCCACCAAGGATCGCGATGTGCTGGTGCTGCCGGAAGCGTTCCAGCAGGGCGAGATCGTCGGCCTGGTGATCCTGGCCATCGTCGGCTGGCTGCTGTACCGCACCGGCGCCAAGTCGAAGGCGCTGGGCGACGTGGAGCCCGGTCCCCGCTGACCGGACACATGGCGCAAAGGCGTGACCTCACGCCTTTGCGCCGCGGCGCGCTTAGCGCCTACCATCGGGGTTTCCCTGTTGCCGGAGCCCCGGATGAAGCTGAAATCCGCCCTGTTGCCCCTCTGCCTGCTGGCGGCGCTGCCGTCGCTGGCCGCCGCCCGCGGCCTGGACGTGCGCGACCTGCAGAAGCTGGACCGCGTGTCCTCGCCCGTGCTGTCGCCGGACGGCGGCACCGTCGTATTTGCCAAACGCACCGTTGATGCCGAGGTGGTCAAGGCCAGCAGCAGCCTGTGGGTCCGCAACCTGCTGACCCGCGACATGGCGCCGCCCAAGCGGCTGACACCGGAAGGCTGGAGCGTCAACTCGCCGTCGTTCTCCCCGGATGGGAGGACTGTCTACTTCCTGAGCGCGAAGTCCGGCACACAGCAGTTGTACGCGATGCCGGCCGGCGGCGGCACGCCGAAGCAGCTGACGGCCTTCGCTCTCGACGTAGCCGGTTACAAACTCTCGCCCGATGGGACGCGCGTGCTCTTCAGCACCGATACCTTTGCCGAGTGCAAGGCCGATTTCGCCTGTACGAAGAAGAAGCTCGACGACACCGCCGCCAAGAAGAGCACCGGCGTGGTCTACGACGGCCTGTTCGTCCGCCACTGGGACACCTGGGCGGACGGCCGTCGCAGCCGCCTGTTCGTGGCCGCATTGCCGGAAGGCAAGGCCAAGCCGGCCGGCACCGCCACCTCGCTCACGGACACGATCGATGGCGATGCGCCGTCCAAGCCGTTTGGCGGCGCCGACGAGTACACCTGGTCACCCGACGGCAGCGCCGTCGTCGCTGCGATCCGCGTCGCAGGCAAGGGCGAAGCCTGGTCCACCAACTTCGATCTGTACCAGTTCGCCGCCGATGGCAGCACGGCACCGGTCAACCTGACTGCCGCGAATCCGGCGTGGGACACCGGTCCGGTGTTCAGCGCCGACGGCAAGACCCTCTACTACCGCGCGATGAAGCGGCCCGGCTTCGAAGCCGACCGCTTTGGGCTGATGGCGATGGATCTCGCCACGAAGCAGGTGCGCGAGATCGCGCCGACGTGGGACCGTTCCGCCGATGGCATCGTGCTGTCGAAGGATGGCGCGACGATCTACACCACCGCGCAGGACGTGGGCCAGCATCCGTTGTTTTCCGTCGATGTGGCGAGCGGTTCGGTGAAGTCGATCGTCGGCGAAGGCAGCATCTCCGCCTTCGACATCGCGGGCGACACCCTGGCGCTCACCCGCAACACGCTGAAGAGCGGCGACCAGCTGTTCACCACGACGCTCTCGGGCGCACCGCTGCGCGCGATCACGCCGAGCGCGCAGGAAGCCTTGGGCGACGTCAGCTTCGGCGACTTCGAACAGTTCAACTTCAAGGGCTGGAACAACGAGACCGTGCACGGCTACGTGGTCAAGCCGCACGATTACGTCGAAGGGAAGAAGTACCCGGTGGCGTTCCTGATCCATGGCGGCCCACAGGGCAGCTTCGGCAACGGCTGGAGCTATCGCTGGAATCCGCAGACCTATGCCGGCCAGGGCTACGCCGTGGTGATGATCGATTTTCACGGTTCGACCGGCTACGGCCAGGCCTTCACCGACGCGATCAGCCAGCATTGGGGTGATCGGCCGCTGGAAGACCTGCAGAAGGGCTGGGCGGCGGCGCAGAAGCAGTACGCCTTCCTTGATGGCAAGAATGCGTGCGCGCTCGGGGCCAGTTATGGCGGCTACATGATCAACTGGATCGCCGGCAACTGGAACGAGCCGTGGAAGTGCCTGGTCAACCACGACGGCGTGTTCGACATCCGTTCGATGGGCTACGTGACAGAGGAATTGTGGTTCACCGAGTGGGAGAACGGCGGCACGCCGTATGACGTGCCGAAGAACGTGGAGAAGTTCAATCCGGTCAACCACGTGGCCAAGTGGCGCGTGCCGATGCTGGTGGTGCAGGGCGAGAAGGACTACCGCGTGCCGGTGGACCAGGGCCTGTCCACGTTCACCGCGCTGCAGCGCAAGGGCATCGACTCCAAGCTGCTGTACTTCCCGGACGAGAACCACTGGGTGCTCAAGCCGCAGAACAGCATCCTGTGGCACGACACCGTCAACGCCTGGCTGAAGCAGCACATCGGCCGCTGAGCGCCTTGCGAAAGGGCCGGTCACGCCGGCCCTTTTTCTTTACCTGAAGGAGAACGACGCCGATGGCGATCGCAGCCACCGAACCCTCCACCGCGCTGATCCAGAACGACATCGTCCTGTTCGGCCTCATCGCCGCCACGCTGGGCATCATCTTCTGGACGTCCTCGCGGGACACCGGCGTCTTCAAGAAGTTCTATACCTACGTCCCGGCGCTGCTGCTGTGCTATTTCATTCCCGGCATCTACAACAGCATCGGGCTGATCGACGGCAACGCAAGCAAGCTCTACAACCCCGTGGCCAGCCGTGTACTGCTGCCCGCCGCTCTGGTGCTGCTGACGCTGACCATCGACCTGAAGGGCGTGCTGAAGCTCGGTCCGAAACTGCTGGCGATGTATGCCGGCGCGTCGATCAGCGTGATGCTGGGCGCGTGGGTCGCGTTCTGGCTGATGGGTGTGATCCACCCCGAAACCGTCGCCGGCGATACCTGGGGCGGCATGGCGGCACTGGCGGGCAGCTGGATCGGCGGCGGTGCCAACATGCTGGCGATGAAGGAGGTCTTCGCCGTGGACGAGACCACGTTCGGCCAGTTCGTCGTGGTGGATGTCAGCGTGGGTTACGTGTGGATGGCGGTGCTGATCTTCCTGGCCAACCGCGCGCAAGCGATCGATGCACGCACCGGCGCGGACACGCGCGCGATCGAAGACCTCAAGCAGCGGCTGGCCCACTACCAGAAGCAGCACGAGCGGGTGACCACGCTGCCGGACCTGATGGTCATCCTGGGTATCGCCTTCGGCACCGTGGGCCTGTCGCATGCCATCGCCGGGCCGGCCTCGTCGTGGTTCGCGCAGAACGTGTCGTGGGCGAAGCAGGTCAGCCTGCACGAGCCTTTCGTATGGGTCGTGGTGCTGTCGACGTTCGTCGGCCTCGGCCTGAGCCTGACCCGTGCGCGCACGCTGGATGGCGCGGGCGCATCGAAGATCGGCGCGCTGTTCCTGTACATCCTTATCGCGTGCATCGGCATGCAGATGGACATCGGCTCGCTGGCCGACAAGCCCTGGCTGCTGGCGTTGGGCCTGATCTGGATCCTGGTCCACATCGTTCTGTTGCTGCTGCTGGCCAAGCTGCTGCGCGTGCCGTTCTTCTATTTCGCGATGGGGTCGCAGAGCAACATCGGTGGGCCAGCCTCGGCGCCCGTGGTGGCCACGGTGTTCCATCCGTCACTGGCGCCGGTGGGTGCACTGCTGGGTGCGCTGGGTTATGCGACCGGTACCGTGGCGGCTTACGTCGTCGGCGTGGTGTTGCGCGGTATGGCGGGGCAGGGCTGACCACGGAAACCCTGTAGGAGCGACGTAAGTCGCGACGCTGATCTTTCCGGTCGCGACTTACGTCGCCTCTACAGGAAGGCCAGAATGGAAAAGGGCGAAGCCATCGGCTTCGCCCTTTTTGTTTCTTTCAGGTCACGCTGCCTCAGCAGCAGCGGAACCCGCTCTTTCCTCCGAACCTGGCCTCCTGCCGTTCGCGGAAGAAGGTCTTGTAGTCCATCGGTTCGCGGTCGGGGTGCTTCTCAAGGATGTGCCGGACATAGTTGTCGTAGTCGGGCACGCCGCAGCACAGCCGTGCCGTCTGCACCAGCCTCCGCCACACACGCTTGTGCGTGGCGAAGTGCGAGAGCGGGACGAGTTCCGTGCCCATGGCCTACAGCCAGGCCTTCTGCTGCTCTTCGCTCAGCGCGACGAACGGCGTCTCGCGATCGCTTCGCTCGCTGCTGGCGCGCGCCTTCAGGATGCCCTTGATCGCATAGACCAGCACGCTGAACACCACGAACAGGAACAGGATGGTCAGGCCGGTGTTGACGTAGCTGTTCACCACTACCTGGTGCATCTGGCTCATGCTCTTCGCCGCGCCGAGCAACTGGCCGTCGGCGATGGCGGCCTGGTACTTCTTCGCCTGCGCCACGAAGCCGACCGCGGGATTGCTGTCGAAGATCTTGATCAGGCCGGCATAGGTCGTGCAGATCAGCAGCCAGATCGCCGGAACGACGGTGACCCAGGCGTACCGGTCGCGCTTCATCTTGAACAGCACCACCGTGCACAGCATCAGCGCGATGCCGGCGAGCATCTGGTTGGCGATGCCGAACAGCGGCCACAGCGTGTTGATGCCGCCCAGCGGATCGACCACGCCCTGGTACAGGAAGTAGCCCCACAGTGCGACGCAGCCTGCCGTGCCGATGACGTTCGCCCCCCAGGAATCCGTCCTGCGCAGCGGCGGGATGAAGTTGCCCAGCAGGTCCTGCAGCATGAAGCGGCCCGCGCGGGTGCCGGCATCCACCGCCGTCAGGATGAACAAGGCTTCGAACAGGATGGCGAAGTGGTACCAGAACGCCATCATCGCGTCGCCGCCGGGCAGCGCGTCGTGCAGGATCACCGCGATGCCGACCGCCAGCGTCGGTGCGCCGCCGGCACGCGAAATGATGGTGCCTTCGCCGATGTTGTGTGCCGTCTGTTCCAGCATCTCGGGCGTCACCAGGAAGCCCCAGCTGCTGACCTTCGCGGCCACGTCCACCGCCGTGGTGCCGATGGCGGCGGCCGGGCTGTTCATGGCGAAGTACACGCCGGGCTCGATGATGGAGGCCGCGACCAGCGCCATGATGGCGACGAACGATTCCATCAGCATGCCGCCGTAGCCGATGTAGCGCGCGTGGGTTTCATTGGCGAGCAGCTTGGGCGTGGTGCCCGAAGCGATCAGCGCGTGGAAGCCCGACACTGCGCCGCAGGCGATGGTGATGAACAGGAACGGGAACAGGCCGCCCTTCCACACCGGGCCGTCGCCGGTGCTGGCGAACTGCGTCAGCGCCGGCATCTTCAGCGAGGTCACTTCCGGGCTGGCGATGACGATGCCGATCGCCAGCGCCACGATCACGCCGATCTTGAGGAAGGTCGACAGGTAATCGCGCGGTGCCAGCAGCAGCCACACGGGCAGCACGGCGGCGACGAAGCCATAACCGATCAACATCCAGGTGATCTGGGTGCCGGTGAAGGTGAAGGCGGGACCCCAGGTGGGATGCGCGCCGACCTTGCCGCCGAACCAGATGGCCAGCAGCAGCAGGATGATGCCCACCACCGAGATCTCGCCGATCTTGCCGGGACGGATGTAGCGCATGTAGATGCCCATGAGGATCGCGATGGGCATCGTCGCGATCACCGTGAACATGCCCCACGGGCTTTCGGCCAGCGCCTTCACCACGATCATCGCCAGCACCGCGAGGATGATGATCATGATCAGGAACGCGCCGAACAGCGCGATCGTGCCGGCCACCTGGCCCATTTCCTCACGGACCAGATCACCGAGCGAACGGCCGTTGCGGCGGCTGGAGATGAACAGGACCATGAAGTCCTGTACCGCGCCCGCCAGTACCACACCGGCGATCAGCCAGAGCATGCCGGGCAGGTAGCCCATCTGCGCGGCGAGTACCGGGCCCACCAGCGGGCCAGCGCCCGCGATGGCGGCGAAGTGGTGGCCGAACAACACGTGCTTGTTGGTGGGCACGTAGTCCAGGCCGTCATTGTTCAAGTGCGCGGGGGTTGCCCGGCGCGGATCCAGCCCCATCACGTTCTTGGCGATGTACAGGCTGTAGTAGCGATAGGCGACCAGGTAGATGGACACCGCCGCCACGACAATCCACAGCGCGCTTATCTGCTCGCCCTGGCGCAACGCCACCACACCCAGACATCCCGCGCCAAGCAGCGCGAGCGCCGCCCAGCCGATCTTGGAAAAACCGTTCATTCGGCAACCCTCCGACAAGTCCCGCCAAGGGTCCCCCCATGCGGGAAGCCGGTCAATCCGTAATCCCGGATTCAGACTTCGACTTTGGTCGCAGTGCGACGGCGTACTGCGGTCAGAGCCAGCGCGAGCGTTTGAACAGGCGGTACAGGCCGAAGCAGGCCAGCGCGACTCCCGCGATCAGGATCGGATAGGCGAAGCGTCCGCCCAGTTCGGGCATGTGCTCGAAGTTCATGCCGTACCAGCTGGTGATCAGCGTAGGGGCCGCGAGCAGGGCCGCCCACGCACCGAGGCGCTTGACCGTCTCGCCCTGCGCCAGCGTCACCAGCGACAGGTTGACGCTCAGCGCGGTGGTCAGCATCTCGCGCAGCGTGTCGGTGTACTCGTTCACGCGCAGCACGTGGTCCTGCACGTCGCGGAAGTAGAGACGCACTTCTTCAGGGATCAGCGGACTCTGCGAGCGGGTCAGCTGCGCCAGTACATCCTGCAGCGGTGCCACCGCCAGCCGCATCTGGGTCAGTTCGCGCTTCAGGTCGTACAGCTTCACCACCGTGCCGCGCCGGTAGGTGTCGGCGAAGATATCCTTCTCCAGCGTGTCCAGGGTCTGCTTGAACTGATCGATGATGGGGCGATAGTTGTCGACGATGTAGTCCAGCACCGCATACAGGCCATACGACGGACCCAGCGCCAGCAGGTCGGCTTCGCGCTGCACGCGCTCGCGCACCGGTGCGTACGACAGCGAGGCGCCATGGCGCACGGTCACCAGGTAGCGGGGGCCGAGGAAGGCATGCGTCTCGCCGAAGCGGATGCGGTCGTCGACGACCTGCGCGGTGTGCACGGCCACGAACAGCGAGTTCCCATAGGCTTCCAGCTTGGGGCGCTGGTGCGCGTTCTGCGCATCCTCGACGGCCAGGTCGTGCAGGCAGAATTCCTCCTGGAGTTTCTCCAGGATCGTATCGGCTGGCTCGTACAGGCCCACCCAGATGAAGCTGCCATCATCGACCGCGAGTACATCGCTGATCTCGTCCAGGCCGATGTCGCGCCGCTTGCCGCCCTGGTCGTAGACCACGCAGTTGATGACGCACTGGGGCAGGGCGGGTTTCGTATCGATGGCGGCGAGATCGTTCATGGCGTGGATCGTGCGCCACGCACGCCGTTGCGGCAAGCCCGGCTTCCTGTAGGAGCGACGTGAGTCGCGACCCTCGCAACGACGCTCCATGGACGGGGGCGGACACGGATCCTGCGGCTGTGAGTTGGAGCCTCGTCCGCAGGATCCGTTCTTCGTGAGGAGCTTGGCGGCTTTGTTCTCGCGGTCGCGACTCGCGTCGCCCCTACAGAAGCGTCAGGGGTCAGCGCGCCACGAACCGGATCGCCTGCCCGCCGCCCGGCGCCAGCTTGAGCGTCAGCGTGTCGCCACGCGTCACGCTGCGCTCCTCGATCACGATGTCCTGGGGGGCGGTCTTCCAGTTCGCCTTGTCGCCATCGCGGTAGATCTGCGCCGTGTAGCGGCGGCCTTCGTCGAGGAACGACAGGGGCACGTCCAGCGTGCGGCCGTCTTCGTCAGTGAGCGCACCCAGGTACCAGTTGTCGCCGCCGCGTTCCTTGCGCGCGATGGTCACGTAGTCGCCGACTTCACCGTTCAGCACACGTGTGTCCTCCCAGTCCACCGGCACGTCCTTGATGAACTGGAACGGCGCCGGGTTCTTCTCGTAGTTCTCCAGCAGGTCGGCCGCCATCTGCAACGGGCTGTAGATCACCACGTACAGCGACAGCTGCTTGGCCCAGGTGGTGGCGATGCCGTCGGTGGAGCGCGTCTTCATGCCGAAGATGCCCGGGGTGTAGTCCATCGGGCCGGCCAGCAGGCGGGTGAACACCAGGTTGGCCTCGTGCTCCGGCGGATTGCCGGGCTGGCCCCACGCGCTGAACTCCATGCCGCGCGCGCCCTCGCGGGTGATCCAGTTGGGATAGGTGCGACGCAGGCCGCTGTCCTTGATCGGCTCGTGCGGGTTGACCGCGATGTGGTGCTTCGCCGCTTCGGTCACCACCTTCAAATGGTGGCGCGCCATGTCCTGGCCCTCGTGCCACGCGTAGTGACGCTTGCCATCGGCGCCGGTGACCTTGGCCTGGCTGGCATCGGCCACGTAGCCGGTCTTCACCGCCGGCACGCCGACGCGCTCGTACAGATCGAACGCATCAGTCAGCTGCGTTTCGTAGTGCGCGGCGTTGCCCGACGTCTCATGGTGGCCGATCAGCACCACGCCCTTCGATTTCGCGTACGCCGACAGCGCGGGCAGATCGAAATCCGGATACGACCTGGTGAAGCTGAAGTCCTCGCCGTTGCCGAACCAGTCCCCGTCCCAGCCCACGTTCCAGCCTTCCACCAGCACGCCGCCGAAGCCGTGCTTCGCGGCGAAGTCGATGTGCTTGCGGACGTTCTCGTTGGTGGCACCGTGCTTCGGCCCGGAAGCCCAGCTCTTCAGCTCCAGGTGCATCTCCCACCACACGCCGACGTACTTCATCGGTTTGACCCACGACACGTCGCCCAGCGTGTTCGGCTCGTTGAGGTTGAGGGTGAGGCTGGACATGGCCAGGCCGGCGGCATCATCGCTCAGCAGCAGGGTGCGCCATGGGGTATCGAACGGTGCGGCGCGCACCACCTTGCCTTCGCCGATGCCGGGCGTGAGGTCGGCCTTCAGCTTGCGGTCCTCGACGCGGGTCAGGTTCATGCCGCTGTAGTCGACAAGCGCGGCTTCGTGGATCGACAGATGGGTGCCGTCCTCGAACTTGAAGGTGATCGGTGTCTGCGCATCGCCGACCTGCTGCAGGGGCGTGCGGTGATACAGATACTCTTCGCGGTTCCATTCGCCGGCGGGAATCCACCATGCCGTGGCATCGCGTGCGAGGGCGAACTCGGTCAGCTCCTCGCTGATCTTCACCTGCTCAAGCCCCGCCTGCTTCGGGAAGCGGTAGCGGAAGCCCACGCCATCGTCGAATACGCGGAATACCACGTCGAAGCTGCGGAAGGGCTTGGCTTTCTCCTTCAGCGTGACGGTCAGCTCGTTGTAGTGGTTGCGGATGAAGCGGCGTTCGCCCCACGGCTGCTCCCAGGTCTCGTCGAACGTGCGCGTGCGCGGCCGCACGATCTCGATGTTGCGCTCGAACTTCGGCGCATCCAGCAGCAGGAAGCCGAGCCGCGACGACGAAATGACCGGCTGTCCCTTGCGCGACACGGCGTAGGCGGGGCGGCCGTCGTTGTCGGTGGACAGTTCCACCACGATGGAGCCGTCAGGCGATGCGACGCGAGGTCCCGGGGCTGCGTGCGCGACGTCCGCGCCGACGGTGAGCAGGACGACGAGCGGAAAGAGATAACGGAGCATGCGACCCTCGCGATGTGCAGAGGGCCGCATCGTGCGTGGCGGGGCTCAGCGCGACAAGCGTCGCGGCATGAATACGTATGCAAGCGCGAGATGCACCGGCAGCAGCAGCGCGATCCATGGCTGGTTGTACTGCAGGCGCAACGGCAGCCAGTGCAGGAACCAGGCGACCAGCGCACCGCCCGCGATGGCACAGATCAGCCAGCCGAACCAGGCAGGTGGCGTGCGGCGGCGCAGCACGGAAACTGCGCCGGAAATCAGCAGCACGCAGAGGGGGTTCAGCAGCAACAGGTTGCGGTTCGCCCATGCGGCCCAGTGGTCGGTGAAGCCCCACAGGTAGACCAGAACACCGCCGGCCATGAAACACAGCAGCCAGAACGGCAACGCGGCGGCGGCGATGGCACGCGGCCAGCGGCGGCCGGCGAAGCCGATCAGCAACGCCGCCACGACACCCGCGCCGAGCCAGGGCAGCCATCGACGTGGCGTTTCCGCCGGCTCCGGGGCGATACGGTGCGGCAGCAACTGCATTTCCGACTGCACCAGGGGTCGGCCTGCACTGTTCTTCGCTTCGCGCAGGCTGTCGGCCAGCCGCATGGGGACATAGGCCTCTTCCCAGCGCGACATCGGTTTGTCGGCCGAGGGGCCCAGGCCCACGTCGAAGCCCAGCCACATCCATGTTGCCGGCGACGCCAGCCGCACCGCTTCACTGCGAAGCGTATTGCCGCGCGAACGGCCGGCGAGCTGCGACTTCAGCGTGCCGCCGAGCGCAGCATCGAGGGCGTCCCGCACCTGCGTGGAGCAGTTGGAGGTGAAGTAGTCGTAGCGGTAGCGCGCATTCTCCGGCCTGGCCCGTTCGACCAGCGCGTCGGCCAGTGCCTGCGCCTGCGCCGGCGCCAGGTCCAGCCATTGCAGCGAGACGCCGCGGCCGCTGTCGCGGTACTGCAGGAGATCCTGCTCGAACGGCAGCGCCATGAGGTAGTACATCATGTGGCCGCGGGCGAAATTGCCGACGAAGTCTGACTCGCCCGGATCGAAGAAGCCGAAGTTGTACGAGATCGCGTCGCCGCTGGCCGGATCGACCACCACGATGGCGTTGTGACCGAAGCGCTCGAAGAACACCTCGCCCGGCTGCATCGTCGCCACGCCGATCCGCGGGGCGGCCCACGCCGTCACGGCCAGCAGCCACAGCACGCCCAGCAGCGCCAGGCGTGCAGCCACGCTACGCATCGGCGAGCACCCCGACATGGAAAGCATGTACGCGGCGCGCATCGGCCCGGGCGACCCGGAACATGAAGCGCCCGAGCGTGAGCTCCTCGCCGGTCTCCGGCAGGTGGCCTATCGCGGCGGTGATGAGGCCGCCGACGGTGTCGTATTCGTCGTCGGGGAAATCCGCGCCGAAACGCTCGTTGAAGTCGGCGATGGGCGTGAGCGCATCCACCACGAACTGACCATCGGCCTGCGCGGCGATCAGCGCGGCGCCATCCTCGGCTTCATCGTGTTCGTCGTCGATCTCGCCGACGATCTGTTCCAGCACGTCCTCGATGGTCACCAGGCCGGCCACGCCGCCGTACTCGTCGACGACGATCGCCATGTGGTTGCGCGATAGGCGGAACTCCTTCAGCAGCAGGTTGAGCTTCTTCGACTCGGGGATCAGCACGGCGGGGCGCAGCAGTTCGCGCACGCTGCCGGGCCCGTTGTCGGCCACCACGCCGCGCAGCAGGTCCTTGGCCAGCAGGATGCCGAGGATCTCGTCCTTGTCGTCGCCGTGCACCGGGAAGCGCGAGTGGCCGGATTCGACCACTTCTTTCATCAGGTCGAGGAAGCGCGCCTCCACGGGCAACGAAACCATCTGCGCGCGCGGCACCATGACATCGCCCACAGTGAGGTCGGCGACGGCGATGGCGCCTTCCATCATCTTCAGGGTATCGCCGCCGATCAGGCCGTCGGACTGCGCATCGCGCAGGATGGCCACCAGGTCGTCGCGTGTGCTGGGTTCGCCGGAGAACGCCGAACTGAGGCGGTCCAGCCAGGAGCGCCGTTTCTCCGACGGTTTGTCGGAGCCGTCCGGCGCGAAGGTACTGTCGTCTTCTGACATCTCGGGGGAGTGGTCGCCCACGGGGCGTTGAGGCCAGTCTAACCCGGTTGGGCGCCGGACGCAGGCGGCGCGGCCCCGGCGGGCGGTGCTGCTTCGTCCGCGGGCGCTTCCTCCGGAAGGTCCAGGCTGTAACTGCAGCCCACCAGTGTCTTGCCGGGGTGCGAGGCGACGTTGCTGACGTTCAATACGGCCGATTCGATCAGCAGCTCGCCGGTCGCGGCGTCGCGGGTTTCCTCGCTGCGCAGCTCCTTGCCGAACATCGCCTTGGCCGGCGTGTCGATGGCGGTTTCGAGCGCCAGTTGCTTCGCCAGCGGCCGGGGATCGGGCAGGTCGAGCAGCGCGATCACGCCGCCGCCGGAGAACGCGATGTGGTCTGTGTCGTGCCCGAAGACGCGGATCGGCCTGGCCAGCCGGTATTCGGTCATGAACATGTTCGCCTGCGGCAGCGGCTGCCACCCCAGCGCGACCGCCTTCAGCGGGTCCTCCAGCGCGGGTGCAAGCGCGGTCAACCGGGTGATGTCGCTCCGGCACTCGATCAGTGCGGGCAGGTCTGGCGGGGCGTCCTGCGCGGCGGCAGGCGAGGAGAGGACCAGTGCCAGCGTCGGCACGAACAGCAGGGTGCGCAGCATGCGGTCAGTCTTCCGCGTAAGGATCGGCGATGCCGAGTTCGGCGAGGATCTCGCGTTCCAGCTGTTCCATGCACTCGGCTTCCTTGTCGTCCTCGTGGTCCCAGCCCAGCAGATGCAATGCGCCGTGCACGGTCATGTGCGCGTAATGCGCTGCCAGCGGCTTCTTCTGCTCCTTCGCTTCGCGCGCCACGACCGGTGCGCAGATCACCAGGTCGCCCAGCAAGGGCATCTTGACGCCCTTGGGCAACTTGACGCCTTCGGCCATCTCGGCCGGGAAGCTCAGCACGTTGGTCGCGTAGTCGCGACCGCGGTAGTGCCGGTTCAGCGCGCGGCCTTCCTTGCTGTCGACGATGCGGATGGCCAGATCCGCTTCGCGGATGCGGCCTTTCAACGCCGCTGCCACCCACTTGCGGAAACTGACCGCCGAAGGGATGCCGGTGCGCGGCAGGGCGTAGTTCACGGAGACTTCGAGGCGGACAGGGCCTTGGGTCATGGCGATCGCGGTCGACGGAGGGGATCAGGCAGGGCCGGTCTCGGCATCCTTGCCATCGCGTGCATCGTAAGCCCGCACGATCTTCGCCACCAGCGGATGACGCACCACGTCGCGGCTGGTGAAGAAGTTGAACGAGATGCCGTCCACGCCACGCAGGACGTCCAGCGCATCCTTCAGGCCGGACTTCTGGTGCTTGGGCAGGTCGATCTGGGTCAGGTCACCGGTGACGACGGCGGTGCTGCCGTACCCGATGCGGGTCAGGAACATCTTCATCTGTTCGATGGTGGTGTTCTGCGCTTCGTCGAGGATGACGAAGGCATCGTTGAGCGTGCGGCCACGCATGTAGGCCAGCGGTGCTATCTCGATGACGTTCTTCTCCAGCAGCTTGACCACCTTCTCCACGCCCAGCATCTCGTACAGCGCGTCGTACAGCGGGCGCAGGTAGGGGTCGACCTTCTGGGTCAGGTCGCCAGGCAGGAAGCCGAGCTTCTCGCCGGCCTCCACCGCCGGGCGCACCAGGATCAGGCGTTGCACGCGCGATTCGTTGAGCGCTTCCACCGCGCTGGCGACGGCCAGGAACGTCTTGCCGGTACCGGCCGGGCCGATGCCGAAATTGATGTCGTGGGTGGCGATGGCGTGCAGGTATTTCGCCTGGTTGGCGCCACGGCCACGCACGGTGCCGCGCTTGACCTTGATGGCCACGTCCTGGGGCAGGTAGTCCTCTTCCGCCACGCGATCCACGTTGGCGGCGTTGAGCCGCAGGTGGATGGCCTCGCTGTCGAACGTCTCGCTGGCCGCTTCCTCATACAGCGCATGCAGCAGCTTCTCCGTGGCGGCGACGGACTTCTCCGGCCCGGTGACACGGAAGATGGCGCCGCGGTTGGCGATCTCCACGCCCAGGCGCAGTTCGATCTGGCGCAGGTGCGCGTCGAACGGGCCGGCCAGGTTTGCGAGGCGTTCGACGTTCTCGGGTTGCAGGGTGAATTCGTGCTTGCTGGGGGCAGTCATGGGGCGGGGGAATACTCGTGGCAATAACGGTTAGTGGCGCGTCTGGTCGCCCGCGTCGTCCACCGGCCATTGGTGGAAGACGTAGACCTCGTCATCGACGAGTGCCTGGTCGAAGTGTTCGGCTTCCGGAGCGTCGTGGCGTTCGATCTGCAGGGGCTCGTCTTCCACCGCGATGACCTCCCAGCCCTGCTCGCGGACGAACTCGACGGCGCGGCGCATGGGGTCTGGCGTAAAGGCCGGGCGCAGGTAGCAGGTCACGAACGCCCCGCCGGCCTCGACGAAATCAGGGCTGTCGGGCAGGGGACGGGCTTCCAGGGTGAACACCCACAGGCGCGGGCTGTCAGGGGAAATGGCGGCGATTCCTGGCGGACTCAAGGCGGGCAGGCAGGGTAACCCGGCGTCAGGGCAGCGGCCACCGCATGCCGCTCGTCGGAGGGGGCTTGAAATTTAATTAATTCGAAAATTAAATAAGCACATGACATCTCTCAAGCATCCCGAACAGAATGCCGACGGCACGGCGAAGGCGCCGTCGAAGAAGGCCGCGTCGCCCCGCAAGCGCAGCCCTGGCCGCCGTCCCACGGCCGAGGTGGCCGATCTGCGCGCCACGCTGCTCGACGCCGCGTTGACGTGCTTCGTCAGGAAGGGCATCGCCGCGAGTTCGCTGCGTGACATTGCGACGGAAGCCAGCGTCACCCCCGCGCTGGTGCACTACTACTTCGGCGACAAGGCGCAGCTGCAGCAGGCCGTGGTGGCCGAACGTCTGTTGCCGGTCGTGGCGCAGATGCGCGCGCCCGTAGTGGACGCGGGCGAGGGGGACGTGGCCGGACTGGTCGCCGGCTTCGTGCGCGGCATCGGCGGCGTGGTTGCGCAGCACCCTTGGCTGCCGACGTTGTGGGTGCGCGAGATCCTCTGCGAGGGCGGCGCGCTGCGCGACATGATGATCAGCCAGGTCGGTCCGATGCTGCCGAAGATGATGGCCGGCCGCTTCGCCGCCGCGCAGCAGGCCGGACAGCTCAACCCTGACCTGGATCCTCGCCTGCTGATGGTGTCGCTGATCGGGTTGACCATGTTTCCGATGGCCAGCGCACCGATCTGGCGCCAGTTGTTCGGCGCCGACGACATCGATTTCAACGACCTGCGCCGGCACACGCTGGTGCTGCTGGACCGTGGACTGGAGCTGGACCATGCGAAATGACCTGCAACGCGCCGCACTGGCGGCCGCGATCCTGATGCTGGCGGGGTGCGCCGCCGACACGCCCGAGGCCCTGGGCACGCTGGAATGGGACCGGGTGACGCTGCCGTCGCCGGTGGCGGAAAAGATCGTGCGCGTCGACGTGCGCGAAGGACAGCAGGTGGCCGCCGGTGCGCCCCTGCTGCAACTGGAATTGACCCGCACCCAGTCGCAACTGGCGGCCGCGCAGGCGCAGGCCGCGCAGAGCCGCGGGGCGCTGGCGGAACTGCGCGCCGGTCCGCGCAGCGAAGCCATTGCACAGGCGCGCGCCAGCCTGGCCGCTGCGCAGGCGCAGGCCCGCGATGCGGATGCCTATTACGCGCGCTTGCAGCCGCTGGGCCGCCAGCGTCTGGTCGCCGCCTCCGAGGTGGACCGTGCACGCGCCGCGTCGCAGAGCGCGCAGGCCCAGGTCCGGCTGGCACAGGCCGCGTTGCTGGAGCTGGAGCGCGGCACGCGCACCGAGCAGGTGGCGCAGGGCGAGGCCGCCGTCGCGTCGGCCGAAGCGCAGGCCAGTGTGCAGGCGGTGACGCTGGAGAAGCTCAACATCGTGGCGCCGCGCGCGGGCCGCATCGACAGCCTGCCGTACAAGCTCGGCGACCAGGCGCCGGTCGGCGCACCGCTGGCGGTGATGCTGGTGGGCGAGGCGCCCTATGCGCGCGTCTACCTGCCGCAGGCCCTGCGCAACCGGTTGAAGGTTGGCGACACCGTGCAGGTGCGGCTGGACGGACAGGAGAAGACGTATGCCGGCCGCATGCGCATGATCCGCAGCGAACCCAGCTTCACCCCGTACTTTGCGCTGACCGGTCAGGATGCGGAGCGGCTGAGCTACCTGGCCGAAATCAGCCTGGGCAAGGATGCCGCCGATCTGCCAGTGGGTGCGCCGCTGCAGGTGGTGTCCGATGAAGCGAACTGACCCGGCACCCGCAATCGCCGCAGGAGGGGCTTCCGCCCCGACGCTCGATGCTGACGGCGTGCGGTCGGGGCTGGAGCCGCTGCCACGGGAGCGGGACGACCTCGCGATCCGCGTCCGCGGGCTGACCAAACGCTTCGGCGCCCTGGTCGCGGTGAACGATGTCGATCTCGATGTGCCGCGACGCAACGTCTACGGGTTTCTTGGCCCGAACGGTTCCGGCAAGTCCACCACCATCCGCATGTTGTGCGGCCTGCTGACGCCCAGTGCAGGCGAGATCGACGTGCTGGGCCTGCGCATCCCGGAACAGGCCGAGCAACTGCGCACGCGCATCGGCTACATGACCCAGAAGTTCTCGCTGTTCGAGGACCTGACGGTGCGCGAGAACCTGGAATTCCTGGCTGCCGTGCAGGACATCCCGCGAGCACGGGCGCGGAAGCGGATCGACGACCTGGTCGAGCAGTACCACTTCCATGACCGGCAGAAACAACTTGCGGGCACGATGAGCGGGGGACAGAAGCAGCGTCTTGCATTGGCGGGAGCGGTGATCCACGAGCCGGAGCTGCTGTTCCTCGACGAGCCGACCAGCGCGGTGGACCCGGAATCGCGCCGCGATTTCTGGGAGAAGCTGTTCGAGCTCGCCGATGCAGGCACCACGCTGCTGGTGTCCACGCACTACATGGACGAAGCCGAACGCTGCCATCGAATCGCCATCCTCGACCGGGGCGTGCTGGTCGCCGATGGCACGCCCGATACGCTGACGGGCGAACTCGCGGGCCGTACCCTGGTGGTGGATGCTGCGCAGCCGCGGAAGGCGAAGGCGGTGCTGCTGGGGATTGCGGGCGTGGTCAGCGTGGCGCAGATCGGCAACGTGCTGCGTGTGTTGCTGGCGGACAACGGCGACGCTGCGGCGCGCGTCGATGCCGCATTGCGTGCGGCGGGCATCGAAGCGGGCGTGTCGGCATCGCAGGCCAACCTGGAGGACGTCTTCGTGTCCGCCACGCGCGCGCAGCCGGCTCGCGAGGAGGCCGCATGAAACTCCGTCGCCTGATGGCGGTGATGGTCAAGGAACTGCGACAGATGCGCCGCGACCGCATCACGCTGGCGATGATCGTCGGTATCCCGGTCATGCAGTTGCTGCTGTTCGGCTACGCCATCAATACCAACCTGCGCGACCTGTCCGCCGGCTTCGCCGACCAGGCGCGGACGTCCGCCTCGCGTGCGCTGGTGATGGACATCGTCGCCACCGGCGTGGTCAGCCCGGCCCTGGAAGTCGCCACGCCGCAGGAACTGGTCGATGCCATGCGCCGGGGCGAGATCAGCATCGGCGTGGTCATCCCGCCCGACTACGAGCGCCGCCGCGCCGAGGGGCGCGAGGCGGTCCAGATCCTCGTCGATGGCAGCGACAACGCAGTGCAGAGCGCGGCCGCGCAGCTGGCGCAGATGCCTCTCGATGGCGTCAGCAGCGGGCCGCTCGCGACGCGGGCAATCAGCGTGACGGGCTTCTACAACCCGCAGCGTCGATCGGCGGTCAACATCGTGCCCGGCCTGATCGGGGTGATCCTGACCATGACCATGGTGCTGTTCACGGCCGTGGCCATCGTGCGCGAACGCGAGCGCGGCAACATGGAGCTGCTGATCGCCACGCCGGTCAGCAGTGCCGAGCTGATGATCGGCAAGGTGCTGCCGTATGTGGCCATCGGCCTGGTGCAGACCACGGTGGTGCTGGCGCTCGGCATGTGGCTGTTCGACGTGCCGTTGGGTGGAAGCCTGCTGCATGCGTACCTTGCGGCGTGCCTGTTGATCGTGGCGAACCTGGCGCTGGGCCTGCTGATCTCCACGGGCGCGCAGTCGCAGTTCCAGGCCATGCAGATGACGTTCTTCATCTTCCTGCCGTCGATCCTGCTGTCCGGCTTCATGTTCCCCTTTGCCGGGATGCCGAAGGTGGTGCAGTGGATCGCCGAAGCCTTGCCGCTGACGCACTTCCTGCGCCTGATCCGCGGCGTGATGTTGCGCGGCGCGGGGCTGTCCGAACTGTGGCCCGACGTGCTGGCGCTGCTGGGGTTCACCTCGGTGATGATGACGGCGGCGATCCTGCGGTTCCGCAAGCGGCTGGACTGATAGGCTGGCGCTTCTTCCGGGACGGCGGGGCAGACGATGGACGAAGCAGCGATCGGCGCGGCGGTGGACGCCATGTACGCGATGATCTCGGGCCCGGCGGGTCCGCGCGACTGGTCGACACAGGATGCGGTCTTCCATCCCGACTGCCGGCAGATCCGTACCGGCGTGGATGCGCAGGGAAAGCCCTGGCGCCTGTCGTTCTCGCTGGCGGAGTACCGGACCAACGCCGATGCGCTGCTGGCGAAGGTGGATTTCTTCGAGGTCGAGACCGCGCGGGAAATCCGCGTGTTCGGCAACATCGCCCATGTCTGGAGCGCCTACGAGGCACGCCACGCCCCGGGCGACGCCGTGCCCGAGCGGCGCGGGATCAACAGCATCCAGCTTTACAAGGGCGAACAGGGCTGGAAGATCATCCACATGATCTGGGACAACGAGCGCGAAGGCATGCCGTTGCCCGCTGTCGGCTGATCAGGCGCCTCAGTCGGTGCCCGCGACGCGTCCGCGCAGCGAGTTGGCCAGCGCCTCGGTGATCGTCACGTCCACGAACTGCCCGATCAGGCGCGGATGGCCGGGGAAGTTCACCGAGCGCATGTTCTCGGTCTTGCCGGTCAGCTCGTTCGGATTCTTCTTCGACGGGCCTTCCACCAGTACCGGTTGCACCGTGCCCACCATGCGCTGCGAGATCCCCGCGGCGTAGGCGTTGATCTGCTGCTGCAGGCGGTCCAGGCGCGCGTGCTTCACGGCATCCGGCGTGTCGTCTTCCAGGTCCGCGGCCGGCGTGCCCGGGCGGCGCGAGTAGATGAAGGAGAAGCTCTGGTCGAAGCCCACGTCCTCGATCAGCTTCATCGTCTTCTCGAAATCCGCATCGGTCTCGCCGGGGAAGCCGACGATGAAGTCCGAGCTGATCGAGATGTCTGGCCGCACCGCGCGCAGCTTGCGGATCTTCTGCTTGAACTCGAGCGCGGTGTAGCCGCGCTTCATCGCGGAGAGGATGCGGTCGCTGCCGGCCTGCACCGGCAGGTGCAGGAAGTTGGCCAGCTGCGGCACGTCGCGATACGCATCCACCAGCGAGTCGCTGAATTCCAGCGGGTGCGAGGTGGTGAAGCGGATGCGGCCGATGCCGTCGATCTCGGCGATCGTGCGGATCAACAGGCCGAGGTCGGCGACCTCGCCATCACCATAGGGACCGCGATACGCGTTGACGTTCTGGCCGAGCAGATTGATCTCCCGCACACCCTGCGCGGCCAGCTGCGCCACTTCCACCAGCACGTCCTCGAACGGCCGGCTGACCTCGGTACCGCGGGTGTAGGGCACCACGCAGAACGAGCAGTACTTCGAGCAGCCTTCCATGATCGACACGAACGCCGAGGGACCCTCGGCGCGCGGCTCGGGCAGGCGGTCGAACTTCTCGATCTCGGGGAAGCTGATGTCGACCTGCGGCCTGTTCTGCTCGCGACGGGCGCGGATCAGCTCCGGCAGGCGGTGCAGGGTCTGCGGGCCGAACACCAGGTCCACGTAGGGCGCGCGCTTGACGATGGCTTCGCCTTCCTGCGAAGCCACGCAGCCGCCCACGCCGATGATGACGTCGCGGCCACCGGCCTTCAGTGCCTTCCACCGGCCGAGCTGGCTGAAGACCTTCTCCTGCGCTTTCTCGCGGATGGAGCAGGTGTTGACCAGCACCACGTCGGCTTCTTCGGGGTTGTCGGTCAGCTCCAGGCCGTCGGACGCGGCGAGCACGTCGGCCATCTTGGCCGAGTCGTACTCGTTCATCTGGCACCCGTGGGTCTTGATGTAGAGCTTGCCCTTGACCTGCTCGGGCGCACGGGGGCGGCCGGTGGGCAAGGGAACGAGGGCGGGGTCGGTCACGGCAGGGGCGGCCGTGGTCGGCAGTGCGGGGGCTTGCGTCCCGGTCATGGCGCTTAATCCAGTCGGGTGGGCGGGCAGGAGGCACGTAGTTTACGCGCTGCGCGACGGCCGGTCCCCGTCCCCGCTGGCGTTGATAGCGGGTAACAGCCCGGCATGAAGGGGCCGGCATCCGCCAGTCCGAACTCCGACCGGCCGCACAGATTGGAGGAAACCTTTGTTGGACAAGGACTTGGCAATCACCCGGGAATTCGGGACACTGCGCGGCATGAGGGGGACTCTGACGCTTCTGGCCGCACTGGCCGCGGTGACCGCACTGCCGGCCAGCGCGGGCACGCTGTACAAGTGCACCGGCAATGACGGTGTGCCGAACTACGTCAGCAAGCGTGTCAGTGGCGCAAGCTGCGAAGTGGTCAGCCGCTACACGCCCGACCGCAACCGGCCGACGCAGGTCTCCGCCGTGTCACGGCCTGCAGCCGCCACATCGGCGGTGGGAGCGGCCAGCTCGCCCGCCCTGTCCGATTCGGCCAGCGCCATCGTCCCGGCAGCGGTGCCAGCCTCGTCCGTCCCCGCGCCGGCCACCGGTCCACGCCGCGTGGTCAGCGGGCAGGTCTACTCCTACATCAAGGACGGCGTGCGTCACTACACCAGTGCGCGCCCGCGCGGCGGCACCCAGGTCGCCAGCCTGCGCACCATCAAGTACAGCTACATCGAGACCTGCTTCGCCTGCGGGAATCCGAGCGTCGACTTCGGACGGCTGCGACTGAACACATCCGCCTACCAGGCCGAGATCGCCGCCGCGTCGCGCGAATTCGGCGTGGAGGAATCCATCCTGCGCGCGATCATGCACGCGGAATCGTCCTATAACCCGATGGCGCTGTCGCATGCCGGCGCGCAGGGCCTGATGCAGCTGATGCCGGCCACGGCGCGCCGGTTCGGCGTCACCGATTCCTACAACGCCGCGCAGAACATCCGCGGCGGCGCGCAGTACCTGTCCTGGTTGCTGAAGCGCTTCAACGGCAACCTGACCCTGGCCGCCGCCGGCTACAACGCCGGCGAAGGTGCGGTGGACCGCCACGGGGGCGTTCCGCCGTACAAGGAAACCCAGCGCTACGTGCAGCGCGTGGCCGTCCTGGCCGACCGCTACCGGCAGGCGGTTGCCGCGCGCTGAAACAGCTCGCGGCGACGCCGGACGCGCCGCAAGGCCTTGATTTCACGGCGCCCGTTGTCGGCCCATTAAGCCATCCGTTACACTTCGCCGTCTTTATGCGGCCCGCACCGGCGTTTCGGGTGCGGCCTTGGCAGCCTTTTTAGCTACCTGATTGTTTTGCGGAGTGCCGGATGGCCATCGATGGGGTCAATGGGCCTGTGAATACGGGCCGACGCCGGTTCCTGACTGCGACCACCGCTGTGGTGGGTGCAGTGGGTGCCGGTATTGCAGCTGTACCTTTTATCAAGTCGTGGAATCCGAGCGCCCGGGCCAAGCTGGCCGGTGCCCCGGTGACCGCCGACCTGACCGGTCTGCAGGAAGGCCAGCGCCTGATCCTGGAATGGCGTGGTCAGCCGATCTGGATCGTCAAGCGCTCGAAGGCGATCCTGGATGCGCTGCCGACCCTGGACGCGAACCTGCGCGACCCGCAGTCGCAGAACCTCGATCAGCAACCGTCGTACATCAAGGGCGAGACGCGTTCGCTGAAGCCGGAGATCTCCGTGCTGGTCGGCCTGTGCACGCACCTGGGCTGCTCGCCGGAAATGGCGGCCGAGATCAAGCCCGAGCCTTACGATCCGGACTGGAAGGGCGGCTACTTCTGCCCTTGCCACAAGTCGCGCTTCGACATGGCCGGCCGGGTGTTCCAGGGCGTGCCGGCCCCCACCAACCTGGTGGTGCCGCCGCATTACTACGAGAACGACACGACCATCGTCGTCGGCCTCGACCCGCAGGGGGGCGCATAAGCCATGGCGAACATCATTACCCGTACCGCTGATGGCGTGATGGACTGGTTCAACGCGCGCGCCCCGGGCTTCATGCCCGTGTACCGCAAGCACATGAGCGAGTACTACGCGCCCAAGAACTTCAACATCTGGTACATCTTCGGCGTGCTGTCGATCGTGGTGCTGGTCAACCAGATCCTGACCGGCATCTTCCTGACGATGCACTTCAAGCCGAGCGCGGCGGAAGCCTTCGCCTCGGTCGAATACATCATGCGCGACGTGGAGTGGGGCTGGCTGATCCGCTACATGCACAGCACCGGCGCCTCGCTGTTCTTCATCGTCGTCTACATCCACATGTTCCGCGGCCTGATGTACGGCTCGTACCAGAAGCCGCGCGAGCTGGTGTGGATCCTCGGCATGCTGATCTACCTGGTGCTGATGGCCGAAGCCTTCCTCGGCTACGTGCTGCCGTGGGGCCAGATGTCGTTCTGGGGCGCGAAGGTCATCATCTCGCTGTTCGGCGCCATCCCGGTGATCGGCAACGGCCTGACCGAGTGGATCATGGGCGACTACCTGCCCAGCGACGCCACGCTGAACCGCTTCTTCGCGCTGCACGTCATCGCGCTGCCGCTGGTGCTGCTGCTGCTGGTGGTGCTGCACATCTTCGCGCTGCATGAAGTCGGCTCGAACAACCCCGATGGCGTGGAGATCAAGAAGGGCCCGAAGGGCAACCGCTGGTCGCCGACCGCCCCGGCCGATGGCGTGCCGTTCCACCCGTACTACACGGTGAAGGACGGTTTCTATGTCGGTGGCTTCCTGATCCTTGCGGCGTTCATCGTGTTCTTCGCCCCCGCCATGGGCGGCTGGTTCCTCGAGCACGACAACTTCTCCGAAGCCAACAGGCTGGTGACGCCGGAGCACATCAAGCCGGTGTGGTACTACACGCCGTACTACGCCATGTTGCGCGTGGTGCCGCACAAGCTCAGCGGCGTGCTGGTGATGTTCGGCGCCATCGCGATCCTGTTCCTGGTGCCGTGGCTGGACCGCGCCAAGGTCAAGTCCTACCGCTACCGCGGCCTGCTGTCCAAGGTGCTGCTGGGCGTGTTCGCCATCTGCTTCGTCTGGCTGGGCAAGATCGGCGCCGGCCCGGGTACGGATCCGGTGGAAACCATCATCGGCCGTTTCCTGACCGCCTTCTACTTCCTGTTCTTCCTGACCATGCCGATCTGGACCAAGATCGACAAGACCAAGCCAGTGCCCGAGCGGGTGACGACGCATGACTAAGACTTTCGCCTCTCGCCTAGCTGTCTTCGCCAGCGGGTTGCTGATCTCGTTCTCCGTGTTCGCCGCAGGCGGCGGCGACAAGCTGCAGGCCGGCAACGACCTGAGCGATCGCGCCTCCCTGCAGCGCGGTGCGCAGCTGTACATGAACTACTGCGCGGGCTGCCACTCGCTGAAGTACATGCGCTATTCGCGCATGGCCGAGGATCTCGGGCTGACCGAAGACGAGGTGATGAAGAACCTCAACTTCACCGGCGCGAAGTTCGGCGAGCAGATCCAGGTGTCGATGCCGCATGACCCGGCCACGAAATGGTTCGGCAAGATGCCGCCGGACCTGAGCGTGATCTCGCGCGTGCGTGGCAGCGACTGGATCTACACGTACCTCAAGTCGTTCTACCTCGACGAGTCGCGTCCGCTGGGCTGGAACAACAAGCTGTTCCCGAACGCATCCATGCCCAATCCGTTGTGGGAGCTGCAGGGCCTGCAGCATGCGGAGTTCGGCCAGCCCGACGCGGCCACCGGCGAACGCCATGTGGAAAGCCTCAAGGTGACGCAGGCCGGTCGCCAGAACGCGCAGCAGTTCGACCAGACCGCGCGCGACATCACCAACTTCCTGGAGTATGTCGGCGAGCCGGCAGCCCTCAAGCGCCAGAGCATCGGCGTGTGGGTGATCCTGTTCCTGGCGGCGCTGACGTTCCTGGCCTACCTGCTGAAGCAGGAGTACTGGAAGGACGTCCACTAAGGACCGTCGCGCATCCACTGCAGCGGTGCAGGGCTTCCGTGCCCGCACCGCAGGCGAAATCGGCCGGGCTGGGGTTGCTTGGCTTTTTTCGGCAGGGATTGCACACTCAGGGACCGTGGCGACCGTCAGCAAGGGGCTGGCGGCGTCGGTGCGATCGGCGGATTCCGATCGTCGGAGAGCCGTGAATGGCTGCGAGTCCACGTATGCGCAATACACTGACGCTGTTTTCTTCCACCGATGACGTGCTCTGCCACCGCGTGCGGCTGGTGCTCGCCGCCAAGGGCGTCAGTTACGACCTCGTGCCGGTGGATCCGCAGAATCCGCCCGAAGACCTCATCGACCTGAATCCCTACCATTCCGTGCCCACCCTGGTGGAGCGCGACCTGGTGCTGTACGCCGCGTCCGTGGTCAGTGAGTACCTCGACGAACGTTATCCCCATCCGCCGCTGATGCCGGTGGATCCGCTGTCGCGCGCTCGCCTGCGGCTGGCCATGCTGCGCATCGAGCACGACTGGGTGCCCCAGGTCCAGGCCATCCAGCTGGGCAACAAGCAGCAGGTCGAAGCGGGCCGCAAGCGCCTGAAGGAATTGCTGACCGCCTCGGTGCCGCTGTTCAAGGCGAGCAAGTTCTTCCTCAACCCCGAAATGAGCCTGGCCGACTGTGCGATGGCCCCGATCATCTGGCGCCTGCCTTCGCTCGATGTGCCGCTGCCGAAGGACGGCAAGGCGATCGAGGACTATGGCAACCGCATCTTCCGCCACCCCGGTTTCCTGCGCAGCCTGACGGATGCGGAGAGGAAGCTGCGCGAGATCCCGGCTTAGCCGGCATCCGAGCAAGGCTTGGTTTGCAGGCATTGCAGGACAGCCCAGCGACCGGCAGCCGAGACGCGAAATGACTGACGCCACGCCCCGCATGACCAGCCATCGCTCGTACCTGTTGCGGGCGCTGAACGAATGGATCGCCGACAACGGCATGACGCCGCATCTGCTGGTGGACGCCACGCAGGCGGGCGTCCAGGTGCCCGTCAGCGCGGTGAAGGAAGGCAAGGTGGTGTTGAACATCGCCGAACGTGCGGTGGTGCGGCTGTTGATCGACAACGAGGCGGTCAGCTTCACTGCGCGGTTCGGCGGAGTCAGCCAGGCCGTGTACGTGCCGGTCAGTGCCGTGCTGGCGATCTACTCGCGCGAAACCGGGCAGGGCATGGCGTTGCCAGACGACGTGGCACACGATCCCGATGCCGGTGGTGGTGACGATGACCAGCCGCCCTCTCCGGACACGCCACCCGATGACGATGCACCGCCGCCAGCGGGCAAGCGCCCGCCGTTCCTGCGCGTGGTGAAATAGGTCTGCATCGCGCTCCCGCGCGGATAGGTCGACAGACCCCGGTAGCGGACTCAGTGCAGATCGAGCGGCGTGACGGCGCGTGCGACCGGCCCGACGAACGAGACCAGTTGGCCCTTGCGCAGCACCAGCCGCCCCACATGGCGATCGATGCCGTCGTGGGAATACTCGAAGCGGAAGCTGCGCTCGAAGCCCAGCCAGCCATCTTCGCCGCGCCGCAGACGTAGTCCGCTCGCATGCACGCTCTGGTCAAGCCAGATGACCCCGGCTGCCTGGCAGGCATTCCGGCCAAGCGCGCCTGCACGCTCCGCCGCCGCGCGCGCCGCATTCCAGTAGGCGAACGCAGCCGCCGCGGCGATCAGCCATAACAGGGCGCTCAGTGGCGACATGCGTTGCTCATGGCGCCGGGCCGAGTTTCATCGACAGGTCGATGGCGCGGACATGCTTGGTCAGTCCGCCGATGGAAACGAAATCCACGCCGTCTTCCGCAATGGCGCGCAGCGTGCCCAGATCGACCCCGCCGGAGACCTCGAGAGGGATGCGGCCGGAATACGGTGCGGACTTCGCGCGACGGACCGCGTCGCGTCGCGTCTCCGCATCGAAGTCATCGACGAGGATGCGCTCGCAGCCTTCAGTCAGTGCTTCATCGAGCTGGGCCAATGTCTCCACCTCGACGATGAGCGGCAGCGACGGTTGCAGATGGCGCGCTGCGCGGATCGCCGCAGTGAGCGATCCCGCCGCGCGGACATGGTTCTCCTTCAGCATCACGGCGTCGTACAGGCCCATGCGATGGTTCTGGCCGCCACCGCAGCGGACCGCATATTTCTGCGCCAGCCGCAGGCCGGGCAAGGTCTTGCGCGTATCCAGGATCGTGCAGCCGGTGCCGCGCACGATGTCGACGTACGCGGCCGTCACCGTGGCCGTCCCCGTCAGCGTCTGCAGGAAATTGAGCGCGGAACGCTCCGCCGTCACGAGCGCGCGCGCGCGTCCCTCCAGCGTGGCCAACACGGTGCCGGCCGGGACCCGGTCACCGTCCTGGAAACGCCAGTCGATCCGTACGTCCGGATCGAGCGCACGGTGGCAGGCATCGAACCACGGCTGTCCGGCGATGACGGCCTCCTCCTTGCAGAGCAGGTAGGCGATGTCCGCCACGTCCGGCAGCAATGACGCCGTGGCGTCGCCGCTGCCCACGTCTTCGGCCAGCGCGCGCGCCACGTCGTCGGCGATCGCGTCAGTGGAGGGGGGCACAGGGCGCATGCTCATCTGCCGGCGAATTCGCCCACCTGCGCCGTGGCGATCGCTTCTTCTGCGAGCAGCACGGGTATGCCGTCCTCCACGCGGTAGACGGTCTTGCGGTCATGCGTGACCAGCGCCTCGCGCAGGGGTTCGGCCTGCACGGTATCGTCGGCGCGCTTGACCTGGCCCGCACTGATCGCGCGGTTGAGTGCCTCCAGGCCGCGGGCATCAAGCACGGCCAGTGGCTGGCGGGTGGCGGGGCAACAAAGGAGGTCGAGCAGTTTGCGATCCATCGGGATGGGGACTCGATCAGCGGTTCGGTCAGAAGGGTAGAATACGTCTTTGCGACCGAGGACGGCCATGACCGCCAGCGTTTCCAGCCCCGTGGTGGGCATCGTGATGGGTTCCCGCTCGGACTGGGACACCATGCAGCATGCCGCGCAGAAACTGGATGCGTTGGGCGTTCCCTACGAGGTGAAAGTGGTGTCGGCGCACCGCACGCCGGACGTGCTCTTCTCGTACGCGGACGCCGCCGGGTCACGCGGGCTGCGCGCGATCATCGCGGGCGCGGGGGGGGCCGCGCACCTGCCAGGCATGCTGGCGGCGAAGACGGCGGTGCCGGTGCTCGGCGTGCCGGTGCAGTCGAAGGCGCTCAACGGCATGGACTCGCTGCTGTCCATCGTGCAGATGCCGGCAGGTATTCCGGTGGCGACGTTCGCGATCGGCAATGCAGGTGCCGCCAATGCAGGCCTCTTCGCTGCCGCCCTGCTGGCTTCCGACTATCCGGCCATCGGTGCCGCGCTCGCCGCCTTCCGTGCACGCCAGACCGAGGATGTGATGGCGCACGACGATCCCCGCCAGCCGCTATGACCACGGTCGGCATCCTGGGCGGCGGGCAACTCGCGCGCATGCTCGCATTGTCTGGCGCGCCGCTGGGCCTGCGCTTCCTGGTGATGGATACGGCGGCCGATGCGTGCGCCGGCCAGTTCGCTCCGCTGCTCGTCGGCGACTACCGCGACGAAGCCGCGCTGGCCGAGTTCGCGTCGAAAGTCGACGTGGCCACCTTCGATTTCGAGAACGTGCCGGCGGAAAGCGCCGAGTGGCTCGCGCATCGCGTCCCGGTGTTCCCGAATCCGCGCGCGCTCGCCGTCGCGCAGGATCGCCTGGTCGAGAAGACGCTGTTCCGCGAACTCGGCATTCCGGTCGGTGCCTTCGCGAATATCGAAACGCGCGCGCAGTTGCAGGCCGGGGTCGAGCAACTGGGCGGTGCCTGCATCCTCAAGACGCGTCGCCTGGGCTACGACGGCAAGGGCCAGTTCCGCATCAGGTCGGTGGCGGACGTCGACGCGGCCTGGCAGGCGCTTGGTGCGCAGGCTGCGACCGTCGGCCTGATCGTGGAGGCGTTCATCCCGTTCGAGAGGGAACTGTCGGTGATCGCCGTACGCAGCCGTGACGGCGAGTTCCGTACATGGCCGATGACCGAGAACTGGCATGTCGATGGCGTGCTGTCGGCCAGCCTGGCGCCTGCGAGTGTCGACGCAGCGCTGGCAGGCGCCGCGTGCGCCCATGCGCGGCACCTGGCCGACTCGCTCGACTACGTCGGCGTGTTCGCGCTCGAACTGTTCTATCGCGACGGCGAGCTGTTGGCCAACGAGATGGCGCCGCGCGTACACAACTCGGGCCACTGGACGATCGAAGGCGCCGAAACCTCGCAGTTCCAGAACCACCTGCGTGCGGTACTCGGCTTGCCGCTGGGCGACACGCGGGTGCTCGGCCATGCCTGCATGCTCAACTGGATCGGTGAAATGCCGGCGTCCGGCGCGGTCCTGCAAGAGGCGGGCGGGCATTGGCACGATTACGGCAAGGAACCGCGGGCCGGGCGCAAGGTTGGCCATGCCACGTTGCGTGCCGACGATGCCGCCCTCCTGGCCGAAGCGTTGCGCCGCGTGGGATCGGCGCTGGGGCGTGAAGCGCAGGTGGCTCCTGTTGTGGGGCGCCTGTCCGCCTGACTTTGCGGTTCCTGCAGGAAGGAAACGAAAACGGCCGGGTCTCCCCGGCCGTTTCTGCTTTGAAGCGGAGCCTGTGGATCAGCGCAGGTTGCCGGCCACGAAGTCCCAGTTCACCAGCGTCCAGAACGACTCGACGTACTTCGGTCGCGCGTTGCGGTAGTCGATGTAATAGGCGTGCTCCCACACGTCGATGGTCAACAGCGGCTTGTCTTCACCGGTCAGCGGGGTGGCGGCGTTGGACGTGCTGGCCAGGGCCAGTGAACCGTCCGGACGCTGCACCAGCCAGCCCCAGCCGGAACCGAAGGTGCCGATGGCGGTCTTGGTGAATTCTTCCTTGAACTTGGCGAAGTCGCCGAAGGTCTTGTTGATCAGTTCGCCCAGCTTGCCGGTCGGCTCGCCGCCACCGTTGGGCTTCAGGCAGTTCCAGTAGAACGTGTGGTTCCACACCTGCGCGGCGTTGTTGAACATGCCGCCCTGCGACTTGCGCACGATCTCTTCCAGCGATGCGTCGGCGAACTCGGTGCCTTCGATCAGCTTGTTGAGGTTGTCCACATAGGTCTTGTGGTGCTTGCCGTAGTGGAAGTCGATCGTCTCGCCGGAGATGTGCGGTTCCAGCGCGGTGCGGTCGTAGGGCAGGGGGGGAAGTTCGATGGCCATGGCTCGGTTCCTTACGCTAGGCGGGTAAAAAGGGGGTGCGGGCACCGTCGGGGCGATGCGAGGGCTTACACTATGCAATCCGCGGGCGAAGCCGGCGGAACGGACCGAAAGTGTACCCGACGGTGGTTGCCAAACCGTCAAGGAAGGAGAAATCAGCATGCCGGTGATGGAACGCATCCAGGCCGAAGTGGATGGCCACCCGATCGTCCTTTTCATGAAGGGCACGCCGCAGTTCCCGATGTGCGGCTTCTCCAGCCGTGCGGTGCACGCGTTGCGCGAAGCGGGCGCGGAGCATGTCTACACCATCAACGTGCTGGAAGAGCCCGAGATCCGCGCCAACCTGCCGCGCTTCTCCAACTGGCCGACGTTTCCCCAGCTTTTCATCAATGGCGAACTGATCGGCGGTTGCGACATCACGCTGGAGCTGCACGAGTCCGGCGAACTGCAGCGGATCGTGGCCGAGGCGCTGTCGCAGTGAGCCTGGTCGGGTTGCCCAAGCGTGCACCGCGCGCCCTGGACCAGCGTGTGGTGCTGGTCAGTGGCGCGCATGGCGGGCTGGGCAGTGCGGCGGCGGTCGCCTGTGCCGAAGCGGGCGCCACGGTGGTGTTGCTGGGCCGCAAGGTTCCGAAGTTGAACCGGATCTACGACGCCGTGTCGCAGGTGGGCGCGGAACCCCTGTTGTATCCACTCGACCTGGAAGGCGCGACGCCCGACGATTACGCCGAACTCGCCGACCGCCTGCACGCCGAGCTGGGTCGTCTGGACGGCGTGCTGCATTGCGCCGCCGAGTTCAAGGGGCTGACGCCGCTGGAACATACCGACCCCGCCGCGTTCGCGCGCGTCGTACACGTCAACCTGACCGCGCCCTGGTGGCTGTCGCAGGCCTGCCTGCCCCTGCTGAAGCAGTCGGACGACGCGGCGCTGGTTTTCAGCGTCGACGATCTCGCACGGGTGGGCCAGGCGTACTGGGGCGCGTATGGCGTGGCCCAGCATGGGCTGACATCGCTCGTCGGCATGCTGCACGCCGAACTCGCCAGCAGCAGCGTGCGTGTCGCCGCACTGCAGCCGGGGCCGATGCGGACCGCATTGCGCTCTCGTGCCTATGCCGACGACAACGACGCACAGGCCCGGGACGCCACCGACTACGCAGCGGCCTGTGTCACCCTGCTGTCATCTGCGGGCGCAGCGCACAGGGGGCAGATATGGAAGGTGCGGGCATGACCGTCCTGTCGGCGGCTCTGTTGCTGTTCCTGATCCTGGATCCTCTGGGCAACATTCCGGTGTTCCTCAGCGTGCTCAAGCCGTTGCCACCGCGTCGCCAGCGCATCGTGGTGGTACGCGAGTTGCTTATCGCGCTGGTCGTGCTGATGCTGTTCCTGTGGGGCGGCAAGTACGCGCTGGAAATGATGCACCTGCGCCAGGAATCGGTCGCCATCGCCGGCGGTATCGTCCTGTTCCTGATCGGCGTGCGGATGATCTTCCCCCGGCCCGAGGGCCTGATGGGCGAACTGCCCGGGGGCGAACCCTTCATCGTGCCGCTGGCCATCCCACTGGTCGCCGGCCCGTCCGGCATGGCCGCCGTCATGCTGATGGGCAGCAACGACCCGTCCCGGCTCGGCGACTGGAGTCTGGCGCTCCTGCTGGCCTGGGGCGCTACCGCAGCGATCCTGTTCTCGGCGACAGTGCTCTACAAATGGCTGGGAAGAAGCGTCTTGACCGCGATCGAGCGGCTAATGGGCATGCTTCTGGTCGCCATTTCCGTGCAAATGGTCCTGGATGGCATCGGCACCTACCTGAAGCTGACCCCGCCCAACATCTGATATTTCCGGCGCTCCGGCCCGCTGAGGGCAGTGTCCGGCGGCGACCGTCCGCCTTGTGGCTGCACGCTCATGCTGCAGTGCGGAACATTGTCATGCCGCGGTCACAAAATGGTCCTATCGTGTTAACCTGTTATTAACCTCCGCGAACGACGCGTGGGCCATGGGAACCCCTAACACGCCCTTCAGAACCGACCCACCGGGTGGTTCCGCACGTCTCGTCAGCCAGCTTCGCCACATCACTCCCGTACCGAGGTTTATCCGATGAACCAATCCCGTCGTCTTCGCCTGTCCAAGCTCAGCCTTGGCCTCGTCGTCGCACTCGCCGCCGCACCTGCCTTCGCGCAGAGCACCTCGGCTGGCGTGGGCGGCCTGGTCACCGATAATGGCGGCCAGCCCGTCGTCGGCGCCGAGGTGACCATCACCCACGTCGAATCCGGCACGGTCAGCCGCGCCACCACCGATGCCAGTGGTCGCTACAACGCGCGCGGCCTGCGCGTGGGCGGTCCTTACCAGGTGACGATCACCAAGTCGGGCTCGGGCACCAGGACCGAGGACAACGTCTTCCTCACGCTGAACCAGGTGAACACCGTCAACGCGGCGCTGACCGGCGACCTGACGACCCTGGAGACCGTGACGGCCGTGGGCTTCACCGGCGGCTCGGAAGTGTTCAGCGCCACCAAGATGGGTTCGGGCACCAGCGTCGACCAGGTGACGATCCAGGCGCTGCCCTCGATCAACGGCAACATCCAGGACTTCATGCGCCTCGATCCGCGCGTGGTGATGACCGATCGTTCGTCCGGCTCCATCACGGCCGGCGGCCAGAACCCCCGCTTCAACAAGATCACCATCGATGGCGTGTCGGCCAGTGACACCTTCGGCCTGGAAGGCAACAACATGCCTACCCAGCGCCAGCCGGTTTCGATGGAAGCCATCGAAGCCATCGACATCAACCTGTCCAACTACGACGTGACGCTTGCCGGCGCCGCAGGCGCGAACGTCAACGCCGTCACCAAGTCGGGCACCAACGAGTTCCACGGTTCGGTGTACGGTACCTACCGCGATGGCGAATGGTTCGGCAAGCACCCGCTGACGAATGCCGAGTTCAACGAGTTCACGGAAGAGCAGACCTACGGCTTTACCCTGGGTGGCCCGATCATCAAGGACAAGCTGTTCTTCTTCGCCAACTACGAAAACTACAAGCGCGGCAAGCCCAGTCCCGACCTGTCCAACACCCCGTTGATGCGTGCCGATGGTGACTTCAACGCCGCCCACCTTGCCGAAGTGCAGCGCATAGCGCGCGAAATCTGGGGCTTCGAGCCCGGCGAAACCTCGGGCAACGGCGACACCGAGCTCGACGAATACGCCATCAAGTTCGACTGGAACATCAGCGACAACCACCGCGCCGACTTCCGCTACAGCAAGCTGGAGCAGACCCGCGTGCGTCCGGAAGGTTCCGGTGCCAGCACGCTGGCGCTGAGCTCGAACTGGTTCTCGCATGAAAAGACCGTCGAAAGCTACGTCGGCCAGCTGTTCAGCGACTGGAGCGACACGTTCTCCACCGAGTTCAAGGTGTCGTACCGGGATTACTCGGCGGTCCGCGTGAGCCCGACCACTGCGCCGACCATCCAGGTCTACTTCGACGACGGCAACGCGAGCAATGCGATCACTGCGGGTGATTTCATTCGCCTGGGTACCGAGCGCAGCTCGCCAGGCAACACGCTGCTGACCGAGACCTGGAACTACTTCGGCGCGGCCACCTGGACCTTGGGCGACCATGACTTCAAGTTCGGCGCCGAGTACAGCGAGAACGAGATCTACAACTTCTTCCTGCAGGACGCTTGGGGCAACTACAGCTTCTACGTTCCGAAGCCGGGTGGTGTGGCCGATTTTGGCAACCTGACGCGCGGCCAGTACTTCGACTACGACCTGCAGACCAATCCCACCAATCCGGGTGCGATCGCGGCGCAGTACAAGAACAAGAACATCGGCCTGTTCGTGCAGGACACCTGGTACGCCACGCCGAACCTGACCTTGACGTTCGGTCTGCGCGCCGACAAGCCGGAGGCGAGCCCGAGCCCGCCGTACAACGCCTGCTTTGCCGCCGCCCCGGGCACCGCCAACGCCGCATGCGGCAGCGGGTACACGGGTGGTTTCGGTCTGGACAACTCGGTCACCTACAACGGCGACTACATCATCCAGCCGCGCTTCGGCTTCAACTACACCTTCAACTGGGAGCGCCCGGCGCAGCTGCGCGGCGGCATCGGCCTGTTCCAGGGCGATGCTCCGCAGGTCTGGGTGGGTAATGCCTACAGCAGCACCGGCATGAACTACATCTCCTACCAGAACCTCACCGACTGGCAGAACATCCGCTTCAGCGCCGATGGCCTGAATCCGTCCATCCCGGCCACCGGTACGGGCGTTCGCAACGTCAACGTGATCAGCAGCGACTTCGAACTGCCGTCGGTGTGGAAGGCCAACCTGGGTATCGACGTGGAGACGCCGTGGAACGGCATCGTCGCGTCGGCCGAGTTGCTGCTGACCGACGTCAAGAACGGCCTGTTCTATCGCACCCTGAACGTCGGTCCGGGCTACACCGGTCCGGATGGTCGCGTTCTGTACTGGAACCCGAACCTGGTGGGGCCACTGCCGTCCACAGGCAGCGCCTACACCAACAACTCGCGCTACGGCCGCAACACCTACTTCGGTGACGTCTTCCTGCTGGAGAACACCAACAAGGGCAAGGGACAGCAGTTGACGGTCTCGCTGAGCAAGCCGTTCAGCACCGAGAGCGACTGGTCCTGGATGTTGGGTTATACCCGCACCAATGCGGAAGAAGTGGCTGCGTTGACCAGCTCCACTGCAGGCTCTGGCTACGGCTCGCAGCTTGGTTACAACATCAACGAGCCGACCAGCAGCACCGCGCGTTACGAAATCAAGGATCGCTTCAGCGGCTCGCTCAACTGGTCGCACAAGTTCTTCGGTGATTACGCCACCCAGGTGGGCCTGTTCTATGAAGGCCGCAGCGGCCGTCCCTACAGCTATATCTTCACGGGTGATGCCAATGGCGACGGGCGTACGTTCAACGACCTGTTCTACGTGCCCTCGGGTCCTGGCGACGTCAAGTTCGGCAGCCTGAGCGCGACGGGGCAGTTCGTGGCGAACCCGGCGATGGAAGCGGCATTCTGGTCGTGGCTGGAGGCGCAGGACGGCCTGAGCCGCTACAAGGGCCAGCATGCCCCGGAGAATGGTTTCCGTGCCGGTTGGGTCAACACCTTCGACGTGCGCATCAGCCAGGAGCTGCCCGGTTTCTTCAAGGGCCACAAGTCGAAGATCTGGTTGGACATCCAGAACGTCGGCAACCTGATCAACAAGGACTGGGGCCACGTGCTGGACTATGGCTTCAACGCCAACAACGCGGTCGCCACCCTGGTGGGCATCCACGAAGGCCAGTACGTCTACGGCTATCGCAGTGGCACTGAGTTCGGGCAGGCCAGCGCGCTGGGCGTGCCGACCGACTCCGACCAGCAGACCAACGGCATCTCGCAGTGGTCCATGCAGGTGGGCTTGCGTTACGACTTCTGATCCACAGCACTGCAAGACGCAACACGAACGGCCGGGGCAACCCGGCCGTTTTCTTTTGGGCGGGCTCCTCAGGCCCCGGGGACTGCGCTAAAGTCCCGCCTCTGACGAACGAAGACAGGAACAACCCATGAGTGAAACGGCATCGAGGGCGTTGCCGGTGCAGGACGCGCGGATCTACCCGCGCGGTGGCCTGGACGTGCTTTCCCGCGCCGAAGTGGCGCGCCTGCGTGACGCCTCGTCCGGCGGCATGCATGAACTGCTGCGCCGCTGCGCGCTGGCCGTGCTGACCAGTGGCAGCGCCTCAGACGATCCGCGCGCCGCGCGCGATCTGTATCCGGATTTCGACATCCAGGTACTGCAACAGGACCGCGGCGTCCGCATCGACCTGATCAACGCGCCTTCGATGGCCTTCGTTGACGGCGAAATCATCCGTGGCGTGGCCGAGCTCCTGTTCGCCGTCGTGCGTGACCTGGCGTATACCGCGATCGAACTGGGCCCGGAATATGCGGCTGATCTGGAATCTTCCGCCGGCATCACCAACGCGGTGTTCGGCCTGCTGCGCAACGCGCGGATCCTGAAACCGAGCGATCCCAACCTGGTGGTCTGCTGGGGTGGCCATTCGATCTCGCGCGACGAGTACCTCTACACCAAGCAGGTCGGCTACGAGCTGGGCCTGCGCGGGCTGGACATCTGTACCGGCTGCGGCCCCGGTGCGATGAAAGGGCCGATGAAGGGCGCGACGATCGCGCACGCCAAGCAGCGCCGCGCCAAGACCCGCTACATCGGCGTGACCGAGCCGGGCATCATCGCCGCCGAATCGCCGAACCCGATCGTCAATCACCTGGTCATCATGCCGGACATCGAGAAGCGCCTGGAGGCGTTCGTCCGCATCGGCCACGGCATCATCGTGTTCCCGGGCGGCGTGGGTACAGCCGAAGAGATCCTGTACCTGCTCGGCATCCTGCTGCACCCGGACAACGCGCACCTGCCGTTCCCGCTGATCCTGACGGGCCCGACCATCGCCGCACCGTACTTCGAGCAGATCGACCGCTTCATCCGCCTGACGTTGGGCGATGAGGCCGCCGAACGCTACGAGATCATCATCGGCGACCCCGTGGCCGTCGCGAAGAAGATGATCGCGGGCGTCCGACGCGTGCGCGAGTATCGGATCGAGCACAAGGATTCGTTCTTCTTCAACTGGGCCATCCAGATCCCCGAGGACTACCAGCAGCCGTTCGTCCCGTCGCATGAAGCGATGGCAGCGCTGCAGCTGCGGCCGGGACGCGCCGTGCACGACCTGGCCGCCGACCTCCGCCGCGCCTTCTCCGGCATCGTGGCGGGCAACGTGAAGGAAGATGGCATGCGCCGGATCGAAGAATTCGGTCCGTTCGAGATCCACGGCGACGCGGCGATGATGCAAGCACTGGATGCCCTGCTGCGCGCTTTCGTGGAGCAACGGCGCATGAAGATCGCGGGCGAGTACAAGCCCTGCTACCGCGTGGTGACCTGAGGCCCGGAACTGTCAGCGGCTGATGCGTCGTACGGCATGCGGATGGTCGCCAGGTAGCGACCATCCGCTGTCTTGATGCTGACACTGCCCAGGCCCTGGGTCAGGGCATGGATGCGGGCACGCACCGAGCTGAGTCCTACCTGGTGGCCCGTCGCGACCCGCACGGAGTCGGAGGGCAGGGTGTTGGCCACCGATACCCGAAGCTCCGTTGGCCCCACTTCAACCCGGATGCTCACCTCTCCGCCGCCCGTGGAGGGCTCGATGCCGTGCCGGATGGCGTTTTCCGCTAGCGGCTGGATCGACAGGGTCGGAACCCTGACGTCGGGCAGGGTGCCGGGAAGTTCCCACGTCAGGCGCAGTCGATCACCCAGCCGTAGCTGCTCGATCTCCAGATAGCGACGCGCGAGCGACAGTTCCTCGGCAAGGGGAATGGTGTCCCGCGTCGAGAGCGCAGCCCGGAACAGGTCCGAAAGGTCCAGCAGCAACCGTTCGGCGGTGTCGGGCTTTGCGTGCAGCAGCGAGATGCCGGTGTTGAGGGTATTGAACAGGAAATGCGGCCGGATGCGGGCTTGCAGGGCCTGGAGCTTGGAGTGTTCGGCATTGACGGCGAGTTGCTTGGCCCGCCACTGGGCCTGAAACGCTCCCAGACCGAGCAGACCCACTATCAGGGAAATAGCAGTGACCTGAAGTGAGAAGCGCATCCAGCCCTCATTGGGAGCCAGCGCGAGTCCTCGCAGCGCCAGCCAGCCAGCCCCCAGCACGATCCACGTGCTCAGCAGCAGCGCGCCGAGTCCGATCTGTGCCACGACGGGTGGTCGCATCCAGGACAGCCTGGCACGGAGTACATACAGCAGCCCCAACGATGCAAGCGCGATCCACTGGATGACAAGCGACGCCACGCCGAAATAGGTCAGGCGATCTGCCTCCAAGCCTGGGGCCGCAGTCAGCACCGCAGCCAGCGCTTCGCCCGTCAGCAGAATCCAGATCAGGGTCTTGGCCTGCCACAGGGTGTCGAGGGGGCTGAGGAGGGCGGGGGAACGGGGCGGCATTGGCGCGCTCGGTCGGCGGTATGTCCGTACCATGATGCCGCAAGGTGCTGGATGGTTCTCGCACGCCCTGCCTTTCGGGACCCGAATTCCACCGTTCATTCTGGAAACGCTGGTGCGGGTAGGGGCACGCGGGCTAGCTTGGCGCGACTACAAGGGGAGTGATATGCCTGTCCCGTGTCCATCCGACCGCAACTGGCGGAAGCCCAGCGCGCTTCAGCGCATGCAGGGCTTCACCCTGATCGAGCTCATGGTCACCATCGCGGTGGTGGCGCTGCTCGCGGCCGTGGCAACCCCGGCCATGGTGACGCTGATGAACTCCAACCGGCTCAGCAGTACGGCAGGAGAGCTGACGGCCGCGCTGCAACTCGCGCGTGCCGAGGCCGTCCGGCGCAGCGCGCCGGTGACCGTGTGCGGCAGCGCGGACGGTCTCACCTGCGCCAACGGCGCGAGTTGGGCCAGTTGGATCATCGCGGGACAGAACAACCAGGACGCGACCATTGGAGTCGTGCGCAGCGGGACGCTGCCGAATGGGTTGCAGATCAGCGGGCCTGCTGCGGGGATCCGCTTCAACTCTGCCGGCCTCATCGCCGCGCAGCAGAACCTGACGGTGTGCATTCCCACCGACGAGCCTGCAGACAACCAGCGTGTCATCACGGTGCTGGTCAGCGGCGCAGTACTGACGGCACGGAACAATGGGGGAGGTGGGTGTCCATGAATGGTGGTGATTCCTTTGGGGCTTCCCGATGCCTGCGCGCGCCCCGTGGCGCGCGGCGCAACGCGCGCGGCGTGAGCCTGATCGAGGTGCTGGTAGCCGTCGTGGTCCTCAGCATCGGGCTGCTGGGCGTCGCGGCCATGCAATCCATCGCATTGCGCGGTGGCCAGAGTTCGTTTGAAAGCAGCCAGGCCGTCATCCAGACCTCGGCGATCTTGGAGGCCATGCGGGCGAACAGGCTCAACGCCAATGCCTACAACACCGCCGGCGTCGTCTGCGCCATCCCCGGAGGCGGCGCTTTGGCGCAGAACGATGTCAGAAGCTGGATCACCTCGCTCAAGAGCACCATCGGTTCGGGCCTGGCAGACGCAACTACCTGTGGATCGATCACCGGTTGTCCGGCCGCGTGCGTGATCACGGTCCAGTGGGATGACACGCGCGCTGGTGGCGGTGCCACCCGCACGGTGGTGACGAGGACCACGATATGAAGGCTCCCGGCAACGATTTCAGGGTGATCGGGGTCGCGCGTGCGGCGGGCTTTAGCCTGATCGAACTGATGGTGGCCATGGTATTGGGTCTGCTGGTCGCGGGCGCCGCGCTTGCGATCCTGCAGTCCAACCAGACGACGTACCGCTCCAACGAAGGCCTGAATCGCATTCAGGAGAATGCGCGTGTCGCGTTCGAGTTGATGTCGCGCGACATCAGGGCGGCCGGTGGTACTGCGTGCTCCAACTTCTCGGTGGTGGAAGGGGCCGGCGCGGCGGCGAATAGCTTCCGTACCGCGCCTGTGACCGGCAGCGCCACGACACTGCAAGTCATCTCCGGCGACGACACCGCTTATCGCGTGGTTGCGTCCACCAGCAGTTCGGTCGAGCTGGATCCTGAAGAACTCGATGCGGCAGACGATGCTTTCGATGTGGGCGACGTCCTGCTCCTCTGTAACGCGCGCAAGACGCACCTGGTGCAGACTAGCAGCGTGGGTGGCATGACGGTCGGCTTCGCGGCCCTGCCGGATGGCTACAACCCCAGTGCGGACGAATTCGCGCCGCCGGCAGCAGTCGTGTTGTCCCGCTTGCGCGACGTGACCTGGTTCGTGGCGGCCAATGGCCGCGGCGGCAGCTCCTTGTTCGTGAGCCGTTCGGGTGGCGCAGCGGAAGAGGTTGCCGAGGGGATCACTGGCATCGCTTTCCAGTATCTCGAATCCGGCGCGAACGCCTATACCGCCACGCCGGGCAATTGGCTCAACGTGATCGCCGTACGCGTCACCATGACGTTGACGGGACAGGATGTGGACGGCAGAGCACTGACCCGGCAATCCTCCAATGTCGTCAGTCTGAGGGGACGCACCCTATGAAATCCGTGATGCGAGCGTCGGCAAAAGCGCAGCAGGGCGTCGCCCTGATCGTCGTGCTGATCCTGCTGATCGTGATGTCGATCCTGGGCATCGTGATCATGCGCAGTTCGGCCATGCAGGAACGGATGAGCGCCAATCTGCGCGACCGCAGCCTCGGTTTCCAGGCCGCCGAAGGAGCGCTCCGCTATGCGCAGGACCAGGTGCTGGGTGCGGGCAACTGGCATACACAGATTCCCACTGCTGCCAACTGCGCTACGGGAATCTGCCCCACCGGTTCGGATCCGGTATGGGTGCAGGTACCCGCAGGGACATATGACGAGGCGCGATTGGCCGGTGCGGTCCCCGAGTACTGGATCGAGTATCTCGGGGTGGGCCCGGGTTACAAGGGCGCCTGCGACACTCTTCCGCCGTCGGTCGATTGTCAAAGCCCGATGTATCGCGTCACTGCCCGCAGCCGAGGTGTTGGTCGTGCGGATGTGGTGGTCCAAGCCAATATCGTAAGCCGCATCCCGGAACCGGGGACCTGAGCCATGAAGAAGATTCGAATCAAGAAGTCGTCTGTCGCCACGCGCCAATGGTGGGCGGCCCCGGCGGCTTTCATCGCGACCCTGCTGGCGCTGCCGGTCAATGCCGGTATCGCGATCCCGGAGGATCCGCTGACCACGGCCAGCCGCGTAGCGCCGAACATCCTCTTCATCCTCGACGATTCGGGGTCGATGGCGTTCAACTACATGCCGGACAGCGTGCCCGCCACCAGCGCGCCCGACGTTGCCATGAACGCGTACACGCGCAACACGTTGTCGTACAACCCGAACATCGCGTATCTGCCATGGATGAGGGCGGACGGTAGCCGTATGATCGGGGGCACCAGCTTCACTGCAGCGTACGGCAGCTTCAATCGTGTCGGGGGCGGCACGATCAATCTGGGCGATGCCTCCAGCTGCCGTCGATACAATTACAACACCAACGCCACAACAGACGAGTTGAGCAGCGATGGTACTGAGGTGTGTGGAGGTAACCAGGTGTTCTACGCGCCCAAGAACATGGCGAGCACGGATGCCGCCTATCTTGGCGCTGGCACGAACTACTACCGGTATCACGTCACCGGTAGCGATGTCGTCCGATCGGAATACGGCACGGTTACGCTTTCCAATCCGCAGGACGTGGCGGTCAATGGCGCCACGCCCTTCTCCGGCACGCTGGGCAACGATGCCGCCGTGGATCTTGCGCTGGCTTCGGTCACGGCGAATGTCGTGCTGGATATCACCGTGCAGAACACGGAAACCGGCAACAACACGCGCAACCTGAACTACTGGGTCTACACGCCGGGCGGTACCCAGATCTGCAGCGGTTCCCTGGGCAAGGGCAACAGCAACACCTGTCGGGCGAACCCGACGGCGGCAGGCCAGTACCATGTGTGGGTGCAGCGGGGCAACAGCCGTAGCACGGCCTACCGCGTAAGCGCCGTTCGCCGCACCACGAACAGCTGCGATGGCTCCACCAGCGGATCGGGCTGGATCAATTGCCAGGCCAATACTACGCCGACAGGTCGCACCATCGCGGCGGAGCAGTCCAACTACGCCACCTGGTTCTCTTACCACCGTACGCGCATGAAGTCCGCGAAAGCCGGTGCGAGCGAGGCGTTCTCAAGCCTCGACAGCAAGGTCCGCGTGGGTTTCCGTACGATCTGGGACGGGGAGCGGTCCGGCATCCGCTTCGACATTCCTGTCAATGACGGCAACGACGGCCGCTTCATCGACAGCACGGGCGATGTCGCCACGACTTCGAGGACCACTTGGTACAACCGGCTGCACAACGTCATCGGCTACAACGGCACGCCGTTGCGGTCCGCGCTGGACAATGCTGGCCGCTACTTCAGCGACAATTCGCAGACGGGTCCCTATGGACCGCAATCGGGAGTCAACCAGTACTCCTGCCGGCAGAACTTCTCAATTCTGACGACGGACGGTTACTGGAATGGCGCAACCACAGCTGCCGTTGGAAATGCCGATGGTACGGGGGGCACCGCCATCACCGGCCCCAACAATCAGAACTTCACCTACGCGCCGGGCGCCCCTTACACAGACTCTTACTCCAATACGCTGGCTGACGTGGCCATGCACTATTGGAAGACCGACCTGCGCACAGAATCGCACATGACCAACAATGTGCCACCCACGGCCGCGAATCCGGCGTTCTGGCAGCACATGGTGACTTTTGGCATCTCTATCGGCCTCAGTGGCAACAAGGGGTGGTCGAGCGTTGCCTCCGTACCGGCAAATGCGACCTGGAATGATCCGACGGATGGTCCTTCGGGTGGTGACGCGGATCGCATTGACGATCTTCTGCACGCGGCGGTGAACGGGCGAGGCACGTTTGTCTCTGCGTCGAACCCGTCGGAGTTCACCACGGGTCTGGGTGAGGCACTTGCGGCCATTTCGCAACGGACAAGTTCTTTCTCGAATGTGGCCTCGAATTCGGTATCGCTGGACACGGGTTCTCAGGTCTTTAACGCTACTTATGTCTCGGGTGTATGGACGGGGCAGATGACCGCGCGTGCCGTCTCCACCAGCGGCGTTTCCGGAACGCTTAGCTGGACATCTTCGATTCCGGCGCCAAGCACCCGCAAGGTGTTCACCAGTACGGGTACGGCAGGCACGACATTTCCCAGCAGCACCCAGTCAACTGCGCTCACCCGCACCGGCGGCCCAGTCAACTACCCGGTGAGTGGCGCTGACAACGCCAACTACATCAAAGGGGATACCACGCTGGAAGAGCGCAACGGTGGTTTGTTGCGCAACCGCACCTCGATCCTCGGCGACATCGTGGGTTCGTCGCCGGCCTACGTGAAGGACACCAACACGTTGTACGTGGGCGCCAACGACGGGATGCTGCATGCCTTCGATGCGCGCACCGGCGTGGAGCAGTTCGCCTACGTGCCTCGTATCGTGAATATGGGCAACCTGTCCACCCTCAGTCGCGGTGACTACACCCACAAGTTCTTCGTGGACGGCCCGATCACGGTCAGCAGCCGGTCGTTGACATCCAACAGGAATGTTTTGGTCGGCACGCTCGGTAAAGGTGGCAAGGGTGTATATGCACTGGACGTGACTGCGCCCGCCGCTGCCACGGCCGATAGCATCCATAAATGGGAGCTGGCGGAAACACCGGGCAACAACATGGGGCTTGTGCTCGGCAAGCCGATCCTTGCAAGGGTGCAGGGCGGTGGCGTCGCAGCCGTCATCGGCAATGGCGTCAACAGCACCAATGATCGCGCGGTGCTGGTGGTGATGGACGCCGAGACGGGCACCGTCCTCCGCGAGATCGATACGGGCGAAGGTTCGGCACTCGCGCCGAACGGCCTGTTCGCACCCACCGGGGTCTACGGCCCCGATGGCAGGACCTTGGCTTATGTTTACGCCGGCGACATGCTCGGAAACGTGTGGAAGTTCAACCTGAGTGGCAGCACGCCGGGCTCGTGGACCGTGAGCCGCCTCTTCAGCGCCCAGAATGGTGATGGTGACGCACAGCCGATCACGGGCGGCATTGCTGTCGCCATGAATCCACGGACCAACAAGCGCTGGGTGTTCTTCGGCACCGGTCGCTACCTCACGGCGAGTGATGCTGACTCGACCAACACCGACGTACAAAGCATGTACGGTGTGATGGATGAGGACACGACGTACAGCCGCTCCAGCCTGACCCAGCGCACCGTCGCCGTGACGGGTGCGACGGTCAACGGCTATCCCGTGCGCGCATTCGAGGCGAGGACGGCCTTGCCGGCGACATCGAAGGGCTGGTTCATCGACCTGCCAGTGCCGGGCGAGCGCATCGTCCAGGATGCGCAGGTGGTGTCGACGTTCCTGATCACGGCCAGCATGGTGCCCACGGGCAATGCATGCGACGCGGACGGCACCGGCTTCATCAACGCATTGGACGCCTTCACGGGCACGAGTGCCGGCGGGTCCTACTTCGACCTGGATGGAAACGGCCATACCGATGACGCAGCTGTGGGTGGAGACAACCTGCCCGTGGGTTCGGTCAACCTGGGCATCGGCATGCCAACTCTCCCCAACATCTTGCGAGGCTTGATGGTGGTGGCGGGGTCAAGCGGTAATGATGAGGATCCCCCGACCAGTCGGCCGCGCTGGGACCGTGCATCTTGGCGAGAGATCAGGAGAGACTGACGCAATGATTACTTTCAAGAGCGGCGCGTCGCGTGGCGGCGCCCAGGGTTTTTCCCTGATCGAGTTGATGATCGTGGTCGCGATCATGGCGATCATCGCCTCGATCGCGCTGCCCGCCTACAACGAACACGTGCGAACTAGCCGTCGTGCGGCCGGTGCAGCCTGCGTGACGCAGGCAGCCCAGCAAATGGAGCGCTTCTACACCACCAATTTGACCTACACGGGCGCCCCCCTGCCCGTATGCGACCCTGACACCGCCGAGTTTTATGCAATCCAGCGACCGGTACTTACTGCTCGGACCTACACGTTGTCCGCTGTCCCGGGGGGAAGGCAGAACGGAGACCGCTGCGGCAACCTGTCCGTCACCCAGGCGGGGGTCAGGACGCCAAATGACCGCAGTTGCTGGTGAGGCATCAATGGTTTGATCTTGATAGACGGGCTATCAAGCAATATGAAAAAAGGCCGCGATTACTCGCGGCCTTTTTTCATTCAAATCCTGGCGCCCGAAGTTGGACTCGAACCAACGACCCCCTGATTAACAGTCAAGTGCTCTAACCGGCTGAGCTATTCGGGCGGGGCGCGTATTGTAGCCAGCCGCCGGGGCGGGAACAAGCCTCCCGCGGGTCGCGTGGTCGCGCCGGCCTGTATCGGGGCTTCAGCATGGCGTGCTCATGTCCCCACGGACCGTGCGGGCTCGGCCGGTGCTGTTCACGACCACGCTCCCGGCCACCACGCCGTCATGGCAGATGCGGACGGTGAGATTGGTGCCGTAGCTCAGCCCGGAGGATTGGTAGCGCAGGAATCGGCGGCCGTTGCTGGACACGATCCGTATTCTCGGGTCCGAAGGCGCGGCGTCGTTCCGGTAGATGTCGATTTCTTCGTCGGGTTGGCGATTGCCGTCCGGATCTCGGAAGGCCAACCAGTGATCGCTCCAGTCGCTGTCCTGGCGGCATCGACCATTGCCGGCACTGGGGCAGACCACGACCGGCACGTCCTGGACGATCGCGGCCATCCGCGCTGATGCGAAATGCGAAGTCAGCAGGTGCATGGTCGCGGTCGCCTGCTGGCGCACCCGGAATCGCTGGAATGACGGCAAGCCGATGGCGACCAGCATCGTGAGAACTGCGAGACAGACCGACAGCTCGACCAGGGTGAATCCTGTCCTGCCGGTTCTCTTGCCCGTGCGGGCCCCGTTTCCGGGAGATGAGGGCATCCATGCCATCAAAGACTCCTTGTCCGAATTGACGGCTACCACAGTCATCCGCCGGGCGGGGATGCGCCATCAGGACAGTCCCTGTCCGCGTGTAGGAAATGGCTGCAGGGGCTGTCACGCAGGCGCGGCTATACTCAATGGTTGGCTCCCGGGCGGCGTGCGATGACTGATCGTTTCCAGCTTGTTTCCCCGTATTCGCCTGCCGGTGACCAGCCGCAGGCCATCGAGAGGCTCGTGCAGAATTTCGAGGCGGGATTGGCGAAGCAGACCCTGCTGGGCGTGACGGGTTCAGGCAAGACGTACACCATCGCCAACGTGGTCCAGCAGGTGCAGAAGCCGACCCTGGTGATGGCGCCCAACAAGACCCTGGCCGCGCAGCTGTATGGCGAGTTCAAGGCGTTTTTCCCGCACAACGCGGTGGAATACTTCGTCAGCTATTACGACTACTACCAGCCGGAAGCCTATGTCCCGGCTAGCGACACCTTCATCGAGAAGGACAGCTCGATCAACGAGCACATCGAACAGATGCGGCTGGCAGCGACCAAGACGCTGCTTTCGCGACCGGACGCGCTGGTGGTGGCGACCGTGTCCGCGATCTACGGTCTGGGTGCGCCGGAGGACTACCTGTCGTTGCGGCTGATCCTGTCGCTGGCCGAACGCATCGACCAGCGCGAGCTGATCCGTCACCTGACCCAGCTGCAGTACACCCGCAACGAGTACGAGTTGCAGCGCGGCACGTTCCGCGTACGCGGCGAGGTGATCGATGTGCATCCGGCGGAAAGCGACATGGAAGCACTGCGCATCGAACTGTTCGATGGCGAGGTCGAAGGGCTGACCCTGTTCGATCCGCTCACCGGCGAATCCATGCGCAAGCTGCAGCGCTACACCGTGTATCCGAAAACCCACTATGCGACCACGCGTGAACGCGTGCTGGCAGCCATCGATACCATCAAGGTCGAGTTGAAGGACCGCCTGGAGCAGCTCTACGCGCAGAACAAGCTGGTCGAAGCCCAGCGGCTCGCCCAGCGTACGCAGTTCGACGTGGAGATGATGGCGGAGGTCGGTTTCTGTTCGGGCATCGAGAACTACTCGCGCCACCTGACCGGCAAGGCACCGGGCGAGCCGCCGCCCACGCTGTTCGACTACCTGCCGGCCGACGCGCTGCTGGTGATCGACGAATCGCACGTGACCATCCCGCAGATCGGCGCCATGTACAAGGGCGATCGTTCACGCAAGGAAACGCTGGTGGAGTTCGGGTTCCGCCTGCCGTCGGCGCTGGACAACCGGCCACTGCGTTTCGAGGAGTGGGAAGCGCGTTCGCCACGCAGCATCTATGTCTCCGCGACACCCGGGCCTTACGAGCTGCGGGAGTCCAACGGCGAGATCGTCGAACTGGTGGTGCGCCCGACCGGCCTGATCGATCCGGAGGTGGAGATCCGCCCGGTCGGCACGCAGGTGGACGATCTGCTGTCCCAGATCAATGAACGCGTGTCGTGGGGCGACCGCGTGCTGGTGACCACGCTGACCAAGCGCATGGCCGAAAACCTGACCGAATACCTGGGCGACCACGGCATCAAGGTGCGCTACCTGCATTCGGACGTGGACACGGTAGAGCGCGTGGAGATCATCCGCGACCTGCGCCTGGGCAAGTTCGATGTGCTGGTCGGCATCAACCTGCTGCGCGAAGGACTGGACATGCCGGAGGTGTCGCTGGTCGCGATCCTGGACGCGGACAAGGAGGGCTTCCTGCGTTCCACCGGTTCGCTGATCCAGACCATCGGCCGGGCCGCCCGCAACCTGCGCGGCAAGGCGATCCTGTACGCGGACCGCATGACCCGGTCCATGCAGGCCGCCATCGACGAAACCGGCCGGCGCCGCGAGAAACAGGTGGAATACAACCTGGAACATGGCATCACGCCCAAGTCGGTGGCGCGGCCGATCGTGGACATCCTGGAAGGGGCGCGCAGCGAGGGCGCCGAGACCAAGGGCGGCCGGGGCAAGGCACGCCGGGTGGCGGAGGAGCCTGCCGACTACGGCTCCCTGGATCCGGCACAGGCGCTGGCCAAGATCAAGGCGCTGGAGCAGCAGATGTACCAGCACGCCCGCGACCTGGAGTTCGAGGATGCCGCGCGCCTGCGCGACAAGATCCGGCGCCTGAAGGAGGCCAGCCTCGGTGCCTGAGCCGTCCGTGCACGGCCTGGTTGTCGGCGACCCCGCTTCCGGGCTAGAATTCGCGCCCCTGCAAAGGGCAGACCGGGCGGTTAGCTCAGCGGTAGAGCACTACCTTGACATGGTAGGGGTCACAGGTTCGAACCCTGTACCGCCCACCACGCTTCCACAGCGTGGCATCGTTTCCCTTTGACGCCATCCGCAGCATCACGAGGTGGCCCGCGGAAACGCCGGCCGAGCGTGCGACATGAGCACTACCACCGCCTGAACATGGCACTGCCCGAGGCTCTGCATCCCGTAGGCGCCCTCGTGGCGCTTTTTTCATGCCCGTACACGCCCGGACGCCATCGCGCCGGCGTCACCCAGACCGAGTCCACGCTCCGATGATCACGATCACGCTCCCCGACGGCAGCCGCCGCGAGTTCGAGAACCCCGTTTCCGTCATGCAGGTGGCCCAGTCCATCGGCGCGGGCCTGGCCAAGGCCACCCTGGCAGGTGCGGTGGACGGGAAGCTGGTGGACGCCAGCGACGTCATCGACCACGACGCCAGCCTGCGCATCATCACGCCGAAGGACGAGGAAGGTCTGGAGATCATCCGCCACTCCTGCGCGCACCTGGTCGGCCATGCGGTGAAGCAGCTCTATCCCGACGTGAAGATGGTCATCGGCCCCGTGATCGCCGAGGGCTTCTACTACGACATCTACAGCGAACGCCCGTTCACGCCGGAAGACCTGGCGGCGGTCGAGCAGCGCATGCAGGAACTGATCGCGCAGGACTACGACGTTATCAAGAAGATGACGCCGCGCGCCGAGGTGATCGAGGTCTTCAAGGCCCGCGGCGAGGACTACAAGCTGCGTTTGATCGACGACATGCCCGACGAAACCGCGATGGGCCTGTACTACCACCAGGAATACGTGGACATGTGCCGCGGGCCGCATGTGCCCAACACGCGCTTCCTGAAGGCGTTCAAACTGACCCGCATCTCCGGCGCATACTGGCGCGGCGATGCCAAGAACGAGCAGCTGCAGCGCATCTACGGCACGGCGTGGGCCGACAAGAAGCAGCTGGAAGCCTATATCCAACGCATCGAGGAAGCGGAGAAGCGCGACCACCGCAAGATCGGCAAGCAGCAGGAGCTGTTCCACCTGCAGGAAGAGGCGCCGGGCCTGGTGTTCTGGCACCCCAAGGGCTGGGCCATCTGGCAGGTGGTCGAGCAGTACATGCGCAAGGTCTACCGCGACAGCGGATACCAGGAAGTGCGCTGCCCGCAGATCCTTGATGTCGCCCTGTGGAAGAAGTCGGGTCACTGGGACAACTACAAGGAAAACATGTTCTTCAGCGAGTCGGAGAACCGCACCTACGCGGTCAAGCCGATGAACTGCCCGGGCCACGTGCAGGTGTTCAACCAGGGCCTGCACAGCTACCGCGACCTGCCGATCCGCTACGGCGAGTTCGGCGCCTGCCACCGCAACGAGCCCTCGGGCGCACTGCATGGCATCCTGCGCGTGCGCGGCTTCACCCAGGACGATGGCCACATCTTCTGCACGGAAGACCAGATCGAGGCCGAGGTGACGGCGTTCCACCAGCAGGCGTTGAAGGTGTACGCGGACTTCGGCTTCGAGGACATCCAGATCAAGATCGCCCTGCGCCCCGAGTCACGCCTGGGCGACGACGCCACCTGGGACAAGGCCGAGACTGCTCTCCGTGCCGCCCTGCGCAGCTGCGGGGTGGAATGGCAGGAACTGCCGGGCGAAGGCGCCTTCTACGGCCCGAAGATCGAGTACCACCTGAAGGACGCCATCGGCCGCACCTGGCAGCTGGGCACCATGCAGGTCGACTTCATGATGCCGGGCCGCCTGGGGGCCGAGTACGTGGACGAGAACAGCCAGCGCCAGCAGCCGGTCATGCTCCACCGGGCCATCGTGGGCTCCATGGAGCGGTTCATCGGCATCCTGATCGAGCACCATGCTGGTGCATTCCCGTCCTGGCTGGCGCCCCAGCAGGCCGTGGTGATGAATATCACCGATGCCCAGGCCGATTATGTGGCCGATGTCCGGAAAACCCTTTCAAATCAAGGGTTCCGGGTGGCGGCCGATTTGCGGAACGAGAAGATCGGCTATAAGATTCGCGAGCACACGCTGCAGCGGGTGCCGTACCTGCTGGTGGTCGGAGACCGCGAGAAGGAAAATGGCGCCATCGCCGTGCGTACGCGTTCCGGGGAAGATCTGGGCACGATGTCCGTCGCCGCCTTCGCCGAACGTTTGCGGAACGAGCACGCTACGCAATAATTGGTTCCGGTCCTTCGCGGACCGGTGCACCCCTCCCTGGAGACCGCAACATCAGCATCCCTGACAACAAGCAAAACCGCAAAAACCACGAGATCCGCGTACCGCGCGTGCGCGTGATCGGTTCGGACGGCGAAATGATCGGCGTGCTCACGCGCGACGAGGCGTTGGCCAAGGCGGAAGACGAAGGACTGGACCTCGTCGAGATCCAGCCCAACGCCGAGCCGCCTGTCTGCAAGATCATGGACTTCGGCAAGTTCAAGTTCGAAGCGCAGAAGAAGGCCAATGAGGCCAAGAAGAAGCAGAAGCAGGTCGAGATCAAGGAACTGAAGTTCCGCCCCGTCACCGACGAGGGCGACTACCAGATCAAGATGCGCAACATCCGCCGCTTCCTGGAAGAAGGCGACAAGGTCAAGGTCAACATCCGCTTCCGGGGCCGTGAGATGAGCCACCAGGAGCTGGGTCGCGAAATGGCCGCGCGCATCGAGGCCGAGCTGGGCGACGAGATCGTCATCGAATCCCGTCCGCGCCTCGAAGGTCGCCAGATGGTCATGATGATCGCCCCCAAAAAGAAGTGATGTCAGCGGCCAAGCCGCTGACACCTGCCGTTCCCCTCGCCCCGCAAGCGGGGAGAGGGCAAAGGGTGAGGGGAAGGCGCCGCAAGGCGCCTTTCTCGCTTTCAGCTCTCCGCTACTGGGCTAAGTAGCCGGATTTGCAAGAAAAAACAGCAGCGGGCATAATACGCGGCCCGGTACGCCGGGAGGCTGTTCGCAGCCGATGGACCCGTCGGAGGTTCCGTTCTGGAATCAACGACTTACAAGCCGATATGGGCAGGGATGGAAAGTGTGGTCGTCAGACTGCCGCCCCGATCAGTGACATAAACCCGTCAAGGACATAGCAATGCCCAAGATCAAGACCCACCGGGCGGCAGCGAAGCGTTTTCGCAAGACCGCATCCGGCAAGTTCAAGGCTGGCCACGCCAACCGCAGCCACATCCTCACCAAGAAAGCGACCAAGCGTAAGCGCGGCCTGCGTGCGACGAATATCATTCGCGCCGAGGACAGCGGCCGTTTGAACCGCATGCTTCCCTACCTCTGAGGATTTGAGACATGGCACGAGTTAAGCGTGGCGTGACGGCGCGTCGTCGTCACAAGAAAGTCCTCCACCTGGCCAAGGGCTACTACAACGCCCGTCGCAAGGTGTTCCGCGTCGCCAAGCAGGCGGTGATCAAGGCGGGTCAGTACGCCTACATCGGCCGCAAGCAGAAGAAGCGCAATTTCCGTTCGCTGTGGATCACCCGCATCAATGCGGCTGCCCGCATCAACGGCCTGAGCTACAGCCGTTTCATGAACGGCCTGCTGAAGGCTGGCATCACCCTGGACCGCAAGGTGCTGGCGGATATCGCCGTGCATGACGCGGCCGGTTTTGCGGCCCTGGCTGAAAAGGCGAAGGGCGCACTCGCGGCGTAAGCCGCGTCTCCACCGTAACAGCACACCGGCAGTCCATCGCCGGGAACACGTGGGGAAGGGCGCGAGTCCTTCCCCATTGTTTTTTGTGGTTTCCGTCTTGTGGGAGCGACGTGAGTCGCGATGAAGGGGCCCAGATGCCCCATCGCGACTCACGTCGCTCCCACAAGATGGCCTCCTCTCATGGACATCCAATGAGCGATATCGAATCCCTGTCCACCCAGGCGCTGGCCGACATCGCCGCCGCGCCTTCGCCCGATGCGCTGGAGCATCTGCGCGTCGCGCTGCTGGGCAAGAACGGCAGCGTCACCACGCAGCTGAAGCAACTGGGCGCACTGCCTGCCGATCAGCGCAAGGCTGCGGGCGAAGCCATCAATCGGGCGCGCGATGCCATCGGTGATGCGCTGTCCACGCGCAAGGCCGTGCTGGAAGACGCTGCACTGGATGCCCGCTTAGCCGGCGAAACCGTCGACGTCACGCTGCCCGGCCGCAACGGTACACGCGGCGGCCTGCATCCGATCAGCCGCACGCTGGAGCGCATCGCCGACATCTTCGGCCGCCTGGGCTATGAACTGGCCGATGGCCCCGAGATCGAGGACGATTGGCACAATTTCGAGGCGCTGAATTTCCCGCCGCACCATCCGGCGCGCGCCATGCACGACACGTTCTACTTCGGCGACGGTCGCCTGTTGCGCACGCACACCTCCGGCGTGCAGGTGCGCTACATGGATTCGCACCAGCCGCCGCTGCGCATGATCGCGGCCGGCAAGGTCTATCGCAGCGACAGCGACCAGACGCATTCGCCGATGTTCCACCAGGTCGAAGGCCTGCTGGTGGACGAGCATTCCACCTTCGCCGACCTCAAGGGCACGCTGGCCGAGTTCGTGCGCGCGTTCTTCGAGCGCGATTTCGAGATGCGCTTCCGTCCCAGCTACTTCCCGTTCGTGGAACCGGGCGCCGAGGTCGACATCGCCTGGCAGCAGCCCGATGGCAGCACGCGCTGGCTGGAAGTGCTGGGCTGCGGCATGGTGCATCCCAACGTGCTGCGCAACTGCGGCATCGATCCGGAGCGCTACACCGGCTTCGCATTCGGCCTCGGCGTGGAGCGCTTCGCGATGCTGCGCTATGGCGTCAACGACCTGCGTGCGTTCTTCGAGAACGACGTGCGGTTCCTGCGCCAGTTCGCGTAACGGGCTCGCGCCCACCGCAGTTCCGGCATCACGACACCTGATACATGACGACGGCGGGCCATGGCCCGCCCTACGGATCACGAACGATGAAGTTCTCTGAAAACTGGTTGCGCAGCCACGTCCCCACCCAGGCCACCCGCGATGAGCTGGCGGCTACGCTGACCGCGATCGGCCTGGAAGTCGAAGACGTCACCGCATTGGGCGACGGCCTCGCGAACGTGGTGGTCGCACGCATCGTGGAATGCGCCAAGCATCCCGAAGCCGACCGCCTGCAGGTCTGCCAGGTGGACGCAGGGCAGGGCGCTCTGCTGCAGATCGTCTGCGGGGCGCCGAATGCGCGTCCCGGCCTGCTGGCGCCGCTGGCGATGGTGGGTGCCAACGTGGGCGGCATCGCGATCAAGGCCGCCAAGCTGCGCGGCGTCGAGTCCAACGGCATGCTGTGCTCGGCCAAGGAACTGGGCATCGATGCGGACGCCTCCGGCCTGCTGGAACTGCCTGCCGATGCGCCGATCGGTACGCCGATCGTCGATTATCTGGGCCTGCCGGATGCCAGCATCGAGATCAAGCTGACGCCGAACCGCGCTGATTGTTTCAGCGTGCGCGGCATCGCCTATGACGTCGCCGCCTCGCTGGGCAGCGAGGTGAAGCCGATCGATGCCGCGCCGGTGCCGGCGCAAAGCCAGTCGGAACTCAGCGTCGAACTGGAAGCAGGTGAACGCGTGCCGCGCTTCGTCGGCCGGGTGATCGAAGGTGTCGACGCGACGGCGCTGACGCCGGTGTGGATGGTGGAGCGTCTCCGTCGCAGTGGTGTACGACCGATCAGCTTCCTCGTCGATGTCACCCAGTACGTCATGCTGGAACTCGGCCAGCCGATGCATGCCTTCGACAAGGACACGCTGGAAGGCGGCATTGTCGTGCGTCCCGCGCGGGCAGGCGAGACGCTCGCGCTGCTCGACGGGCGCACCGTGACGCTCGATGAGGAGTTCCTGGCCGTTTCCGACGGCCGGGGCGGTCGCGCAGCGCGCGCTGTCGCGCTGGGCGGCATCATGGGCGGCCACGACACCCGCGTCACCGATGCCACCCGCAATGTGTTCCTCGAGGCCGCGCACTGGATTCCCTCGGCGATCATCGGTCGCAGCCGCAAGCTCGGCCTGCACACGGATGCCGGCCATCGCTTCGAGCGCGGCGTCGACCCCGAGTTGCCGCGCATTGCCGTGGAGTACGCCACCCGGCTGATCATGGACGTCGCCGGTGGCGTCCCGGGTCCGGTCACCCAGGCGGACCTGCCCGAACATCTGCCGAAGCCGGCGAGCATCCTGTTGCGCCGTGCGCGTGTCGCACGCGTGCTGGGCGTCGAGATTCCGGACCTGGAGATCGAACGCATCCTGCGCGCGCTGGGCTTGCAGGTCGTGACCGTCGCCGACGGTTGGAGCGTGGTTGCGCCCAGCCGGCGCTTCGACATCGCCATCGAGGAAGACCTGATCGAGGAACTGGCACGCATCCACGGCTACGACCGCGTGCCGACCACGCTGCCGGGTGGTGCCATCCGCATCGCGGCCCCGAGTGAGACCCGCGTCGAGGCCGGCACCGTGCGTCGGCATCTGGCGGCCCGCGACTATCTGGAAACAGTCAATTTCGCTTTCGTCGATGCCCAATGGCTGGCGCAGTGGAACGCGGCCGATGGTGCCGTGCCGCTGGCGAACCCGCTCAGCGCCGAGCTGGCGGTGATGCGTACGCGACTGCTGCCCGGGCTGGTGGCAGCGTTGCAGCGCAACGCCGCACGCCAGGCCGGACGGGTCCGCCTGTTCGAGATCGGCAACGTGTTCCATGCGCCAACGCAGGCGGGCGGTGCGCCGGTCGAATCGCTGCGCCTTGCCGCCGCGATCACTGGCGAGGCGGCGGCCGAGCAGTGGGGCGCCCCTTCGCGCAAGGTCGAATTCCACGACCTCAAGGGCGACCTCGAGAGCGCGGCGGCACTGGCCGGCGCCACCCTCGAATTCCGCCCCTCGCGTGCCGCTCACGGCCACCCCGGCCGCTCGGCCGACATCTACCGCGATGGCGCCTGCATCGGCTGGATCGGGCAACTGCATCCGCGCCTGCAGCGCCAGTGGGACCTGGACGCCGACGTGGTCGCGTTCGAACTGGATCTGGGCCCGCTGACCGCGCGTGCGTTGCCGCGCGCCACGGAGCTGTCCCGGTACCCGTCCGTCCGCAGGGACCTCGCGTTCGTCGTCGCCGAGGCGGTGTCCTGGGCAGCGCTTGGCGATACGGTGAAAGCTGCCGCAGGGCCGCTGCTGCGCGATGTCCAGTTGTTCGACCGGTATGTCGGGCAGGGGGTCGAATCAGGTCAAAAGAGTCTCGCTATGGGCTTGATTTTGCAGGACAACTCACGCACTCTCACGGAAGACGACGTGGCGCAGGTAGTGGCGGCCGTCGTGGCCGCGATCAGCGCTTCGCATGGCGCGAAGATCCGCGGATGACCGATATGAAGGCAGTGGCAGGGCCGGTGACGGCCGCAATGGGGATGCAGTAGTCCATGGCATTGACGAAGGCGGAGATGGCCGAGCGTCTGTTCGACGAGGTCGGCCTGAACAAGCGCGAGGCGAAGGAATTCGTCGACGCCTACTTCGACGTGCTGCGCGAGGCCCTGGAGCAGGGCCGGCAGGTGAAGCTGTCGGGGTTCGGCAATTTCGACCTGCGCCGCAAGAACCAGCGTCCCGGCCGCAACCCCAAGACCGGTGAGGAAATCCCGATCTCGGCACGGACGGTGGTGACCTTCCGGCCGGGCCAGAAACTCAAGGAGCGGGTGGAGACCTATGCTGGATCCGGGCAGTAACCGCGAGCTTCCGCCGATCCCGGCCAAGCGCTACTTCACCATCGGTGAGGTCAGTGAACTGTGCGACGTGAAGCCGCATGTACTGCGGTACTGGGAGACGGAATTCCCCAGCCTCGAACCCGCCAAACGCCGCGGCAACCGGCGCTACTACCAGCGCCATGACGTGCTGATGGTGCGGCAGATCCGCAGCCTGCTGTACGAACAGGGCTACACGATCGGCGGTGCGCGCCTGCGCCTGGAGGGTGAGGGTGCCAAGCAGGAGGCTGCGTTGAGCCACCAGATCGTGCGCCAGGTGCGCATGGAACTGGAAGAAATCCTGCAGTTGCTTCGCCGGTGATGCATGGCGGCGCTCCTGCTGGGAGACGCCGAGGAATTCCGGCTATAATGCGCGACCCGTCGCAAGGCGGGCCGATCCGCGAGATTCGGGGCGTAGCGCAGCCTGGTAGCGCATCTGCCTGGGGGGCAGAGGGTCGTCGGTTCAAATCCGGCCGTCCCGACCAATCGCGGTTCGACATCAAGCCTGCGCTCACGCGTGGGCTTTTTTGTGCCCGCCGCGCGCCGCTGGCGATGGCTGGTCCCGTCCATCGTGTACAGGAAGGCCCATGCACCCACGCGCCGAAGAGCTGATCCGCACGTTGCAGTTGGTACCGCATCCCGAGGGCGGGCACTTCCGTCGCGTCTACGAATCGACCAAGCGCACGGAGGTGAACGGGATCGAGCGGCCCACCCTCACCGCCATCAAGTTCCTGTTGCCCGAAGGCGTCGTGACGCGCTGGCATCGTGTTGACGCGACCGAGGTCTGGGACTGGCACGAAGGGAGCGCGATGGAACTGTCGATGTTCGATCCGGAGCAGCGCACGTTGACCCGTGTACAACTGGATACGTCGGCCCGCGGGGGACAGTCCAGCCAGGTGGTCCCGGCGGGCGTGTGGCAGAGCGCGCGCTCGCTTGGCCATTTCACCCTGGTGGATTGCTCCGTGTCGCCGGGTTTCAGCTGGAAAGGTTTCGAACTGATGCAGAGCGGCAGCGATGCCGAACGCACGCTGCGCGAGGCCGGCGGCAAAGTCGCCTGAACGAATCCCCCCGCGGCAACGTGCCGTCGCGCACGATGCGTGGTTGCCGACGGCACACTCTGGCGGATTCTTCCGATGGAGTCTCAGGGATGCGTCTGTCGCTTTGCGGGATGCTGTGCGTATCGTTGTTGATCGTGCCGGGCGCAGGTGCGCAGGAGGCCGGGGAAGCGCCGGCCGCAGCGGAGACTGGCGTGATCGAGATGGATGCCGTCGTCGTGGCGGGCGTGCAGCCGGGGCCGGGCCTGTGGAAGGTGCGTCGTGGCGACCATCTGCTGTACGTGCTGGGAACCCAGTCACCGCTGCCGAAGCACATTACCTGGCGATCGGACGAGGTCGACCAGGTCCTGCGGATCGCGGATGAAGTCCTGGCTTCGCCCGGCATCACCGTTGATGCCGACGTCGGCTTCTTCCGGGGACTGACGTTGCTGCCTTCGGCCATGAAAGCCTCCAGGAATCCGGACGGGCAGAAACTCCAGGAAGTCCTGCCTGCGGATCTCTATGCTCGCTGGAGTGCGCTCAAGCAGCGGTACATGGGGCGCGATGGCGGTGTAGAGAAGAAGCGCCCGTTGATCGCCGCTTACCAGCTCTACACCGAAGCGCTGTCCGATTCCGGCCTGCGCGAGGGCGGAGTCATCGATCCTGTCATCGACGCAGCGCTGAAACAGCGCAAGATGAAGCGCACTCCCACGTTGCTGAAGCTCAAGCTGGAAGATCCACGCGCCGCGCTGGCGGATTTCCGGAAGGAAACGCTCAAGCCCGAAGACCTGGTCTGCTTCAGCAGGACGCTGGATATCATCGAACGCGATCTGCCGCAGGTGGCGGCGCGGGCCAATGCGTGGGCGGTGGGCGACTGGCCCGCGCTGCGCTCGAGTTCCAGACAGGATTGGCAGCAGGCGTGCGCCACGGCCTGGTTCAACACCGAAACGGCGCGCAAGCGCGGCATCTCCGACGTCGAGGCCCGCATGCAGGCGCGCTGGATGGACGTCGCCGAGGGGGCACTGGAAAAGAACCGCATCACGTTCGCCACCTTGCCCGTCTGGCAGCTGGTCAAGCCGGGCGGCTATCTGGCCGCCCTCCAGGCCAGGGGCTACGAGGTGGAAGCGCCCGAATGATCGGGCGCCATGGAGCGATCAGCCTGCCGCAGTGAGTGCGGGCTGGCCTGCGCCAAGTTGCGGCCAGCGCTTCAGCACGCTGGCACGGATGCCGGCGGCATCGATGCCGGCTTCGGCCAGCAGGTCCTCGCGGCTGGCGTGGTGCTGGAATTCGTCCGGCAGGCCGAGATGCAGCACGGGCAACGTCACGCCTTCGACGCTCAGTAGCTCGGCCACGCCGGAACCCGCGCCACCCATCACGACGTTGTCCTCGATGGTGACGAAACCCTCGTGGCTCTTGGCGAGGTCCATCAGCAGCGCACGATCCAGCGGCTTCACGAAGCGCATGTTCACCACGGTCAGGCCCAGTGCGCGGCCAACGTCTCCCGCCGCCGTCACGGTGGAGCCGAACGCGAGCAACGCGACGCGACTGCCACGCACGCGCAGGTCCGCCTTGCCGATCGGCAGCGTGTCCAGGTTCGACTCGATGGCTACGCCCGGGCCGGTGCCGCGCGGGTAGCGCACGGCCGCCGGTCCGTTGAAGTGGTAACCGGTGCTCAGCATCTGCCGGCACTCGTTCTCGTCCGCCGGCGCCATCACCACCATGTGCGGCACGCAGCGCAGGTAGCTCAGGTCCAGATTGCCGCCATGCGTGGCGCCGTCCGGCCCGACCACACCGCCGCGGTCGATGGCGAACAGGACATCGAGCTTCTGGATGGCCACGTCGTGCACGAGCTGGTCATAGCCGCGCTGCAGAAAGGTGGAATAGATCGCGACCACCGGCTTGCTGCCTTCGCAGGCCATGCCGGCCGCCAGCGTCACCGCATGCTGCTCGGCGATGGCGACGTCGAAGTAGCGCTCGGGATACTCCTTGCTGAAGCGCACCAGGCCCGAGCCTTCGCGCATCGCCGGGGTGATCCCCAGGAGTTTCGGCTCCGCGGCGGCCATGTCGCACAGCCAGTCACTGAAGATGTCGGTGTAGGTGGGCTTCTTCGCGCCGCCCTTGCTGACCAGGCCTTTCTCCGGATCGAATGGCCCCACCGCGTGATAGCCGATCTGGTCGCCTTCGGCCAGTTCGTAGCCTTTGCCCTTGGTGGTCAGGATGTGGAGCAACTGCGGACCCTTGAGGGTCTTCAGCGTCTTCAGCGCGCCGACCAGTGCCTCCACATCGTGGCCGTCGATCGGGCCGGTGTAGTGGAAGCCCATCTGCTCGAACAGCGTGGACGGCACGAACATGCCCTTCCAGTGCTCTTCCCAGCGACGCATGAAGCGGGCGGGCGGCTTCTTCTTGTCGCCGAGCAGCTTCTTGCCGCCCTCGCGTAACGCATTGAGGGTACGGCTGCTGCTCAGGCGGCCCAGCATCTTGGTCAATCCGCCGACGTTTTCGGAGATCGACATCTGGTTGTCGTTGAGGATCACCAGCAGGTTCGGCTCGGGCTCCATGCCGCCGGCGTGGTTCAGCGCCTCGAACGCCATGCCGGCGGTCATCGCGCCATCGCCGATCACCGCCACCACCTTTCGGTCGTCGCCCTGTTGCGCGAGTGCGATGGCCATGCCGAGCGCAGCGGAAATGGACGTGGAGGAATGGCCCACGCCGAACGTGTCGTACTCGCTTTCCTCACGCTTCGGGAACGGCGCCACGCCATCCTTCTGCTTGACCGTGTGGATGGTGTCGCGGCGGCCGGTCAGGATCTTGTGCGGGTAGGTCTGGTGGCCCACGTCCCACACCAGCCGGTCACGTGGTGTCTCGAACAGGTAATGCAGCGCGACCGTCAGTTCGATGACCCCCAGCCCCGCACCGAAATGCCCGCCGCTCCGGCCCACCGACTCGATCAGGTAGCCACGCAGTTCCTCCGCGATCGCGGGCAGTTCGGATTCATCGAACTGGCGCAGATCGGCCGGGATCTGGATGCGGGAAAGGCGGGGGTAGCGGTCGGGGTCGATCATTGGGCGCAAGCTTCGTCTGAGCCGTTATTGTCCCCCCCCGATGTGAAGTGGGGCAAGCAAGCGCGTGAAGCAGGCGTGTGGTCGGCCGGGACGGTTCAGCAATCGCCGTGAAGGCGAGGCGCCACGTTCAGGCGGAGAGCTTGGACTTTCTGGGCAGTTGCGCCTTCAGGAAGGCCATCTGGTCCGCCAGGATGTTGCGGTTGGACAGGATCAGGTGCTCGATCCAGCTGGGCCGGTACGGCACGGCGAGCAGGGGCATGTGCGCCTGCTGCGGCGTGCGGTTGCTCTTGCGCGAATTGCAGTGGAAGCAGGCCGTCACCACGTTTTCCCAGATGTCCCGGCCGCCCTTGGACAGCGGCAGCACGTGGTCGCGGGTCAGGTGCGGCCGCGAATACTCATGCCCGCAGTACAGGCACAGGTGTGCGTCGCGGGCGAACAGCGCGGTATTGGTCAGCGTGGGCGTGGGCGAGAGCGCATGTGCACGGGCATGTCCGCGGGACGCGACGATGGGGTGCAGTTCGATCAGGCTCTGCTCGCCGGTAAGCCGGGAGAGGCCTCCGCGCACGTGCAGGCAGGGGTCACCGAGCGTCCATGCCACGGCCCCGCGGGCGTAAAGGCAGGTAGCGTCCTGCCAGTTGATCCAGTCGAGCACGCGGCCGTGCGCGTCGAGCGACAGCAGTCGCAAGGCGGCGGGGTGTGGACGGGGGGACGACGGAGACGGGACCGGTGAATGATGGGGACCGGTCCGGACCAGGTGAAGCTGAGCTCTGTCTGCTTCCATGGAGGAGCAGGTTATACCCAAATGTTGACGAAATGTGTATATCGCGCGGGCATTTCGTCGGAGGAGCGCGCCGACCGCGCTCCTCCACTGCCCGGATCAGTCGCCGAAGCGCTCGGCATCCATCGCCATCAGCGTGTCTGCCCCGGATTCGATGGCAGCCGCGTGCGTCAGCGTGCGCGGCAGGATGCGACCGAAGTAGAAGCGCGCGGTTTCGCGCTTCGCCTGCCTGAAAGCATCGCCATGCGCGGATGCGTCGGCTGCGGCCACGCTGCGGGCCCACCAGTAGGCCAGCACCACGTAGCCGGAGTAGAACAGGTAGTCCGTGCTGGCCGCGCCGATCTCTTCCGGGTTCGCTGCAGCACGCTCGAGCACCTTCTTCGTCAGTGCCGCCCACTCGGCCGCCTTCTGCTGCAGCGGGTCGATGAACTCGCGCAGCGCAGCATCGTCCTTGTGGATCTGTGCGAAGGCGTGCACATCGGCCAGGAACAGCTTCAGGCCCGCAGCCTGTGTCGACGCCGTCTTGCGGCCCATCAGGTCCAGCGCCTGGATGCCGGTCGTGCCTTCGTACAGCGTGGTGATGCGCGCATCGCGCGCCAGCTGTTCCATGCCGTGCTCGTGGATGTAGCCGTGGCCGCCGAAGCACTGCAGCGCATGGTAGGTGTTCTCGATGCCCCATTCGGTCTGGCAGGCCTTGGAGATCGGCGTCAGGAAGCTGACAAGTGTGTCGGCGCGCTCGCGTTCCGCCGGGTCCTCTGCGTGGTTCGCGACATCGATCAGCGTGCCGGCATGCAATGCGAGCAGGCGGCTGCCTTCCACCAACGACTTGACCGTCAGCAGCATGCGGCGCACGTCCGGATGGACGATGATCGGGTCGGCGGGCTTGTCAGGGGCCTTCGGGCCGCTCAGTGAGCGCGTCTGCAGGCGTTCACGCGCGTAGCGCAACGCATTCTGGTATGCGCGCTCGCTCAGGCCGATGCCCTGCAGGCCCACGCCGAGGCGCGCGGTGTTCATCATGGTGAACATCGCCTGCAGGCCCTTGTGCGGCTGGCCCACCAGATAGCCCTGCGCGCCATCGAAGTTCATCACGCAGGTCACCGATGCCTTGATGCCCATCTTGTGTTCGATGGAACCGCAGTGCACTGCGTTGCGTTCGCCCACGCTGCCATCGCGAGCGACCTTGAACTTCGGCGTGACGAACAGCGAAATGCCCTTGGCGCCCGGCGGGGCATCGGGCAGTTTTGCCAGCACCAGGTGCACGATGTTGTCAGTGAAGTCGTGCTCGCCCGCGGTGATGAAGATCTTGGTGCCGGTGATGGCGTAACTGCCGTCGGCGTTCGGTTCCGCCTTTGTCTTCAACAGGCCCAGGTCGGTGCCGCAATGCGGTTCGGTCAGGCACATGGTGCCGGTCCAGCGGCCCTCCACCAGCGGCTTCAGGAAGACCTCTCGCTGCCAGTCTTCGCCATGGTGCTTGAGGGCTTCGACAGCGCCGTGCGACAGCAGCGGGAAATTGCCCCACGCCAGGTTACTGGCATTCACCAGCTCGTTGAGCGGCACACCCATCGTATGCGGCAGGCCCTGTCCGCCGAAGTCGGGCGAGGCGGTCAGGCCGGTCCAGCCGCCCTCGACGAACTGCGCGTAGGCCGCCTTGAAGCCCGGTGGCGTGGTGACGTCGCCGGTGGTCTTGTCGAACGTACTGCCGACTTCGTCGCCGACGCTGTTGAGCGGTGCCAGCACGGTCTCGGCGAAGCGGGCAGCTTCATCCAGCACGGCATCGAGGATGTCGCGCGTCGCCTCGGTGTAGCCCAGGCGCTGGAACAAGGGTTCCACGCCCAGCACGTCGTACAGGGCGAAGCGGAGATCGGTCAGGGGAGCTTTGTAGGACGCAGGCATGCAGGTTCTCGAAAAGGCATGTAGAGGGAGGCGGCGTAGCTCAGCGCAGCACGCCGTCCAGGCCGGGGACCGGGTTCAGTGTGCTGCGGGCATCGATGTCGAACGTGCGGGGTTTCGCTTCTTCCGGCGTCGCACTGGCACTGCCTTTCAATGCGTAGGGCAGGGCGCGGCGACCAGCGAGGGCATCGGCCACCACGATGCGGCCGGCGCTGTTGGGTGCGAATGCCACCGTAACCACGTCGGCCGATTCGGGTCCAACGGAAAGGCCTGGCGTGGCGCGCAGCTTGCCCGCGCTCTGGTCGCCGACTTGCACGTCCATCTCGACGGTGTCGAAACGCATCGGAATGCTGCTGTAGTTCTGCAGGCGCAGGTCCACGGACCACTGGCCGTCGGCCTTCACCGTGAGCTGCTGCACGCTGACGGCGGGATCGGAAACGCGTCGGACCATGCCATCGCCGCAACCTGCCAGCAGCGCGGTTGCCGCCAGAAGGGCCAACAGGGAAATACGCCTCGTCATGCCGCTGCTCCATGGGAGAAGACGGCAGGATACTACGGCGTATGGCGCCCCGTATGACACGATGCCATCGACCTCAGTCCTGTTGCACTGCGTCAGGCTTCCAGACGAAAGTCGCCACGCTCCGGGCGGGTAGCGTGTAGCCGAACGCGTGCCCGGCGTGTGCCACCGAGAAGTGGCGCGACTGCTTGGCTTCGTTGGCCACCAGCAGGACCAGCGACCCATCGTCGGCATTGCGGAAAGCCACGTTGTCCAGGCCGGCGGTGGCATCGCTGGAGGCGATCCGGCGCGCCCCGGGACGCACGAAGCGGCTCGCGTGCGCCAGTGCGTAGTACTCATCGGTGCGGGTGACCGCGCCGGTGCGGGAGTCGATGGTGACCACGCCGCGGCAGGTATGGCAGCCCCCCGCATAGGGACCGTTGTTCTCATCCAGTGCCAGGTTCCAGAACAGGGCGCCGCGGGCCCAGTGCCTCGCGCTGCGGATGATGATGTTCTTCATCTGTAAGGGCAGTCCCCCGCTGCGCACCGGCTCCCAGTCGCCGCCGGAACACTCGGTCATGTACGCGTCCTTGTCGGGAAACGCATCACGCACGGGGGTCTGTGCGGAGACTTCACCGCCATAGCAATGCCAGGCGACGGCATCGACATGCGGATTCGCCTTCGGGTCGGACAGCACGCCGAGCGGTTCTTCCGGTTTGTCCCAGTTGTGGTCCCAGTCGAAGATCAGCGGGCCGGCGCCGCGTGCCGCGATCATCGGCCCGAGATGGTCGCCGATCAGTCGCGCGCGCGCCGGCGCATTGATCCGCATCCCGGGATAGTCCTTGGGTTCGTAGTCCGGTTCATTCTGTACGGTGAGCGCGAAGATCGGGATGCCTTCGGCAGCGTAGGCATCCACATACTTCAGCAGGTAGCGCGAGAATGCATCGTAGTACTCCGGCAGCAGGCGACCCTGGATCAGGCTGTTGCTGTCCTTCATCCAGCCAGGCGCGCTCCAAGGCGACGCCATGATCTTCAATTGTGGATTGATCGCCAGCATCGCGCGCGCCACCGGGATCACGTCGCCACGGTTCGGTGCGATGCTGAAATGCTCCAGGGCGGGATCCGGCTTGCCATCCGGGGTGTCGGCCAGGCTGTAGTGGTGGCGCGAGAAATCCGACGCGCCGATGGTCAGTCGCGAGAAGCTCAGCCCAAGGCCGCCATTCCCGCGCCCGAACAATTCCTTCAGAAGGGCGTCGCGCTGCCGGTCGTCGAGTTTGTTCTGGATCAGCCACGCGGATGAATCGGTCAGCGATGCGCCGAACCCGACCATTTCCTGGTAGCGCTGCGCATCGTCGACAAGGATCTTCGTTGTTGCGGAGGCATCCTTTCCGAAGCGTGCCGGCGTTGATGGCGCCAGCGCCATCGTGTGATCGGCAGTGGTGATCCACACCGCGACGTCCGGCCTCTGCGATGCGGATGCCAAGGGGGCGGTGGACGAGGCCAGCATGAAGAGGCTGGTGAGCAGCGTGCGGGAGCGCTTCCGGGACGTGGTGTTCATGCAGTGATTCCTTCCTGTTGCAGGTGTCGATGCTTTCGGCGAACCCTTCCCGGACTCCGCGCAAAGCGGGTGCTGCATTGCAGCGAGATTTCTCGTGTGAGTCGACGCGCATCGAGCAAATTCAATCGTGTGCGCGAATGCATGTCGTGGATGTTAGGAATTTGTTGACAGTCCATTGGAGCTTGTATATGACAGCGCTGTCAACCACGGTCGGAGAGGGACCCAGATGAAGCATTCGAACCCCACAGCGGGTGTTGCCCCGCATGCGCGACGTCGCGCCCTGCGCAAGCAGACGCTGGCCATGGCGTGCTGCCTGGCATTGGCGTTCCCGCTTGCCGCACAAGCCCAGCAGGCGGAGCAAGCCGCAGACCAGACAGTCGAGACGCTCGACACGGTGAAGGTCACCGGCATCCGTGCCGCCATCGCGAGCGCGGTGGAAACCAAGAACGAGTCCACGTCGATCGTGGAGGCGATCTCGGCGGAAGACATCGGCAAGCTGCCGGACATCAGCATCGCGGATTCGATTTCGCGCCTGCCGGGTCTGACCATGCAGCGCCTTGACGGTCGCGGCCAGGTGATCCACATCCGCGGCATGTCCGAGCAGTTCGCCGGCACGTTGCTGAACGGTCGTGAGCAAGTCACCACGGGCGACAACCGCGGCGTCGAACTCGACCAGTACCCGGCCGAGTTGATCAATGGCGTCACCGTGTACAAGACCCCCGACGCCTCGTTGATCGGGCAGGGCATCTCGGGCACGGTCGACCTGCAGTCGATCCGTCCGCTGTCGTTCGGCGAACAGCGCATCGTGTTCACCGGCCAGGGCGAGGTGAACTCGTTCGACGAACTGACCGAAGGTGGCAACAACAAGGGCTACCGCGTGTCGGCCTCGTACGTGGACCAGTTCGCCAACGACACCGTGGGCTTTGCGATCGGCGTGGCGCGGATGGATGCGCCGTTCCAGGAGAAGCACTACAAGTCGTGGTGGTGGGCGAACACAGACATGTGGGGCGCGCCGCAGCCCGGCAAGCCTGCGGACGCGATCGCATTGCAGGGTGCCGAAGCCTGGGTGAAGTCGCGCGACACCACGCGCGATGGCGTCATGGCCGTTCTGGAGTTCAAGCCGAATGATCGCTGGCACAGCGTGCTGGACGTGTACGCGTCGCGCTTCGACCAGGAAGAGTGGATGCGCGGTGCGATGTGGAGCAACGACCCCTGGTTCAATAGTGGCGCGGTCAGCTACAGCAACGTGACCACGACCCCGTACCACGGAACCCCGGTGGTCACCGGCGGTACGCTGAACGGTATCCAGCCGGCGCTTCGCAACGACAACAACACGCGCGAATCGCGGTTGTTCTCCGCGGGCTGGAACAACGAATTCAAGCTCAACGAAACCTGGACGCTGACCAGCGACCTCAGCTACTCGCGCGCCAAGGTCGAGGATTCGAAGCTCGAAACCTATGCGGGCCGGCTGGGCGGCGTCTCCGCCGACTTCCGCGCGCGCCTCTCGCCCGGCTACGGCTACTACGCGCTGCCGGACATGGCGGATCCCGCCTCAGTCTACCTGCGCGACCCGCAGAACTGGGGTCACGACGGCCGCCTGGAGGACAGCCACCAGAAGGACGAAATGAAGGCGTTCCGCGTTGCCGTGAACCACGTCATCGAGTCGTCCGACTTCCTGCGCAGCTGGGATGCCGGCGTCCACTACAGCAAGCGCACCAAGGAGAAGAGTGCGGAGGTCTATTTCGCCGACCTGCCCGGCCGCACGCCGACACTGATCGATCCGTCGTTGCTGTCCTCGCCGACGGATCTCGGATTTGCCGGCATGGGCCGGGTCATCACCTACGATCCGCGCGCATTGCTGTCCCGCTACTACGACGTTTATCTCAGCGAGTCGAACGATGACCTGCAGAAGGATGCAATCACCGAAGAGGACGTGAAGACGTTCTATTTCAAGGCCAACCTCGACATGGACCTCACCGATACGGTCCGCCTGCGCGGCAATGCCGGCGTGCAGTACATCCGCACCGAACAGACGTCCGAAGGTGTCGTCATCCAGCAGAACGAGAACGGCCAGGCGCTCGTGGCCGGCACGGCGGGCGCGTCGTACGGCGACATCCTGCCCAGCTTGAACCTGGTGGCAGACTTCGGCAACGGCTGGAACCTGCGCTTCGGCGCCGCCCGGGAAATGATGCGCGCGCGCATCAACGACATGGGCGCGCGGGCCAGTGTCTATGTGCAGACATCGCAGGGCGGCCCGTCCGAATGGCGCGGCAACGGCGGCAATCCGGCGCTCGAGCCTTACCGTGCCAATGCCTACGATCTTTCGGTCGAGAAGTACTTTGGCGAAGCGAGCTATGTCGCGCTGGCGGCGTTCTACAAGGACATGGATTCGTATATCTACACGCGCGAGATTCCTTGGGACTTCTCCGGTTATGACTACGAAGGTGACGAGCCGCCGGCATCCAACATGGGTCTTTTCTCGACGCCGGCCAACGGCACCGGCGGCTACATGCGCGGCTATGAGTTCTCCACCGCGCTCGGCGGCGAGCTGATCCACGATGCTCTCGACGGATTCGGTCTGCTGCTCAATGCGTCGTACACGGAGTCGTCGATCGATCCGGACGGTCCGGGCATCGGGTCGGGCACCGACACGTTCCCGGGGCTGTCCAAGATCGTGGCCAATGCCACGGTGTACTACGAGAAGCACGGCTTTTCCGCACGCGTCAGCCAGCGTTTCCGCGACCCATACCGTGGCGAATACGGTTCGATCTTCAACCAGCGCACGTATCGCTACACGTTGAATGAGCGCACGATCGACCTGCAGTTGGGCTACGACTTCCCGGAATCCAGCCGCCTGTCGGGCTTGTCGATCCTCTTCCAGGTGAACAACGTCAATAACGAGCCCTTCCGCACTGAAGTCAGTTCCGGCACACATCCGGACCTGTTCTTCCCGGAGGAGTACACGGAGTACGGCCGACAGTACCTGCTCGGCTTCCGCTACAAGCTGTGACCGCGCGTCGCGATTGAACGCCGCAATACCCGACGGGATGCGGGGCATGCCCCCGCGTCCCGTCGAATTTTTCGGCGCGGCGCGGATCCTGTCGAGGATCGCGTACGTGCCGCCATATAGAGGGAGATGCGAGTGAAGCCGATCCGAATGACCCTGTTGGGGGCCAGCCTGTTGGCCTGCCTGTCGTGTACCGGCCAGAAGGATGCCGCCGACACCAAGCCCGTTGCTTCCGCCGCCGAATCGGCCGAATTGAAGGACTGGCCGGCGCTGGAGAGCCGGTTTGCCCAGGACCCCGCCATCGAAGCACGCGTGGCCGAGATCCTTGCCAGCATGACGCTGGAGCAGAAGGTCGGGCAGATGGTGCAGCCGGAGATCAAGGCCATCACGCCGGATGAAGTGCGCCAGTACTACATCGGCTCGGTGCTCAACGGCGGCGGTTCGTGGCCGGCGATGAACAAGCAGGCGAAGGTCGAAGACTGGGTCAAGCTCGCCGACGCGTATTACGACGCCTCCATGGGCACCGACGCCAAGATCCCCGTGCCGGTGATCTGGGGCACGGACGCCGTGCACGGGCACAGCAACGTCTATGGCGCCACCATCTTCCCGCACAACATCGGCCTGGGCGCCGCGCATGACGTCGAACTGATCGAACGTATCGCCGAAGCCACCGGACAGTCCACTCGCGCAACCGGTGTGGCGTGGACGTTCGCGCCCACCGTCGCCGTAGCGCAGAACGCGCGCTGGGGCCGCACATATGAGAGCTATTCCTCGCAGCCCGCGCTCGTGCGCGAGTACGCGACCGCTTACGTGAAGGGCATGCAGGGTGTGCTGGACAAGGACGGCAACGTCGTCGCCACCGCCAAGCACTTCATCGGCGATGGCGCCACCGAGGGCGGCAAGGACCAGGGCAACGCGCTGGTCACGCAGGCGCAGATGATCAACATCCACGGCCAGGGCTACTACGGCGCCATCGAAGCCGGTGTGCAGACGGTCATGGCCTCGTTCAACAGCTGGAACGATGTCGCGGCCGGCAAGGACTACGGCAAGATGCACGGCACGCGCGACCTGTTGACGGTGGCGCTGAAGGAGAAGATGGGCTTCGACGGCTTCGTCGTTTCCGATTGGAACGGTATCGGCCAGGTCACCGGCTGCACCGACGACAGCTGTCCGCAGGCCATCAACGCCGGCATCGACATGGTGATGGTGCCGGACAAGTGGAGGAGCTTCATCGCCAACACGATCGCACAGGTGAAGTCGGGCGAAATCCCTCAGGCGCGCATCGATGATGCAGTCACCCGCATCCTGCGCGTCAAACTGCGCGCCGGACTGTGGGACCACAAGCCGTCCGCCAGCCAGCATGCCGGCAAGCTGGAATCGCTGGTGCACCGCGACCTGGCCCGTCGCGCCGCGCGCGAGTCGCTGGTGCTGCTGAAGAACGACGGTGGCGCGTTGCCACTGAAGAAGGGTCAGCGCGTGCTGCTGGTCGGCAAGAGTGCCGACAGCATCTCCAACCAGACCGGTGGCTGGTCACTGACCTGGCAGGGCACCGACAACACCAACGCCGACTTCCCGAATGCCGACAGCATCGCGGCCGGCCTGCGGGAGCAGCTGGGCGAGGCGAATGTGCAGCTGCGCGACAGCGCCGAAGGCGTGGACCCGGCGACCTACGACGTCATCGTGGCCGCCATCGGCGAGACGCCCTACGCCGAGACCAATGGCGACATCGTGCCGTCCGATACGATGGCGCACAGCCGCCGCCACCCGGAAGATCTGGCCACGCTGAAGGCGGCGGCTGCCAGCGGCAAGCCGGTCGTCACCGTGTTCCTGTCTGGGCGCGCGCTGTACGCCAATGACCTGATCAATCTGTCCAACAGCTTCGTCGCCGCCTGGCTGCCCGGCACGGAAGGCAAGGGCGTCACCGACGTGCTGGTCGCGGGCGCCGACGGCAAGCCGGCGCATGATTTCCGCGGCAAGCTGACGTTCCCATGGCCGGCCGTCGCGTGTCCGACGGCCGACAGCACGCCCCAGTTCGCACTGGATACCGGCCTGCGCTATGGCGACAGTGGTCGTGTGGGCAAGTTGCCGGAAGACAGCACGACCCGTTGCGGTGATGCGACCACGCTGGGCATCTTCAAGCAGTCCGACATCACACCCTTCACCCTGCAGATGGCTGCAGGCAGCGAAGAGAAGGCGGTGGGTTCCGACATGAATGCCACGCAGCGCTGGCCGCAGGCGAAGCCTGCGCTGCAGATTGCAACGGTGCAGGTCAACACGCAGCAGGACGGCAAGGAGGTAACCTGGCTGGCGCCGGCACGCTTCTTCGCCCGCAATCCTTCGAAGAACAACCTCGCGGCGATGGCCACCGCGCGTGGCGTGGTGCAGTTCGACGTGGTGGTGAAACAGGCGCCGGTCAAACCCGTGCAGTTCACGCTGGGGTGCGGTGCGAACTGCGGTGCGAGCCTCGACCTGACGGCGACGTTCTCCGGCGATGCGGTCGGCAGGAAGCAGACCGTCAAGGTGCCGCTGGCCTGCTTCGGCAAGCTCGGTGCGGACCTGACCGGCGTGGATACGCCCTTCAGCATCGCCGCCGATGCTCCGTTCGCTGCCGCGTTCACCAATATCCAGGTGGTCGCCGGTGCGGCGGATGGCGCCGATGTGGTGAAGTGCGCGCAGTGAGTGTCCTGCGCCTTGCGGCCGAGCCGCAGGGCGCTGACGCAGTGCAAGTTGCAATCGCGCGGCGGCCCCGTAGGCTGGCCGTTCCGTCCGGATCCCATACCAGCAGGCATACCAATCCATGACCACACAAACCACCCGATGGTCGCAGTTCGGCGTGCTGATCACCGTGTTCTTCTTCTGGGGCTTCGTTGCGGCGAGCAACGACATCCTGATCCCGGTGTTCAAGAAGGCCTTCGACCTGACGCAGGCGCAGAGCCAGTATGTCGCCGTTGCGTTCTACGTGGCGTATACCGTCGGCTCGCTGATCTACGTGGCGATTTCCAAGGTCATCGGGCTCGATCTGCTCAACAGGATCGGCTACAAGAACGGCATCTGCCTGGGGCTGGTGATATCCGCGTTGGGCACGCTGCTGTTCTATCCCGCGGCCAACACCGGTTCGTTCAGCCTGATGCTGTCGGGCCTCTTCATCGTCGGCCTGGGATTCTCGCTGCAGCAGATCGCGGCCAATCCGCTGGCCATCGTCATCGGTGATCCCAAGACCGGTGCGCAGCGATTGACCCTGGCGGGCGGCATCAACAACTTCGGCACCACCATCGGGCCGCTGCTGGTAAGCGTGGCGATCTTCGGCAGCGTGCTGACCGGCAACACCGAAGCCAGCATCGAAAGCGTGAAGACGCCGTACCTGGTGCTGGGCGTCGCCTTCATCCTGGTGGCGATCTTCCTGAAGTTCTCCTCGGTGCCCAACCACATCGACCTGGAGAAGCTGTCCGAGACCGAAGCCCAGGACAGCAGCAAGCTGATCCACAAGAAGTCGGCGCTGGGCTACCCGCAGCTGGTATTGGGCATGCTGGCGATCTTCGTCTACGTCGGCGTGGAGGTGTCCACCATCAGCAACCTGCCGGCCTATCTCGAGTCGCCCGAAGGTCTGGGCCTGGATACGTCGCAGATCGCCCCATTCGTGTCGCTCTACTGGGCCAGCCTGATGATCGGCCGCTGGGGCGGCGCGGCGGGTGCGTTCAATGTGGGAGCGGGCGCGAAGCGCTGGCTGACGCTGCTGCTGCCGTACGTGGCGTTCGCTGTGTTCCTGGCAGTCAACGCCATCATGAAGCATGACGTCTCGCAGTTCCTGGGCTATGCCGCCGTCATCGTGTTGATGATCCTCGCGACCCTGGCCAGCAAGGGCAATCCGGCACGCATGCTGCTGTACTTCTCCATCTGCGGCATTGCCGCGCTGCTGATCGGCATGTTCACCACCGGCTGGACCAGCGTGGTGGCCTTCATCAGCGTCGGCCTGTTCTGCAGCACCATGTGGCCGTGCATCTTCGCGCTGGCCATCACCGGGCTGGGCAACAACACCAACCAGGGCAGCAGCCTGCTGATCATGATGATCATGGGGGGCGGCTTCGTCAGCCTTGCCCAGGGTGCGCTGGCCGACAAGGTCGGCGTCCATTTCAGTTTCATCGTCGGCGTGGCGTGCTTCGCTTACCTTGTGTTCTATGCGATCGCCGCGACCCGTACGCTGCGCAACCAAGGCATCGATCTGGACAAGCTGGCCGCCGGCAACGGCCATTGAGTGCGGTGCGCGCCGGAGAGAGGCCGGCGCGCATCCCCCAAGCCACCGGGCCACTCTCCAGCCCGGTGGCTTTTCTTTTTGGGTGCCGTCCCTTTAGTCCTTGCGCGCAAAGGAACAACATCGCCCTCCTGGGTCTGGCTTCCGGGGCAGGCATGGCGACGAAGGACGTAGACGGCTGCGTCGATGGAGACTGTGGGGGGGGGCTCCAGGAAGTGCGATCGCTGCGCGCCGGCCGGCGTGGATGGACGGGCCGGCGGCGTGACGGATGGGACATGGCGCAGGCCCCCGGCGGGGGCAAGACTGCAAAACTTCCGCCGGAGTCACGCCCATGTTGCCGCGCCTGTCATGCCTGCTTCTTTCGCTTGTTGCATTTCACGCCACGGCGCAGGAAGCCCCGACCCGCGAACACTTCGCCACGCCCGGCCACGAAGCGGCGTACCACGACTGGCACTACACGCCCGTGGTGAAAGTGGGCGACATGGTGATCGTGTCCGGCATTCCCGCCGCCGGCCCGGGGACGTACGAAGAAAAGGTGCGTCGCATGTTCGTGGCGCTGGGCAAGCAGCTGGCACAGGCCGGCGCCACCTATGCCGACGTCGTTGAACTGACGACTTTCCACACCGGCCCGACTGATCCACAGAGCTTCCAGGCCGAGTTCGCCCGCTTCGCCCCGATCCACCACGAGTTCTTCCCCGCGAACTACCCCGCGTGGAGTGCGGTCGGCACGAGCGCGCTGCTCGCACCCGGTGCGGTGGTGGAGATGCGCGCGGTGGCGATGATCGGATCCGGGCGTGCGCCGAAGGCGGACATTCCGAAGCCGAAGCCGCGCCCGGCAACGCCCTGAGTGCGCGCCGGCGTCAGCGCGCCACGGTGTCGTTGCGTTTGGCCAGCATGTCTTCGATCAGGTCCAGGATTTCCGCCAGGCTGATGCCGTAGGCGCCGGCCTGGCCCGCGTCGAAGGCCTGCTTCCACTGGTCGTAGCCTTCCAAGTAGGCCGGGTCGATGGCGCCCTGGCCGACCAGTTCGGCGCCACTGCGTTCCAGCACCTGACCGATGATCGGCAGGTGGGCGAAGGTGGTGATGACGCCTGCGCGCAGGCCGGGATGTCGGATGCGTGCTTCGCTCACGCTGACGTGCAGGATCTCGCCGCCCAGCGGGTGCGGATCGATGCGATTGATCGTCAGTACCGGTGTCTCCCTTGCGCCGCGACCACGGCAGCGCCAGCGTTGGCCGACCGCATAGGGAGAGGGAGCATTCGTCATGGACAGGGGCGGCGAGCGTGGGGTCGCTCAGGATAGGCAGGGCGGCGCTCGTTGTGCGCGATGCGGCGCCGCGAAACCACGATTCGCCCGATGCGGCAAAGCCGTGCCCTAGAAGCGCGCACCGACCGGCAGATAGCGCCACTGGCCCACCGGCATCTTCGCCAGTGCGATCCGGCCGATGCGCAGCCGCCGGATCGACACCACCTCAAGCCCACCTTCGCGGCAGCGGTGGCTCAGCTCGCCCGGCTGCACGTCCTTGATCGCAAAACGCAGCCGCACCTCGTTCTGCCAGCTGACCTTGCAGGGCGCCAGCCCCCGGCCCTGGTAGCTGGCCACGTGGCCGATGCGGCTGAGGGTATACGGGTCGGTGTTGCCGCGGATCTCCACCACGAATTCCTGCTCGATCTCCGCATAGTCCTCGGTCAGGCGGCGCCATACGCGGCCATCCTGGCTCAGCACCATGAGTCCGCTGGCCCCGGTGTCCAATGGCATCAGGGGAGTCAAGCGGTGGAAATGGCGCTTCAGTGGACGCACGCCGCTGTCGTCTTCGAGCAGATGCGTGGCCGGGGTGGCCAAGACGGCCGTATCCTGCCAGGCAGTGCCTTCGGGCTTGTGCAGCAGCAGGGTGGCTGGCTCGGTGGCCGTGAGTTCGGCTGCCGGGTCGATTTCCACGCGCTCGGTGGTAACCGGATGTTGCGGCGCCTCCACCGTTTCACCGTCCACGGTGACCCAGCCCCCTTCGATGTACTGCTCGGCCTCCATGCGCGAACAGCCGGTGAGTTCAGCGACGCGCTTGGCCAGGCGGATGGGTTCAGGCATGGGAACACCGGCGTTTCAGGGCGGCTAGTGTAAAGATAGCGGGGACGCCCCGCGTCGAATCTTCGTTCTTCATCTTCATTTTCCCGCCAGGACCGCATGAAAACGCCCCCAGGACTGCAAGCGCTGATCGATGATGGTGTGATCGACCGCGTGCTGCGGCCGCTGAAAAGCGGCAAGGAAGCCTCTGTCTATGTGGTGGATGCGGGAGGCGAAGTCCGCTGCGCCAAGGTCTACAAGGACATGGCGCAGCGCAGTTTCCAGCAGCGCACGCTGTACCAGGAAGGGCGCAAGGTCCGCGGCAGCCGCGAGGCGCGCGCGATGGGCAAGGCCACGCGCTACGGGCGCAAGCAGCAGGAAGTGGCATGGAAGAACGCCGAAGTCGACGCCCTGTACCAGCTGCGTGATGCCGGCGTGCGCGTGCCAGAACCGTTCGGTTATGTGCATGGCGTGCTGGTGATGGAGCTTGTCGCCGATGCCAGCGGCCACTCCGCGCCCCGTCTGGGCGAAGTGGACCTGACCCCGGAGCAGGCGCGCGACTTCCACCGTTTCCTGGTGCGCGAGGTGGTCAAGATGCTGTGTGCCGGCCTGATCCACGGGGACCTGTCGGAATACATCGTGCTGGTGGGCGGGGAAGGCCCGGTGATCATCGATTTCCCGCAGGTGGTCAGTGCCGCCGGCAACAACGCCAGCCGTCGACTGCTGCTGCGCGACGTCAACGCCCTGACGGCGCGCCTGGGCCGTTATGCGCCGGAACTGCTGGACACCTGGTACGGCGAGGAGATGTGGGCGCTGTACGAAGCCGGCACCCTGCACCCGGACACGGAGCTGACGGGGCTGTTTACCCACGATGCCTCGCGCGTGGATGTGGACAGCGTGCGGCATGCCATCGAGGACGCGCGGCAGGAAGCGATCATCCGCCAGCAGGGCAGGGAAGCGGCCGCTGCGGAGTAACGCGATGAGGGGACGGGGCCGGGCGCATCGGCGCGGCCCTGGGCGCAGGCAAAACAAAAGGGCCTGCCTTGCGGCAGGCCCTTCGGAATGAGTGGTGGCCCGGGGCGGATTCGAACCACCGACACGCGGATTTTCAATCCGCTGCTCTACCAACTGAGCTACCAGGCCAGGATCTGTCGCGGTACGGCAGTGCCGGCGCGAAGAGCGGCAATGATACGGACCGGTCGGGGCAATGGCAAGCCGGACAGCCCCTGAATGGCGGGTCGCGCGGCCGCCGCAGGCTGCGCCGGGCGGAGGCATCATGCATCCACGGGAGTGCGCCCCCTCAACGCGCCGACAGAGAACGACCATGAAACGTCTGATTCCCTTCGCCCTGCTGATCGCGTCCGGTCTGGCCGCCTGCGCGACCGACGGCCGGCAGACCGATGCCGAAAAGCTCGCCTTCTACCGCGGGCATGCCGGAGAGCCGGTCAAGGACTTCAAGTATTTCGGCAGGCTCAATGGCTGGACGCCGCTTGGCGACGGCGCGCTCGCCGTCTGGACCAAGCCCAGCGAAGGGTATCTGCTGGAGCTGTCCGGTCCCTGCCAGGACCTGGACTACGCCACCGCCATCTCCGTGACCCAGTTCGGCGGTCGGGTGTCGGCAAAGTTCGATGACGTGATCCCCTTGGGTGCCGGCACCTCCAGCATCAATATTCCCTGCCGCATCGAGACCATCAGGTCGTTGGACGTCAAGGCCCTGCGCGCCAGCCAGAAGGAGTTGCGCGAAGCCGCGGCCGTGGAGCGGGAGGCTGGAAAGCGTTGATCGTGCGGGGAAGCCCCACGCTTTCCAGAGCACGGCCTGTTGCCGGACCTGTCTGTTCCGGCGGGGCAGCACGCGTCGCGCAGTTCAGGATTCCGGCACGTATCCGGCCGGTTTGTCCGCGCCGCCGCCGAACAGGAACTTCTCCAGTTCCACTTCAAGGAACGCGCGATGCTTGGGATCGCGCGGGGACAGCCGGTTCTCGTTGATCAGCATGGTCTGGTGCGCCAGCCATGCAGCCCACGCCGGTTTGCCGATGTGCGCGAAGATGCGCTTGCCCAACTCGCCGGGGTAGGGCACGAAATCCAGTCCCTCCACGTCGCGGTGTTCGTACTGGCAGTAGACGGTGCGCGACATCATTCAGTTTCCCAGCAGTTTGCGGATCGGCGCGGGCAGGCCCAGCTTCGCGAGTTCGCCGCGAGCGACCCATCGCAGATCGTCATTGTCGCGCACCCTGCCACGCAGGGCGACCCTGCGTACGCGCAGCGGTTGCAGGTGCAGGCGGTAGTGGCTGAAGGTGTGCACCACCACCGGCAGCTCCTCGGCGCTGTCGTAATGCCCCTGCACTTCGTGCGCGAACCAGTCGCGCATGCCCGCGTCGGTGTCCGCCTGCGGCAAGGTCCACAGCGAGGCCCAGATACCGGTCTCCGGGCGGCGCTGCAGCAGGATCTCGCCATCGGCGTTCTCGAGCCACAACGCCACGGCCTCCCGCTCCGGCAGCGTCTTCGAGGGCCTGGAGGTGGGCAGCACGTCCACCAGACCATCACGGCGCGCCACGCAGCCGTCCTGTTGCGGGCACACCACGCAGGCCGGCTTCGCGCGCGCGCACAGCGTGGCACCGAAATCCATCTGCGCCTGCGTGTAGTCGGCCAGGCGGCCGTCGGGCACATCGTGCAGGTGCGTTTCCGCCAGCGCCCACAATCGCTTTTCCACCGCTGGCAAACCGGGCCAGCCGGCGATGCCGTGGAAGCGCGCCAGTACACGCTTGACGTTGCCATCGAGGATGGGAAAGCGGTCGTTCCACGCCTGCGCCAGGATGGCGCCCGCCGTGCTGCGTCCGATGCCGGGCAGTGCATGCAGCGCGTCGAAATCGCGTGGCAGATCGCCGCCATGCTGCGCGACACATGCCTTCGCCGCCGCATGCAGGTTGCGGGCGCGGGCGTAGTAGCCCAGTCCTGCCCAGTGCGCCATCACGTCATCGGTGGAAGCGGCGGCCAGGTCGGGCAGGGTGGGAAAACGCTCGACGAAGCGCAGGAAGTACGGAACGACCGTGGCTACCTGCGTCTGCTGCAGCATGATTTCTGACAACCACACACGGTACGGCGTGCGTGGATGCTGCCACGGCAGGTCGTGGCGGCCGTGCCGGTCGAACCAGGCCAGCAGGCGATGGGCAAAGGGGATGGCCCTGCTCACGCGGGACGACCCGTGTGAGCGACGTCAGTCGAGATGACGCCATCGCGGTGGTCGATCACGACTGACGTCGCTCCCACGACAGCGGTGGCCCTGATGTCAGCCGGCACCCAGCGCTTCCGGCAGCAGTGCATCGACGAAGGCTTCCGCATCGAACACGCGCAGGTCTTCCAGGCGCTCACCGATGCCGGCATAGCGGATCGGGATGCCGAACTCGCGCGCCAGCGCGAACACCACGCCGCCCTTGGCCGTGCCGTCGAGCTTGGTGACCACCAGCCCGGTGACGCCGACCGCGGCGTGGAACTGGCGCAACTGCGAAAGCGCGTTCTGGCCGGTGGTGCCGTCGATGACCATCAGCACTTCGTGCGGCGCGGTGTCGTCGATCTTGCCGAGCACCCGGCGGATCTTGCCCAGTTCGCTCATCAGGCCGGTCTGCGTATGCAGGCGGCCCGCAGTATCGGCGATCAGCACGTCGAAGCCGCGCGACCTGGCCGACTGGAGCGCGTCGAAGGCAACCGACGCCGGATCCGCATCCTGCCCCTGCGCGACAACCGGTACGCCGTTGCGTTCGCCCCATGTCTGCAGCTGGGCCACGGCGGCGGCGCGGAACGTGTCGCCGGCCGCCAGCATCAGGCTGTGGCCATCCTGCTTGAAGCGGCGCGCGAGCTTGCCGATAGTGGTGGTCTTGCCTACGCCGTTGACGCCAATGGTCAGCACGACGAACGGCTTGCGGCTGGCGTCGATCACCAGGGGCCGGGCGACCGGCGCGATGAGCGCGATCAGGTCCGCGCGCAGTGCCTTCAGCAGTGCCTGCGCATCGGCGAACTCGCGTTCCTTCATCCGCTTGCGCAGGTCTTCGATGATCGCGGTCGTGGCGGGAACGCCCACGTCGGCGGTCAGCAACGCGGTTTCGATCTCGTCCAGCAGATCGTCGTCCAGGCGCGGGTTGCGCGTGAACAGGCCGGCCAATCCCAATGCGGCGCTGGTGCGGCGCAGGCGGTCGCGCCAGCCCGACTTGCCGGCCGGCGCCGCGGGCGCGGCATCGACGGGCTCCGGCTCCTCCGCTCCTGGCGCAGCGGCGGCGGGTTCGGGCAGCGGGCTGGCATCGTTCCGGGGCGCATCCGCCTCCGGCACCGCTTCGTCCGCCACGGGAGTGGAAGCAGGGATTGCGTCCGCCGGCAGTGGTTCGCCCGGCGCGCGTGGAAAGACGGCGGCGAGTTCTTCGGTACTGGGGCGGGTCTGGGCGGCGGCCGGGCCGTCCTGGGGCTTCTTGCGGCGGAAAAAACCGATCATTTCAGGGGGTATCTCGAAGAGGGCGACATGCTACCACCCGGCTGTCGGGCGGCCGTGGACGCTGGGCTAAAGTGGGGCCGGCGGCGGCCGATATCGAGGCTGGAAACCCTGTGGAGTCATCGCATGACCCCTATCGCCGGCATCGCTACGTCCGGCCTGCGCGCCGCCTCGCTCGGCATGCAGGCCGCAGCGCACAACATCGCCAACCTGGCCACGCCGGATGCTGCACGACAGGGTGTGGCGCTGTCCGCCGAGGCGATGGGCGGAGTGTCGGCGACGGTGGTCGAGGCGCCTGCTGATCCGGCTGCCCCGGTGGAGGATGTGGCGGCGATGCTGACCTACGAGGCGATGGCCGGCGCGAACCTGTTCGTGCTTAAGGTGGCAGGACAGGCGCTGGGCGGTTTGCTGGATGTAAGCGCGTAACGCCGGCATCCATGTGAGTTCTCCCTCTCCCCGTTTACGGGGAGAGGGTGCCGAAGGCGGGTGAGGGGCTGACGGAGCCGTGATGCGGCAATGACAGATGCCCTGTCGAGTGACATGCCTCTTCAGCACACGAAACGTCTAACTTCCCGCCACTTCGTTCGCCCCTCATCCGCCCTGCGGGCACCTTCTCCCCGCTTGCGGAGAGAAGGAATCCTTCATGCCGACAGTTCCAGCAGCAATGCATTCAGTCGCTTCACGTAGCCGGCCGGGTCCTTCAGGCTCTCGCCGGCGGCCAGCGCAGCCTGGTCGAACAGCACGCGCGTGAGGCTGGCGAAGCGGTTCGCATCGCTCTCGGCATCGAGTTTCGCGATCAGCGGGTGCTCCGGGTTGAACTCGAACACCGGCTTGCTCTCCGGCGCCGCCTGGCCGCTGGCCTCCAGCAACTGGCGCATCTGCAGGCCCAGATCGCCCTGGCCGATGGCGAGGATTGCCGGGGAATCGGTCAAACGGTGCGAGACGCGCACGTCGGCCACGTCCAGGCCCAGCACGGCCTTGATGCGGCCGGTGAGGGCTTCCTTGGCTTTCGCGCTTTCCTCCTGCTTCTTCTTCTCGTCTTCGCTGTCCAGCGCGCCCAGATCGAGGTCGCCGCGGGCGACATCGACGAAGGACTTGCCGTCGAACTCGGTCAGGTAGCCCATCAGCCACTCGTCGATGCGGTCGGTAAGCAGCAGCACTTCGATGCCCTTCTTGCGGAAGATCTCCAGGTGCGGGCTGTCCTTGATCTGAGCGTAGGACTCGCCGGTGAGGTAGTACAGCTTGTCCTGGCCTTCCTGCAGGCGACCGGCGTAGTCGGCCAGCGATACGCTGGGTGCGCCCGAGGCATCGTGCGTGGAAGCGAAGCGCAGCAGGCCGGCGATCTTCTCGCGGTTGGCGTAGTCCTCGGCCGGGCCTTCCTTCAGCACCTGGCCGAAGTTGGTCCAGAACGCCTTGTAGTCTTCCGGCTTGTCCTTGGCCAGTTTCTCCAGCATGTCGAGCGCGCGCTTGGTCAGCGCCGAGCGCATCGAATCCACCACCGGGCCCGACTGCAGGATCTCGCGCGAAACGTTGAGTGAGAGGTCGGACGAGTCCACCACGCCGCGCAGGAAGCGCAGGTACAGCGGCAGGAACTGCTCGGCCTGATCCATGATGAAGACGCGCTGCACGTACAGCTTCAGGCCCTTGGCGCCGTCGCGGTGGTACAGGTCGAGTGGCGCGCGGCCCGGGACGTAAAGAAGCGACGTGTATTCCAGCTTGCCTTCGACCTTGTTGTGGCTCCATGCCACCGGGTCGGTGAAGTCGTGGGCGATGTGCTTGTAGAACTCGGTGTATTCCTCGTCCTTGATCTCGGACTTGGCGCGCGTCCACAGTGCGCTGGCCTTGTTGACGGCTTCCCATTCGGGCGTGGCGGGCTTGTCCTCGCCGTGGTGTTCCTTCGGCATCTCGATCGGCAGGCCGACATGGTCGGAGTACTTCTTGATGATGCCGCGAAGTTTCCAACCGTCCGCAAAGCCCTCCTCGCCGTCCTTCAGGTGCAGCACGATGCGCGTGCCGCGTTCGGGCTTGTCGACCGTGGCGACTTCGAAATCGCCTTCGCCGGCGCTGGACCAGTGCACGCCCTCGCTGGCGGGCAGGCCCGCGCGGCGGCTGAACACGTGCACGCGGTCAGCCACGATGAAGGCGCTGTAGAAACCCACGCCGAACTGGCCGATCAGGTTGGCGTCCTTCTTCTGGTCGCCGGACAGCGCCTTGAGGAAGTCGCCGGTGCCGGACTTCGCGATCGTCCCGAGATGGGCGACGGCCTCATCGCGACTCATGCCGATGCCGTTGTCGTCGATGGTCACCGTACGTGCTTCGGCATCGAAGCCGATGCGGATGCGCAGAATGGGATCTTCGGCCAGCAGGGTGGGGTCCTTGAGGGCCTCGAAGCGCAGCTTGTCGGCGGCGTCGGCGGCGTTGGACACCAGCTCGCGCAGGAAGATCTCCTTGTTCGAGTACAGCGAGTGGATCATCAGCTGCAGCAGCTGCTTCACTTCGGCCTGGAAGCCCAGTGTTTCCTTGCGGGTTTCGGTGGTCATCGTGGACGTGCTCCTTGGATCGGTATGCGGGCCGCAGGCGCGGCCGATGCGTCCCGGTGTATGGGTATGTCCGCCGATTTCAACCCACGACGCCCCGTAGGAGGGGCTTCAGCCCGACCGCGATCCTGTCACCGATGCGCCGCGATCTGGTAAGCGCCGCTGAACGCCAGACGCGTGTTCTGACCTGCGGTCGGGGCTGAAGCCCCTCCTGCACGGGAAGTATCATGCGGGGCCTTCCGTCGCCGTCGCCCCGATGTCCCGAAGCCCCCGCCGTCCCTCCCCAGCACCTGCCTCCGCGCCGCGCGGCGCCGGCCAGGTGCGGATCATCGGTGGGCGATGGCGCGGCACGAAGCTGGCGGTGCAGGACCGTCCCGGCCTGCGGCCGAGCAGCGACCGCGTGCGCGAGACCCTGTTCAACTGGCTGATGCCGGCATTGCCGGGCGCGCGTGTGCTCGACCTGTTCGCCGGTACCGGCGTGCTGGGGCTGGAAGCGCTGTCGCGCGGCGCCACGCACGCCGTGCTGGTGGAGCGCGACCCGGGGCTGGCCGCGGCGCTGCGCGAGGCGGTGGCGAAGCTGTCCGCACCGGCCGAGGTGCACGCGGCTGACGCACTGGCGTGGCTGGGCGGCCGTGGGGGCGCCTTCGACCTGGTATTCCTGGACCCGCCCTTCGCCGATGGCCTGTGGGAGCAAGCCATCGACAGCCTGCGGAACCATCTGGCGCCGGGCGCGTGGATCTACGTCGAATCGCCCGTCGGAACAGCCCCCCGCGTGCCGGCCGGCTGGACCCTGCACCGGGAGGGCAGCAGCCGGGACGTGCGCTTCGCCGTGTACCGGACCCCCGCAGGGCAGGGCGCTGCTACACTTCGCCCCGACGATTCGCCGGCGACGACTGAATGACTGTGGCACGCAACCGGACGGCGGTTTATCCCGGCACGTTCGACCCGATCACCAATGGCCATATCGACCTGATCGACCGCGCCGCGCCGCTGTTCGAGCGGGTGATCATCGGGGTGGCGGAAAGCCCGGGCAAAGGCCCCGCGTTGCCGCTGGCGCAGCGCGTCGAGCTGGCCCGCGATGCGGTGGCCAAGCATCCGCACGTGGAAGTGCGGGGCTTCGACGGCCTGCTCGCGCACTTCGTCACGGAGGTGGGCGGCGGCGTATTGCTGCGTGGCCTGCGAGCGGTGTCCGACTTCGAATACGAGTTCCAGCTGGCCAGCATGAACCGCCACCTGATCCCGGAGGTCGAGACGTTGTTCCTGACCCCGGCCGAGCAGTACGGCTTCATCTCGTCGTCGCTGGTGCGCGAGATCGCCCGGCTCGGCGGCGACGTGTCCGGCTTCGTGCCGCCGGCCGTGGTCGCGGCGCTGAAGGCACAATGGCAAAAGCAAAGACAGGGCGCCTGAGCGCGCCGCGATTCCGACAACAGATCCAACAGGAGGGGGAACACCCATGAAGAACATCGCAACCCGCATGCTGCTCACCGCCTGCCTCGTGCTGCCGTTCGCGGCGTGCAAGAAGCAGGAAGAAGCGCCGGCCCAGCCGGCCGAAGTCGCGCTGGTCGCCCCGACCACGACCGAAGACGGTGCGTGGAAGGAGTACCTGAGCAAGGTGGTCGACGCCAACATGGGCACGATCACCAACACGCCTTACGTGTACTACCTGCCGGCCGAGACCGATCCGGAGTTCGAGGCCAAGTACGGCCGCCAGCTGGAACAGGCCAAGGGCGCCGTGGCGCGTGGCGTGACCAGCGGCAACCTGATCGCGTTCGGTTCGCCGTCCAGCGTCAAGATCGCCGACCTGGCCGTGGCCGCGTTCGAAGGCGTGGAAGCCGACACCTTCAAGGGCGTGCGCATCCTCTTCATCGGCAAGGCGGAGGACAGCGAGCGCGTGAAGGCGGCCGTGGCCCCGAGCAGCGCCGAGTACGTGTTCGTCGAAGCCAAGTGACCTTTCCAGGCGTGGCCGCTCCGGCGGCCACGCCCTGGTGAAAAGGTCATCCCCGCTGTCGCGGGAATGACGAAAGAACATGTCCCTCAAGATCAACGAACTCTGCGTCAACTGCGATGTCTGCGAGCCGGCCTGTCCCAACCAGGCCATCTCGATGGGCGAGACGATCTATGTGATCGATCCGGCGCGCTGTACCGAATGCGTCGGCCATCATGACGAACCGCAATGTGTCGTCGTGTGCCCCGTAGAGTGCATCGATCCCGATCCGGCGTATCCTGAGACCCACGAAGCACTGTTGGCGAAGATGCTCCGGCTGCAGGCCGGCTGATCCGCCACACGGCAGCGCTCCGTGCCGGTTATCGTCCAGGAGAGATCGTGATCCAGCGTCGTCTGTTCGCCCTGTTGTTGTTCGTTGCGTTCGTGCCGGCCGCACTGGCTGCCGATGCTGTCCGTCCCGCCGCCTCGCCGCATCCGCCCGGTGTCGCCATCGCCAGCGCGCACGCGCTTGCCACGCAGGCCGGCCTTGATGTCATCGCGCAGGGTGGCAATGCCTTCGACGCCGCCATCGCGGTGTCGTCGACGCTGTCGGTGGTTGAGCCGATCAGTTCCGGGCTGGGCGGTGGCGGCTTCTTCCTGTTGCATGACGGCAAGACCGGCAAGCAGACCTTCGTGGATGCGCGCGAGACCGCACCCGCCGCGGCCACGCCTGACAAGTACCTGTTGCCCAATGGGGAGTTCAACCGCGACCGTGCCGAGAACGGTCCCTGGGCGGCGGGTATTCCCGGCCTGCCGGCGGCCTTCGTCCATCTGGCCGAGAGGTACGGCAAGCTGCCCCTGGCGACCTCGCTGAAGCCTGCGATCCGCGTGGCCCGCGACGGTTTCCCGGTGTACGCGCGGATGGCGCGGGGCTATCAGGCACGCCGCGACGTGATGGAACGGTACAAGGGCACGCGTTCGGTGTTCCTCGCCAATGGCCAGCCGATCAAGGAAGGCGACACGTTCAGGCAGCCGGACCTGGCGCGCACGCTGGAACGCCTGGCCGCGCAGGGCTTCGACGGCTTCTACCGCGGCGAGACCGCGAAGCTGCTGCTGGCCGGGGTGAAGGCCGAAGGTGGCCAGTGGACGGCGAAGGAACTGGCCGGCTACACCGTGCGTGAGCGCGAGCCGTTGACCTTCAAGTACAACGACTGGCAGGTGACCACCGCGCCGCCGCCATCGTCCGGTGGCGTGGCATTGGCGCAGATGCTGCAGATCCTCGATGCCTACGATCTACGCAGCCTGGACGAGGCGCAACGCACGCACCTGATCGTGGAGGCGATGCGTCGTGCGTTCCGCGACCGCACCTTCTACCTGGGCGATCCGGACTTCGTCGAAATTCCGCTGAAGACGCTGACCAACCCGTACTACGCCGCCGGCCTGCGCGCGACGATCAATCCGCAGAAAGCAACGCCCAGCGACCAGCTCTCCGGCCAGCAGACCCCGCTGGAAGACGAGGAAACCACGCACTTCTCGATCATCGATGCCGAAGGCAACCGCGTTGCCGGCACGCAGACGGTGAACCTGCTGTATGGCTCGGGCCTGGTGCCGCCGGGAACGGGCGTGCTGCTGAACAACGAGATGGATGATTTCGCGCTCAAGCCCGGCACGCCGAATGCGTTCGGCGTGATGGGCTATGAAGCCAATGCGCCCCAGGCAGGAAAGCGCATGCTCAGCTCGATGACGCCCACTTTCATGGAGTCGCCGGAAAAAGTGGCGGTGCTCGGTACACCCGGCGGCAGCCGCATCATCACCATGGTGCTGCTGGGCGTGCTGGGCTACGACGCGGGCCTGGATGCGCAGCCGGTCGCCGCGTTGCCGCGCTTCCACCACCAGTGGATGCCGGATCTCATCGAGATGGAGACCAACGCGCTGAGTCCTGCGTCGCAACAGAAGCTGGAAGCCATGGGTCACAAATTCAAGGTGCCCGGCAACAGTGCGCAGGGTGGTCGCGGTTCGAGCCATGTGTGGGGCAACTTGCAGACGGTGGAGTGGGACAAGGCGGCCAACGTGTTGAGTGGCGGCAGCGATCCGCGCAATCCGGTGGGCGCGGCGAAGGTGGTGGAATCCGCTGCGAAGCCCTGAAAGGGCTTGGCCCCTCTGTAGGAGCGACGTGAGTCGCGACCGCTGCTTCGAGGCCCCGGCCCCGGCGCGTCGGGCGACTGTCTGAACGGCACGCGCCACTCGTCACGTGTCTGCAAGCCTTGCGGTCGCGACTTACGTCGCTCCTACAGGGAGCAAATCGGGGCGTAGAATCGCCGCATGAAACTTTGGTCGCTGCTGGGCAATTCCCAGAAACTCGATGGCGGCGCGATGTTCGGCAACGCGCCGCGCGCCATGTGGGAGAAGTGGTCACCGCCCGATGCGGAGAACCGCATCGAGCTGGCGTGCCGCGCGCTGCTGGCGCAGCCGCTGAACGGCAAGACGGTGTTGTTCGAGACCGGGATCGGGGCCTTCTTCGAGCCGAAGATGCGCGTGCGCTTCGGCGTGCAGGAAGAGCGTCACGTGCTGCTGGATTCGCTCCGCGACGCCGGTTTCTCGCACGAGGACATCGACGTGGTGGTGCTCAGCCACCTGCACTTCGATCATGCCGGCGGCCTGCTGGCGCCGTGGCAGGACGGTCATGCGCAGGAACTGTTGTTCCCCAACGCCACCTTCGTGGTCGGTGCCGAGCACTGGCAGCGCGCACTGAAGCCGCATCCGCGTGATCGCGCCAGCTTCATCCCGGACCTGCAGCCATTGCTGGAAGCCAGTGGTCGGCTGGAACTCGTTTCCGGCGAGTATTCCGTGGCGCTCGGCGACACCGTCCGCTTCAGCTTCAGCGATGGCCATACGCCGGGCCTGATGCTGGCCGAGATCGTCGGTCCGGAGCGCATGGACGATCAGCCCCATGGTGGCGTGGTGTTCTGCGCCGACCTGATTCCCGGCCGGTCCTGGGTACACGTGCCCATCACCATGGGTTACGACCGCAACGCCGAGCTGCTGATCGATGAGAAGCGCGCCTTCCTGGAAGACAAGCTGGTCCGCAACGTCCGCCTGTTCTTCACCCACGACCCGGGCTGCGCCCTGGCGCAGGTGACTCGCGACGAGAAGGGCAAGTTCGGCACCGCGCATGAAGTCCCGGAGTTGCACGCGCGGATGCTGGTGGCTTGAGATTTGAGCCCCTCTCCAGCGGGAGAAGGGTGAGGGTGTGGCGGAGTCCGTGATGGTTCGAATGTCGCTAACTTCGCCGTACCCTCGTCCGCCCCCGTATCAAGTACGGGGCAGGCTTTGCTGGCGCCTTTTCCCGATGGGAGAAGGGAGTTGCGTTACCCCACCCGCGTCCCAAAAATACGATCCCCCGCGTCTCCCAAGCCCGGCAGGATGTAGCCCTTGTCATTGAGGCGCTCGTCGATGGCGGCGGTGTAGACGTCCACGTCGGGGTGGGCCGCTTCCAGTGCCTTGAGCCCTTCTGGCGCGGCCACCAGGAAGATGCCCTTGATCCGCTTCGCGCCCGCCCGCTTCAGCATGTCGATGGTGGCGATCAGCGTGCCGCCGGTGGCCAGCATCGGGTCCAGGATCAGCGCGTCGCGTTCTTCCAGCCGTCCGGTCAGCTTCTCGAAGTAGGGCACGGGCTGCAGTGTCTCCTCGTCGCGCTGCAGGCCGACCACGCTGACGCGCGCGGTGGGGATCAGCGCCAGCACGCCGGGCAGCATGCCCAGGCCGGCGCGCAGGATGGGCACCAGGGTGATCTTCGCCCCGGCGATCTTCTTCACCTGCACCGGACCTGCCCAGCCCGCCATGGTCTCGGTGGTCAGTTCCAGATCGGCCGTGGCCTCATAGGCCAGCAGCGTGCCCAGCTCGGTCACCAGTTCGCGGAAATCCTTGGTGTTGAGACCGGCGTTCCGCAGCAGGCCGATCTTGTGCTGGACGAGGGGGTGGCGGACTTCTACGGTCTTCATGGCGGGGCAGGGCAGCAGGAGAAGCTGGAAGTCTGCATCAAACCCGCTGGTCCCACAAAGCGGAAAGCCGGCATACGCCGGCTTTCCGCATGGACCGTGGCGATGCCGCCGATCAGAACGCCCAGCGCATGACCAATTGGTAGCTCGGCCCGGCCTCTTCGGTTTCCAGTTCGTATTCGTCGTAGTCGCGGTCGATCTGGTCCTGCAGGGTGTTGAACTTGTCGAAGTACTCGTCCTTGCTGGCATCCAGCAGGTTGTTGGCGCTCAGGCGCACGGAGACATTCGTGCCGAAGCGCTTCTCGACGAACACGTCCAGTTCGCCGCCGTAGCGGATGAGGGCTTCCTCTCCCAGCACGCGAGCGTAGGCGTCGCCCTGCTTGCGATAGGTGGCGCCGAAGCTTGCGCCCCACGCCGGGATGTCATGGATGAAGCCGATGTTGTAGACGGACTTGGCCTGGTCGTTGAAGCGGCGTTCGCCCAGGAAGTCGTCCACCTTGGACTTCACCCACGAATAGTTGGCGAAGATGCCGGTGTTCTCCAGGCCGATCGCCGACAGCGGCGTGGACACATCGAACTCGAAGCCGTAGACCTTGCCGTCACCGACATTGGACGAGGTGTACAGCCAGCTTTCCGCCGGTTCCTGCGCCATCGCATCGGCCAGGTCGACGGCGTCGCCGTCCTCGATCATCTCTTCCCAGGTGTCCTGCATCTCTTCGCTGGGCTCGCCGGTGTTGACGATCTCGATGAGATCCTTGACGTCGCGATAGAAGAAATTCAGGCCGACCACGCCCTTGCGGCCAAGGCGGTGTTCGAAACCGAGGTCCAGTCCGTTGGCGGTTTCCGGATCCAGTTCCGGGTTGCCGATGTAGTCGTTGTCGCCGAACTCGCCGTCCAGCAGGGCCGGCAGCAACTCGTTGAAGTTGGGACGCTTGATGGTCCTGGCCAGCGACAGGCTGACGCGGTCCGCGTCTCCCAGGTTCCAGCGCAGGTTCACTGACGGAAGCAGCTCGTTGTAGTCCTTGCTGACGCGACCTTCGCTTTCATCGTCCTCGAGGTACTCCACCTCGGACTTGGTGGTCTCGTAACGCAGGCCGGCTTCCCACGAGAAGGCATCGCCCTTGCCGCTGAGCATGATGTACGGATCCAGCCGCTTTTCTTCGATCACCGAGGCCACGCTGCCGTCCAGCGCGTAATCGGCCAGGGACGCCGGGGTCTCGTCCTCATCCTCGGCCTCCCACTCGTAGCTCACGAGCAGGCCTTCGCGCTTCTTGGTGCGGTAGTCCACGCCGAACTCCAGTTCGGCGCCGCCCAGCGGACGCGCGTGGGTCAGGCGGAAGCCGGTCTCGGAATCCTTTGCGGTCACGGATTCGGCTTCGTAGACGGTTTCGTCCCACTCTGCATCCGCAGGGATGCTCCAGGTGTCGTCCCAGTTCTCCGCGCCGCTCACGTAGACGTGTTCGCCTTCCGTGGTGGCCTGCGAGTTCTCGAAACGGGCGTAGTCAACGCTCACGGCGGTGGTGCCGCCTGCCATGTCGAACTTGTACTCGGCGCCGATGCCGTAGTTCTTCTGGTCGTACGGGTCACGGCCGGGTACGCGCAGGTTGACGGTCTCGTCGTCGTCCAGTTCCTCCTCGAACGACACTTCGGTGACGTCGCGATCGGTCTTGACGTAGAAGCCATCGATGCTGAAGCGGCCGGTCTCGCCGACGTCGGCGGTGTAGGACAGGTTGGCCGAGTAGTCGCGGCCGTCCTTCACCTCGGTCTGGTCTTCCCAGCTGACCTTCTCCTCCTGGGTGTTGTCGGTGAAGCGGTCGGAGCGCTTGGTCTTGGCGCGATACCGGTCCTGCACGTTGATGCCCGCCAACAGGCGGCCCCCGAGCGCCTCGAACGATGTCACGGCACCGAAGGTCGGGTTGACCTCGCCATCGTCCCAGCGATTCACGCCGACACGGATGTAGCTACCGGTGAATTCGTACGCGTCGCGCAGCACGATGTTGATCGCGCCGGCCATCGCATCGCCGCTGCGGTTTGCGCTGGCGCTGCGCTTGATCTCGATGTGGTCCACCATCTCCGCCGGGATGCGGTCGACGTAGAACGAGCGGTCGTCGCCGGCACCCGGCACCTTCTTCCCGTTGATCAGCACCTGGGTATAGCCGCCGCCCAGGCCACGCAGCTGCACGCCGTCGTATTCCATGATGTCCGATCCGACGAAGCCGACGCCGGGCACACGCTTGAGCATATCGCCGACGGTGTTCGGCTCGAAGCGCTGGAAGTACTCCAGGTCGTAGACCAGAGTGGGCGCGATGTCATCTGTGCGGTCGCGGTAGGCGATTTCGCCTTGCACCACCACGGTGTCCAGTTGCTTGGGGTCGCCCGCGGCACCGGCATCCGGCGCTTGGTTCTGGGCAGTGGCGGCGAAGCTGGCCGGCAGCAGGGCAGCGCAGAACAGCACCTGCGAGAGCGAGGCGGCCAAGGCATTGCGTTTCATCGTGTGTCGTCCCCGTGACGAAAGTAAACGGCACTTTGTAAGCACGTCACATGGCGGCAACATGACACGCAGGTTCCCGTCGCATGACAGGTATCCGCGTGTCGTCCGTTGACACGAAAGCGTCACGAAGCCTGCGTAGAACATGACCGTTTGTTGACGCCGTCATGTCATGGGGAAACCAGTGAAACCACGCCTTGCCTTGCTTGCCGTTCCGCTCCTGATCGCCGCATGCGGCGGAAAGCCCGCCACGCCGGCCGCATCTTCTGCGGAAACCAGTGCGCAGGTGCGCGAGAAGGAGCCCGACGAGAACGTCGAGAAGGACCCGCTGCTCGGCGAAGCGAAGGTCGCGCACGTCGTCGTGCCGGAAGCTTTCATCACGGCGGCGACGCCCGCCGAGAACGTCGATTCGCCGGCCAGCTGGCGCGCGGGAGACGGTACACGCTGGCTGATCGCCACCGCCAAGGACACGCACCGCCTGGTCGTCTACGACGGAAGCACCGGCAAGCAACTGCGCACGGTCTCCGGTCCGGGCAGCGAGCTGGGCCAGATGCAGCGGCCGAACGGGATCGCGGTGATCGACGACCTCGTGCTGGTGGTCGAGCGCGACAACCGGCGCGTGCAGGTCTTCCAGTTGCCCGACTTCAAGCCGCTGCTCGTTTTCGGCGCGGAAGACCTGAAGCAGCCGTACGGCCTGTGGGTGCGCCCGCAGAAGGATGCTTACGAGGTGATCGTCAGCGACAACTACATGTCGCCGCAGAACGAAGACGCGCCGCCACCGCTGGCCGAGCTGGGCCAGCGCTTCAAGCGTTACCACCTGCAGCGCGTGGAAGGCGGCTGGAAGGCCAACCTGGCCGGCACGTTCGGCGACACGGGCGAGAAGGGCGCGATCCGCATCGCGGAGTCCGTGTTCGGCGATGCGGCGAACGACCGTCTGCTGCTGGCGGAAGAGGATGTCGCCGTCGGCACGCGCCTGCGCGAGTACGGGCTGGATGGCACCTATCGCGGCCGCGACATCGGCGCGGACCTGTTCAAGGCGCAAGCCGAGGGCATGGCGCTGGCGCAGTGCACGGGCGGCGCCGGCTACTGGATCGCCACCGATCAGTTCAAGGACCGCAGCGTGTTCCACGTGTTCGATCGCACGACGCTGGCGTACAAGGGTGCATTCGCCGGCAACAAGACCGCGAACACCGACGGCGTATGGCTGGACCAGAGCGCCGACGCACGCTTCCCGCAGGGCGCGTTCTACGCCGTCGACGACGACCAGGCGGTGGCGGCGTTCGACTGGCGCGACATCGCCAAGGCGCTATCGCTGCCGGAGTGCCGCGCCGAATGAAGCGGGCAGGGGATGCGGGGATGAAGTGGGTGCTGGCCGTGCTGTTGCTGGGGAACTGCGCGGCGACGCTCGCGCAGGCAGCGACGACGCGTCAGCCCGAACCGAACACACGCGTGCCGAAGGGCGTGGTGCGCTATGCACCCAGCGGGTTCCCGGATCGCATCGTGGTATCGCCCGCGCAGGACGCGGCCAACGGTTTCTCGGTCGCGTGGCGCACGGATGCGCGTGTCAGCGCGCCGCAGCTGGAGATCGTTGTCGCGGGCGATTCGCCCGACATGGGTGAGCCACGCCGGATCACCGCGACCAGTATCCCACTGAAGACCGAGAACGGCGATGCGCACCATCATCGCGCGGACGTCGACGGCTTGCAGGCCGACACGCTGTACGCCTGGCGCGTGCAGGGCGACCGCACCTGGAGCGCCTGGCACCACACCCGCACGGCCGCGACGACGGGCTCGCCGCTGACGCTGCTGTACTTCGGCGATACCCAGAACAAGAACGTCAGCCTGACCACGCGGGTCGTGCGCGAAGCGATGCGGGCGGCGCCGGATGCGCGCCTGGCCCTGTTCGCCGGGGACCTGGTCAGCGGCGGCGATGGCGAAGACGACAACGAGTGGGGCGAGTGGTTCGAAGCGAACGAAGTGCTGCCGACCTCGCTGGTGGTCGCGCCGGCGCCGGGCAACCACGAGTACTTCGAGGAGTTCGAGGACATGCCGCAGGAACGCCGCGTACTGGGCGCCCACTGGCCGGTGACGTTCGCGCTGCCGGGCAACGGCGTGGCGCAGGCGAAGCGCACGACCTACTGGTTCGACTACCAGGACGTGCGCGTGGTGGTGATCGACGGTACGTCGGCACTGGATCTCGGGACAGCGAAGACGCAGGCGGCATGGCTGGATGGCGTCCTTGCCAGCAATCCGAAGCGCTGGAGCATCGTGCTGACGCACCAGCCGTTCTTCTCCCCGCGCGAAGGCCGCGACAACGTGCTGCTGCGCCAGCACCTGCTGCCGGTGATCCGCAAACGCAAGGTCGACCTGGTGCTGCAGGGACACGATCACGTCTACGGTCGCCTGAAGAACGAAGCGCCGACGCCGGTGTTCGTCGTGTCCGTCACCGGCGCCAAGCAGTACCGGCTCTCCGACGAGGCACGCAAGACGATGCGGCCCGTCGCCGAGGACACCCAGCTTTTCCAGGTGCTGCGCTTCGACGGTCCGCGCCTGCGCTACGAGGCGCGCACGGCGACGGGCCGCCTCTACGATGCCTTCGATCTCGTCGATGGTGGGGTGGCGGGCAAGCAGCTTGTCGAGCACGCGGAAGGCCGCATCGAAGAACGTACGTGCATCCGCGCAGAGACCCTGAAGGGCCGCGCCGACCGGTGCTGGGAATGATGCGACTCATGTAGGAGGGGCTGACCAGCCGTTCGGCTGTTGAAAGCCAGCCCCGACTGCCGAGTTTTTCCGAATCCATTCTGTCGGGGCTGAAGCCCCTCCTACAACGAGGCCTGCCATGCGTCGTGTCTGTCTGATGTTCCTGCTCGCCCTTTGCGCGGGGAACGCCCTCGCGCGCGAAGCCCACATCCGCCATCCGTTCCTCGCCCAGCAGCCCAAGGCCGCGCCGGAGGAAGTGCTTTTGGCCGTGGAGATTCCCGCGGGCAGTTTCACCAAGTACGAGATCAACGACGAAGGGCTGGTCTTCGTGGACCGCTTCCAGTCGATGCCGGTGGCGTATCCCGCCAACTACGGTTCGATGCCGCGCACGCTGGCCGGCGACGGCGATCCACTGGACGCGCTGGTGCTGACGCGCGAGCCGCTGCATCCGGGCGTGCTGGTGAAGTTCCGGCCGATCGGCGTGCTGCGCATGCTCGACGACGGCAAGCACGACGAGAAGATCATCGGCGTACCCACCGACAAGGTCGACCCGACCTACGCCGGCATCCGCGACCTGGCCGACCTGCCAGAGATCGAACGCCAGCGCATCGAGGCGTTCTTCCGCATCTACAAGGACCTGCCGAAGGGTCGCAATCCGGTGCAGCTCAATGGCTACGGCGATGCGAAGGAGGCGAAAGCGTTGATCCGGGCATCGCTGGAGCGCTTCAGCGCACAACCGTAGGGTGGGCCCTGGCCCACCGTTGATCCGACATGTGGATGGTGGGCCAAGGCCCACCCTACGAAAGAAAAAGGCGAGCCGAGGCTCGCCTTCTCTTTGGGGTCCGCTTTCCGATCAGGCCGCTGCGGCCTGGCTGATGCGCGGGCCCTCGCGCAGCGCCTTGCCCACCATGCCGACCAGCAGGTCGAGTTCCTCGCCGTCGATGGCGAAGTGCGGGGTGAAGCGCAGCGAGTTGGCGCCGCCGTGGATGACGTTGAGGCCCTGCTGGCGCAGCCATTCCTCGGTGGAGCCGGCGCCGTAGCACTTGAAGGCAGGCGACAGTTCGCACGAGAACAGCAGGCCGGTGCCCTGCACGTTGGTGATCAGGCCGCCGAGTTCCACCTGCAGCTGCTGCAGCTTCTGCACGGCTTCGAGGCCGCGCTTGCGGATGTTCTCGCGCACCTGTGGGGTCAGCTGGGCCAGGGTGGCGCAGGCCACGTCGAGCGCGCGCGGATTGGTGGTCATGGTGTTGCCGTACACGCCCTTGCGGTACAGGCCGGCGGCGCGCTCGTTCACGGCGAGCACGGACAGCGGGTACTGCGCGGCGTTCAGCGCCTTGGAGTAGGTCTCCATGTCCGGCGCATCCAGACCTTCGAAGCCGGGGTAGTCGACGATGGACAGCACGCCGTGTGCGCGCAGGCCGGCCTGGATCGAATCCACCAGGAACAGGCTGCCGTGGCTGCGGGTCAGCTCGCGCGCAGCGGCGTAGAACGCCGGCGGCACCGAGCGGCCCGGGTCGCCTTCGCCCATCACCGGCTCCAGGAACACGGCTTCGACAAACCAGCCCTTGGCCTCCGCATCGGCGAACGCCTGCTTCAGTGCGTCCACGTCGTACGGCGGGATGGCGATGACCGAATCCTCGCCGCGGTAGCTGGCCAGGTGCTGCTGGTAGGACTTGCGCGAGGAATCCGAATACAGCGCCGGGCGTTCGGTGCGGCCGTGGAAGCTGCCCTTCACCACGATGCGCTTGATGGTGCGGCCGGCGTGGCGGCCGTCCGGATCGGTCATCAGCTTGCTGTTGATGTCGGCGATGCGCGCGGCCAGGCCGACGGACTCGGAGCCGGAGTTCAGGCACAGGAACTTCGCGAACGGGCAGCCGCCGCGGGTGTGGCCGATCTCCTTGCGCAGGGCGCGGTCGAAGCGCAGCTGCGACAGGCTGGGGGTCATGATGTTGGCCATCACCTGCGGGCGCGCCATCGCGTCCAGCACGGCGGCCGGTGTGTGGCCGAAGCCGAGCATGCCGTAGCCGCCGGCGTCGTACAGCACCGCGCCATTGAGGGTGACGACCCACGGGCCGCGCGCGGCGAGCGCGATGTAGGGGTTGATGGCGTCTTCGGCGTAGAAGTTGACGTAGCCGGCCTGCACGGCGCGCAGCTGCTCGGCCTCATCCAGGTCGAACAGTTCGGCGAACTCGTCCTTCAGGCGGGCATGTTCGGCTGCGGCCGCTTCGATGACGGCGGTCAGGTCCGGATGGGTCTTTGCCAGGCGCTCGATGGCGGCATCGTCTAGGCCGTGGGTCAGGCGCTGGCCCTGGTGGGCGCGGAGCGGGGCGAGGTGGTCGATCAGGGCCATGGAAATCCTCCGGCAGCAAGCGGCAAACCGTTATTATCGGGAATAATTCGTCATTTGACAGTTGTGAACTGCGCTGATTTAGAGGATATTTCGTCGATTCGACGAAACTCAAGCTGCCGCATGAAACTCACCGACGCCGACCAGCAACTGCTCTCAATGCTCCGTGAGAACGCACGGGCCTCTACCGCCCAGATCGCGCGCCGGCTGAACCTGTCACGGACCACGGTGCAGAGCCGCATCGAGCGGCTGGAGCGCGAAGGCGTGATCAGCGGCTACACCGTGCGCGTGCACGATGAGTACGACCGCAGCCACCTGCGCGCGCACATCATGATTGCCGTGCACCCCAAGCAGATGACCTCGGTGGTCGCCTCCCTGAGGGCGATGCCGGAACTGCGGGTGCTGCATTCGGTCAGCGGCAGCCACGACCTGATCGCCATCGGCGCGGTGCCGACCGTGGGCGACATGGACCTGCTGACCGACCGCATCGGCGCGCTCGAAGGCGTGGAGCGCACCACCTCGTCGATCGTGCTGTCGACCAAGTTCGAGCGCTGACGGCAGGGCGTCCGGGTCCGCTCACGTACAATGCACGCCCCCGCAAGGCCCCAACCGTGAAGAAGTCCGATTTCCACTTCGACCTGCCCGATGCGCTGATCGCGCAGGCGCCGCTGGCCGAGCGTTCCGCGAGCCGGCTGCTCGTGGTGCCGCCGGGTGACGTGCCGTTCGCCGATCGCCATGTGCGCGACCTGCCGGAATGGGTACAGCCCGGCGATCTGCTGGTGTTCAACGACACCCGCGTGATTCCCGCGCGCCTGTTCGGGCAGAAGGAAAGCGGCGGGCGCGTGGAAATCCTGATCGAGCGCCTGCTGCCGGACAACGCCGCGCGTGCGCAGATCGGCGCCAGCAAATCGCCCAAGCCGGGCAGCCGCATCCAGTTGGACGCCGGTGGCGAGGCGGACGTGGTGGGTCGTGACGGCGAGTTCTACCAGTTGCGCTTCCAGGTGCCGGATTCGCTGGAAAGCTGGCTGCTGTCGGCCGGGCGGCTGCCGTTGCCGCCCTACATCCAGCGCGATCCCGGCAAGGACGACGACGAGCGCTATCAGACGGTCTTTGCGCAGGAACTGGGCGCAGTGGCGGCACCGACCGCTGGCCTGCATTTCGATGATGCGCTGCTGTCCGCGCTGCGCGAGCGTGGGGTGGAATTCGGCCACGTGACGCTGCATGTGGGCGCGGGCACCTTCCAGCCGGTGCGCGTGGACAACATCCACGAGCATCGCATGCACAGCGAGTGGCTCAATGTCGGCCCGGCGCTGGTCGAACAGGTGCGCGCGGCGCGTGCCCGGGGCGGGCGCGTCATTGCCGTGGGCACCACTGTCGTGCGCGCGCTGGAGTCGGCGACACGCCGTACGGAAGCCGGCGACGCCGAACTGCAGCCGTTCGCGGGCGAGACGCAGATCTTCATCTTCCCCGGCTACCGCATCCGCAGCGTGGACGCGATGGTCACCAACTTCCACCTGCCGGAGAGCACGCTGTTGATGCTGGTCAGCGCGTTCGCCGGCAAGGAGCGGGTATTCGCCGCCTACGCCCATGCGGTGCGCGAGCAATACCGGTTCTTTTCGTATGGAGACGCGATGCTGTTGTTCCCGGAGGACGCCAGATGAGTCGTGCTCATGCCGCGTCAGAAATCGTGCCGTCATTCCGGCGAACGCCGGGCTTTCAACCGCCGAATGACGGGTCAACCATTTTCATTCTGGCTTCCGACCGCAACACCAACAGCAAAATAGATTCCGGCTTCCGCCGGAATGACGGAGATCGGGCGCGCGGCATGGTGTCCGCATGAGCCGTATGTCCTTCGACCTGCTCACCACCGATGGTGCCGCCCGCCGCGGCCGCGTGACTTTCCCGCGCGGCACGATCGAGACGCCGGCCTTCATGCCGGTGGGCACCTACGGGTCGGTGAAGGGCATCCTGCCCGAACACGTGGAGGACCTGGGCGCCGAGATCATCCTCGGCAACACCTTCCATCTGTACCTGCGGCCGGGGCTGGACGTGATCGGCGCGCATGGCGGCCTGCACGGGTTCGCCCGCTGGAACAAGCCGATCCTCACCGACTCCGGCGGTTTCCAGGTGTTCTCGCTGGCGCACCGGCGCAAGATCACCGAGCAGGGCGTGACGTTCGCGTCGCCGGTGGATGGCAGCAAGGTGTTCCTCGGCCCCGAGGAGAGCATGAACATCCAGCGTGTGCTGGGTTCGGACATCGTGATGATCTTCGACGAGTGCCCGCCGGTGAACGTGGATGGCAAGCCGGTGGACCCGCGCGTCATCGAGCGATCGATGGAGCTGTCGCTGCGCTGGGCGGAGCGCTCGAAGCGCGCGCACGAAGGCAACGACGCGGCGCTGTTCGGCATCGTGCAGGGCGGCGTGCACCACGACCTGCGTTCGCGCTCGGCGGACGGCCTGAAGGCGATCGGCTTCGACGGCTACGCGATCGGCGGCCTCGCGGTCGGCGAGACCGAGCAGGAACGCAACACGACGCTCGAACACACCTGCCCGCAGTTGCCGGAGGACCAGCCGCGCTATCTGATGGGCGTGGGCCGGCCGGAAGACCTGGTGGAAGCGGTGGCACGCGGCGTGGACATGTTCGACTGCGTCATGCCGACCCGCAACGCACGCAATGGCCACTACTTCACCGCGTTCGGCACGGTCCGCATCCGCAACGCCAAGTACGAGCACGATCTGCAGCCGATCGAACCGGGGTGCGGCTGCTATGCCTGCCGCAACGGGTTCACCCGCAGCTACCTGCGCCACCTGGACCGCTGCAACGAAATGCTGGCCCCCATGCTGGGCACGCTGCACAACCTCTGGTACTACCAGCAGGTGATGGCGCAGATGCGTGCGGCCATTGCGGAAGGCCGGTTTTCGGATTTCCGGGCCGCCTTCTACGCGGCCCGGGGCGCGGAACCCATGCCCCTGTAGGAGGCGAGGGCACCGCTGGCGGCTCCATGGCGCCCCGGCGCGGGGCGGTTTTCGCCCTCGGCCGGGAACCATCCGGCGCCGCCGCGGTCTTTTCCGGTCCGGGCCAGCGGGTAGCCCGGGCGGCCCCCTGCCGCGCATGGCATAATCCCCGGCTGCTTTTAATACTGAATGGACAAGTCCATGAATCTGCTTGATTTCTTCATTGCCCCCGCGTTCGCGCAGGCCGCGCCGGCCCCGCAGGGCATGGGCGGCTTCGGCCTGCTGATGCCGATCGCCCTGATCGCCGTCATGTACTTCCTGATGATCCGCCCGCAGATGAAGCGCGCGAAGGAACACCGCTCGATGCTGGACAAGCTGTCCAAGGGCGACGAGGTCATCACGTCCGGCGGCATCGCCGGCACCGTCACCGACATCGGCGACAACTTCGTCACCCTGGAAGTGGCCGACAACGTGCGCGTGCGCGTGCAGAAGGCCGCCGTGGGCAACGTGCTGCCGAAGGGCACGCTGAAGTCCGCCTGATCCGCCTCCTCCGCCCTGCCGTGCATGCGGCAGGACGGATTCCCGCTGTTTCCGAACCATTGCTGAGCGCGTGCCCGGGAAGGGCCTGCGCGGGTCGCCACGATGCTTGAATTCCCTCGCTGGAAATACGTCCTGATCCTGATCGTCGTGTTGGCGAGCGCACTGTATGCGCTGCCCAACCTGTATCCGCAGGATCCCTCCGTGCAGATCACCGCCAATCGCGGTTTCGCCATCGACGCCGCGCTGCGCAGCCGCGTGGATGCCGCGTTGAAGGATGCGGGCGTGCAGGCCAAGGAGGTCGATACCGAGGCCGCCAGCATGCTCGTGCGCCTGCTCAGCCTGGAGGCACAGACCACGGCCAACGACGCGTTGCGCGAGGCGCTGGGCCAGGACTACCTGGTCGCGCTGAGCCTGGCTTCCACCGTGCCGGACTGGTTGGGCAATGTCGGTGCGCGTCCGATGGTGCAGGGCCTGGACCTGCAGGGCGGCGTGCACTTCGTGCTCCAGGTCGACCAGAAGGCGGCGCTGGACAAGCGCGTCGACGGCTATCTGGAAGACACCCGCGTCACCCTGCGCGACAAGCGCGTCCGCTACACGGCGGTCGAACGTCGCCCCGACAACAGCATCGTGGTGACGCTGGCAGATGGCGAAGACGTTGCCGCCGCGCAGCAGGCGCTGGCGCAGACCCTGAGCTCACGCGGCAACACGGGCGGCACGCTGGCCACGGGTTCGGGCCTGACCTACCAGGCCGCCGGCAACCAGATCACCATCGGCCTGCCGCAGGCGGAGCTGGAGCAGATCGCCAGCGAAGCGATCGAGCAGAACCTGACCACGCTGCGCAACCGCATCAACGAGATCGGCGTGTCCGAACCCATCATCCAGCGCCAGGGCAACGACCGCGTGGTCGTGCAGCTGCCCGGCGTGCAGGATACGGCCGAGGCCAAGCGCCTGATCGGCGCGACCGCGACGCTGGAATTCCGCGCCGTGGTGGAAGGCAATGCCGCCGACGCTGTGGCCAGCGGCCGCATCCCGCCGGAGGCCAAGGTCTACCAGCTGCGCGACAACGCCGGTCCGGTGCTGTTGAACAAGCGCGTGCTGGCGTCCGGTGACGAAATGGTCAACGCCCGCGTGGGCGTGGACAACAACGGCCTGCCGGCCGTGGACGTGACCCTCAACAACATCGCCGGCCAGCGCATGTTCGACTACACCAGCGCCAACGTGGGCAAGCTGATGTCGGTGGTGTACATCGAACGCGTGCCGACCGTGACCATGGTCGACGGCAAGGAAGTGCGCAGCGTTCGCGTGCGCGAGGAAGCGCTGGCGCCGACCCGCATCGCCGGCGTGTTCGGCAAGAATTTCCAGACCACCGGCCTGGAGAAGACCGAGGCCGACAACCTGGCCAAGCTGCTGCGCGCCGGCTCGCTGGCCGCGCCGATGGACTTCATCGAGGAGCGCGTGGTCGGCCCCAGCCTGGGCGCCGAGAACGTCGCCCGCGGTACCAAGGCGGTGGTGTTCTCCTTCGTGTTCGCGCTGGCGTTCTTCCTGGTGTACTACCGCATGTTCGGCCTGATCACCTGCATCGCGCTACTGCTCAACCTGGTGATGGTGGTGGCGGTGATGTCGCTGTTCGGTGCCACCATGACGCTGCCCGGCTTCGCCGGCCTGGCGCTGACCATCGGCATGTCGGTGGACGCCAACGTGCTGATCAACGAACGCATACGCGAGGAGTTGCGGGCGGGCGTGCCACCTCAGGCCGCCATCGCGACCGGTTACGACAAGGCGTCGGGCACCATCTTCGACTCCAACATGACCGCGCTGCTGGCGGGCGTGGCGCTGTATGCCTTCGGCACCGGCCCGCTCAAGGGCTTCGCCGTGACGATGGTCATCGGCATCCTGACGTCCGTGTTCACCGCGGTCACCGTGTCGCGCGGCATCGCCACCCTGATCTACGGCGGCCGCCGCAAGATCAAGTCCATCGCCATCTGACGGGAGACAGAAGATGAGCCTTTTCCCGTTGCGGCTGATCCCGCACACCACCAACTTCAACTTCATGCGCGTGCGCTGGGTGTCCATCGGCATCGCCGCGCTGCTGGTAATCGCCGCGATCGGCGCCATCGCGTTCAAGAGCTTCAACTTCGCGCTGGATTTCACCGGTGGCACGGTGGTCGAACTGCGCTTCCAGACCCCGCCCAACGTGGACAGCGTGCGCGAGCGCCTGGAAGCCGGCGGTTACGGCAGCGCCCAGGTGCAGACGTTCGGTACCGGCAGCGACCTGCTGGTGCGCCTGCAGCCGCGCGAGGACGCCGGCACGGCGGCCGGCGCCGAAGCCAGCGACCGCACCGCGCAGGATGTGCTGCGCCTGGCTTCCAGTGAAGGCAATACGGCGACGGTGATGCGCAGCGAGTTCGTCGGCCCGCAGGTCGGCAAGGAACTCGCGCTCAACGGCCTGTACACGCTGCTGTTCGTGGTGGTGGGTTTCCTGATCTACATCGCCGTGCGCTTCGAGTGGAAGTTCGCCGTCTCCGCCATCGTCACGACCCTGGCGGACGTGCTGATCGTGGCCGGCTTCTTCGCCTTCAGCGGCATCGAGTTCGACCTGACCATCCTGGCCGGCCTGCTGTCGGTGATGGGCTTCTCGATCAACGACAAGATCGTGGTGTTCGACCGTGTGCGCGAGAATTTCCGCAACCTGCGCGCCGAGCCGATGGAGATCCTGAACCGTTCGATCAACCAGACGCTGTCGCGCACGATCATCACCTCGTTCGTCGCGTTCCTGACCGTGTTCGCGCTGTACCTGTATGGCGGCGGTTCGCTGGAAGGCATGGCGCTGTCGCAGATGATCGGCATAGTGCTGGGTACCATCTCGTCGATCTTCGTGGCCTGTCCGCTGCTGACCATCGGCTTCCTGACGGTCACCAAGCAGGACCTGATGCCCAAGGCCAAGGACGAGGCGCTGCTGGCGCGTCGTCCGTAAGCAGCGCGGTTTCCCAAAGAAAAAGGCCGCGCATTGCGCGGCCTTTTTCGTGGCGTTGTCTTGTGTAGGAGCGACGTCAGTCGCGACCGCACGGCTGGACCATCGGATGGATCGGTGAGACGCGACCGGCTGGGATCGGCGCGTGTAGCGGGTGTCCCTGAGGCCCTGGATGCGCAGTCGCGACTTACGTCGCTCCTACGACAGCCCGCCCATCGGGCGTCACGCGTTGAATGCCGCCGCGTAACCCGACGACACGATGGTCTTCTGCAGCGCTTCGGCGACCTTGAGGTTGCCGGCCACGATCTGGCGGGGGAGGGCGGTGCGGCCGTCGATCTTGCCCAGGGCGGCGCCACGGAAGTCGCAGACCTTGCCGCCGGCTTCGCGGACCAGCAGCACGCCGGCGGCGATGTCCCAGTCCTTCACGCCGGCTTCGAAGTAGGCATCGGCACGACCACAGGCAACGTAGGCCAGGTCGAGCGCGGCCGAGCCGGTGCGACGGATGTCCTCGGCGTGCACCAGCAGTTCGCGGACGCACTCCAGCTGGGCGCCGGCACGGGTACGTTCGCGCGGCGGGAAGCCGGTGGTGATGACGGTGCCGGCCAGTTCCTTGCGGTCGGCCACGCGGATGCGACGCTCGTTGAGCTGCGCGCCGGCGCCGCGGCTGGCGGTGAACAGGTCGTTGCGCAGCGGGTCGAAGATCACCGCGTCGGTCGGCTCGCCGTTGTCCACCAGGGCGATGGACACGCAGTAGTGCGGGAAGCCGCGCAGGTAGTTGCTGGTGCCGTCCAGCGGGTCGATCACGAAGGTGTAGCGGCCGTTGATCTGGGCGCCGCTTTCCTCGCCCACGAACCCGTAGTCCGGATAGGCGCGGCGCAGTTCCTTGATGATGACCTTCTCGGCATCGGCGTCCACTTCGCTCGCGTAGTCCATCCGCTCCTTCTGCACCACGTTCAGCGCATCCAGCTTGTTGATGCTGCGCAACAGCACGTTGCCTGCCAGGCGGGCTGCCTTGGTCATGACGGTGACGACGGGCTTCTGCATGCGAACGAACCTCGGACAGGCGTGGGGTGGGGCGAACAAGTGGAAAAGAGCAGCACGGCGCGGAGACCGGCCCGCGCAGTTTACCATTTGCCCCCATGAACACGCCCGTTTCCTTCACCGATCCCGTTTCCCTGGCCGCCTCCGCCCGCCTGCGCGTCGTGCTGGTGGGCACCCAGCACCCCGGCAACATCGGCGCGGCCGCCCGCGCGCTGAAGACCATGGGCCTGGCGCGGCTGGTGCTGGTGGCGCCCGAGAACTACCCCGCGGAAGAGGCGTACCGGCGCGCGGCCGGGGCGGACGACCTGCTGGCCGATGCCACCGTGGTCGCCACGCTGGCCGACGCCGTGGCCGACTGCCAGCTGGTGCTCGGCTGCACCGCCCGCAGCCGTCGCGTGCAACTGGAAGAACATGCGCCACGGCAGGCGGCTGCCCTCGCGGTCGGGCGTGCCGCGACGGGTGGCGAGGTGGCCCTGGTGTTCGGCCGGGAGCGCACCGGGCTGAGCAACGAGGAACTGCAGCTCTGCCATGCGGCGGTGCACATCCCGGCCAATCCCGAGTACAGCTCGCTCAACCTGGCCGCGGCCGTGCAGGTCCTGGCCTACGAGCTGAGGCTCGCGCTGCTGGAGCGCACGCAGGTGGCGGATGCCGTGGTCGTGCCGCCCGATGAAGCGCCCGCCAGCCACGCGCACATGGAGGGCTTCTTCCTCCAGTTGGGCGAGACGCTGGATGCGATCGATTTCCACAAGGGGCGCACGCCGGATTCGGCCATGCGCAAGCTGCGGCGGCTGTTCAACAAGGCCGATCTGAACGAGCAGGAGGTACGCCTGCTGCGGGGCATCCTGGCCGATGCGCAGCGCATGGCCCGGCTGGCGGGCAGTGGTGGCGCCGGATCACTGTCTTAAGGTCACGTTTTCCGCTAGGCTGCCGCCATCGTTTCGGCGGGCGCCTATCGTTGCGTACAACCTGGTTCAGCCTGGCGCTGGCCGCGATCGGCGCAGCACTGCTACCCGCAAGCGTCGCGCCGGCCAGCGCCGCCGGTGACGAACGCGTCCTGGTTCTGGGACGCATCAGCGACGACCCGAAGGCCCACTACGAGCAGCTCAAGCCGCTGCTCGACTACGTGGTGCCGCGGATGCGTGACGTGGGCATCACCGAAGGTCGCATCCTGATGGCGCGGGATACCCAGCAGATGACCAGCTACCTGCGTCGTGGCCGGGTGGACTGGGTCACCGAGACGGCCGGCACCGGCATGCGGCTGCAGGAGCGTGCAGGTGCGCGCCCGATGCTGCTGACCGAACGCGGGGGCGTGAGCCGCTACCACGGCGTGTTCTTCGTCCGCCGCGACAGCGGGCTGGAGCGGCTGGCCGATCTCAAGGGCCGTACGGTGGCCTTCCAGAACACCGCCTCGACCAGCGCCTATTTCGCACCCTCCGTGGCCCTGCTGGATGCAGGCCAGCGGATGGAGATCCTGCTCTCGCCGATGGACCGCCCCTCTGCGGATTCGGTGGGCTATGTCTTCGCGCGCTCAGAGCTCAATATCGCGGCCTGGGTGCACAAGCGCCTGGTCGATGCGGGCGTGGTCAGCAACCTCGACTGGGACGATGTGCGGCGCATGCCGCCGGGCTTCCGGCGCGACTTCCGCGTGATCCACGAAACCCAGGATTTCCCGCGCGCACTCGAGATGGTGCGCGGCGACCTCGACCCTGCGGTGGAAGCACGCCTGCGCGAGGTGCTGCTGGAGGCGGCGAACGATCCCGCTGCCCGCGACGCGCTCAACGTCTTTTTCCGCACCACCCGGTTCCTGCCGGTGGATCCGGCATCGCAGCAGGCGCTGGACAACCTGCGCCGTGGCGTCGCCCGCGTCAGGGAGCAGGTGGAGTGAAGGCGCTGCGCTTCGGCCTGCAGGCGCGCTTCCTGGCCGCGATGGCGATCATGCTGGTCGTGGTCATCGCCCTGCTCGCGACGCTGCTGCACCGCCAGAAGGTGATGCAGCAGGAAGTCGCCGACCTCGGGCGCGACGCCATGCACGGCATGGTCGAGGACAGCCTGCGCCGGCATGGCGAGGCCACGGTGGACCAGCTTGGGGATGCACTGGCCAATCCGCTGTACTACTTCGACCTGGACGCGATCGGCAGCATCGTGCGTTCGGCGCAGAAAGAACCGGACGTGAGCTACGTGCTGGTGTACGACAACCAGGGCAGGATCATCCACGACGGAACGGCGGACATCGCCGTCTACGGACAGACGATGACCGACCCGCTGGCCTATGAGGCCGTCAACGCCCGCAGCATGCACACGCAGTGGTCGGCGCAGATCGTGGACGTGTCCGAACCCATCATGATCGGCAGCGAACGCATCGGCGGGGTACGCGTCGGTTACTCGGTCGCCTCCGTGCGGGCGTACGAGGAGAAGGCCATCGCGGCCGCGCGGGCCCGCCTCAACGAACTCGGCGCGCGCCACCTCGGCTGGATCGCCTTGCTGCTGGCCGCGCTGGTCGCTGCCTGCGTGGCGATCATGCTGTACGTGCAGCGCACGCTGATCCGGCCGGTCCGGCAACTGGCGCGTGCGGCGCACGACATCGAAGTGGGTAACTACAACGGCGAGCGCATGGCCAGCGAACGCCAGGACGAAGTCGGCGAACTGGTGCGTGCATTCGGCACCATGAGCGACAGCATCGCGCGGCATGACCGCGACGTGCGCCGCATGGCGTACACCGACTCGCTGACCGGGCTGACCAACCGGCTGGCGTTCCGCGAAAGCCTGGACCACCGCCTGATGATGCTGCGCGGCGCGGGCCGCCAGCTGGCGTTGCTGTTCGCCGACATCGACGACTTCAAGCGCGTCAACGACACGCTGGGCCATGAGGCCGGCGACGAAGTGCTGCAGCAGTTCGCGCACCGCATACGCGATGCGGTGGACCTGATGGGCGGGGATGACGCGTTGCTGGCGCGCTTCGGCGGCGACGAGTTCGTCATCCTGATCCAGGACGGCGATGTGCGCAGCAGCGCCACGCGTCTGGCGGAGAAACTGGTGGCCGAACTGGGCCGTCCCATCGTGGTGCAGGACCGCCAGGTTTTCCTGGGCACGTCCATCGGCATCACCCTGTTCCCGGAAGATGCATCCGGTGCGACCGCCCTGATGAAGAACGGCGACATCGCGATGTACCAGGCCAAGGTGGCAGGCAAGAACTGCTACCGCTTCTACAGCCGCGCGATGGACCAGGCCGTGGAGCGTCGCGTGCGGATGGAGCAGGAACTGCGCGGCGCGTGGGAGCGTGGCGAACTGAGCCTGATGTACCAGCCGGTGTTCCGCATGGCCGACAGCCGCATCGTCGGCGCGGAGGCGCTGCTGCGCTGGCAGCACCCGGAGCTGGGCATGGTGGCGCCATCGGTCTTCATCGACGTGGCCGAGCAGAGTGGGCTGATCGAGAGCATCGGTCCGCGCGTCCTGCGGGCCGCCTGCGCGGCCGCCGCGCGCTGGGGTACCGATCGCGATGCGCTGGATCCGCTGTTCGTCTCGGTCAACGTGTCGCCGCGCCAACTGCGCAGCGGCGACCTGCCGGACGTCGTGGCCGAGTGCCTGCGCGATACCGGACTGGCGGCATCGCGGTTGCACCTCGAGCTCACCGAGACCGCCGTCATCAGCGACGAGGCACACGCCAGCGCGCTGCTGGCCACGTTGCATCGCACCGGCGTGAAAGTCTGGCTGGACGATTTCGGTACCGGTTTTTCCGGCCTGAGCCATCTGCGCCGCGTGCCGGTGGACGGCGTGAAGATCGACCGCAGCTTCATCGCCGACATGCTGCGCGACCCCGACGACCTTGCGCTGACCACGGCCATCATCGCGATGGCGCATTCGCTCGGCATCACCGTGGTAGCGGAGGGCGTGGAGAAGGAAGGCCAGTTCAACCTGCTGCGCGAGCGCGGCTGCGACCTGGCGCAGGGCTACTGGCTGGGGTACCCCGTCACCGCAGCCGAATTCGCGCAACTCGTGGCTTGAAAGAGGGCGCTGTTGCAGGAGCGACGTGAGTCGCGGCCGTGCGCCATGACATGACGCGCTGATGCGTTGCCCGACCTTCGCGGCGCGCTCTTTTTTCTAAGACAGTTTGATTGCTCCGGTCGCGACTTACGTCGCTCCTACAGAAGCAGGCAGCGTCAGAACCAGCGCGCGAACAGCTGTGTCAGCGATTCGACCAGGTTGCCGGACAGGAAGCCGAAGACCACGATGGCGATGCCGCCCGCCACCCACGCCACCAGCAGCAGCGCACCATCGCGTTCCAGCAGTGCCAGTGCGAACAGCAGCAGCAGGATGCCGAACACGTAGTTGGTGAACGGGATCGGCAGTGCGAGCAGCAGGCCCAACAGGATCAGCAGCAGGCCGGTGAAGCTGAGCGCGATGCGGTTGTCCAGGAACGCGGCCATGCGCGGGCGTACCAGTTTCTCCAGACGGCGCAGCCAGGGTGCCATGCGTTGGCGGAAACGCATCATCGCGCTGCGATGCGGGCCGCGGCGGGCCAGGAACTGCGGCAACCACAGCTTGCGCATGCCCAGCAGCAGTTGCGCACCCACCAGGATCACCATCGGGCCACCGATGGCGCCGCCCACGCCCGGGACCGGGATGAAGGCGGGGAGCACGCCGAGGAACAGCAGCATGCCGAAGGCGGCCGGGCCGAAGTCCTTCAACAGGTCGCCCAGGCGCAGCACATCGTCGGGATCGCCGGTGGCGAAGCCGTCGAGCAGCGTCACCGTGCTCGTGTGGGGTGTCGCATCGGGGCTCATGTCAGACGGCCAGGTCTTCGCCGTCGGTTTCCGGCAGCTTCTGCAGCAGCAGCTTGTCGATGCGGGCGCCGTCCAGGTCCACGACCTCGAAACGCCAGCCCGCCCAGTCCAGCCGTTCGCCGACATGCGGGATGCGGCCGAAGCGTTCGATCATCATGCCGGCCAGGGTGTTGTATTCGTCGTCGTCCGGCAACGCCACGCCGCCGAGCAGCTCACGCAGGTCATCGTTCGGCAGCGAGCCATCCACCAGCAGCGAACCATCGTCGCGCACCACCACCAAGGGCGCATCCTCGGTGTTCTCGCTGGCCTGCAGGCGGCCGACCACGGCACCCATCAGGTCGCTCTGGGTGACCAGACCCTGGATCTCGCCGTATTCGTCCACGACCAGCGCCAGCGACTGCTGCTCTTCTCGAAAGATCTCCAGCAACTTCATCGCATGGGTTGATTCTGAGACGAACAGCGGCTCGCGCAGCTTGATGAAAAGATCGGGCTTGTCGATACCGAAACGGTCCAGCAGCGACTTCACTTCCAGCACGCCGATAACGTCCTGATCGTTGCTGCGATACACGGGGAAACGCGAGAACGCGGACTCGTGCATCGTCTGCAGGTTCTCCTCGTAAGATGCTGACGCATCCAGCCAGGTGATCTTCTTGCGCGGCGTCATCAGGCTGTCGGCGGTGCGGTCGCCGAGGCGCAGTACGCGGTTCATCATGTTGCGCTCGTCGACGTCGATCACGCCGGCCTCGTGACCTTCGGACACCAGCATGCGGATTTCTTCCTCGCTGATGGTGGAGACCTGGTCCTTGCCCAGACCCAGCAGGCGCAACACCAGGCGGGTGCTGTGGGAGAGCAGCCAGACAAAGGGGAAGGCGGCTTTCGCCAGCCAGCCCATCGGCACCGCGACGACACCGGCAATCGTTTCCGGCGCCGTGATCGCAAGACGCTTGGGTACCAGTTCGCCGAAGATCAATGTGAGGAACGTGATCAAGGCGACGGCAAGCGTCTTGCCGATCAGCTCCGACCAGGGTTGTGGCTCACCCACAAGGGTGAAACTGGCCGCCAGTGATGGAAATACGCCCTGTAGCCGGTCGGCGATGGCCATGCCGATGGCTTCGCCACCGAACAGGCCGGTCAGCACGCCGATCAGCGTGATGCCGATCTGCACCGTGGACAGGAAGTTCTCGGGCTTCTCGGACAGGTCCAGCGCGCGCTGGGCGCGGTGGCTGGTCTGCGCCATCTGTTTGAGGCGACTCTTGCGCGAGGTCATGACCGACATCTCGGACATGGCGAAGAAGCCGTTCAGCAGGACCAAGGCGAATACGACGAGCAGCTCAAGCACGGCAACCTCCGTTCAGGGCGGGGAGGGCCGGCGGGGCGGGCGGGATCTGTCGCGGGAGACAGTGGGGGGAAGTAGGGTCGTCGTCCATAGGGTGCACCCGGAGGCGCGAGGCGAGTTTAGCAAACGGCCGGTGGGCCGAGGCGTGAACCTGAACGAGGCATTCGGCCAATCCACGCCCCGTGTCCCGGCCTTTGCGCCGCCGGGCTGTCGCGGGAAGTCATGAAACGGTCATAATTCCGTCCCTTGAAGCCGTCCATCCCGTGACGGTGGGACCGCCCGATGTTCTCCCTCCAGACGATCTTCGGCTCCGGCCAGCAGTTCTACACGCTGTTGGACGAGGCCGCCCAAGCCGCCCACGACAGCACCAAGGCCCTGCACACCATGATGAAGGCCACCGACCGCCAGCCGGCGCTCGATGCCTTCAAACTGGCGCGCCTGCGCGAGCGCGCGGCCTCGGACAAGATCGGCAAGGCGCTGGTGGACAGCTTCATCACGCCGATCGAGCGCGAGGACATCGAGGCACTGGGCTCGGCGTTGTACAAGATCCCCAAGCAGGTCGAGAAGTTCGCCGACCGCTATTCGCTGGCTCTCCAGCACCTGGACGGCATCGACTTCGCGCCGCGCGCGGCGATGCTGGAGCAGGCGGCCAGCGTGGTGGTCGACATGGTCCACGAAATCAAGAAGATGAACATCGATCGCATGACCTCGCTCAACGAGAAACTGCGCGCGATCGAGAACGAGGCCGACCGGCTGATGCTGGAGCTGTACCGCGACATCTACTCCGGCCGGCTGGACCACCTGCAGATGTTCCTGTTGAAGGAGTTCTTCGAGATCCTGGAGAAGGCCATCGACCGCTGCCGCGAGGCCGGCGTGGTGGCGTACCAGATCGTCCTCAAGAACAGCTGACGGGTCTCCATCATGCTTACCCTTGTGCTGGTGGTGATCTTCGCCGCGCTCGTCTTCGAGTTCATCAACGGTTTCCACGACACCGCCAATTCCATCGCCACCGTGGTCGCCACCAAGGTGCTGTCGCCGGGGCAGGCGGTGATGCTGGCGGCGGGCATGAACCTGGTCGGCGCGTTGATGGGCACCGCAGTGGCCAAGACGATCGCCTCCGGCCTGGTGAACACCGACGTGGTGCAGGTGACGTCGCAGGTGATCCTGTGCGCGCTACTGGGCGGCATCGTGTGGAACCTGATCACGTGGTGGAAGGGGCTGCCGTCATCCTCGTCGCACGCGCTGATCGGTGGCCTGTGCGGCGCCGCGCTGGCGGCCGCCCACAACGACTGGGCGGCACTTATCTGGTCCGAGACGGTGGGCGACTGGACCAAGAACAAGGGCATCCTGTGGAAGGTGGTGCTGCCGATGGTCACCTCGCCGGTGGCAGGCTTCCTGCTCGGCATCCTGGTGATGGTGGCGCTGTGGGGCCTGATCGCGTTGCTGTCGCGTGCCGGTGGCTGGCTGGGGCGACTGGCGCGCCCGCACTTCGTCAACAGGTTCTTCGGCAAGGCGCAGATCCTGTCGGCGGCCTACATGGGCTACGCGCACGGCCACAACGACGCGCAGAAGACCATGGGCATCATCGCGCTGACGCTGTTCGGCGCCGAAGCCAGTGGTGCGCTGGACGACCTGCCGGGCTGGCTGGCGTTCCTGCACCCGGGTGCGGCCGGCGAGCAGGACATCGCGATGTGGATCGTGATCACCTGCGCCATTGTCATGGCGCTGGGCACGGCGTCCGGTGGCTGGAAGATCATCAAGACGCTGGGCCACAAGATGGTGAAGCTGCATCCCATCAACGGCTTCGCAGCGGAAACCAGCTCGGCCACCATCCTGACCGTGGCCGCGCACTTCGGCATGCCCGTGTCCACCACGCACAGCATCTCGACCGCCATCATGGGCGTGGGCTTCGCCAAGAATCCGCGTGCGCTGAAATTCAGCGTGATCGAACGCATCCTGTGGGCGTGGGTGCTGACCATCCCGGCGGCCGGCGGTATCGCCTACGGCCTGCTGCGCCTGCTGGAAGCGATCGGCTGGGCGTGATGCTCCCGCGCATGCTCGGGAACGAAAAACGCCGGGCACTGCCCGGCGTTTTTCTTTATCCGATGAGGTGAGCCCTCAGAGCAGGTCGCCCTCTGCCGACAGGGCACGCTCCATGCTGTCGCCCAGGCCGCCGATCTCCAGCACCAGCCGGTCCACTTCCGCCGGGTTGAGGCTTTCGTAGGGACGGTTCTCGCACAGCTGCAGGTAGGGCACGCCGTCGAGCTCGCCGATGGCCAGGTAGCCCACGCTGCTCTGCCAGTTGAACTTGAGCGCGCGCTTGGCGTCGATGCCGGTCATCGGTGCGATCACCGTGCTCACGCGCAGGTAGCCGCGCTCGTCGTCGTTGCCCAGTTCCGAAAGGAAGATGGACTGGTGGCGCTTGCCGTTGTCCAGCGACAGTTCCACGCAGGCCACGTAGGCGTCGTGCATCGCCACCTTGTAGCCGGAGGAATGCAGGTAGCCGCGCACCTGTTCGAAGTTCTGCATGGTGTACTCCCGTGTTGCCGATGCCGCTATGCTAATCCGCCATGAGCGCCAAGTCTCCCGAAGATCGCATTCTGGCCGTCATTCGCGCCATTCCGCGCGGACAGGTGGCAGGCTATGGGGAAGTGGCGCACCGCGCGGGATTGCCTGGCCGTGCACGGCTCGCCGCGCGCATCCTCAGCCAGAACGACGATGCCACGCTGCCGTGGCACCGCGTGCTGCGGTCGGATGGGCGCATCGCGTTCCCTGATGGCTCGAAGGCGTTCCGCGAACAGAGCCAGCGCCTGCGCGCGGAAGGTGTGAAGGTGGAGAACGGGCGCGTGAAACGCCCGCGCAGGGAAGACGACCTCGATGCCGCCCTGTGGGGGCCTGGCGCACGGTGACGCGCCGCCGATTATGATGTGACGCGACAGTCCCGAGGCCCGCCATGTTTCCCCGTTTGCTTCCCGTCACCCGAAACCTGCTGATTGCCAATGTCGGCGTCTACCTCCTGCAGCTCATGCTGGGCAATGCGTTCCAGGCATGGTTCGCGTTGTGGCCGGTGGGCCATGGCTTCATGCCATGGCAGTTGCTGACGTACGGATTCCTTCACGACACCAGCGGCCTGACGCACCTGCTGTTCAACATGCTGGCGCTGTACATGTTCGGTTCGTCGCTGGAACAGACATGGGGCCCCAAGCGGTTCCTGACCTATTTCCTGGTGTGCATCGTGGGTGCAGGCCTGCTGCAGCTGATCGTGGGATGGTGGATGGTGTCCGCCGGCGCGCTGCCATACGCCACGGTCGGTGCATCCGGTGGCGTGTTCGGTCTGCTGCTGGGTTACGGCATGTTGTTCCCCAATCAGCGGATGATCGTGTTTCCGTTGCCGATGGAGATCAAGGCACGCACGCTGGTGATCTTCTACGCGGTCCTCGCCCTGGTGCTCGGCTTCACCGGCTTGCAGCCCGGCGTGGCGCATTTCGCGCATCTCGGCGGCATGCTGTTCGGGTGGTTGATGATCCGCTACTGGCGCGGCCAGCCACCGTTCGGTGGACGCCGCCGGGGTCCGCCGCGGATGCGCGTCGTGAAGTAGCCAAAGGGATGATGAAACGAAAATTGGGGGATCATCCGTGGGGAAATTCAGAACCACCGCCTTCTTGCTGGCCTTGTCGTTGTCGAGCGTCGGCATGGCGCAGCCGCAGGAGGCGATTGAGCCGCAACCTATGCCCCGCGTCGTGGGTTGCGACCAGGCGTATGACTCACTGCCATATGGAGCGCTGCCGGATCTCTTGGATGCTCAGGCGCCGGTCGACCGTCGTGAACGCGCGCTCCAGGCCTATCTGAAGCTGGAAGGGGCCAAAGAGTGCCCCGAGTACGGCTACACGGTGGGGCTGTTGTACCGGTTCGGTCCGGACATGCCCGGCAACCTGTTGCCCCGCGACCTGGACAGGGCGCGCCAGCTGATCTTGGCGATGGCAGAGGCAGGTCATCTGCAGGCTTATGCGGACTTGGCCGAAATGGAGATGGTGCACGGCCAGTATCGCGAATCCATGAAATGGACCCAAGTCTATTTGTACTACGTCAAGAACATCCGCATGCCTCAGTCAAGCGATGGCAGGATGATGCAGTTCGACAGATCGGCGTACAGCGGGCACCTGCTCAATCGCGCCGAAGTGGTGTGGCGTTGGCAGAAGCCTGTTCTTCCGCGGCGGCGGGTATCAGAGGATCTCACGGCATATCTCGCCAGTACGGAGGAGCGAGTAGCGCCGTTGATCGGTGGCCGAACCCGAGGAGGAATTGATTTGGGTGCCGCGCCGCGTGTGGTCGTCGAGCCCGGTGAATGCCTGATCCGGCCGCTGGATCGTATCGGTGCAGCGACCGCATCCTATGTGCTGGAGGTGCAACCTTCCGGTGTGGTGAGCCGGATCTTGGTCGAGAATTTTGTCCCCAACATGGACGCTGCAGAATTGCTCAAGTCTTGCGTGCGCAGGTATGTATTCGAACCGTTCGATGGACAGCAGCCGCTGCTGACCCGGGTAACGCTGACGTACGGATCGAGCGAAGGCGCTTCGTTCCGACGTTGAATAGACGCCGGGGAGGGCGGACGGCGGTGTGATGCCGCCCGCCCGACGCTCAGCGCCAGATCCGGACCTGGTCCGCTTCCTTCGCCTGCATCGGCTGGCCCGCCTTGCAGGTGAAGGCCTGGGCGAAGGCCGGTTGCTGGGTGAGCGGACCGTTGGCGCGCCACTGGCCCGGTGCATGCACGTCCACGGCGGCGCGCTGGGCGGCTTCGGTTTCGGACAGGTTCTGCGCCCACAGCGTGGCCCATGCCTTGTAGAACGATTGCCTGGCGGCGGCATTGGCCTGCGGTTCGGCGGTGGTGAACGCGTCCCACGCCAGTTCCACACCGGCCAGGTCGGCCAGGTTCTCGTCCTGGGTCAGCGTGCCGTTGACCTTGACGTTCTTCAGCCCCGGGTATGCGTAAGCGCCGTACTGCGTTGCCACCTTGCTGCCCAATGCACTCCATGCGGCAACATCGGCTGCACTCCACCAGTCGCGCAGCTGGCCCTTGGCATCGACCATGCGACCCTTGCCATCGAAACCGCGGCTCAGCTCGTGGCCGACCAGTGCGCCGAACGCACCGTACTGCACGGCAGCCGGTTGCTTCGCGTCGAAGATCTCTTCCTGCAGCACGGCGGCCGTCACGATCAAGCGATTCTGGGCCAGGTCGTAGGCCAGCGCGGGCTGCTGCGGCAGCACGTCCCAGCGACGGTCGGCGTTGCCCTTGCCGATGCGCTTCATTTCCTCGCGGTGGCGCCAGGTGGACGCGATCAGCATGTTGCCGCCGAAACTGCCACGGCCCATCGGCTGCACGCTGTAGTCCAGGTCGCGTTTGGGCGTGCCGACTTCGATCTTCAGCTTGTCGAGCTTGGCCTTGGCTTCGGCCTTTGCGGCCTCGCTCAGCCAGGTGTTGCGTTCGATGCCGCGGCCCAGTGCGTCGCGCACCTGTCCGGCGATCTGCTCTGCCCGGCGCTTGTGCTCGTTGGGCACGTAGCGCTCGGCGTATTCCTTGCCCAGCATCGGGCCGGCGGCGAGGTTGACGGCATCCAGCACTTGGCGCCAGCGCGGTGCCGGGGCGGCTTCGCCACGCAGCACGCGGCCGCGGAATTCGAATTCGGCATCGCGGAAGGGTTTTGCCAGGTAGGGTGCCATGGCATCACCCACGCGCCAGCGCAGGTAGGCCTTCCACTGATCCGGTTTCAGGCTGCCGACGAGGCCATCGAGGCGCTTGAACAGCGCGGGGTCGGCCATGGACACGGTGTCGTCGGTGACGCCCTGCACCTTGAGGAAGGCATCCAGTTGCAGGTTGCGGTACTGCTTGCCCAGATCCTTGGTCGGCACCGGCGCGTAGTTGGCGAACGGACTGCGCAGGTCCACCAGCGGCTTGGACACCTGTGCCAGTTTGGTTTCCAGGTCGATGACCAGCGCGGACTCGGCATCCAGCTTGTTGGCCGGCGTGCCGGTCAGGGCCAGCATCTGCTTCACGTAGGCGCGGTAGCGGCCCAGCAGTTCGCGCGTGTCGGCGTCGGTGCGGGTGTAGTAGGCAGGGTCGGGCAGGCCCAGGCCGCCCTGCATGAAGTAGCCGATGTGGCGGTCCAGCGCCTGCAGGTCCACGTCCGGGCTGAAGTTGAAGGTCACCGGTACGCCGACCTGGTGCAGCGCGGCGATGGCCGGCGCTACATCCTTGGGCTTCTTGATGGCGTTGATGCGGTCAAGCAGCGGCGCGATCGGCCTGGAACCGTCCGCTTCCACGGCGGCTTCGTCCAGGCCGCTGGCCCAGAAGTCGCCGAGCAGTTTCTGCACGTTGCCCTGCGGTGCCTTCATGGCCCCATCCAGCAGTGCGCGCTGCTGCTCCAGGGTGCGCTCGCGAAAGGCGCCCAGCACGCTGACGCTGCCGGCACCGGCGGGAAGGCTGTTGTTCTTCAGCCAGTCCGCATTGGTGGCGGTGTAGAAGTCGGTGCACTGCGCGCTCACGGCGGGGGTGGTCGCGCGCTTCTTGCGCTGCGCTTCGGCATGGGGGGCGCCCAGCGCGATGACGAGGGCGAAGGCGATCAGGGTGGGGCGGCCGAGAGCGGGGCGCGGGCTGGGCATCAGGAGAATCCAGGGGTTCAGGGGTCGGGCGATTCTAGCAAGCGCGCCCCATCTGCCCTGTCACGGTTCCCCACATCTGCCGACGGTCTTGGCGACGCATTCATGCGCTGTGTCACAGAGCGCACATGCCGTGGTGGGCGGGCGTCCGTGCCCCTGCCCACCCAGGACGTCACAACGCCAATTGCCCCTTGTCCACGATGACCTTGCCGTCCAGCGTCACCGTGCTGCCGGGCAGGAAGAAGTTCATGCCGTAGGCGAGGGCGTTGTCGCCGCCTGCCCACAGGTTGTTGCCCAGACCCAGGGTCACCGTGCCGGCCGGCACCCAGTTGCCCACCTGGCTGCCGGAAGGCAGTTTGACGTTCGGATTGATGCCCATGTCGAAGAACGAGACTTCGTTCTTGCGGGCATCGCTCACGGCATCGAATTCGGCCTTCAGCGCTGCGAAGCCGGGCCCTGTCCCGGTGAGTGCGGTGATCTTGCCCCCGGCGACGGTCACGGCAAGGTCATCGATGGCCTGCCCGCGGAAGTAATCGCGGGTGGCGACGATGCGGCCTTCGCCGGTGCCCGCGACGGGCGTGGTGTAGACCTCGCCGGCAGGCAGGAAGACCTGCAGTGCGGGACCGCCGCTGCGGATGTCCTCCGGTGAAATGACGCCGTCGCTGACCAGCACCGGGCGTCCCTGGATCCGCATCCGGTAATCGGTGCCGTTGGGGTGGCTGACATGCAGTTCGTTGCCGGCGGCCAGCGCGCCTTTCACCGCCTGTCCCCGGGTCTGCAGCGCGGCATGATCCACGTTGACGCCCTCCCAGAACGTCCTGGCCAGTTCGGTTTCGGACATGCCCAGCCGTTGCGCGCGCCATGGCGTGGGATACAGGCCATTGCCGATCTCCACCTGGCGCACGTTCTCCTTCATGAACGCCTGGCCGATGGCTTCCCCGGCCTTGCCGCGCGCCGCCACGCGCTGCGGGTCAGCGCCCTCGAACAGGTTTTCCGAGGTGCCGTTGCTCAACGAGATGACCACGTCGAAGACCTTGGACAGCGCCAGGTCCAGCGCCGGCGCTTGGGTGTCGAACTGCGCCGGTACATCGAAGAACATCCGCTTGGCGAGCCGGTCGCTGGTGTATTCGATCATCGGGAATGCACCCGCGCGGCGCACCTGCAGCGCGATGTCTTCCAGCAGTTCGGCATCGTGGGTCCTGCCGACGATGATGACGGCGTCGCCCTCCTTCACCGCTGCGCTGGCAACCAGGCGCTGGGCAAGCTGCTCCAGGTCAACGGGCGGCGCGGCGGGTTCGGCGGCGGCGGATTCAGCCGTGGCCTGCGCGTCCGCAGGAGGCGGTGTTTCCTGTTTCTGGCACGCGGCCAGCACGACGCAGGCGATCGCGGCGCCCAGTATCGACACGGTGAGACGGGTCATGGCAGTCCTCCTTCGATGGATGGAAGCACAGCCGTACAACGCCCCCTCGATGCGTGGCCAGCACAGGGGTGACGCCCGGAACAGCCTCGAACGGCCGACCGTCGGGCGGACCGTAACCGCAGATGCGCACAAGGAAAGGCCCGGACATCGCCGGGCCTTTCGTGCATCGCATGTTGACGCGGGACTTACCAGATCACGACATGCTGGTCGCCGCTGCGCACCATCGCGTCACCCGCCTTGCAGGAGAACGCCGCCGCGAACGCCGGCAGGTTCGACGGTGCACCGATCGCGCGGAACTGCGCCGGGGCGTGTTCGTCGGTGGCGATGCGGTTCTTGAGTTCCTCCGGCGTGAAGTTGCGGCGCCACACGGTGGCCCAGTTGAGGAAGAAGCGCTGGTCGCGCGTCAGGCCGTCGGTCTTCGGGTCGGGCGTGTCGCCGGCCGCCGCCTTCATCGCGTCGTAGGCCGTGGCCAGACCGCCGAGATCGGCGATGTTTTCGCCCAGCGTGTGCTTGCCGTTGATCTTCTGGCCGTCGCTGGTGCGGTAGTCATTGAACTGCGCGATCAGCTTGTCGGTGCGGGAGGAGAAGCCCTTGGCGTCGGCCGGGCTCCACCAGTTCTCGAACTTGCCGCTCGGTCCGAAGCGGCTGCCCTGGTCGTCGTAGCCGTGGGTCATCTCATGGCCGATCACCGCGCCGATGCCGCCGTAGTTCATTTCATCCGGTGCATTGGGGTCGAAGAACGGTGGCTGCAGGATGGCGGCCGGGAACACGATCTCGTTCTGCAGCGGGTTGTAGTACGCGTTGACCATCTGCGGCGGCATGCCCCATTCGGTACGGTCCACCGGCTTGCCGATCTTGCCCAGGTTCCACTTGTAGTTGAACGCCATGGCCGAGATCACGTTGCCGATGTAGCTGTCGCGGCCGGTCGACAGGCCGGTCCAGTCGCGCCACTTGTCGGGGTAGCCGATCTTGGTGGTGAACGCGGCCTGCTTTTCCATCGCCTTGGCCTTGGTCTCGTCGCTCATCCATTCCAGGTTCTGGATGCGGGCCTTCAGCGCGGTGCCCAGGTTGGCCACCAGCGTCTCCATCTTCGCTTTCGACTCCGGCGAGAAGGCAACCTTCACGTACATCTGGCCCAGCGCCTCGCCGCTCTGGTTCTCGATGGTGCCCAGCACGCGCTTCCAGCGCGGCTCGATCTCCTTCTGGCCACGCAGCGTCTTGGCGTAGAAATTGAAATTCTCGTTGGCGAAAGCATCGCTCAGGTACGGCGATGCACCGTCGATGGTGTGGAAGCGCAGGTAGGCGCGCCACGCGGCGGGGTCGGTTTCACCCAGCATCGTGCTGACTTCCTGGTGGAAGGCGGGCACGGCCAGCGAGAACTTCTCCTGCGGCGCCACACCCTGCGAAGCGAAGAACTTCGTCCACGAGAAGTTCGGCGTCAGCTTGTCCGCATCGGCCAGCGTCACCGGGTTGTAGTACAGCGATACGTCGCGCGACATTTCCTCGTTGGATTTGGACACCTTCGCCAGGCGCGTCTCGAAGGCCATGATGTCGGCGGCCTGCTTCTGCGCATCAGCCGCGGCCACCCCGGACAGCTCCAGGACCTTGGCGATGTGCTTCACGTATTCGTCGCGGATGGTCTTCTTGTCGGCGTCGAAGTAGAAATTCTTGTCCGGCAGCCCCAGGCCGCCCTGGAACGCGTAGGCGATGTTGGTGTCGGGCTTGTTGAAGTCGGCTTCGGCGCCGAAACCGAACAGGAAGGCCTGGCCCTTGGCGGCGGACTCGTTGATGTACGCCACGATGGCGTCCTTGTCCTGCAGGCCGTCGATGGCCGTCAGCATGGGTTTGATCGGCTCGATGCCCTGGGCGTTGACCTTGGCCTCATCCATGCCGGTCGCCCACAGGTCGCCGACGATCTTCTCCACGCCGGTCGCGCCCGGGTGCGCGGCGGCCTGCTCGGCCAGTTGCTTCTGGATGGCGGTGGAGCGTTCGGCCAGCATCTCGAACGCGCCCCAGCTGGTGCGGTCGCTGGGAATCGCATTGGCGGCCAGCCAGGTGCCGTTCGCGTAGCCGGCGAAGTCGGTGCAGGCGTTCTTGGTGGTATCCAGGTCGCCGATCTGGAAACGGTTGACGCCCGGCAGGCTGCTCTCGTCCAGCTTCAGTTCCAGCGCGGCCGGCGCCTTGGCGGCGGTATCGGCGGCGGGCGCGGCATCTTCCTTCTTGGCGCAGGCGGCCAGCACGGTGGCCACGGCGAGCGACAGCATCAGGATCTGGGGTTTGCGGGCAATCACGTTCTACTCCGGCCCCGGGCAGGGCAATGGAAAAAAGGAACCCCCTGAGTGGGGGCGTGCCGCGACTCTACGCCTGTCCCGGGGAGGGCAGGTGTGTCGAAGGTCATGCCTCCCCGCCCCGCAGGGCACATACTGGGCGCAGCTTCGAGGAGGGCATTTGCATGCAGGTCCATTTCCACGGCGCCGCCGGCGAAGTCACCGGCTCCATGCACCTGGTCGAGGCGGCAGGCAAGCGCATCCTGCTGGACTGCGGCCTGATCCAGGGGAGTCGCGAGGCCGAGGCGCGCAATGCCGAGCCGTTCCCGTTCGACCCGGCCACGCTCGACGCGGTGGTGCTGAGCCACGCCCATATCGACCACATCGGCCGGCTGCCACTGCTGGTCAAGCGCGGATTCCGTGGCCCCATCCACACCCAGGGTGCCAGCGCGGAACTGCTGCCGATCATGCTGCTGGACACGGCATCGCTGTCCGAGTCCGAGGCCGAGCGCGCCAACCGCGACCGCCGCCATGGCGAGCCGGAAGCAGAGCCCCTGTTCTCCGCGCAGGACGTGCACGCGACCCTGCGCCAGGTGCAGCCGTTGCCCTACGACGAACGCACGACCATCCTGCCGGGCGTGGACATCGCCCTGCGCGATGCGGGCCACATCCTGGGCTCGGCCATCGTCGAGCTGTGGGCCGAAGGCCGCAAGCTGGTGTTCTCCGGCGACCTGGGACCGAAGGGCACGCCGATCCTGCGCGACCCTGCGGTGGTCACGCAGGCCGACCTGCTGCTGATGGAATCGACCTACGGTGACCGCAACCACCGCGACCGCCCGGAGACGATCCGCGAACTCGGCGAGATCTTCGACCATGCGTGGCGCGATCGCGGCAACGTGCTGATACCTGCTTTCGCGGTGGGGCGCACGCAGGAACTGCTGTACTGGTTCGCGCGGCACTGGGAGGCGTGGAAGCTGTCGCGCTGGCGCATCTTCCTGGACAGCCCGATGGCGGCCAAGGTGGTGAATGTCTATGCGCGCCACCATGGACTGTTCGACGAGGACGCGCGACGGGTGTGGTCGCAGTCGCCCAATCCGTTCCGCCTGCCCAACCTGCATGTGTCGGAAACCACGCAGCAGTCGATGGCCATCAACCAGATCGAGAACGGCGCCATCATCATCGCCGGTTCCGGCATGGCCAATGGCGGGCGCATCCAGCACCACCTGCGCTACAACCTGGGGCGCCGCAACGCCCACATCGTGTTCGTCGGCTACCAGGCGCAAGGCACGCTGGGTCGGCGGCTGGTGGATGGCGCATCGTGGGTCCGCATCCACGGCCGCGACTATCGCGTCAACGCCCAGCGCCACACGGTCGGTGGCCTGTCCGCGCATACCGATCAGCGCGGCCTGCTGGCGTGGTACGACAACTTCCAGCCATCGCCGCCGCTGGTGCTGGTGCATGGCGAAGACAAGGCACGCGAAGCGCTCGCGGGCGAGATCGGGGAGCGCCACGGCGCACCGGTGGAACTCGCAAGGCCGGGAATGGTGATGGACGTCTGAGGCCCGGGGCGTGGTCCGTGCGGGCGCCAATACCCGACATCAGACCCGCGTGGCGGACGTTCCCACCGGTTCGGCCTCGCCGGTGTGGCTGACGCTGCGGTTGCGGCCGGCCTGCTTGGCCCGGTAGAGCGCGGCGTCTGCACGATCGAACACGTCTTCCGGCCCGGCGTCGTCGCCACTCATGTGGGTGTGGATGCCGATGCTGGCGGTGAACGGCGGTGGTGTGCCCGTGCTGGTGCCGTGGGGTTTGCGGCCCTGGTTGGCCAGATCCACGTGGATGGTGGTGGCGATGGTTGCCGCCGCCTGTGCCGACGTTTCCGGCAGCAGCAGCGCGAACTCGTCGCCACCCAGGCGAGCAACCAGGTCGCGCGGTCGCCGCGCACGGCTGCGCAGGATGCGGCCCAGGGCCTTCAATGCGGCATCGCCAGCCGCGTGTCCCTGGGTGTCGTTCAGTTGCTTGAAGTGGTCGATATCCATCACCAGCAGCGACAGCGGCTGGCCGCTGCGGCGCGCCACGCGCAACTCCTGGTCCAGCGCGTGATCGAAGCGGGTGCGGTTGGCCAGTCCCGTCAACGCATCCGACTGCGCCTGTTTGTGCGTCCTGCGAAGCAGGCGGTAGATCCACAGCGATGCGCCAAGCGCGAGCACCAGCAATGCCGGCACGGGAGAAAACCAGATGTGCCCGTAGCGCAGCAGCAGTACTGAAACCACCACGGTGCCTGCCATGGTCAGGACCGTGGGCAGCCAGACGCGGCGTAGCCCCGGCAGCAGGGACAGCAACAACGGCAGTGCCGCGAGCGCCGCGGACAAGCCCGCCTGCCAACCTTCCCCCAGCGGCGTGATGGCGGCGTCATTCAACAGCATGTTCAACAGGTTGGCCTGGTAGTCCGCGCCACTCATGCTGGCGGCCACCGGCTGGCCGGGCGCGCGGGCGATCGGCCCCATGCCGGTCGCGCTCACGCCCACCACGATCCAGTTGCCGCGCAGGAGCGAGGCCGGTATGCGCTGGTTGAGGACGTCCGTATAGGACACATGGCGGAAGGCGTTGGGCGGCGCAGCGAACGGCACGCGTACCTCGTGGTCGCGCACCCACTCGTAGGGCGATGCAGGCGCCAGGTCGGTGGTCACCACCAGCCGGCGCCCCGGCAGCTCCGTGTTGGCGCCGGGCGGCTGCTCCAACTGGAGCAGTGCCAGTGCCAGTGAGGGCCAATGCGGTGAACCCAGGCCGGCACGCAGATAGACGCTGCGCGCCACGCCATCCTCATCGAGCACCATCTCGGCGTGGCCCAGCGAAGCCGCCGAGGCGGCGAACTCGGGGATCGGCATCAGTTCGACGGTGGCACCGTTGAGCTGGACGGGCTCGGCGAATACCGGCAGCACCACGCGGCCACTGCGGCTGATCGCGCGGGCCAGCAGCGCATCGCCTTCCGGATCGAAGAGGGCCGGCTCCGACAGCAGGATATTGAACGCGATGCCCTTCGCGCCGGCCAGCCGAAGCCGGTCGACCAGTTGCGCATGCGTGCGCCGTGACCAGGGCCAGCGGCCCAGCTCGGCCAGGCTCTTCTGGTCGATGTCGACCACCACGATGCGGGGGTCGGCATCCGGGGCCGCGCCCAGCACCAGCCCGTCATAGACAGCGGCGTCCGGGGCCATGGTCACACCGGACAGCGTGACCAGGATCGCCAGCGCAGCCGCGCCCACCGCCGTCAGCAGGCGGGATTTCCATTTGGGCGCGGGCGCGGCGGTACTCACAGGGCGAGCAGTATGAGCAATGCCCCTGCTCCAGCGCCAATGCGGCACAACCGGCAGGGCACGTCGATCACCTGCGGCGCCGGGACCGGGCCCTCGAATCCGTCGACATCGATCGTCTGGGCACGCAGGTACCAGGTGCCACCACGCAGCCGCGGCAGCGTGATTTCGGGCTGGTCGACCAGCATGTCCACCTGTGCCTCGCTGAAGTCCGGGGTGCGCGACATCTGGAAGCGGTAGCGCTGGCCGGGCTGGCCGGCGGGCCAGCGGAAGGTCACCTCGCGCGTGTTGCCGGCTTCGGCTTCGCCGCCATCGATGGCCGTTACTTCGACCAGGGGGCGCAGGGTGAAGGCAAGGCTGTCACCGAAGGGGCCGGCCTTCCCCTGGCGATCCACGCTGCGGATGCGCCAGGTGTAGTCGCCCGGCGGGAGGGTATCGGGAAGCCGGGCGGAGGTGGCGTCGTCCACGCGGGCACGCGCGACCGGCTGCGCGTATCCGCCGCTGCCGGCGACTTCGTACTCGTAGGCGACCGCGTCGGGTGCGCCGGTCCAGTTCAGTGTGACCTCCGGTGTGCGGACCACGCTGGCCGCCGCCGGGGCGATGGAATACGGCGGCACGGGCTGGCCGTCGATCCGGACCTGCACGACGGCGTCGCGGCCTTCCAGGCCGTTTGCGCCGATCGAGCGCACGCGGACGAAATAGCGCCCGGTGCCAAGCGCGGGCAGGGTGAAGGCCGGTGCATCGCTTTCCGCGTCCACCCGCAGGCTGTCGAAGGTGGCGCTTTCGCTCACCTGCACGCGATACCGCGTTGCGCCGGGCACGGCCGGCCAGGCCAACTCGGGGCGCGTGCTCTGCGACAGCAGCGGCGCCTGCGCGAGCTTGGGTGCGGGCAGCAGCTTGACGGGTGTGACGGCCGCCTGACCCGCCGCCACTACCGCGCCGAACCCTGGACGGACCAGCGCGCCGCGCTGGCTGCGCGCACTCACGGCGACGCGGCCTTCGAGGACTTCGGTGTGCGTGCGGCCGTCAGCGGCCTCGACGCGGAACCGGGTACCCCTCACCGCGGAGGACGCACTGGGCGTGTCGACGATGAAGTTGGCCGCAGGTCCGCGCAGGCGGCGCACTTCATTGCCGATGCGCCCGCGTTGCAGGCGCAGGCGTGTGTCGGCCATGCCGGAGCGGCCGAAACGCGTGAGGCGGTCCAGCAGCAGTTCACTGCCGCCCAGCAGCAACAGGCGCGAACCGTCGGCGAACTGCAGGCTGAGCGATGCATCCGGTGAGGTCTTGAGCACGGCGCCACTGGCCAGCGACATGCCGGCCGTGACGGGGGCATCGGTTCCTGCCGCCGTGGTCCGGGTGACGGCGCTGCCCTGCACGGCCACGACCTTGGCGCGGGCGGGCTGGCTGTCCAGCCATTGCAGCGGAATGCGGAGGGTCGAGCCAGGTGCGAGCGCGTACGGGTTGGTGATGCCGTTGTGTTCCTGCAGCCGCTGCCAGGGAATGGTGGGCTTGAGGTATGCACCCGTCACGTCCCAGAGCGTGTCGCCGGGGCGTACGCGGTAGGCCCAGTCCTGTGCCTGTGCCGACCACGAAGCCAGCAACAGGATCGCCAGCCCGCAACCCAGCCATCCTTTCCCTCGGATCGCCCACTTGTGCATCGCCTACTCCCGCTTCTGCTGCTGCGAAATGTTGAATCGGTCACAATTATAGGCGCTTACCGTTGACCGACTGGCCGGTTTTGACGGGTTTTCACGTCACATTAGCCTCGTCCGCCAGGTCGGCTCGCTGGCCTGTGGATCAGGGCGAGGCGCCCCACAATCCCGCGATGCGACGCGCCAGGCGATACGGTTCCGGGGCGTTGCGATTGGTCAGCACGACCACGGTCAGGCGCTGCGTGGGGAAGCGGACCAGCACATTGCGGAAGCCGATGCTCTCGCCGGAGTGCCACTGCATTCCCCCTTGCAGGCGCCAGCCGAATCCGTAATGCGCCACATCGGGCTCGGGGGTGGCGTTGGCGGGCTGGAACGCCAGCGTGCGCGATGCGGCACCCAGCAGGCGGTCGTCATACAAGGCGGCGTCCCAGCGTGCGAGGTCGGTGATGGACGAATAGATGCCGCCATCGCCCAGCACCGCACTGGTCGTGCTCTGGTCGGTACGCTGCCATGTGCCATTCATGAGGCTGTAGCCGTATGCGCGATGGGCCACGCCCGGGCCGTCGTCTTCGCGGGCAACCGTTGCGTCCATGCCCAGTGGCGCGAAGATGCGCGTACGCAGGAAGGTGGCGAACGGCTGTCGCGAGGCGCGTTCCACCACCAGCGCGAGCAGGGCGTAGCCGCTGTTGCTGTAGCGATAGTCGCTGCCCGGCGTGAAGTAGAGGCGATCCTCCCGTTCGAGCAGCCGCAGCACATCCGCGTCATGCACCTGGGTGGCCTGGCCCTCGGGCAGCAGGTCTTCGTAGTCGATCACGCCGGAGGCATGGCTGAGCAGGTGGCGGAGCGTCACCGCATCGGTCGCTGCGGGCAACGCTGGCAGCCAGCGGCGCACGGGGTCATCCAGGGTCAGCGCGCCTTCTTCCGCCAACAACAGGATGCAAGCGGCCGTGAACTGCTTGCTGATCGACGCCAGCCGGAAATTGGTCTGTGGCGTCGCGGCGACATCGGCCTCGAGATCGGCCAGTCCATAGCTGCGCTGGAACACCGCGTCGCCTTCGTGAAGCACGAGGACCGATGCGCCGGCCACCGTGCCGGTGTAGTCCCGCATCCACGCGTCGATCGTGGCTTCGCGCGTCTCGGCGCCGGCATTGCCTGCGGTCATCAACAGCACTCCGAGCATCCAGGTTGCCTTCATCGCCGCCTCGCCTCGATGAAACGGTGCAAGCCTAGCGCATGTGGCGGGCGTCAGTCCGTGGCGGCTTCCAGGCGCAGCTGTCGTTCGCGTTCGTGCCCCAGGTAACGGCGGATACCGTGGCGCATGACGTACAGCAGCGGGATCAGCGCGATCGCGGCGAGCATCTTGTAGGCGTAGTTCACCGTGCTCACAGCGAGGAACAGGGAAGTCGGCCACTTCTGCGGGCCCAGCACGAAGGCGATGTAGATCACCACGAAGCTGTCCACCAGCTGCGAGATCGCGGTCGAGCCGGTCGCGCGCAGCCATACCCAGCGCTCGCCGGTGGCGTTGCGGATGCGATGGAACACCGATACATCGATCAGTTGCCCCGCCAGGAACGCGACCACCGAGCCGGCGATGGTCCACATGCCCTGGCCGAAGATGGCGGCGAAGGCCTTCTGGTAATCCGGCACGCCCTGCGACTGCGCGGCCTCGACCCACCAGCCCGCCGGTGCCAGTGCGATGGCGGCGAAGGCGAAGCAGAAGCCGTACACGATCAGGGCCACCGCCAGCCACGAGATGAAGCGCACGCCGCGTTTGCCGAAGAACTCGTTGATGGTGTCGGTAAGGATGAACACGAACGGCCACAACAGCGTGCCGGCCGTGAAGCTGAGCGATCCGGTCTGGCCGAACAGGTTCCACTCCAGCGGCGCGATCCCCAGCGTGTCCTCCAGCGCGAAGATCTTGACCCCGATGAACTCGGCCAGCACCGCGTTGGCGCAGAACACCGCCGCCAGCACGATGAAAAGACGGACCGCGCGATCATCCAGGGTGCGCGGCGCATGCATGGTTCAGCGGTCCCCGGCGCGGGTGAACGGCATGGTTTCCGGCGCCACCGCACCACCGGAGATGATGAAGCTCATCGCCTGGTCCACGGTCCAGTCCGTGGGCGTCAGCAGCTCGACCGGCACGATCTCCAGATAGCCCGAGGTCGGATTCGGCGTGGTGGGCACGTAGACCGCCGCCAGCTCGCGGCCACTGCCTTCCTCGCGGATCACCCGCGTCACCAGGCCGACCGATTTCATGTCCCGGTGCGGAAAATCGATCAGCACCACGCGCTGCGTGCTGCCCGGCTTGGTCTCCAGCATGTCCAGCAGCTTGCGCGCGCTGGTGTAGATGACGTTCGCCAGCGGCACGCGTGCGATCAGCGCCTCGAACCAGCGCAGCAGGCGCTGCCCGACCACGCGGCGCGTCAATGCGCCCACGGCCAGGATCACGAACAGCGTGGCGATCATGGCAATCGTGTTCTGTACCCACAGGCCGTTGAACCAGCCCAGCGACTGGGGGAAGTTCGCCGCGATCTGGTGCGACATCGGCTCGACCCACGGCTTGCTGATGTCCGACAGCAGCACGAACACGAACTTGATGACCACCCACGTCAGCCAGATGGGCAACAGGGTGAGCAGGCCGGTGATGAAGAGCTTCTGCACCGAAGTACGGTGCGTGGGATGGTCGGGGGGCATGGCGCCATTGTAGGCCGGAGCGCAGGCCTTGCCGTAGCGCCATCGCCGGGATGCTGTGCAGCGGCGGGTGGATCAGCCGCCGGCCTGCCGCGCCTCGGGCTTCAGCCGCACGTAGATCTGCTTGCGCACGCGCGCGACGACTTCGTTCCGGGCGTTGAACACATCCGCGGGCATCCAGCGCAGGTGCTTCTGGCCGTTGGCGGCCTCGGCGCGGATCTCCTCAAGCACGCGTTCGTCCAGGCGGAATTCCGCATGCAGCGTGCCCTTGCCGGGCTTCACGAATTCGATCTCGGCCGCCTTGTCCCAGACGTAGTAGTCCCGGCCCAGGCGTTCCTTGGCCAGGATCATCCAGAACGGATCGGTCATGGCGAACAGGCTGCCGCCGAAATGCGTGCCCACGTAGTTGCGGTTCCAGGGGCGCATGCGCAGTTCGACGCGCGCGAAGCTCCAGTCCTGGGCCATCTCGGTGACATGGACGCCACTGAACAGGAACGGCGGCCAGACATTGAAGATGTGTCGCAGGGTAGTGGGCTTCATGGGTACTGCGCGTGCAAAAGGGACAGGTACGGGGCAATTCGGAAATCAGAACAGCAGGGAGGACATCTTGCGGCGGTACTGGCTGACCAGGGCCTCGTCTTCGATCACGCGGAACGCATCGATCAGGCTCTTCCGCGCCAATCCCTCCTCATACGCGCGGTCGCGCTTGAGCACTTCCAGGAACTGTTCCAGCGCGGCCTCGGAGTCGCCTTCCACCAGGGCGCGCACGCCCAGCAGGTGGCGTGCGCGCAGGTCGTCTGCGTTCGCGGTCACCGCAGCGCGCAACGCTTCGACGGACGGTGCGTCCTTCAGCGCGGCAGCGAAGCCAAGGCGGGCGCGGGCCTTGACCGCGCGATCGTCGGTGGCAAGGTTGGCGGGCAGTGCGTCGAGCAGGCGCTCGGCCTCGGTGGCCTCGCCGGTCTTCAGCAGGGCGAGGACCAGATCGAGCTTCAGTTCGTCCTTGTCCGGATCGGCCGCGACGGCCTCGCGCAAGGCGGCGACCTGCGCCTGGGGGTCGAGCGGGGCGTCCACGACCGGGGCGTCGGCCGCCTCCGCCGGCAGGACGCCGTGCGAGGCCAGGAACTCGCGCAGCTGGCCTTCCGGCAGGGCGCCCGGAAATCCGTCCACCAGCTGTCCGTCCTTGACCAGGAACACGGTGGGCACCGAGCGGATCTGGAAGGCGGCCGCGATCTGCTGCTCCTTGTCCACATCCACCTTGGCCAGCAGGAAGGCGCCGTTGTACTCGCCCGCCAGCTTCTCGAGGATCGGCCCCAGGGTCTTGCACGGCCCGCACCACGTGGCCCAGAAATCCACCAGCACCGGCACTTCCAGCGACTTGCGCAGGACGTCGGCCTCGAAGGTCTCGGTGGTGGCATCGAAAACGTGGGGCAGCTCGCTCATCGGGTCGCTCGTGGCGGGTGGGGAAGTCGCGTTCACATGGTGCCGCGGCGGGCAGGATACAAGGTGATGTAAAAAGGATTTGACATTGCCCCTCCGAAATGTAATTTATGGATTACATTTTGTCTGGCAGGAGTTACGTCGATGGATATGCGACGCGGTGGTTGGCTGTTGCTGCTTGTCGGCGCCCTGCTGGCGTTCTGGGCCCTGCTGGCCGGTCCGGGAATCCTGCTGGGCGTCGACCTGGGCAAATGGGGTACCGCGCTACTGGTGACCGTGGCCTGGGTGTCGATGTATGCGGTTTCGCGCATGCCCATGGGCGAGGCCGAGCGCGGCCTGTCGCCGGGCGAGTGGAAGGCCTGGGTGGGCACGGCGTTCATGCTGGTGGCGACCGGCTATTTCCTCGCCAAATCACAGGTGTTCGTCGCCGGCCCGGCCTGGGACAACCCGGATGCGCGCGCGGTCGGGCGCAACCTGGTATTGCTGCTGGTGGCCTGGAGCGTGCTGACCGGCGTGCTGGGCGCACGCTGGAAGGGGCGGGTGCAGGAGGACGAACGCGACCGCGAGATCGAGAAGCAGGCCGCCGGCTGGGGGCGCAGTGCGCTGACGTTCTGCCTGATTGGCCTGGCGGTGATGCTGGCGTTCTCGCCCGCGGACCGGCTGGCATGGGCGACCCACTTCATGATCGCCAACCTGCTGGTGTTCGCGCTGATGTGGGGGTGGCTCTGCGAGTACGCGGCTACCGCGCTGATGTACTGGAAGGACCGGCGGGGGACGCAGGCGTGAATGGTGGTGAAGCGTCAGCACGGGTTTCGCCGCCGCATGGGGGCGACCGCCGATGACCGGCACGCCGATCGCCAACGATATCCGGCGGCTTCGCTTTGAGCGCGGCGAAATGACCCAGCAGGGCCTGGCCGATGCCTGCGGGGTGACACGGCAGACCATCATTGCGCTGGAAGCCGGGCGCTACGCACCCTCGCTGGAGCTGGCCTTCCGTATCGCACGGGCCTTCGGAGTGGGCGTGGAGGACGTTTTCCATTGGCAACCTTTGGCATAGGGCCCCGCGGCGGCGCTCTGCTAAGGTCGCCGCCGCGGCATCGGCCGCGTCGATGATCGGTCCGGAGGCTGTGATGGATGTGCGTCGCGTCGTAGTGGGCATGTTGCTGGGATGGGCTTTCGTCGGCCAGGCGCTGGCGAAGGACGAAATCCAGGCGTCAGCCGAGTTGAACCCGCCGCCGGTCGAGGCACTCGGACAGTTCGACCGCTACGACCTCAAGCCCGCCACGCTCGCCTCCGACTATGCCGGGCACAAGGCCAACCAGGAGGCGCTGGCATCGTTCCAGCGCAACCTCGACGAGCGCGTGGGCGTGTGGGTTGCAGAGCGCAACGCGGCACCTGCCACGCATGCACCCGTGCGGACGCTGGTGATCGAGCCGCGCATCGAGAAGATCCGCTTCATCAGCGGGGGTGCGCGGTTCTGGGCGGGCGCCTTCGCGGGCAGTTCGCGCATCCTGGTGAAGGTGAAGCTCACCGACCAGGCGACTGGCGCAGTGATCGCGGAGCCCGAGTTCTACCAGCATGCGAAGGGAATGGCGGGTGCCTGGACGTTCGGCGCCGCCGACAACAGCATGCTGGTCCGCAGTGCCTCGCTGGCACTGGATTACCTCAAGGAAAACCAGGCTGCCGCGCAGGGCGGCCGCACCGGCTGGGAAAAGGAGTAGGGCCCCGGCGCTAAGATGCGCGTCCCCGGCGTGCAGGCTCGGTTCGTCTGCACACCTCGTCTCCTCCTGTCGCGAACGCCATGCCGATCCCCTCGTCCCGCCTGTTGCCCCTGACCGGCGTGGCCGCCGCGATCGCCTTCACCTGCGCCGTGCTGGGCTTCGGCTTGGCGCTGTCGGGCTACTCGCAGATCGGGCATCCGGTGGCGGTGCTGGGAGCGAAGGGCGTGCCGCATGCGCTGGGCTTCAACCTGCTGGGCTTCATGCTGACGGGGATATTGGCCGCAGGCACTGCGCTGGACCTGAGGCACCGGTTGCCGGCCGATGCAGGATGGCCCGCCCGCGTTGGTGCGCAGTTACTGCTGTTGTCCGCGCTGGGTTTCGCCGGGCTGGGCGTGCTGCCGCTGGACCCGGAAGACCTGCACAACGACGCGAGCAGCCTGCACGCGACCGCATGGCTGTTGTGGTGGGTGGCATTCGTGCCGGGTGCAGCGCTGTTCGCCCTCGGCATGCGCGGGCAGGGCGGGTGGCGCCCGACGGTGGTGGCGAGCGTTGCGGCGGCCGCGGTCGTGCTGTTCAGCGCGCTGCTGGCGGTCGAATGGATGCCGGCGGGCGTGGCACAGCGACTCGGCTATGCCGCGTGGCTGCTCTGGCTGTGCGTTGTGTCGCGCGCCGGAAGGTGAATACCTCCGCCGCGCGAGCATGGCCTGGTACCGGCCGTTCCGCACGACGGCGCGCTGCGGCGCGTTCGTCATCGCGTCATCGGGCGGGGGCGTCGAGGTGCGGCCGGCGATACACCTTGCCGTCCTTCATCACGAAGTCGACCTTCAGCACCGCATTGATGTCGGCTACCGGATCGCCCGGGACGGCCACGATGTCGGCGCGCTTGCCGGGCTCGATCACGCCCTGGTCGTCCACGCCCAGCACTTCCGCCGCACGGATCGTGGCGGCCTGCAGGGCCACGTCGGCGGGAATGCCGGCTTCCACCATGTAGAGGAACTCGCGCGCGTTGTCGCCGTGCGGGCCTACCCCCATGTCGGTGCCGAAGGCGATCTTCACCCCGTTGCGGTACGCATTGCTGGCGGTCTGCTGGATCAGCGCGCCGATGCGCTGCGCTTTCGGCCGGACCACGGGCGGGAAGTAGCCATCGATCTTCGCCTTGTCGGCCACGAAGCGGCCCGCGTAGATCGTCGGCACGTACCAGGTGCCATGCTGCTTCATCAGCCGCATGATCTCGTCGTCCATGTAGGTGCCGTGCTCGATGCTGGTGACGCCGCCGAGGATGGCGCGCCTCATGCCTTCCTTGCCGTGCGCATGCGCCGCCACGCGGAAGCCGTAATCCCGCGCGGTATCCACGATGGCCTTGATCTCGTCCACCACGAACTGCGGCGCATCCCCCGACTTGGCGTAACTCAGCACCCCGCCGGTCGCGGTGATCTTGATGACATCGCTGCCGTCCTTGTAGCGCTGGCGCACGGCCTGGCGCGCCTCGTCGGGCGAATTGATCACGCCTTCGGTCGGGCCGGGCGGGCCGAGCAGGTGCGAAAGGCGGTCGTTGTAGCCGTTGGTGGGGTCGGCATGGCCGCCGGTGGTGGCGATGGACTTGCCGGCGGCGAAGATGCGCGGACCTTTCACCAGGCCCTGGCTGACGGCGTCGCGCAGGTGCGGCGCCACGTCGCCGCCCAGGTCGCGCACGCTGGTGAAGCCGGCCATCAGGGTCTTTTCGGCGAAGCCCACGGAGCGGAAGGCGTAGTCCACCGGGTCCAGCCGGAACCCTTCGGAGTAGCTCTGCGGGCTGGATTCGCTGCCGAGATGGACATGCAGGTCGGTCCAGCCGGGCGTGCAGGTGTGGTCGTTCAGGACGATCGATTCGGCGTCGGCCAGCTTGGCGCGGCCGGGAATGACTTCGGCGATCCTGCCGTCGCGGACCAGCACCGTGTGTTCGCCCAGCACCTTGCCGCTGCGGGCATCGAACAACTGGCCGCAATGCAGGGCCAGCGTGGCGGGCGGGGCCGGTTCGGCGGCCGTAACGGGCAGGCTGGCGGCTGCCAGGGCTAGGGCAAACAGGCGCTTGGTCATCTTGGATCCCCGGTTTCGACGCGCCCATGCTAACCGTTGGCGTGGCGGGTCATGGTGCGCTGCGGTACCCTTGGCCGCTTTGCCGTCGCCGTAGCCGCACACCGCCATGTCCACTGTCGCCGAACCCGCTTCCTACGATCCGAAAACCGTCGAGTCCCGGGCCCAGGCCTTCTGGGAGGCCCGGCGCGCCTTCGAGGTCGACGAGCAGTCGGACAAGCCGAAGTACTACTGCCTGTCGATGCTGCCGTACCCGTCCGGTGCGCTGCACATGGGCCACGTGCGCAACTACACCATCGGCGATGTGATCAGCCGCTACAAGCGGATGACGGGCCACAACGTGCTGCAACCGATGGGCTGGGACGCGTTCGGCCTGCCGGCGGAGAACGCCGCGATCAAGAACAAGACCGCGCCCGCCAAGTGGACCTACGCCAACATCGAGCACATGCGCAGCCAGCTGAAGTCGCTGGGCTACGCGATCGACTGGTCGCGCGAGTTCGCCACCTGCCGCCCCGAGTACTACGTGCACGAGCAGCGCATGTTCACGCGGCTGCTGCGCAAGGGCCTGGCCTACCGCAAGAACTCGGTGGTGAACTGGGACCCGGTGGACCAGACCGTGCTGGCCAACGAGCAGGTCATCGATGGCCGCGGCTGGCGCAGCGGCGCGGTGGTGGAGAAGCGCGAAATCCCGCAATGGTTCCTGCGCATCACCGACTACGCACAGGAGCTGCTGGACGGCCTGGACGAGTTGCCGGGCTGGCCGGATGCGGTCAAGACCATGCAGCGCAACTGGATCGGCCGTTCCGAGGGCCTGGAAATCCAGTTCGTCGTCGAAGGCCAGGAGCCATTGACGGTATTCACCACCCGCCCGGACACGCTGATGGGCGTGACCTTCGTGTCGATCGCCGGCGAGCACCCCCTGGCGCTGAAGGCCGCCGCGTCCAATCCGGCGCTGGCCGCGTTCCTGGAAGAACTGAAGCACGGCGGCGTGTCCGAAGCCGAGCTGGAGACGCAGGAAAAGCGCGGCATGGACACCGGGCTGAGAGCCGTCCATCCGGTCACCGGTGACAAGGTCCCGGTGTGGGTCGCCAACTTCGTGCTGATGGGTTACGGCACGGGAGCTGTGATGGCGGTGCCGGGCCACGACCCGCGCGACTTCGAGTTCGCCACTAAGTACGCGCTGCCGATCCAGCAGGTCATCGCACTGAAGGCGCCGAAGACCGACGACGAAAAGACCTACGACCCGACCACCTGGCGTGACTGGTACGGCGACAAGACGCGTGACGACCTGGAACTGGTCAACTCGGGCGAGTTCGATGGCCTGGACTACCGCGGCGCGTTCGAGGCGCTGGCCGAGCGCTTCGAGCGCAAGGGCCAGGGCCAGCGGCGGGTGAACTACCGCTTGCGCGACTGGGGCGTCAGCCGCCAGCGCTATTGGGGTTGCCCGATTCCGGTCATCTACTGCGAATCCTGCGGCGCCGTGCCGGTGCCGGATTCCGATCTGCCGGTCGTGCTGCCGGAAAACGTCACCCTGGATGGCGTGAAGTCGCCGATCAAGGCCGACCCCGAATGGCGCAAGACGAAGTGCCCGCAATGTGGCGCCGCCGCCGAGCGCGAGACCGACACCTTCGACACCTTCATGGAATCGAGCTGGTACTACGCTCGCTACACCTCGCCCGGTGCGAAGGACATGGTCGACAAGCGCGGCAACTACTGGCTGCCGGTGGACCAGTACATCGGCGGCATCGAGCACGCGATCCTGCACCTGATGTACTTCCGCTTCTACCACAAGCTGCTGCGCGACGCGCGACTGGTGGACAGCGACGAGCCGGCCACCAACCTGCTCACGCAGGGCATGGTGATCGCCGAGACGTTCTATCGCGACAATGCGGACGGGTCGAAGGACTGGATCAATCCGGTCGATGTCGAGATCCAGCGCGACGACAAGGCCCGCGTCGTCGGCGCCACGCTGAAGGCGGATGGCCAGCCGGTGAAGATCGGCCCGGTCGAGAAGATGTCGAAGTCGAAGAACAACGGCGTCGACCCGCAGTCGATGGTGGACAAGTTCGGCGCCGACACCGTGCGCCTGTTCTCGATGTTCGCCGCGCCGCCCGAGCAGTCGCTGGAGTGGAACGAAGCCGGCGTGGAAGGCATGGCGCGCTTCCTGCGCCGCCTGTGGACGCAGGTGCAGAAGCATGTGGCCGACGGAGCCGCACCCGCGGTGGAGGTGGCAGCGCTCACCGCCGACCAGAAGGCCGTACGCCGCAAGACCCACGAGACCATCGACAAGGTCGGCAACGACTACGGCAAGCGCCACAGCTTCAACACTGCCATCGCCGCAGTGATGGAGCTGTCCAACACGCTGGGCAAGTTCGACGACGCCAGTGCGCAGGGGCGTGCGGTGCGCCAGGAAGCACTGGAAGCTGCGGTGCTGCTGCTCAACCCGATTACGCCGCATGCCAGCCACGCCCTGTGGCAGGCGCTGGGCCACGATGAGACGCTGATCGAGGACGTGGCATTCCCGCAGGTCGACCAGGATGCGCTGGTGCGCGATTCGGTCACCCTGGCGATCCAGGTCAACGGCAAGCTGCGCGGCACGATCGACGTGGCTGCCGATGCACCGCGCGACCTGGTCGAATCGCTGGCCAGGGCGGAACCGAACACCGCGAAGTTCCTTGAAGGCCTGGCGATCCGGAAGGTGATCGTGGTGCCGGGCAAGATCGTCAACATCGTGGCGGGTTGACCGGCGCCGCCGTGCTGCGGATGGATATCGGCGGCGGACGTCTTGCCCCGGTGTTCACCTGCGGTCCGGCTACGCTATTGCCGCCCATGACGGCCTCGTCCAGACTTCGCCCATGACCCGATTCCGCCTGCCTCTGCTCCTCGTCGCCCTGGTCTTCCTGGCCGGTTGCGGTTTCCACCTGCGCAACAAGATCGCGCTGCCTTCCGACCTGGGGCCGATCAGGGTGCAGGGCGCGTCCACGTCCTACAGCGCGCTGGTCACCAGCCTGTCGCGTGGCCTGCAGGGCGCGGGTGCGACGCTGGCCGCGCCCATCGGCGAAGACAGTGCCGCGATGCCCGAAGAGCAGGTGGCCACGCTGCGCATCCTGTCCGAGCGCTGGGGCGATCTGCCTATCGCCGTCGACCAGTTCGGCCGCGCGCAGGAATTCAGTCTGCGCTACGCGGTGGTCTTCGCGTTCAAGCGCGCGGACGGGACCGACCTGGTGCCGCAGCAGGTCGTGGAGCTGTCGCGGGATTACGTGTCGCCACCGCAGGATGCGACCGGTACCGCGACAGAGCGCGAAGTACTCGCTGACGAGCTGCGTCGCGACATGGCGGCCTCCATCCTGCGCCGCATCGACGGCGTGGTGCGCTCCGGTCCGGTGAGCGTGGCGCCCTGATGGAACTCAAGCCGGAACAGCTGGCCGCGCGCGGCGCGTCCGAGACGCTGTATCCGGTTTACCTGATCGCGGGCCCCGAAACGCTGCGCGTGCTGGAAGCGGCGGATGCGGTGCGTGCACAGGCGCGCGCGCAGGGCATCGGCGAGCGCGAAGTCTTCGATGCCGACGGGCGTGATTTCGACTGGGACCGGCTGGAGGCGAGCTTCAATGCGCCCAGCCTGTTCAGTGCGCGCCGCCTGGTCGAGGTCCGGCTGCCGGGCGGCAAACCGGGCAAGGAGGGCGCCGAGATCATCAGCGCGTTCTGCGCCAACCCGCCACCGGACGTGGTGCTGCTGATCACCGCCGGCGAATGGGGCAAGGCCTACCAGGGCAAGTGGAGCGATGCCATCGCACGCGTCGGTGTGGTCGCGGTGGCATGGGCCATCAAACCGCACGAGCTTCCAGGCTGGATCGAAAGCCGCCTGCGCAGCAAGGGCGTGCGTGCAGACCGCGATGCCGTGCAACTGCTGGCCGATCGCGTCGAAGGCAACCTGCTGGCGGCCGCGCAGGAAATCGACAAGCTCGCCCTGCTCAGCGAAGGCGAGGTGCTGGATGTCGAGCGGATGGAATCGCTGGTCGCGAACGCTGCCCGCTACGATGTTTTCCGCCTGACCGATGCAGTGCTGGCCGGGCAGGGCGCGCAGGTTTCGCGCATCCTCGCCGGCCTGCGCGCAGAAGGCGACATGGTCGCCGGCCTGATGCCGATGGTCGTCAAGGAGCTGCTGCGCACCGCAGCGCTGGCGCGCGTGCAGGCCAGTGGCGGCAACCTCGCTGCCGAAATGAAATCGCAGGGCATCTGGGAAGCCAAGCAGGCGCCGTTCAAGCGTGCGCTGCAACGGCATGCGACGCCGGCGCGCTGGGACCGTTTCGTCGCCGAAGCGTCGAAGATCGACCGCACCGCGAAAGGGCGGGGCGATGGCGATGCCTGGGTGGGCCTGGAGCGCCTGCTGCTGGCGATCGCCGAGGCGAAGGCCGTGCGCCTGCTGGTGGCGTGACGTGGCGATCGGCGATTCTTGATTCGCGGAAGCCGATGCCGATGCCGAACCACGAATCCACCCTCACACCTCACGCATCACGGCTGCAGCTCTACTACGGTGGCACGTTCGACCCCGTCCACAACGGGCACCTGGCCATTGCGCGCGCTGCGCGCGATGAATTCCGCGTGCCGGTCAACCTGATGCCGGCAGCCGACCCCCCCCATCGTGCCCCGCCGGGCGCCACCGCTTGCCAGCGCGCGCATCTGCTCGACCTGGCGGTGGCGGATGAAGCCGGCCTGCGCGTGGACCGGCGCGAACTGCTCCGTGCGGCGCGGGAGCCGGACGGCCGCTCCTACACCATCGATACGCTGCGCGAACTCCGGGCCGAGCAGGGCGACGCGGTCCCGGTCGCCCTGCTGATCGGTGCGGACAGCCTGCTGGGCCTGCCGACCTGGCGGGAGTGGACGGCGCTCTTCGATCTGGCGCATTTCATCGTCGCCGACCGACCCGGCAGTCCGTTGGGCGCGGGCCTTCCCCCGTTGCTGTCGGATGCCCTCGCCGACCGGTGGATATCGTGTCCCGATGGACTGTGGCGGGTGCCCGCGGGGCGTGTATACCGGCTCGGTCACCCGCTTCAGCCCGAATCGGCGACCGAGATCCGCCGTCGCATTGCTGCAGGCGAGGCCTGGCGGCACCTCGTTCCGGCGGCGGTCGCGGACGCCATTGCCGACGAAAGGCTTTACGCATCACGGGCGGCCGGCACGGGTTCGCTATAATCGCCGCCGTATTCCCAGAGCCACCAAGCCTTTGTCCAGCCAAGCCCACGTCATCAAGACCCGTCTGCCCAGTCCGCCGCCGGCCCTGCCGGATCTGCTCGCCACGGTGCATGCCGCCGTGCAGGAGCTGAAAGCCAAGGATGTCGTCGAGATCGACGTGCGCGGCAAGTCCAGCGTCGCCGATTACCTGGTGATCGCCTCGGGCACGTCGACCCGCCATGTGAAATCGATTGCCGACGAAGTGGTGAAGTTCGCCAAGAAGCTCGACGTGATGCCGCTGGGTGTGGAAGGCGAGCGCGAGGCCGAATGGGTCCTCGTCGACCTGGGTGATGTGATCGTCCACGTCATGCTGCCGCGCGTGCGCGAGTTCTACGCGCTCGAGCGCCTGTGGACCGTGGGCGACCAGCCGCCGGAAGACATCGAAACGGCTGACGAATCGCGGCTCTGAGGCCGCTCGTCATGCATCGAAGGAACGGCGCCCCAGGGCGCCGTTCTTCGTTCCGCTGATCTCCGTCAGAGCGGCCCGCGCTCCCATGGGCCGGTGATCGCGACGGTGATGCCCGGCGTCTGCAGGTTGACGAACAGCGTGCGCGAGAAGGGGTCCCAGCACGCGCCGCAGAATTCGCTCTCACGGTAGTCGCCCTCGGGCACCGACTTGCCCGCATTGGCGATCTGCGTGGATGTCAGCTGCACATTGTTCTTGCACAGGTAGAACGACTCGCCGGCACGGGTCAAACCGATCAGGCGCGCGCCGGGGCCGTATTCGTCGGGACTCTCGCCGCCGTCTTCGCACAGCACGACGCCGCCGCGGCCACTGACGGTGATGTTGTCGGGGTTGTGGGCAGCCAGCTGGTGGCCGCTGACGAACAGCGCCTTCAGGCGCTGCGTGAACAGGTCGAGGACCCATACCGACCCGTTGCCACGACCCTTGCGGCCCTGCGCGTCCACGCCCGTGCTGGTGTCGACGATGAACATCTTGCCGTAGCTGTACCAGATGCCTTCGCCACGGCTCATGCGCAGCGCGCCTTCGCTCCACGCCTGCGCGAACGGCCCGCTCAGCGTCTCCCCGGCGGAAATGTCGGGGAACCCGGCCGGCGCCACGATCGTGTCCAGGTCCGGATCGGGAACATCCACCCACTCCAGTGCGTATTCGTCGCCGATCGCCGCCACGCTGAGGTCGACGTTGCGACGACCACGCACGCGCGCCGCCTGCAGCCGGCCACCGTTCTCCAGCGAGCCGTTGCGGCCGCGACGGTCGTTCGGGATGAAGCGGTACAGGCCCGACTTGTTCCGGTCGTCCTCGGTCAGGTAGACGATGCCGGTGCGCGGATCCACGGCCACCGCTTCGTGGCTGAAGCGGCCCAGGCCCACCAGCGGGCGGCCGGTCGTGCGTTCGTTCTCGGGATCCACCTCGAACACGTAGCCATGCTTGCGGCCGGTGCTGGAGGTGGCGTCGGTCTTGATCTCTTCGCAGCTCAGCCACGTACCCCACGGCGTCAGGCCGCCCGCGCAGTTCACCAGCGTGCCGCCCAGGCTCGGCTCCATGCGCGTCCATTCGCCATGGCGCCAGCCCAGGGTCGTGGTGCCGCCGCCCGCGCGCTCGGCGCCGCTGACCGTGCCGGTGTCGTACATACCGGGTGCCCGGATCGGCGTGCCGGCGCCGCGCTCGTGATTGCGGATCAGCGCGTACTCCAGGCCATGTCCGTGGCCCTTGCCGCCCCGGCCGCGGCGTGGATGGCGCACGCCGACGACGGCCATGCCGTCGTGGCGGTCGGGGCAGGGCTGGCCGTCATCCATGCGGTCGCCGCTCCAGCCGAAGGAGCGGTAGCGGAAGCCGCGCGGCAGTTGCAGCAACGGCAGGCCGGTGGCGTCATCCGCGACCGGCGCGAGCGGGCCATAGCGGCTCGGGACCGGTGAAAGTTGTGTCGCGGCCGTGGCGGCATGGGCCTGTCGCGCATGCAACGCGCCGAGGCTGCCGATGGCACCCATGGCGACGGCGGCGGCACTGCCTTTCAGGACCTGGCGGCGGGAGGGATCGAACATCGTCATCATGCGACTCCTGCGGGCTGGGGAGTCCGCGACGCTAGGCAGCGCACATAACCGCCACATGACAAAGGCATGACCCTTGCAAGCGGGCCGATGAACGTGTGACGCCGCTATCATGGCGACATGAAATGCCGTCTCATCGCCACCGGCGAGCGTGCGCCCGCGTGGGTCGCCCAAGGTTTCGCCGAGTACCAGAAGCGCCTGTCGCACTGGCTGCCGTTCGAACTGGTCGAAATCGAGCCGGGCCTGCGTGGCAAGGGCCGCGATCCGCAGCGTGCGATCGAGGACGAGGGCAAGCGCGTACTCGCGGCCTTGCCGAAGAATGCCCATGTGGTCGCGCTGGAAGTGACCGGCAAGCCGTACTCGTCGGAACAACTCGCCCGGCGCCTGGAACACTGGCGTACGCTGGGCCGCGATATCGCGCTGCTGATCGGGGGGCCTGAAGGCCATGCACCCGATGTCGTGGCTGCTGCCCACGAGAAGTGGTCGCTCAGCCCGCTGACGTTGCCGCACATGCTGGTGCGACTGCTGGTAGCGGAGCAGGTCTACCGCGCGGCGGCGATGCTGGCGAACCATCCCTACCACCGCGCCTGAGCGATGGGCGCTTTCTGCGGGAGCGCCGCGAGTCGCGACCGCGCGTCGTGCATACACGGGAATCGACATCCGCCACGGAAAGCGAGCCGAGGTAGTGGCAGATCGAGATCGGATGGTCTGCGGTCGCGACTTGCGTCGCTCCTGCAGAAAGCAGAAGCCCGCCTTCCGGCGGGCTTCTGCTTTCATTCCAGGAAGATCACTGCAGGCTGAAGGCGATCGGCACCAGGCCGTAAGCCTGCACCGCCTGCCCGTTCTGCATGGCGGGCTTGAAGCGCCAGGTCTTCAGCACGTGCTGGAGGGCGGACCTGTCCAGATTGCGGTTGCCGCTGCTGTTCTCGATGCTCACGTCGAGGGGCGTGCCGTCCACATCCACCAGCACGCGCAGGACCACCGTGCCTTCCACGCCACTCTTCAGCTCGCTGATCGGATAGCGAGGCGACGTCGCGCGGACGTATTCAAGCGTGGCGGAGGGCAATGGACCGGTGCCGTGCGACGGGACGCCGATATCGCCGCTGTCGATTGCGGCGACGGAGGTATCGATGGCGCGCTCGCTGCCCTGGTCCACGACGATGGGAGCATCGACAATCTGCTTGTCCTCGACAGGCTTCACGACCGGACGTGGCTCGACAGGCTTGGGCGTGACCCGCTTGACGATCTCTGCTTCAACCGGTTTGGGCTCGACCTGTTCCTTTTTGTACCACTCGATGACGATCTTAGGCTTCACAGGTGCTGCGATCGGCGGCGCCGCCATCGGCATCAGCAGCATGAGCAGGGCGGCGGCATGGACCGCGATGGCGGCGGCGATGGCCGCGATGCGGCCGAGCTCGATGCGGGTATCGGAACCGTGGGGTAGTGCGCGAACCATGATCCACCTCCTGAGGGCTGTGAACGGAACAACGCTCGGCCGCGAGGAGTGGGGTTGCAACGTCCCGGCGCCGCATGTCCAGACTGTACTCCGGCGGATGGCGTCCGCAAGGGGGGTGGGGTTCGACCTTCGGCGTAGTCCGGCCATCCGCCCATCCAACGAAAACGGCGCCCCGCAGGGCGCCGTCGTCGGGAGCAGGCGGTGCTTACTTGCCCAGTTCGAACACCACGTCCAGGTTGATCGAGACGGTGGTCTCGCCTGGCGAAACCGGCGGCGCACCGCTGGCGTCGCGGGCCTCCATCTTCGCCATCGCCATCATCGGCATCGGGCGGAAGCCGCCATTGCCTTCGGAGATGCTGACGATGCGGCGCACCTTCAGGCCGAGCGACTTGGCATAGGTCTCCGCACGGGTCTGGGCCTTCTTCAGCGCGGCCAGGCGCGCCTCGTCGTAGACCGGTTCCGGATTGTCGATCTCGAAGCTGGGGCCGTTGATCTGGTTCGCACCCACGCCGGCCAGGGCGTCCAGCACCTTGCCCAGCTTGGCGATGTCGCGGACCTTGATGCTGACGGTGTTGTTGGCCTGGTAGCCGGTGATCTTCGGTGCTTCGTTCTCGGCGTAGCGGTATTGCGGATTGAGGCTGATGCCGCTGGTCTGCACGTCCTTGTCGGCGATCCCGGCGGCCTTGATCGCGGCCACGACCTTGGCCATCTGCTCGCTGTTCTGGCGCATGGCGGTGTTGCCGTCGACGGCCTGGGTGACCACGCCGGCGGAGAGGGTGGCGATGTCGGGAACGCGGGAGGCCTCGGCCTGCGCGGAGACGTTGAGCAGCGTGCCGTCGGCCGGGATGGCATAGGCCGGCGCAGTCTGGGCGGAAGTGGTCATGGCGGCAGTGGTTCCCAGAGACAGGGTGATGGCGAGCAGTAGCGGGCGAAGCAGGGGCAGACGCATGGGATCTCCTTTTCGTGGTTCGGGCGTGCGGGCACCCGGTCGTCGTCGACGCGCAAGGGTGTTCACGATGACATGAACGGGCCGTGATGCGGCGCAGGGTTACGCCGTCCCGGCCATCATCAGCGGTCATTCAGTCAGGCGCCGCGGGTTATTCTTCCGGGATGCTCTACCTGGCTTCCCAATCCCCCCGCCGCGCCGAACTGCTGACCCGCCTGGGGCTCTCGTTCGGCCGCATCGACCTCGACATCCCCGAACACCGCCAGCCCGGCGAACCCGCCACGGAGTACGTGCGCCGGGTCGCCCGCGAGAAGGCGGGCGCCGGCCTGTTGAAGGTGATGGGCTCGCCCGGTGCCGTGGTGCTGGCCGCCGACACCGAGGTGATCCTGGACGACGAGGTCTTCGGCAAGCCCGTGGATGCCGCCGATGCCGTCGCCATGTTGCGCCGGTTGTCGGGCCGCACGCACCAGGCCGTGTCCGCGGTCTCGGTGGTCAGCGCCGCGCGCGAAGCACAGGCGTTCGTTGTCACCGACGTGAGTTTCGCCGAGCTGGACGAAGATGACATCGCGGCCTACGTGGCCAGCGGCGAAGCCATGGGCAAGGCGGGTGCCTACGGGATCCAGGGGCGCGCCGAGCAGTTCGTCACCCGCCTGGCCGGCAGCTACTCGGCGGTGATGGGCCTGCCTCTCCACGAAACCGCGAGACTGTTGCGCGAGTTCGACATCCATCCATCGGCGCCTGTCGCCACCGCGTCAGCCTGAGGGAAGGAAAGCATGTCGGAAGAAATCCTGGTCAACGTCACCCCGCGCGAAACGCGCGTTGCGGTGATCGAAAACGGCATGCTGCAGGAACTGCACATCGAGCGCGGCTGGCGCCGGGGCGTGGTCGGCAACATCTACAAGGGCAAGGTGCAGCGGGTGATGCCCGGCATGCAGGCGGCCTTCGTCGAGGTCGGCCTGGACCGTGCGGCGTTCCTGCATGCCAACGACATCGTGCGCTCCTCGCCTGGTGCGGTGGTGGATGGCGAGGAGGCCCCGCTGCCCGCACCGCCGCCGGCGCCGATCATGGACCTGCTGCGTGACGGGCAGGACATCGTCGTGCAGGTGGTGAAGGATCCCATCGGCAGCAAGGGCGCGCGGCTCACCACGCAGATCAGCATTCCGTCGCGCTACCTGGTGCTGTTGCCCCAGTCCAAGGTGATCGGCGTCTCCGCGCGCATCGAGGACGATGCCGAGCGCCATCGACTGAAGCAGGTGGTGACCGATCTCGCCGCCCAGCATGGCGGACACGGCTACATCATCCGCACCAATGCCGAAGGCCAGCCGGCGGAAGCCCTGGCCGAGGACCTGGCCTATCTGTCGCGCGTCTGGAACATCGTCGAGAAGCGCGGCCGCGAGCTGCCGCCGTGCAGCATCCTGTACGAAGACCTGAGCCTGCCGCTGCGCGCCGTGCGCGATCTGATCCGCAAGGACGTGGAGAAGGTGAAGGTGGATTCGCGCGAAACCTACGAGCGCCTGCAGGCGTTCGTCGCCAAGTACATGCCGGTGCTCGCGGAGCGCATCGAGCTGTACACCGGCGAGCGCCCGATCTTCGACCTGTACGGCGTCGAAGATGAAATCGGCCGCGCGCTGGACAAGCAGGTGCCGCTGAAGTCCGGCGGCTACCTGGTGATCGACCAGACCGAGGCGATGACCACGGTCGACGTCAACACCGGCTCGTTCCTCGGCCAGCGCAATCTGGAAGAGACCGTCTATCGCACGAATCTCGAAGCCGCGCAGGCCGTCGCGCGTCAACTGCGCCTGCGCAACCTGGGCGGCATCATCATCATCGATTTCATCGACATGGATGATCCCGAGCATCGCCGCCAGGTGCTGCGCACGCTCGAGAAGTCGCTGGCCAAGGACCACGCCAGGACCACGGTGTACGAATTCTCGCCGCTGGGCCTGGTGGAGATGACGCGCAAGCGCACCGTGGAAAGCCTGGCGCGCCAGTTGTCCGAGCCCTGTCCGGAATGCAGCGGGCGTGGCGCCATCAAGACGGCCGAAACCGTCACCTACGAGATCTTCCGCGAGATCACCCGCGCGGTGCGCCAGTTCGAGGCCGCGCGCCTGCTGGTGATCGCCTCGCCGAAAGTCGTTGCCCGCATCACCGACGAGGAATCGTCCGCGGTGGCGGAACTGGAGGAATTCCTCGGCAAGTCGATCCGTTTCCAGGCGGACGAGCAGTATCTGCAGGAGCAGTTCGATGTCGTGTTGCTGTGAAGCCGTGATTCGTGATGCGTGGTGGGCGATTCGCACAAGCGAAGCGCGACTCGTGTCTTCTCGAGTCCCGCATTCCGGATCGCAAACCACGGCGAGCGCAGCGAGCTGATGCCCACCCCGCTGCGCCGCCGCCTGCGCCTGGCTCGCCGCAGTGCCGTCTATGGCATCGCGGTGGTGCTGGTATGCATGGCCGTGGTGCTCGGCATCGCCAGCCAGGTGCTGCCGCTGGCGGAGCGGCATCCCGATCGGGTCGCGGCATGGCTGAGCGAACGCGCCGGCCGGCCCGTCGCCTTCGATGCGGTGAAGACCCAATGGACGCGCCGCGGACCGCTGTTGCAGCTCGATGGGCTGCGCCTGGGTGAAGGCGATGCCGGCGTGCGTATCGGCCAGGCAGAAGTGCTGGTGTCGATGTATGGCGGACTGCTGCCAGGGCGCTCCTTCACCGAGTTGCGCCTGCGCGGACTGGCGCTGACGCTGCAGCGGGAGGACGACGGACGCTGGTCGGTACGGGGCCTGCCCGGACAGCAGCAATCCACCGAAGACCCGCTGAAGAGCCTTGAAGGCCTGGGTGAGCTGCAGGTCATCGACGGACGGCTTGCGATCATCGCGCCATCGCTGGGATGGGATATCCGCCTGCCCGAAATCGACCTGCGCCTGCGCGTCCAGGGCGATCGCGTGCGCGCCGGCACGCGGGCATGGATACGCAAGGACGCGGCGCCACTGAACGTGGCGGTCGACTTCGATCGCAAGGCCGGCGATGGCCGTGCCTATCTCGATGTGGCTGCGGAAGATATCGGCGCCTGGTCGCCGTTGCTGCGCTACGCCGGCGTGGTGGCCGAGCGCGGCAACGGTCGCGTGCGGGCTTGGACGGAACTGCGCCGGCATCGCGTGGTGATGGTGACGGCGGACGCCAACCTGCGCCAGGTGGGCCTGCGTGGCGCGCCGCTGCCGACATCGGCAGCACCCACGCGCATCGATTTCGAGCAGATGGAAGGACGCATGCGTTGGCGCCTGGTGGCCGGTGGCTGGCGACTCGATGCTCCGCGCCTGCGGGTGGGCACGGCGCCTGCCGTGCAGACGCTGGACGGCCTGGTACTGGCCGGCGGCGAGCGTTACGCCTTGCTGGCGGACCAGGTGGATGCAGCACCGCTGTTGGCGGTGCTCGGGCTCAGCGACAAGGTCGATCCCGGCGTGCGCCGTTGGCTGTTCCAGGCGCGGCCCGGCGCGCGCCTCGCACGGCTGGCGCTGGCCGGACGCAGGAATGGTCCGATGCGCGTGGAAGGACAGTTGCGTGACATCGGGTTCCGTGCGGTTGGCGATGCCCCCGGCATCCGCGGATTAGCGGGGGATTTCGATGGCGACGCTGCGGGGTTCCGCCTGCGGCTGCTTCCGCAAGCGACGATGCGCTTCGACTGGCCGAGCGGGTTCGAAGTGGTGCACGACGTGCGCCTGGAAGGCGACGTGGTGGGGTGGCGTGAAGGCGCGGGCTGGCGCGTGGGGACTTCGGCGCTGCACGTGCAGGGGACCGATTACGCTGCCGACGTGCGTGGCGGCATGTGGTTCCAGGGCGATGGCACGCGACCGTGGATCGACATCGCGGCGGACCTGGCCGATGCGCCGGTGCCGGTGGCCAAGGGATTCTGGATCCACCACAAGATGCCCAAGGCCGCAGTGAACTGGCTCAATGCCGCGCTGGTGGGCGGCACCGTGCGGGAAGGTCGCGCGATCGTCAGTGGCGACCTCGACGACTGGCCGTTCCTCCACCAGAACGGCAGGTTCGAAGCGGTCGCCCGCATCGCCGATGGCCAGTTCAAGTTCCAGCCCGAGTGGCCGCAGCTGGACCAGGTCGACGCCGAGATCGCCTTCATCGGCAACGGGTTCCAGTTGCAGGGACGAGGGGCGCTGGCGGGCGTGACGATTCCGGCGTTCCAGGCCGGCATCGCCGATTTCCGCGATGCCGACCTGAAGATCATCGCGCGTACCGAGACCGATGCGGGCAAGCTGCTCGCGCTGCTGCGGCAGAGTCCGCTGCACAAGACCTATGGCGACACGCTCGACCATCTGCAGGCCAAGGGCCCGGTGGCGGCGACGTTCGATCTGCTGCAACCGCTGCACGCGGGTGAGCAGGCGCGCAAGAAGCTGGCCGGCACGGTGGACCTGAAAGGTGCGCAGCTGGCCGAAAAACGCTGGGACCTCGTGTTCGACGACGTACGTGGCAAGGCGCGCTATGACGATGGCGGGTTCGCCTCGGGGCCGCTGCAGGTCGTGCACGACGGGCAGGCCGGGGTACTTGGCCTGCGCGCAGGCAGTGGCACGCGCGATCGCACGCAGGCGTTCGAAGCCGACCTGTCCGCGATGGTCGAAGCCGACCGCCTGCTGGACCGTGCCGCCGAGATGGCGTGGCTGAAGCCCTACATGGACGGACGTTCGCAATGGACGGTGGGCGTGAACATCCCGCGCGTGGCGGCAGGCAAGACCGCAGCGCCGACGCAACTCAACCTGACATCGGACCTGGTGGGTACCGCGATGAGCCTGCCGGCGCCGCTGCGCAAATCCGCCACCACGCCGCTGGCGACAACCGTGCGAGCGCCGTTGCCGATGGGCAGCGGACAGATCGACGTGGCCTTCGGCAAGGTGCTCGCGCTGCGCGCGCGCGCCAGCAATGGTCAGACCGGTGTGCGCGTGGTGCTGGGCAGCAGCGAAGTGAAGGATGCGCCTCCGCCGTCCGGGCTGGTGGCCACCGGACATACCGGCACGCTGGACGCGATGGAGTGGGTGGCGGTGGCGCGCGGCGGCAGCGGGGGAAGCGACAGCCTGCCACTGCGCCATGTCGACGTGACTGCGGATCAGTTGCTCCTGATCGGCGCTTCCTTTCCCGATACCCGCCTGCAGCTCGCCCCCGCGCAACAGGCGCTCGCGGTCTCGCTGGATGGCGAGGCCTTGTCCGGTGCGCTGCTGGTGCCTGATGCCAAGGGCGCGCCGATTGCCGGCAAGCTCGCGCGCGTCCATTGGCGCAAGGCGAGTGCGGGTGGCGCACCGCGCACCGACCCGACCGTGCGCGCCGCCACGGACGACTTCGACCCTGCCGCCATTCCTCCGCTGTCGCTGGATATCGACGATCTGCGCTTCGGCGATGCACGCCTGGGTGCCGCCAAGCTGCGCACGCGCCAGCAGGCGGACGGCATGCATGTCGACGCGCTGCAGTTGCGCTCGCCGGGGCAGCAGATCGATGTGCGCGGCCAGTGGACGGGTACCGGTGTCGCGGCACGGACGCGCTTCGCTGCGGACGTGAAGAGCGAGAACTTCGGCGAACTGCTCGACGACCTGGGCCTGGGCGACCGCGTGCGGGGTGGCCATGGGCAGATCACCGCCGAGGCCGGCTGGTCGGGCAGTCCGGAGGGCTTCCGGTTGGCCGCGCTGGAAGGCAGCGTGAAGCTTGCCGCGCGGGACGGGCACCTGCTCGAGGTCGAGCCCGGTGCGGGTCGCGTGCTGGGCCTGTTGAGCGTGGCGGAAGTACGTCGCCGCCTGATGCTCGACTTCAGCGATTTCTTCGCCAAGGGCTTTGCGTTCAACCGCATCGACGGTGACATCCGCCTCACCGGCGGGATGGCGCGCAGCGACAACCTGCTGATCGACGGCCCCGCCGCCGAGATCCTGATCCGCGGCGACACCGACCTGAGGGCCGAGCGGTTCGACCAGACCGTGGACGTGAAGCCGAAATCCGCCAACGTACTCACCGCCGTGGGCGCGGTGGCGGGTGGGCCCATCGGCGCCGCCGTGGGTGCGGTGGCCAACGCCGTGCTGAAGAAGCCGCTGGCGGAAATGGGCGCCAAGACCTACCGCGTCACCGGTCCGTGGAAATCGCCCAAGGTCGAAGTGGTGGGGCGCGAACAATCGCGCGTCCGAAGCGACGATCGCGCCGACAGCGCTGGCGCCCCCTGAATCCGCCGGTCGGCGAGGGCGTCCTTGCCGGCAGCGCTTTTCGTCCCCATTGTGATGACCATGACCCTGCCGATCACGCTCGCCGAAACCCGTCTCCTTCTGCCCGCTGGCCTGGACCCGTCCGGCCTGGATCGCGCCTTCGGTACCTTGCTGGGGCCGGGCATCGATTTCGGCGACCTGTACTTCCAGCATGCGCGTCGCGAGAGCTGGACGGTCGAGGACGGTATCGTCAAGGACGGCGCCCACTCGATCGAACAGGGTGTGGGCGTGCGCGCGATTTCCGGCGAGAAGACCGGCTTCGCCTACTCCGACGACATCAACGCACCGGCCCTGCTGGATGCGGCGAAGTCCGCGCGCGCCATCGCGCGCGACGGAGCCGCGCATTCCCCGCGCACGCTGGTGCGCAGTGGCGGCCACGCGCTGTATGCCAGCGACGATCCCATCGATGCGATGGGCAACGATGCCAAGGTCGAGGCATTGCGTGCGGTGGACCGTTTCCTGCGCGCCGCCGATCCGCGCGTGCAGCAGGTCACCGTCAGCCTGTCCGGCGGCATCGACACTGTGCTGGTCGCGCGCAGCGACGGCGTGCTGGCTTCCGACGTGCGTCCGCTGGTGCGCTTGAACGTGCAGGTGATCGTCGAACAGAACGGACGCCGCGAATCCGGCTACGCCGGCATGGGCGGACGTTACGGCTATGCCGAACTGTTCGCCGACGGCAAGCCGGAAGACCTGGCACGCGAGGCACTGCGGCAGGCGCTGGTGAACCTGGATGCCATCGACGCGCCCGCCGGCGTGATGCCGGTGGTGCTGGGCAGCGGCTGGCCGGGCGTGCTGCTGCACGAGGCGGTCGGCCATGGGCTCGAAGGCGACTTCAACCGCAAGGGCACCAGCGTGTACGCCGGCCGGATCGGGCAGCAGGTGGCAGCCAAGGGCGTCACCATCGTCGATGACGGCACGCTGCCGGGCCGTCGCGGCTCGCTCAATATCGATGACGAAGGCACGCCGACGAACTGCACCACGCTGATCGAGGATGGCGTACTGGTGGGCTACATGCAGGACGCGCTCAACGCGCGCCTGATGGGCGTGGCGCCCACCGGCAACGGCCGTCGGGAATCGTTCGCGCACCTGCCGATGCCGCGCATGACCAATACCTACATGCTGGCCGGCCAGCACGACCCGGAGGACATGATCCGCTCGGTGAAGAAGGGCCTGTACGCGGTCAACTTCGGCGGCGGCCAGGTCGACATCACCAGCGGCAAGTACGTGTTCTCCGCCACCGAGGCCTACCTGATCGAAGATGGCCGCATCACCGCTCCGGTGAAGGGCGCCACCCTGATCGGCAACGGTCCGGAAACCATGCAGAAGGTGAAGATGGTCGGCCATGACCTGGCGCTGGACCAGGGTGTCGGCATCTGCGGCAAGGACGGCCAGAGCGTACCGGTAGGCGTGGGCCAGCCGTCATTGTTGATCGAAGGATTGACGGTGGGTGGGACGAAGGCGTGAAGCGTCCCATGCTTTCCTCCTTCTCCCCCCGGGAGAAGGTGCCCACAGGGCGGATGAGGGTTGGGCGACGTCCATGACGTGTGCGCAACATGGACTTCGCCGTACCCTCACCCCAACCCTTCTCCCGAGGCGAGAGGGGCTAGAGCGCGTCGTCTTCGTCGCCGTCTTGCGCAGCGCTCGCGTCGGCCAGCAGCTCGCGCACTTCGCGGAACAATTCGCGGAACGCGCGCGGCGGCTTGTTCTTCGCGCGTTCTTCGCTGGCATTGCGCGCCAGTTGGCGCAGCTTCTGGCGGTCGGCCTGCGGGAATGCCTCCAGCAGGTCGGCCAGCGCCGCATCGCCATCGGCCAGCAGGCGGTCGCGCCATTGCTCGGCGTGGTGGAGCAGGGCGGTTTCGCGGCGCGCGGCTTCGCCACCCTCGTCCATCGCATCGCGGATGGCTTCCAGCACCTCGTCGTCTTCGCGCCGCATCTGCTTGGCCAGGAACTGCAACTGGCGTTTGTGGGCGATGTGCGACGTGATGCGCTGCGTCTCGACGATGTGCGGCATGAGATCTTCGGGAATCGGCAGGCGCGCCAGTTGCGCGGTCGGCAGCGCCACCAGTTTCTCGGCAAGGCTGCGGATCTCCAGCGCCTCGCCCCGTTGCTGGGTGCGGCTGGGGCCAAGGAATTCGCCGGTTTCGGGGTCGCGTCCGCGCATCGTGGAACCTCTCTGACGCTTCCGCCGCATCGCGTGGAAGCCTGATCCAATACCGATCCGGCGCCCGGGCGCGGATCACAGGACACAAGGATAAAGCATTGAACGTCACCGCCCTGACTTCCCCCGACGACAGCCTGGCCCGCCTGGAGCGCCTGGAGGTGTTGTCGCAGCGTCTTCTCGAACGCGCCAGGGCGCAGGGCGCCACCCAGGCAGAGGTGAGCTGCAGCGAAGAAACCGGGCTCAACGTCAGCGTCCGCCTGGGCGATGTGGAAACCGTGGAGTCCACCCGTGACCGCGGCATCGGCGTGACGGTCTACTTCGGTCAGCGCAAGGGCAGTGCGAGCACGGCCGACCTGCGCGAGGAGAGCCTGGAAGCCACGGTCGCACAGGCCTGCGCCATCGCCCGCTACACCGAGGACGACGAAGCGGCCGGCCTTGCCGATGCCGCGCTGATGGCGCGTCCGCAGGCGGATGGCGCGTTCCCCGACCTCGACGTCTGGCATCCCTGGGCGCTCGACATGGACCGTGCCGTGGATCTGGCGCTGGCCTGCGAGGCGGCCGGGCGCGAGGCGGATGCGCGCATCGAGAACTCCGACGGCGCATCCATCGGAAGCGGCGAAAGTCTGTCCGTCTACGCGAATTCGCACGGCTTCATCGGCCGCGAGCGCGATACGCAGCACACCATCGGCTGCGCGCTGATCGCGGGGCAGGGCGATGGCATGCAACGGGATGGCTGGTACAGCACGGCGCTGTCGCACCTGGAACTCGAGGATCCGTCGGCCATCGGCCGCAAGGCCGCCGCGCGGACCGTGGCGCGCCTGCAGCCGCGCTCGCTGGCGACCGGCGAATACCCCGTGCTGTTCTCGGCTGAGGTGGCGCGTTCACTGATCGGCCACCTGCTGGGTGCCGTCTCCGGCGGCGCGCTGTACCGGCGTGCGAGCTTCCTGCTCGACCATGTGGGCCAGCGGATCTTTCCCGACTGGTTCGCCATCGAGGAGCTTCCCTTGCTGCCGCATGGCCTGCGCTCTTCGGCCTTCGATGCGGAGGGCGTGGCGACCAAGCGTTCGCACCTGATCCGCGATGGCGTGCTCGAGCGTTACGTGCTGGGCAGCTATTCGGCGCGCAAGCTCGGCCTGCAGACCACCGGCAATGCCGGCGGCGTGCACAACCTGCAGGTGAAGGCGAACGCGGGCGGCTTCGACGATCTGCTCGCCGGCATGCGTACCGGCTTGCTCGTCACCGAACTGATGGGGCAGGGCGTGAACGGGGTGACGGGCGATTATTCGCGCGGCGCGGCAGGCTTCTGGGTCGAGGACGGTGCGCTCGCGTACCCGGTCGATGGCATCACCATCGCCGGCAACCTCAAGGCCATCTTCGCCGGCATCGAGGCCGTGGGTCGCGATGTGGACCGCCGGTCCCATGTCGGCGTCGGGTCGATCCTGGTCGGCCGGATGACCGTGGCGGGCGAATGACGCCCGTCGGCCACGACGTGGCCGACGGTGACGCCGTTACCCGTTATGCTTGGCACGCGGAGTGCTGCGGGGGATCGCAGCGCTCGACCGCCCACCTCACCATTTCGGGGATCCACTAGATGAGCGAATTCGACAACGTCACCGCACCGCCTCCGCCGCCGACCGCGGGCGACGCACCGCAGGACCAGCGCACCATGGCGCTGCTGTCCCACCTGCTGGGCATCGTCACTGGCCCGATCGGCGCGCTGATCATCTGGCTGATCAGCAAGGATGACGCCTCCAAGGGCTTCGTCACCGACCAGTCCAAGGAAGCGCTGAACTTCCAGATCACGGTGTTCATCGCGTTCGTGATCTCGTGGATCCTGGCGTTCGTCCTGATCGGCCTGCTGCTGATGCCGCTGATCGGCATTGCCGCGCTGGTGCTGTCGATCATCGGTGGCGTGAAGGCCAACAACGGCGAAGCGTATCGCTACCCGTTCGCGCTGCGCCTGATCAAGTAAAGCGCGCTTGAAGTCGCATGAAAAAGCCCGGCAACGCCGGGCTTTTTCTTTTCGCGCCGGCAGGCCCGGCAGGTCAATGCGCGCGATGGACCGCCAGTTCGCCGAGTGCGTGCAGCGCATCGGCACGCGCGCCATGGCCCACCAGCGCATCGTGCATCGCGGCAGCCAGTTCCTCCAGCTTGGCCTTCGCACCGTCCATGCCCAGCAGTGCGGGATAGGTCGACTTGGCCTGGGCCACGTCCTTGCCGGCGGTCTTGCCCAGCTGCTCGGAACTGGCTTCGATGTCGAGGATGTCGTCGCGCACCTGGAATGCCAGGCCCAGCGCGGTGGCGAAATCATCCAGTCGCGCGAGCGTGTCCGTGTCGGCGGCGCCGGCCTGCGCGCCCATCCGCACCGCGGCGCGGATCAGTGCGCCGGTCTTCAGTGCGTGCATGCGCTGAAGTGCGTCCAGCGTCTGCTGCGTACCGGTGGCGTCGATGTCCAGCGCCTGCCCGCCGCACATGCCGGCGGCACCGGAAGCACGCGACAGGGTGGCCAGCCACTCCACGCGCAGCAGGGCGGGTGCATCGGAGCACGCCAGGTGCTCGAACGCCAGCGTCTGCAGTGCATCGCCGGCGAGGATGGCGGTGGCTTCGTCGAATGCGATGTGCACGGTGGGTTTGCCGCGACGCAGGTCGTCGTCGTCCATCGCAGGCAGGTCGTCATGCACCAGTGAATAGGCGTGGATCAGTTCGACTGCGGCGGCGGGCGCATGCAACGTGGCTTCATCCGCCTGCAGCAGCGTGCCGCTGGCGTAGACGAGCAAGGCCCGCATGCGCTTGCCACCCCCGAGCACGGCATGGCGCATGGCGGCGTGCAGGCGATGCGGCGCCGCATCGGCCGCTGGCAGCACGCGGTCGAGATGGTTTTCCAGGCCCGCCGCCCAGGCGGCGAAGCGGGGATCAGCGGCCATCGGGCGCGGGGGCGAACGCTTCGCCGTCCTCCGGCTGCTCCGGATCGCTCAACAGCCGCACGCGCAGTTCGGCTTGCTCGAGCGCCGCCTGGCATTGCCGGTACAGGCCCACGCCGCGTTCGTAGGCCGCAAGCGATGCTTCCAGGCTCAGGTCGCCGTGTTCCATCTTCTCGACCAGTTGCTCGAGTTCGTCCAGCGAGTGTTCGAAGTGGGCGACGGGGGAGGCGTCCGGGGAAGTTTTCTTTGCCATGCCGCAAGTGTGGGGATCGGTTGCGATCAGGTCAACGCGACGGTGATTCAGCCACGGCGCCAGACGAGACGGGCGCCTTGCGCGCGCAGCCAGGCATCGCATTCGGCCGACAGCGCCACGTCGCCTGCCGCCCACAGTCGGTCGCCCTGCCAGGCGAGCGGAAGCTGCCGGCGTTCCCAGGGGGGAATGCCGAGCGACTGCAGCACGTCCTTCAGTGCATGCCGGTGCGAGCGGCCCGGCAGCGCGATGCGTTCGCCGCCCTGGCGCGCCGTCAGCCGCAGCGGCGTCCCGAAGCCGTGGCGCCCGCCCTCCAGCGACAGCGTGCCGCCATCAGGCAACCGGATGGGCGCCACGCCATCCCACGGGGTCTGCCAGTGCACCGGCAAGGCGGGGCGCTGCCGTTCGGCGTGAAGCAGGCCACGCCAGCGCCGCACGATCGCGTCCTGCCAGGCGAACTCCGCCTGCGCATCGGCCCGTGTCTCCAGCAGGTGTGCCTCGATCTGCGCCACGCCTTCGGCCGGGAGTGGCGGCAGGCGGAGTGCGTCGATCCAGCGCCGGAGTGCGCGTGCGCGCTGCGCGGGACCGGCTGCGCGCAGCGGCGCGACGTTCAAGGCGGCGGGATCCGCCGTGGCGGCGGCCGCGAGCAGCTGCCTGTCCAGTGGCTCCAGCAGTTCGAGGGTTTCCGCGCTGAGGACCGCGCTGCGTGCGAAGGCCGCGTCCGCGTGCGGCCAGCGCTGCCGCAACAGGGGAAGGATCTCGTGGCGCAGGAAGTTGCGGTCGAAGTCGGTGTGCGCGTTGCTGGGATCCTCGATCCATTCCAGCGCGAACCTGTCGGCGTATGCCAGCAATGCCTCGCGCGGTGTTTCCAGCAGCGGACGCCATTGCCAGCCCGGACCAAACGCACGCCACGGCCGCATGGACGCCAGGCCATCGGGACCGGAGGCACGCAGTGCGCGCAACAGGAAGGTTTCCGCCTGGTCCTGGCGGTGATGCGCCGTGGCGAGGATATCGCCGGCATCCATGACAGAGGCGAACACCTGCTGACGCGCGCGGCGTGCGGCGGCTTCGGTTCCCTCGCCGCGCGTGGTGTCCACCTGTACATGCCGTACCTGCAGCGGTACGTCCAGCGCGGTGCACAGCGCCGAACAATGCGCCGCCCACGCATCGGCGTCGAGCTGCAGGCCATGGTGCACGTGGATCGCCGCAAGTCCGTGGCGACGATGCGATGCGTCGTGGGCCAGCCGGTGCAGCAATGCCGTCGAATCCAGTCCGCCACTCAACGCGACCCATACGCGGCTCTCGGCGCGTGCGGGCAACAGCGGCAGGGGCGATGGCGCGGCATCCATGCACGCATGCTAGCGACGATGCGCGCGGCCTGCAGCACAATGTGATGGATGTTGCGATTTCCGCTGCCGTTGACGGGATCTGAACCGGTGCGCGTCGACCATGTCCACGCCCCACACGAGGACCCGCCGTGAACCCATCTTCCACCGACACCCGCGACAACGAACGTCGGCGCCAACATGCGCTGGATCGCTACCATGCTGTGGATACCCTGCCCGGCACGGCCTATGACGATCTGGTGGGGCTGGCTGCCGCGATCTGCGGCACGCCCATCGCTGTCGTGTCGCTGATTGACCGCGACCGCCAGTGGTTCAAGGCGCGCATCGGCCTGGATGACCATGAAACCACCCGCGACACTGCGGTGTGTGACCACGCCATCCGGCAACCGGATGAACTGCTCGAGATATCCGACTTGAGCGAAGACCAGCGCTTCGCCGATTTCCCCATCGTCACGGGCGATGTCAAGGCGAGGTTCTATGCCGGCATGCCGCTGGTGGCCGGCACGGGTGAGGCATTGGGCACGGTATGCGTGGTGGATACCCACCCGCGCCGCCTGAGCAACCAGCAGAAGGCTTCGTTGCGGGCGCTCGCACGGATCACCGTCGCGCTGCTGGATGCCCATCGCGTGCATCACGAAACCCGGGCGGTGGTGGCGCTGCAGGGTCATGGCGAGGCGTCCGTGGCGCCGGGTGAGCCGTGGTGCGTGGTGATCGTGGAGGCACAGGGCATGGCGGAGGAGGCTCGCCGGCTGGGCGAGCGCATGCTGGAGCGAACCCTGCAGGAGCTCGCGTCCACCTTCGACGCGTGCGTGCGCCATGATCTCGGCGATCACGTCAGTCGCGTCACCGACAGCGCCGAGTTCGTCGTGCTGCTGAAGGGAGCCGGCATGGAGGCACGGATCGATGCGCTGCGTGCGGCCGCACACGCTGCGCGGCAGCGACACGGGATGCAGTTGCTGGTGGGCACGGCCACCGCTTCCGCGGTCGACGAGGCGTTGTTGCACGTCTACCTGCGCGCGGAGGAGGACCTCAGCCAGCGCAAGGACGCGCTGCTTGCGGATCGTCGCGAGGCGGCATGAGCGGATGCCCGATGCTCATCGGAGTTGCTGCAGGATGACGATGAGCGCGGCGATCCAGCAGGCGCCCACGAACAGACCCAGCACGAGATGCTGGCTGACGCCGGTGCGGTGGAAGCGCCAGCGGTTCACCGCCAGCGCCACCAGCACGGGCAGCACGAAGAGTACGGTGGGCAGCAGCCACCAGGGCAACGAAAGCAGGTCCATGGCCACCCTCCTGCGCGTGGATCGGCGCGGTGCCGATCGCTGCCTGCATCATCGCGTGTCCACCGCCCCACGGCATTGATCGCGATCAACCGTCCGTCGCATCGTGCGGACCGGGCTAGTCCTGGAGCGTCGCGAGTTCGCGCTTCGCCACGGCGATCCAGTCCTGTTGCTCTCGACGGTAGTAGCGTGGCGCTGCATCGGACCGATCGAGGATCTCCTGGAACACCGCGCGTGCACGCGCCTGCTCTCCATGCCGTTTCAGCAGCAGGCCGAAGCGGGCGCGGGCCTCTTCGCCGGGGTAGCCCTGTACCACGGCTTCGTATTCGTGGATGGCGGCGGCCGCATCGGCGGTGTCCTCCACGGCACGCGCGTACAGCAGGTGGCCGTCGGCGGACCGGAAACCCGGATTGGCGGTGATCAGTGCATCCAGCGTATCGCGTGCCTTCTGCGCGTCGCCCATGCCGAACTGCGCCTTCGCCAGCCCCAGCATCAGGTCCGGATCGGTGGCATACAGGCCTTTGAGTGCCTGCTCGTACAGTTCGGCGGCGTGCGTGTAATCGCCGCTGCGCAGGCTTTCTTCCGCCAGTCGGCGACGGTTCTCCGGGGTGTCCGCGGCCTTCAGCAGCCTGGCTGCGTCGCGGCGGTCGCGTTCGGGATCGATCCGGTTCCGCACGTTGCGCACCGTGCGCCGCGCCGAGGGGCTGTGCCGCAGATCCGGCAGGATCTCGGCGATGAAGTACACGATCACCGCGATGAAGGAGAACACCAGCAGGATGAAGACCCAGTAGAGCGGTCTTCCGGTGCGTACCACATGCACGCAGCAGGCGATCTGGAGGGCGAAGGAGAGCAGGAGGAGTGGACTCATGCGGGTAGCGCGGCGCCGTCGGCGGAGCGTCAAGCATCCGTCATCCACGTGGCCGGCGCCAGCCGGTGGCGGGGAAACGGTTGAAACGACCGCGGCCACCCGCGTGCGGGCCGGCGGGTTGTGCGGCATCGGTCACAGCGGCATGGAGATGCCTCTGCGACCATGCCGCGTCCCGCCATTGGATGGCGTGCCACCGCGTCTCGGGGAGAGACGCCGTGGCGCCGCCGACGTACCCCACGCGTCCCCAAGGAGTCGGTATCCCGATGCATCGCCCCTGTCCTGCAGTCGCCCTGCATCGTCGCGTGCTGGCGTCTTCCGTCCTGTTGGCTTCGCTGTCGCTCGCGGCATGCTCCGCGTCGACCGACGACCCGCGCGATGCCCCTTTCTGGAGCAGGGGCCGCGTGGCGCCGGCGTCGGTTCCAAGCCAGGCGATGGCGGTCACCGCCGCCGCCGCCGCAGAAGCCCAGGCCGTTGCGCCACAGAACATCAATGCCGATCCGGTGCCACCGGGTCGCTACCGCATCGCCAGCGTGCTGAGCGGGCTCTGCATCGAGGTGCGCGACGGCAGCACCGCCAATGGCACGCCACTGGTGCAGTCCGCCTGCGAGGGCACGCTGCACCGGCAGTTTTTCGATATCGCCGAGACCACGGCCGGGCAGTACCGCCTGCGCAACCTGGCGACGCAGAAGTCGGCCGACATTCCGGCCGCCTCCGGTGCCGACCACGTCATCGTCCAGCAATGGGACGACAACGGCAGCGGCGCGCAACGCTTCCGCCTGCAGCGCGTCGACACCAGCGACCGCTACCGGATCGTCAACGTCAACAGCGGCAAGTGCATCGGCATCGTGGGCGCTTCGACGACCGCCGGCGCCTCCATCGAGCAGATCGCGTGCGCCGCGGTGCCCGCGCAGCAGTTCCACCTGGCCGTCGGCGAACCGCAGCCGGTGCGCCAGAACGGATCGCATCCGTTGATTCCGCCGCCGCCACAGGTGCCGCCTTCCGCCAGCTACCAGCCATTGCTGTGGCCCGACGATGCGGCCCCCATCCAGTACACCCAGGACGACGGTACGCTGGTCACCCATGTGGGCGGCCGCGTGCGCGACCGCCATGCGCGCGAGCCCGTCGTCGACGACAGCTACCAGGTCTTCCCGCCCCAGTACTTCGAACGGCGCACGCACGAGATCCTGATCCATGACGATGCGGTGCCCGGCACGTCCGGCGAACAGCGCATCCTGACCATCGTCGTCAAGCCGCAGCACTACTGGTACGGCACCAATTTCCGCCATGGCTACATCGGGCGGCGCAGCGAGGATCCGCTCGAGCCCACGTCGGTGGCGCTGTATGCGGACAACGGCGGCATGAAGCTGCTGCCCGGCGGCGTGCTCGCGCAGACGCCGATCGCCGGCTACGCGCAGTTCGGACAGGATCCCGGCAGCAACTACACGCCTCCGGCCGGCGCGCCCGGCAATGCCTTCGTGCTGGTGAAGGAAATCCGTACCGCCGCCAACGAGGCCCACCGTCCGCTGCGCAAGGGCGACCTGGTGGAGTTCGAACTGGGCATCTTCCTGGCCGGCAATCCGGATGCCATCGGCCGCTTCAACTACTACGCCGCAGCGCTGGTCTACCGCGCAGGCTCGCATGGCATCGTGTCCTGGTACCGCGGCCCGGGCTATGGCGTGCAACGGCCGCTGGACTCGCTGGCCATGCCGGCGGAAGCGCTCAGCGCAGGGCCGTGGATGACGCTGCACGAAGACACGTCCAGCGAGCCGTTCCGCATGCTGCAGCAGGCCTCGCACAACATCGCCGGCTACAACATGCAGCCATGGGCGGAAGGGCGCCGGCTGATCCATACCTCGTTCGCGAGCGGCCGCCATTCGGAAGAAAGCAACACGGTGTTCGCCGCGCATGCGGGCAAGACCGCGCCCCGGTTCTCGCAGACGCGCTGCGTGGACTGTCATGCGGGCAACGGGCGCAGTTCGCCGGTGGTGGGCGCACCGCTCGACCGGCTGGGCGTGTTCGTCGGCGTGGCCGGCGCAGGCACGCAGGCACCGGATGCGCGCTTCGGCCTGCGCCTGCAGCAGGGAACCTATCGCGAGGCCGGGGCCAACGTGGACGGGCGTGAAGCCGAGCTGGTGCTCACCGGCTACACGGAACTGCCGGGTCGCTACGCCGATGGCACGGGCTACGTGCTGCGCCGGCCGAACTACGCCCTGCGCGACCGTGCCGGCCAGCCGCTGGCGTTGCCCAGCGCCTTGTCGGTACGCGTGGCGCCCTCGCTGACAGGATTGGGCCTGCTGGAAGCCGTGCCCGAACAACAGCTCGAACGCATGGCGCTGGCGCAACAGGGCGATCCGGACGGCGTGGCCGGCCGGCTGCAGATCGTGGCCGATCCGCGCGACGCCGGTGTCAGTCGCGTGGGGCGCTTCGGCTGGAAGGCCGCCGCCGCCACGCTGGAACAGCAGACCTCGCTGGCGTTCAACACGGACATGGGCGTCACTTCGCCGTTGATGTCGTCGCTGGAATGCGCACGTGGCAGCCAGGGCACGGCCTGCGCGCAGGTCAACAGCGGCAGCGCGAAGCTGACCGCAGCCGACATCCACCAGACCACGCTCTACCTGAGCCTGCTGGGCGTGCCGCCGAAGCGGGACTTCGACAACCCGCTGGAGCAGGATGCGCAGGCGCGCGCCCGGCAACTGCGCGTCAAGCGCGGAGCGCAGCTGTTCGAAGCCGCCCGTTGCAGTACCTGCCACGCGCCGGAGTTGCGCACGGGCCATCACCGGTTCGTCGAACTGCGCTATCAGACCATCCGGCCGTACACCGACCTGCTGCTGCACGACATGGGGCCCGACCTGGCCGATACCTATGTCGAAGGCCGCGCCACCGCGCGCGAATGGCGCACTGCGCCGTTATGGGGTCTGGGTCTGGCAGCGGCAATCGATCCGAACGTTCGCTACCTGCATGACGGTCGCGCCGCCACGCTCGAGGAGGCGGTGCTCTGGCACGGCGGGCAGGGCACGGCGGCGAAGCAGCGTTTCGAGGCGATGAGTGCCGAGGACCGTCGCGCGCTGGTGGATTTCCTCAGGTCGCTCTGAACGCGAGCGACCGCAATGAAAAAGCGCCGGGTCTACCGGCGCTTCAGTGGAGCTAAGGGCAGCGCTCAGGCGGCTTCGTACGCGCCGTAGCCACGCAGGCGCTCATAACGCTTCTGCAGGAGTTGTTCGACCGGCAACTGCTCCAGCGCATCCAGTTCGTTGAGCAGCACGGCTTTCAGGCGCACGGCCATCTGGCGGGGATTGCGGTGCGCGCCGCCGATGGGCTCGCGCACGACCTTGTCGACCAGGCCGAGTCCGTGCAGGCGCTTGGCGGTCAGGCCCAGCTGCTCGGCGGCGTCCTTGGCCTTGGCGGCGTCCTTCCACAGGATCGACGCGCAGCCTTCCGGCGAGATCACCGAATAGGTGCCGTACTCGAGCATCAGCGTGCGATCGCCGACGCCGATGGCGAGCGCGCCGCCGCTGCCGCCTTCGCCGATCACCGTGCAGATGATCGGGACCTTCAATTCGGCCATTTCCATCAGGTTGCGCGCGATGGCCTCCGACTGGCCGCGCTCTTCCGCGCCCACGCCCGGATAGGCGCCCGGGGTGTCGATGAAGGTCAGCAATGGCAGCTTGAAGCGCTCGGCCATCTTCATCAGCCGCAGCGCCTTGCGGTAGCCCTCGGGGCGCGGCATGCCGAAGTTGCGGGCGATCTTGCTCTTGGTGTCGCGGCCCTTCTGGTGGCCGATGATCATCACGCTGCGGCCGTCGATGCGGCCCAGGCCGCCCACGATGGCGGCGTCGTCGGCGAACGCGCGATCGCCGGCGAGTTCCTGGAACTCGTCGCAGAACACCTTGATGTAGTCGAGCGTATACGGGCGTGCCGGGTGGCGGGCCAGCTGCGAGACCTGCCACGGCGAGAGGTCGCGGAAGATCTGCGCGGTGCGGATGCGCAGCTTGTCCTGCAGCGCGTGCACCTCGGCATCGACATTCACCGCCGGGCCGGTGCTGGCGGTACGCAGGTCCTGGATCTTGGCTTCCAGATCGGCGATGGGCTGTTCGAAATCGAGGTAGTTCGGATTCATCTGCGGGCCAGGGGCCGGAAAGGGGGAAAGTGTAGCCGAAGCGTCCGGACGGTCACGTACGGGGGTGTAGGGCCGTGATGCGGTGCACGCGCTGTGTCAGTGCGTCCAGGGCCGATGGAACGCGGGCTTGGCCGTGCGTACGCCGGGCAGGGCGCGCAACGCATCCAGCAGCTCCGTGTCCACGCGCACGGCCTTCTGCCCATTGAGGTCCAGCATGCCGGCGATGGCGGACGTTCCCGCCGCCATCAACAGGTCGAGCCGCAACGGCGTACCGCCGGGCCGGTGCCGCGAAAGGAGGGCATCGACGCGCTGCCACAGACCGGGCACGCGCAGGTCCAGGCGAAGCTGCAGGCGTTGCGCGTGCTGCTGGCAGAGCTGGGTGTAGTCCCATACCTGGCGGATGCGCAGGCTGTAGCCACCGCTGAACTCGTCCTCGCGCAGGCCGCCCTTGATGACCAGCACGCGATCGCGCGTCAGCAGGGGACCGAACTCGGCCAGGGCGTCGGAGAACGCGCTGCATTCGATGCGACCGCACCCGTCCTCCAGCTGCACGAAGACCTGGCTGTCCCCCTTGCGTCGCACACCGACCACTTGGCCCGCGATCACGCAGGACACTTCGGGGCGCCAGCCTTTTTTCTCGCCGGGCGACTGGTTGGCCCAGATCGCGTCCAGATTACCCAGGTCGTTGCCGACCAGCGAGCGCAGGTCCTCGCGGTAAGGATCCATCGGGTGGCCGCTGAGATAGTGTCCCAGCGTCTCGCGCTCACCGTGCAGCAGCTGGGTCAGCGGCCATTCGTCGGTTTCGGGCAGATCGACGTGGATGTCGTCGCCGCCACTGCTGGAGCCGAACATGTCGACGATCCCGGCACTGCGGTTCTTGCTGATCTGGTCGATGGCCTTCAGGACTTCCGGCAACTGCAGCGCCAGCGACGCCCGGTTGCGGCCCAGCGCGTCCAGCGCGCCGGCATTGATCAGCGCTTCCAGAGCGCGCTTGTTCAACTTGGACGAATCGACGCGCTTGCAGAAATCGAGCAGGTCGGCGAACGGACCCTGCCTGGAGCTGGTCCCGTCGCCGCGGCGCGCTTCCACGATGCTCTCGCACACGCCCTGGCCGACGCCCTTCACCGCGCCCAGGCCGTAGCGGACCGTGCGGGCATCGGTGGCGACGAACATGAAATCGGAATGGTTGACGTCCGGCGGCAGCATGGTCAGGCCGAGTCCGCGCGCCTCGTCGAGGAAGCCGACCACCTTGTCGGTCTTGTCCATGTCGGACGACAGCGTGGCCGCCATGAATTCGGCGGGATAGTGCTTCTTGAGCCATGCCGTCTGGTAGGCGACCAGCGAGTATGCGGCGGCGTGCGACTTGTTGAAGCCGTAGCCGGCGAACTTCTCCATCAGGTCGAAGATTTCGTCGGCCTTGCGTTCGTCCACGCCGCCCTTCGCGGCACCCTCGCGGAAGATCTCGCGGTGCTTGGCCATTTCGGCCGGCACCTTCTTGCCCATCGCACGGCGCAGCAGGTCGGCGCCGCCCAGCGAGTAGCCGCCGACGATCTGCGCCATCTGCATGACCTGCTCCTGGTAGACCATGATGCCGTAGGTCTCTTCCAGCATGGTCCGGGTGCGCGGATCGGGATATTCGAACTCCTCGCGCCCATGCTTGCGCTCGACGAACGACGGGATCATGTCCATCGGGCCGGGGCGGTACAGCGCATTCAGCGCGATCAGGTCTTCGAAGCGGTCGGGCTTGGCTTCCTTCAGCGCGCGCCGCATGCCTGAGGATTCGAACTGGAACACCGAGCCGGTGTTGCCATTGGCGAACACATCGCGATACACGCTGGCATCGTCCAGCGGGATGGTGGTGATGTCCACCGGCGGCAGGCCCGCGCGCGCGTGGCGCTGGTTGATCGCCTTCACCGCCCAGTCGATGATCGTCAGCGTGCGCAGGCCCAGGAAGTCGAACTTCACCAGGCCGACCGCTTCCACGTCGTCCTTGTCGAACTGGGTGACCGGATTCTTGCCGCGTCCGTCTTCGTCGTGTTCGGCGAACAGCGGGCAGAAGTCCGACAGCGGCGATGGGGCGATCACCACGCCACCGGCGTGCTTGCCGGCGTTGCGGGTAAGGTCTTCCAGCTGGCGCGCCAGATCGATCAGATCGCGGACGTCGTCTTCGTCGCGGTAGCGGTCGATCAGCTCCTGCGAGGCGGCCTCGCTGCTGCCTTCGCCCATCGCATCCTTCAGCGACACGCCCAGGATATTGGGGATCAGCTTGGCCACGCCGTCGACCAGGCCGTACGGAAAGCCGAGTACGCGGCCGGCATCGCGCACCACGGCCTTGGCCGCCATCGTGCCGTAGGTGATGATCTGGCTGACGCGGTCGCGGCCGTACTTGCGCGCGACGTAGTCGATCACCTCGTCGCGCCGGTCCATGCAGAAGTCGATGTCGAAGTCGGGCATCGACACGCGTTCCGGGTTGAGGAAGCGTTCGAACAGCAGGCCGTAAGGCAACGGGTCAAGATCGGTGATCTGCAGTGCCCACGCCACCAGCGAACCGGCGCCGGAGCCGCGGCCCGGGCCGATCGGGATGCCGTTGTTCTTTCCCCACTGGATGAAGTCGGCCACGATCAGGAAGTAACCGGGGAACCCCATCTTGCAGATGGTGTCGAGCTCGAAATCCAGCCGCTTCTCGTAGTCCTCGCGCGTGTGGCCGGGCGCCAGCGGACTCTTTTCCAGGCGTGCCTTCAGTCCGGCGTGCGACTGGCTGCGGATCCAGCTGTCCAGCGTCTCGTCGTCGGGCACCGGATAGGCCGGGAGGAAGTAGGCTCCCAGGCGCATCTCGATGTTGCAGCGCTGCGCCAGCGCCAGCGTGTTGTCGATGGCGTCCGGCACGTCGGCGAACAGCGCGGCCATCTGCTCGCCCGACTTCATGTACTGCTCGGCGCTGTAGTCGCGCGGGCGCTTGGGGTCGTCCAGCACGCGACCGGAGGAAATGCATACGCGCGCCTCGTGCGCCTCGAACCCGTCCGGCGACAGGAAGCGCACATCATTGCTCGCGACCACCGGCAGGCCGCGTGCACCGGCGGCATGCAGGGCGAACGCATTGAAGGCTTCTTCGCCGTCGCGCTGCGTGCGGGTCAGTTCCAGGTGCAGGTCGTCGCCGAAGCTGCGTTGCCAGTCGGCCAGGTGCTGTTCGGCCAGATCATGGCGCCCTCCTTGGGCCAGGCGCCCCGCCATGCTCTGCCGGCCCATGATGGCGAACAGGCCGTCATGGTCGGCGCGCAGCCAATCCGGATGGATGGCGACGCCGTCGGTGCGGTGGCCTTCCATCCATGCCCGCGACAACAGGCGCGACAACGAGAGATAGCCGTCGCGGTCGCGGCACAGCAGCGTCACCGGCCACGGCGCATCGCTGCCATCGGCCACCATCACGTCGGCGCCCGCGATGGGCTTGATGCCGACGCCTTCGGCGGCCTTGTAGAACTTGACCAGTGCGAACAGGTTGTTGCGGTCGGTGACCGCCAGCGCGGGCATGCCCAGCTCGACCGCGCGGCTCAGCAGGTTGGGCTGCTTGGCTTTCTTCGGATCGGCGTGGTCCGGTTTCTCGGGCACGCGGATGATCGAATCCGCGAGCGAAAACTCGGTGTGCAGGTGCAGGTGGACGAAACGGGAAGACATGCCGGCTCGGAAGGCTGTCGGGGCAGCGTACCGGCGGCGGTGGGGAGGGGCAAGGCTTGACTTTCCCGGGTCGACGGAAAGCCCACGCCAAGGCAAAAAAGAAGCCGTCCACGGGGACGGCTCAGGGGAAAACCCGGGGATCGGGGTGCGGCGGCCCGCGTGCGGAGGCGCGGGCGAAGAGAGATCAGTGGATGCGGAACAGCGGTACCGGTTCGGGCGCATAGCTGCTGTCGCGCACGTGGCGCAGCTGGTGCTCCAGGGCGGCTTCGGCCACGCGCAGGACTTCCCAGTCGGCGCGGGTGAAATGCAGGGCATCCCGTGGGCAGCCGCGCAGCTGGGCCTCGAGATTGCGCAGCCGGCGGAAATCAAGGTAACCCGCGGTCTCGTCGGCGATCAGGGTCCAGGTGGCCTCATCCATCGTGATCGCGGTGGGTGAGCTCAGCGTGGCCATGGCCTGCTGCAGGCGGGTGCGCAGGCCGGGGTCATGCGTCCAGTCGCGGTCGGCCAGCATGCAGCGCAGCAGCTGCAGGCGTTCGTCGTCGATGTCGCGCGCAGTGGAAGGCGGGGAGGAAAGGGGGAGGGAGGTGGTGGACAGGGTCATGACAAGCCTCGTGGGGCCGGTCCCGGCAGGGGGCGGGACCGCGTGACCATGCTGCCTGCCCGCAGCTGTGCGCGCGTCTGCAGGAAGCCATCGTGACCATGGACAGGGTGCCGTCGGTCATGCGCCGCCGGGCGCACCCACGACTACCGTGGCGCGAGAACGGCCCGCACCGGAGCGAAGCTGTGCCGGTGGTGGGGACACGGCCCGTGTTCCGCCAGCGCGCGCAGGTGCGCGGGCGTCGGATAACCCTTGTGCACGGCGAAGCCGTACTGCGGGAAGTCCGCGTGCAACCGCACCATCAGGCGATCACGCGACACCTTCGCCAGGATGGACGCCGCCATGATGGCGGGTTCGCTCGCGTCGCCGCCGACCAGCGTCTCGGCCATGCAGTCGAGGCCTTTCGGAGCGAGGTTGCCGTCGATGCGGACCAGTTCCGGCAGTGGCCGGAGCGCGGCGATGGCACGGCGCATGCCTTCCAGGGTGGCCTGCAGGATATTGAGACGATCGATCTCGGCGGGCTCGACGAAGGTCACGTGCCACGCCAGCGCGCGCTCCTGGATCAGGGGGAACAGCGCCTCGCGTTTCGCTTCACTGAGTTGCTTGGAATCGTTCAGTCCGGCGATGGGGCGCGACGCATCCAGAATCACCGCCGCGACGGCGACCGGGCCCGCAAGCGGTCCGCGACCGGCTTCATCGACGCCGGCGACCAGGCGGACGTCGGGCATCGGGAACAGCGAGGCTGCGGTCATCGCGCGATGCCCCCTGTAGGAGCGACGTGAGTCGCGACCGCAGAAAGGATGCGCACGCGCCGCTCAGCTCCGAGGTGGATGCAAACTTCCGGAGCAGGCGAGGAAGAAGCGAAATTCATGGCGTGCGGTCGCGACTTACGTCGCTCCTACAGGAGTGGGGACCAGCTCTGCCACTGCATCGGCAGCGCGCGCCGACGCATCCTGGCGCAACTGCTCGTGCAGTCGCAGATAGGTTGGCTGCAGCGAAGCGATGGCCTCCGGTTCGCGGAACCAGTTCAGCACGGCATTGGACAATTGCTCGGGTGTGCAATCGTCCTGCATCAGTTCCGGCGCGATGTCTTCCCCCGCCAGCACGTTGGGCAGCGCATACCGCTCCACCTTCAGCATTCCGAGGCCCTTGACGATGCGGTAGGTCAACGGCGCGATGCGGTAGCCCACCACCATCGGTCGCTTGCACAGCATGGCCTCCAGGGTCGCCGTGCCGGAGGCGAGCAGGACGACATCGCTGGCGATCATCGCCTCGCGCGCGCGGCCGTCGAGCAGGCGCCAGGCGGCATCTGCGCCGTGCGCGGCGAACTGTGCTTCCAGCGCCAGGCGGCAGGCCGCATTGGCCGCAGGCACGACGATCTGCAGACCGCGGATCTGCGCGGCCACCCGGCGTGCCGCCTCGAAGAACGCCGGCGCAAGCCGTCCGATCTCGCCCAGGCGGCTGCCGGGCAGTACGGCCAGCACCGGTGCTTCGGTTGCCAGTCCCAATGCAGTGCGTGCAGCCGCGCGATCAGGCAGCAGTGCGATCTCGTCCGCCATCGGATGGCCGACGAAACGCGCGTCCACGCCATGGCGCGCATAGATCGGTGGTTCCATCGGGAACAGGCACAGCACGCGGTCCGCGCTGTGGCCGATCTTCTCGGCCCGCTTCTCGCGCCATGCCCATACCGACGGGCTCACGTAGTGCACGGTGCGCACGCCATGCGCCTTGAGCCAACGCTCGACACCGAGGTTGAAGTCGGGTGCGTCGATGCCGACGAACACATCGGGTGTCCAGTCGAGCACGCGCTGGCGGAACGCCTTGCGCAGGCGCAACAGCCGCGGCAGGTGGCGCAGCACCTCGGCCAGCCCCATGACCGCCAGCTCGTTCGCATCGAACCAGGTGTCGCATCCTGCGGCACGCATCGCATCGCCGCCGATGCCCGCGAATTCGGCATGCGGGAAGCGCTGCTTCAGCGCTTCGACGAGCCCCGCCCCCAGGCCATCGCCGGATGCCTCGCCCGCACACAGCGCGATGCGCAGCGGCCGCGCTGCGGGTGTCGCCTGCATCACCGCTGCAACGGCCGTTCGCCGCTGTCGATGAAATGCAGCAGCGCCTTCACGTCATCGCTCGTCTGCGCCTGCTCGGCCAGTTGCTGCCTGGCGTCTGCCAGCGGCAGGCCGGCTACGTACAGCGTGCGGTACGCGCGCTTGATGGCGGCGATGCGCTCAGCGTCGAAACCGCGCCGCTTCAGGCCTTCGCTGTTGATGCCGCGCGGCCGGCCGGATGCTTCGCCCGCCACCATGGTGAACGGTGGCACGTCGCCGCTCAGCAGCACGCCCATGCCGATGAAGGCGTGGGCACCGATCCGGCAGAACTGGTGTACGCCCGCGAACCCGCTGAGGATGACCCAGTCTTCCACGGTCACGTGCCCGGCCAGCGTGGCGTTGTTGGAGAACACGCAGTGGTTGCCCACGATGCAGTCGTGCGCGACGTGCGTGTAGGCCAGCAGCATGTTGTCGCTGCCGATGCGGGTGATGCCGGTACCGGTGACGGTGCCGCGGTTGAGCGTGACGAACTCGCGCACCTGGTTGCGGTCGCCAATGACAAGCTCGACGCGCTCGCCCTTGAATTTCTTGTCCTGCGGATCACCGCCGATGGCGGCATGCCCGGCGAAGTGGTTGTCGCGGCCGATGCGCGTGGGGCCGGTGACCGTGCAGTGGGGGCCGATCACCGTGCCAGCGCCGATCTCCACTTCCGGGCCGATGTGGGCGAACGGGCCGACGCGCACGCCTTCGCCCAGCTGCGCGCCGGGATCGACGACCGCGCTGGGATGGATGGCGGTGGGGGCGCTCATCTCAGCGGGTGTCCTCGGCGCACAGCACGTCGGCGCAGGCGACCTGTTCGCCGTTCACCGACGCCACGCCGGTGTAGAAGGCCATGTTGCGGATCAGCCGCTTCAGGGTGACGTCCAGGTCCAGGCGGTCGCCCGGCACCACCATGCGGGTGAAGCGCGCGTTCTCCACTTTCACCATGTAGAACATCCGCCCGGCGGTATCGCCCTGGTGCGAGAGCTGGGTCAGCAGGCCGCCGGCCTGCGCCAGCGCCTCGATGATCAGCACGCCCGGCATGATCGGCCGCTCGGGGAAGTGGCCGGTGAAGAACGGTTCGTTCTGGGTGATGTTCTTGTAGGCCAGCACGCGCTTGTCCGGCTCCAGCTCCACCACGCGGTCCACCAGCAGGAACGGGTAACGGTGCGGCAGCAGCTTGCGGATGGTGGCGGCGTCGACGGGCAGTTGCAGGTCCAGGGTCATCAGGTTTCCTTGTCGGCCGCCAGCACGCGTCGTGCCAAGGCGTCCAGTTGCTTGAAGCGGGCGGCGTTCTTGCGCCAGGTACGGTTGTCGGTGAGCGGCGTGCCGCTGGAGTACTCGCCGGGCTCGGTGATGGAACTGGTCACCAGCGACATCGCGGTGACGACCACGCGGTCGCAGATCTCCAGGTGGCCCAGCACGCCGGCGGCTCCGCCGATCAGGCAGTAGCGGCCGATGCGCGCACTGCCGGCGGCGGCACTGCAACCGGCCATCGCGGTATGCGCGCCGATGCGGACGTTGTGGCCGATCTGGATCTGGTTGTCGAGGCGGACGTCTTCTTCCAGCACCGTGTCGTCGAGCGCGCCGCGATCGATGGTGGTGTTGGCGCCGATCTCGCAGTCGTCGCCGATCACCACGCCGCCCAGCTGCGGCACCTTGATCCAGTGGCCGCTGTCCATCGCCAGGCCGAAACCATCGGCGCCGATCACGGCGCCGGGATGGATCAGCACGCGCTGGCCCAGGCGCACGCGCGTGACCAGGGTGACGCGGGCGATCAGCTCGCAGCCGTCGCCCACGAGGCAGTCATCGCCGATCACGCAGCCTGGGCCGATCACGGCGCCCTCGCCGATGACGCTGCGTGCGCCCACCGTGACGAACGGACCCACATGGGCGCCCGGTGCGATGCGTGCGGTCGGATCGATCACGGCGCTGGTGTGCACCCCCAGTGCACGGTCCGGCTTGCTCTCGAACAGCGCGGCCATCCGGGCGAAGGCGGCGTAGGGGTCCCTGGCGATCAGGACGGCGCCGGTTGCGGCATCGGCATCGTCCGCCCGCAGGACGACCAGGCTGGCCCGGCTGTCCGCCAGCTGGGCGCGATAGCGGGTATTGGCGAGGAAGGCGAGCTGTCCGGCGTCGGCCCGCGCCAGCGTGGCGACGCCGTGGATGCGGAGGTCCGTATCGCCGCGCAGTTCGAGCCCGAAGCGCTCGGCCAGCTCGCCAGCGGTAAAGGATGGGGAGGTCATAGGGCGCGTAGTTTAGCCCCTGCGGCCCGCGAACCGCTTTCACGGTGGCGTATGGTGGACAGCAGACGGGGGGCTTGCGCCCCCCGTCGAATCGCCCGCATGGACGCTGGGATCAGAACGCGCCGCCGAAGGTGAACTGCAGGCGTTCCAGCTCGTCGCCGTCTTCCTTCTTGATCGGGAAGGCATAGCTGATCGAGATCGGGCCGACCGGCGCACGCCACAGCAGCGAGATACCGGTGGATGCGCGCAGCTCGCCGGCATCGAAGTTGTCCACGCCGTCGAACACGTTGCCGAAGTCGAAGAACGCCGCAACGCGCGCGGCGTTGGAGTCGAACAGCTTCGGGAAGATCAGTTCGACCGAGCCGGTGGTCTTCAGCGAACCACCCAGCGGCTGGCCGCGGTAGCCGGAAATGACCTCCGAGCGCGGGCCCAGCGTGTTGTCGCGGAAGCCACGCACGGACCGCGTGCCACCCGCGTAGAAGTTCTCGAAGAACGGCAGGCCGGTCGCGACCAGTGTCCGGTCCAGCGTGCCGCCGTCGGCGCACGTGCCATCCGCCGCCGGCGGGGTGGTGGTCCCCTGGCCCGGGATCTGCGGGTCGGAGCCGTTGGCGCGGCAGATGTAGCGGTAGATGTCCGAGCCGTAACTGTCGCCGTAGCCGATCTCGGCGCGGGTGTTCAGCACGAAAGCGGGGCTGAGCGACCAGTACTTCGAGAACTCGTAGTTGAGCTTGTAGTACTCGACGGTGGAGCCCGGGAGCGCGACTTCGGCCGAAATGCGCTGGTAGGTACCGCCCGTGGGCATGAAGTAGTCGTTGCGCGTATCGCGCGCCCAGCCGAGCTCGGCACGCCAGGCGTGGAAGGTGCGCTGGCCGACGGCATCGATGTAGTCGATGATCGCCTGCGGCGTGGAGCCGCCGAAGGTCAGGATCTCGTTGCTGTCGACGCCGAACAGCAGCGAGACAGTGTCGTTCTCGGAGATCGGCAGGCCCAGGACGCCTTGCGCGGCAGCGCTGGTGGTGGAGTACTGGGCGGTGTTGAAGTCCGAGTAATCGAACTCGCGCCACCACAGGTTGTAGCCCAGCGACATGCCTTCGTCGGTGAAGAACGGGTTGGTGTAGGAGAACGAATAGCGCTGCAGGTAGTCGCTGCGCTGCGCTTCCACCGACACGCGGTTGCCGCCGCCGAGGAAGTTGTTCTGCGACAACTGGATCGACGTGGTCAGGCCGGACAGCTGCGAATAGCCCAAGCCGAACACGAAGCTGCCCGAGGTGGTTTCCTTCACGTTGAACACCACGTCGACCTGGTCGGTCGTGCCCGGCACGGGCGTGGTTTCCGCGTCCACCGTCTCGAAGTAGCCCAGACGGCGCAGGCGCACGCGCGAGCGGTCCACGGCGACCTGGGAGAACCAGCTGCCTTCGAACTGGCGCATCTCGCGACGCAGCACTTCATCGGCCGTGCGCGTGTTGCCCTTGAAGGTGATGCGGCGCACGTTGACGCGCGGGCCGGGCACCACCTGCAGGTTGATCGCGACGGTACGGTTCTCGCGATCGATGGTGGGGATCGGATTCACCTGCGCGAACGCATACCCGATGTTGCCCAGTGTCGAGGTGATGGTGTCGGACGTCATCTCGAGCAGGATGCGCGAGAAGGTCTGCTCCGGCTTCACGATCACGAGCTTCTCGATTTCCTCCTTCGGCAGCACCGTGTCGCCGGTGACCTTCACGTCGGAAATCTTGTACTGCTCGCCTTCGGTGATGCCGGCGGAGATGAACATGTCGCGCTTGTCGGGGCTGATCGACACCTGGGTGGAGTCGATGCTGAAGTCCACGTAGCCGCGGTCCAGGTACCAGGAGTTCAGGCGTTCCATGTCGCCCGACAGCTTCTCCTTCGAGTACTGGTCGTCGCGGCGGTACCAGGACAACCAGGTGCTTTCCTTGGACTCCCAGTTCTCCAGCAGGTCCTCGGTGGGGAACTTCTCGGCGCCGATCACGTTGACGTGCTTGATCTTGGCCGCCTTGCCTTCCTTGACGGCAATGGTCACGTCCACGCGGTTGCGGTCGAGCGGGCTGACCGTGGGGGTGATCTCGACGTTGTACTTGCCGCGGTTGTTGTACTGGCGCACCAGTTCCTGGGTGACGCGGTCCAGGCTCAGGCGGTCGAAGGTCTCGCCCTCGGCAAGCCCGATGTCCTTCAGGCCCGTCAGCAGGTCTTCGGTCTTGATGTCCTTGTTGCCGGTGAGGGTCAACTTGTTGATCGCCGGGCGCTCGGTGACGGTCACCACCAGGATGTCGCCCTGGCGGTCGAGCTTCACGTCCTCGAAGAAGCCGGTCTTGTACAGCGCGCGGATCGACTCGGACACGCCGGCCGAGGTGACCTGGTCGCCCCGTTCGATCGGCAGGTAGGTGAGGACGGTACCGGTGGAGATGCGCTGCAGGCCATCGATGCGGATGTCCGTGGCGGTGAACGACGCGCTGCCCAGCGGCTCGGCCATTGCGGGTGCGGCGGCGGGTTCCGTCGTCTGGGCCAGTGCCGGCATGGCGATGGCCGAAGCCAGGGCGAGGGCAATCAGGCGGCGGGAAGGCAGTCGCGTCATCATTACATCCGGTTGGGGTGGTTCCTGCAGAGCAGGGGTGGATCGCAGGGCCGCGGTCCGGGGTGTCGCCAGGAAGGGACAGGCCGACTTGGAGCGGGCCTGCCCGGGAAAGTTCAGGGGCATCAGGTCACCAGACGCAGGATGTCGTTGTAGAACGCCAATCCCATCAGGCCCGCCAGTGCGGCCAGGCCCATATATTGTCCGGCCACCATGTGGCGCTCGCTCAAGGGGCTGCCCTTGACCAATTCAATAAGGTAATACAGCAGGTGGCCGCCGTCCAAGACGGGGATCGGCAGCAGGTTGATGATGGCCAGGCTCAGCGACATGGCCGCCAGGAACCAGAGGAACCAATCCGGCCCGCGTTTGGCGGAGACATTGGCGACCTGGGCAATGGTGATGGGGCCCGAAACGTTCTTCAGCGAGGCGTCCCCGGTGAGCATCCGGCGGATCATGCCCAGCGAGTCCGAGGTCAGCTTTCCGGTTTCGCGCAGGGCGGCCGGGATGGCGGCGACCGGGCCGTAGTGGAGCGTGGCGTCGTAGCCGGGCATCTGCACCTTCGCGGGAGGCGCCAGGCCCAGGGCCCAGTAGTCGCCCTGGCCTGCGTCGGGATGCCGGGTCCGGCGTGGCGCCAGTTCGAAGGCCAGGCGCTCGCCGGCACGGTCGACTTCGATCATGGCCGCGCCTCCGCGCTTGCCCAGTGCATCGACCTCGGTGGCGATGTCGTTGAAGCCGTGTACCGGCTGGCCATCCACGGCCGTCACCACGTCGCCCACGTGCAGCACGCCATCGGCGGCCGAGCCCGGGGTGACCTTGCCGATGACCGCCGGCGTCATCCAGTGCCGCCAGACCAGCCCGCTCAGGCCGATGGCGTTCTCCTGGTCGAACCCGACCGGCAGGCGGGACAGCGGCAGCGTGCGGGTCAGCTGGCTGCCGGAGGCGGTTTCCACCTCGACCGGAACGTCATCACCATCGATGGCGGCCTTGGTGAGCACGATGGAGGCGTCTGTCCAGGTATCGATCCCGCGGTCGCCGATCCGGACGATCCTGTCGCCGCGCATGAAGCCCGCATCGGCGGCAATGCCACTGACGCTGCCCAGCGTGGCGGAGTAGTCCTGCTTGCCCAGCACGAACATGGCCCACAGCAGGACGACGCAGAGCAGGACGTTCGCCAGCGGGCCAGCGGCGACCACGGCGATGCGCTGCCAGACCGACTTGCGGTTGAACGCCTGGTCCTGTTGCGCGGCGGGGACGTCGCCCTCGGCCTCGTCCAGCATCTTGACGTAGCCGCCCAGCGGGATGGCCGCGATGGCGAACTCGGTGCCGTGGCGGTCGCGGCGCGACCACAGCGGCTTGCCGAAGCCCACCGAGAAACGCAGCACCTTCACGCCGCAGCGGCGCGCCACCCAGTAGTGGCCGAATTCGTGGAACGTGACCAGCACGCCCAGGGCCACGATCATCCACCAGATTGAGCCCAGCACGTCACTCATCGGATGTCGGCGCTCATGGGAAGAGATGGCCTGCGAGGTTGCGTTCGGTAAGTCGGCGTGCCTGCGCATCCGCTTCCAGCAGCGCATCCAGCGAATCGGCCGGCGTTGCGGGCAACGCGGCGAGGGCATCCTCGACCAGCGCAGGAATGGATAGGAAACCGATCCGGCCCTGAAGAAAGGCTGAAACTGCGACTTCGTTCGCAGCGTTCAGGACCGCTGGCGCCGTGCCGCCGGCCGTCATTGCGTGCCAGGCCAGCCGCAGGCAGGGAAAGGCATCCAGGTCGGGCGCCTCGAAGTCCAACCGGGGATGCCGCAACAGGTCCAGGCCCGGCACACCCGATGCGATCCTGTCCGGCCAGCCCAGTCCCACGGCCAGCGACGTACGCATGTCGGGCAGCCCCAACTGCGCCAGCGTGGAACCATCGACGAATTCCACGAGGGAGTGCACCAGGCTCTGCGGATGCACCAGCACGTCCAGCCGTTCGCGCTCCACGCCGAACAGGTGATGGGCCTCGATCAGTTCCAGCCCCTTGTTCATCAGGGTCGCCGAGTCGACCGAAATCTTCGGGCCCATCGACCATTTGGGATGGGCGACGGCCTGTTCGCGCGTGACCTCGGCGAGCGCCGCGCGGCTCCAGCCGCGGAACGGGCCACCCGACGCGGTCAGCACGATGCGGCTGACCTCGCCCTGAGCCTGTCGTGAACGCAGACACTGGAAGATCGCGTTGTGCTCGCTGTCTATCGGGATGATCTCGGCACCCGCGGCATCCGCGGCGGCGGTCATCAGCTCACCGGCGAGGACGAGCGACTCCTTGTTGGCCAGCAGCAGGCGCTTCCCGGCGCGGGCCGCCGCCAGCGTCGACGACAGGCCGGCGGCACCCACGATGGCGGCGACGACGATGTCGCAGCCCGGGTCGGACACCAGCGCGTCCAGTGCGGCGGCCCCGGCATGTGCACGAGTCGCCAGCCCGGCGTCGGACAGGCCGTCACGCAGGCGTGCGAACTGGCTTTCGTCGGCGACGACGGCATGGTCCGGGCGGTGCAGGACGCACAGCGCAAGCAACGCATCCACACTGCTGCCGGCGGCAAGCACGCTGGCGCGATAACGCTCGGGGTGGCGCGCGACGACATCCAGCGTCGATGCTCCGATGGAGCCGGTCGCGCCGAGAACCGCCACGTTGCGTTGTGCGTGCGCGGCCATGCTCAGAATCCGAAGACTTCCTTGCCCAGTACGAAGATGGGCAGTGCCGCCAGCACGCCGTCGATGCGGTCCAGCACGCCGCCATGGCCGGGGATCACGTCGCCCGAATCCTTGGCGCCGACATGCCGCTTGAGCAGGCTTTCGAACAGGTCGCCGACCACCGAGAACAGCACGGTGAACACCGCCACCAGCAGCACGCCGGGCACCTGCGCCACGTCTACACCGGCGATGAGTGCACCGACGCCCGCCACCAGCATGCCCGCAGCCAGGCCACCGAGCAGCCCTTCCAGCGTCTTGTTGGGGCTGATGCGCGGAGCGAGCTTCCTGCCGCGGAACCAGCGGCCGCCGAAGTGGCGCCCTGCGAAATATGCGCCGCTGTCGGCCGCCCAGACGATGGCCAGCGCGACGAACAACCAGATGTGTCCGTTCGGCTCGGAGGAGTGGATCAGGCCCAGCGCGCACCAGGCGGGCACCACGGCCAGCGTGCCGGCGGCCAGCTTGAACACGCGCGCCCAGGTCTCGTGATCGGACGCGAAATGGAAGAAGCGCAGCCACAGCAACGCCAGCAGCCACCACACCGCGCCCACGAGGGCCATCAGGCGCAAGGGGACCAGATCGGTGGATCCGCGCGATGCCCACACCAGCAGCACCATCAGCAGCAGGTTGGCGGTCAGCAGCACGGTGCGCTGCAGGGTGTCGTCGATCTCGGCGAGCTTGAACCACTCCCACAGCCCGACCAGGAACACCAGCGCCGCCAGCATCACCAGCCACGACGTGGGCAGCAGCAGGATCGCGCCGATGGCGAAGGGCGCCATCACCAGCGCTGCGATGACGCGGGTGCGGGTGGCGCTGGGCGTGCTCATGCGGTTGTGTCCTCGTGGGTGCCGCTGGCGATCTGCGCGCTGGTCAGGCCGAAGCGGCGCTCGCGCTGCGCGAAGTCGTCCAGGGCGCGCTGCAGCAGCGTCGCGTCCAGGTCGGGCCACAGTACGTCGGTGAACCAGAGTTCGGTATAGGCCAATTGCCACAGCAGGAAATTGCTGATGCGATGGTCGCCACCGGTGCGGATGAAGAGGTCGGGCGGCGGCAGGTCGGCCAGTGCGACGTGGGCGCCGAGCGTTGCTTCGTCGATGTCCTCGGGGCGCAGGCGTCCGGCGGCGACGTCGGTGGCCACTGTACGCGCCGCGTGCGCGATGTCCTGGCGCCCGCCATAGCTGGCCGCGATGACGAGGTGCAGGCGCGTGTTGCCGCGGGTCAGCGCCTCGGCTGCGTCCATGCGTGCGCGGATGTCGGTGGAGAATCGTGCGCGGTCGCCGATGAAACGCACGCGCACCTCGCGGCGGTGCAGTTCGTCGACTTCGCGGTCCAGCGCGTTGAGGAACAGCTTCATCAGCGCGCCGACTTCTTCCTCGGGGCGACCCCAGTTCTCGCTGGAGAACGCGAACAGGGTCAGCGCGCCGATGCCGCGTTCCAGGCAGAAATCGATGCAGGTATTGACCGCGCGCGCGCCGGCGCGATGGCCGATCACGCGCGGACGGCGACGTCGTTCGGCCCACCGGCCATTGCCGTCCATGATGACGGCCAGATGGCGGGGCACGGACGCGGGGACGGCAGGGGACATGGCAGTCCTCAGACCGCCATCAGTTCCTGTTCCTTGGCCTTGACCACGTCGTCGACGTCCTTGATGGACTTGTCGGTCAGCTTCTGGATCTCGTCCTCGGTACGACGTTCCTCATCCTCGGTGATCTGCTTGTCCTTCAACAGGTCCTTGACCTGCTGGTTGGCATCGCGGCGGATGTTGCGGATCGCCACCTTCGCGTCCTCGCCTTCGCCATGGACGACCTTGGAGAGCTCCTTGCGGCGTTCTTCGGTCAGCGCCGGCAGGTTCAGGCGGATGGTGGTGCCGGCGGTATTCGGGGTCAGGCCCAGGTCGGATGCCAGGATGGCCTTCTCGACCGCGCTGACCATCTGCTTTTCCCACGGCGTGATCGTGAGCGAGCGGGAGTCGGAGACGGTCACGGTGGCGACCTGGCTCAGCGGCATGTCCGATCCGTAGTAGTTGACCTTCAGGTGCTCGACCAGGGCAGTGGAAGCGCGTCCGGTGCGGACCTTCACCAGCGTGTGGCGGAGCGCCTCGATGCTCTTGGTCATGCGCGCCTGCGCGTCTTTCTTGATGTCGTTGAGCATCGCCCTTTCCGTTGCAAAGCCTGTAAACGACCGATTATAGGGCGATTCGGTGCCGTTGCCGACCGTCCGCGCGCCGTTCAGTGGGAATGATGCGGCGCCGCATCGTGCAGGTCATGGCCGCACATGGCGCCGCGTTCGATCTGCAGGGTGGCGTGGTTGATGCCGAAGGTGTGGTCCAGCGCATGCACGGTGGCGTCGATGAAGGCATCGTGGTCGTCTTCGCGCGCCCGTACCAGGTGGGCGGTCAATGCGATCTCGCCCGCGCCCAGCGACCAGATGTGCAGGTGGTGCACGGCCGACACGCCGGGCCGGGCCTTCAGGAACGCGCCGACCTCGACCGGATCGATGCTCGGCGGCACGGCATCCATCGCGGCATCGAAACTGTCGCGCAGCAAGCCCCACGAGCCCACGGCGACCACCACCGCGATCAGCAGCGCCGTGGCCGGGTCCAGCCATGCCCACCCCAGCGTGGCCATGCCCACGCCGGCAAGCACGGCGGCCAGCGACACCGCGGCATCCGCCATCAGGTGCAGGAAGGCGCCACGCTTGTTCAGGTCGTGGGCGTGCCCGTCCTTCACCAGCCACGCGGCGCCCAGGTTGACCAGGATGCCCAGTGCCGCCACCACGATGACGGGTGTGGCGGGGATCTCCGGCGGCGCGCTGAAGCGCCGGAAGGCCTCCCATCCCAGTGCACCGGAAAAGACCATCAGCAGCACCGCGTTGGCGAGCGGGGAGAGCAGGGTGGCGCGACGCCAGCCGTAGGTGTGCCGGCCACGCGGTGCGCGCCTCGCCAGGGCGGCGGCACTCCACGCCAGCGCCAGTCCCAGCACGTCGCCGAGGTTGTGCAGGGCATCGGACAGCAGCGCCAGCGAATTGGTGTGGAAGCCGTAACCGGCTTCGAGCACGGTGTACGCCAGGTTGATCAGCGTGACCCAGGCGAAAGTGTGCGTCGCCGACGCGTGCGGGTGGGCGTGTGGCCCGTGACCGTGGTGGTGTCCGTGTCCCATGGTGGACTAGGGTGCCGGCCGGGGCTGGCCGGACACTATTACAGCAAGCGAAGGGGCACGCGCCGCGGGAAGGTCTTCAGCCCCGACCGCGCCCTGCCCACGTTCCGGCGCACGCGATTGCGCCCCGTGCAGACCGGATGGCGATGGAAAGCGCTGCCACATGCCCATTCGAACCTCGCGGCGTTCTGTCCACCGTCGGGGCTGAAGCCCCGCCCACAGGGAGCTCAGCCGCGCCCTTTCACCAGGGTGCCGACATGTTCGCCGCGCAGGATCCGCATCAGGTTGCCGGGCACGGACAGGTCGTAGATGCGCAGCGGCACGTCGCTGTCGCGGCACAGGGCGAACGCGGCAGTATCCATCACCTGCAGGTTGCGCGCGATGACATCGTCGTAGGTCAGCTGGTCGAAGCGCTTGGCGTCGGCGTGCTTGCTGGGATCCTTGTCGTAGACCCCGTCCACCTTGGTGGCCTTCAGCAGCAGGTCCGCACCGATCTCGATGGCGCGCAGGGCGGCGCCGGAATCGGTGGTGAAGAACGGGTTGCCGGTGCCTGCCGCGAAGATCGCGATGCGGCCTTTCTCCAGGTGGCGGATGGCGCGGCGGCGGATGTAATCCTCGCACACGTCGTTGATCTTGATCGCGCTCATGACGCGGCACTTGGCGCCCAGCTTTTCCAGCGCGTCCTGCATGGCAAGCGCGTTGATGACCGTGGCCAGCATGCCCATCTGGTCGCCGGTGACGCGGTCCATGCCGCCTGCGGCCAGTCCCGCGCCGCGGAAGATGTTGCCGCCGCCGATCACCAGGCCCACCTCGGCTCCCGCGTCGCGGGCCTCGATGATCTCGCGCGCGATGCGGCCGATCACGGCCGGGTCGATGCCGTAATCCTCGGCTCCCATCAGTGCCTCGCCGGACAGTTTGAGCAGGATGCGGCGATAGACCAGGGGGGCGGGCATGGTGAGTTCTCGGCGTGGGGAAACCGCGGCAATTCTAGCCGAGCGCGTCGCTTCAGTCGCCGGGTTCGTAGATCGAATACAGTTTGCGCGCGGTTTCCAGCACCTCCCACGTGCCGGTGAACCCTGCGGGCACGACGAAACTCTGGCCCGCTTCCAGCACGATGTCCTCGCCATCATCGCTGCGCAGGCGGACGCGCCCGCTGAGCAGGTGGCAGAACTCGTGCTCGGTGTAGTGCACCCGCCATGCGCCCACATCGCCTTCCCATACGCCGCAATGGAAACGGTCATCCCGGGTGGAGTAGGCGTTCCCGACCGCCTGCAGGGGGCGCCCACGGATCAGTCGCTCGGCGGCAATGGGTGCTCGCGCAGCCGCCTCCAGCGTGTGTGGCACGGGAACGATGCGGGACATGGGTGGGACCTGCGGCCGGGGCGGATATGATGGCGCTCCTTCCCGCCATCCATCAAGGAACGGACATGAGCGTGCGCACCCTGCAGGAATTCCTCGCATCATCGAAGGAAAAGGATGCGACGGCCGACGCATTCGAACTGGAAAGCCCGCATCTGCTGGAAGTCCGGTTGAACGGTCTGGTCTGGGCCAAGGCCGGCGCGATGGTCGCGCGCAAGGGCAGCGTGAAGTTCACCCGCCAGGGCATGCTGGAACAGGGCCTGGGGAACCTGCTGAAGAAGGCCGTCAGTGGCGAAGGCATGCAACTGATGAAGATCGAAGGGCAGGGGCGTGTCTACCTGGCCGATGCCGGCAAGCGGATCACGCTGCTGCGTCTCGCGGGGGAATCGATCTTCGTCAACGGCAACGATGTGCTTGCGGTGGAGGCCAGCATCGAGAGCCGGATCACGATGATGCGCAAGGTCGCCGGCATGCTGTCGGGAGGGCTGTTCAACGTACGCCTGAGCGGACACGGCATCGTCGCCATCACGTCGCACTACGAGCCCCTCACGCTGCCGGTGAATGCGCAGACCGGGCCCGTGTTCACCGACCCGAATGCCACCGTGGCATGGTCGGGTGGATTGACGCCGGAGATCATCACCGACATTTCGCTCGGCACCCTGCTGGGCCGCGGCTCGGGCGAGAGCATCCAGTTGCGTTTCGCGGGCGACGGCTGGGTGGTGGTACAGCCTTACGAAGAAGTGGCGCTGCAACCGAGGCAGTAGCCACGGGGCCTGTCAGGGGCCGATGGCGCCGACCGATACCCGGTTGCGGCCTTCGCGCTTGGCGCCATACAGCGCTTCATCCGCCGCGCGAAGCAGGTCATCGACGTGGCGGAACTGTTCCAGTGCACCCTGCGTGGCCAGCCCCGCCGAGAAGGTGATGTGCAGTGGCTGGCCGTCGACATCGGCCATCGCCACGCCGGCCACCTCCGACAGGATGCGCCGCACGACCTGGGCGGCGGCCTCTTCGCCGATGCCCGGCAACACCACCAGGAACTCCTCGCCGCCATAGCGGGCGACGATGTCGCTGCCGCGCACCTGCCGCATCAGCGCCTTGGCGAAATTGCGCAGCACTTCATCGCCGACCAGGTGTCCCCAGCGGTCATTGACCTGCTTGAAGTCGTCCAGGTCGATGAAGGCGATCGACAGCGGCCAGCCGTGCCGCGTGGCGGCATCGAACTCCTTCTCAAGCACTTCTTCCAGCTGGCTGCGGTTGTAGGCCCCGGTCAGCGGGTCGCGCCGCACCTCCTCCGCCAGCCGGCGCGCACGGTCTTCGTGCTCGTTGGCTTCCTTGCGGGCACGCGCCGCGTCCTGGATTTCGCGCAGGTTGCGCACGACCAGCAGCTCGCGTGCCTGGTCCAGCAAAGCCTGGATGCGGGCCGGTGGGGCGGGGGGAACGTCGAACAATGCGTAGACCTCGGGCAGCGCCACGAGCATCTCCTCGGTCAGGGCGAGGAACCCCGGGTAGTCGATCCCGAGCCGCGTGGCGGCCTGCATCGCCGCATGGCGATGCGCTTCCTCCGTCCGCGCTTGGTCCATTCCAGCCAGCCAGATGTCGGCAATGTGGCCGGACACGGCCACGCACGCATTGAACGGGGTGTCCGACGCGGGCATCTCGCTCTCGATGATCGCTTCCCTCAACAGCGCCGGCAGATTCCACTGCCGCGCCAACCACCCGCCCACCGTGGCGTGGTCGCACCCCAGCCAGTCGCGCTCGGCGGCCAGCAGTTCGGCATTGCCCACGGCGCGTTCGACCAGTCGCGCATAGTCATCGCCCAGGACTTCCAGCAGGGCCAGCACGCCGATGTCCTGCAGCAGCCCGGCCAGCATCAGCTCTTCCACCTTGCTGATGCCGGCACGCTGGCCCAGCACCCGGCTGGCCAGCGCGGCGATGACGCTGCGACGCCAGACGCGCTCCTGCGCGGCAGGATGGGTGCCGCTGCCGCAGCGTGACAGGGAGAACCCCAGTGCCAGCGTCAGGGTGGCATTCAGGCCCAGCACCGTGAGCGCCTGCGAAAGGTTTTCCACCCTGCGGCGACTGGCGTAGAGCGGGGAGTTGGCGATGCGCAGCATGCGCGCGCTCAATGCCGCATCCAGGCCGATCGCATCGGCGGCCGTCGCCATCACCACGTCCGGATCCTGCGCGAGCTCGATGATCCGCAATGCAACGCCGGGCGGGCTGGGCAGATTGCGGCAATTCAGCAGCTGGGCTTCGAGTTCGGGACGCATCCGGGTGCGGGCCACGCAAGTGGGAATTGCCGGCAGGATGCCAGCAATGCGCGACGAAGTGTCACGTTTGAAACCAGTTTCGGCACGGAACGTGCAAACTTGAGTCGTAGTCGACTAACGGTCACGGCGTGCGCGGCGGCATCCGATCCCGCCCGCTACGCGGGCAACAAAAAAGCCGCGGTTCCCCGCGGCTTTTCCGTCGAAGCGGAGAGGGAAGGCTTACGCCAGCCCGGCCTGCTTCATGACTTCGGCGGCGTAGTCTTCCACCACCTTCTCGATGCCTTCGCCGACCACCAGGCGCTGGAAACCGACCACGTCGGCACCGGCGGCCTTCACGACCTGCTCGACCGACTTGTCGCTGTCCAGCACGTACGGCTGGCCGTACAGGGTCACTTCGTTGACGATCTTGTTGATCTTGCCGGAGATGATCTTCTCCAGGATGTCGGCCGGCTTGGCCTTGTCCTTGTCCGACATCTTCGCCAGCTCGATTTCCTTTTCCTTCGCCACGAATTCGGCCGGCACGTCGGCGGCCTTGTTGTGCGGCGGGTTCATCGCGGCGATGTGCATCGCCAGGCCGCGGGCCAGTTCGGCGTCGCCGCCCTTGACCTCGACCAGCACGCCGATCTTGCCGCCGTGCACGTAGGCCGCGACGTTGTTGGCGCTGTCGATCGACACCAGGCGACGGATCTGCATGTTCTCGCCCAGCTTGGCGATGGCGGCGGCGCGGGCTTCCTCGACGGTCTCGCCCGAGGCCAGCTTGGCGCTCTTCAGCGCTTCCACATCGGCGGCGCCCGAGGTCAGCGCGGCCTGCGCGATGGCGTCGGTGAAGGCGATGAAGTTGGCGTCCTTGGCGACGAAGTCGGTCTCGGAGTTGATCTCGACCAGCACGGCCTTGCCGCCGTCCTGGGCCACGGCCACGCGGCCTTCGGCGGTGACGCGGTCGGCCTTCTTGTCGGCCTTGGCCAGGCCCGACTTGCGCAGCCACTCGGCCGCGGCGTCGATGTCGGCGTTGTTCTCGGTGAGTGCCTTCTTGCACTCCATCATGCCGGCGCCAGTGCGCTCGCGCAGTTCCTTGACCAGGGAAGCGGTGATTTCCACGGGATTACCTCTGTTTGGATTGGCAAAGCCCCTCTCCCGTCGGAAGAGGGGTTGGGGTGAGGGTGCGGCGGAGTCGCGATGCATGCAGCGTCGACGTGCTCCGTACCTTCATCCGCCCTTCGGGCACCTTCTCCCGATGGGAGAAGGCGGAACATGGGCCGCCGCGCAGCATGGCGCGGCGGCATTGCAGCCGGATTACTCGGCGGCGGCTTCGTCGGGCTTCTTGCCGGCGGCCTTCTTGGCCGGGGCGCGACGGGCACCCTTGTCGTCGCCGCCTTCGGCGAACTCTTCCTCGCGCACGCTGGCGGCGTTCGGCTGGGCGGCCTTGCCTTCCAGCACGGCGTCGGCGGCGGCACGGGCGTACAGCTGCACGGCGCGGATGGCGTCGTCGTTGCCGGGGATGGCGTAGTCGACCAGGGCCGGGTCGTAGTTCGAGTCGACCACCGCGATCACCGGGATGCCGAGCTTCTTGGCTTCCTTGATGGCGATGTCTTCATGGCCGATGTCGATGACGAACAGCGCGTCCGGCAGTCGGTTCATTTCCTTGATGCCGCCCAGCGAGGCCAGCAGCTTCTCGCGCTCGCGGCGCAGGCCCAGCACTTCGTGCTTGACCAGCTTCTCGAACGTGCCGTCGGTTTCGGCGGCTTCCAGTTCCTTCAGGCGGGCGACCGACTTCTTCACGGTGGCGAAGTTGGTCAGCGTGCCGCCCAGCCAGCGCTGGGTCATGAACGGCATGCCGCAACGCTCGGCCTCTTCCTTCACGGCCTCGCGCGCGCTGCGCTTGGTGCCCAGGAACAGGATGGTGCCGCGCTTCTGCGCGACGCCCGAGATGAAGTTCATCGCGTCGTTGAACAGCGGAACGGTCTTCTCGAGGTTGATGATGTGGATCTTGCCGCGGGCACCGAAGATGTACGGCGCCATCTTGGGGTTCCAGTAGCGGGTCTGGTGACCGAAATGGACGCCGGCTTCCAGCATCTGGCGCATGGTGACTTGGGGCATTGCAGTAACTCCATCGAAGGGGAACCCACCGCCCGGTTCAATGGAGGACGGTGCCCGTGAGGGCGGGGTTCCGGGGTTGGGCCTCCCTGCGGCGTCCGTGTCCGAACCCTTCAGCGAAGGGCACCCCGGCACGGGTTGGGGCAGCAGGTGTGGATTCGTCGGTGTCGCCCGACGTGGGCGGTCCGGACCGGGCAACCCCGGGCACGAAGCTGCGGGAGTATAGCCGCCTCCAGCCCCCCGCCGCAAACGGTACGGATCGCCTTGGGCTGGGCCTTCTCCCGTGGCCGTTCAGCCCGGGCGCCAAATGGGGGATAATCGGCCACATGGCCATCCAGCTGAAAACCCCCGAAGACCTCGCCCAGATGCGCATCGCCGGCCGCCTGGCCGCCGAAGTGCTGCAGGTGGTCGCCCCGCACGTGAAGCCGGGCGTCACCACCGCCGAACTGGACCGCATCTGCCACGATCACATCGTCAACGTGCAGAAAGCCATCCCGGCCAACGTGGGCTACAAGGGCTTCCCGGCGACGGTCTGCACCTCGGTCAACAACGTCATCTGCCATGGCATCCCGAGCGAAGCGAAGGTGCTCAAGGATGGCGACATCCTCAACATCGACGTCACCGTCATCAAGGACGGCTGGCACGGCGACACCAGCCGCATGTACATCGTCGGCACCCCGTCGGTGATGGCGAAGCGGCTGGTGGACACCACCCGCGAAGCCATGTTCCGCGGCATCCGCGCGGTGAAACCGGGCGCCACCCTCGGTGACGTGGGCCACGCGATCCAGCAGTACGCCGAAGCCGAGCGCTTCAGCGTGGTGCGCGAGTACTGCGGCCACGGCATCGGCAAGGTCTACCACGACGAGCCGCAGGTGCTGCACTACGGCCGCCCCGGCGAGGGCGTGGTGCTGAAGCCGGGCATGACCTTCACCATCGAGCCGATGATCAACGAGGGCGCGCGGCATACCCGCGTGCTGCCCGATGGCTGGACCGTGGTCACCAAGGACCGCAAGCTGTCCGCGCAGTGGGAGCACACCGTCGCGGTGACCGAGGACGGCGTCGAGATCCTGACCCGCGTGCCGGGCGACGACAACGACCTGTGAGCACCACGACAGCCGCGAACGGACACGCGACGCGGCTTCCGGACATCGGCCCGGACGTCGCCGATGACGCGGCCTGGTCGGCGGCGGCGCGCGCCTCGCTCGGCCATACCGATGCGCGGCTGGACAAGCGCTTCGACCAGGACGACGGCATGGACCGCATCCTCGCGCTGCGCGCGCGGGCGGTGGACCACCTGCTGAAGGACGCCTGGCTGCGCTGCATCCCCGCGGATGCGCCGATGGCGCTGTTCGCGGTGGGCGGATACGGACGCGGCGAACTGTTTCCGCAATCCGACGTCGACGTACTGGTGCTGGCCGCACCCGACGTGCAGCAGGCCCACCACGATGCCGTGGCGCGCTTCTTCGCGATGCTCTGGGATGCTGGCCTGCCGATCAGCCACAGCGTGCGCTCGGCGAGCGAATGCACGGCCGCTGCCGCCGCCGACCAGAGCGTGCTGACTGCGCTGATCGAGGAGCGGCTGATCGTTGGCGAACCGGTGGACGAAGGCCTGCTGATCGATGCCATCGGTCCGGCCCGGGTCTGGCCACCGCGCGATTTCTTCGTCGCCAAGCGCGAGGAGCTGCGCATCCGCCACGCACGCTTCGGCGACACGTCCGACAATCTCGAACCCAACATCAAGGAAGGCCCGGGCGGGTTGCGCGACCTGCACACCCTGGGCTGGATGGCGCTGCGCACGTTCGGCGTGCGCGACCTTGAGCCGCTGGTAGGCCTGGGCCACCTGGGCCAGGACGAAGCCCTCGCGCTCGCGCGCGAGCGGCGTGCGCTGGGTCGCCTGCGCTACGGCCTGCATCGCGTGGCAGGTCGCCCCGAGGAGCGCCTTCGCTTCGACTACCAGAAGACGCTGGCGCAGCGTCTTGGTTTTGCCGATGACGCGGGAAGCCTGGGCGTCGAGAAGATGATGCAGGGCTTCTACCGCAGTGCCGCCATCGTGCGCCGGATCAGCGACCGCCTGCTGCAGCGCTTCGAGGAACAGTTCGACGGCGAGGCATTGCCCGAACCGCTGGATGAGCGCTTTGCGCTGCGTCGGGGTTATCTGGCCGCGCGCGAGGTGGCCTGGCCCGGGGACGATGTCGCCCAGGTGTTCGCGTTGTTCGCGACATGGGCGGCGCACCCGCAGATCCGTGGCCTGCATTCGCGCACGGCGCGTGCGCTGGCGGAATCGCTGCCCAGGCTGTCGGCGTACCCGGCGGCCGACCGGCTGCAGCGTGATGCCTTCATGGCGCTGCTGCGCGGCCCGCGCGCGGTGGAAACGCTGACCCGCATGGCGCGCCTGGGCGTGCTGGGGCAGTGGATCCCTGCGTTCGCCCGCGTGTCGGGGCGCATGCAGTTCGACCTGTTCCATGTCTACACGGTGGACCAGCACACCTTGATGGTACTGCGGAACATCGCCGCATTCGCCGCCGGCCGCGCCGACGACCGCTTCTCCATCGCGCACGAAGTCTGGCCACGCCTGCGCAAGCCCGAACTGCTCCTGCTGGCCGGCCTGTTCCATGACATCGCCAAGGGGCGTGGTGGCGATCATTCGGAGCTGGGCGCCGTGGATGCACGCGAGTTCTGCGTGGCGCACGGGCTCAGCGAGGCGGACACCGCGCTGGTCGCGTGGCTGGTGGAACAGCACCTGCGCATGTCGGTGACGGCGCAGAAGCAGGATATTTCCGACCCGGACGTCATCCACGGCTTCGCCACACTGGTCGGAGACCGCGAGCGGCTGGACTATCTCTACCTGCTGACCTGCGCGGACATCGCCGGCACCAGCCCCAAGCTCTGGAACGCGTGGAAGGACCGGCTGCTCGCCGATCTGTACTTCGCTGCGCGGCGCGTGTTGCGCGAAGGGCTGGAGAATCCGGTCGCCGTGGACGAGCGTCTCGACGAAGCGCGCGGAAGCGTGCGTGCGCTGCTGGAAGTGCAGGGCATGGCAGCCGCCCAGGCGGACGCCCTGTTCGCGACCATGCCTGAAGAAAGTTTCCTGCGCTTCCGTCCGGAGCAACTGGCCTGGCAGGCACAGGCCATCCGGGGCGCGATGCCTGGCGAGACGCGGGTGCGCGCACGCCGCATCGCCGACGACGCGGACGCGATGGAAGTGTTCGTGCATTCGCCGGACCGTGACGGCCTGTTTGCCGCGATCCTCGCCACGCTCGACCGCATGGGCTTCGCGATTCACCAGGCACGTGTGCTGGTGGGACCCCAGGGCACCGTCTTCGATACGTTCGAAGTCCTGCCGGCCGATGCCTATGCGCCGCGCGATCCCGTCGAGGTGGCGCGCGGCCTGGGCGACGCGCTCGCGCGGCCGCTGGACAGCGTGCGTACGTCCCGGCGCGCCGTGCCGCGCCAGCTCAAGCATTTCCGCTTCGCACCGCGCATCGAGTTCGGCACCACGCCGGACGGGCGCAGGACCATCCTCGGCCTGGTCGCGCCTGACCGCCCGGGACTGCTGTCGGACGTGGCCCAGGTGCTGCGCCGGCAGGGCCTGCGCGTGCACGACGCACGCATCGCTACGTTCGGCGAGCGGGCGGAAGACGTTTTCCAGATCACCGACGAGCACGACCAGCCCCTGACCGGCGCGGCCATGCAGGACGCGTTGCGCGACGCGCTGCGCGCCGGCCTCGATACCCCCACCTGAGCAGAACCCAGCAGGACCTTTGATGACCCGCAAAGCCAGCAAGAACGAAGAACTAAAGTCCACCATCGAGAGCGCGTTCGAGCGCCGCGCCGAGCTGACGCCGGCCGAGATCGAGGGCTCCACCCGCACCGCCATTGAGCTGGCGATCGAGGGCCTGGAGAGCGGAAAACTGCGCGTGGCCGAGCCCGACGGCAAGGGTGGCTGGAAGGTCAACGAATGGCTGAAGAAGGCCGTGCTGCTGTATTTCCGCGTCAACGAGATGGAACTGGTCGAAGCCTATCCCGCGCCGTTCTGGGACAAGGTCGAGGCGCGCTTCGGCGCCTTCGACGAGAACGATTTCCGCAAGCTCGGCGTGCGCGTGGTGCCGGGCGCCATCGCGCGCCGCGGCACGTACTTCGGCAAGGACGTGGTGCTGATGCCGAGCTTCGTCAACATCGGGGCGTACGTGGGCGAAGGCACGATGGTCGACACCTGGGCGACCGTCGGCTCCTGCGCGCAGATCGGCAAGCACTGCCACCTGTCGGGCGGTGCGGGCATCGGCGGCGTGCTGGAACCGCTGCAAGCCAGCCCGACGATCATCGAGGACCACTGCTTCATCGGCGCGCGCTCGGAAGTCGTCGAAGGCGTCGTGGTCGGGCACCACAGCGTGATCGGCATGGGGGTGTTCATCGGTCAGTCCACGCGCATCTACAACCGCGCCACCAAGGAAATCACGTACGGCTACGTACCGCCGGGCAGCGTGGTGGTGTCCGGTTCGCTGCCGGCTGCCGATGGTTCGCATTCGTTGTACTGCGCGGTGATCGTCAAGCAGGTCGACGAGAAGACCCGGAGCAAGACCAGCGTCAACGAATTGCTGCGCGGATTGGCGGACTGAGCGATGGCGACGACGCTCTACGGTTTGAAGAACTGCGACACCTGCAGGAAGGCGATGAAGTGGCTGGACCGCTTCGGCGTCGCGTACACGTTCGTCGACTACCGCGACAGCCGGCAGTCGCCCGAGACGCTGAAGGGCTGGGCGGACAAGGCGGGCGGCTGGGATGCGCTGATCAACAAGTCCTCGACGACCTGGCGCCAGTTGCCGGACAACCGCAAGGCACCTGGCTCCGATGCGGAGTGGAAGTTGCTGCTGAAGGAGTATCCGCAGCTGATCCGCCGCCCAGTGGTGATCACGGGTGAAGACGGGTTTTCACAGGGCTTCAGCGACAATGGGTTCAAGAAGATCTTCGGAGCCGGCGCGTGAGCGATGTCGTCGAACTCTCCAGCGAACTGATCCGCCGCCATTCGGTGACGCCGGATGACGCAGGTTGCCAGCAGGTGCTGGCGACGCGGTTGGGCCAGGCCGGTTTCCACTGCGAACACCTGCGCTTCGGCGACACAGACAATCTCTGGGCCACGCATGGCGCCGGTTCGCCGGTGCTGGTGCTGCTCGGGCACACCGATGTCGTGCCTCCCGGGCCGCTGGACGCGTGGACCAGCGATCCCTTCGTGCCCACCATCCGCGATGGCGTGCTGTATGGCCGTGGTACCGCCGACATGAAATGCAGCGTGGCCGCGTGCACGATCGCGCTGGAGCGGTTCGTCGACGCGCATCCGGACCATCCCGGCACGGTGGCGCTGCTGGTCACCTCTGACGAGGAAGGCGACGCGCATGATGGGGTGAAGAAAGTCGCCGCGCTGTTTCGCGAGCGTGGCCAGAAGATCGACTGGTGCATCACCGGCGAACCGTCGTCGAAGGATGTGCTGGGCGACCTGCTGCGCGTGGGGCGGCGCGGCACGCTGACCGCGACACTGGCCGTGCGCGGCGTGCAGGGACATGTGGCGTATCCGCACAAGGCGCTCAACCCGATCCACAAGGCGTTGCCGGCGCTGGATGAACTGGCAGCACGGCAGTGGGACGAAGGCTACGAGACTTTTCCGCCGACCAGCCTGCAGATTTCCAACATCCATTCCGGTACCGGTGCCAGCAATGTCATCCCGGGCGAACTGCAGGTGGTGTTCAACCTGCGCTTCAATCCCAGCTGGACGGCGGAGAAGCTGGAGCAGGAGATCGAAGCCATCTTCCAGCGGCACGGCCTCGACTACCGCGTGCAGTGGCATCGCGGTGGCGAGCCGTTCTACACGCCCGAAGGCCACCTGCGCGCCACGGCGCGCGCGGTGCTGGGCGAGTTCGCCGGTGCGCCGCCGGAGGAAAGCACGGCGGGCGGCACGTCCGATGCGCGCTTCATCGCGCCGCTGGGTGCGGAGTGCATCGAGGTCGGGCCGGTCAACGCCAGCATCCACAAGGTCGACGAGCACGTGCGTGTCGCGGACCTGGAGGCACTGCCGGGCCTGTACCAGGCCCTGGTCGAACGGCTGATGCTGCCGGCGCGCGCGCCCTGAGGCATTTGCGCGCTGCCGGTCGCTTTCGGATGAAACAGTTGCCAAGCGGCGGCTGGACCGGTTACGGTCGCGCCATGCCCTGCCGCACCGCCATCAACAACAACCGCAATAACCTGCGCCCGAACAACGGGACGCGGGCGATGCGGCTCTGCGACTAGGCAACGAAAGACCTGCCGGATACCAGAAACCCGCATCGCGAGATGCGGGTTTTTTCGTTTCCGGCTTCCATCATCGAACCCCACCAGGAGTTTCCTCCCATGTGTTCCATCTTCGGCATCTTCGGGCTGCAGCCCGGCGACGACATCCAGGCCCTCCGGCGACAGGCGCTGGAACTTTCGCAGAAGCAGCGCCATCGCGGACCCGACTGGAGCGGTGTCTACCATGACGACGGCGCCATCCTGGTGCACGAGCGGCTGGCCATCGTCGATCCGGCCGGCGGCTCGCAGCCGCTGCGTTCGGCCGATGGGGCGCTGGTGCTGGCGGTCAACGGCGAGATCTACAACCATCGCGAGTTGAAGGCGGAACTGAAACAGGACTACGCCTTCCAGACCGGTTCCGACTGCGAGGTCATCAATGCGCTGTACCGCGAGGACGAACCGGCGTCGTTCCTCAACCGCCTCAACGGCATCTTCGCCTTCGCGCTGTGGGACAAGGCGACGGGCCGGGCGCTGATCGCGCGCGATCCCATCGGCGTGTGCCCGCTGTACTGGGGCCACGATCGCGAGGGCCGGCTGTGCGTGGCATCGGAGATGAAGGCGCTGTCGCCGATCTGCGCGGATGTCGCCCAGTTCCCGCCGGGCCACTACTACGAGACGGCGACGCGGACGCTGGTCAAGTACTACGAAAAGCCGTGGCGTGATTACGCCGCAGTGGAACATGTGGAAGTCGCCAGGCAGGAGCTGCGCGAAGCATTCGAGCGCGCCGTGCATCGCCAGCTGATGACCGACGTGCCCTACGGCGTGCTGCTGTCCGGTGGCCTGGACTCCTCGCTGGTCGCGGCCGTCGCCGCGCGTTATGCACGGCATCGCATCGAGGACAACGACACGACCGAAGCCTGGTGGCCGCGGCTGCACTCGTTCGCCATCGGCCTGGACGGGTCGCCCGACCTGGCGGCGGCGGAAGTCGCGGCGAAGGCATTGGGTACCGTGCACCACGGCTTCACCTACACGTTCCAGGAGGGGCTCGACGCCATCCCGGAAGTGATCCGCCACATCGAAACCTACGACGTCACGACCATCCGCGCCTCCACGCCGATGTACCTGCTGGCGCGTCGCATCAAGGCGATGGGGGTGAAGATGGTGCTGTCGGGCGAGGGCAGCGACGAGATCTTCGGCGGCTACCTGTACTTTCACAAGGCGCCGGACGCGCGCGAATTCCACGAGGAGCTGGTGCGCAAGCTGGACGCGCTCTACAACTACGATTGCCTGCGCGCGAACAAGTCGATGATGGCCTGGGGCGTGGAACCACGCGTGCCGTTCCTTGACGTGGAGTTCCTCGACGTGGCCATGAAGATGGATGCCTTGCACAAGATGATCGACAAGGGCAGCGCCGGCGCGCAGCGGATGGAGAAGGGCATATTGCGCGAGGCGTTCGAGGGCTATCTGCCGGAGTCGATCCTGTGGCGGCAGAAGGAGCAATTCAGCGACGGCGTCGGCTACGGCTGGATCGACGGGCTGAAGGCGCATGCGGAGGCACAGGTCAGCGATCGCGAACTGGCGGCGGCCGACAAGCGCTTCCCGGTCAATCCGCCGCAGACCAAGGAGGCCTATTTCTATCGCACGCTGTTCGAACAGCACTATCCGGGCCAGGCCTGCGCGGAAACGGTGCCGGGCGGCAAGTCGATCGCGTGCTCGTCGCCGGCGGCGATCGCGTGGGATGCCAGCTTCGCGAAGATGGCCGATCCGTCCGGCCGTGCCGTGGCCGGCGTGCACGCGGCGGCCTTGCAGGCGGGCTGACGATGTCACCCGCCGACGTGGTGCGCGAATGGGTCCGCCGCTTCAACGCGGCGGACGTGGATGGCCTGGCCGCGCTGTATACGGAAGACGCGGTGAATCACCAGGTGGTGGCCGACCCGCTGCACGGACGCGAGGCGATCGCGATGCTGTTCCGCACCGAATTCGCGCGCGCGACGATGGTGTGCAAGGTGGAACAGATCCTCGAGGACGGCGAGTGGGCCGTCATGGAATGGCGCGATCCGCTCGGACTGCGCGGCTGCGGCTTCTTCCGCGTGCGCGACGGTCGCATCGTGTTCCAGCGCGGCTACTTCGACCAGCTCAGCTTCTTCCGCCAGCAGGGGCTGGCGGTACCGGATCACTACCTGGGCTGAGCGTTGGCGGGACGCAGCGTCAGTGTGTGGGCGGCATCGCCCGGCAGGAATGGCGTCGGCCGTCCGTGTACCCAGTCGTCATGGCCTGCGCCCCAGAACGGCGACATCGGGTGGCCACTCTGGCCGCCCGGCATGTGGATGATGCCGTCGGCCTCGTGGCCGGGCGACACCACCATGCGTTCCGAGGCGCCGAAGGACGGACCCTGCACGCGCGGCATGGCGCCGTCACCGGCGAGCGGTTCGCCCGGCATGCAGAGCTTGGGCTTGAGGAAGGCGGGCAGGGCGTTCGCCAGCGGATGGCAGATCTTCGCAGTGTTGCGCTCGCCCCAGCGACGCTGCGCCAGCGGCCCTTGATCGGCCAGGTCTTCGCGGACTTCCTTCGCCGCGTCTTCCAGCAGGGCATCCCACGTCCTGTAGCGGCGCGACAACAGATGCGGGGGACGCTGTTCGAGCAATGGCCAGGCGACGCCTTCCAACTGCGGCAGGTCGGGCATGATGAAGTCGTTGCCCAGGGCTGCCTGTGCCGGTGCGGTCAGGCCATCGGCGATGCGCGCATGCACGGCGAGGCGCCAGGCGCGCACGAGGCGATAGCTGACGGAGTCGACGCTGGCGACGCCTTCCCAGGTCCTGCCCGCATCCGCGAGTGCCTTCACGGAGGAGTCCGCGGGCGATCGTCCGGCTTCATCCTGCAGCAGTTGCCACCAGCGCTGCAGGAACACGGCGCGATCGTCGAGCTGGATGGCCAGCAGGTCCTTTTCGGTGAAGCGTTCCTTCGCCAGCAGGCCGTCGCGGATCTGCCTGGCACGCGCGCCCAGCGCATAGCCGCCATCGCCGACCCGTGCCAGCGCATCTCCTTCCAGGACGCGCGCATTCGCGGTCCACAAACGGTGGTTGGGCGGCGAGGTCAGTACCGGCGTGAGCTGGCTGGAGATGAGCCACGGTGTGCATCGGCTCGGTGGTGCGGGGGTGGCTGCTGATGCATCCGCGCTGCCGCGCGTGAACTCCAGCGAGTGCGTGCATGCACCCGCGCGCGATGCCAGTGGGCCCAGGATGCGCCAGGCGACGCGCCCCTTGTGGTCCGCGATGACGAGATTCTGTGCCGGCGTGGCGGTGCGCTGTGCGACTGACAGCACGGAGGGAAGATCACCGGCGGTGGCGAAATCCACCAGGCCGAAGTTCAGCGCGCCGGGCTGGTGTGCGACCCAACGCAGGGCCAGCGCGGGCTTGCCGGGCGTCGCGGGATGCACGATGGGCCCGTAGCGCGTGTCGACAACGTCCAGCGTGACGGCATCGGCACCGGCCACGCGGATGGTTTCGGCATGGCGTTCGATCGCATCGCAGGTGGCCGGATCATCGCCCTTGTTGCACGGCTTCACCGGATACCAGTCCGCGGTGTCCGCATAGCTGTTGGTGAAGCCCCATGCCACATGCCCGTTGCTGCCGACGATGATGGCGGGCAGGCCGGGCAGGCTGAAGCCGGATACATCGACCCTCCCGCCGGGCGCGCGCGGGTTCGGATAACGCAGGCGGACGCGGAACCAGATGTTGGGCGCACGCAGGCCCAGATGCATGTCGTCGGCAACGATGGCGCGGCCGTCGGCGGTCAGTGCGCCGGCCACCGCCCAGTTGTTGCTGCCGGGCGTGCCCTTGTCGGCCAGGCGCTGGTGCGAGTCGGTCTTCGGCATCGGCAGCGTGCGCAGGTCGACGCCCGTCGCCGGTGGAAGCGCGGCGTTGCCTCGTGCCTGCCCGTAGAGCGGTGCGTCCCATTCGGTGCCATCGTGGGTCAGCAGGTCGAACAGGGCCGGCGGCACGTGCTGGCGGATCTTCCACAGGCCGAGCTCGCGCAGGTTCCCGGAGTCCTGCAGGTCGAAGTACATCGCGTATCCGGCCAGCGCCGAGTCGGTCACCTCCCAGGCGCGCGGCGATTGCCGCAGCAACAGGTAGGGCCAGGGACGTGCCCGCAGGTCGCCAAGTCCGGCGTTGACGCCAGCGGCATAGGCTTCGAGCTGCGGCATGCGGTCGCCCGCGAATTCGCCCAGGTGCGCGGATACCCGTGCGCGGATGCGGTGGGTGCGGCGCTCCTTGTCCATGTCCACGGCAATGGGGCCGAACAGTTCCGACAGTTCGCCGGCGGAACTGCGCCGCATCAGGTCCATCTCGAAGTACCGTTCCTGGGCGTGCACGTATCCCAGTGCGCGGGTGGCGTCGGCCTCGCTGGCGGCGTCGATGGTCACCACGCCCAGTGCATCGCGCTGGATCGAGACCGGTGCCGACAGTCCGGCCAGGCCGGACTCGCCTTCCAGCCGGGCCAGGCTGCCCCGCATCAACCACCACACCACAAGCAATGCCACGACAACGAGGGCCAACAGCAGCAGCGCGATGCGCCGGGTCCACTTCAGCATTGCGGGATCCTTGCGGTAGGAGCGTGGGGGTCGCGGCCGATTATTCCATGGAAGCCATGACCGCCACTGCCGCAGCGCAACGACGAACGAGAGTGATTCCGATTCGGTCATCATGGTGCCCGATCGGGCATCCTGTGCGCCTCGCTACCGGAGCCACGTGCCATGAAAGGCCATCCCGACGTCGTCGACTATCTCAAGTTCCTGCTGCGCGGCGAACTCGCTGCCCGCGACCAGTACTTCATCCATTCCCGCCGCTACGAGGACATGGGGCTGAAGGCGCTGTTCAACCGCATCGACCACGAGATGCAGGAAGAAACCCAGCACGCCGATGCGCTGCTGCGCCGCATCCTGTTCCTGGAGGGCGATCCGGACATGCGCCCGGAGTCGTTCGTCGCGGGCAGGACGGTCGAGGAGATGCTGCAGCGCGACCTGGAGGTCGAATACGCCGTACGCGCGAATCTGGCCAAGGGTGTCGGTCTGTGCGAACAGCATGGCGACTATGTCAGCCGCGAGATCCTGCTGGCCCAGCTCAAGGACACCGAGGAAGACCACGCACACTGGCTGGAACAGCAACTGGGCCTGATCAAGCGCCTGGGCATCGAGCTGTACCTCACGTCGAAGCTGGACGGTGGCAGCGTTTCGGGCTGAGGCGAAGACTCAGGCCCGGCGAAGCCGATAGACGGCGGTGGTGAGCGCGGTCAGGCCTTCCGCCTGGAAGCGCGGCTCCTGGTCCAGGATGTCGCGCCGCTCGAGCAGCACGTGCTGCCACGGTGAAGCGAACAGCGCCTCGACTTCCGCCTGCCCGACCGAGAATGGCGGACCGTCCTTCTGCTGCTGCGGGTACTCCAGCGTGATCAGCAGGCCCCGGCAGCCGGACGGCAACGCGGCATACAGCGTGTCGAGGTAGCGGCGGCGCAGGGCGGGCGGGAGCGCGATCAGCGCTGCACGGTCATAGACCGCCTCGACATCGGCAAGCAGCGCTGGCTCCAGTCCGAACGCATCCCCCAGGATGATCTCGATGGGGCCGGCAGTGAAGTGCTCACCGTACTGGCTGACCGCCCTGACTGGCTCCACGCCCGCCTCCTGGAAGAACTGCGCCACGGCCAGGGGCGACAGTTCCACGCCCAGCACGCGGTATCCCTGCGCGGCCAGCCAGTGCATGTCCAGCGATTTGCCGCACAGCGGCACCAGGACGCGGGCATCGGCACGCAGCTGCAGCGATGGCCAGTGTTTTTCCAACAGCGGCATCACGTCGCTGCGGTGGAAACCGATCTGGCCTTCCTGCCATCGCTGCAACCAGAATCCGCTATCCATTCGTGCGACCCTCGTCGAAACCGTTGGATTGAAACTCGCCCAGCTGTTGTAGGAGGGGCTTCAGCCCCGAGGCTTCTCCGCGTGTAAAGCGGTCGGGGCTGAAGCCCCTCCTACAGCAATGCCGCCCTGTTGCATGCAGGGCGTCGCGATCACGAACGCGCCGCAGCGCGTCCATGCGGTGGACTACTGGACATCCAGTCCATCGACCTTCTGCCAACCCCGCGGCAACAACCCACCCCGCGTCGCGCGCGCACCGACGTAGGCATCCAGGTCCTTGAACGACAGGCTCATCGTGCGCTGGCCGCTTTTCACCTGCAGCGTGCCGCCGGGCGACACCGCGGCGATGGCGACGACATGCTCGGTGCCCAGCTTGGCCTTCGGGATTTCGATGATCTTGTTGCCCTTGCCCTTGTCGAGTTCCGGCAGTTCGCTGACGGGGAACGCCAGCAGGTGGCCGGCGCTGGTCACCGCGACGATGCGGTCGGTTTCCGCATTCGGCACCGCCGACGGTTGCAGTACATGGGCACCGGCGGTCAGGTTGAGCATGGCCTTGCCGGCCTTCTGGCGACCGGTGAGGTTCTCGAAGCGGGTCACGAAGCCGTAGCCATGCGACGAGGCCAGCACGAAGCGCGTGTCGTTGTCGCCGCTGGCCAGCGCCTGGAACGATGCGCCCGCGGCAGGAGAGAACCGGCCCGTGAGGGGCTCGCCATTGCCGCGCGCCGATGGCAGCGTGTGCACGGCGGTGGAATAGCTGCGGCCCTCCGAATCGAGGAACGCCACCTGCTGCGTACTGCGCGAACGCACAGCTGCGAGCAGGCTGTCGCCGTCGCGGTAGGAAAGCGTGGCCGCATCCATGTCGTGGCCCTTGGCCGCACGGATCCAGCCCTTCGCCGACATCACGACCGTCATCGGCTCGCTGGCAACCAGTTCGGTTTCATCCAGCGCCTGTGCGGCATCGCGTTGCACCAGCGGCGACATGCGCGCGTCGCCGAATTTCTTCGCATCGGCGGTGAGCTCGTCCTTGATCAGCTTTTTCAGCTTGGCCTTGGAGTCCAGCGTGGCGATCAGCTTCTCGCGCTCGCTGGCGAGTTCGTCCTGCTCGCCGCGGATCTTCATTTCCTCAAGGCGGGCGAGTTGCTTCAGCCTGGTGTCGAGGATGTAGTCCGCCTGCTCCTCGCTCAATGCGAAGCGTGCGATCAACGCGGCCCTGGGCTCGTCCTCGGTGCGGATGATGCGGATGACTTCATCCAGGTTGAGGAACGCCACCAGCAGGCCTTCCAGCAGGTGCAGGCGGCGCTCGACTTTTTCCAGCCGGTGCTTCAGGCGGCGGGTGACGGTGTCGCTGCGGAAGGCCAGCCACTCGGTCAGCAACATCTTCAGGTTCTTGACCTGCGGCCGGCCATCCAGTCCGATGATGTTGAGGTTGACCCGGTAACTCTTCTCCAGGTCGGTCGTGGCGAACAGGTGGCCCATCAGCTGTTCGGCATCCACGCGGTTGGAACGCGGAATCAGCACTACGCGCACGGGGTTGGCGTGGTCGGATTCGTCGCGGATGTCTTCCAGCCAGGGCAGCTTTTTCGCGCGCATCTGGGCGGCGATCTGTTCGATCACCTTCGACGGCGAGACCTGGTAGGGCAGGGCATCGATGACGATGTTGGCGTTGTCCTTGCGCCAGACGGCGCGCGCGCGGACGCTGCCGGTACCGTTTTCGTACATCGCGCGGAGGTCCGATGGCGCGGTGATGATCTCGGCCCTGGTGGGATAGTCGGGGCCCCGCACGTGCTCGCACAGGTCGGCGACCGTGGCATCCGGGTCGTCGATCAGCCGGATGCAGGCGCTGACGATCTCGTTGAGATTGTGGGGCGGCACGTCGGTGGCCATGCCGACCGCAATGCCGGTGGTGCCGTTGAGCAGCAGGTGCGGCAGGCGCGCCGGCAACCAGGTGGGCTCCTCCAGCGTGCCGTCGAAATTGGGCGTCCAGTCCGCCGTGCCCTGGCCCAGCTCGCCCAGCAGCACTTCGGCGATCGGCGTGAGCTTGGATTCCGTGTAGCGCATGGCCGCGAACGACTTGGGATCGTCGGGCGAGCCGAAGTTGCCCTGGCCTTCGATCAGCGGATAACGGTAGGAGAACGGCTGCGCCATCAGCACCAGCGCCTCGTAGCACGCGCTGTCGCCGTGCGGGTGGTATTTGCCGATGACGTCGCCGACGGTACGCGCGGACTTCTTCGGCTTGGCGCCGGCATTCAGGCCCAGCTCGCTCATCGCATAGACGATGCGCCGCTGCACGGGCTTCAGACCGTCGCCGATGAAGGGCAGGGCGCGGTCGAGCACCACGTACATGGAGTAATCGAGGTAGGCGCGCTCGGCGTACTCGCGCAGCGGTATCTGCTCGAAGCCGTGGAAGGTGGGGCGGATCGTTTCGGTCATTGCGGGCTTGCAGTCTGCGGGTCGTGGTCGACCCCGCCATTCTACCCGCCACCCCGTCTCACCCGATGCTACCGGGCAGCAACGGACCGTCCAGCCACAGCCAGCGCGCCAGCCACGCCGTGGTGAAGGCGATGCCCAGCGTGAGCGGAACGCCGACGCGCAGGAAATCGCCGAAGGTGTAGCGGCCGGGGTTGAGGATCAGCAGGTTGCCGTGGTGGCCGATCGGGGTGAGGAACGAGGCCACCGCTCCCATCGCCGTGCATACGACGAAGGGCACCGGGTTCAGCTCCAGGCCACCCGCCAGCGCCAGCGCGATGGGGGCGAGCAGTACCGTCGTCGCGGCGTCGGACAGGATCTGCGTCAGCAGCGCGGCGGTACCGAACATCACCAGCAGCAGCACCAGCGGCGACCAGTGTGCGGTGTGGTTGAGCAGCAGGTCCGCCACCAGCGCCGCAGTGCCGGTCTTCTCCATGGCGATGCCCAGCGGGATAACGCCGCCGATCATCACGAAGATACGCACGTCGATTTCCTGGTAGGCGCGCTCGATGTCCACGCAGCGCGTGAGCACCATGGCGACCGCGCCGGCGAGGAAGGCGATGTGCGGCGCGAGCACCTCGGTGGCCGCGGCCGCCACCGCCGCCGCCATGATCAGCAGGGCGATGGGCGCACGACGACGCGGTTTCTCCCTGCCACCGAACGGCATCAGCATCAGGAAGCCGTGATGGGCCGCCAGCGGTTCGAGGTTCTGCTGCTGACCCCACAGCACGAGCAGGTCGCCCTCCTGCAGCACCATTTCCGAGAGCTCGCCATGCAGCCAGCCTTCGCGGCGCCACAGGCCGACCACCACCACGCCCAGGTTCCGCAGGAAATCGATGTCGGCGACGCTGCGGCCGACGAACTCGGAATGCGGCGCGACCACGGCCTGTACCAGCTGCTCTTCGCCCAGGGCTTCGGTCTTCGGTTGGTCGTTTGGTTTTTCGCCGTACTTGGCCACGGCATGCAGGGCCAAGCCGGTCTCATTGCGGATGGAGGCGATCTCGTCCGGCGAGGCCCGCACCAGCAGCACATCCCCGGCATCAAGCTTGCCGTCCATCCGCTGGTTGCGGCGACGCATGCCCTGGCGCAGCCAGTCCACCACCTGGAGCCGCTTGTCGAACGCTTCGGCGAATTCGCCGCGCGTCTTGCCCACCCACGGCGAGGCTTCTTCCACCAGCAGTTCGGTGTAGTAACGGTCCAGCTTCAGGTAGTCGCCCTGCGGTGTTTCACCCTCGCGCTTGGGTACCAGCCAGCGTCCCAGCAGCATGTAGGCGGTCCCCAGCACCACCAGGGCGGCACCGATGGGCGTGATGGCGAAGATGTCCAGCCCCGGCAATCCCGCGCGCTTGATCAGGTCGTTGGACAGCAGGAAGGCGGGCGCGCTGAACAAGGTCAGCGTGGTGCCGAGCGATGCCGCCAGCGACATCGGCATCAGCAGGCGCGATGCGGCAAGCTTCTGCTCGCGGGCGATCCGCATCAGGATGGGCAGCATCATCGCGGTGACCATCACGTGGTGCGAGAACGCTGCCAGTGCGGCAGTGGCGGGCATCACCACGGCGATCGTGCGCCATTCGCTGCCGCCGGCCGCCCTGCCGATGCCGGCACCGATGCGTTCGGTGATGCCGGTGGCGGACAAGCCGGCCGACAGCACGAACACGGCGGCGACGATGATCGCCGGTTCGCTGGCGAAGCCCGACAGCGCTTCCTTCGGGCCGAGGATGCCCGTCAGCGTGAGCGCGAGCAGCGCGAGTAGCGCGACCAGGTCGACGCGGAGTTTTTCGCTGACGAACAGACCCAACGTGATTGCCAGGATGGCAAGGAAGAGGATCTGCTGGAACTCCATTCGCGCCCCCTGTGCTCGATGTCGGGTCGGATGTCAGGCGCCCAGCCTAACGCGTGCGGCGATGCGTGCGCCCGGCGTCGTCGCGGGGACCGGCGGGTGCGTCGTGATGAAGCACACAGGCCGGAACCCCGAAAACAAGAAACCCCCGCTTGCGCGAGGGTTTCGTGATGCGTGGTGCCCAGGAGAGGACTCGAACCTCCACGGTTTTACCCGCTAGTACCTGAAACTAGTGCGTCTACCAATTCCGCCACCTGGGCAGGTAAGCGAGGCGCGCATTTTGTGGGGAGTGCGGGGGATTGTCAACGGTCCCCTTCGCATGGCGTTGTTCAGGCGGGGTGTACCATCCCCCCATGACCAACAAGACACCACGCAGCGGCGGCAAGACGCCCGCCGGGAAAGGAAGCAAGCCAGGCGGCACGCCCGGTTCCCGCAACGCCGGCAAGCCGGCCCCCTCTGGCAAGTCCGGCAAGCCCGGCAAGCCGGCCAAGAAGAGCCTCCCGCCCTGGATGCCCGATGTGCCCGCGCGAGCGCCGTCCCGCACGCATGCCGGCGCACCGCCCGCGCGCCGCAACCCCGGCTCCGGATCACGTACGGGCGGTCGTTTCGTCGATCCCCATGCGCAACGCGAAGCGCAACGTTATGAACAACCCATCGCCAGTCGCGAGGCCATCCTCGGCTTCCTCGAAGCAGCGGAAGGTCCGCAGACGGCGGAGGAAATCGCCGGTCCGCTGGGCCTGGACGCACCCGAGCGTTTCGATGCGCTGTCCAAGCGGCTGGGCGCGATGGTCCGCGATGGCCAACTCGTGCAGAACCGGCGCGGCGGTTTCGCGCCCGTGCAGCAGACCGACCTCATCTCCGGCACGGTGATCGCCAATCCCGACGGCTTCGGTTTCCTGCGTCCTGATGCGGGCGGCGACGACCTGTTCCTGCCGCCCTACGAAATGCGCAAGGTCATGCATGGCGACCGCGCGCTGGCCAACGTCACCGGCATCGATCGCCGCGGTCGTCGCGAAGGCAGCATCGCGCGCGTGCTGGAGCGTGGCGTCACCCGCCTGATCGGGCGGTTCGGTTTCGAAGTGGGCATCGCCTACGTGGCGCCCGACGACAAGCGCATCCAGCGCAACGTCCAGATCCCGCAGGACGCGACCGGTGGCGCGCGCGACGGCCAGCTCGTCGTGGTCGAACTGACCCAGGCGCCGGACACCCGGCGCCCGCCCATCGGCAAGGTCATCGCCGTGCTCGGCGACAGTCTGACGCCATCGCTGGTGGTCGAGGCTGCGATCCACGGCCACAACCTGCCGCACGAGTTCCCGCAGGAGGTGCTGGACGAGGCCACGGCCGTGCCGCTGGTCATCGAGCCCTCGATGATCGGCGATCGCGTGGACCTGCGCGACATGCCGCTGGTGACAATCGACGGCGCCGATGCGAAGGACTTCGACGATGCGGTGTATTGCGAGAGCAATCGCCAGGGCCTGCGCATGAAGAACCGCAGCGGCTACCGCCTGGTGGTGGCCATCGCCGATGTCTCGCACTACGTGCGCCCGGGTACGCCGCTGGATGATGAAGCGCAGAAGCGCGCGACCTCGGTGTACTTCCCGGGTTTCGTGGTGCCCATGCTGCCGGAGACGTTGTCCAACGGCATCTGCTCGCTGAATCCGAAAGTGGACCGCATGTGTTTCGTCTGCGACATGCAGGTCAACAGCGAGGGCGAAGTCACCCAGTCGAAGTTCTACGAGGCGGTGATGCGCTCGCACGCACGCCTCACCTACGACCAGGTGTGGAAGGCAGTGGGCGAGGGCGACGCCGAGGCCCGCCAGTCCATCGGCGCCTTGCTGCCGCAGGTCGAGCGCCTGCACGAGCTGTATGGCCTGCTGGCCAAGGCGCGCGAGAAGCGTGGGGCGATCGAGTTCGAGACGTCCGAAGTCCGCTTCGAGCTGGACAACCGCGGGGAAGTCACCCAGGCCGGCATGTTGCAGCGGAACGATGCGCACAAGCTGATCGAGGAATGCATGATCGCGGCCAACGTGGAAGCCGCCAGGTTCCTGCTGGGCGCGCGCATTCCCGCGCCGTACCGTGTGCATGACCGGCCGCCGGAATCCAAGTACGCCGACCTGCTCGAGTTCCTGAAGGAATTCAAGTTGAGCCTGCCGGCCTGGAGCAAGGTGCAGCCACGGGATTTCACCCAGCTGCTGAAGAAGATCCGCGAGCGTCCCGACGTGGCCCTGCTGGAATCGGTGGTGCTGCGCAGCCAGAGCCTGGCGGTCTACTCGCCGGACAATGCGGGCCATTTCGGCCTGGCGCTGGAGGCCTACGCGCACTTCACGTCGCCCATCCGCCGGTATCCCGACCTGCTCGTGCACCGCGCCATCAAGTACGCGCTGACCAAGGGCAAGCCGGAGAAATTCCTATATTCCGCGCACGAGATGGCGGCCCTTTCGCTGCAGTGTTCAGAACGCGCGCGACGCGCCGACGAAGCCGAGCGTGAAGTCGATGAGCGCTACCGTGCGGCGTGGATGGAGCAGCATGTCGGCGGCCAGTTCGACGGCGTGATCAGCGGCGTCACCAGCTTTGGCCTGTTCGTGGAGCTGGACCAGTCCAAGGTCAACGGCCTGGTCCATGTGACCCAGCTGCCGCAGGACTATTACCACTTCGATCCGCTGCGCAAGACATTGTCGGGCGAGCGCCGCGGCATGTCGTTCCGCCTGGGCGACCGCGTCCGCATCATCGTGCTGAAGGCCAGCCTGGAGGAACGCAAGATCGACTTCCGCCTGGTCGACGACAAGGCGAAAGACGGTGGCACGCCCTCGCCCCAGCCGCGTGGGCAGCCGGCCAAGCGCAGGAAGCAGAAGTACTGATTGAAGCCCGTCGTCCCAGCGCACGCTGGGATCCAGCTTGATCTTGGCTTTCTTCAAGGACCTGCGTGAAACGGCAGCATCAGGATGGATACCGGCTTCCGCCGGGATGACGATCAAGGGCGGCACCGTCGTCCCAGCGCACGCTGGGACCCATTTTGATCTTCGCTCTCTTCGCACGGACCTGCGTGCAACGGCAGTATCAGGATGGATCCCGGCTACCGCCGGGATGACGATCAAAGGCGGCACCGTCGTCCGGTGCTTGAGGGGATGACGGGATCCTTGTCGTCGGGCGTTGCAGGATGGGCGTGGTCCTGCAACGACATGCGCATCCCACGCCAGGAGCGTCAGTCCATGTCCATCCCGACCCACTCCGGTGGCTGCCAATGCGGCGCGATCCGTTTCCGCGTCAGCGGCGAGCTGAAGGACGCTTCCATCTGCCATTGCCGCATGTGCCAGAAAGCATTCGGTGCGTACTACGCGCCGCTGGTGTCCACGCGCGGCGCGGTGCTGGAGTGGACGCGGGGCGAACCGAAGCGCTTCCACTCGTCCAACGTCGTCCGGCGCGGCTTCTGTGCCGACTGCGGCACGCCGCTGACCTATGAGGCGCCCGACGGCGTGGCGCTGGCCGCGGGGGCATTCGACGACCCCTCGGGATTGCCGCCGTGGGTGCAGTACGGGGTGGAAGGCAAGCTGCCGTACGTGGATACCCTGCCTGCATTGCCGCAGCGGCGCACCGAGGAAGACGAGGCGGCGGCGGCCTTTCTTGCCGGAGTGGTGTCGTTCCAGCATCCCGACAACGACACGGCCGCGTGGCCGCCGCGCTGAGCGACCGGTCGGTGCGATAATGCCGGCCTTTCCAACGCGGCCGTACAGCGCATGAGCAAGCAGAACCAGTGGATCGTCGGCGTCAACGCGGTCGCTTCGGCCGTCGAGAACGATGCCGACAACGTGCGCGAGATCCTGATCGAGGGAGGCAGCAAGAACGCGCGCCTGACCGAGATCGAGGAGAACGCACGTCGCAAGGGCATCGACGTGCGTCGCGTCACCGGGCAGGCGCTGGACGGCGTGGCCGGCGCGTTGCGCCACCAGGGCGTGGCCGCGCGCTATGCCGCTGCCAGGACCTGGGACGAGAACGAACTGCAGGGTCTGGTGGAAGCCGCCGAAGGCAAGGCGCTGCTGCTGGTGCTGGACGGCGTGCAGGATCCGCACAATCTTGGCGCCTGCCTGCGCAGCGCCGCCGCGGCCGGCGTCACCGCCGTGATCATTCCCAAGGACAAGTCGGTCGGCGTCAACGCGACCGTGCGCAAGACGTCGGCCGGTGCGGCCGACCGCATCCCGGTCGTGCAGGTCACCAATCTGTCGCGTTGCCTGCGCGACCTGCAGCAGCTCGGCGTGTGGATCTATGGCCTGGCTGGCGAGGCGGATGCCTCGCTGTACGCCACCGACCTGCGCGGCAACGTGGCGCTGGCGCTGGGCGGCGAAGCCGATGGCCTGCGTCGCCTGACCCGCGAGCATTGCGACGGGCTGGTGAAGATTCCCATGCCCGGCGACATCGAAAGCCTCAACGTGTCGGTCGCGGCCGGCGTCACCCTGTTCGAGGCCGTCCGCCAGCGCCAGTAAAGGAGTCCCCATGTCCCGCACGCCGCATCCTTCGTTCCCTCGACTGGCGGCGCTGCTGCTGGGGCTGTCCTCGCTCACCGCCATCGCGCAGGAAGCGCCGCGCGCACGGGCCCGCGACCTCGGTGTCGCCCCCGGCATCTTCGCGACCGGCACGCACAATGCCATCACCGATGTCGCCGGCGTGCGCGTCGGGCAGGTGACGCTGAAGGAAGGCGACACCGTGCGGACCGGTGTCACCGCAATCCTGCCGCATGCGGGCAACACGTACCGCTCGCGCGTGCCGGCCGCAGTGCATGTCGGCAACGGGTTCGGCAAGTTCATCGGCAGCACCCAGGTCAACGAACTGGGCGAACTGGAAACCCCCATCCTGCTGACATGCACCCTGTGCGTGTGGAAGGCGGCGGATGCAATGGCGGCCTGGATGCTCGACAAGCCGGGCATGCAGCAGGTGCGTTCGCTCAACGTGGTCGTCGGTGAAACCAATGACGGCGGTCTCAACGACATCCGTGCCCGTCCGGTGACGGCCGAGGCGGTGCGGGGCGCGCTTGAAGCCGCCCATGATGGTCCGGTGCAGGAAGGCAGCGTGGGCGCCGGCACGGGTACGGTGGCGTTCGGCTGGAAGGGCGGCATCGGTACGTCCTCGCGCAAGCTGCCCGGTTCGCTGGGAGGTTGGACGGTCGGCGTGCTGGTACAAAGCAATTTCGGTGGCGTGCTGCAGGTATCCGGTGCGCCGGTGGGCCGTGAACTGGCGCGTTACGCGTTCCAGGATGCCGTCGCGGTGCGCGCTGCTGCAGGCCGCGGTCCTGCGGATGATCGCGGGGACGGATCGATCATCATCGTCATCGCCACCGATGCCCCGCTGAGTGACCGCAACCTGCGGCGCGTCGCCTCGCGTGCAATGATGGGGTTGGGCCGGACGGGCAGTTCGGCGTCCAATGGCAGCGGGGATTACATCCTCGCGTTCTCCACCGCCGAGTCGGTGCGGCGCGCCTTCGATGCGCCCCGGCTGGAAACCGCCGAACTCGCGAACGAGCAGATGAGCGCGGTATTCCAGGCCAGCGTGGAAGCGGTGGAAGAGGCGATCTACAACTCGCTGTTCATGGCCACCACCGTCAGTGGCAATGGCGAGACGGTCGAGGCGATTCCGCTGGACCGCGTGCGTGACGTGCTGCGCCGCCATGGCATTGCGCCCACGCGATAGTCCCGTGCGAGCTCAGTGCGCCACGTTGCGGATGAAGCGCAGCGGTGTGTCGCCGTCGTTGCGATAGGCGTAGTCGCGGTCGCTGGGGAACACGAAGAAATCGCCCGCATCGACCGCATGTTCTCCGTCGGGCAGTTCCACCACCAGCGTGCCTTCGATGACGAAGAACATTTCGTGCCATCCGCTCGGGTCGGCCGCCGAGGTGTAGCGGTCCCCGGGCATCAACGTCCAGGCCCACAGCTCCACGTCGTGGGTTGCCGGTGCACTGGCCAGCAGCACGCCCTGCGAGCCCGGCGTGCGCCCGCTCCAGACCAGGGCTTCGATGCGGTCCCGGCTCGGATTGCCCGGCGCCTTCACCAGGTCGGCGAACGTCACCTCCAACGCCTCGGCGATCCGGTCGAGGGTATTGAGGCTGACATTGGCATCCCCGGATTCGATCCCGACCAGCATGCGGCGGCTGACGTCCGAGGCATCCGCCAGCGCCTGTTGGCTGAGGCCGGCTGCGGTCCGCAGGCGGCGGACGTTCTCGGCAACGTGTTCAAGTACGCTCATGGGCAGGGGTTGCGCACTATATTGCGCATCCGGTAAGCTTCGAGGTGCGCAATATAGTGCGCAATCCATTCATCCTTCAAGCGCGGCGCTTCCGGCGTCCGCAGGTAGTGTCGCCATGTCGTCCCCGAATTCCCCCGCGCCCGCCCACTGGCAGCCGATCGCGCTGCTGCTCGTCGCCATGCTGTCCATCCAGGCCGGCGCGTCGATGGCGAAGAGCCTGTTCCCGGCGGTGGGTGCCACCGGCGCCACCGCGTTGCGGCTGGCGCTGGCGACATTGATCCTGGTGATGGTGTTCCGCCCGTGGCGGGCACGCATCACGCGGGCGCAATGGCCGCTGCTGCTGTTCTACGGCGCCTCGCTGGGGCTGATGAACCTGCTGTTCTACAAGGCCCTGGAAACGGTGCCGCTGGGCATCGCCGTCGCGCTCGAATTCACCGGCCCGCTCGCCGTGGCGCTGTTCGGTTCCCGCCATCTGCGCGACGTCGTCTGGGTGGCGTTGGCCGTCGCCGGGCTGGTCCTGCTGGTGCCGGAGCAGGGCGCGCAGGCAGTGGACCTCGTGGGGGTGGCGTACGCGCTCGGCGCGGGTGCGTGCTGGGCGATGTACATCGTGTTCGGCCAGAAGGCCGGCAACGCGCATGGCCCGCAGACGGTCGCGATAGGCAGCTGCATCGCCGCGGCGGTGGCGGTGCCGTTCGGTGTCGCGCACGCCGGGGCAGCGCTGCTGGCGCCCGCGTTGTTGCCCGTCGCGCTGGCGGTGGCACTGCTGTCCACCGCGATTCCCTACAGCCTGGAGATGGTCGCGCTGACGAAGATGCCCACGCGCACTTTCGGCATGCTGATGAGCCTGGAGCCGGCCATCGCCGCGTTGTGCGGCCTGCTGTTCCTGCACGAACGCCTGTCGATGCTGCAGTGGCTGGCCATCGCCGCGATCATCGTCGCGTCGGCGGGTGCCGCGATGACGGCACGTCCGGTCGTGGCGGCCGCCGGTAGCGGCCAGGGGTGATGCAGCGCGCTCAGCCCAGCGGGCGCGGCCACGCATTGGCGATCTTGCAGAACAGCCGCGCTGTCTGCTCGGCATCGTAGACGGCGGAGTGCGCGTCCTCCGCATTCCAGTCGAAGCCCGCCGCCTGCACCGCGCGCGCCAGCACGGTCTGGCCGTAGGCCACGCCGGCGAGCGTCACCGTATCGAACACGCTGAAGGGATGGAACGGGTTGCGCTTGTGCGCCACGCGCGTGACCGCCGCATTGAGGAAGTTCAGGTCGAAGTGGGCGTTGTGGCCTACCAGGATCGCGCGTTGGCACCCGTGCTTCTTTACCGCCGCACGCACGGGCGCGAAGACATGGTCCAGCGCATCCTTTTCCAGTTTGGCGAAACGGAACGGGTGGTCGAGGTCGATGCCGGTGACTTCCAGCGACTTCGGATCGATTTCGGTGCCGGGCGCCGGATGCAGGTGCACGCTGGCGGTCTCGCCGCAGACCAGCAATCCGTTTTCGTCCAGGTCCAGCGGCACCGCAGCCATTTCCAGCAGTGCGTGGCGGTTCCAGTCGAAGCCGCCGGTTTCCACGTCCACCACCACCGGCAGGTAACCGCGGAAGCGCTGGGCCATCGGGGTGATGCGGGTGGGTTCGGTGGCGTTTTCCATGTGGGAAAGGGTAGCAGACGGCGTGGCGCTTCTTCTGCTGGAAACCCAGCCGCGAGCTCGCAGTTGTAGGAGCGACGTGAGTCGCGACCGCACGCGATCGGCGTTCCGGTTCTCCCGGATCTTCGCGTAGCGGGCATGCGACACCTGCCTGTCGGACGGCCACGCGTGCGTCCCGGGTCTGCGGTCGCGACTCACGTCGCTCCTACAGAAGTCAGGGACGCGTACCCATCAGCGTGCCTTCTTCACGCATACGGGAAAGCATGGCGCCCCCCTGGTCGACGAAGGCGGGCAGGTCATCCACGCCCGCTTCGACCGCGAGTTGCCGCAGCGCATCGCCACCGCTGCGACCGCCGTCGCCCAGCAGTTCCATCAGCCGGTACACCAGCGGCGAGATGGCCGCGAATCTCACCTGGTGGCCGGCATCACGCCGGACGAGCAGCAAGGTCGGTTCGGAGGGCGCGGTGTCGGGCAGGTAGTCCGGTCCGATGCGGTGCACCGGCCATTGATAGGCGAGCGCCCATGCGAAAGGCGATACCACCGGCTCACCCGTGACAAGGTCGCCGTCCGGCACGTGGGGTGGCACGGCGTCATCGGCGATCTGCAGCGCCAGTTCGACCCATTCGTAATGTGCCAGTTCGCGCAGCCACGCGGGCAGTGAGTCGTTGCGCCCGGCACGTGACTCCAGGTAACGGATGAACTCGCGCGCCACTTCCGGAAACAGGGGCGTCCTGCTGCGGTGTTCGGCATAGAACTGCCGTACCAGCATGCACCAGGCATCGTCACCCAGGGTCTTGCGGATCACCGGGAAGTTGCCGGCCAGCAGGCTTTCGATGTTGTTGAAAAACAGGTCGCGATAGACCGCCAGCCGGCGTGCCTCGATGCCCGGTGGTGGCGGATGCGCCGAGGGATCGCGCAGATGGCGCGACAGGGCGAATTGCTGGTCGCGCAGCGCGTCAGCCATGCAGCGCGTGTCCGTCGGAGGTCGCGTGCACCGATTGCAGGTGACGGATGCGCTGGAGTTCCGCAGCGAGTTCGGCCAACGGAGGGAAATTGAAATCGCGCTCCAGCAGGGTAGGGCGTACGCCGTGCGTCGCATAGGCCAGTGACAGCAGCGACCACACATCGTCCTTTACCGGCGCGCCATGCGTGTCCACCTTGAGGTCGTCGGCTTCGTCGTAGTGGCCGGCGATGTGGTACGAGGCGATCCGCGCCGACGGCATGCGCGCCAGGAAACCACGCGCGTCGTAGCCATGGTTGATCGCATTGACGTAGATGTTGTTGACGTCCAGCAGCAGATCGCAGTCCGCTTCGGACAGCACCGCGATGATGAAGTCGGCTTCGTCCATCGCCTGGTAGGGCGCGGCGTAGTAGGAGACGTTCTCCACCGCGATGCGCCGGCCGAGGGCGTCCTGTGCCTGGCGGATGTGCGCCGCGACATGCCGCACCGCTTCCTCGGTGAAAGGAATCGGCATCAGGTCGTACAGGTGGCCGTCGTCGGTGCAGTAGCTCAGGTGTTCGCTGTACAGCGCCACGCCGTGCTGGTCGAGGAAGCGGCGCGTGCGGGCGAGAAAGGTATCGTCCAGTGGTGCAACGCCGCCGAGCGACAGCGACAGGCCGTGGCAGGTCAGTGCATGGCGCGAGGACAATGTCTGCAGCGCTTCACCGTAGCGGCCGCCCACGCCGATCCAGTTGTCCGGCGCGCATTCGAGGAAGTCGAACGCATCCGCCGGCGCTGCCAGCAGTTCGTCCAGCAGTGCGCGACGCAGGCCGAGGCCGGCGGAAGGGGCGGGCAGGGAGCGGTTCATTGCGACACGGCGACGTCCCGCCTTCCGGAGAAGACGGGACCGTCGTTCAGTGCGGACGGATCAGCCTTCGGTCTTCTTGTCGGCACCGCACTTGCCTTCGCCACACTTGCCTTCACCGCACTTGCCCTCGGCGCCCTTGGCACCGGCGTGCGCCTTGTGCTCGGCCGCGTCGATGAAGCCGTCCTTGTTGGTGTCGATGTCGGCGAACTTTCCGGCCTTGTCGGGATGCGCGGCGGCGAATTCGGCCTGCGAGACCTTGCCGTCCTTGTCGGTGTCGGCCTTGGCCATGCCGCACTTGCCTTCGCCGCATTTACCCTCACCGCACTTGCCTTCCCCCGCCTTGGCGGCCTCGGGTGCGGCCAGCAGGTAACCCTGCGCCAGTGGTTCCATCGCGAAGCTCGAACCGGCCAGCAGGATGCCGCCCGCCAGGGCAACGGCGATGGTGGCGGGCTTGGTGGTGTTCTTGGACATCGTGGTCTCTCCCGGGAATGTGCGGGGTATCCGCACCAACGTGGCGGGATTGTAGCCGCGGGACGTTAGCGGTTCGTGTGGGCAGGGGGCTGGAACGGAAACGCCCCGCAATGGCGGGGCGTTCCGGGTGCTGCGGTGCGGCGAAAGCCTCAGATGACGCCGGTGGTGCTGGTCTCGTCGCGCTTGTCGCGCGGGGGCAGCGGCTGCTCGCCATGCACCAGGAACCAGACGTTCTCGGCGATGTTGGTGGCGTGGTCGCCGATCCGCTCCAGGTTCTTGGCCATGAACAGCAGGTGGGTGCACGGGGTGATGTTGCGCGGGTCTTCCATCATGTAGGTCAGCAACTCGCGGAACAGCGCGGTGTAGTGCGCGTCCAGCTCGGCGTCGCGCGCGCGGACCTGGACGGCCTGTTCGGCATCGCCGTTCTGGTAGGCGAGGAGCACGTCGCGCACCTGGCGCGCCGCCAGCTTGCCGAGCGCGCGCAGGCCGGTGATCTGCGGCATCGGCGGCGACACGTTGAGGGCGATCGAACGCTTGGCCACGTTGGCCGCGTAGTCGCCGATGCGCTCGATGTCGGCCGGGATGCGCAGGCCGGCGAGGATCTCGCGCAGGTCGCGCGCCATCGGCCCGCGCAGGGCGAGGTGCATCACGTCGTGGCTGACCTGGTGCTCGATGGCATCGATGGCTTCGTCGTTGGCGATGATGCGCTGGGCGGCCTTGTCGTCGCGGCGTTCGACCACGTCCAGCGCGGCCTCCAGCTGGGCGACGGCAGTCTCGCCCATGCGCACGATCTCGGCCACGATGCGGCGCTGTTCTTCGTCGTAGCTCTTCACGATATGGTCGTTCGGTTGGGTGTTCATGGGCGTCCTCAGCCGAAACGGCCGGTGATGTAGTCTTCCGTCTGCTGCTTGCCGGGGTTGGAGAAGATCGTCGACGTGACGTCGTGCTCCACCAGCTCGCCCAGGTACATGAAGGCCGTGTAGTCGGACACGCGCGCGGCCTGCTGCATGTTGTGCGTCACGATGGCGATGGTGTACTGGTGCTTCAGTTCCTCGATCAGCTGTTCGATCTTGCTGGTCGAGATGGGATCCAGCGCCGAGGTCGGCTCATCGAGCAGGATCACGTCCGGGCGCAGCGCCACGGCGCGCGCGATGCACAGGCGCTGCTGCTGGCCGCCGGACAGGCCCAGCGCGCTCTGCTTCAGCTTGTCCTTTGCCTCTTCCCACAGCGCGGCCTGGCGCAGCGCCTGTTCGACGCGCACGTCCATCTCGGCCTTGCCCAGGCGCTCATGGTGGCGGATGCCATAGGCGACGTTCTCGTAGATCGTCATCGGGAACGGAACGGGCTTCTGGAACACCATGCCCACCTTGCTGCGCAGGCGGTTCATCGGGTACTTGGCGTCCAGGATGTTCTCCCCGTCCAGCGACACCACGCCGGTGGCGCGCAGCTTGGGATAGAGCGAATAGATGCGGTTGAACACGCGCAGCAGCGTGGACTTGCCGCAACCGGACGGACCGATCAGCGCCGTCACGCGCTTCTCGGGGATCTCCAGGTTGATGTTCTTCAGGGCGTGGTAGTCGCCGTAGTAGAAGTCCAGGTCCTTGGCGGCCAGCTTCACCTTGGCCTGCGCGCTGTGCTCGTCGTGGCGCTGGGTGGCAACGACCGAAATGCGGGCCGCGTCATTCATGGGTCACCTTGTTTCGAAGAAGGATGGTTCGCGCAGCCAGGCTGAGCAGGAGGACCAGGGCAGTCACCAGGAACGCACCGGCCCAGGCCAGCGAGTTCCACGAGTCGTAGGGGCTCATGGCGTACTGGAAGATCACCATGGGCAGGTTGGCCATCGACTGGTTGAGGTCGGTGCTCCAGAACTGGTTGTTGAAGGCGGTGAACAGCAGCGGTGCGGTTTCGCCGCTGATGCGCGCCAGCGCCAGCAGCACGCCGGTGACGATGCCCGGCAATGCAGAACGCATGAGCACCTGCGTGGTCACCTTCCACTGCGGCACGCCCAGCGACAGCGCCGCTTCGCGCATCTGCTGCGGCACCAGCCGCAGCATCTCGTCGGTGGTGCGCACGATGACGGGCAGGGCGATGAATGCCAGAGCGACCGCACCGGCCCAGGCCGAGTAGTGGCCCATCTGCGCCACCATCACGGTGTAGATGAAGAGGCCCAGCACGATGGACGGTGCCGACAGCAGGATGTCGTTGACGAAGCGGACCGTTTCGCCCAGCCAGTGCTTGTTGGCGTACTCGGCCAGGTAGGTGCCGGCGGCCACACCGATGGGCGTGCCCAGCAGGATGGCCAGCAGGCTCATCACCACGCTGCCGAACAACGCGTTCGCCAGGCCGCCGGGTTCGTTCGGCGGCGGGGTCATCTGGGTGAACAGGTCCAGGTTGAGGCTGCTCATGCCCTTGGTGATCGTGGTCCAGAGGATCCAGACCAGCCACATCAGGCCGAAGATCGCAGCCGCGATGGACAGCGTCAGCGCGACGCCGTTCTTGACCTTGCGGAAGGTGTACAGGGACGTGGACATCAGTTGCCCTCCCGCTTGGCCAGCTGGCGCAGCATCAGGCGGGCGATGGCCAGCACGATGAAGGTCAGCAGGAACAGAGTGAAGCCCAGCAGCAGCAGCGAGCCCTTGTGCAGCGGGTCGGTGGCCTCGGCGAATTCATTGGCGATCGTGGAGGCGATGGACGTGCCCGGTTCCAGCAGGGCGGCGCTGATCGTATAGGCGTTGCCGATCACGAACGTCACCGCCATGGTTTCGCCGAGTGCCCGGCCCAGGCCGAGGAATACGCCGCCGATCACCGCCGAGCGCGTGTAGGGCAGCACCACGTCCCACACCACTTCCCACTTCGTGGAGCCCAGTGCGTACGCCGATTCCTTCAGGCGGCCCGGCACGGTCAGGAAGACCTCGCGCATGACCGACGATACGAACGGGATCACCATGATGGCCAGCACCAGCCCGGCGGTCAGCATGCCGATGCCGAGCGGCGGGCCGGAAAGCACCGCCCCGATCAGCGGCAGCTGCCCCAGGTTGTCGTTGATCCACGGGTAGACGTGTTCGCTCAGCTGCGGCGCCAGCACGAACAGGCCCCACATGCCGTAGATGATCGAAGGAATGCCGGCCAGCAGCTCGATCGCCATCCCGACCGGTCCGCGCATCCACGCAGGCGCCACTTCGGTCAGGAACACCGCGATGCCGAAACTCACCGGCACCGCGATCAGCATGGCGACGCCGGCGCTGACCAGCGTGCCGAACACCGGCACCAGGGCGCCGAATTCGCGCGTGCCGACATTCCATTCGGTGCTGGTGAAGAAGCCCAGGCCGAAGGTCTGGAGGGCTTCGCGACCGCCCCACAGCATCGACAATGCGGCGGCGATCAGCGAGATCAGGACGAACATGCCGGCGCCGGTCATGGTCCAGCGGAACAGCTTGTCGGCACGCGCGTCGCGCGTGGTACGCACATCCGACAGGGAAGCGGGGAGAGCGGTGGCGTTCATGCAACCCGGGAGATAGGGGGGAGGGGCTGGTGCGAAGTGTTCAAGTGCACGTTGTCGCGGTTACCGCGTGATGACACCGGGCCGCTCATGGGGGCGGCCCGGTGTGTTCCCTTCAGAGTTTGATTTCGGCGGCCCAGTACTTCTCGATCTGTCCCACCAGCTCGGGCGGCAGCGGCACGTAGTCCAGTTCGTTCGCCTGCGCCTGGCCCTGCTCGTAGGCCCACTTGAAGAAGTCCAGGGTGTGCCTGGCTTTCGCGGCATCCTTCGGCTGCTTGTAGACCAGGATGAAGTTGGTCGCCGTGATCGGCCACGCCTGTTCGCCGGGCGCATTCGTGATGACCAGGTTGAAGTCCTTGGCATTCGCCCAGTCGGCGCTGGCCGCCGCAGCGGCGAAGCTCTCCGCCGTGGGCTGCACGAACTGGCCGGCCGCATTCTGCAGCGACGCGTACGACATGTTGTTCTGCTCGGCATACGCCAGTTCGACGTAGCCGATGGAGCCCTTCAGCTGGCGCACGTACGCCGCCACGCCTTCGTTGCCCTTGCCGCCGACGCCGCCGGGCCAGTTGACGCTGGTACCTTCGCCGACCTTCGTCTTCCACTCGCCGCTGACCTTGGACAGGTAGTTGACGAAGTTGAAGGTGGTGCCCGACCCATCCGAGCGGTGCACGGTATTGATCTTGCCGGCCGGCAGGGTCACGCCCGGATTCAGCGCGGCGATGGCCGGGTCGTTCCAGGTCGTGATCTTGTGCAGGAAGATGTCGGCCAGCACGGTGCCGCTGAGCTTCAGCTGCCCGGGCTGCAGGCCTTCCACGTTGATGACGGGCACCACGCCGCCGATGACCGACGGAAACTGGCCCAGGCCGGCCTGGGCCAGCTCTTCGGACGACAGCGGCTTGTCCGATGAACCGAAATCGACGGTCGCGGCCTTGATCTGCGCGATGCCGCCGCCCGAACCGATGGACTGGTAATTGATCTTGGCGCCGGTGGCCTTGTTGTAGTCGGTCGACCAGCGGGCCATCAGCGGGTAGATGAACGAAGCGCCGGCCCCGGTGATCTCGGCGGAGATCTTCTGCGCACCTTCGGTCGCTGCCGGGGTGGCCTCATTGCCTGCCGTCGCGGCGGGTGCGTCGGTCTTGCCGCCGCAACCGGCGACGAACAAGGCGGTTGCCAGGGCCAGCGTGGCCAGGCGAGCGTTACGGACGTGCATGGGATCTCCGGACGTGTCGTTTGTGATCCACGCTATGAAATGATGTTTTTGTTACAGCGTGATGACATGGCGGTCTCGCACTGTCATGCGACAGGACGTGCCTGTTCGTGCGCCACAAAAAAGGCGGGCCCGAAGGCCCGCCCGGGTGATGCAGGCGCGGGAGGAACGCCGCATCGGGCCGGCACGGGGAGAGACCGTGCCGGCGGGTGCGATCAGTACTTCAGGTTGGCCTTCCAGTAGGTCTCGATCTGCTGGACCAGCGCCGGCGGCAGCGGCACGTAGTCGAGCGACTTGGCCTGGGCGTCGCCATTGGCGTAGACCCAGCGGAAGAAGTCGCGGGCGTCCTTGTTGCCCTTCTTCGGCGCCTTGTACATCAGGATGAAGTTGGTGGCGGTGATCGGCCAGGAGTTCGCGCCCGGAGCATTGGTCATGACCAGGTAGAAGTCCTTCGACTTGCCCCACTCGGCGCTGGCGGCGGCGGCGGCGAAGGATTCCTCGCTGGGCTGCACGTAGTTGCCGGAGGCGTTCTTCAGGCTGGCGTAGGCCATCTTGTTCTGCAGCGCGTACGACAGTTCGACGTAGCCGATGCCGCCCTTGATCTGCTTCACGTAGGCCGCGACGCCTTCGTTGCCCTTGCCGCCCACGCCGGTCGGCCACTGCACGGAGGTGCCTTCACCCACCTTGGTCTTCCACTCCGGGCTGACCTTGGACAGGTAGTTGACGAAGTTGAAGGTGGTGCCCGAACCGTCCGAACGACGGACCACCGTGATGCGCTGCGCCGGCAGCGTCAGGCCGGGGTTCAGCGCGGCGATGGCGGGATCGTTCCAGGTCTTGATGGTGCCCAGGAAGATGTTGGCCAGCGTGGGGCCATCCAGCTTCAGCTGGCCCGGCTTCAGGCCGGCCACGTTCAATACCGGCACCACGCCGCCGATCACCGACGGGAACTGGGCCAGGCCGTACTTGGCCAGCTCTTCGGGCTTCAGCGGGGCATCGGAAGAACCGAAATCCACCGTGCCGGCCTTGATCTGCGCGATGCCGCCACCCGAACCGATGGACTGGTAGTTCACGCGGTTGTTGGAAGCCTTGGCGTAGTCGGCAGACCACTTGGTCATCACCGGATACACGAACGATGCACCGGCGCCGGTCACGTCGGCAGCGAACGCCTGCGCGGAGAAAGCAGACGCCAGCGCCAGCAGCGCCACGCGGGATTTGATCGAGTTCAACACGGAAGTCTCCTGGGAGAAGGCAGGGTGAAAGGCACAGGCGTGCCCGTTGGGTGGCCATTCCACGACGTTTGTGTGACAGCCCCGTGTCGTGATTGCGACAGTCGCGTGACGGAATCCGGGCGGCCCATGCGTGGTCGCCACGTGCAACCTCTCCGTGACTGTGGGCGAGCGGAGCGGGGGGAGGGATCGGCCACCGGACGCGACCCGTCCCGCCATCCGCTTCCTTTCTATATATGCGGCTGACCACCGCGGAGCCGCTGGCGGGCGTGGTCGCCGTCTCGCTGTCACACGACGGTCATGAAACTCACATGTGACTGCAAGATTTCACTCCCATCCTTTAGCGCATCTTTGACGGGCGCTTAATGATTTCCGAAGGTGAACTCGGAAGTGAAGCACGGCGTCCACGAAGCCAGCGTCCTTACTCCTACTTCCACTCGGAGAGTCACCCATGCGTTATTCCCTCCTGGCTGCCGCGCTTGCCGTTGCCATGGGCAGCACCAGCTTTTCGGCCGCCGCTGCCGACAACCGTGACCAGCAGATCGCCGAACTGAAGGCGCAGCTGGAAGCCATGCAGACCAAACTGCTGGAACTGGAAGAACGCACCGACGCGCAGTCGGACGTGAACCTCGACACGGCGGCGCAGCTGGACAAGCTCAACACCGGCTCGCCGAAGATCGACACCAAGGGCGGCATCAAGGTCACCTCGGCCGACGGCAAGTTCGAAGCTACCGTGGGCGGCCGCATCCACTTCGATACCTATGCCTTCGATCGCGATCTCGCCAGCACCACGGGCACCACCGAGTTCCGTCGCGCGCGCCTGACCCTGGGCGGCAAGGCCTATGGCTGGGAATACAAGCTGGAGCAGGACTTCGGCGCCGGCACCAACCTGGACGGTCTGCGTGATGCCTATATCGCCAAGTCGGCGCTGGGTGGCAAGTTCACCATCGGTCACTTCAAGCCGTACCGCGCGATGGAAGAACTGACCAGCTCCAACGAACTGCTGATGATGGAGCGTCCGTTCGCCTCGGCCACCGGTCTGTTCAGCAGCCGTCAGTTCCAGCAGGGCGTGGGTTACCTGCGTGCCGGCGAGAACTACACCGCCGGCGTCAGCGTGTTCAACCTGCGCGGCGCTGCGAGTGCACGCAACGAAGGCGTCGGCTCGGCCGGCCGCGTGACGTTCGCGCCGATCAACAACGACAACAACACCCTGCACTTCGGTGCGTGGTACAGCTACGAGAACGCCAACAACGGCTCGGACAACCTGGCCGCCACGTTCAACTACGCCGGCCGCCGTGGCCCGTCGCAGGCCATCGCCACCACCACCGGTGCGAGCCGCAACCAAGTGACCGCCTACGCGCTGGAAGCCGCCGGCTCGTTTGGTCCCGCGTTCTTCCAGGCCGAGTACGCCGATGCCACCTTCGGCCAGCCGCTCGGTCGCGACCAGGACGTGACCAGCTACTACGTGCAGGGCAGCTTCATGCTCAACGGTGGCCACAAGGGCTACAAGGCGGCGACGGGTGTGTTCGCATCGCCGAAGTACGTCGACAAGGGTCTGTGGGAACTGACGGCGCGCTATGACTATGCAGAGAACGAAACGCTGAACCGCGAGGTCACCAGCTGGATCCTCGGCATGAACTACTACGTCAACCCGAACCTGCGCTTCATGTTCAACTACACGCAGGGCGACAACGAAGTCACCGGCGACGAGACCGCCCAGTACGCGCTGCGCACGCAGTTCAGCTGGTAAGCACAGCACAGGCTGCAAACGAAAAACCCCGGGCATGTCCCGGGGTTTTTATATAGGGTTTCACCGTGGGAGCGACGCAAGTCGCGATGAGGCTTTGCCAGCGACCCCATCGCGACTTGCGTCGCTCCCGCACAGGGTTGCCTCCGAGGCCTGCCGCGGACATACCTGCGGGCGCTCACGGAGGCAGCGTCTTGTCCTTGAAGCGGCAGAGGTCGCGGATCACGCATTGCGGACAATCCGGTTTGCGCGCCTTGCAGACGTAGCGGCCATGCAGGATCAGCCAGTGATGCGCGTCCTGCATGAACTCCGCCGGCACCACCTTCACCAACCTGTCCTCCACCGCCCGCACGTCCTTGCCCGGTGCAAGCCCGGTCCGGTTGGCGACGCGGAAGATGTGCGTGTCCACCGCCATGGTGGGCTCGCCGAATGCCGTATTCAGCACCACGTTGGCGGTCTTGCGGCCCACGCCGGGCAAGGCTTCGAGTGCCTCGCGCGAACGTGGCACTTCGCCGCCGTGTTCGTCGAGCAGGATGCGGCAGGTGGCGATGACGTTCTTCGCCTTCGCGTTGAACAGGCCGATGGTCGAGATGTACTTCTTCAGCCCGTCCTCGCCCAGCGCCAGCAAGGTCGCGGGCGTGTTGGCCACGGGGAACAGGCGCCGGGTCGCCTTGTTGACGCCCACGTCGGTCGCCTGCGCGGACAATGTCACTGCGACCAGCAATTCGAAGGGCGTGCTGTATTCCAGCTCGGTGGTCGGCTTCGGGTTGAGCTCGCGCAAGCGCGAGAAGAGCTCCACGACTTCCGCGCGCGTGAGCGTGGGACTGCGCCGGGGCGCACGCGTCATCGCTTCGACCTGTCGGCTGCCTTGGCCTTGGCACGTGCCAGGATCGCCGCAGCGCTGGCAGGCAACGCAGGGCGCTCCGGGGCAGAGGACGCGGTGTCCGTGCTGGCAGGGACGACCGCCAGGCGTCGGGCTTCGCGTTCCTGTGCGCGCCGGGCCAGGCGCACCTGCCGCAACCGGTAGCGGCAGCGGGCGTCCCAGGCGGTACGCAGCCGCGCCTGCGCCTGCATCACGGGCGCGATCATTCCTGCATCGTCACCCGTGCATCCGCAGGCAGTGAACGTCATCAGGCCCGCCTCGATCGCGCCATCGACATCGTCTGCCATGAGCAGGGCATGCAGCGACCGCGCGAGGTCGCACGCAGGGCAGGGACAGGGAGTCATCGCGATGCCCCGCCGCTCAGCGCCCGGTGAAGGCCGGCTTGCGGCGTTCGATGAAGGCACGCGTGCCTTCGCGCATGTCATCGGTGGCGAACATCAGGCCGAACTGCGCGGTTTCGTACTGCAGCCCTTCTTCGATGCCGCACTCGCCGCCGACATTCACGGCATCGAGCGTTGCGCGCAGTGCAAGCGGCGCGGACGCGGCCAGTTGCGCCGCGACCTTCGCCGTCTCGGCCTCCAGCTCCGCCACCGGCACCACGCGGGTGACGATGCCCAGCTGCAGTGCACGCTCGGCCGTAACCGGGGCACCGAGCAGGCAGAGTTCCAGCGTGGCCGAACGCCCGGCCAGGCGCAGCAACCGCTGGCTTCCACCGAAGCCCGGGATCAGTCCGAGGTTGATCTCGGGTTGGCCTACCTTGGCCGTATCCGCCGCAATGCGGAGATGGCAGGCCATGGCCAGTTCCAGCCCGCCGCCCAGGGCGAAGCCGTTCACCATCGCGATGACCGGCTTGGGCAGCGTCTCGATGCTGCGCATCAGTTTCTGGCCGCGCAGGGAGAAATCGCGACCCTCCGTGGCGCGCAGGTCTGCCATTTCGGCGATGTCGGCGCCGGCGACGAACGCCTTGGGGCCGGCGCCGGTCAGCACCACGACTCTGACGGCCGCATCGGCAGCTGCTGCGTCGAACGCCGCCTGCAGCGCATCGAGCGTGGCGGCATTGAGGGCATTCAGCTTGTCGGGGCGGTTCACGGTGATGCGGCGGACACCTTCCGCATCGGTAACGAGGACGAGACTGTCGGGCATGGGTTTTCTGCGGTGAATTGTAAAATTTGAGTGAAGCGGGAACTCTGCCATGAAGGCCCGGTCAGACCAGCCTGTCGTCAGTGGCGGTTAAGCGCCCCGGCGGCTATCCTAGCGCGTCCATTTCCAGGCGGTATGCCGCCGCCCAATCCGGAGAGTGTGTTGATGAAGGTGCGTTCGTTAGTGGTCGCAGTTGCGGCATTCGCCATGGCCGGTAGCGCCCTGGCCCAGGACGTCTCGTCCGAGAAGGGCAAGTTGAGCTACTACTTCGGTTACGACTATGGCAACAATCTGGCCGAGCTGACCGCACGTGGCGAACAGCTGGACATCAATTCGGTGGTGAAGGGCCTGCAGGATGCCTACGCCAAGCAGAAGCCGGCGCTGACGTCCGAGCAGCTCAAGCCCGCCCTGGAAGCCTTCCAGAAGCGCGAGCAGACCCGCGCTCAGCAGGCCAAGGCCGAGTACGACAAGGTGGCGGCCGAGAACAAGACCAAGAGCGACCAGTTCATCGGTACGTTCAAGGGCCAGCCGGGCGTGAAGTCGCTGGCCAGCGGTGTTCCCTACAAGGTGCTGGAGAACGGCAACGGTGCCAAGCCGACCCAGGCCAGCACGGTTGAACTGCTGGTGTCCGGTCCGTATCCGTTCGGCCAGCGCCCGGCCGAGGCACGCCCGGCGCAGCAGATGAAGGACCTGAAGGTCAGCGCCGTCGAGATGCCGGCCATGCGCGAAGCCCTGCTGCAGATGCCTGCAGGCGCCAAGTGGGAAGTCGCCCTGCCGCCGGACAAGGCCTATGGTGCCGATCCCCGCACCGGTTTCCCGCCGAACGTGGCGGTGGTCTTCGAGATCAAGCTGGTCAGCGTCAAGTGACGCAATGACGCGTCCGCGCACCGCGCGGGCGCCCCGGTCATTGCGTCATCCCCGCGCAGGCGGGGAGCCAGTTGCTGTCAACACCACGTTCCGTCTGCGCCGGCCTTGTGCCGGCGCAGTGCTTTTCAGCGGCGGGCAGCGTTTCCGCGCTACCCTCCGCAGGTGCCAGATGAAATGAATACCGCTTTCCGCGCCGTGCTCAGCCCATGCATCGGCGTCTGTACGTTGGACGACGAGGGGCTCTGCGTAGGCTGTCTTCGCACCACTTCGGAAATCGCGCGCTGGTCGCAGATGAACGATGACGAACGCTTGCGTCTGATGGAGGCCGTGCTGCCGGCCCGCGAGCGGGCGCGCGTGCCGCTGGAACAACGTCTGCGCGAAGGCGGCGCCCTGCGCCGCGCCCTGCATCCGCTGGGTGCCATGCCGGCCGAGGCGGGCTGGAACCACGATGATCTGGTCGACCTTCTGCCGCCGGGACCATTGGCCGAAGCGGCCGTGCTGGCGGGACTGATTCCCCGCGAGGAGGGCACCCAGGTGCTGCTGACCCGCCGTACCGATGGCCTGCGCCACCACGGCGGGCAGGTGAGCTTCCCGGGCGGCCGCATTGAGCCGACCGATGCCGATGCCATCGCGGCGGCCTTGCGCGAAAGCCATGAGGAAATCGCGTTGCCGGCGTCGCAGGTGACGCCGCTGGGCTTCCTCGATCCATTCACGACGATCAGTGGATTCCGCGTGGTGCCGGTGGTCGCGTTGATCGATCCCGCCTTCGTGCCAGTGCCCGAACCGAATGAAGTGGCCGATGTGTTCGAAGTGCCGCTCGACTACCTGCTGTCGCCGGACAACCTTCGCCGCGTCGAAGTCGACTATCGCGGGCGCCGGCGCGTCGTGCTTGAGTACGCGTGGCCTGGACAGCGCATCTGGGGCGCGACGGCCGCCATCCTGTTCAACCTGCGGCAACGGCTGGAGCAGCTTGCATGAATACGAACTGGAACACCTTGGTCGATGCGCCTGCGTTGTCCGCCGTTCTCGGCGATCCGGGAGTGCGGCTGGTGGATGCGCGTTTCGTGATGCTCAACGCGGCGCCGGATGCGGGCCGCCAAGCCTATGCCCAGTCGCACCTGCCCGGCGCGGTGTACGCCGACCTGAATCTCGACTTGTCGGATCTGTCGAAGGTCGGTGAGGGTCGCCATCCGTTGCCCGACAGCGACGTGCTCGCCCGCAGGTTGGGCGAATGGGGGATTGGGCCGGAACACCAGGTGGTGGTCTACGACGCCGGCGACGGCAGCATGGCGGCCGCGCGCCTGTGGTGGTTGTTGAGGCTGATGGGGCATCCGCGGGTAGCGGTGCTGGATGGAGGATTGGCCACATGGCGTGTCATGGGTGGAGAGGAAACCGCCGAGGTTGCCGCACCGCCACCTGTCGCGGCGTATCCGTCGCGTATGGATGGCCGTCAGCTCGTCAGTGCGGACGAAGTCCTGGACCGGTTGGACGAAGACAGTGGTTGGCTTGTCGATGCGCGGGCGGCCGAGCGCTTCCGTGGCGACGTCGAACCCATCGATCCGGTCGCCGGGCATGTGCCGGGCGCGCTCAACCGTCCGTTCACACAGAACCTGCGCGAGGGCCGTTTCAAGCCGGCGGAGGAGCTCCGCCTCGAGCTGTCTTCGCTGCTGGGTGCGCGCGCTCCTGGCGACACTGTGTTGATGTGCGGATCCGGCGTGACGGCTTGCCACCTGCTGCTCGCCTTCGAACACGCCGGCCTGCGCGGTGCGCGGGTGTATCCCGGTTCGTGGAGCGGCTGGATCAGCGATCCATCGCGTCCTGTCGCCCGCGGCGACTGACGGCGCGACGCCTCACTTCTTCAGCTTGTCCACCAGAGCGCGCAACGCCTGCTGCGTATCGGGCGCATGCCATGCATCGACGAAGCGTTCCAGCTGGATCAGGGAAGGGTCCAGGGCCTCGACCAGGTCGCGGCGGGCGAGGGCGCGCGTCTGCAGCATCGGGTGGTGCGGCAGGCCCAGCAGTTGCTGCAGCCAGGCCACGGAACGGGCGACAACCTCCTGCTGATCGACCAGTTCGTCCACCAGGCCGATGTCGATCGCACGTTCGGCGGGCACCATTTCGCCCGCGACCAGCAGGCGTTCCGCGCGGTAGTTCCCGACCACGCGACGCATCAGGCGCTGGATGCCCTCCGGTACCACCAGCCCCACCTGGGTCTCGTTGAGACCGAGCGCGAAGGGACGGGCGGGATCCGCGCTGCGCGCCATCACGCGATAGTCGCAGCACAGCGCCAGGACGCAGCCGCCGGCCGGCGCGTGGCCGGTGATGGCCGCCACCACCGGTACCCGTGATTCGGCCAGCGTGCGCGCCGCGCCGAAGAATGCCTGCCAGGCATCGAGAAGCGCCTTGCGGTTGTCGCCCAGCGAGAGCAGATAGGGAACGTCCATGCCGGCAGAGAAGATCTTCGGGTTGCCGGCCAGCACGATGCCGCGCGCGCCATCGTCCATCGCGTGGTTGATCGCCTCGATCAATGCGCGGCACAGGTCGGTATTCAAGGCATTGACCGGCGGCCGGGCGAGGCGGATCTCGCGGATGTCGCCGTGATCGGTGGTGTCGATGAGCGCCGTCATTCATCCTCTCCCTGAAGTCAGGCCAGTATCATAGGCGCATGAACCGTCGCTCCGGAACGATCCGCCTGTCCGCGCTGTTGATCGCCTGCATGGGCTCCGCCAATGCGGCGGAGTGCCTGCCCGTGGTGAAGGGGGCCTGGGTGCGCCTGCCACCGGTCGCGATGCCGATGATGGCGGGCTTCGCCCGCATCGAGAATCCCTGCGCGAAGCAGGTGAGCGTCACCGGTGCCGAAAGCCTGGCCTTCGCCGACGTGTCGCTGCACGAGACGCGCGAGGAAAACGGCGTCAGCCGCATGCGCGAAGTGGCCACGCTGCCCATCGCGCACGGCAAGGCCGTCGAACTGAAGCCCGGCGGGCTGCATCTGATGCTGCATGGCTCTTACGCGCCGATAGCGGCTGGCGAGAAAGTCGTGATCACGCTGAGGCTGGCCGACGGGCGTTCACTGCCCGTCGCGTTCGACGTGCGCAAGACCGCGCCCTGAGCGCGTCGATTCCTATAGGAGCGACGTGAGTCGCGACCGCGGACCTGAAGCGACGCGGCAGAACCGGAAGCATGGACCAGCGTAGACGGAAGCAATTGGATAGCCTTTTGCATCCACTGTCCCAGGAAGATTCCGGTCGCGACTTACGTCGCTCCTGCAGGGGGCCAAGAGCGCCGTTATTCCGACACCGCGCGGATCGCCGCCGGCAGTGGCGCGCTGTGGCCGGTCTGCGTGTCCATCCACACCACCACCACGTTGCCGTCGGAATACAGCACGCTGTCGTCCTTCGCCGACACGATGCGGTGGCCGATGGTCACGCTGCTGGTGCCCAGGCGGTCGACGTAGAGTTCCACCACCACGTCGTTCGGCCAGGTCAGCGGGCGCTTGTAGTTGATGTTGTTGGCGGCCACGACCGGTGCGATGCGGTCCGTCATCGACACGTCCGGCACCGTCAGCATCCAGCGCACGCGTGCTTCTTCCAGGTACGAGATGTACTTGGCGTTGTTGACGTGGCCCATGCTGTCCATGTCGCGCCAGCGCACGCTGATCGGGATCTTCGCCAGCAGTTTTCGGCCAGCGTCGTTGGCATCGGGAGTGGCGCTCATCGTGCGGCCTTCTTCGTCGTGGACTTGGTGGTTTTCTTGGTGGCGGACTTGCGCGGGGGTAGTACGTCAGGCTTGGCGACCGCGGCCGGCTTGCTGGCCTTGGGCGTCTTCGATTCCGGCAGCAGCTTGGCGAGGAAGCGTCCGGTGTGCGAACCGGGATGCGCCGCGATGTCTTCCGGCGTGCCGGTGGCCAGGATCTGGCCGCCGCGATGGCCACCTTCCGGCCCCAGGTCCACCACCCAGTCGGCGGTCTTGATGACGTCCAGGTTGTGCTCGATCACCACGATGGTGTTGCCGTCGTCGCGCAGCTTGTGCAACACGGCCAGCAGGTGCTCGATGTCGTGGAAGTGCAGGCCGGTGGTCGGCTCATCCAGGATGTACAGCGTGCGGCCGGTGTCGCGGCGCGAGAGTTCCTTCGACAGCTTCACGCGCTGCGCTTCACCGCCGGACAGCGTGGTCGCGCTCTGGCCCAGTTTGATGTAGCTGAGGCCCACGTCCATCAGCGTTTCCAGCTTGCGCGCGATCGACGGCACCGGCTCGAACAGGGTCAGCGCATCCTCGACCGTCATTTCCAGCACGTCGTTGATGTTGTAGCCCTTGTAGAGGATTTCCAGTGTCTCGCGGTTGTAGCGCTTGCCGTGGCAGACATCGCAGGGCACGTACACGTCGGGCAGGAAGTGCATCTCCACCTTGATCATGCCGTCGCCCTGGCAGGCCTCGCAGCGGCCGCCACGCACGTTGAAGCTGAAACGTCCCGGCGAGTAGCCGCGCGCGCGCGACTCCGGCACCTGCGCATACAGTTCGCGCAGCGGCGTGAACAGCCCCGTGTAGGTCGCCGGATTGGAACGTGGTGTGCGGCCGATCGGCGACTGGTCGATGTCGACGACCTTGTCGAACAGGTCCAAGCCGGTCACTTCACGGTACGGTGCCGGCTTGTGCGAGGCGCCGTTGATCTCGTTGGCGGCCAGCGAGTACAGCGTGTCGTTGATCAGCGTGGACTTGCCCGAACCCGATACGCCGGTGATGCAGGTGAACAGCCCCGACGGGATGTCCAGGTCCACGTCCTTCAGGTTGTTGCCGGTGGCGCCGCGCAGGTGCAGCGTCATCTTCGGGTTCGCCTTGTGGCGCGCCTTCGGCACTTCGATCTGGCGCTTGCCGGACAGGTACTGTCCGGTCAGCGAGCGCGGCGACTTCAGCAGGTCGTCCAGGGTGCCCTGGCCGACGATCTCGCCGCCGTGCACGCCGGCACCCGGTCCGATGTCCAGCACGTAGTCGGCCATGCGAATGGCGTCCTCATCGTGCTCCACCACGATCACGGTGTTGCCGAGATCACGCAGGCGCGTCAGCGTACCGAGCAGCCGTTCGTTGTCGCGCTGGTGCAGACCGATGCTGGGTTCGTCCAGCACGTACATCACGCCGACCAGGCCGGCGCCGATCTGCGAGGCCAGGCGGATGCGCTGCGCTTCACCGCCGGAAAGTGTGTCGGCCTTTCGTTCCAGCGTCAGGTAATCCAGGCCCACGTCGACCAGGAATCCCAGGCGTTCGGCAATTTCCTTGACGATCTTGGTGGCGATCTCACCGCGCCAGCCGGGCAGGTCGAGGCCGCGGAAGAACGCCAGCGCTTCGTCCACCGGCAGTACCACCAGCGACGGCAGCGGACGGTCGGCGACGAACACGTTGCGCGCGGACTTGTTGAGGCGTGCGCCCTGGCAATCGGGGCAGGGACGATCGCTGATGTACTTCGCCAGTTCCTCGCGCACGGCCGGCGATTCCGTCTCGCGATAGCGGCGCTCCAGGTTCGGCACGATGCCCTCGAAGCGATGCTTGCGCTGCGTGCGCCCGCCCGATTCGGTGAGGTAGGTGAAGGTGATCACCTCTTCGCCACTGCCATACAGCACCGCCTGCTGCACTTTCTCCGGCAGCGACTGCCACGGCGCGTCGGTGTCGAACTGGTAATGCTTGGCCAGCGATGCGATCAGCTGGAAGTAGTAAGCATTGCGACGATCCCAGCCGCGTACGGCACCGGCGGCCAGCGACAGCTCCGGATGCACGACCACGCGCGAGGGGTCGAAGAACTGCGCCACGCCCAGGCCGTCGCACGTGGGGCAGGCGCCGACCGGCGAGTTGAACGAGAACAGGCGCGGTTCCAGTTCCGGCAGCGAGTAATCGCAGACCGGGCAGGAATATTTCGACGAGAACAGCAGCGGGGCCGCGTCGGGCTGGTCGAGCGACATCACCTGCGCCATGCCGTCGCCCAGCTTCAGCGCGGTCTCGAAACTTTCCGCCAGACGCTGCTTGAGGTCTTCGCGCGGACGGAAGCGATCGATCACGGCTTCGATGGTGTGCTTCTGGCGCAGCGCCAGCGGCGGCACGGCGTCGATCTCGTGCAACTCACCATCGACGCGAACGCGCACGAAGCCCTGCGCGCGCAGCTGGTCGAACACCTGCGCATGTTCGCCCTTGCGCTCGCGGATCACCGGTGCCAGCAGCATGTAGCGCTGCTCGCCGTCGAGGGCCAGCACCTGGTCGACCATCTGGCTGACGGTCTGCGCCTCCAGCGGATAGCCGTGGTCCGGGCAGCGCGGCAGGCCGACGCGGGCGTACAGCAGGCGCAGGTAGTCGTAGATCTCGGTGATCGTGCCGACGGTCGAACGCGGGTTGTGGCTGGTCGACTTCTGTTCGATCGAGATCGCCGGCGACAGGCCCTCGATGTGGTCGACGTCGGGCTTCTCCATCACCGACAGGAACTGCCGCGCGTACGCGGACAGCGATTCCACGTAGCGGCGCTGACCCTCGGCGTAGATGGTGTCGAACGCCAGCGACGACTTGCCGGAACCGGACAGGCCGGTGATCACGATCAGCTTGTCGCGCGGCAGGTCTAGATCGATGTTCTTGAGGTTGTGGGTACGGGCTCCGCGGATGCGGATGAAGTCCATGGCCATCGGGTGGGGGGATCCGGAAAGCGAACAAGGAAGCGTAGCGATCTGCCTAGGTGGGGGCAAATAGCGCCATTGCCAGCGAAGCAGCGGGTTCGGGTGGGCGCTCAGTCAGCCGGGCAGCCGGTCGGGTGGGCCAGGCTGCCGCCGTGCCCGCGACCGCCGTCCGCAAGCAGGGCCACGGTGGGGGCGATCCATCCAAGTCATTGATCTACAATGGTCCGCCCCGTTGCCGGCGGGACCTGTTACCGCCATCAGGCGCCAGTCTGCGCGCCAATGCGGACATTCCCTGTCCGTGAAGGAAGTCCCCGGGGAGCCGGAGGCTGGTCGGGACGGGGAACGGGTTGACCGTAACTCGCTGAATCCACTAAAATTCCGCTTCTGTCCGCCCTCGATGGCAGGCAGGCTCCAGAAAATAACTACAGAAACCAAGGAATCCACATGTACGCAGTCGTAGTCACGGGCGGTAAGCAGTACCGCGTGATGAAGGGCGAGACGCTCCGCGTCGAGAAGCTCGAAGCCGAAGCCGGCAACGAACTCACCTTCGACAACATCCTGATGCTGGGCGATGGCGAGACCATCAGCCTGGGCGACGCCCTGAAGGGCGCCACCGTCACCGCGAAGGTTGTCGGCCATGGCCGCGCCGACAAGGTGCGCATCATCAAGTTCCGCCGCCGCAAGCACCACATGAAGCGCCAGGGTCACCGGCAGCATTACACCGAAATCGAAATCACCGGCATCAACAAGTAAGGAGAAGCAGTCATGGCACATAAAAAGGGCGTAGGCTCATCGCGCAACGGCCGCGACTCCAACCCGAAGATGCTGGGCGTCAAGGTCTTTGGTGGTCAGGCGATCGATGCGGGCAACATCATCATCCGCCAGCGTGGCACCCAGTTCCATCCGGGTCCGGGCGTCGGCCTGGGCCGCGACCACACGCTGTTCGCGCTGGTCGATGGCAAGGTCGAGTTCTCGATCAAGGGCGCCAAGAAGCGCCGCACCGTGAGCGTGGTAACGGAAGCCTGAGGCTTTCGCGCACGCCGAGCGAAGGGCCCCGCCGCGTGCGGGGCTTTTCGTTTGCGGGCACCGTGGTTGCGGCTGCGGCATGTTTTCAACGCCCTGGCTTCAACCCCGCTTCACGCACCTGTTGCACCTTCCCCCCCCCCCATTACGTCAGTCCAATCCCATGAAACTCGTAGACGAAGCAGAAATCCAGATCGGCGCCGGCAACGGCGGCAACGGTTGCGTGGGGTTCCGCCGCGAGAAGTTCATTCCGCTGGGTGGGCCGGACGGAGGTGATGGTGGTAACGGCGGCAGCGTCTGGCTGCAGGCCGACGAGAATCTCAACACCCTGGTCGACTTCCGCCACCAGACCCAGTTCCGCGCCCAGCGTGGCGAGAACGGCATGGGTCGGCAGATGTACGGCAAGGCCGGCGAAGACCTGACCATCACCGTGCCCGTGGGCACGGTGGTGACCAATGTCAGTACCGATGAAGTGATCGGTGACCTTACCCGGCACGGCGACCGCCTGCTGGTGGCCAAGGGCGGCAAGGGCGGGCTGGGCAACATGCATTTCAAGAGCTCGATCACCCGTGCGCCGCGCAAGGCGACGCCGGGTGAAGAGGGCGAGGAGCGCCTGCTGAAGCTGGAACTGAAGCTGCTGGCCGATGTCGGCCTGCTCGGCTTCCCCAACGCCGGCAAGAGCACCTTCATCCGCGCGGTGTCGGCGGCGACGCCGAAGGTGGCCGACTATCCGTTCACCACGCTGTACCCGAACCTCGGCGTGGTCAGCGTGGAAGCGCACCGGAGTTTCGTGATCGCGGACATCCCGGGCCTGATCGAAGGCGCCGCCGACGGTGCGGGCCTGGGTGCGACGTTCCTGCGTCACCTGCAGCGCACGCGCATCCTGCTGCACCTGGTGGACATGGCGCCGATGGAAGGCGGCGTGGACGGCATCGATCCGGTCGAGCAGGTCCGCGCCATCGAGCGCGAACTCGAGAAGCATGATCCCGAACTGCTGCAGAAGCCACGCTGGCTGGTACTCAACAAGGCCGACCTGATGTTCGAGGACGAGGCGAAAGAGCGCGCGGCCGAGATCATCGCCAGCCTGGGCTGGACCCAGCCTTGGTATCAGGTATCCGCCATTTCCCGCGAGGGTACCTGGCCTATCATGAAGGACGTGATGGCGTTCTTCGACCGCCTGAAGGAAGAGGCCGACGAGGCCGCCCGCGAGGGCTGAGAAAAATAAGCCCGCCGGAAGGCGGGTTTTTTCGGCGTGGTTGGCGACCTTACGGTTCCGGCATCCCGGCATTGACGGGCAGGCAAAAAGAAACCCGCCTTGCGGCGGGCTTCCGTGTCTTCGCGTTGCATACCGCCGTGAATCAGGCCGCTTGCAGGGCCTTGATGCGGGCGTTCAGGCGGCTCTTGTGGCGGGCGGCCTTGTTCTTGTGGATCAGGCCGCGCGAGCTCAGGCGGTCGAGGATCGGCTGGGCCGTGACGAACGCGGCCTGGGCGCCGGCGGCGTCGTTGGCGTCGAGCGCCTTCAGGACTTTCTTGACGGCGGTGCGCAGCATCGAACGCTGGCCGGCGTTGCGCGCGTTGCGCACGACGGTCTGCTTGGCGCGCTTCTTGGCGGACTTGATATTGGCCACAGTGGGATTCCTGGTGAATACCTGAGAGAATTCAGGGGGTGAACGGAAGACGGGTAATAGAGCCGGAAATTATGGGGCATTCAATGGGTTGCGTCAACCTGGGTCGTCCCCGGGAAAAGGGGGGGCGATGAGCGGCAGGTTGCTGCGTTCGGCCGCCGTCTTCAGCTCCATGACCTTCCTGTCCCGGCTCTCGGGACTGGTCCGGGACCAGGTCTACGCCCACGTCTTCGGAGCGGGCGGGATGATGGATGCCTTCTTCGTGGCGTTCCGGATCCCCAATTTCATGCGGCGGCTCTCGGCCGAAGGGTCGTTCTCGATGGCCTTCGTCCCGGTGCTGGCCGAGTACAAGGCCACCCGCAGCGCGCAGGAGGTCAAGGCTCTGGTCGATCGGGTGGCCGGCACCCTGGCGGCCGCGCTAATGGTGCTGACCGCCATCGTCATCCTGCTGGCGCCGCAGATCGCCCGCCTGATCGCGCCGAACTTCGATGCGGCGCAGATGGCGATGCTGACCGACCTGCTGCGCATCACGTTCCCCTACGCGCTGTTCATCTCGCTGGCGTCGCTGGTCGGCGCTGTGCTCAACAGCTACCAGCGTTTCGCCGTCCCGGCGCTGTCGCCGGTACTGCTGAATGTGGCGATGATCTCGGCGGCGCTGTCCGCCAAGCACTGGTTCGGCAGTTCGGTGATGGTGCTGGGGTGGGGCGTGTTCATCGCCGGCGTACTGCAGTTGGGGTTCCAGTTGCCGTCGCTGTTCCGGCTCGGCCTGCTGCCGCGCCCGCGGCTGGACTTCGCTCATGCCGGCGTGCGCAGGATCCTGACCCTGATGGTGCCGACGCTGTTCGGCTCCTCGGTGACCCAGTTCAACCTGCTGCTCAATACATGGATTGCCGCGCTGCTGGTCAGCGGCAGTGTCAGCTGGCTGTACTACAGCGACCGCCTGCTGGAATTCCCGCTGGGCATGTTCGGCGTCGCCATCGGCACGGTGATCCTGCCGCACCTGTCCAGCCGCCATGCCGAAACCGACCCGGACGGTTACTCGAAGGGTCTGGACTGGGGTTTCCGGCTTTGCCTGCTGATCGGCCTGCCGGCCTGCGCCGGGTTGGTCCTGTGCGCCCAGCCGCTTCTGTCGACGCTGTTCCAGTACGGCCAGTTCGATGCCACGGACGTGCAGATGGCCAGCTGGAGTCTGATGGCCCAGTCCATCGCCGTGCCTGCCTTCCTGCTGGTGAAAGTGCTGGCACCGGCGTTCTATTCGCGCCAGGACACCCGCACCCCGGTGAAGGCCGCGATCGTGGCGGTTCTGACCAATGCGCTGTGCACGCTGCTGTTCTTCGCCGCGATGCTCTACGGCACGGAGCCCGGCCGCCAGGCGCTGGAGGCGGCCGGTGGCAACCTGAAGAATGCGCTGGGCCAAGTGCAGGGCGCCCACGCGCTGCTGGCGTTGGCCATCGCCATCGCCGGCTGGGTCAATGCGTTGCAACTGGCCTGGCTGCTGCGGAAGGCAGGCGTCTATCGCCGCCAGCCGGGGTGGGGTCGCTTCCTCCGCCAGATCGGTGTGGCGACATTCGCCATGACGCTGGTGGTGCTGGCATTCCGGCTGGCCTGGCCGGACTGGTCGGCTTGGGCATGGTGGGAACGAGGGTGGCGCCTGGCGGTGACGGTGGGCGCAGGCGGCGCGCTCTACGGCGGCCTGCTCTGGCTGCAGGGCATCCGTCCACGTGACCTGCGTGGGCATTGAAGCTGGCCCGGGCGGCTATACTTCAAGGTCTTGCGACGCAATCCCGGTCCGGCCTTGCATGGTCGACCTTCAGACAGGAATCCATGAGCAGGCTGTTCCGTGACGTCGATGGCGGGTCTCTGTGCCCGCACGGTAGCGTGGTCTGCGTCGGCGCCTTCGATGGCCTCCACTCGGGCCACCGTGCGCTGGTGCGGCATGCGGTGACGCGTGCCCGTGCGCTGGGCGTGCCGGCGGTGGTGGTCACCTTCGAGCCGCTGCCGCGCGAGTTCTTCGCCAGGGACAACCCGCCGCCGAGGCTGACCCTGGCCCGGGCCAAAGTCGAAGGCCTGCTCGACCTGGGTGCCGATCATGTCGGCCTGCTGCGTTTCGACGCGAAACTCTCGGCCATGTCGGCCGAAGACTTCGTCCGCACGCTGCTGGTCGGTCGCCTGGCGGCACGCGAAGTATGGATCGGCCCGGAGTTCCGTTTCGGCCACCGTCGCGGTGGCGACCTCGCCCTCCTGCAGGCGATGGGGAGCGAACTGGGTTTCAGCGCCGGCGAAATCGAGCCTGTGCACGCCCAGGGCGACCGCGTCTCCAGCACCCGCATCCGTGAAGCGCTGAAGAGCGGCGACTTCACCACCGCCACCCGCCTGCTGGGTCGGGCGTATGCGATCGGCGGCCGCGTCGTGCGCGGCAAGCAGCTCGGCCGCACGCTCGGCTTTCCCACCGCCAACCTGCGCTTTCCGAAGACGCCGGCCTTGTCCGGCATCTACGCCACCTGGGTACACGGCGTTGGCGACAAGCCCTGGCCGTCGGTGTCCAGTTTCGGCACGCGGCCGACAGTGGACGGCGTGGAGCCGTTGCTGGAAGCCCACCTGTTCGACTTCGCCGGTGACCTCTACGGGCGCCATATCGAAGTCGAGTTCGTCGCCAAGCTGCGCGACGAACTGAAATTCCCCGATCTGCCCAGCCTTACCGAGCAGATGCATCGCGATGCCGACCAGGCGCGCGCCCTCCTTTCCGAACACAAAGAACGAGTGACGGCGTGAGCCAGGATTACAAAGCCACCCTCCATCTGCCCGCGACGGACTTCCCGATGCGCGGTGACCTGCCCAAGCGCGAACCCGACACGCTGGCCCGCTGGGAAAGCGAAGGCCTGTACGCCCGCTTGCGCGACAACGCGAAGGGTCGCCCGCTGTTCGTGCTGCACGATGGTCCGCCGTACGCCAACGGCGCGATCCATCTCGGCCACGCGGTCAACAAGATCCTCAAGGACATCATCGTCAAGTCGAAGTACCTGGCCGGCTTCGATGCGCCGTACATCCCGGGCTGGGACTGCCATGGCCTGCCGATCGAGATCGCCATCGAGAAGAAGTACGGCAAGGTCGGCGTGAAGCTGGACGCGGTCGAGTTCCGCCAGAAGTGCCGCGAGTACGCCGAGTCGCAGATCGACATCCAGCGCAAGGACTTCAAGCGCCTGGGTGTGACCGGTGACTGGGACAACCCGTACAAGACGCTCGATTTCCGCTTCGAAGCCAACGAGATCCGCGCGCTGGCCAAGATCGTCGCCAACGGCCACCTGACCCGCGGCGTGAAGCCCGTGCACTGGTGCTTCGACTGCGGCTCGGCGCTGGCCGAGGCCGAGATCGAATACGCCGACAAGGTCTCGCCGGCGGTGGACGTGGCTTACGCTGCGCGCGACACGCAGGCGGTGGCGAAGGCGTTCGGCACCACGGTGCCGGCCGATGTCGAAGTCGCCCTGCCGATCTGGACCACGACCCCGTGGACGCTGCCGGCCTCGCTGGCGATCTCGGTCGGTGGCGAACTGGAGTACGCGCTGGTCGAAGGCCCTGCGCACGACGGCAGGCGCCGCTGGCTGGTGCTGGCCGATGCGCTGGCTGCGCGCGCGCTGCAGCGCTACGGCGTCACCGACGTGGTCGTGCATGCGCGCGTGAAGGGCAGTGCGCTGGAAGGCCTGCTGTTCGCGCATCCGTTTTACGACACGCGCGACATCCCCGTGCTGCTGGGCGACCACGTGTCGGCCGAGGACGGTACCGGCGCCGTGCACACCGCGCCCGGCCACGGCCAGGAGGACTATGTCGTCAGCAAACAGTACGGTCTGCTCGACAAGTACACCGCCGCCCAGCTCAATCCGGTCGATGGCCGCGGCGTCTACCTGCCGTCGACGCCGGCCGCGCATGGCGTCGAACTGGCCGGCCTGCACATCTGGAAGGCGAACGACACGATCGTCGACGTGCTGAAGCAGGACGGCACGCTGCTCGCCTTCAGCAGGCTGGAACACAGCTACCCGCACTGCTGGCGCCACAAGACGCCCATCGCGTTCCGCGCCACGCCGCAGTGGTTCATCTCGATGGAGCAGGCCAACCTGCGTGCCGATGCGCTCGAGGCGATCAAGCAGGTCGGCTGGTTCCCGCAGTGGGGCGAGGCCCGCATCGCCGGCATGGTGGATGGGCGCCCGGACTGGACCATCTCGCGCCAGCGCACCTGGGGCGTGCCGATCGCCTTGTTCGTGCATCGCGAAACCGGCGAACCGCATCCGCGCAGCGTCGAACTGATGCGCGTGGTCGCCGACAGGGTGGAGCAGGGCGGCGTCGATGTCTGGTACACGCTGGACGCGGCCGAACTGCTGGGCGACGAGTCGAAGGATTACGACAGGATCACCGACATCCTCGATGTCTGGTTCGACTCCGGCGTCACCCACGAAGCGGTGTTGCTGGAGCGCGGCATCGGCAAGCCGGCCGACCTGTACCTGGAAGGCTCCGACCAGCACCGCGGCTGGTTCCAGTCCTCGCTGCTCACAGGCGTGGCGATCGACAAGGCGGCCCCGTACAAGCAATGCCTCACCCACGGCTTCACCGTGGACGAGCACGGCCGCAAGATGTCCAAGTCGCTGGGCAACGGCATCGAGCCGCAGGACATCATGAAGACCCTGGGCGCGGACATCCTGCGCCTGTGGATCGCCAGTGCCGACTACAGCAACGAGATGTCGCTGTCGCAGGAAATCCTCAAGCGCAACGCCGATGCCTACCGGCGCCTGCGCAACACCGCGCGCTTCCTGCTCAGCAACCTCAACGGCTTCGACCCGGCGCGCGATCTGGTCGCGGTGGACGACATGGTCGCGCTGGACCGCTGGATCGTGCACCGCGCCTTCGAGCTGCAGGAAAGGATCAAGGCCGCCTACGAGCGCTACGACTTCGCCGAGATCGTGCAGGCCCTGCTGAACTTCTGCAGCGTCGACCTCGGTTCGCTGTACCTGGACGTCACCAAGGACCGCCTGTACACCATGCGCGAGGATTCGCGCGGGCGGCGCAGCGCGCAGAGCGCGATGTACCGCATCGCCGAAGCCTTCGTGCGATGGGTGGCGCCGGTGCTCACCTTCACCGCCGACGAGATGTGGGCGTACCTGCCCGGCGAACACGCCGGCAACGTGCTGTTCGCCACCTGGTACGACGGCCTTGCGCCGCTGCCGGAGGGCGCGGCACTGAATGCCGCCGACTTCGACGAACTGCTCGCGTTGCGCGAGCAGGTGGCGAAGGTGCTGGAGCCGATGCGCGCCAACGGCCTGATCGGTGCCGCACTGGAAGCCGAGATCGCCGTGTCGGTGAGCGCGATCAAGGCAGCGAAGTGGCAGCCGCTCGCGGAGGAGCTGCGCTTCCTGTTCATCAGCGGCGACGTCACCGTCTCCGAGGTCAGTGCCGACGAGGTCTTCGTGCTGGCCACGCCGACCACCAAGAGCAAGTGCGTGCGCTGCTGGCACTACCGCGCCGATGTCGGCGCGCATGCCGGGCATCCGGAGCTGTGCGGCCGCTGCGTCAGCAACATCGACGGCGCCGGCGAAGACCGGGTGTGGTTCTGATATCTCCCTGTAGGAGGGGCTTCAGCCCCGACTGCCCGCCATCGGAGCATCGGGGCTGAAGCCCCTCCTACAGGTTTCTTCCAATAGGAACATGATGAGCAAACATCCCAAACCCAACGCGCTGATCTGGCTGCTGTTGTCGGCCGTGGTGATCGGCCTTGACCAGTGGTCCAAGGCCTGGGTGCTGGCGTCGCTGCCGGAATACACCGCCATCCCGGTGATCGAGGGCTTCTGGAACTGGTACCGCACCTACAACACTGGCGCCGCCTTCAGCTTCCTCGCCGATGCCGGTGGCTGGCAGTTGTGGTTCTTCACCGTGCTGGCGGTGTGCATCAGCGGCCTGCTCGGCTTCTGGCTGTCGCGCACGCGCCGCGGCGACTGGCGCCAGGCGTTGCCATACGCACTGGTGATCGGCGGCGCGCTGGGCAACGTCATCGACCGCCAGATCCACGGCCACGTGATCGACTTCATCCAGTGGCACTGGCGGGACCACTTCTGGCCGGCGTTCAATATCGCGGATTGCGCGGTGGTGGGCGGGGCCATCGGCATTGCGCTGTTCGGGTTGTTCGAGGGCAAGAAGAAGACCGCGTAGGGCGGGCCCTGGCCCGCCGCGCGATGACGCATCAACACGGTGGGCCAGGGCCCACCCTACGAAACGCGTCGCGGCGGTCTGCCCTTACCCCGTTCCCCTCTTCCGCAGGCGGGAGAGGGGCGCAGGTGCCACGCGGGATCGGCACCGGCAACAGATTCATCTTTTCATTTCTCCGCCTTCGGTAATATCGGTTTATGGACGTCCTGCTCGCCAATCCCCGTGGTTTCTGTGCCGGCGTCGACCGTGCCATCGAGATCGTCAAGCGCGCCATCGAGACGCTGGGCGCGCCGATCTACGTGCGGCATGAAGTGGTGCACAACCGCTTCGTCGTCGATGACCTGAAGCAGCGCGGCGCGATCTTCGTCGAGGAACTGGACGAAGTGCCGGACGGCGCGACCGTCATCTTCAGTGCACACGGCGTGTCGCAGGCGGTACGCGGCGAAGCCGCGCGACGTGGCCTGAAGGTGTTCGACGCCACTTGTCCGCTGGTCACCAAGGTGCACCTGGAGGTCGCGCGCCACTGCCGTGCAGGCCGCGACGTGGTGCTGATCGGCCATGCCGGCCATCCCGAGGTGGAAGGCACGATGGGGCAGTGGAGCCGAGAAGGCGGTGCCGGCAGCATCTACCTGGTGGAAGACATCGACAATGTCGCCACGCTCGAAGTGAGCCAGCCCGACAACCTCTTCTACACCACCCAGACCACGCTGTCGGTGGACGACACCGTGGGCATCATCCAGGCACTGCAGGCGCGCTTCCCGGCGATCCATGGGCCGAAGAACGACGACATCTGCTACGCCACGCAGAATCGCCAGGACGCCGTGCGCGATCTGGCCAAGGAATGCGATCTGGTCCTCGTCGTGGGTTCGCCCAACAGCTCCAACTCCAACCGCCTGCGCGAGCTGGCCGAGCGCGATGGCGTGGAGTCGTACCTGATCGACGGTGCGCACGAGATCGACCCGCGCTGGATCGAGGGCAAGCGGCGCATCGGCGTGACGGCCGGCGCCTCAGCGCCCGATGTGCTGATCGAAGGCGTCATCCAGCGCCTGCGCGACCTCGGCGCGGGCGGCGTCAGCGAACTCGCAGGCGAGCCCGAGAACATGGTCTTCGCCCTGCCGAAGGAACTTCGGCTGCAGCTGGTGTCCTGACGGCGCCCATGCCAGGGCGGCGAGCATGGAAGCCGCAGGGATCCGGGTCTCTGGCCCGACGACATCCGACCGGCCTTGGCCCCGGTGCCGTTCCGTCGGGCGAAGCGCGACGCACTTCTCGTCCGATGACGCTGCGGGATGACTGAAAAAAAAAAGCGCCCGCGGCCTCGTCGCCACGGGCGCCTGTCGGCACCTGTCCTGCGGGCGGTGAGCCTAGCGGTACACGCGCTCGCAACGGCGTTCGACGATGCGGTCGCCCTTGTCCTCCTGGCTGTTGCCCTGCACCTTGCGGCCGATGGCACCACCGGCTACGGCACCGCCGACCGTGGCGACTTTCTTGCCGCTGCCGCTGCCGACCTGGTTGCCCAGCAGGCCGCCCACGACCGCACCGATGGCCGTGCCCGCCACGCGGTTGGGGTCCTTGCTGTTCTTCTGCACTTCCACGTTCTTGCAGACGACCTTGCTGCCGTCGCTGAAGCGGCGGCCTTCGTCTTCCGGGCCGTACGTCTGTGCTGCGGCGGCCGACATCACCGACATCAGGCCCAGCGACAGCAGGAGGCGAGGGGTATTCATGTCGAATCTCCTTGGTGGGTAGCGCCACGCGAGCGTGCGCGGCCAGTCGCGAACGACAGGTGAAATCCGCATTGCGCATTCATGTTCCAGTGCAGTGCCCGTGACGCCTGCGCCACAAACATGACGGCGGGCTGACGGATGGCGGGCGATCTTGACGGGCGCACCACATCATCCGCTTTAGGTTGCAGGCATCCACGATGAAGAGAAAGGAGTCGCGCCATGCATACCCCCGAAGAACTGGAAAAGAAGCTCTGGAAAGCAGTCAAGTCCGATCGCACGTTGATGCTGGGGCTGGATGGTGCGGAGGAGGGCCATACGCGGCCGATGACAGCGCTGCTGGAACATGAAGGCCGCGGTCCGTTGTGGATTTTCACCGCCACCGACAACCAGCTTGCCCAGCGCACGCGATCACCGCAGCGGGCATTGGCCACGTTCGCGTCGATGGGGCACGACGTGTTCGCCAGCCTGCAGGGCATGCTGGTCCGCGATGACGACCGTGGCGTGATCGATCGCTTGTGGAACCCCTTCGTCGCCGCGTGGTATGAGGGTGGCAAGGATGATCCGAAGCTGGCGCTGCTGCGCTTCGATGCCGAGCACGCGGAGATATGGCTCAACGAGCAGAGCCTGCTGGCCGGCGTGAAGCTGCTGTTCGGCGTGGACCCGAAGGAGGACTACCAGGACAAGGTGGCCGACGTGGATCTGCGCACCCACCTCGCCTGATCCTGTGGCATCCATAGGCCGGAAGTCACGCCTTCCCCAACGGCGCCTGACTCCGGCCCCACCGGTTTGGCCGGAGCGCGTTGTGACGCCCGTGAACAGGGAAAACCAACGCGCTGGAACAGGGGCCAGGCCGCGGTGATCACTCACCGGATGTCATGCCCCATGCTGTTGTACTCGCAAACCCACCTGCACAACCTGCTGGATCGCCTGGAAACCAGCGACGCCCGCACCACCGGCCAACTCGAAGCCCTCACCGTGTGGGTGGCGGCGCTGGTACAGACCCATCCCGACGGCGAACGCCTGCGTGCGACCGCACAGGCGCTGTCCGCGCGCAGTCCGTTCCGTGCACTGTGCCAGTACCAGGAGGAAGTGGCCGCCTACGACGCCACGTTCTGCCAGTTGCAATCGCTTGCGCCACGATGCGACCCCGCTCCGCACGCACGTCTGCCGCTGCCACCGAACGTATGAAGCGCGCCTCTCCCGATGCAGGCCGCGCCGTCGCGTACTAGGTGGTGGGGCACAGGGCCACTGCACCGAGTGAAGCTGTCACCGACCGGACATGTCGCGCTTGCCCCTCATCCGGCCTTCGGCCACCTTCTCCCCGCTTCGCAGGGAGAAGGATGCATCGGTTGTGAGTGCGGAATGTCCTGCATCATGAAGAGGGTACCGCGCCAGCGATCCTTCGACGGGGACGCACTTGCAGCCAAGCTGGACGAAGCTAGGGCTTCGTACAACGGTACCCTTGTGGTCGCCGTGGCTGTTCACCTGGATCCGGATTGCCGCTGCTGCGGCGCCGACCACGCATGCAGTGTTGCGCGCGGTTTGGAAAGATGGCGTCAACGTACGCAAGCTGCTCGCGGCGAACTGCGCGCGGGGTCACACGGGGGCGTGAATGCGCGCTGTCCCGCTAGTGAGTCTCCGACGCTTGGTCGCCGGTATCGACGAACACGGGGTTGGAATAGAACCACAGGTCCCGCCAGGGATCCTCGCCAGGCACGTCCGCGAGCGGCGTCGTCTCCAGCGTGTTGCTGCCGCGTGCACGCACGAACGCGCCGCGCGCGGGAACCGGCAGGTCCCAGGTGACGATGCGCCAGGGCCCGTCGGTGCGCCACGTGCCGGCGGTCCAGCGCCTGCTCTGCATGCGTGGCGTGCCATCCTCGCCGGACGTGCCGACGATCAGCTCCAGCTGCGCCAGCGACGGATGTTCGCCATGGTGGTTGGGCCGCGCCGGTTGCCGCACCCGCAGCTCGATGCGCATCGTCGTGCCCGGCGGCATCGCCAGCGTGTCGCCCAGCGTCGCTGTGCGCGAGTCCCGGCCCGTTGCGCGGACCGTCAGTTCCAGTGCATCGATCACATCGCCCGTGACCGCGAACATGCGGCCATGGCGCAGGCCGTCGAGGATGTCGCGCGCGTCGCGTCGTGCCCACACATAGGTCTTGCTGTATTCGCCCGGGTCGTAGTCGCGCCCGCCGTCGCGCAGGTTTTCGTGCGAATCGGAGGAGGCCGTGATCCAGAAGCGGCGGCCTTCCGCGAGCAGCGTGTCCCACACGCCTCCGACCTGCGTGGTCATCTGGTCGAAGCCGCCGAAGGTGGGTGCGGCGGCGTTGCGATACAGGCCGCGTTCGGTGCGCGTGGCCTGGTGGCCGGGTGCGCCTTCCATGCCCACCAGCACGCGTGGTGCGGTGTCGTGCCACGCGCGCAGTTCGGTGGGCTCCACCTCGCCCCAGGCGCCAACGCCGGTGGCGGTGCGCGAGGGGTGGTTGACGAACATCAGCGGTGGTGCAGGCAGGGCGCGCATGTGCGCCAGCGCATCGATCATGGTCTGGCCGTCATCGCGCGCGATGCCATCGACGGGTTCGTTGCGGCTGAAGCGGTGCTCGATCTCCACCAGTTCATCGCGCTCGTGCTTGCCGGGGGCGATGACCAGCGAGGCGTGCTCGGCCCCGGGCACATCGAACTCCATGCCGTTGAACTGGATCAACGAAGGAACATCGCGGCGCGCCTGCTCGAGTGCGGGCCATGCATGTTCCTGCGTCACCCTGGAGTGACCGGGGCCGCCATGGTCGGTGTGCACCATCCAGGCAAGGCCGTGTCTCAGCGCCTGGCGGGCATTGTGGCTGCGTGTGTAGGGAGAATCGCCGCCCCGGATCGGCGTGGGCGGGGTGGTGGTGCGGTCCCAGTCCACGCTCCACTCGCTGTGCACGTGGTGGTCGCCGGCTTGCCACGCGCGGCCGGCGTCGGCGTCTTCCGCGTGCACGACGGGAGAAAGGCCGAGCAGGCCCAGGCAGATCAGGTGACGCAACATCGTGGACTCCTCGGACGGGCGCGACATCGCGCGCCGCACGTGCCGGGCCGCCGCAACGGCGGCCCGGGCGTGGACAGGAAGGCGCCGCCCGGAACGGGCGGCGCGGGCGCTCAGAAGTCGGCGCGCAGGCCGAGGCTGATGCGACGGCCCGACTTCTCGTACATGGTCGGGAACGAGGGATCCATCGTGTAGCCGCTGGTCTCCTCGTCGGTCATGTTGATGCCCTTCAGGCTGAGCTTGAGGTGGTCGTTGATCCTGTAGCCGATCGAGATGTCCAACTGGCCGTAGGCGTCGCGCCAGATCGGATACATGTTGTAGCCGATCGACTCCACGTACTCGTCCTTGTGGTTGTACGACACGCGCGCATCGAAGTGCTGGTTCTCGTAGTACGCGGTGAAGTTCCAGGTCTTCTCCGCCAGGCCGGGCATCGGCGTACGGATGCCGAGGTCGGATTCGCCGGCCAGCGAACTGTCCAGCATCGTGTAGTTGGCATTGATGCCGAAGCCGTCCAGTGCCTCGTGGAACGCGCGCAGCGGGAGGTTCGCGATCAGCTCGATGCCGTCCACGTCGTACGAGCCCTTCGCGTTCACCGGCTGGTACACGTCGAAATCGTAGTAGCCGTTGAGCGTGCCGTTGGCGTTGTAGACCGCGACGTCCTCGACCACGCCCGTCAATGCGCTGACCACCACGCCATCGATCTTCTTGCGGAAGTACGACGCCGCCAGCAGGCCGCCATTGTCCAGGTACTTCTCCAGGCCGATCTCCCACTGCTTGGCATAAGTGGGCTTCAGGTCCGGGTTGCCATCGGTGAAGCGGAACGAGCTCCAGCTCGCCGTGCGCTTGTAGGCCACGTCGCTGAGCGAGGGGCGGATCAATGTCTCGGAACCCGCGGCGCGCAGCAGCAGGCCGTCGGCCAGTTCCGCGGTCAGGTTGAAGCTGGGCAGCACGTCGGTGTAGCCGCCGTCCTTCGAAACCGGCGTATCCGTGTAGCCGGTGCTGCCATCGGGGTTCTGCACCGGGTGGTAGCCGAAGGACACCACCGAAGTGTCGACATAGCGCGCGCCCGCATTCACCGTCACCGGCACCCGGCCGATGTTGAAATCCAGGTTCGCCATCGCGTACAGGCTGGCGACCTCCTCGTCGACGCGGTAGTACTGCGCATCGTCGAACGGCGTGGAGAATCCGGGGTAGCGGAAGTAGCCGCGTGCGAAATCGTTGGAGACCTGCTGCCAGTCGAGGTCCTTCACGCTGTAGGCGCCGCCGGGGACGATGTCGCCGATCCACTGCAGCGGGCTGTCCGCCAGCGTGCGCGTGTTGACCCATGAGGTGTCGCCGGGGCCCGGCCCGGTGATCTTGAGTTCGCCGTACTGGCGTTCCTTGCTGCGATCGGTGTAACGGGCGCCGAACTGCACGTTCTGCAGGGCCGGCAGGAAGGGCAGTTCGAGCTTGCGCGTCACGTCCACCTTGGCGGCGTACTTGTCGTCGTTGATCTTCTCCAGCGTGGTCTCGTACGCCTCGAACAGGTAGCGCTCGGGCGAGCCGTACATGTCGAAGCCGGCGGAGCTGGCGCTGGGGATCGTCTCGCCGCTGCGGCCGGTCCAGCGCGTGCGGGAGGGCGCATAGGCGACGTGCTTCAGATTGGAATAGTCCAGCGTCTTCTCCGCACCGGAGTAGCCGGCCATCGCTTCCACGTCCCAGAGGTCGTTGTTCCAGTCCAGCGCAAGGCTGTACTGGCCGTAGTCGGTTTCGTTGATGCGCTCCTTGCTGAGGAACTCATGCTGGGTGGCGGTGTACGACACGTCGCGCAGCACCAGCATGCCGTAGTCGGACAGCGTGGTGGCATCGTACTCGTGGATCGTCTCCAGCGTGCTGCGGCTGGAGGCCGAGTACGCCGCAGCGTCGTATTCGTCCTCGGTGGTGTCGTAGCCGCCGACCATGGCGTCGAAGGTCAGGCTGAAGGTGCTGCTGGGCCTGTACTGCAGCGAAGCGGTGGCGCCCCACTTTTCCTGGTCGTTGAGGTACGCGCGGTCGCCGACCTTGTCCTGGAACACGATCAGGTTGCTCTCGGCGGTATTGGCGCGGTTGTTGATCACCCAGCCGGTATCGCGCTCGATCACGGCTTCGGCCTGCGAACCGCGCGTGCCCGACGCGCCGAGGAAGCGCGACATCGGGCGGAAGTTGATGCCCGAGGTCGAATCGGTGCGGTTGGTGCGCTCGGCATGCGAGAACGACACCAGTGCACCCCAGTCGCCCCAGGTATCGCTGGCCAGGAAGGCGAACTTCGGATCGGTCTCTTCCGAGATCGAGTTGTGCGCGCCTTCGGCGGACGCGACCATCTTGCGGCCGTTGTAGTCGAACGGACGTGCAGTGGAGATCTCCACCGAACCGGCGATGCCGCCTTCCTCGTCCGCTGCCGTCGGCGACTTCTGCACGGTGACCTGCTGGATGATCTCCGAGGCGAACAGGTCGAACTCGACATCGCGCCCACCGCTGCCGGAGGCGGTGGCGAGATCGTTGATCGATACGTGGGTGTACTCGGAGGGAAGGCCGCGCACGTTGACCTTGCTGCCCATGCCCTTGTTGCGTTCGATGGTCACGCCCGGCATGCGCTGCAGGGCCTCGGCAAGGTTCTGCTCCGGGAAGTCGGCCACGTCGGTGGCGACGATGGAGTCGGAAAAGCCCACGTTGTAGCGCTTGATGTCCACCGCCTGTTCCAGGCTGCGGCTGTAGCTGCCCACCACGGTGACGCTCTCCAGCTCCTGCGCATCCACCGCCTGTGCCGTGGGTACGGGCGCGGGGGCGGCCGGTGCCGATGCGGGTGTTGCCGGGACGGTGGGCGCACTGGCAGCGTCGGATTCGATGGTGACGGTGCTGGCGTTGAGATAGCGGAAGCGCAGGCCGGTGCCTTCGAGGAGATGGGTGAGGGCCTGCTCGGACGACAGGCCGGCGGGCACGGCGCGCGTGCGCGGATTGCCTGCCTGTGCGTTGTAGACGAACTGCAGTCCGGTCTGCCGCGACAGCGCATTGAGCGCGCTGTCGAGCGATTGCGAGGGGATGACGTCGGTCGCGACGGTCGCCTGTTGGGCGGCGACGTGGGCGGTCGCTGTCTGCAGGGCCAGGGCGATGGAAAGAACGAGGAGTCGGCGCATCGTGGTGTCCGGGTGGAGTGGGGTGGTGGCGCGCGACAACACGCACGCACCCCCACTACGAGGGCCCACGGTGCCGATCGGGCACCGGTTTTCCCATGAATTTTTTCTTACAGCGCCAGCTTCACCACGCACCATGCGCGGGTGCATGATGCGAACGCACGCGGATCTCGCGCGCATCGGCGCTGACCGCGAGCGTGGGTTGTTCGTCCAGGAAGGCGCGCAACGACGCCACGTCGTCCGCGCGCAGGTTGCCGGTCAGGCGCAGCGCGCCGGCCTCGCTGTCGTCCACGCGCAGGCGCACGGTGTTCATGCGGTTGAAGCGGTCGGCGATGTCGCGCAGGGGTTCGTCGCGGAACACGACGCGCCGTTGCCACCACGCCGTCATGGCGCCGACATCTTCCTGCACCACACTGACCTTGCGGTCGGCGTGGGCCACGTGCGCGGATTGTCCGGCCGTCAGGTCGGCGAGCAACCGCCCCTTGCCCGCACGGTCGATCACGTGGATGCGCCCCTCGGCCACGCCGAAGCGCGCCTGGTCGCGTTGCAGCGATACGTCGAAAGTGGTGCCGATGTCGCGTACTTCCAGTCCGGCCGCGTGCACGGTGAACGGGCGGCGATCTTCGGCCACGATGAAACTCGCCTGGCCGCGCGCCAGTTCGACGCGCCGGCGCAGCAGGCCGATGGTTGCGGTGACGTCGCTTTCCGCATTGAGGTGCATCACCGTGCCGTCTTCGAGCGTGACCACGCGCGGCGTGCCATGTGCGGCGGTGTAGTGGCGCGCGCTGGGCAGCGCTGCATGCACGGCGACGCCGATGCCCAGCAGTACGGCCGCCGCGGCGGTGATGCGTGGCAGGCGACGCAGCGGCGCGCGCGTGACGGATACACGCGCGGTGCGCAATGGCAGCGGGATGATGTTGTCGCGCGTGCCCGCTTGCTCGGATTCCGCGGGCAGCCCGCGTATGGCATCGCCGATCTCGGCGGCGACGCTTGCGATGGCCAGGTATTCGCGCAGGTGCGCGGGCGAGGCCACCAGCCATTCCATGAAGCGCTGCTGGTCGGCGGGGGCCAGCGCGCCTTCGCGCTGCATCACGTGCCAGTAGGCGGCTTCGCGGGTGGCGGCGGCAGCACCGGGAGGGAACAGGGGCGTGGTCATCATGCGGCCCCCATCGCACGACGGCATACGGCCAGGCCGCGCACCACGTGCTTCTTCACCATGTGCGAAGACACGCCCAGGCGTTCACCGATCTGGCGGTAGGTCAGGCCGTCGCGATACTGCATCACCAGCACCGCGCGCGTACGCGCAGGCAGGCTGGCCAGCAGGGCCTGCATGTGTTGCCGGCGCTGCGCGCGCTCCGTTGCATCCTCCACGCCGTCCACGCTGGTGACCAGCGCGGCGACCTGCTCCACATCTTCCATGGGCACCGGCGTGCGCTGCCGGCGTGCAGCCTGTTCGCGCGCGAGGTTGAGCGCGACGGTGAACAGGTAGGCCTCGGGATTGGCGATGTGCTCGCCCTGGCCCTGGTGCGCGCGCAGCAGGCGCAGGTAGGTTTCCTGGACGAGGTCTTCGGCTTCGTCGTTGGCGCCGCGGCGCGCGAAGAAACCCCGGAGCGCGGGTGCCTGGTCGGTGAACACACGCGTGAGCGCGCGGATCGCGTGTTCGGCCAAGGTCCCGTCCCACGGTGCAGGAAAGGGCGGCAAGGTACGCGGCGTGGATGACGGTTCAGTGACACCCGCCGCACGCGGTCACAGGCGACTGATGCAGCGCAGGCGGATCGCGCCGGCGGCCACGCCCTGTTGTGCGGCGGCGCGTGCGCGCAGCGCCTGCGCCGCAACGTCGGGCGCTTCGCAGGCGAGCATCACCTGGCCCCAGGCGATGCACTGGCCGGCGTCGTAGACCTCGTAGTCGGCGAAGTAGTGGCGGGTCTGCGCGACGGCGATTGCGTCAGGTGCCGACGTGCACATCGCACTCGCACTCCGCGCAACCGAGCTGTTCCAGGGCGATCTCCAGCGCCAGTGCGTAGCTGCGTGCGCCGTAGCCGTCGACGACCGCCAGGCGCCGGCCAGTGGTGGCCGGCAGCACGTGTGGGTGTTCGCCGAGGTCGCCATGTACTTCCACGTAGGGATGCATGAGATCGTGCACCGCGCGCTGCAGCAGGGGATGGTCGATGAGTGCGCCAGGATCGAGCAGGGTGGCGCGTACGCCCCATTCATTGGCCAGGCGCAGGGCGGCCAGCACTTCGGTGGTGGAGGCGCAGCTGCGTACGGCGAGGGTCTGTCCGGCGCAGCCGGCGCGCTGCACCAGGGCGCCGAGCACCGACGATGGCAGCGGGGGTGGCGGTGAGGTCAGGGCGTCGTGGCATTCGGGGCCACGGATGACGAGGATGGACATGAGGGGCTCCGGCTCAGGCATGGAACGTCCCTGCCGACGGGGCGGGACGCAGGCGGCGCAGCGCGACTTCCAGCGCCATCGCGTAGGCGCGCGGCAGGTCGTCGCGCAGGATCACGGTGACCAGCGGCGCGTGCTGCGGCAGTACGCGCGGTTCCAGCGCGTGTGCGGCATCGGCATGCACTTCGATGTAGGGCGAGGGCAGGCTGTCGAGCGCGTCGCGCAGGGCGCGGGCCTGGGTGGTGTCATGAACGGCCAGGTCGCCAACATCGAGCAGCAGCATGTCGGCCGGGTCGGCATGCGCGCGGCGCAAGCCGGACAGCAGGTCGCGGACCGTCGTGAAGACGCGGCAGTGCAGCGCTTGGCCGGCCGCGTTCGCACGTTGCCGCAGCGATGGATAGATGGAGCGGGTGTCGGAAAGCGCAGCATGCGGGCCGCGCAGGATCAGGATGGACATGCATCGGGTCGTGGCGCACATCGCGTGCGGTGTGGCCACGATAGGCGTCCCTCGCGTAAAGCCGCCATGCCGACACACCTTCGGCGGCGTAAAGAAGGCGTAGCGTTTTCAGCGGGCCACGATCAGGAGCACGCCTGCCAACGCGAGGGCCGGTGTCCACGCCGCATCCGGCGCGCATGCGCGATGCCGCAGCCCGCGGCAGACCCCACGGGCGACGACCTGGGTTGTCGCCAGCATCGCCAGCAGGTGCAGGGCCACGGCGGCGAACATCAGCGGCAGCGATCCGGTCGCGGTGATGGCACGCGCGGGCCCGCTCGACACGCACAGCGGCAGCAGCGCGGGTACCAGCATCAGGCCGCTGCCATGCGCCGTGCCCATCAGGCAGGACCAGGCGGCCAGGCCCGCCCGTGATCGATGCGCGACGTGGGCAGCGGGCTTGCACGGTCGCCGGACCATCTGCCATGCCGCCAGCGCAAGCAGGCAGGCACCGGCCACGACCTGCACGCGATGTGGCGCCCACCGCGCGCCCTGCATTACCAGCACTACCACGAGCGCCACCGACAGCGCGTGCCCGATGGCGATCGGCAGCAGGGCGCGGCGCACATCGCGCGCATCGCCGGACCGCGCGGCACGCGCCGCCGCGAACATCCAGCCGTTCGCCGGGCTCAGGCCGTGCAGGGCACCAAGGCCGGCGACGGCCAGCCACGGAAGCCATGCTTCGGACAGGCTCATGACAGCGCGCTACCTCAGGGCTTGGCCGAACAGCACGCCCCCGCCGTGGCGACGGGCGCCGCATCGTAGCGGTCGTGATGGCGTACCCAGGCCATCGGGTAGTCCTCCGCGTCTTCATTGCGCCCGTGCGGGGTGAGGTCCAGCAGCGCGTAGGTGTGCATCATCGCTTCCACGCCGCGGCCGTAGCGCGAATAGGTGTGGAAGACCTGGCCGGCATCGTCCCGTACGAACACGCTGATGCCGGGCGCTTCCTCGTGCGGGAACGGTTGCCGCGTGTAGTTGTAGTCCACCGCGCCGCGCGACATCTCCTCCCGGGTGAAGTTGACGCCGAAGTCGTGGTTGAACGAGGTGCCATGCGAGGACACCCACGGAAAGGTCCAGCCCATGCGCTGGCGGAACGCTTCGATGTCGGCCAGTGGTGCGCGCGACACCGCGATCAGGGTGAGGTCGCGCTGGGCCAGGTGCAGCTGCGCACCGGCATGGTGGTCGGCCATGAAGGAGCAGCTCTTGCAGCCCTGCTCCCAGCCGGGCGCGAACATGAAGTGCTGCACCATCAACTGGCGGCGGCCGTCGAACAGCTCCGCCAGCGTGCGCATGCCGTGCGGCGTGTCGAAGGCATAGGGCGTGTCCACGCGGACCCACGGCAGGGCGCGGCGTTCGCGTGCGATCCGGTCGTGCAGGCGGGTGAGTTCCTTTTCCCGCGCGAGCAGCGCGAGGCGGGCGGTGCGCCATGCGTCGCGGGAAACGATGGCGGGCGTGTCGTGTGCAGGCGCGTTCATGGCAGGCTCCTTGGCGTGGGTGCAGGCGGGCAAGCAGGCGAGCGTCATCCGTGCCGCATGCCTGCATGCAGTGGAGGAAGGAATTCAGGGGCGCCGCACGGGGCGGCAGGCGGTATCAGTCGACGCGTGCGGGACGCCTTACCGCGCGCAGCATGCCGCTGGGGCCGCCGCCGCAATAGAACAGGTCGCCGCCGTCGGATTCCAGGCCGCTGATGCCGACGCCTGCGGGCATGTCGAGGCGTGCCAGCACGCGGCCATCGTGCGGATCGATGTGGCGCAGGTCGCTGTCGTCGCCTTCCCACGTGGCGTGCCACAACTCGCCGTCGACCCAGGACACGCCGGTGACGAAGCGGTCGGATTCGAGGGTACGCAGCACGGCGCCGGTGGCCGGGTCGATCTGCACGATGCGGCGTTCGCGGTACTGGCCCACCCACAGGCTGCCGTCGGACCACGCCATGCCCGAATCGCCGCCCTGGCCCGGCGCGGGAATCGAGGCGATCACGGCGCCGGTGGCGGGATCGATCTTGTCGATGCGCGCTTCGGCCAACTGGTACAGGTGCGTGCCGTCGAACGCGGTGCCGGCATCGGCCGCGCGCGGAAGGCTGCGCGCGATGTCGCCGCTGGCGGGATCGATGGCGATGAGACGGTCGCCGGTGGCGGCCCACACGTGGTGGCCGTCGTGGGTGACGCCAGCGACACCGCCATTGGCCTGGAACGGGCCGTATTCGCGGACGATCTCGGCGGGACTGGCGGCGGCGTGGCGGGTGGTGTCGTTCATGGCTTGCTCCGGGTGTGCGGGGACGGGGCCAATCTACGCACCCGTCGGCGTGGCGGGGAGTAACAAGATCGTCGTGAATCCAACCAGCGGAGGGGCCACCCAGCGTTGCGCGCGGGCGCGCCCGATCGCACGGACCTGGCCGGCCGCTTCCATCGCGGCGAGTGCGCGCTGCACGGAGCGCTGGCTGTCGCCGGTGGCCAGTGCGAGTGCGGAGGTGGACCAGGCCGTGCCGTCGGCCAGCAGCCCGTGCAACGCGCCCTGTTCGCCTTCGACCGGCGATGCAAGTACGACCGCGCCGCGCGTGCCGTGCGGCGTGAGCTGGAAACCGCGTGCGGTGGCGGTGAGGTCGGCGAATGGCGCAAGCAGGCGGCGCAACCGCCCGATCTCCACGCGCAGCCGTGCGCGATGCGTCTCATCCGGTTGGCGCGTGCGGAACACGCGCGCGATCAATGCGTTGCGGTCGACATCGCCGGGCCAGCCGGTGGCGAGTGCACGCAGCAGCGCGAACAGCACGGGGCGCCGCGCGAACGATGCCATGCCGGTGGCATCGCGCACCGCGTGGCGCATGGCATCGACGACCAGCGTGCCGGAAGCGAGCAGCGCTTCCACGTAGTCCAGCGTGACGGGTTGCTCGTGGCCTGCGTGCAGGATGCGCGCGGCAGGACGCCGCAGACTGGCGTCGGCCTGCGCGATCTCGGCGGACAGCGCGGGGATGCCGGCCAGCGAGGCGGCGGTCCGTGCACGCTGCAACGCCAGACGCGCATCGCGCGTGCGCAGCGAGCGCAGTGCGATCTCGGCGGCGGCGAGTGCAGCCAGGGCATGGTGTGCGGCGGGCGCGCCCTCCAGATCGAGCGTATCCAGGGCGGCATGCGCGGCTTCCAGCCGTCCGAGCAGCAGGTGACGGCGCAGGGCAATCAGTTCCGCATGGCGTGCGTTGGCGCGGTCGCCGCGTGCGGCCAGTGCCTGTGCGGCGGCGTCCAGGCGCTGCGGCTCGGCACCGAAGTCGCGCAGGGCCAGTGCCACCTCCGCTTCGGCGACCACGCAGCGCGCCCGCGCCAAGGGTTCTCGCGGACCGAAGCCACGCGCGGCACGACGCAGGAGATCGCGCGCGCGCGGATAGTCGCCGAGCTGCGCCATCGCGATGCCGCGCAGGGCCAGTGCGGGCGGGTCGTCCCGCCAGCCCACGTGCTTGAGCGCGCCCAGGACATCGCCGGCCGTCAGGGCCCGGCCGGCGGCGGCGATCAGGGAATCCATGCCGGCAGCCTACCGTGCGGGCGCGTCGTCGTCGCGGGTCGTGCGGGTGCTATTCCCTATTCCGCTTCCAGCTTCCGCCGCATGCGCGTGTAGTCGCGGCGGTACTGGCGGGCCAACTGCGTTTTCTTCGTCGCGCCGAGGATCTTGCCGGACACCTGGAAGAACTTCTTCTCTTCCTCGCGCAGGTGATGGTGCACCTTCTCCGACAACTCGCGCGCCTTCTTCAGCCAGGCGGCGTAACGGGGGTCGAGGGACTGGAGGTCTTCGACCAGCTCGTCAATCTGGTGGTGTTCGTGCAGAGCGTGGCGGGAAGAATCCAGCCCCATGTCGTCCATCAGGATGGGCGCGTAGAGAAAGCGCTCCTCCGCGGCGGCATGCGCGGCCAATTCGATCCGGAGCCCAGTGAACAGGTCGAGCCGCTCGCGCGTGCCGGGTTTCGAACGCAGCAGGCGGCGGCACAGCGAGCGCTGGGTTTCATGGCTTTCGCGCAGGGCGTCATAGATGGATTCGGGCATGCAGTGGTTTCCTGGCCAAGGGCTGGGATGGGCATGGATCAGGGCAGGGTACGGACCTTGGGTTCGCGTGCGTACTGGCGGGTGCGCGCGGCCTTGATGAAGGCGGCAGTGTCGCCGGCGTTGACCACGCCGGCATCCTTGCCGATGCCGGCGGCCTTGATGACCGCGGCGGCGCCCTCGTCATGCGCGATGGCCTTCAGGTGGCCGAACGCATCGCGCACCCAGTCCACGGCGGCGGCTTCGGCGGCGAGCGCCTTGCCTGCCGTCTCCGACAGCACCAGCGCCACGGCGTCGAACACCATCGAGGGCGTGCCGGCCAGCTGCCCGTCGGCAGGCTGGCGCTTGCCGTTGCCCAGCTTCGCACCGCCGATCTTCGGCGCAACGATCTTCACCTGCGCACCATCGGCTTCCGCTGCCTTGCGCAAGGCGGCGATCGCGGCGGCGTCCGATCCTTCATCGATCAGGATGCCGACGCAGCGGCCCTGCAGCGTCGGCTTCATCTTGCCGATGATTTGCAATGCAGGTGAAGGCGGCATGTCCTGCGGCGCGACGGTGGTGGCCGGTGCCGGCGGCAGTGCATCCAGGCCCAGGCCATCGGCGACGCGCTTGGCCAGGCCTGCATCGACGTGGCGCAGGTGGCCGACGATCGCTTCGCGTACGTGCGGTGTTTCCACTTTCGACAACTCGAACACCAGCGCGGCCGCCATGTGCGCCTGCTCCGGCGCGGTCTGGCTGCGGAAGAACATCCGCGCCTGGCTGTAGTGGTCGGCGAAGCTCTCCGGCCGCACGCGCCCTTTGCGGCCCTCCGCCACGGTCGCATGGCTGCGGAAGCCGGCCGGTGTTTCGCGCGGCGTATCGGGCTGCAGGCTGCTGGGCTCGTAGTTCACACGGCCCTTCGGCACCTGCATCTGCATGTGGCCGTCGCGTTGCAGGTTGGCGAACGGACACTTCGGCGCGTTGACCGGGATCTGGTGGAAGTTGGGGCCGCCCAACCGCGAGAGCTGCGTATCCAGGTAGGAGAACAACCGGCCCTGCAGCAGCGGATCGTTGCTGAAATCGATGCCGGGCACGATGTTGGCGGGGCAGTAGGCGACCTGTTCGGTTTCGGCGAAGAAGTTGTCCGGCCAGCGGTCCAGCACCATGCGGCCGATCACCGTCAGCGGCACCAGTTCTTCGGGGATCAGCTTGGTGGGATCCAAATGATCGAAGGGGAACGCATCGGCCTGTTCCTCGGTGAACAGCTGCACGGCCAGTTCCCATTCCGGGAAGTCGCCCTTCTGGATGGCTTCGAACAGGTCGCGGCGATGGAAGTCGTTGTCCGCCGCCTGCAGCTTCACTGCTTCGTCCCACACTGTCGACTGGATGCCGAGCTTCGGTCGCCAGTGGAACTTGACGAAAGTGCTGTTGCCCTTGGCATCGAGCAGGCGGAAGCTGTGCACGCCGAAGCCTTCGATCATGCGCAGCGAGCGCGGGATGGTGCGGTCGCTCATCGCCCACATGATCATGTGGAACGCTTCCGGCGTCAGCGAGATGAAATCCCAGAACGTATCGTGCGCGCTGCCGGCCTGCGGGTAGGCGCGGTCCGGCTCCATCTTCACCGAATGCACCAGGTCCGGAAACTTCATTGCGTCCTGGATGAAGAACACCGGGATGTTGTTGCCCACCAGGTCCCAGTTGCCTTCCTGCGTGTAGAACTTCACCGCGAAGCCGCGCACATCGCGCGGCGTATCCACGGAGCCCGCGCCGCCGGCCACGGTGGAGAAGCGGCAGAACACCGGTGTACGCACACCGGTCTCGTTCAGCACGCGGGCCGTGGTGTACTTCTTGAGGGACTTGGTCAGCTCGAAGTACCCATGCGCGCCGGAGCCGCGCGCATGCACGATGCGCTCGGGGATGCGCTCGTGATCGAAGTGGGTGATCTTCTCGCGCAGGATGAAGTCTTCCAGCAGCGTGGGACCGCGGTCGTGCGCGCGCAGCGAGTTCTGGTTGTCGCTGACCGGGATGCCCTGGTTGGTGGTCAGCGCCGGGTGCTTGCCACCTGCGTTGAAGTGGAGCTCGCCGCCGTTGCCGGGTGTCGGCGTGTCGGCCTTGCCGGTGTTCGCTGAGGGGGAGGGGGATTTGCGTGCGGTCATCTGGGGTCTCCTGGACGACGGACCAGCCATCGCGGTGCGCGAGGGTCTGCATCCGCCGATCATCTGCGTCCGCGTGTGGAGAGCGCGTTACGGCGTCATGGCTGTACGCATTGACGCTGTGCTGACGAATGGTCGCGGACACTCGCTGTCCGCATGCCGTGTCATCACTGTCGGCTCTTCAACCGGAGGATTGCGCTTTGGAAACCAACGAACTGCATCGCGGTCGCCTGATCGACCACATCCAGCTGGTCGTGCGCGACCTGGACGCCAGTCGCACGTTCTATGCTGCCGTGTTCGAGGTGCTCGGCGTGCCGATGGGCGGCGAGGATGAGGGATATTTCTGGGCGGACGAACTGTTCGTCTCCACCGCCGACAGCGAAGCGGCGCAGGGCGAACTCACCGGCCGCCATCATCTGGCGTTCCAGGCGCAGGACCGCGCGATGGTGGATGCCTTCCACACGGCGGCGCTGGCGAACGGCGGCACCGATCACGGCGCGCCCGGTGAGCGCCCGTACCACCCGGGCTACTACGCGGCATTCGTCCTCGACCCGGATGGCAACAACATCGAAGCTGTCTACCACGGCGAGGCGAAGCGCAGTGCGCCTTCGGTCAAGGTGGAGTTTTGAAACATCCTTCTCCCCGCGTGGCGGGGAGAAGGTGCCCGGAGGGCGGATGAGGGGCGTGCGCGGCAATGGATAGGGCGCGTCGGCATAGCATCTCCGTTCGCCCCTCACCCGCCTTCGGCACCCTCTCCCCGCTGTGCAGGGAGAGGGAAGAGCTGCGTCATCCACTGGATTACAGGAACATCCCGCCCGACGCCTCGATGCGCTGCGCATTGATCCAGCGATTGGCCGGCGAGAGCAGCGAGGCGACCACGCCGCCGATATCGTCCGGTACTCCGACCCGGCCCAGCGCGGTCTGCGAGGCGACGAACGCGTTGAGCTGCGCGTTGTCGCGCACGGCGCCACCGCCGAAGTCGGTCTCGATCGCGCCAGGCGCGACGATGTTCACCGCGATGCCGCGCGCGCCCAGCTCCTTTGCCTGGTAGCGCGTCAGCACTTCCATCGCGCCCTTCATCGCCGCATACGCCGCGTAGCCGGGCAGGGCGAAGCGCGCCAGGCCGGACGAGATGTTGATGATGCGGCCGCCGTCGGCGAGCAGCGGCAGCAGCGCCTGGGTGAGGAAGAACGGTCCCTTGAAGTGCACGTCGACCAGCGCATCGAACTGCGCGCGCGTGGTCTCGGCGAAGCCGGCATGCACGCCCATGCCGGCGTTGTTGACCAGATGGTCGAAGCGATCGCGGCCCCACGAGGTGAGCTGGGCACGCACCGCGTCAACGAAGGCGTCGAACGTGCCGCTCTGGCCCACGTCCAGCGGCAGCGCGGCGGCGCGCTGGCCGAGGGCTTCGATCTCGGCGACGACGGCCGCGGCCTCGGCCTGCTGGCTACGGTAGGTGAGGATGACGTCGTGGCCCTGGCGGGCGATGGCGAGGGCCATGTTGCGGCCCAGGCCGCGGCTGCCGCCGGTGATCAGGGTGAGGGGGGAAGGGGTCTTGGTCATGGCAGGGCTCCAGTCGGGGAAGGCGGTGGATTCACCGTGGGGACACTGTATTGGGCGGTAATCCTTGGATAAATCGGCTTAAACTGATTTGACCGTTCGCCAATGGCGAACAATCGCTGGAGCCGCCATGCACCGCCTCGACGCCATGCAGGCTTTCGTCCGGGTCGCCGAGATGGCCAGTTTCACCCGCGCCGCGGACAGCCTGGGCCTGCCCAAGGCCAGCGTGTCCACTGCCGTCCAGCAACTTGAAGCGTGGGTGGGCACTCAACTGCTGCACCGGACCACGCGGCGTGTGCAGCTGACCCAGGACGGCCGGGCGTTCTACGAGCGCTGCCAGGACCTGCTGGCCGACATGGACGAGGTGCAGCACCTGTTCGTGCGTACACCCCAGGCATTGCGTGGCCGGCTGCGCGTGGACATGCCGGCGCGGTTCGCACGGCATTTCGTGCTGCCGCAGCTGCCGGCCTTCCTGCACGATCACCCGCAACTGGAACTGGAACTGAGTTGTACCGACCGTCGGGTGGACGTGGTGCGCGAGGGCTTCGACTGCGTGCTGCGCGTGGGTACGCTGGCCGATACCAGTCTGATCGCGCGGCCACTGGGCCAGTTGCGCGTGGTGACCTGCGCCAGCCCGGCGTACCTGCAGCGGCATGGCATGCCGCAGTCACCGGAGGACCTGCATGCGCATCGCATGATCCACTACGCCAGCACCTTCGGTGGCAGGCCGGATGGGTGGGAGTACTGGGACGGGGTGCAGTTCACCAGCGTGCCGGTGCAGGGTGCGCTGACGGTCAACAGTTCCGATGCCTACGAAGCCGCCTGCATCGCCGGCCTGGGGCTGATCCAGGCGCCGGCCGCAGGGTTGCGGGCATTGATCGACCAGGGCCTGCTGGTGGAAGTGCTGCCGCAGTACCGTGCCGAAGCGATGCCGGTGTCCCTGCTGTATGCGCATCGTCGCCACCTGCCGCAGCGCGTGCAGGCATTCATGGCATGGCTGGCGGAGACGGTGCGGCCCTACCTGGACGCCTGATCCACGGCGTGGCGTGCGCGGCGCACCTCATGCGGTCTGCCGTCCGCCGGTGTCGGCTTGCGCGTGGCGACGCACGAGGAGGCGGAAGAACGGGCCGGTCAGCAGGGTCGACAGCACGGCCAGGGTGACCAGTGCGGCGAAGGCGTGTTCGGACAGCAGGCCGTGGTCACGCAGGATGGTGGCCGCGACGATTTCCATCAGCCCCTTGCATTGCAGCAGCGCACCCACGGCCAGCGCTTCACGGCGCGACAGCGAGGGGGCCGGCGGACACAACAGTACCGCGACCAGCTTGGCGACGACCGCCAGCACGAGCAGCACCAGCGACGCCTGCAGCGAGGCCCAGCCCAGCACGCTGCCATCGATCTTCAGGCCGCTGTGGCCGAAGAACAGCGGCGCCAGCCCGATCAGGGCGAACTGGCCCAGGCGTTCCACTGGCAGTCGCCTGGACCATGCCGGCGGCACCATCGCGCCACCGAAGTAGGCGCCGAGCAATGCATGCAGACCCAGCTGCGAACTCGCCCAGGCGCCGGCCACGAGGAACACCGGCAATGACAGCCACACCAGCCACAGGGGCAGCTGTCCGTGCATGCGCTGCGCCAGTGTGCCGGCGGCGGCCAGCATGACGAGCGTGCCTGCCGCGAGCAGGTGCAGGGCGGAGGCGCCGGCCAGAAGCGAACCGCCTTCGGCCGCCAACAACAGCAGTGCCAGGCCGATCCACAGTACGGCGTCGTCGATCACGGCGATGCGCAGCGCGAGCTGGGTCAGCGGCCGGTGCAGCGGGCCGAGTTCGCGCACGATACCGATCAGTACCGGCAGCGCGCTGACTGCGATGCACAGGCCGATCGCAAGCGCCCCCATCCAGGCGCCGCCTTCAGGCGCCTCCCAGCCCGGCAAACCGGTGAAGTAGGCATGCGCTGCAAGCGTGCCGAGCGCGAACGGCAGCAGCAGCGCCATGCCCGCGCTGGCGACGAAGCGCAGCGCTTGCGTGCGCGGCAGCGGCTTGGCATCGGCGGTGGTGGGCAGGTGCGCGGACTGGCGCGTTTCCAGGCCGGCGGTGAACGCAAGCAGCAGTACGCCGATGAAGCCGATCTGGTCGCCGGGCTTCGACGGTATGCCCCAGCTGGCAGGCAGCACGCCGGTGGCGGCCAGCAGCAAGCCGATGATGATGGGGACGACGGCGATGGGAATGGAACGCCCCAGCACGCGCCACGCCGTCCAGGCCAGGCCGATGAAGATCAGGGCATCGAGGGCGAGCGCAGTCAGGTCGGTCATGGTGGCGATGTTACCCGCGCGCCGCACGCGGTATCGCGTGGCGTTGGATACCCATGCCGGGTTTCAGATCCCGTAGTCAGGCAAGACCAGTTCGTCGTGGAAGTAGCGCCCCATCAGGAGCCTGGGGAAGACGGGGAGCCGCATCAGGAGCGTGGTGTAGTCACGCAGGCGCACGCCCAGCGCCGTTCTGGGCACGAACGAGGCTGCCAGGCTTTCCGCATGTTTCTGCTTGCGGGCGATGACAGCGTGCAGCCGTGATTGGTAGCGGGCGAGCGCGGCAGCGGTGTCGTTGCCGTGCCGGTGCAGCTCGCCCGCAAGCACGTAGGCTTCCGCCAGCGCGAAGCCGGCGCCTTCTCCCGCGATGAGGGAAGGGCACGCGGCAGCGTCGCCGATCAATGCCACGTTGCCCTGGACCCAGCGGTCCATGCGGATCTGGCTGATGCTGTCGAAGTAGATGTCGTCCGTCTGTGCGATGGCTGAGACGATGGCATCGGATTCCCACCCGATGCCGTCGAGGGCGCGGGTCAATGCGGCCTTCCGCCCGGCATGATCGCGGGGCGTCCCGCCCGCGAGGTACTCGTCGCGCAGCAGGACGAAGAAGAGCATCCGATCGTCGCGCATCGGAAAGCGGGCCACGTAGCGGCCGGGCGCGGTATACGCCACATAGGCATTCCCGTTGCGTGGCCGGTAGCCGGCTGCCTCGAACGAGGCGACGTGGCATCCCATCGGGTATTCGAACCGGGTATCGGGGCCGAACACGTGGTGACGGACGCGCGAATGCAGGCCGTCGGCGCCGATCACGAGATCCGCCTCCTGCGGTGGCGCATGGTCGAAGCCGACGCGTACCCGTGTTCCGTCATCGTCGATGGTGGTGACGCTGTCGCCGAACCGGGTGTCCATCTGGCCGTCCAAGGCGCCGTAGATGGCTGCGGCGATGTCGGACCTCGCCAGCGTGGCCATGCGCCCCTTGGCGAGCTTCAACAGCACGCTGGACGGGTAGCCGCCACGGGTACGCCCGGCACGGTCCACCATGCGCAACTCGTCGGAATGGTGCTGCAGTTCCAGCAGCCTTGGCAGCAAGCCCATCTTTTCCAGTGCGTCGTAGCCGATGCCCCACAGGTTGACCACGAACCCGCCAGTGCGCAGGTCGGGCGCGCGTTCCACCAGCGTCACGTGGTGGCCGAGCCTGCCCAGCCAATACGCGAGCGCGGTACCCGCGATGCCCGCTCCGTTGATGACTACCTTCATCGACGCGTCTCCCCGTGAGTCGAATGCAAGCGTGCCCAGTATCGCGCGTGCACGCACGTTGTAGCGACGGTACGAAAAAGCCCCGCATCGGCGGGGCTTTTTCGTCGTCCGTGGCGCCGCACTCAGGCGTCCACTTCGTCCTTGTACGCATCCACCGGAATGCAGGCACACATGACGTTCTTGTCGCCGTAGACGTTGTCCACGCGGGCAACCGGCGGCCAGTACTTCTGCAGCTTCAGCGTGGCCAGCGGGAAGGCGGCCAGTTCGCGCGGATAGGCGTGGGTCCACTCGCTGGCCATCACCATCGTGGCGGTGTGTGGCGCGTTCTTCAGCGGGTTGTCCTCGCGGTCCAGGCGGCCGTCCTCGACCGCGCGGATTTCCTCGCGGATCTCGATCATCGCGTCGATGAAGCGGTCCAGCTCGTGCTGCGATTCGCTCTCGGTGGGTTCCACCATCAGCGTGCCGGCGACCGGGAAGCTCAGCGTGGGTGCGTGGAAGCCGAAGTCGATCAGGCGCTTGGCCACGTCCTCGGCGCTGATGCCGGTGCGGTCCTTGATCGGGCGAAGGTCGAGGATGCACTCGTGCGCCACCAGGCCGTTGCGGCCGGTGTAGAGCGTCTCGAAATGCGGTTCCAGCCGCTTGGCGATGTAGTTGGCGTTGAGCAGTGCCACCTGGGTGGCCTTGCGCAGGCCCTGCGCGCCCATCAGGGTGACGTACATCCAGCTGATCGGCAGGATGCTGGCACTGCCGAAGCTGGCCGCTGACACCATGCCGACATCGCCTTCGCCGCCCAGCTTCTTCGGCAGGTACGGCGCCAGGTGCGCCTTCACCGCGCACGGACCCACGCCGGGGCCGCCGCCGCCATGTGGGATGCAGAAGGTCTTGTGCAGGTTGAGGTGCGAGACGTCCGACCCCCACTTGCCTGGCTTGGCCACGCCGACCAGGGCATTCATGTTGGCGCCGTCGGTGTACACCTGGCCGCCATGCCGGTGCACGATCTCGCAGATCTCCACCACGTCTTCCTCGAACACGCCGTGCGTGGAGGGGTAGGTGATCATGATCGCGGCCAGGCGTTCGCTGTACTTTTCGGCGGCGCGGCGGATGTCCTCGACATCGACATTGCCGTTTGCGTCGCACTTGGTGACCACCACGGTCATGCCGCACATCTGCGCGGACGCCGGATTGGTGCCGTGCGCGGATTCCGGGATCAGGCAGATGTCGCGGTGCGCTTCACCGCGCGAACGATGGTAGGCGCGGATCGCCAGCAGGCCGGCGTACTCGCCCTGCGCGCCGGAGTTGGGCTGCAGGCTGACCGCGTCGTAGCCGGTGCATTCCACCAGCATGGCTTCCAGTTCGTCGATCAGCTGCGTATAGCCGGCCGTCTGGTCCGCGGGCGCGAACGGGTGGATGCTGCCGAACTCCGGCCACGTCACCGGGATCATCTCGGCGGTGGCATTGAGCTTCATGGTGCAGCTGCCCAGCGGGATCATGGTGCGATCCATCGCCAGGTCCTTGTCGGCCAGGGCACGCATGTAGCGCAGCAGTTCGTGCTCGCTGTGGTGCGTGTTGAACACCGGGTGGGTCAGGAAGTCGCTGGTGCGGCGCAGGGCGGCAGGCACCAGCGAGGGCGCGCTGGCGTCCAGGGCGTCGACCGACGGCAGCGCGGCGCCTTCCTCGGCGAACACGCCCCACAGCGCTTCCACATCGGCGCGCGTGGTGGTCTCGTCCAGCGAGATGCACAGCGAGCCATTGCCGCGCACACGCAGGTTGATGCGGGCGGCATGGGCGCGGGCGAGGATAGCGTCGCGTGCGTCGCCGGGTTCGATGCACAGCGTGTCGAAGGCGCTGGCATGCACGGCCGGGTAGCCCAGCGTGCGCAGGCCTTCGGCGAGGATGGCGGTCAGGCGGGCCACGCGGTCGGCGATGCGCTTGAGACCCTCCGGGCCGTGGTAGACGGCGTACATGCTGGCCATGACGGCGAGCAACACCTGTGCGGTACAGATGTTGGACGTGGCCTTCTCGCGGCGGATGTGCTGCTCGCGCGTCTGCAGGGTGAGGCGGTAGGCCGGCTTGCCCTCGGCATCGACCGACACGCCGATCAGGCGACCCGGCATGCTGCGCTTGTAGGCATCGCGGCAGGCCATGAACGCGGCGTGCGGGCCGCCGAAACCGAACGGCACGCCGAAGCGCTGCGAGTTGCCGATCACGATGTCCGCACCCATTTCACCCGGCGGCTTCAGCAAGGTCAGCGCGAGCAGGTCGGTGGCGACGACGAACAGCGCGTTGTGCGCGTGGATGGTCTCGGCATCCTTCGTCCACTCTTCCACCCAGCCGCTGGAGGCGGGGTACTGCACCAGCACGCCGAAGTAGTCACCGCCGGCCAGCTTCTGGTGGAAGGCATCCGTGGAACGCACGACATCGACGGTGATGCCCAGCGGTTCGGCGCGGGTGGCGAGCACTTCCAGCGTCTGCGGGTGGGTGTCGCCGGCGACCAGGAAGGTGTTCGACTTCGACTTGGCCGAGCGCTTGGCCAGCGTCATCGCTTCCGCGGCGGCGGTGCCTTCGTCCAGCAGCGAGGCGTTGGCGATTTCCATGCCGGTCAGGTCGGCGACCATGGTCTGGAAGTTGATCAGCGCTTCCATGCGGCCCTGCGAGATCTCCGCCTGGTAGGGGGTGTACGCGGTGTACCAGGCCGGGTTCTCAAGGATGTTGCGCAGGATGACCTTCGGCGTGAGCGTGCCGTAGTAGCCCTGGCCGATGAAGCTGCGGAACACCTGGTTGCGCGTGGCGACGGCACGGATCTTGGCCAGCGCCTCCTCCTCGTTGATCGGCGCGGGCAGGGCCAGCGGCTGTGCGGACTTGATGCTGGCCGGCACGATGGCGTCGGTCATCGCCTCCAGGGAGTCATGGCCGACGATGCGCAGCATGTGTGCGATCTCGGCGTCGTTGGGGCCGATGTGGCGTTCGAGGAACGCACCGTGGTGCTCGAGCTCGCGCAGGGAGGGGGTGTTCGACATGGGAGGCATCCGGGAAGGGCAATAGGACCGGGCACGCGGAAACCGCGTGTGGGGTGCCCCTCTGTCCTTTTGCCTGAGAGTTTGGAAGCGCGGCGGACGAGGTCGCGTGCTTCGTGCCCCTTCGGCGCCGGCGCTGCCACGAGGGCGGCCGGTCTCTCCAGAGTGTTTGCAGCAGGGGTGGTATCGGGCCTGAGCGATTACGGGCGTTTGCGCCTTCGGCAGCACGTCGCGGACGACGGGCTTCTCCCACCGGGTCTTGCCGGCCGATTATAGCCCGGCGCGGCGGGCCGCTGGCGGTTTCGGCGTACCATGTGCAGCCCCGCGCCGCCTGTTCATGCATGCCGGCCGCGCCCGCCTGGAGTTTTTCCCCGCAATGACGGCTCCCCGCGCCATCTCCAACCGCCGCCTGGCCCTCCTGCTGGGTGGGCTGGCGATGTTCGGCCCGTTCTCCATCGACACGATCTTCCCTGCGTTCCCCGCCATGGGCGCGCACCTGGGCGCCGACAAGGTGGCGATGCAGCAGACGATCAGCGTGTACCTGCTGACGTATGCGCTGATGAGCCTGGTGCATGGGCCGCTGTCGGATACGTTCGGCCGCAAGCGGGTGATCCTGGGGGGGCTGATCGTGTTCCTGCTGGCGTCGGTGGGCTGCGCGCTGTCCACCGACATGGCCACGCTGCTGTTCTTCCGTGCCGTGCAGGGCCTGTCGGCGGGCGTGGGCTTCATCGTGGGGCGCGCGGTGATCCGCGATGCGCGCAACGGCGATGACGCGCAGCGGCTGATGAGCCAGGTGTCGATGATCTTCGGCATCGCACCGGCCATCGCACCGATCGTGGGGGGCTGGATCCTGGGCTGGAGCGCGTGGCCGATGATCTTCTGGTTCCTCGCCGGCTTCTCGCTGCTGTTGCTGGTGGCGGTGGTCGGCTGGCTGCCGGAGACGCATCCGCCGGAAGCACGCCTGCAGGTGTCGCCCCGTCGCCTGCTGCGCGATTACGTGGGCATCGTGCGCAACCGGCGTTTCGTGCGGCTGGCGCTGGCCGGTTCGCTGAGTTTCGGTGGCCTGTTCCTGTACATCGCTTCCGCGCCGGCGTTCGTGATGGACCTGCTGCATCTGAACGAACAACAGTTCGCGTGGCTGTTCCTGCCGACCATCGGCGGCATGGTGCTGGGCGCGTTCCTGTCCGGGCGTGCAGCGGGACGTGTCGAAGGCGCGCGCCTGGTGAGGATCGGCTACGCGTGCATGGCGCTGGCGATGGTGGCGAACGTGGCCTACACCGCCTGGGCGGGCGACGACATCCGCGTGCCCTGGGCGGTGCTGCCGATGATGCTGGCGGCACTGGGCGTCGCCCTGGTGTTCCCGATCCTGACCCTGGCCATCCTGGACATGTATCCGCGCCAGCGCGGCGCTGCTTCGTCGCTGCAGGCGTTCAGCAACCTGGTGGTCAACGCGATTATCGCCGGCCTGCTTTCACCGCTGCTGAGCCATCACGGCCTCCACCTGGCACTGGGCATGGCGGGCTTCGTGCTGGCCGGCTGGCTGATGTGGCAATGGGAAGCGAATGCCAGCCGGCGCCTGCCCGCGTGCCCGCGCGAGCCCGCAGCGCTCGAACCCACCGATCAACTCTGACTTCCTGCGAGACCGTCCATGTCCATCCAGTCCAAGGCGCGCCGCGAGGCGAAGAAGCGCAAAGCGACGAAGGCGCACAACCAGGCGCGAGCGAATGCGCCCGCCATCGAGCCGCATGCCGAGTTGCGCAATCCCGAGGGCGAACTGCTGGCTGGCGTCGTGCGTCAGGCCGGCGTCTGGGTGCTGGGCATGGACGGCCGCATCGCGGGCACCTCCGACAGCGCCGCCGAAGTGCTGGCGATGATCAAGCAGGCGGCGGTGCTGCACGAAGCACAGGGCAACGCGGTACGCCTGGTGTATTCCGACGAACTGCGCGACACCGCCGTGATCGAAGCCGCCACGCAGGGACTGACGCTGGAGCAGTTCGAAGCGCAGCTCGCCGAACAGATGAAGACGGGCAAGCCGGATCCAGCGCCGGACGTGAACTGACGCGCGTTGCATCCCTGTAGGAGCGACGTCAGTCGCGACCGCGTCCTGGGGCTGGCCATCGACGAGTCACGAGGCGGCCGTGGTTCCGCTGCCGCGCTCTGTGCTCATCATGGTCGCACTCGACTCCTCCAGCCGTGCGGTCGCGACTGACGTCGCTCCCACAACGTCGCATGCCGTCGGCGCAGCCACACCGCCAGACCCGCCATGACGCCCACCGGCACCCAGATCCAGCGCAGTTCCGACGCCAGTACCTCCGCGCCCCGCGCGCTGAAGAAACGGTTCGCGAACGGCGACACTTCGATCACCTGCCAGGGCGCGAAGTGACGTGCGTCGGACCACGGCCAGAACAGCGCGACGCCCAGGCCGCCATCGGTCAGCATGTCCAGCAGTGGATGCGAGGCCACGGACAGGGCGATGAACAGGAATGCGGTGACGGCGCGCACCTTCAACCACCGTGCGAAGCCCGCCGCGAACGCGCCGCAGAAGACGGCGAATGCGAGCGAGTGGCTAGCGCCGCGATGGCCGAAATCATGCGCGTACTCGATCCCCAGCTTGAACATCGCCACGTCGGCATCCGGCAGCATCGCGGCGACCATGCCGGCGGCGACCAGTTTCGGTGGAAGGCGTGTCCGCCCCAGGGCAACGCCGGCGGCCAGGGGAATCAGGGCGTGGGTAAAGATGGTCGGCATGGCAGTGGATGCTTTTCGGTCGGTTCGCATCCAGCCTGCGCGCGCGATGTGTGCTGCCGATGAAGCCTGTGAGGGGCCGCAAAGGAAGAGGCCGGCATACGCTGGCCTCTTTGTCACCTGCTCGCTGCGATCAGCGCTCGCGCAGCGAGTGTCGCGCGGGGGTCGTCACGCGGGGACGTTCGATGGCGGGCCGCGCAGTCGGCCTTGTCATGGTTTCCGTTGGGACGATGGTGCGTGAGCCCTGGCCCTGCGCGACGGCGCCGGCGGAACGTATCAGCGGCTGCGAGCTGTTCTCGCGCACTGGCTCCGAGGCTATCCACTGTTTGATGTGCGGAAAGACAAGGTCGAGCCGCGAGTAGTGGTCGCGGTTGAAGGCGTTGGCGATGTCGCCCGAGTTGGAGCATAGGGCGTCGCCGCCAAGAAGACCGCCGCGGAGACGGTAACTGTTGTCGCTGTAGCGGGTGAACAGGCCTGAGCCGCTGCTGCCGCCCTCGGTGGTGCCTTCATGCCATCCCACGGTGAACTGCCGGGAATAGGTGTCGGTGAGATGCTGTCCACGCGAGTACTTCTTGGCATCGCCCGAGGGGTGATGGATGGCGATCACCTCGGCACCCGCCGCCAATGTGCTCGCATCCCATCCTGCGAATGTGGCGTTGGCAGGTGCGGGGTTGCGCAGGCGCAGCAACAGGGCGTCGACGTTGGCGTCATGGAACATCACGTCTGCACCGCCCGTCAGGGGGTTGCTCTTCACGCCGTTGAACCCGCCGCAGGTCGAATTCTCGTAAGCCCAGTACGTATTGAGGCTCGCGGCGACCTTGCTCCTGTCCTGTACCGGAACGCCGTTGGAGCCGCCGCTGAAGCAGTGATCCGCCGTGTAGAACCAGGGCGTTTGGGTGCCGGGTGTCGTATCGTTGAGCAGCGTACCCGTGCATATGAAGGTCCCGTAGACGCTGCCATTCGTGTTGTAGGCATTGAACAGCATGTGTGCGACGGCGTTCTTTGCCTCCACATAGGCTGGCCCCAGGCTGCTTGTCCTGCAGACCGCGTCGATGTTGCAGCTACCCGACTCGCCCAGCTTCTCGACGATCTTGAAGCTGTTGCTGCTGTTGGCCAGCAGATGCGATACCTGGGGGGCCTGAATGCGCGCCTTGTCGGCCACAACATGAGCTGGCCGGTAGATCTCGATGATCTGGGCAATGCCGTCGGTGGCGGGACTCCAGAACAGGCCGTTGGCGCCCGCGGTCCTCTGCGCTTCGAGTGCCGTGACGGACGCGACGATGCGCGTCGGATCGTCCGAGCCCGCGAAGCGCAGTTCAGTATGGGGGTGGAGATCACGTACCTGTAGTCCGACGCGCAGCCCCAACGCATCCGGAGAATGGACCTGCAGTCGAGCGACGTTGCCGCCGTCTTTCAGGGGCACCCAGCGCAGTGTGGGCGTTGTGCGCGAGATGCCTTCGCCCGCGAGTTGGCGACCGATGCCAATCTGGGTGGCCTTGATGCTGCTCCTCGCGGCATTGCGCTGCTGGAGCTGGAACACGCGCTGGACAGACATCTCGCGATAACCGATCCGGGTGTTTTCGCGCGCGGGGAAGGTGGCCAGTTTCCACATGGGCGCGGGCTGTGCCAGCGTGCGGCTGGTCTCGCCAGCGACCTGCATGCTGCCGGCATTTGCCCAGAGGGGCGTGACCATGAGGATGCAGGCGAGCACGCTCAAGATGTGATTCTTCTTCATATATCAAACGTCCCTGTTGTTCGGTGTTCTGGATGAAAAGACGGGCCGTCACCGGCCCGTCCCGTTGCTGCAGCTTACGACTTCGCCGGTGTCGCGGGTGTCGGCGTGGCTGCCGCCGCAGGCACCTGCCAACCGCAGGTCTGCCCTTCGTTCTGCTGCTTCAGCCAATCCTGCAGCGGAGCGAAGTACTCCAGCACCGCGCCGGCGTCCATCTTCTCGCCGCCGGTGAGTTCCTTCAGCGTGGACTGCCACGGCTGGCTAGCGCCCTTTTCCAGCATCGCCCAGAACTTCTGGCCCGCCGCCTTGTTGCCGTAGAAGCTGCAGTTGTACAGCGGTCCCTTGTAGCCGGCCGCGTCGCACAGGCCCTTGTAGAACTGGAACTGCAGCACGTGCGAAAGGAAGTAGCGCGTGTACGGTGTGTTGCCCGGCACGTGGTACTTCGCACCCGGGTCGAAGAAATCCTCGCCGCGCGCGGTGGCCGGCGCCACGCCCTGGTACTTGGCCTTCAGTTCCCACCAGGCCTTGTTGTAGTCGGCCGGCTTGATGCTGCCGTCGAACACGCCCCAGCGCCAGCGATCGATCATCAGGCCGAACGGCATGAACGACACCTTCGCCAGCGCCATGCGCATCTGCGCATTGATCAGCGCTTCGTTGCTCTGCTGCGGGGCGTCGACCATGCCGATCGACTTCAGGTAGTCCGGCGTCATCGCCAGCACCATGGTGTCGCCGATCGCTTCGTGGAAGCCGTCATGCGCGCCGGTCTGGAACAGCGGCGGCAGCTTGTTGTAGGCCAGGTAGTAATAGACGTGGCCGAGCTCGTGGTAGATGGTGGTGAAGTCTTCCTCGTTCGGCTTGATGCACATCTTGGTGCGTACGTCGCCGGCCATGTTCATGTCCCACGCGCTTGCGTGGCAGACCACGTCGCGGTCCATCGGCTTGATGAACTGGGTCTTGGACCAGTAACTCTCCGGCAGCTTCGGCATGCCGAGGCTGGTGTAGAACTCCTGCGCACGTTCGGTCATCTGCTTGGCGACCTGCAGCTGTGCCTCGCGCTCGGCCTGGAACAGCTTGTCGGTGCCCGGTCCCGGGCCGGCCTTGCCGAGTGCCGCCTGGTAATCAGCCTGGTACTGCTTTTCCAGCGCGCCGGTGATGTCCAGGCTGCCGGCACCCTTGTAGGGCTCCAGCACGTCCCACAGGTTGCCCCAGTCCTGCTGCCACATGTTGCCCATCAGGTGCGCCGGCAGCAGGCCGTTGACCTGGCCCTTCTCCACGCCGTAAGTGGCCTGCAGCTTGGTGCGGGTGTAGCAGTGCAGCTGTTCGTAGAGCGGCTTGACCTGGCCCCACAGGCGATCGGTTTCGGCGGCGATCTCGGCGGGCGTCATGTCGTAGCCGCTGCGCCACATCTCGCCGGCGTCGGCGAAGCCCATTTCCTTGGAACCTTCGTTCACCAGTTCGACGAAGCGCGTGTAATCGGTGCGCATCGGCTGGGCGATGGTGTGCCAGCCCTGCCATGCGTCCAGCTGGGCGTCGTAGTCGCGGCTGCTGCGCAGCACATCCTCGAGTTCACCCAGCTGCCGGCACTTCTTGTCGTCGCCCTCGCCGGTGCAATAGGTGCCGGCACCGTAGGTGCCTTCCATCTTGGTGGCGATCTGGGTCAACTCGGCCAGCTTGGCCGGATCCTTCGGCGCAGGCATCGCGGTGGCCAGCTTCAGCAGCTGGATGGCGCGCGCGGTCTCGGGCGACATCTTCTGGCCTTCGAACTTCTTCGCCTGCTCGATCCAGCTGTTGAGCTGGGTCAGGTAGCGCTCGTTGCCCTTGGCGGCGAGCAGCTGGCTGTCGTCGTTGATGTAGGTGCTGGACAGCCATTGCGCGGCGGTCAGCTCCGGGTACATTTTCTTGAACTCGTCGTTGACCCGCGCGATGAACTGGTCGGCGGTCTCGCCCTGCGGCGCGGTGGGCACGCCGGCGGTGTCTGCGGCGGGCTCGTCCTTCTTGCAGGCGGCGAGCGTGGCGACGCAGGCGCCGACGGCGAGTGCGAGCAGGAGATGGCGTTGCTTCACGGGAAGTCCTTCAGGGTGCGGCGGGCGCAGGAACCGGAAGGGTAGTGAGGGTGGGGGAGGGGGTGCAAGTGCGGCGCCCCCTTACTGCAGGAGCGACGTAAGTCGCGACCGGAACGTTGAACGACCCAGGGCGCGCAAAGCATGCCGCAGAGCCGTTGTTGGCGCCTTCGCGCCAGGCGGGGTGTCCTGGTACGCGCAGGCGTGCGGTCGCGACTTACGCCGCTCCTACAGGGACGGCCCGTCAGTGATGAGGCAGCCCGTGTTCCTCCAGGAAGGCGCGGGCATCGTCGGCGTCCTGTTCGAACCACGCCTGCGTCGATCCCAACCGGTACGTGTAGCCCCACGCGTCCATGTCCGCCATCAGCCGGCCGCGACCCACGCCCGGCAGTTCGTCGGCCAGGATGATCTGCAGGCAGCAGGTGGCGTCTTCCTCGATCACCGAATCGGTGGCGTCGGTGTGCACCTGCGCGCGCCGTTCCGGCGGCAGGACGATCAGGTGGCAGGCTTCGTGCAGCATCGAATGCACGGGTGTGTCACCACGGACGTAGACGTTGTGGGCGATGACGCCGGCTTCCGGTTCGCCCCAGAAGCTGCCGGGAATCGGTGCGCCGTCTTCGATGCGGTGCAGGACCAGTCCGTAACGCGCCAGCAGCGTGGCCGCGGCACCGAGCGGCAATGCCGCCAGGCGCATCACGTCGGGTTCGAGGGTGTCTGCAGCGGCATTCATGCGGGCGGGACAGTCAGGGCGGAGCGATGCTCCGCCCGTGGTCAGGAGTTGCCTTCAGGCAGCGCGACCGAGATGTCCAGCACGTCGTGGTCGCCGTCCTTGATCAGGTCGACCTTCACCGCGTCGACGTCGACGTTGACGTACTTCTTGATGACTTCCAGCAGCTCGCGGCGCAGCAGCGGCAGGTAGTCGGGGGCGCCACGCGAATTGCGCTCCTGCGCGATGATGATCTGCAGGCGGTTCTTCGCGGTTTCGGCGGTGTTCTTCTTCGCCTTGAGGAAATCGAACAGGCCCATGTTCAACCTCCGAACAACTTGGTGAAGAAACCCTTCTTCTCAAGGGTGATGAAGCGCATCGGGCGGTCTTCGCCCAGCAGGCGCCCCACCGTGTCGTCGTAGGCCTGGCCGGCCGGCGACTCCAGGTCGAGGATGACCGGTTCGCCCTTGTTGGAAGCGTTGAGCACGTCGCCCGACTCCGGAATCACGCCCAGGGTCTTCAGGCCCAGCACGTCTTCCACGTCCTTGATGCTGAGCATCTCGCCGCCTTCCACGCGCGCCGGGTTGTAGCGCGTCAGCAGCAGGTTGGCCTTCAGCGTCTCGCCGTTCTCGGCCTTGCGGGTCTTGGAGTCCAGCAGGCCCAGGATGCGATCGGAGTCGCGCACGGAGGACACTTCCGGATTGACCACCACGATGGCCTGGTCGGCGAAGTACATCGCCAGGAACGCGCCCTTCTCGATGCCGGCCGGCGAGTCGCACACGACGTAGTCGAAGCCGTCATCGGACAGGTCCTTCAGCACCTTCTCCACGCCTTCCTTGGTCAGCGCATCCTTGTCGCGGGTCTGCGAGGCGGCCAGCACGTACAGCGTGTCGAAGCGCTTGTCCTTGATCAGGGCCTGCTTCAGGGTGGCTTCGCCCTGGGTGACGTTGACGAAGTCGTACACGACGCGGCGTTCGCAGCCCATGATGAGGTCGAGGTTGCGCAGGCCGACGTCGAAGTCGATGACCGCGACCTTCTTGCCGCGACGGGCCAAACCGCATGCGATGCTGGCGCTGGTGGTGGTCTTGCCCACGCCGCCCTTGCCGGACGTGACTACGATGATTTCAGCCAACGGTGTTCTCCTTGGTCGTTCTTCTATTCGGGGTAACGCAGCGCATCATTCCTGCGCGACGATCTTGAGTTGGTCCTGGTCCAGCCAGATCTGCACGGCCTTGCCGCGCAGTTCCTTGGGTACTTCCTCCATCACCTTGTAGTGACCGGCGACGGCGACCAGTTCGGCATGGAACTCGCGGCAGAAAATGCGCGCATCGGCGTTGCCGCGCGCACCGGCGAGCGCGCGGCCGCGCAGGGCGCCGTAGATGTGGATGGAGCCGTCGGAGATGACTTCGGCGCCGGCACCCACGGTGCTCAGTACGGTCAGGTCGCGGTTTTCCGCGTAAAGCTGCTGGCCCGATCGCACAGGGGTCTTCTGGACCAGCCCAGGCCTGGTGTCGGCGGCTTTCGGCGTGGGTGCCGGCGCCGCCTTGGCGGGGGCAGGCGCGGGTTCGGCCCGCGCGGGTGCGGGTGTGGCCTGCGCCACCGGCTCGTACTGGGCACGGAACTTGGCCAGCAGGGGCAGGCCGAGTTGTTCGGAAAGGGTTTCGGTTTCACGCGTGCCGTAGGCCAGCGCCACCGGGAGGACGCCGGCACCGCGCAGCCCGTCGATCAGTGCGCGTGCGGTTGCTTCGTCCGGCAGGCGGGTCAGGCCGCCGAAGTCGACGATCACGGCAGCGCGGCCGAACAGCTTGGGCGCGCGCTCCACGCGCTCGCGCATCTCGCGGATCAGCTGGTCGACATCGAGGGTGCGGATGCGGAGGTTGGCGATGCCGACCTGGCCGATCTTCAGTTCACCGGCCTGTTCGTAGTCCATGGAGGCTCGCGTCACGCTCATGTACCCGTCGGCCGTTGCGTGCTGGCATCGGCCAGCAGCCGGGTGCGGGCCCACGGTGCGTCCGGCAGGGCGTCGCCATAGGTTTCGCGGACCCACGGATAGCTGCACAGTTCCTTCATCAGCATGCTGGCGCGCACGTTGGCCTCGGCCATGACGTTCTGGCCGATCTCGCGGAAGCCGAAGCTGCCATGGAAGAGCAGGGCGGGGTCGGCGCCATGGTCGAGGAAGACTTCGCAGGCCAGCTGCGGATAGCGCAGTTCCGCATAGCTCTGCACGTCGGCGTAGAACGCCCGGCCCACGCCGCCGCCGCGGCGGCGGCTGGCCACCACGATGCGGTCGATGTAGAAGAACTGGGGGTAGCGCTCGCGGAACCAGGCGAAGTTGCTGCTGTCATGCCCGGCGTTCGAGCCGAAGCCGACCAGGAAACCGGCGAGGTTGCCGTCGCGTTCGGCGACGCGGAAGTACTCGGCCTGTTCGTAGAAGCGGCGGACCTTGGCCGAATCCAGCGGCAGGATCGCCAGTCCGGCATTGTTGTTGAGGGCTAGGACGGAATCCAGCTCGTGCTCGCGCACGTCGCGGATGACAATCGACATTACCTGACTCCGAACGGGTCTTGCAGGGTGGCGCACGGCCAAGCGGGGATTATCGCATGGTGCCGCAGCGACGGGCGAGGCGGCGGGTGAGCGGGGGATGAACCCGGCCATCCCCATTCCAACGCGGGCATGACTTTAGTTGGGACATGGCCGCGCGCGATTCCGCCTAAGATGCCCGGATGTTGGGACGACTCAGCCATACCCGCCTGCTGCGCGCCGCCGGGCTCTACACATGGGCCCTGGTGGGGATTCCCATCATCCTGAATGTGTGGGTGCTGCCGCCGTCCAGCGGAACGGACGAGCAGGGCGTCAACCTGCCGCTGACCGCGCTGTGCTACTTCACCTTTGGCGGCGTCTACTGGCTGGCGACGCGTGCGCTGGATGGCCGTCGGGATGGCCTGCCGGTGGCATGGAACGTGCCGCTGGCCATGGTGCTGACGGCGACCGCGATCGGGGTGGGCTTCTACACCCAGACCGGGTTGGGCGCCGTGCTGCTGCTGATCATGGCCGGCGTGCTGCCCTGGCTGCTGGAACTGCGCTTCGCGGTGGCCTGGCTGCTGGCCGCGCACGTCCTGCTGGTGCCGTCGTTCATGGCCCGCGACGACTTCAATTTCTGGGAGGCCCTGTTCCAGTCGATGTTCTACGTGGGGTTTTCGGCCTTCGTGCTGATCACCACCTACGTAGCGCGCCAGCAGGCCCAGGCACGTGAAGAGCAGCGGCGACTCAACGCGGAACTGCGCGCCACCCGCGTGCTGCTGGCCGAGAGCGCCCGGGTGAACGAGCGCACCCGCATCTCCCGCGAATTGCACGATCTGCTGGGGCACCACCTGACCGCCCTGAGCCTGAACCTGGAAGTTGCCGGCCACATGACCGAGGGGCGCGCGCAGGAGCACGTGCGCCAGGCGCATACGCTGGCCCGGCTGCTGCTGACCGACGTACGCGAAGCCGTCAGCCAGCTGCGCGACAGCGGCGCCATCGATCTGGGGGCGGCACTGGTTCCGCTGGCCGAAAAAGTCCCTTCGCTGGCCATCCACATGGATATCGAAGAGCCCCTGACCCTCGAAGACCCGCACCGCGCCCATGTGTTGCTGCGGTGCACCCAGGAAATCATCACCAACGCCGTCCGCCATGCCAACGCCCGCCACCTGTGGCTGCATTGCCGGCGCGACGGGGCGAAGATCCTGATCGATGCCCGCGACGACGGTGCCGGCAGCGGGCAGGTGGTCGCCGGCAACGGCCTCACCGGCATGCGCGAGCGCCTGTCCCAGTACGGTGGCGACCTGCGCATCGAGACGCAGCCCGGACGGGGCTTCTGCCTGCACATCGCGTTGCCCGTCAACGAGGCCGCACCCGGCCTCGCGCCCCGCCCCCTTCCCCAACCCGAACCCACACCCGAGCTCAGCTCCGGAGGAACCCCGTGATCCGTGTCTGTCTGGTCGACGACCAAACCCTGGTACGCCAGGGCATCCGTTCCCTGCTGGCGCTGGACGACGGCATCGAGGTGGTGGCCGAGGCCGCAGACGGGAAACAGGCCGTCGACCTGGTCCCGCAGGTCAACCCCGACGTGGTGCTGATGGACATGCGCATGCCGGTGATGTCGGGCCTGGAGGCGCTGCAGGCGCTGGCCAGAACGGGCCAGCTTCCCCCCACCATCATCCTCACCACGTTCGACGACGACCAGCTCGTCCTTGCCGGGCTGAAGGCCGGCGCCAAGGGCTACCTGCTGAAGGATGTGTCGCTGGAGCAACTGGTCGGCGCCATCCGCACCGTGGCCGGCGGCGGCTCGCTGGTGCAGCCGGCCGTCACCCAGCGCCTGCTGTCCGGCCTGGAGCACATGCGCAACGAGTTCGTCAGCCTGGACCGCCCGGACCCGTTGACGGACCGCGAGACCGAGATCCTCCGGCTGATGGCCAGCGGCTTCTCCAACAAGGAGATCGCCAACTCGCTGGGCGTGGCCGAGGGGACCATCAAGAACCATGTCTCCAACATCCTCTCCAAGCTGGGTGTGCGCGACCGCACGCGGGCGGTGCTCAAGGCGTTCGAACTGCAATTGGTCTGAAGCCCGCGGCAGGCTCTGTTGCTGCGGCGCACAGGTGCGCCATGGCCGCCGAGGCTCCTTTCCATACGCCCCGGAATAGGGCGGCCAACCGGTGTCAGGTGGGCTGCCCGAAGGCTGCCAACCCTGCTAGGATGCGCGTTGCATTTTTTTCACGGCCGAGGCACCGGCCCCCGGAGACTCCTGAATGACCCGTTTGATCGAGTTCGTGATTGCGTTGGCGCTGGTTCTGGCGCTGTTTCTGGTGATCGGCCTGGTCCTGCCGTCCTCGCGCGAGTTGCAGGAAAGCGTCGAGACCAACCGTCGCATGACCATCGTGTTCGATACGCTGAACAACGTGCGTCGACTGAAGGACTGGAACCCGCTGATCCCGAGCGCGGCCAACGAACTGAGCTACTCGGGCGGGGAAGACAACTCCGGCGTCGGCGCGAAGGTGGACTTCAACTCCGCCAATGCGGGCTGGGGCCAGGGCAGCTGGGAAATCGTCGAGAGCGAGCGTCCGGCGCCGAGCGGTGGCACTGGCAAGATCGCGTATGCGATCACCGACAAGCGCATGGGCAGCGACAAGCGCAGCGTCTTCACGCTGGAGCCGAGCGGCAAGAACAACCGCAACGTGAAGATCACCCAGAGCTACGAGGTGAAGTACGGCTTCAACCTGCTCGGCCGCTATGCCGGCATGTACGTGAGCCGCCACGTCGGTGACGCCGTCAAGGCCGGCCTGTCGAAGCTGACCAACATGCTGGCCACCGTGCCGAACTTCGACTACCGCACCGAAGGCAGCCCGCTGACCGACCTGAAAATCGTCGAGGTGCCCGCCGAAGACCTGCTGGTCGTCAACGCAGGCAACATCGACCGCACCAACGACGCCATCAAGGCGTCGATCAAGCAGAACCAGGAGTGGATCAAGCGCGTGATGGATGCCAACGGCCTGGTCGCCGCCGGTCCGCTGCGCATCATCACCACCGACTTCGGCACCGAGAAGTACGCGTTCGACGTGGCGCAGCCGGTCCGCAAGGGCAGTGCGGCGCCGAAGGCTGATGCCGCCGCCGGTGAAACGGCACCTGCCGCCGCGCCCGCACCCGCGCCGGTCGCTTCCGCAGGCGAGTTGAAGGTCACCATCCCCTCGGGCGCACCGGTCGAGTACGTTCGTACCGAAGCCCGCAAGTCGGCGTTCGCCAGCTACACCGGCTACATGGCCGAGCTCGACAACCAGCGCAATGCGCTGCGCGCCTGGGCCGTCACCGCCGGCCACGAAGTGGTTGATCGTCCGTACGAGTCCTGGAAGTCGGGTGTCGATGGCTCCTTCGATGCCGGCGGCAAGTTCGACATCTACTGGGCGGTCAAGCAGTAACGCTGCCCGGACCATCGTCCGCAATGACGAGTACCACGCCAACGCGCCGCTTCATGCGGCGCGTTGCGTTTGTGGGAGCACGGATCTCCGCGCTTCTTTCCGCCCCTGGCAGGATGCCGGCCCTTCCACGAGGTCTGCAGCACCCATGAATTACGACCGTCGCCAACGCAAGCCTTCTTTCCTCGCGTTTTCCGGGGCCGTGTTCGCCGCTGCGGCTGTCGGCCTGTCGGCGTATGCCTCGCACGGCGTGGGTGCCGGACTCGCGCAGTCGCACCTGCAGACCGCAGCGTTGTTCGCTTTCGGGCATGGGCTTGCCTTGGCGGCGCTGGCGCCCGGCACCACGCGGCGAATGGGCAAAGTGGCGTTGTGCCTGTTGCTGCTGGGCACGCTGCTCTTTTCGGGCAGCCTGGTGGCCGGCGCGCTGGGTGGCCTCAGCACGCGCCTCGCCCCGGCCGGCGGCATCATCCTGATGCTGGGCTGGTTGCTGTGGGCACTGGACGCGGTCCGGCGCTGACGCCATGCCCCGTCACGCGCGCGGGTTCGATACGGAACATGCGTGGGACCACCTGACCCGGCGCGACCGCAGACTGGGTGCGTGGATGAAGCGGATCGGCTACATCGAACCGCAGCCCACATGGAAGAAGACCTTCGACCCCGTCGATGCGCTGGCCAGGGCGATCCTTTACCAGCAACTGAGCGGCAAGGCCGCCGCCACCATCGTGGGGCGCGTGGAAGCGGCGATCGGCAGTGCCCGCCTGCACTTCGACACACTGGGCCGGATCGACGACGTCGCGCTGCGCGCCTGCGGGGTTTCCGGCAACAAGGCACTGGCGTTGCGCGATCTCGCGGCGCGTGAGCAACGGGGCGAAATCCCCACGCTGCGGCAGATGTCCACCATGCATGAGGACGACATCGTCGCCGCGCTGGTGCCCATCCGCGGCATCGGTCGCTGGACGGTGGAGATGATGCTGATGTTCCGCCTGGGACGGCCCGACGTGCTGCCCATCGACGACCTTGGCGTCCGCAAGGGCGCGCAGTTCGTCGACAAGCTGGATGCCATGCCGACGCCGAAGGAATTGCTGGCTCGCGGTGAGAAATGGGGCCCTTACCGCACCTACGCAGCGCAATACCTGTGGCGCATCGCGGACTTCGGTGTCGAGGCGAAGGCGCCGACGAAGCGTTCGCAGAATTGACCGGGGATCCTGCCCGCCTGTGAAAAGGCGAGCCTTCGGAGTCGCTCAGCGCGCGCTACTGTCGGTGGCTTTTACGGCGAACAGGGGGTCCTCGCTGAGCGAGCGCCTGGGTGCTGGCGGGTTGCGTTTCCAGTCCCGCAGGAAGCGGTGGTAACGGTAGGTCGCCGTCATCGCACGGAAGTAGAAGATGGCGAACACCAGGCCCAGCACAAGCCCGGAGGGCTTGCCGGTCTCGACCATGACCAGGATCTTCGACAGCACGAAATAGAGCAGCATGATCGTGGCCGCCGTGCGGCTGCGCTTGTAGATGCCGAACGCGAGCAGTGCGATCAGGCCGACATCGACGAGATTCCACGCGTCGTAACCAATTTCACGGCCGGCACCTCCCAGCGAAACCAGGGTCACGAGCAACGTCATCGCGGCGGAGATGCATGCAGCGACCCAGCCGTGCTTTATCGGGCGCGTGATTTCGTCTGGCAGGTCACGCTCGAGAGGCTGGCGTGCATCGGCCACCGTCGCGGCGGGACTTTCATACGGGTTGGGTGTGCTCATGGCTTCCTTCCGGTTGGATTCCAGGGACGTAAGGGGCCGAACGACGCCTTCGCCTCTACCGCCGTCGGCGGTATTCGTCGGCTGACCCGCACCCAGCGTGTGCGCCGCGAGCCCATACCGTCAAGAGGTGGCCGCTCCCACGAAACACCAATGCCAAGGCTCATAGACGATGCCATGCGGATTGCCGCGCGGGTAACTCAAGACAAAGCCGAAATCGCCGGCATGCCCGGTCAGCCATGCGAAGGCGGTAGTGTGCTCGAACGATTCTTCGGCCGGTGGCTCACCGGGCGTGCCGATGTCGAGCGCATTGCCGCTGTGGTGTTCGCTGTATCCGGGTGCCGCGTTCACGGTAAGGATCTGGTCCACCGTCTGCCCGCGCGCGCGCTTCCGCGCGAAGATGCCGAGTTGGTAGTCGTGGCTGCGATAACCGGAGATCGCATCCAGCGATATGCCCTCACGCGCGGCAGCCGCCTGCATTGCGCGCCAGGCCCGGGCTGCGCCGGCGGTCAACCACAGCGGCCGGCGGTAGCGGTCGAATCCGGCGAATGCGAGGGCCGCGGGTTCCGCGACCAGCGGCAACCCCGTGCGTTCGCCGTATGCCTCATCCAGTCCCAGCGCGTGGAGCCGATCCTGCAGGGCATGCAGTGGCAACGAGCCCGGCGCACTTGCATCAGAACCGCGCGTGCCTGCTTCGAGCCTGTCCAGCGCATCCCACGCGTCATCCAGCCCCGGTTCCCGACGAAGGCATGGCACCAGCGGTTGCACGGCGCGGTGGGAAATCGCCGCCAGGTAGCGGCCGTCGTGCTTGCGGCGCAATACGGTATGCGCCGTCGCGACAGCGCGCGCGTCAGCGTTGCTGCGCACGCGCAGCAGGTCGGCAGGCCATAGTTCGATCTGCGCCGTGTTGAGCAGGATGGATTTCAGCGGTCGGGCGGGCAGGCGGTGCATGCCCGCAGCTTAGCGGCGCGGCGTGGGGGCCGCCAGTTCGCGCAGGCGTGCCAGCACGTCGGCAGGGCGCGTCGGGCTGAGCATCAAGAGGCCGCCATCCCGCTGTGGCAGCAGCAGGACACGGGTACGGTCGGTGACCAGGCAGAACGCCCTGGTGAGGTTGCGCAAGCGGAAATGGCCGGCCTTGAAGCCCGGCAGGCTGAAACCGTTCGTCTTCAGCATCGGTGCCAGGTCGGTGTGTTCTTCCAGGCTCAGTATGCGTGCCCTGTCGAGATCGAAGGCTTCCACGGTGAGCTTCCTGGTGTAGAACGTCGCGAGCACCTGCAGTTCGCGGTTGTCCAGCACGATCCGGCGACGCCGCAGGGCGAAGGTGAGCACCACGCCGACGGCCAGCACGAACGGCACCGCCAGCCATGCCGCCGAGGGCGGCGGTGTACGGGATTCCATCGTCATCGCCACGATCACCGCGCCGATCGCGGCAAGCACCGGCAGCCACAGCCACCAGGCGACGTGGGAGGACGGCGGGGCGACGTCGAATTCCTGCTTCTGGTGCATGGGGTTCCTAGTGCGCGTCGGCGGAGGGAATACAGGCGTGGAGGGTGTCGGCGGTGGCCAGCAGCCGCAGGGCTTCTTCGCTCAGTCGCTGCTGCTGGACCTGACGTGACACGCGCGCGACACCATCGCCGGGCTGGAATCCATAGTCGCCGAACTGCGAATGGTTGCCGCCCTCGATTTCAATCCAGCGTGTATCGGACGGCAGCAGGTGCCGGTTGCGTGCGACGCGCGCGGGCGTGGCCAGGCCATCGCGTCCGCCCACGAGCTTGGTGACCGGCAGCTGCAAGGCAGACAGGTCCACATCGCGAGGATGCGAAGTGGCCACGAGCAGCAGCGCCGTGCTGCGTTCGGGATGTGCGAGGACATGGCGCGATGCCACTTCGCCTCCGCGCGAATGCCCGCCGATGACCCAGCAACGTACCGCGGGCATGGCCGCCATGGCAGCGCGGCCCCGCTCCAGGACGGGCGACCCTTCCGCGCCCCCCAGGGCGCCGCGGCGCGGCAGTTCGATGACGGCGGCGGGATAGCCGGCTTCGGCGGCATTCCGGGCCAGTCGGGCGTAGGCGCGAGGGTCGACCAGTGCGCCGGAGAAGAACAGCAGTCCCGTCGCATGCAGCGATGTGGCACGTGGCCTGAACTCCCAACGGCCATCGCCGTGCACCACGACAACACGATCGTCGGTCAGGGAGGCGCGGCGACCGTCCGCATTCGCTCGGTACGCCAGCAGGCACCAGACGGTGAACAGGACAGTGGCTGCCAGCCCCAGCGCGACCCAGATGCGCTTGATCCGTCGAACGAGCCCGGCCACGGCGTCGGCGCTCAGGCCGGCTTCCGGAAGAACAGGCGCACCGAGACTTCGTGTTCGATGAAGAGCGTGCTGACCAGCTCCCATCCTTGCGCGCTCATCTTGTCCAGCTCCTGCTGGATGCGGTCGGTGAGCTTGCCGGCGAACATCTTGTACGGAACCTCGACGACCTTGTGGCTCCAGCGGTGGTTCATGGCGATTCCTTCCTGGTGTTGGCGGACGCATCGCCCTTCGGCAACCGTCCGGACTTGCGCAATGCATCGCGCAGCACGTATTCGATCTGGGCATTGAGCGATCGCAGTTCGTCGTCCGCCCAGCGCTGCGCCGCGGCCAGGACCTCGGCATTGATGCGCAGCGGATAGGCCTTCTTGTCCTGCTTCTCGCTCACGGGTTGTTCCTGTTGCGGCGCAGCTGCAGCAGCATCGACACGATCAGCGCATTCACCAGCACGACCATCGCGATCACGATGGTGTGTACCCGGCCGTTGTCATCGCCGGCCCAGTACACGCCCACGGCGCCGGCCTGGATCGCCAGTCCCACCAGCACCCAGTGCACGGCCATGCCGCGCGAGCGGGCATCGGGTCCGCGGCTCATCCACGCGCCGATGAGCAGGGCGGGCAGGCCGGAGATGGCGAGGACCAGCGGGACGAGGGCGTTCATGCGCGTGCGCCCGCGTCAGTAGATGGAGCCGGTGTTGACGATAGGCTGGGTGCCGCGCTCGCCGCACAGCACGACCAGCAGGTTGCTGACCATCTGCGCCTTGCGCTCCTCGTCCAGCTTCACCACATCGTTCTTCTGCAATTCGGCCAGGGCCATTTCGACCATGCCGACGGCGCCGGCCACGATGCGCGTACGGGCTGCGATCACCGCGTTGGCCTGCTGCCGCTGCAACATCGCCTGGGCGATCTCGGGTGCATAGGCCAGATGGCTGATGCGGGCTTCGATCACGTCCACGCCGGCCCTGCCCAGGCGTTCGGCGATCTGTTCCTGCAGGTGCTGCGAGATCTCCTGCGGGTGGCTGCGCAACGCGATCTGGCCATCCTCGTGCTGGTCGTAGGGATAGCTGGAGGCCATCGCACGCAGCGCGGATTCGGACTGGATGTGCACGAAGCTCTCGTAGTCGTCCACGTTGAACACGGCTTCGGCCGAATCCACGACCTGCCACACGATCACGGCCGCGATCTCGATCGGGCTGCCATCCAGCTCGTTGACCTTCAGGCGGCTGCTTTCGAAATTGCGGATGCGCAGGGAGATCTTCTTCTTGGTGAAGAAGACGTTGTTCCAGCGCAGGCCGTTGTCCTTCACCGTACCCACGTACTTGCCGAACAGGCTGAGCACGGCGGACTGGTTGGGTTCCAGCTTGTACAGGCCCGCCATGACGAAAAGGGCGGTGGCCCCCAGCAGGGCACCCAGCAACAGGCCGGCAGGCTGCTTGTTGGCGGCGGCCGTGATGAAGATGGCGGCGGCTCCCAAGGCCAGCAGCAGGACTCCCAGCAGGACCGGAATTCCGGGCAGCGACGACTTGGCGTTCTCTCTCATGGCACATCCCCTTGTTGGAGATTGAAAGATATCAATTTGATATCATATGTCAACGAGCTGCATCCACCGTCCGTCGGCCCGCCCGGTAAACTGGCGCCCTCTTTCCACGGACCACCGCGCATGACGACCCTCGGCACCCCGCTTACGCCCCACGCCACCCGCGTCCTGCTGCTGGGGTCCGGCGAGCTGGGCAAGGAAGTGGCCATCGAGCTGCAGCGACTGGGCGTGGAGGTGATCGCCGCCGACCGCTATGCCGATGCCCCGGCCATGCAGGTGGCACACCGCTCGCACGTGCTGGACATGCTGGACCCGGCGGCGATCCGCGCACTGATCGCGCGGGAAGAACCCCATCTGGTGGTGCCCGAGATCGAGGCCATCCATACCCAGACGCTGGTGGAACTGGAAGCCGAAGGCGCTGCGCGGGTCATTCCCACCGCGCGCGCCGCACGGCTGACGATGGATCGCGAAGGCATCCGTCGGCTGGCGGCGGAAACCCTCGGCCTGCCGACATCGCCCTATCGCTTCGTGGATACGTTCGAGGAGTATCGCGATGCGGTGAAGGCCATTGGCCTGCCGTGCGTGGTCAAGCCGGTCATGTCGTCGTCAGGCAAGGGCCAGAGCACGCTGCGCGGCGAGGCGGACATCGACACGGCCTGGGACTATGCCCAGACCGGCGGTCGCGCCGGTGCCGGTCGCTGCATCGTCGAGGGCTTCATCGATTTCGACTACGAGATCACTCTGCTGACGGTGCGCCACGCCGGCGGCACCGCGTTCTGCGACCCGATCGGCCACTGGCAGAAGGATGGCGATTACCGCGAGAGCTGGCAGCCGCAGCCGATGACGGCGCGCGCGCTGGAGCGGTCGCAGCAGATCGCGCGGGCCGTGACAGACGACTTGGGCGGCTGGGGCCTGTTCGGGGTGGAGTTGTTCGTCAAGGGCGACGATGTGTGGTTCAGCGAAGTGTCGCCGCGTCCGCACGACACCGGGCTGGTCACGCTGGTGTCGCAGGAGTTGTCGGAGTTCGCGCTGCATGCACGCGCGATCCTGGGCCTGCCTATTCCGGTCATCCGCCAGAGCGGACCGTCCGCCTCATGCGCGATGCTGGCGCATGGTCACGGCGTACCGCTGTTCGGCAACGTGGAAGGCGCGCTGGCCGCGCCTGATACCGCGCTGCGCCTGTTCGGCAAGCCGCGCGTGGAAGGGCATCGCCGCGTGGGCGTGACGCTGGCGCGTGCGGACAGCATCGAGACTGCGCGGGCGGCAGCGCGCGCGGCCGCCGAAGCCATCACCATCGAACTGGAATGAGGCGCGCGCCATGAACGGAAATACCGGCTACGCCGTGTTCTTCTTCCCGCAGGCGCTGGAAGCACTGGGTGAAGCGATCAAACCCTATCTGACCAACCAGCCGGAAGGCCCGCACATCTTCTGCAAGGAGATCGATACCGGCGGCGCCTTCACCGAAATGACCCTGGTAGGCAAGGATGCCCAAGGCCATGAGGTGCAGGTGGAGCTGATGGTGCCAGGCAGCATGATCCGGATGATCGTGTCGGCGCAGAACGAGGCCGTCTTCGGCTTCGGCCCACGGATCGCGGCGCCGGCTGTGGGGGCGGCATAAGTCGCGCCGCGGCGCTCCGCCCTAGAGGGCCAGGTCCACCCACACCAGATGATGATCGCTGCCATCGGCGATGGCGGCGTCCGGGTGGTCCTTCTTCGGCCAGAACACGCCGCTGCCCGTCAACGCGAAGCCGGTGGACGGCAGCACGTAGTCCAAGCGCAGCGCGCCGTTCCGGCGCCCGAAATCACCCGTGACATGCGCGGGTGCGCCATGGCGTTGCAAGCCCTTCGCCGCGTAGGCGAGCGCGACTTCTTCGCCGCCTTCGCTGCGGGGCGTGGCCATGCGCATCACGCGCGGGTGTTCTAGAAGCTCGATGATGGCTTCGTGGTGGCCGTCGCCATCGGCGGGATCGTTGTTGAGGTCGCCTGCAATGACGAAGCGCGCGTCGGCGGCAAGTCCCCCGCATCGCCCCTGGTCGTCGCAGAGCCACGGGACATCGCTCGCGCCCAGGTATTCGCGCCACAGCCGGATTTCGTCGGCATTGCGCAGCCCGTTGCGGTTCTCCGGGCCATCGAACACGGGCGGCGTCGGGTGCGAAACCAGGAAATACACCACGCGGTCCTGTATGCGAACCGGCACGTCCCAGTGCGATTTCGACGACAGGCGCAACTGCTTCCAGACGGCGTCGGTGTAGAAAGGTTCGTGTGTCGTCGGGTCGACGGGGTTGCTGGCACCGGGCACCGCGCTCCACCGCAACAGCTGGAACGTGCGTACCTGCGCTTCATCGATCGGGAAGCGCGACAGCACCAGCATGCCGTACTGGCCGGGGTGCAGCCCGTAGCCCCAGGCATCGTTGCCGCGCTCGCGTCCCGTGCTGCCGACACTGCCATTGCGGTCCAGGTCCAGGCCGCTGGGTACGCCGGTGTTGACTGGCGCGAGATACCGGTAGGCGTAGTGCAGCGGATCGCCGCCGCCGGGCTGGGCGACATCCAGATAGCGCTGCTGGAACAGGTCGGCGGCGCGGTGTGCGTCGTCGTAGTCGAACTCGTTGAGCAGCACCAGGTCGGGGCGCACCTTCTGCAGCACGGCGGCGATCTTGCGCGCATGCGCGTCGTCGCCTTCCAGTTGCCTGATCACGCCACCTGCGTCATCGGAGAACAGCGACGTGTTGTAGGTCGCCACGCGCATCGTCACGACCTGTCGGCCGGCAGGCTCGCCTGGCTTCTTGGGTGAGTGGCAGGCAGCGAGCGTCATCGTGAGCAGGAGGAAGAGGGTGCGCATGCGTGGATTCTGTCATGCCGCTGTGACAGGCGTAAAAAAAGCGCCCCGGGAGACCGGGGCGCCGCGGGCCAGCGACGAGGTCGGCCCGGTGGAACGTCAGAACGAACAGCCCATCGCTGCGTACGCGGTCTTGGCCTGGTCCATCGCGGTCTTGCACTGGGCGGCCAGTGCTGTCTTGTCGGTGACGGCGGCCCAGCTGGCCTTCGACTGCTCGATGCCTTGCTTCATCATGTCGCGCTGCGCTTCCGGCACCTTGTCGCTGATGCAGGCGTAGACCTTTTCGAGGTACTGGTCGCATTCGGCGACGCCGGTGCCGGCATCGACCGTGTCGGACGTGGCGATGGCCGCATCGGCAGCAGCCGGCGCCTCTACCATGGGAGCATCCGCCGGGGGAGTCGCCTCGTCGGCGGGTTTGCAGGCCGACAGGGCCAAGGTGGTCAGTGCCGCAAGGGCAAGGAGGTTGAACTTCATGAAAGCTCCAAACGGATGAGTGGATGTCTTGATTCCCGCGCCGACGCCGATCGCGCCGGTGGCACATTCTGTGCACTTCATCACGAAGTTGCTATTCACATTTACGTCCCACACTCCGCGCACGAACGCGGCCTCTCGACTCACAGATGCGCGCGAACCCAGCCACGCCCGTCGAAGCATTCCAGCGGAGCGAAGCGGCGCTTGTAGTCCATCTTGCGGTGGCCCTCTATCCAGTAACCCAGGTAAAGGTGCGTGTAGCCATCGCGCCGAGCCCATTCGATCTGCCGCAGGATCGCCAGCGTGCCCAGGCTGCGCGCTTCCAGCGCAGGGTCGTAGAAGGTGTAGACCGCCGACAGTGCGCCCGGGATGACATCGGTCACCGCCACCGCGAGTAGCTGGCCGTCCTCGCGCAACTCCACGAAACGGCCACGTGACCAGCTGCCCACCAGGAACTGGTCGAACTCCGTCGCTCCGTGGTCGTCCATGCCGCCCAGCGGATGGCGGGCGGCCAGATAACGCCGGTAGAGGGCCAGGTGTTCCTCGCCACGCAACGCGGCGACGATCCGTGTCTCCACGCGCGTGTTGCGCGCGGCGCAGCGGCGCTGGCTGCGGTCCGGGGCGAAGTCGGCCACCGGGATCCGCACCGCCACGCAGGCACGGCATTGCCGGCAGTGCGGGCGGTAGACGATATCGCCCGAGCGACGGAAGCCCCAGCCCAGCGCATCCGGATACAACTGCGGCAGGCGCGGGTCGCGCGGGTCCAGCACCAGGTCGCGCGCGACGCGGTCGGGCCAGTATCCGCAGGGATGCTCTCCGGTATGGAACAGGCGCAGGTCGTCGATAGGCTGGTTGTTCTCGCCCACGTCATCCTCCCCAGCGCGCGGCCAGCGGCCAGAACGCAAGGCCCGCCATTGCGCCAACCACCGCGCCTGCAAGCAGGTCGCGACGCGTGTGGCGTTCCAGGGCCAGGCGCGACCATGCGATGGCGGTGGCGAACAGCAGGGCGATGACCATCCACAGTGTTCCCACCTTGTGCAGCAGGAGCGCGGCGAACACCGCGAATGCGAGGTGCAGGGAGAGCTTGCACCAGCGCGCCGCGAGCATGGCCGCCAGGATCATGAACGCCGACAATGCCAGCCCGAGCGCAAGCAACGGTTGAGCCCCGCGCCATGCGACCAGCACGGCGCCAGCCGTCAGTGCGATCAGCAGGAAGCGATTCAAGGCGCTGCGCTCATGCCGCGCACTGGCGTCCACGTGCCCCCAACGCCCACGACGGACCTGCCACCAGGAGAAGCCCATTACCAGCGCAGCGAATGCGCCGAAGCCCAGTGCCGACCACGCGGCTGTACGGCGGTCCCCCTGCGCCAGCGCGATGGCGAGCACCGCCATCGGCAACACCAGCATCGGGTGGCCGAAGATGGAGAGGGCACGGGCGAGTGGGGCAGGCATACGGTCAGCATACTGCGGTGCCGGTGTCGCGTGGACCGCGACCGTCCGCTGGCTGAACGCGGCCGTCGGCGCGTCAACGCGGGCAGCATCAGCGCGTTTTCTGTGCCAGTGGCGCAACCGGCGCCGCGTCTCCAGGAGAACATGATGAACCGCAAGACCCTGCTTTTCGTGGCCGTGCTGGCCGCCCTTGGCGCCGGCTCCGCGCTGGCCGCCACACAGGCCGGCGACGCGCAGAAGCCGGCGCGCGCGAGCCTGGACAAGAATGCCGATGGCGCCATCGACAAGGCCGAAGCGGCGGCGCATCCGCGCCTGGCCGAGCGTTTCGCCGATCTGGACAAGAACGGCGATGGCAAGCTGACTGCCGACGAACGTCCGCAGCACAAGGGAATGCGCGGACATGGTCGCCATGGCGGATCGCGTCACGGCGATGGCTTCAGGAAGCTGGATACCGATGGCGACGGGAAGGTCAGCCGTGCCGAAGCCGCGGCGCAGCCACGTTTCGCCGAGCGCTTCGACACGATGGATGCGAACAGGGATGGCGTGATCGACCGCGCCGATCGTGAAGCGCGTGGCAAGCAACGCCGCGACGAGTGGTTCGCCAAGGCCGATGCCGACAAGGACGGCAAGCTGACCCGTGCGGAGATCGACCAGGCGGACGTGCAGCGTCGCACCGAGTTCCAGCAGCGCATGCAGGCCCGCATGGATGAGCGCTTCGCCGCTGCGGACAAGGACAGGGATGGGAGCCTGTCGCGTGAAGAAGTGAAGGACAACACTCGTCTGGCCAGCCGTTTCGACGCGCTGGACGCCAACAAGGATGGTGCCCTGTCCCGGGAAGAACTGGCCGCCGGCAAGCCTTCCCGACGCTGAGTACCACGCACGCACCCGGGTTTCCGGGTGCGTGCGTACCGGGCGTCAGAAAGAGAGGCGGCCCGACATGATCAGCCCCGTGAACAGTCCGGTCAGCGCCAGGCCAACAGCCAGCACGAGACCCCACATCCGCCAGAAGCGCTGGCGCTGCACCTGCCGGCGCATGCCTTCCGGGTCGCGTTGCAGGTCCCGGTCCTGGCGGCGCTTCAGGATGCGCGGCAGCCAATGCCCGCTGGCCCAGCAGATGCCGCCGATGTAGACCAGGGTTACCCCCAGGTGCGGTACCCACCCGCGCACCTGTGCCAGGGAGATGATGCCCGCGACGAAGCCCGCGATCAGCAGGGTGCAGAACACGCCGTAGCGGACCAGGTCGCGTCGTTCCTGCGCATCCAGAGGATCCTTCAGTGGCTTGCGGATGCCGAACCACACCGCACTGATGCCGATGAATGTTCCCAGCGCCGCGACGCCTGCCGATCCACCCAGCAGCTTCAGCAATCCCTTGCCTGCAACCGCACCGCCAGTGCCGAGTACAGCGGCCCCCGCAGTGGGCGGTGCAGCAACGGCCAGCATGCCCAACACTCCGCTGGCGAACGCCGCCGACGGCGCCGACGTGTGCGCGAACTCGGCGAAGCGCGTCATCAGGTCTTCGCGCACGTACTGGCGCGCACGCGACAGGCGCTTGCGCACGGCGGCGTCGGTGATGCCCAGCAAACTGGCGACCTGGTGCGAGCGCTGGCCTTCGCGATAGTAGAGCAGCAGCACTTCGCGACTGTCTTCCGGCAAGGCCGCGATGACCTCGCGCGCGGCCTGTTCCTGTTCGGTCTGCAACAGCATCTCGGCCGGCGTGGGCTCGGTGTCGGCGGCGAGCGTCAATGCCAGTTCCGCCGTACCGCCCGTCATCGGACGCCGTCGCTGCGCGCGCAGGTGGTCGCGCGCCAGGTTGCGGGTGATCTCGCGCAGCCAGGGCAGGAAGCTGTCCGGGTTCTTCAGCGTGGCCAGCTGCCGCCACCCTTTCAGGAACGCTTCCTGCGCGATGTCCTCGCTGGCCTGTACATCGCGCGTGATCGCCAGCGCAATGCCGGTGATGGCGTTCTGGCACATCGCCACCACGCGGCCGTACGCCGCATGGTCGCCGCGCGCGGCCGCCGGCAATGTCTCACGCAGGGAAAGTTCGATCGCCAGGGCGTCCATCGTGTCTCCGCTTCTTCATGGTCATGCAGGCACGACGACCGGCGAAGCAGAGTGTGACCGGTGCGCGAGGGCCGGGGAACTACAGGGGCAGTCGCCCGCTGTCGATCAGCGCATACAGGATGGCGCCGATAGCGAGCACGCTGGTCAACGCCACGGCCTTCCTGCCGATCACGTAGTCGTAGCCGCGCCGCCGTTGCGTGTTGGCCGGATGGGCGAGGATCGGATCCATGATCCGGGGCAGGGTGACCAGGTACTGGTAGTTGATCACGCACAGGCCCGCCAGCGTGACCAGGCCGATCGCCACCCAGCCGGTCGCGATGACCGTCGCCAGCATGAGGCAGAACAGCCACACCGAGCCGGAGGTCGCATTGAGGGCCATGAAGCGGCGTACCTGCTGGCGTTCCTGCGCGGTCTGGCAGAAGCGCGCGAGATACCACCAGGTGAAGGCATAGCCGACCAGGCCACCGATCACGCCGCCCAGGACACCGCCGAGGGCGGCCGGGTGCTGGGTGATCTGTTCGAAGATCACGCCCAGCGAGCCGCCGGCCACGCCGCCGGTGATGCCGCCGGTGGTCAGGCCGCCCGTGCCCAGCTTGCCCACCAGTCCGGTGCCGAGTACGCCGGAGCCGATGACTGTCGCTGCGCTTGCCGCTGGCACTGCGCCGACCAGGCCACCCAACACGATCATGGTGAAGGCTGCACCGGGCGCCGTGGTGCGCGCGAAGTCGCTGAAGCGCTTCAGCAATTCTTCGCGTACGCAGGCGCGGGCGCGCGACAGGCGCTTGCGCACGGCGGCATCGCTGAGGCCCAGCAGCTCGGCTACCTGCTGCGAACTCTGGCCTTCGCGATAGAACAGCAGCAGGGTTTCGCGACTGTCCTCCGGCAGTGCGGAAATGATCTCGGTGGCAGCGATTTCCTCCTCTGTCTGCAACAGGCGCTCCGACGGCGAAGGGTCAGGATCGGCGGCCATGCCGATGGCGATCTCGGCCGCTTCGCCGGACAACGGGCGGCCGTGCTGCGCACGCAGCCAGTCGCGAGCCAGGTTGCGGGTGATCTGGCGCAGCCAGGGCAGGAAACTGGCGGTGTTCTTGAGCTTGTCGAGCTGCTGCCAGGCCTTGAGGAAGGCCTCCTGCGCGATGTCTTCGCTGGCCTGCACGTCGCGGGTGATCGCCAGGGCAATCGCGGTGACGGTGTTCTGGCAGGCGTTGACGATGCGGCCGTAGGCTTCGTGGCTGCCGCGCGCGGCAGCGGGCAGTTCGGTCTGCAGCATCAGGTCGAGGGCAAGGGCAGTCATCGGGTCAGGGTCATCGGAGGGGCTGATGACCCTGACGGACCGGTGCGACGGATGTGACCGGAACCGGCACTGCAGGTGCCGGGCTCAGCCGCCGGTGGCGGGCTGGATGCGGATGCGGTCTTCTTCCGGCGCTGCATCGGCCGGTGCGGGGGCGGGCGTTTCCCTCGGCTGCGGTACCGGCACGGGCGCAGGCGCGGGGCGCCGCATCCACATCACGGCCGCAGCGAGGGCGATCAACGCCAGCAGGACCAGGCGGATGCGCCAGGCCCACGACCGCCGCGGCGCGGCGTCGGCTTCCTGGTCGGTGCGGAACGTCAGCGTGGGCCCCTGGCCCGGACGCGTGGTCTCCAGCAGGCCGGCTTCGCGCAGCAGGGCGCGGGCGCGTGGCTGGTCTTCGGCATGGCGTACCCACAGCGCGGGCTGCAGCTGCGCCTTCACCGGTTCGGTATAGCTGAATTGTCCGCCGCGCTTGCTCTGGTAGGAGCGGCCGTTGCTGATGAAGACGGGAATGCCCGCCTCGGTCAGCATCTTGGCCACGCCTTCGACGGTCTCGATCCGCTGGCTGGAGAACACTTGCCGCATGCGTGCGCCCTCAGTCCTTCGCCGGCACGGCCGACGCCGCTTCCGCGTCCGGCACCACGCGGATCAGGCCTTCCTGCGCGGTGCTGGCGACCAGCCGGCCCTGGCGGTCGAAGATCTGTCCCCGCGCCAGGCCGCGCGAACTGCTCGCACTGGGACTGTCGATGGAATACAGCAGCCAATCGTCCGCGCGGAACGGGCGATGGAACCACAGTGCATGATCCAGCGACGCCATCTGCACGTTGGGCTGGTAGTAGCTGATGCCGTGCGGATAGGTGGCCGTGCCCAGCAACTGGAAGTCGGAGGCATAGGCGAGCAGCGCGCGATGCAGTTCGGGCGAATCGCCCACGGGTTCGCTCAGGCGGAACCAGACCTGCTGGAACGGCGGGCGCTTGGGCGGGTTCAGTTCATCGCGCGGATAGACGTGGCGGAACTCGAACGGCCCGCGCCGCGACATCCAGCGCTGGACCTTCGGCGGCAAGGTGGCCATCACGTCCGCGGGCACGGGTGGGGCATTGGCGATGTCTTCCGGCTGCGGGACTTCCGGCATCGACAATTGATGTTCCGCGCCGTCTTCCCCGGCCTGGAACGACGCGGCGCAGAAGAAGATCACCCGGCCATGCTGGATGGCGGTCACCCGGCGCACCGAGAAGCTGCCGCCATCGCGCGTGCGGTCCACTTCGTAGACGATCGGGGCTTCGATGTTGCCGGCACGCAGGAAGTAGGCATGCAGGGAATGCGCGCGGCGCTCGCCGCTGCTGCCATCCACGGTGGCCTGTGCGGCCGACAGCGCCTGGCCCAGTACCTGGCCGCCAAAGACATACTTGGTGCCGATGTCGCGACTCTGGCCGCGGAACAGGTTGTCTTCCAGCCGCTCCAGCGACAGCAGTTCGATCAGTTCGGAGACGACGGGTTCGGGAGCGGGGGACAAGGGCGGCGCCTATGGCAAAGACCGGCGAATTATAGCGATCACCCTGTAGGAGGGGCTTCAGCCCCGATGCCTTGTCGCCGGGTGCAGACGAAAGCGTCGGGGCTGAAGCCCCTCCTACACTGCGTGGGGCACCAGGCGCTCCAGCGGGGTGGCGCGCAGCACGGCATCCCAGGGGAACAGCGGGCCGGGATCCATCTTGCGCGGCACGCTGACGTCCGGGTCGTCGCTGGCGGGTTCGCGCGCGGTGTCCAGTTCCTCGTGCCCGGCGATGTAGCGCAGCGCGGGCAGTTCCTGCCGAAGATGCTCCAGCAGCGCTTTCAGGGCGTCGATCTGCGCGTCGGTGTAGGGCTCTTCCATCTTCTGGCTGCCGACGGCGAGCCAGTCGGGATAGCGTCCGGTATTGACCAGTTCGATGCCGACCGAGCGCGGGTTGTAGCCGCGCACATGGTGGGCGACGCGGTCCGACCGCACGTAGACGTGCACGCTGCCGTCCCGGTCGATGTAGTAGTGGCCGCTGTTGCCGGTGCCGGAGGCATGCAGGATGCGTTCGCCGTACTCGCGGGCCATCGCCAGGTCGGGCAGTTCGGTGCAGTGGACCACCACCAGGTCGATCTGCGCCAGCGGGCGCGCTTCCAGCTTCTCCTCGTAGGGCAGCGGATCGACGATGCAGGCGAAAGTGGGGCGTTCGATGCTCATGCGTCGATGCTAGCAGGCGGGGGCGGCCCGTAGCCCGGTCCGGTAAACTGGCCGCCGTCCCCGCCAAGCCGGTTCCTCATGCCGCTCAACCCCGAATCCCCGCTGGCCAAGCTCATGGCCACCCTGCCGCGTGCCGGCAAGGTGGAGTGGATCGGCCTGCGACCGGCCCGCGATGAGGTCATGGTCGCCACCGGGATCGTCGAAGCCGTCACCGGCGTTGGCCTGGTCGGGGACCGCTACAAGGGCGGCAGCGGCAAGCGCGGCATCACCCTGATCCAGGCCGAGCACCTGCCGGTGATCGCAGCGCTCGCGCAGCGTCCGGACCTGGCGCCCGCGCTGCTGCGGCGGAACGTGGTCGTCTCCGGCATTCCGCTGATCGCCCTGAAAGAGCGACGTTTCCGCATCGGCGACGCGGTGTTCGAGGGCACCGAGGAGTGCGATCCGTGTTCGCGCATGGAAGATGCGCTGGGCCCTGGCGGCTACAACGCGATGCGCGGCCATGGCGGGCTGTGTGCGCGCATCGTCGAGGGCGGCACGTTCCGCGTCGGCGACGCGGTGGAAGCGCTGTGATGCGCGGCCACTGCATCCTGTCGCACGGCTTCGAGAGCGGTCCCGACGCCACCAAGGTCACCGCGCTGGCGGATGTCGCCGAACGCCTGGGTTGGAGCCACGAACGTCCCGACTACACGGACCTGGACGCGCGGCGTGATGTCAGCTCGCTGGGCGATGTGGTCGCGCGGCTGGATCGCCTGCGAGGCCTGGCACAGGCGGCGGCCGCGCGCGGCCCCGTGGTGCTGGCCGGCTCCAGCCTCGGCGCCTACATCGCCGGCCGCATCTCGCGCGAAGTGCCGGTGCGCGGCCTGTTCCTGATGGCGCCGCCGATCAGCATGGGTCCGCTACCGGAACTCGATGCCGCAGCGGTGCCGGTTTCCGTCATCCACGGGTGGGATGACGAACTGATTCCCGCGCAGGCCGTGGTCGACTGGGCGCACGCGCGCCGCGCCCGCCTGCTGCTGGTGAACGACGGGCACCGGTTGTCGGACCATGTGGCTGCGTCGGCGGAAGCATTCGGGCAGTTGCTCGCCGGTCTTTGATTTTCCCTGCCGTCATTCCGGCGCATGCCGGGCTTCCAACCGCCGAACGGCGGGTCATCCATCTTGCTTCGCGCTGTCACTGCCAAGGTCGGACGCAACATCGACATGGTTCCCCGCTTTCGCGGGGATGACGACGCTCAATATCCGAGGTTTCCCTTGAAGTTCTTCGTCTCCTGCGCCAAAGGCCTGGAATACCTGCTCGCCGACGAGCTGCTTGCGCTCGGCGTGCCCAAGGCCACCGCCACCGTTGCGGGCGTGAATGCCGATGGCGAACCGCTGGATGCCCAGCGCGCCGTGCTGTGGTCGCGCCTGGCCAGCCGCGTGCTGTGGCCGATCGCCGAGTTCGAGTGCCTCGACGAGCAGGCGCTGTATGACGGCGTGATGGCGATTGCATGGGAGCAGCACACGCGGCCGGAGCTGACGCTGGCGGTCGATGCCCACGTCTCCGGCGAAGCCATCACCCATGCGCGCTACGCCGCGCAGCGCGTCAAGGATGCGGTGGTCGACCGCCTGCGCCAGCAGGGGCTGGAGCGGCCCTCGGTGGACGTGGAACAGCCCGACGTGCGCATCAATCTGTCGCTGCGCAAGGGGCGCGCGACGATCTCCATCGATCTGGGTGGCGGGCCGATGCATCGTCGGGGTTGGCGGCAGGCACAGAACGAAGCGCCGTTGAAGGAAAACCTCGCGGCCGCCGTGCTGATGCGTGGCGGCTGGCCGGCGCTGTACCACGAAGGGGGCGCGTTGCTGGACCCGATGTGCGGCAGCGGCACGCTGCTGATCGAAGGCGCGCTGATGGCGGCCGACGTCGCACCCGGCCTGCAGCGGCACGGCAGCCTGTTGCCATCGCGCTGGCTGGGCTTCGATGCGGAGGCGTGGCGTGCCCTGTTCGCCGACGCGGTGCAGCGCGAATCCGAGGGCCGCAAGGCCCTCAGGCCGGCCTTCTTCGGCAGCGATGTCGACCTGGGATCGATCCGCGCCGCTCGGGACAACGCGGTGCTCGCAGGCCTGGCCGGCCAGTTGCAGTTCGAGGCATGCGACGTGGCGCAATTGCCCGTGCGCGAAGAACCACGCGGCCTGGTGGTCTGCAATCCGCCCTACGACGAACGCCTGGCGGCCGACGCCGCGCTGTATCGCGCGCTGGGGGATGCGTTGCAGCGCGCGGTGCCGCAATGGCGGGCCAGCCTGCTGTGCGGCAATGCGGAGCTGGGGTATGCCACCGGCTTGCGCGCCGGCAAGAAGTACCAGTTGTTCAACGGGGCCATCGAGTGCGCCCTGATCGTCTGCGACCCGGTCGCGGTGCCCGCACGCGAACCGCGCGAGGCGCGTCCGCTGTCGGACGGCGCGCAGATGGTGGCCAACCGCCTGCGCAAGAACCTGAAGAAGTTCAAGAGCTGGCGCGCGCGCGACGGCGTCACGTGCTACCGCGCCTACGACGCCGACCTGCCCGAGTACGCCGCCGCCATCGACGTGTATGCGGAGGAAGGCGGGGAGGCGCGGACTTTCCTGCACGTGCAGGAATACGCCGCGCCCGCCACCATTCCCGAGCACGACGTACGTCGCCGTTTCAGTGAGCTGCTGGCGGCCACGCGCGAGGTGTTCGGCGTGCCGCAGGAGCAGATCGCGGTGAAGTCGCGCGAACGCGGCAAGGGCGGCGCGAAGTACGGCCGCATGCAGCAGCGGGACGAATTCGTCGTGGTGCGCGAATCGGGTGCGCTGCTGCGGGTGAACCTGTTCGATTACCTGGACACGGGCCTGTTCCTCGACCACCGCCCGCTGCGTTGGCGCATGGCGCAGGAAGCGCGCGGCAAGCGCTTCCTCAACCTGTTCTGCTACACCGGCGTGGCCAGCGTGCAGGCGGCGGTGGCAGGCGCGGCGACCACGACCAGCGTCGACCTTTCCGCGACCTACCTGCAGTGGTGCGCTGACAACCTGGCCGAGAACGGCCTTGGCGGTTCAAAGCATCGTCTGGTGCAGGCGGATGCCATGCGTTGGCTGGAAGCGGAGCAGGGCGAGTACGACCTGGTCTTCTGCGACCCGCCGACATTCTCCAATTCCGCCCGTGCCGACGACTTCGACGTGCAGAAGGAGCAGGTGCGCCTGCTGCGCGCGGCGGTCGCCCGCCTGGCGCCGGGCGGCGTGCTGTACTTCAGCAACAACTTCCGCCGCTTCAAGCTGGACGAGGATGCGGTAGCCGAGTTCGCGCGCTGCGAGGACATCAGCGCGAAAACCATTCCGCCGGATTTCGAGCGCAACGCCCGCATCCACCGCGCGTGGCGGCTGACGCGGGCGTAAGCCGCTTCAACCGACGATGAGGACGAAGTCGCCGCGCTGGGATGCCATCGACAGGGCCAGCGTGCTTCGGCTGGAGGCCAGATCGGCGGCGGAGAGTGCCGTGCTCGGGGGGTGCGCGCGGTAGCTGGCGTCTTCTGCGAGCGTGTCGCGCACCACGTAGCCCATCAGCACATTGACCAGTTCGCCCAGCGCATCGATGGCGAGTTCTTCGTCGCATTCCTCGGGCGTGATCGACAGCAGCGAGCAGGCCATGGCCCGGGCGGTGGCGCGACTGCAGCCCACGCCGACCAGCAGGGATTCCGAACCGGCGTCGATGCGTACGTGCGCGGTGACGTCGCAGGCGTCCAGCACGGCATCGTCCGCGATGCCCGATGCCTGGCACTGGCTGCCGGCCAGGCGCGGGAACAGGCGGTTGCAGACCCGGATGGTGCTGGTGGCCATGTCGGCCAGCGTGTGGCCGGCAATGCCCAGCGCCAGCGCATGGTTGGCTTCGTCGAGGTCGCGGCGATGGGCGACCAGTTCGGCGTCGAGCAGTTCGGCGCTCACCGCGCCCTGCTCGACCAGGATCTGGCCGAACAGCTTGCGGCCTTTCTTCTGGGCGGTCAGCAGTACATCGAGTTGCCCGGCATCCAGCAGGCCCATTTCCAGGGCGATGTCGCCGAAGCGCCGGTCTTCGGCACGCTGGCGCTCGTTGATGCGGCGGGCCTGCGCGGCATCCAGCATGCGATGGTGGACGGCCAGCTCGCCGAGCAGGGGATTGGACGCACGCTGCGCATCGAGCGCGGCGAGGAGTTGTGCGGAGGTGATGGTGCCGCGTTCCAGCAGGAACTGGCCCAGGAATTTCGCTGCCATGGTGTCGTCTCGTGCGGAGGTGAAGGAAGGGCGTGCGCGGCGGTCAGGCGACCGCTTCGTGCAGCACGCGATCCATCACTTCGGGATCGATGGGTTTCTGCAGGTACGACCGCGCGCCCAGCTTCAGGCATTCCTCGATGTCGCTCTGTGCGCCGAGCGAGCTGAGGATCACCACGCGCGCGGCCGGATCCTGCGCGAGGATGCGGCTGAGTGCCTGCTTGCCGTCGCATTCGGGCATCACCAGGTCCATCAGCACCAGGTCGGGGTGCAAGGCCTGGTACTGGTTGACGGCCTCGTGGCCGTTGCCGGCTTCGCCGACCACTTCAAAACCGCAATCGGCAAGTTGGCGCGCAGCCAGCATGCGCAGTGCGCGCGAGTCGTCGCAAAGCAGGACGGTCGGACGTGACGTCATGGTGATGGATCCCCCTGTTGGATCGTTAGGGCCCCGCGGCATTGACCGACGCGGGGCGACATGTAGGCACTATCGGCCTGTCCGGGGAGATCTTGAGCGCAGGCGTGGAGGCGATGCTCCGCAGTGTCAGGGCTGCGGAAGATCCCCTGTCGCGAGCGCTTCCTCGATGCCGCTGAATGCCGAGCGCGCGCCGGCAGGGGAGCTTCCGGTGTCGGTGGCGAAATAGGCCACGCCGGTACCCGCGTGCAGGTCCACCCACAGGCCCGAGCGCAGTCCGTACGCGTCGCCGGCGTGGCCGGCCCGTGCGATGCCATCACCGAAGGGATCGTCGCCGCAGCCCGCCACCGGAGTGGCCAGCGTCTGCACGGCCAGTCCGTAGCGGCAGAAGAAGGCGTTCGCCTGGCCGCTGCCGGTGTCCTCCTCGTGGGTCACGCCGTTGCGGCCGTCGAACGTCCATTGAGGTCCCAGGAGTGCGGCGACGCTGGCCGGTTGCAGCAGTCGCACGCCGTCCACCTCGCCGCGATTGAGCAGCAGGCGGCCGATTTTCGCCAGGCCGTTCGCGGAGATACGCAGGCCGCCCTGCGGGGAGAACAGGGCGCCGTTCTCGCCGGGCTTCCAGCGCGCAAGGTCGCAGGCCGCCCCGTCCCCGACCACCACGGCGCAGGCCGGTTTGCCGGCACGGTTGTCATCGCGCACCGGTTGGCCATCGCGGTACAGCACGACGGCGCGCGCGGCTGTCACGCTGTCGCAGCTTTCCCAGTTGAAGCAGGCATCGAGCCGCAGCGGATCGATCAGCAGTCGCCGCATCAGCAAGTCGAAGCGTTCGCCGGTGGCATTCTCCATGGCCATCGCCACCAGCGGGAAATTGAGGTTGGTGTAGCGGAAGTGCGTGCCCGGCGCATGCGCGTCGTCCCACGCCTTCGGATCGTCGAGGATCGTCTTCAGTGGTTCGCCCAGCGGCGTGGCGTAGTAACCGGCGGCATCGGTGAGGCTGGACTGATGGGACAGCAGCAGGCGCAGGGTGATCTTCGTTGCGGGAAAGCGCGGATGGCGCAGCGGCCAGCCGAGATAGGTGGATACGTCGGCATCCAGGTCCAGCGTGCCGGCCTCCACCAGGCGCATCACGCCGATCGCGGTGACCAGCTTGGAGATCGAGGCGACGCGCACGGGATCGTCGGCGGTGACGTTGCGGCCGGTGGCGAGATCGGCCTTGCCTTCGACGCGGGTCGCGATGGTGCCATCGCGATCGAAGGCGACACGTACCCATGCGACGGGTTCTGCCGCCGAGGCAGCCATGGCGGCACCAAGGCAGGACAGTGACAGGATGAGGCGGCGTAGCGACATGGACCAGTACCGTGCGGGGGCCGGCCCCGACTTTACTTCATCGTCGGCATCACGAATTCGGCGGCGTGTGTTTCCGGCCAGCGGGCGGTGACGGTCTTCAGGCGCGTGTAGAAGCGCACGCCGTCCGGGCCATGCACGTGCAACGGGCCGAAGATCGAACGCTTCCAGCCGCCGAAGCTGTGGAAGGCCATCGGCACCGGGATCGGCACGTTGATGCCGACCATGCCGGCCTGCACGCGGTGCGCGAATTCGCGCGCCGCGCCACCGTCGCGGGTGAAGATGGCGGTGCCGTTGCCGTACTCGTGTTCGTTGACCAGCTGCAGCGCGGCATCGAGGTCGGGCACGCGCATGACGCACAGGACGGGGCCGAAGATCTCCTCGCGATAGATCGTCATGTCGGGCGTCACGCGGTCGAACAGGCAGCCGCCAAGGAAGAAGCCGTCGGCGTGGCCGTCGACCACGTGCCCGCGGCCGTCGACGACGAGTTCCGCACCCTCGGCTACGCCTGCATCGACGTAGTCGCGCACCTTGTCGCGGTGCGCGCCGGTGACCAGCGGGCCCATTTCGGGATCGAGGCAGCCGGGTCCGATCTTCAGCGCGGCGACCTTGGGCGCGAGTTTCGCCACCAGCGCATCCGCCGTGGCATCGCCGACGCAGACAGCGACCGAGATGGCCATGCAGCGCTCGCCGGCCGAGCCGTAGCCGGCGCCGAGCAGCGCGGATACCGCGCCGTCGAGGTCGGCATCGGGCAGCACCACCATGTGGTTCTTCGCCCCGCCCAGCGCCTGCACGCGCTTGCCGTTGGCGCTGCCGCGCGCATAGATGTACTCGGCGATCGGCGTGGAGCCCACGAAGCTCAACGCCTGCACGCGAGGTCCGTCGAGCAGTGCGTCCACCGCCACCTTGTCGCCGTGCACGACATTGAACACGCCATCGGGCAGCCCGGCGCGCTTCAGCAGGTGGGCCATGAACAGCGCGGCGGATGGATCGCGTTCGGACGGCTTCAGCACGAAGGTGTTGCCGCAGGCCAGCGCCACCGGGAACATCCACAGCGGCACCATCGCGGGAAAATTGAAGGGCGTGATGCCGGCGACCACGCCCAGCGGCGCGTACTCGCTCCACGAATCGACATCGCGGCCGACATTCATCGAGTGCTCGCCCTTGAGCAGGTGCGGAATGCCACAGGCAAACTCCACCACTTCCAGCCCGCGCGTCACTTCGCCGCGTGCGTCTGACAGCACCTTGCCGTGTTCGGAGGTGATGATCTTCGCCAGGTCGCCGGCGTGCGTTTCCAGCAGTTCCTTGAAGCGGAACATCACGCGTGCGCGATTCAGCGGCGTGGTGGCGGCCCATGCGGGGAAGGCGGCGGATGCGGCGTCCACGGCCTGCTCCACGTCATCGGCCGAGGCCAAGGGCACGCGGGCGGTGACGGCGCCGGTCGCGGGGTCGAATACGTCGCCGAAGCGGCCGCTGGTGCCCTCCATCCGCTGTCCGTTGAAGAAGTGATGCAACGCTTCGGTCATGGCCGACTACCTGGTGGAGTCCCTCTCCCCGCATGCGGGGAGAGGGTGCCCGGAGGGCGGGTGAGGGGCGACGGAGCCCTTGTCTTCAATCGTGGCGCGGTGTTTCGAGTGCTCCTTTTTCCAGTCGCTCGATAGGGTCGTCATCGCCGAGGCGGTGATGGCTCCGGCGCGCCCCTCATCTGCCTTCGGCACCTTCTCCCCGCAGGCGGGGAGAAGGGAACAGCAGGATCAGGCCAGCGCTTCCCGCGCCGGCACGTACGCGTAACCGAGATCGTCGGCCACGGCCTTGTAGGTGATCTTGCCAGCGTGCACGTTCAGGCCGTTGAGCAGGTGCTCGTCGTCCAGCATGGCCTGCTTCGCGCCCTTGTTGGCCAGCTGCACGGCGAAGGGCAGGGTGGCATTGGTCAGGGCGAACGTGGACGTGCGGGCGACGCCGCCGGGCATGTTGGCCACGCAGTAGTGGATGATGCCGTCCACTTCGTAGGTCGGGTTCTGGTGGGTGGTGGCCTTCGAGGTTTCGAAGCAGCCGCCCTGGTCGATCGCCACGTCCACCAGCACCGAGCCCGGACGCATCAGCTTCAGCTGGTCGCGCGAGACGAGCTTGGGCGCGGCCGCGCCGGGGATCAGCACGGCGCCGATCACCAGGTCGGTGTCCGGCAGGCGCTCTTCGATGGCGTCGCGGGTTGAGTAGATCGTGGTCAGCTGGTGGCCATACAACTCGTCCAGGTACTTCAGGCGATCAAGCGAGCGGTCCAGGATGGTGACGTGCGCGTTCATGCCCATCGCCATGCGTGCGGCGTTGATGCCGACCACGCCGCCGCCGATCACCAGCACTTCGGCCGGCTTCACGCCCGGCACGCCGCCGAGCAGCACGCCGGAACCGCCCTGCGCCTTCTCCAGCGCGTGCGCGCCGGCCTGGATCGACATGCGGCCGGCGACTTCCGACATCGGCGCGAGCAGCGGCAGGCCACCCTTGCGGTCGGTAACGGTTTCATAGGCGATGCAGGTGGCGCCGGAGGCGACCAGCGCCTTGGTCTGCTCCGGATCGGGTGCGAGGTGAAGGTAGGTGTACAGCACCTGGCCCGGGCGCAGCATGGCGCACTCGTTCGGCTGCGGCTCCTTGACCTTGATGATCATGTCGGCGCGGGCAAAGATCTCTTCGGCGGTATCGACGATCTGCGCGCCGGCCTTGACGTACTGCTCGTCGGTCAGGCCGATGGCCTTGCCGCCGTCGCGCTGCACGAGGACCTGGTGGCCATTGGAGACGAGTTCGCGCGCGCCGGCCGGGGTAAGGCCGATGCGGTATTCGTGGTTCTTTATTTCCTTGGGGACGCCAATCAGCATGTTGCTCTCCAGTAGCGGGAAGGGGCTTCGCGCGTGGGGAGCGCTGGTGCCATTGGTCCGTAATTTTACGCGGTTGCCCGTATGGTGTCCGCCAGGACATTCACGATCCGGTCGATGTGGTGCTTTTCCACGATCAGGGGCGGCGACAGGGCGATGACGTCGCCGGTCACCCGGATCAGCAGGTGGCCCTCGTGGAAGGCACGACTGAACACATCGTAGGCCCGCGCGCCTGGTGCACCGGTGCGTGGCGCCAGCTCGATCGCGCCGACAAGACCGTAGTTGCGGATGTCCACGACGTTGGGCAAGCCCTTGAGCGAATGCAGCGCATCCTGCCAGTAGTCGCCGAGTTCCAGCGCCTTGTCGAAGAGGTTTTCTTCCTCGTACGTATCGAGCGTGGCCAGCGCAGCGGCGCAGGCCAGCGGATGGCCGGAGTAGGTGTAGCCATGGAACATGTCGATGGCGCTGTCCGGCCCGCTCATGAACGCGTCGAACATGCGGTCCGACACGAAGGTGGCGCCCATCGGCACGCAGCCGTTGGTGATGCCCTTGGCGGCGGTAATCATGTCCGGCGTGACGCCGAAGCGCTGCGCGCCGAAGGCATGCCCCACGCGGCCGAAGCCGGTGATCACTTCGTCGAAGATCAGCAGGATGCCGTGCCTGTCGCAGATCTCGCGCAGCCGCTGCAGGTAGCCCTGCGGCGGGATCACCACGCCGGCGGAACCGGAGATCGGCTCGACGATGACGGCGGCGATGGTGGAGGCGTCGTACAGCGCGATCTGCCGCTCAAGGTCTTCGGCCAGTTCGATGCCATGCGGCGGCAGGCCTTTCGAGAACGCATTGCGCGACACGTCAAGCGTGTGGCGTATGTGCGAAACGGCGGGAAGTCCTGGGCCGAACCACTTGCGGTTGTTCGGCAGGCCACCCACGGACGTGCCGCCGAAGCCGACACCGTGGTAGCCCTTCTCGCGACCGATGAAACGCGTGCGTTGGCCTTCGCCGCGTACCCGGTGGTAGGCCAGGGCGATCTTCAGCGCGCTGTCCACGGCTTCCGAGCCGGAGTTGCTGAAGAACACCTTGTTGAGGTCGCCCGGCGCAAGCGCGGCCAGTCGTTCCGCCAGCCTGAACGGCAGCGGCGAACTCATCGAAAAATTGGGCGCGAAGTCGAGCGTGCCGATTTGCTGCCTTACCGCTTCGACGATGCGGGGCCGCGCATGGCCGGCGTTGCAGCACCACAGGCCGGCGGTGGCATCCAGCACCTCGTTGCCGTCGACATCGCGGTAGTACATGCCGGACGCGCTGGCGAGCAGCCGGGGCTTCGCCTTGAACTGCCTGTTGGCCGTGAACGGCATCCAGAAGTGGTCGAGCGAGGCGGGTGCCTCCAGATTCTGGCGGGCGTAGTGGTCGGCCAGGGCGGAGGAGGTGTCGTCGGCGCTCATCGCGGCTCCAGGGGACGGGACGGATGCGGGCAGCTTAGCGCGTTGAAAAAACTTTACAACCGATGTGCCGTGGGTCCCCCTGAGCGCATCGCTGTTGTAGGAGGGGCTTTGGCCCCGACGCTTTCACGCCAGAAGCCTCGGGGCTAAAGCCCCTCCTGCAAAACGCCGGTCCGGGGCTTTCCAGCAGGGTTGCCCAGGGGTGTAAAGTATCCCGCAACACTTTCCGCTTTCCTGCAAGGGTGGTGATGGACATCGGCGCACGCCTGCAACTGGTCCGCAAATCCAAAAGCCTCAGCCAGCGCGAGCTGGCCAAGCGCGTGGGCGTCACCAACAGCACCATTTCGCTGATCGAGCAGAACAAGGTCAGCCCGTCGGTGAGCTCGTTGAAGAAGGTGCTGGACGGCATCCCCATTTCGCTGGCCGACTTCTTCACGCTCGACCTGGAAAAGGGGCTGCCCGACAGCCCGTTCTATGTGGCCGACGAATTGCCGGACGTGGGCAGCAACGGCATCCATTACTTCCTCGTCGGCCAGCACCGCCCGCAGCGCCAGATGTGCATCCTGCGCGAAGTGATGCCGCCGGGCAGCGATACCGGCGACAGCATGCTGGCGCACGACGGCGAGGAGGGCGGGGTGGTGATCGCAGGCGAAGTCGAGGTCACCGTCGGCGACCAGGTGCGCGTGCTGAAGGCCGGAGAGGGCTATTACTTCGAAAGCCGCACGCCGCACCGTTTCCGCAATGTCGGCGACACCGATGCCGTGATTGTCAGCGCCAATACACCGGCGACGTTCTAGATGATTCGAGCCCCTCTCCCGTCGGGAGAGGGGTTGGGGTGAGGGTCCGGCGAAGCCATTGCACTCCGGCATCACGGACTCCGCCCCACCCTCATCCGGCGCTTCGCGCCACCTTCTCCCGGTGGGAGAAGGGAACACAGCCAGGAGCTTCCATGAGCAACCCCCGCACGCAACAGGACTGGCAAGCGATGGCCGGCACGCTGTCGATCCGCACGCAGGCCTTCATCGACGGCAAGTACGTCGATGCCGCCTCGGGCAAGACCTTCGACTGCGTCAGCCCGATCGACGGGCGCGTGCTGGGCCGGGTCGCCGATGGGCAGGAAGAGGACATCAACCGCGCCGTCGCCGCCGCGCGACGCAGCTTCGATGCAGGCGCGTGGTCCAACGCACGGCCGACGCATCGCAAGAAAGTGCTGCTCAAGCTCACCCAGCTGATCGAACAGCATGCGGACGAGCTGGCGCTGCTGGAATCGCTCGACATGGGCAAGCCGGTCAGCGACGCGCGCAGCGTCGATATCGCCGCCACCATCCGTTGCATGGGATGGACCGCCGAAGCGCTGGACAAGGTGTATGGCGAAGTCGCCGCCACCGGCCAGGACGAGCTGGGCCTGGTGACGCGCGAACCGTTGGGTGTCATCGGCGCGATCGTGCCGTGGAATTTCCCGCTGCTGATGGCGTCGTGGAAGCTTGCCCCGGCGCTGGCGATGGGCAACTCCATCGTGCTGAAGCCGTCGGAGAAGTCACCGCTGACCGCGATCCGCCTGGCCGAACTCGCGATCGAGGCCGGCATCCCGGCGGGGGTGCTCAATGTGGTGCCCGGTTTCGGCAAGACCGCGGGGGAGCCGCTGGCGCTGCACATGGACGTGGACGGACTGGTGTTCACCGGCTCCACCGCGGTCGGCAAGCGCCTGTTGCAGTGTGCAGGCCTGTCGAACATGAAGCGCGCGTACATGGAGTGCGGCGGCAAGAGTCCCAACCTCGTCTTCGCCGATGCGCACGATCTGGACGTAGCCGCGAAGGCCGCGGCGGGCGGCATCTTCTACAACCAGGGCGAAGTCTGCACCGCAGCCTCGCGCCTGCTGGTGGAGCGGTCGATCAAGGATGAGTTCGTCGCGCGCGTAGTCGAGGCCGGCAAGGCGATGCGACCCCGCCATCCGCTGGATCCCGGCGCGCCGATGGGCGCGATGGTGGACGAAGGCCAGACGCAGCGCGTGCTCGACTACATCGAGAAGGGCAAGGCCGAGGGCGCGAAGTTGGCGCTGGGTGGCCAGCGCGCCGACGTGGTGAGTGGTGGGTGCTATATCGAGCCAACCGTGTTCGACGATGTGGCGCACGAGCACACCATCAGCCGCGAGGAGATCTTCGGGCCGGTGCTGTCGGTGATCGCCTTCGACAGCGAAGAGGAAGCACTGCGCATGGCCAACGACAGCGAGTACGGGCTGGCGGCGGGCGTGTGGACGCGCGACATCAGCCGCGCGCATCGCGTGGCACGCAAGTTGCGCGCGGGCAGCGTGTGGGTGAACTACTGGGACGGCGGCGACATGACCGCGCCGTTCGGGGGCTACAAGCAGTCCGGCAACGGGCGCGACAAGTCGTTGCACGCCTTCGACAAGTACACGGAGATCAAGGCGACGTGGATCAATCTGGGGAGCTGACGAGGTGCTCCTTCTCCCGGCAAGCGGGGGCCACGCTGTTCTTTCTCCCCGCGAGGCGGAAGACATGCTGTTCCTTCTCCCCGCAAGCGGGGAGAAGGTGCCCGGAGGGCGGATGAGGGGCGGGCGCGGCAATCAGTCGGGCGCGCAGCTCTCGCATCTCCGTTCGCCCCTCACCCGCCTTCGGCACCCTCTCCCCGCAGGCGGGGAGAGGGAAGTCCCAGCAAGCACCTCGGCTTGTGGTTCTGCCAAAATCGCCCCGACCCACCGATCGGCTACTCCATGACCGCCAGCGCCGCCGCTTCCGCGCCCACCAACTCGCCCGGCCGTGTGCTGTTCGCCAGCCTCATCGGCACCACCATCGAGTTCTTCGATTTCTACATCTACGCCACGGCGGCGGTGCTGGTGTTTCCGCACCTGTTCTTCCCGCAGAGCGATCCCACGACGGCCACGCTTCAATCGTTCGCCACCTTCGCACTGGCATTCATCGCGCGGCCGGTCGGCTCGGCGTTGTTCGGCCACTTCGGCGACCGCGTGGGGCGCAAGGCGACGCTGGTAGCGGCGCTGCTGACGATGGGCATCTCGACCGTGGTCATCGGCCTGCTGCCGACCTACGCGCAGGTCGGCATCATGGCGCCGGTACTGCTGGCGTTGTGCCGTCTGGGGCAGGGCATCGGCCTGGGCGGCGAGTGGGGTGGCGCCGTGTTGCTGGCGACGGAGAACGCGCCCCCGGGCAAGCGGGCGTGGTACGGCATGTTCCCGCAACTCGGTGCGCCGATCGGCTTCCTCTGCTCCACCGGCATCTTCCTGCTGCTGACCCAGCTGATGACGGACGCGCAATTCCTGGCATGGGGCTGGCGCATCCCGTTCGTCGCCAGTGCGGCGCTGGTCTTCGTCGGTCTGTGGGTGCGGCTGCGGATCACCGAGACACCCGATTTCCAGAAGGCGCTGGATCGCGACGAGCGCGTCAAGGTGCCGATGCTCACCACGGTGCGCGAACATCCCTTTGCGCTGCTGACCGGAACGTTCGCGCTGGTGGCGACGTTCGTGCTGTTCTATCTGATGACCGTGTTCGCGCTGAGCTGGGGCACGTCGAAGCTGGGCTACTCGCGCGAGCATTTCCTGCTGCTGCAGATGGTCGGCGTGCTGTTCTTCGCGCTGACGATTCCGCTGTCCGCACTGTATGCCGACCGCTTCGGGCGTCGCAACGCGATGATCGTGGCCACGCTGCTGATCATCGGTTTCGGGTTCGTTTTCGCCCCGCTGCTGGAATCCGGCAGTGACCTCGGCGTGCTCGCGTTCCTGGCGCTGGGGCTGGGCGCGATGGGGCTGACCTATGGTCCGTGCGGGACGATCCTGGCGGAGATGTTTCCCACGGCGGTGCGCTATACCGGCGCGTCGCTGGCATTCAACCTTGCGGGCATCCTGGGCGCGTCGCCCGCGCCCTACATCGCTACGCGCCTCGGCGAACGCTATGGCCTGGCATCGGTGGGCGGGTATCTGGCCGCGATGGCGGTACTGACATTGCTGGCGCTGCTGGTGATGCCGCGGCGCAGGTAGCGTGCGCCATGTGCGGGGTCGTGCGATGCGGGTGAGCGCGCGCGGTGCACGCTAGCCGAACAGTCGCTTCACGGTGCGGCTCAGCCAACCGCCCTGCTGGTGGTCCTTCACGAACTGGTTGAGATGGCGCTTCACGGAATCCGCGTAGGCCTTGTCGTCGTTGCGGATGTGGTTGAACAGCCAGCGCGACAGCATGCTGCGCAGTTCGTCCACGATGTCCTCGCCGGCCTCGAAGCGCATGCGGTATTCGGAAACGCGCTTGGTGAACACTTCATGCACGCGCTTGTGAGCAGCGCTGAAGGGATAGCCCGCTTCCTCCATCAGCTCCTCCTCGAACGCGAAGTGCGACAGCGTGTAGTCGACCAGTTCATCGATCACTTCGGCCACGGCGAAGCGTTCCATCGACTTCTGGGTGATGTGCAGGTGGTTGATCATCTCCACGATGCGGCGGTGCTGGCCATCGATGATGTCGATGCCCGTATCCATGTCGTCCTGCCAGATCAGCAGTGTCATGAGCGTGTCCCCTGCCGGCGGATGCCGGAATGCAGGGGCAATCTAGGTGTGCGCCTGTGTCGCGGCATTGATCGGGATCAATGCCGCGACAGGTGGTCGCAGCAGAGGTTGGCCGTTGTAGGAGCGACGCCCCTCAGCCGCTGGACACCACCCGGTTCCGCCCACCCGCCTTTGCCAGGTAGAGGCGTCGGTCAGCTTCGCTGAGCAGGTGATTGAGCGTCTGGCCCGGGAAACGCGTCCGGAAGACGCCGATGCTGACCGTCATGCGCAGCTTGTGGCTGCCGATGTCGACTTCCAGCGCTTCTATCGCGGTGCGCAGCGATTCGAAATACTCCACCGCTTCGCTTTCACCCAGGTAGGGCACCAGTGCACAGAACTCCTCGCCGCCGAAACGGGCGATAAGGTCTTGCGTGCCGGCATGTCTGGCAATGGTCTGGGCCACCGCCTTGAGCGCCACGTCGCCGGCTTCGTGGCCGTAGGTGTCGTTGATGTGCTTGAAGTGGTCGATGTCGATGATCGCCGACGTCACCGACTGCTGCCGACCCAACGTATTGGGCAACAGCGCGTGGCATTCGGCCAGGAAGTGGCGGCGGTTGGGCAGGCCGGTGAGGAAGTCGCGCGTGGCCAGGTCCTGCAGCGTGCCGATCAGTTCCAGCTGGTCGATGTTCTGCGAGACGCGGCAGAAGAATTCTTCGCGCGAGAAGGGCTTGTGCAGGAAGTCGTTGGCGCCGCTCTTGAGGAAGCGCGGCACCAGGCTGCCATCGCTGGTGCCCGAAATGCCGATGATCGCCAGGTGGTCGCGCGCATGCCGTGCACGCAGGCGACGGGTGAACTCATGCCCCTTCATGCCGGGCATTTCCTGGTCGACGATGGCCAGACGGATGTCCGGGTTGGCATCCAGCATCGTCAGGCCGGCCTCTCCATCCGCCGCTTCCACCACGCGGAAACCGTACATCGACAGCAGCGCCGCCGCATGCTGACGGGCCGAGCGCGAGTCGTCGACGATCAGCGCGGCGATGCGGCGATTGCGTTCCAGCCGCTGCACCAGCCAGACCAGGTAATCGATGCTGCCCGGCGTGTTCTTGAGTACGTAGTCCACGACCTGCCGTCGCAGCACCTGTTCGCGCAGGCTGTCGTCGTAGACGCCGCTCACCACCACCGTGGGCAAGTGGCGCGACAGGAAGAACTCCACCACCTCGTCGTGGCTGCCGTCGGCCAGCACCAGGCTGGTGACCACCATGAACCAGTCCGGATGCTTCTCCAGCGTCGCGCGCGCCTCGCCGAGGGTCGAGGCATAGACCACCGGGAGAGTGAGTTTCTGCTCGATGGCCTCGCCGATCAGCCGCGCATGCGTGCGCGAGTTCTCCACCACCAGGATGCGTTGTGGCAGGGGCGAATTGCTTGCAGGGGCGGTTGGAACACGCAGGGGTGTCGGCATCGTCATCGGCGCCACGGGGTATCCATGTACCCGTTATCGGCCGCGCCGTGACGGACTTGAGAGCGCCGTCACGGAACCGGCGCGTGCAGCGGCGTCACCAGAGGGCGTCGCGAAGCTTGTACCAGGCCATCGCGGCGACCAGGAGCGGGGTGCGCAGGGCGCGTCCGCCGGGGAAGGGGTGATGGCGGATCCTGGCGAACAGGTCCAGCCGTTCGGCCTGTCCGCGGATAGCTTCGGCGATCACGGTACCGGCCAGCCCGGCGGCGATCACGCCATGGCCCGAGAAGCCCTGCGCGAAGTACAGGTTCGGCGCCAGCCGGCCCCAGTGCGGGGCACGGTTGAGGGATATGTCGATCATTCCGCCCCACAGATACTCGATGCCCACGTCGCGCAACTGCGGGAAGACGCGATGCATGCGCCGCCTCATCACGCCGCGCAGGTTGGGTGGCGTCATCGTCGAGTAGCTCGCGCGCCCACCGAACAGCAGGCGGTGGTCGCGGCCAAGACGGAAGTAATCCAGCGCCCAGTTGGTGTCGGCCACGGCCATGTCGTTGCGGATCAGCTCGCGCGCACGCGCCTCTCCCAGCGGCGGCGTGGCGGCGATGTAAGTGCCGACCGGCATCATCCGCGATTCCAGTTCGGGCGCGATGCCGCGCAGCAGCGCGTTGCCGGCGAGGATGACCGTGTCGCAGACGACTTCGCCGCGGGCGGTCTTCAGCACGGGTCGCGCACCACGGACCAGTTGGATGACGCGCGAGCCTTCGAAGATCCGCGCGCCGGCGGCCAGCGCCGCACGACCCAGGCCAAGCGCATAGGCGAGCGGATGCAGGTGGCCGCTCAGCGGGTCGTACATCGCGCCCAGGTAGCGGTCACTGGCCAACTCGGCGCGCAGCCGCTCGCGGCTCCACCACTGCACGGGGTGGCCGTAGCGTGTGTTGAAGTCCTCGATCGCGTGCTCGACCTCGCGCTGTTGGCGCGGCTTGATCGGCACGGTGGCGTGGCCATCGCGCCAATCGCAGTCGATCCCGTGCCGGTCGATGCGACCCCGCAGCCAGCGCAGGCCGTCCACCGACAGGTCGAACATCTTCTTCGCATCGTCGAAGCCGACGAGCGCTTCCAGTTTCGCCTCTCCGCAACCGAAGCCCGCGATGGCCTGGCCGCCATTGCGGCCAGAGGCGCCCCAGCCGATGCGCTCGGCTTCCAGCACGACGACCTTGTAGCCGGCTTCCGCCAGTTCCAGGGCTGCCGACAGGCCGGTATATCCGGCGCCGAGGATGCAGGCATCGGCGTCCACGCGCCCCTGCAGCACCGGTTGCGCAGGTAATGGCGTGGCGCTGGCGGCGTACCAGCTGTCGGGATAGGACATGCCGGGGGAGACGGTCATGACGTTCCCCTGTCGTCATTCCGGCGGACGCCGGAATCCACGTTGCTGTTTCGCTGTCCGGCAGCAGCGAGAGCAAGATGGATGACCCGCCGTTCGGCGGTTGAGAGCCCGGCGTCCGCCGGAATGACGGCTGGAAGAGCGCGCGACATTCGTCTCACACCGACCGCAGGTACCACGCGTACTCCAGATCCGTCACCTCGGTATAGAAGCTGTGCATTTCCTTGAGCTTCTGCTGGCCGTAGATGTGCTGGAACGAGGTGCCGAACTGCCCGCGGATGAACTCCGAACCCATGAAGGCGCCGATGGCCTCGCGCCAGAACGGAGTACGGATCTCGGTCTGGTCGTAGGCGTTGCCGGTCACCGGCGGACCGGGGTCGAAACCCTCCTCCATGCCGTGCAGCATGCCGGCGAGTACCGCGGCGGTGACCAGGTAGATGTTGGCATCGGCACCGGCGATGCGGTGCTCGATGCGCGTGTTGGCTTCGTCGCTGTGCGGGATGCGCATGGCGACGGTGCGGTTGTTGTAGCCCCACACGTCGTTGAGCGGCACGAACGCATTCAGCACGAAGCGGCGGTAGCTGTTGGCATGCGGTGCGAACAGCAGCAGGCAGTCCTGGTCGCTGCGCTGCAGGCCGCCGATGGCGTGCTTCAGGGCCTCTGCCGGCGCTGAAGGCGGCGAGGCGAAGATGTTGCGGCCGCTGGCATCCAGCACGCTGGCATGGATATGCATGCCGCTGCCGGCCTGCTCGGCGAACGGCTTGGCCATGAAGCTGGCCATCAGTCCCTGCTGCTGCGCGGCGGCCTTGATCGCGCGCTTCAGGTAGATCGCATCGTCGCAGGCGAGCAGGGCGTCGTCGCGGTGCTTGAGGTTGATCTCGAACTGTCCCGGCGCGTACTCGGCCACCGCCGTGTCGGCGGGAATGCGCTGCGCCCGGCAGATGGCGGCCACCGCATCGGTGAAGCCCCGGTAGTCGTTGAGGTCTTCCATGTAGTAGACCTGCGTGCTGGTGTTGCGCTGGCCGGTCGCCGGATTGATCGAGGTGCGTGGGCGGCCGGCGTCATCCATGCGCTGGTCGAACAGGTAGAACTCCAGTTCCACCGCCACCACGGGCTTCAGTCCGCGCGCGGCGTAGCGCGCCAGCACGCGCCTGAGCACTTCGCGCGGATTGGCCTCGAACATGCCGCCCTGCGCATCCTCCATGCTCAACAACAGTTGCGCAGCCGGGCGTGGCGACCACGGCACCGGCCGCAGCGAACCGGGCACGGGCCGGCACACGCGGTCCTCGTCGCCGATGTCGTAGCCCAGGCCGGTTTCCTCCACGGTGTTGCCGGTGATGTCGGTGGCGATCAGCGACATCGGCAGGCACACGCCGTCGCGGTACACCTTCTCCAGGGCATCACGGGTAACGCGCTTGCCGCGCAGCAGGCCGTTCATGTCCGGCAGCAGCAGGTCGATCTGCTCGCAATCGGGGATCGAGGCCAGCGTGGCGGCGTCGTCGACAGGCAGGGAAGGCGCGGCGGAATCGGGGCGCATGATGGTGTTCCTGGAGGCTGCGGGCAGCTTAGCAGAGCTGCCGGTGCGTCAAGAATACTCAACGCCTGAATTCCTCCAGGTCAATGAAATGCCCGAAATTGGTGCCGCAGCGCACCATATCGGCGCCGAAAACGCCATCCTGGCGTGTCGTGTTGTAAAAATAAAACGGCCGGGTTAACTTGCCTGCAAGCCACTTCGGGCTTCCTGCATGACCCCGCTGCCGCGGGTCGGTCTGCCGACCGACCACAAGCAAATCGGTGCACATCCCTTCCTCGCTGTCGGCGAGAAATATGTGCGCGCGGTGGTCGACGGGGCCGGCTGCCTGCCGCTGCTGGTGCCCACGCTGGACCCGGTGCTGCCACTGCGCCAGGTGCTGGAGGGCCTCGATGGCCTGCTGCTGACCGGCGCGGTCAGCAATATCGAACCGCATCATTACAGCGACGAATCCAGCTACGAAGGCAACCTGCTGGATCCCCGCCGCGATGCCACCAACCTGCCGCTGATCCCGCTGGCGATCGAGATGGGTGTGCCGGTGCTGGCGATCTGCCGCGGCTTCCAGGAAGTCAACGTCGCCTTCGGGGGCAGCCTGTACCAGAAAGTGCACGAGCAGCCCGGCTTCATGGATCATCGCGAGAAAAGGGACGATCCGCTGGACGTGCAGTACGGTCCTGCGCACGACATCGCGCTGGTGCCGGGTGGCGTGCTGGCCACGCTGGTCGGTGACACGCGTGCCACCGTCAATTCGCTGCATGGCCAGGGCGTTCGCCGCCTGGGCGAAGGGCTGGTCGTCGAAGCGCAGGCGCCGGATGGGTTGATCGAGGCGTTCCGCCACGACGGCGCCGCCTTCATGCTGGCCGTGCAGTGGCACCCCGAATGGAAGGTCGCCGAAAACCCGTTCTACCTTGCTCTTTTCCGGGCATTCGGCGACGCCTGTCGCGCCCGTGCGGCAGGGCGCGGAGGCGTGGCATGAAGCGGCGGCATCCACCGCCATGGGAGGGCGGGCGCTGAAGCGCCCGTGTCCAATGTCGCCGGCCGTCCCGCGCCGGTGCCTCCCTTCCCAGGACCGTGTTCCCCATGAGCCAGAAACAGACACAGCGAAAAAAAGCCGCCGCCGCCGAGCCTTCCGAAAGTTCGCTGCGCCGTTGGCTGAAAGAGCGCAGCATCACCGAGGTCGAGTGCCTGGTACCCGACATCACCGGCATCGCGCGCGGCAAGATCATCCCGGCCGACAAGTTCAGCCACGACTACGGTACGCGCCTGCCCGAGGGCATCTTCGCCACCACCGTCACCGGCGATTATCCCGACGACTATTACGAGCTGACCTCGCCGTCGGACTCAGACATGTTCCTGCGGCCCGACCCCGACACCGTCCGCATGGTCCCATGGGCCACCGACCCTACCGCGCAGGTGATCCACGACTGCCACACCAAGGACGGCAAGCCGCATGACCTGGCGCCGCGCAACGTGCTGCGGCGCGTGCTGGCCGCGTACGAGAAGGAAGGGCTCCGCCCGGTGGTGGCACCGGAGCTGGAGTTCTTCCTGGTGCAGAAGAACACCGATCCGGATTTCCCGCTGCTGCCGCCCGCCGGCCGCTCGGGCCGTCCCGAAACCGCGCGGCAGTCGTACTCCATCGATGCGGTCAACGAGTTCGACCCCATCCTCGACCTGATGTACGACTACTGCGATGCGATGGAACTGGACGTGGATACGCTGATCCACGAATCCGGCGCCGCGCAGCTGGAAGTCAACTTCACCCACGACGATGCCCTGTCGCGCGCCGACCAAGTGTTCCTGTTCAAGCGCACGATGCGCGAAGCGGCGATGCGGCATGGTGTGTACGCCACCTTCCTGGCCAAGCCGATGGAAAACGAGCCCGGCAGCGCCATGCATATCCACCAGAGCCTGCTGGACGTGAAGACCGGCCGCAACGTGTTCACCGGCAAGACCGAGGGCAAGGGCAGCAAGCTGTTCGGCCATTACCTGGGCGGCCTGCAGAAGTACGTGCCGATGGCGATGGCGTTCTTCGGTCCCAACGTCAACTCCTACCGGCGGCTGGCGCTGGGTCAGGTGGCGCCGATCAACGTGCAGTGGGGTTACGACAACCGTACCTGCGGCCTGCGCGTACCGATGGACACGCCGGAAAACATGCGGGTGGAAAGCCGCTTCGCCGGTTCCGATGCCAATCCGTATCTCGCCATGGCCGGCACGCTGGCCTGCGGCCTGCTGGGCATCCGCGAACAGCTCAAGCCGACCGAACCGCTGTCCAGCAGTGCGCAGGACATCGGCTTCGAGCTGCCGCGCTCGCTGGGCGAGGCGCTGGACGAACTGGAAGGCTGCAAGCCGCTGCAGGACCTGATGGGCGCGCGTTTCGTGCGTGCCTACGTGTCGGTGAAGCGCAAGGAATACGAGACCTTCTTCCGCGTGATCAGTTCGTGGGAGCGGGAGTTCCTGTTGTTGAACGTCTGAATGCTGTTCCCTTCTCCCGCCGGGAGAAGGTGGCGCGAAGCGCCGGATGAGGGTACGGCGGCATCGGGATGGTTCACCGCCGATGGTTCTGCCGGACCCTCACCCCAACCCCTCTCCCAATGGGAGAGGGGCTCAATCATTGGAGCGTGTATGAACCAACTCGACACCCGCACCCTGCAGAAGCTCGATGCCGAGCACCACCTGCATCCGTTCAACGACAACGCCGCGCTGGCGAAGAAAGGCACGCGCATCCTCACCAAGGGCGAGGGCTGCTACGTGTGGGATGCGGAAGGCAACCAGCTGCTCGACGCCTTCGCCGGCCTGTGGTGCGTCAACATCGGGTATGGGCGCACGGAGCTGGGCGAGGCCGCATCGAAGCAGATGACGCAGCTGGCCTACTACAACAGCTTCTTCCAGTGCACCACCGAGCCGACGATCGCACTGGCGGCGAAGCTGGCCGAGCTGGCGCCGGGCGATCTCAATCACTCCTTCTTCGTCAATTCCGGGTCGGAGGCCAACGACACCATCCTGCGCCTGGTCCGCCATTTCTGGGCCGTGCAGGACAAGCCGCAGAAGAACATCTTCATCGGCCGCCACGATGGCTACCACGGCACCACCATGGCCGGCGCCAGCCTCGGTGGCATGAAGGGCATGCACAAGCAGGGCGGGTTGCCGATCCCCGACATCCACCACATCGATCCTCCGTTCTGGTTCGCCGACGGCGGCGACATGGACGAGGACGAGTACGGGCTGGTTGCCGCACGCCGACTGGAGGACAAGATCCTCGAACTCGGCCCGGACCGCGTGGCCGCCTTCATCGGCGAGCCCATCATGGGTGCCATCGGTGTCTACATTCCGCCGAAGACCTACTGGCCCGAGATCGAGCGCATCTGCCGCAAGTACGACGTGCTGCTGGTGGCCGACGAAGTGATCTGCGGTTTCGGCCGCACCGGCGAGTGGTTCGGTTCCCAGTACTTCGGCTTCCAGCCGGACATCATGCCGGTGGCCAAGGGCATCACCTCCGGCTACATCCCGCTGGGCGCGGCGATGTTCAACGACCGCGTGGCCAAGGTGCTGAAGGAGCAGGGCGGCGAACTGGCGCACGGGGCCACGTACTCGGGCCACCCGGTGTGCGCGGCGGTGGCACTGGAGAACATCCGCATTCTCCAGGACGAAAAGATCGTCGAGCGCGCGAAGACCGAGGTCGCGCCCTACCTGGCGCAGCGCTGGGCCGAGCTGGGCGAACACCGGCTGGTCGGGCAGGCGCGCATCGCCGGCATGGTCGGCGCGCTGGAACTGGTGCCGGACAAGCGCAAGCGCGCGTTCTTCCCCGAGCGCGGCACCGTCGGTCCTCGCTGTCGCGACCACGCGCTCAGGCACGGCCTGATCCTGCGCGCCACCTGGGACGCGATGCTGCTGTCGCCTCCGCTGGTGATCACCGGTACGCAGGTGGACGAGCTGTTCGACAAGACATGGAAGGCGCTCAACGACACTGCCGACGATCTGGGGCTGTGAGGCCTCGCCGCGATGCGTGCGCTGCGTCACGGCGTCGCGGCCCGGGCGTATGATGTTTCCATCCCCCGATCCTGATTCCATGGAGACCCCGATGAAGCTCAAGACCCTCACCGTCATGCTGGCCGCCGCCGTGCTGGCAGCCTGTGGCGGCAAGGACGGGCAGGCCACGGCCGACGCGCCCTCGAAGACCCTCAACGTCTACAACTGGTCCGACTACATCGCCGAGGACACGATCCCGAACTTCGAGCAGCAGTCGGGCGTCAAGGTCACCTACGACGTGTTCGACAGCGACGAGATGGTCGAGACCAAGCTGCTGGCCGGCAGCAGTGGTTACGACGTGGTGGTGCCGTCGCTGAGCTTCCTGGGACGGCAGATCCAGGCCGGTGTGTTCCTGCCGCTGGACAAGAGCAAGCTCCCGAACCTGAAGAACCTCGACCCGAAGATGCTCGAGCGCATCGCGCTGCAGGACCCGGGAAACCAGTACGCAGTGCCCTACCTCTGGGGTACCAGCGGCATCGGCTACAACGTCGACAAGATCAAGGCCATCTTCGGCGACACCGCCGTGACCGGCAGCTGGGACGTGGTGTTCAAGCCGGAGAACGCGGCCAAGCTGAAGGACTGCGGCATCACGGTGCTGGACACGCCGTCGGAGCTGATCCCGATTGCGCTGAACTACCTGGGCGAAGATCCGCACAGTTTCGATCCGGCCACCATCGACAAGGCGGCGGCGCTGCTGAAGTCGATCCGCCCGTATATCCGCAACTTCCACTCTTCGTCGTACATCAACGACCTGGCCAACGGCGATGTCTGCCTGGTAGTGGGCTGGTCGGGCGACATCATCCAGGCGCGCGACCGCGCCGCCGAAGCGGGCAACGGCGTCAACGTGGCGTACTCGATCCCGAAGGAAGGCGCGCCGCAATGGTTCGACATGCTGGCCATCCCGAAGGATGCGAAGAATGTCGACAACGCCTACGCCTTCATCAACTACCTGCTCGACCCGAAGGTGGCGGCGGCGAACACCAACTACGTGACCTATCCGAACCCGGTGCCGGCGTCCCGGCCGCTGGTCGAGAAAAGCATCGCGGATGATCCGACGATCTATCCGCCGGCGGACGTGGACGCGAAACTGTTCACCTTCGCGGTGCTGCCGCCGGAAGTGGATCGCCAGTACACGCGCATCTGGACGGAGCTGAAGACCGGACGCTGACACACACGAGGGCGCGGGCCATGACGGACGCGCCCTTCGTCATCGTGGCGTCACCCACGGGAGCGGGTGGCGACACAGGGGAGGGGAGAAGGGGAGCAACGCCGGCACGGAACAGGCCATTGCAATGACAGCATGCCCGCAGCGGCCACAGGCCGGTACGGGACCACATCAAGCCGCCCTTGCGGGCCGAACGGAGAGAGATTGATGAAACTGCGCGTACTGGCAACCACCCTGGCCCTGTGCACCCTCGCCGCATGCGGCGGAAAACCCGCCGGGGAAGGCGGCACCGACACCGGCGGCGCCAAGCAGGTCAACGTCTACAACTGGTCCGACTACATCGCCGAAGACACCATCCCGAACTTCGAGAAGAGCACCGGCATCAAGGTGACCTACGACGTGTTCGACAGCAACGAGGTGCTGGAAACCAAGCTGCTGGCGGGCAGCAGCGGTTACGACGTGGTGGTGCCGACGATGAACTTCCTCGGCCGGCAGATCCAGGCCGGCGTGTTCCTGCCGCTGGACAAGAGCAAGATCCCCAACTACGCCAACCTCGACCCGGCCATCATGAAGCGGCTGGAGAACCAGGACCCCGGCAACCAGCACGCCATTCCCTACATGTGGGGCACTACCGGCATCGGCTACAACGTCGACAAGGTGAAGGCGGCCTTCGGCAACACCGACATCGCCAACAGCCTGGACATCGTGTTCAAGCCCGAGAACATTTCCAAGCTGAAGGACTGCGGCGTGACTTTCCTGGATACGCCTTCGGAGATCATCCCGATTGCGCTCAACTACCTGGGCGAGGATCCCAACAGCCAGGACGCGGCGGTCATCGACAAGGCCGCCGCGCTGCTGAAGACGATCCGCCCGTACATCACCAATTTCCATTCCTCGCAGTACATCGACGCGATGGCCAATGGCGACACCTGCCTGGTCGTGGGCTGGTCGGGCGACATCATCCAGGCGCGCGACCGCGCCGCCGAAGCGGGCAACGGCGTCAACATCGCCTATGCCATCCCGAAGGAAGGCGCGCCGCAATGGTTCGACATGCTTGCCATCCCGAAGGGCGCCAAGCACATCGATGAGGCCTATGCCTTCATCAACTACCTGCTCGACCCGCAGGTGATGGCGAACAATTCGAACTTCATCAGCTATCCGAACGCGATCCCCAAGGCGAAGGACCTGATGGAGAAGACGATCACTGAGGATCCGACGATCTATCCCACGCCCGAGGTGGAAGCCAAGCTGTTCACCTTCGCCATCATCCCGCCGGAAGTGGACCGCCAGTACACCCGCATCTGGACGGAACTGAAGACCGGCAAGTAAGCGCCGCGGCCGGTACGGGCGATGCCCGTGCCGGTGTCCGGCGGACCCACGCGATATATCGATGGCCGGCGCCCACGCGGTCCGGCGACCAGGGGAATTCCATGGCGGCAGAACAGGGCAACGGCGGCAAGGACGCGGGGCAGGGCGGCAAGGCGAACCCGCAGGAGTACCTGCGCATCGTCGACGTGCGCAAGGAGTTCGACGGCTTCGTCGCCGTGGACGACACCAACCTGACGATCCGCAAGGGCGAGATCTTCGCGTTGCTGGGTGGATCGGGCAGCGGCAAGTCGACGCTGCTGCGATGCCTCGCCGGTTTCGAGAAGCCCTCGTCCGGCAAGATCTACCTGGACGGGCAACTGCTCAACGACCTGCCGCCGTACGAGCGGCCGCTCAACATGATGTTCCAGTCCTACGCGCTGTTCCCGCACATGACGGTCGAGCAGAACATCGCCTTCGGCCTGAAGCAGGACGGCCTGTCGAAGGACGCGATCAGGAAGCGCGTTGAAGAGATGCTGGCGCTGGTACAGCTGGGCAAACTGGCCAAACGCAAACCGCACCAGTTGTCCGGTGGCCAGCAACAGCGCGTTGCGCTGGCGCGCTCGCTGGCGAAGGGCCCGAAGCTGTTGCTGCTGGACGAGCCGATGGGCGCGCTGGACAAGAAGCTGCGCTCGCAGATGCAGCTGGAGCTGGTGAGCATCATCGAGAAGTCGGGCGTGACCTGCGTGATGGTCACCCACGACCAGGAAGAGGCCATGACCATGGCCACCCGCATCGCGCTGATGGACCAGGGCTGGATCCGCCAGGTCGGCACGCCGGACGAAATCTACGAGCAGCCCACCAGCCGCTTCGCCGCCGAGTTCATCGGCTCGGTCAACCTGATCGAAGGCGTGGTGGAGGAAGACGAAGCCGACTACGTCACCATCCGTTCGCCGCAGCTGCCGGACCCGATCTACATCGGCCATGGCATCTCGGGCTTCGAAGGACAGGAGGTCGGCTTCGCGGTACGGCCGGAAAAGCTGGGCATCGGCAAGCAGGAACCCGAACAGCCGCACAACAAGGCGAAGGGCGTGATCGAGGACATCGCCTATTTCGGCAGCCACTCGGTCTACCACCTGCGCCTGCCGAGCGGGTACAAGTTCATGGCCAACTTCGCCAACGTGCAGCGCTGGGCCAGCGAAGGCCTGACCTGGAACGACGAAGTCTGGGTGTGGTGGGGCGACAACGACGGCGTGGTGCTGACCTCATGAACATCCTCCGTTCCCTGGGCAAGCGCCTGCCGGGGCCGCGCTGGGGCGTCATCTCGGTGCCCTACGTGTGGCTGCTGCTGTTCTTCGCCATCCCGTTCCTGATCGTGCTGAAGATCTCCTTCGCCAAGCTGGCGATCGCGATGCCGCCGTACACGCCCATCCTCGAGTACATCGACGAGGCGTTGACGCTCAAGCTCAACCTGGGCAACTACACCGCGCTGTTCACCGACTCGCAGTACTTCCAGGCGTATCTGAGCTCGATCAAGATCGCCGCTATCTCCACCTTCCTCGCGCTGCTGGTGGCGTACCCGATCGCCTACGTCATCGCACGCCTGCCGCCGTCGTCGCGCAACATCGCGATGATGCTGGTGGTGCTGCCGTCGTGGACGTCGTTCCTGATCCGCGTCTACGCATGGATCGGCATCCTCAAGAACAACGGCCTGCTCAACAACCTGCTGATGAAGATCGGCATCATCGACGAGCCCCTGCAGATCCTGTACACCCCGCTCGCGGCGTACATCGGCATCGTCTACTGCTACCTGCCGTTCATGGTGTTGCCGCTGTACACCAACCTGGTGAAGCACGACAACCGCCTGCTGGAGGCCGCCTACGACCTGGGTGCGAAGCCCTGGAAGGCGTTCTTCACCATCACGCTGCCCCTGTCCAAGGCCGGCATCATCGCGGGGTGCATGCTGGTGATGATCCCGGCGGTGGGGGAATTCGTGATTCCCGAGCTGCTCGGTGGCCCGGACACGCTGATGATCGGCCGCGTGCTGTGGGGCGAGTTCTTCAACAATCGCGACTGGCCCGCGGCGTCGGCGGTGGCCATCGTCATGCTGATCCTGCTGCTGGTCCCCATCCTGATCTTCAACCGCGTACAGCAACGCGAGCTGGAAGGGAGGCTGACATGAGCCGCGTCGGACAACGTACCGTCAACTGGCTGGTGCTCGGGCTGGGTTTCGCTTTCCTGTACGTGCCGGTCTTCATCCTGATGGTGTACTCCTTCAACGAATCGCGCCTGGCCACGGTGTGGTCGGGCTTCTCGTTCAAGTGGTACGGCGAGCTGTTCCGCGACGAGAAGATGCTGCGTGCCGCCTGGATCAGCATCAAGGTGGCGTTCTGGACCGCCAGTGCCGCGGTGGTACTGGGCACGATGGCGGCGCTGGTGATGACCCGCATGCGCCGTTTCCCCGGCAAGACCCTGTTCGGTGCGCTGATCACCGCGCCGCTGGTGATGCCGGAGGTGATCATCGGCCTGTCGATCCTGCTGATGTTCGTGTCGCTGGGGCAATTCATAGGCTTCAAGCCGGGCGGCATCCTGTCGATCTGGATCGCGCACGTCACCTTCACTCTGGCCTTCGTCACCGTCGTCGTGTCCTCGCGCCTGTCGGAACTGGACAAGTCGCTGGAGGAAGCCGCGATGGACCTGGGTGCCAACCGCATCAAGGTGTTCTTCCTGATCACGTTGCCCATCATCGCGCCCGCCCTGGTGTCCGGCTGGCTGCTCGCCTTCACGCTGTCGCTGGACGATGTGGTGATCGCCAGCTTCGTCGCCGGTCCGAGTTCGACCACATTGCCGATCGAGGTGTTCTCGTCGGTGCGGCGGGGCCTGAGCCCGAAGATCAATGCGCTCGCCACCTTGATGATCCTGGTGGTCAGCGTGGCGGCATTCCTGGGCTGGTGGTTCATGTATCGCGAGGAGAAGCGTCGCCAGCGCGACGTGCAACTGGCGTTGCAGGAGAACGGATAGCAATCGGGAGGAGGAGGGGCGGGTCGCCGATGGCACGTCGCAGCGCTTGCCCGTCATCCCAGCGTAGGCCGGGATCCAACTTGCTTCTGTCCTGGATCCTGTGGGATTACGCGAAAGTCAAAATGGATCCCGGCTTGCGCTTGGATGACGGTGGAGGAGTCCTGGAACGTCAACGGGCGTTGCAGGAGAACGGGTGGCAAGTTGGAAGCGGGTGGCAGGTCGCGGATGGCATGACCAGCGCTTGCCCGTCATCCCAGCGTACGCTGGGATCCAACTTGCTTCTGTCTGGGATCCTGCGGGACTGCGCGAAAGTCAGAATGGATCCCAGCTTGCGCTGGGATGACGGGGTGGGAGTGCCAGGGCGCGGCAAGCGGGACCCGCCACGGCGACGTAACGCCACGGCTCGCAGAATACACTCGGCTTTTTCCACGTATCACGACATCGAACGAACGCCATGACCATCGAAACCGTCAATCCCGCGACCGGACAGGTCGAGTACCGCCACGAACTGATGACTTCCGCGCAGATCGATGCCGTGCTGGCGGCGTCGCAGCAGGCGTTCCCGGCCTGGGCAGCGCTGTCGCTCGCCGAGCGGGGCAAGGTGCTGCGTGCGATCGGGGCCGAACTGCGCCGTCGCCGCGATGACATCCAGCGCACCACGACGGCCGAGATGGGCAAGCTGCGCAAGGAAGCCCTGGCCGAAGTCGACAAGTGTGCCGGCGCTTGCGACTACTACGCCGACCACGCGGCCGATTACCTGCAGGACCAGCCTGTCGCCACCGATGGCCAGCGCAGTTACGTGCGCTACGAACCCATCGGCTGCGTGCTGGCGGTGATGCCGTGGAATTTTCCCATCTGGCAGGTCTTCCGCTTCCTCGCGCCTGCCTTGATGGCCGGCAACGTGGCCGTGCTCAAGCACGCGAGCAACGTGCCGCGCTGCGCCGACGTCATCGGCGAGGTGCTGGCGACCGCCGGCTTGCCTGCGGGCGTGTTCGGTGTGCTGCACATCGACAACGACCAGGCAGCCGAGGTGATCCGCGATGCGCGCGTGGCCGCCGTGACGTTGACCGGCAGCGAACGCGCCGGACGCTCCGTGGCATCCAACGCCGGCAGCCAGTTGAAGAAGAGCGTGATGGAGCTCGGTGGCAGCGACGCCTTCATCGTGCTGGACGATGCCGACCTGGAGAAAACAGTGGCCGGCGCTGTCGCGTCGCGCTTCGGCAACGCGGGCCAGACCTGCATCGCGGCCAAGCGCTTCATCGTGCAGGACGCGATCGCGGACGAATTCGTGAAGCGCTTCGTCGAGGCGTCATCGAAGCTGCAGCTCGGCGATCCCCAGGACGAGGCCACCACGCTGGCACCGATGGCGCGCCAGGACCTGCGCGATGAACTGCACAAGCAGGTGCAGGCCAGCGTGTCGAAGGGCGCGAAGGTGCTGCTGGGCGGCGAGCCCGATGCGTCGCATGCGGGCTATCCGGCGTCGATCCTCGATGCCGTGGTGCCGGGCATGCCCGCCTACGAAGAGGAACTGTTCGGCCCGGTCGCCAGCATCCTGCGCGTCAGGGACGATGCCGAAGCCGTGCGCGTGGCCAACGACACCACGTTCGGCCTGGGCGCCAGCGTGTGGACGAAGGACGTGGAGCGGGGCGACCGCATCGCACGCCAGCTGCAGGTAGGCGCCGCCTTCGTCAACGCGATCGTGCGCAGCGATGTGCGTCTGCCGTTCGGCGGCACCAAGCGCTCGGGATTCGGTCGCGAGCTGGCCGGGCATGGCATCCACGAGTTCATGAACATCAAGTCGGTCTACGTGGCCTGACCTGCGTGGTGGAGCCTGGCTTGCCCGGCTCCGTCATGGTCGAGAAAGCCCCTCCTGCAGCGGGCATGCCATCGGTGGAACGGATGGTTACGTGGGTTGCCGTTCCTAAGCCGTCATGCCGGTGCCATCTTGTCGGCAGTTGAACTGGAGGCACCATGAACACTCTGACCGACACCACGCCCGCCCGGGTGATCCGCACGATCCGCGGCCGACCCACGTCCGATGGCGCGGGCGTCAAGCTGACGCGCGTGATCGGCGGCCCCGACCTGCCGGACCTCGATCCGTTCCTGCTGCTGGATGAGTTCGGCACGGACAAGGCCGAGGACTACCTCGCCGGTTTCCCCGAGCATCCGCACCGTGGCTTCGAGACCGTCACCTACATGCTGGACGGCCGCATGCGCCATCGCGACAACCACGGCAACGAGGGCCTGCTGACGCCGGGCGCGGTGCAGTGGATGACGGCGGGCCGGGGCCTGGTGCATTCGGAGATGCCCGAGCAGGAGTCCGGGCGGATGCGCGGGTTCCAGTTGTGGGTGAACCTGCCGGCGCGCGACAAGATGACGGCGCCGAAGTACCAGGAGTTCGCACCCGAGAAGATCCCGGTTGCGCACCCGGCCAAGGGCATCGACGTGAAGGTGATCGCCGGTGCTGTCGGCGATACGCAGGGACCGATCTCGCAACCGGCCACCGATCCGGTGTACCTCGACATCGCGCTGCAGCCGGGACATGCGTGGGAGTACACGCTGCCCGTCGGTCACAACGCGTTCGCCTATGTGTTCGAGGGTGCGGTGACGGTGGGCGAGGGCGACGAAGCCCGCCCGCTGGACACGCACGAGATGGGGGTGCTGGGCGGTGGCGACACGCTGCAGGTGCGTGCCGGCAGCCAGCCGGCACGGCTGATCCTGGTGGCGGGCCGGCCGCTGCGCGAACCGGTCATGCGGCATGGCCCCTTCGTGATGAACACGCGGCAGGAACTGATGCAGGCTTTCGTCGACTTCCAGGAAGGCCGGTTCTGACGCGAAGGGCGGCATGCCTTCCCGTCGAGGATGCCGCCGGCGGCGTCAGTTGCCGGCGGACAGTTGCGCGCTGGCCGCACGCACGTCGAGTTGCTGGGCCAGCGAAATCATCGAGCTGAGTTCCTGCGCGGAGTCCGCGTTGATCCAGACCTGCGCGTACTGGTCGTCGCCGAGTTCGACCACGGTGATGCGGCGGGACGCCATGGCCGGTATGGTTTCCTGTCCGCCCAGGTCCAGCTTGTACCAGTAGATCTCCTCGCCGGAGAACGTGCTCTCTTCTTCGCGCAGGCGCCGTTCCAGGCGGATCTTCGGATCGCGCGAGGTCAGCATCACGTTCAGTATCTGGCGTCCATCGGCGGTGATCGCCTTGCAGGCGATGAAGCTGGCATCGGCGCGCTGCTCCCACTGCAGGCCGGCGCTGGCGGGCAGGGTGGGGCACGAGGGTGCGGCCTGCGCCCACGCGGAGGCGGAAAAGAGGCCAAGGCAAACAGCAATCACGGTCTTCATGGATATCCCCTGGGTGGAGCGCCCCGGTAGGCGGAGCCAACTCGTCCGCGCGTCGTGGCAGGCCGCGTGCGGCCGCTGCGTAATCCCCTGGCATTCCACGACGTCGGCTGCCGTTTTCCCCCGGCAGTTGACCCGACCATAGCCCATGCTGCGTCGCAAAACAACGCAAGCGATGGCCGAACGGCGACACCCGTCACGCCGCGGGTCGGGCCTGTGCCCGGTGGTTCCGGGCACAGGCTGCAGGGCTCAGTCGCGATCCCGTCCCATCCAGCCGTAGAGCATGCCGCCGATCAGGCCGCCCAGGATCGGGGCCAGCCAGAACAGCCACAGCTGCCCGATGGCCGCCGGGCCGGCGAACAACGCCACTGCGGTCGAGCGTGCCGGGTTCACCGACGTATTGGTGACCGGGATGCTGATCAGGTGGATCAGGGTCAGCGCCAAACCGATCGCGATCGGTGCGAAGCCGGCGGGCGCGCGTCCATGGGTCGAACCCATGATGACGATCAGGAAGAACGCCGTGAGCACCACTTCGGTCAGGAACGCCGCCGCCACCGAGTAACCGCCGGGCGACATCGCGCCATAGCCGTTGCTGGCGAATGCGCCCGCCGAGTTCGGATCGACCGCGAAGGCCGGATTGCCGCTGGCGATCTGCCACAGGATGAAGCCGGCCGCGAGGCCGCCGAGCACCTGCGCCACGATGTACGGCACCAGGTCCTTGACCGGGAACCGGCCACCCGCCCACAGCCCGAAACTCACCGCAGGATTGAAGTGACCGCCCGAGATATGGCCGAACGCGTACGCGCCTGTCAGCACGGTCAGGCCGAACGCCAGTGCCACGCCGAGAAAGCCGATGCCGAGCGGGTTGCCGTCACCGCCGAAATGGGCTGCCAGGACCGCGCTGCCGCAGCCGCCCAGCACCAACCAGAATGTCCCCAGGAACTCCGCTGCGAGCTTCTTTGCCAGACTCATGCCAACCCCCATCGGTGTGCGTCCCGTCACATGACGGTGCGCGCACGATAGCGGAAGCCGCTCGCTGCAAGTGTTTGCTTTGCGTTATGCCGGGGGCATTCAAACGGCAATGAAGGAAGTGTCACATTGGCCGCGCGTGCGGGGTCCATCAGCGTTCGGGCAGGGGAATGAACTCGGTTTCGCCAGGGACATGGCCGAAGCGACCGTCCAGCCAGTCCTGCTTGGCCTGTTCGATGCGCTCCTTCGAACTGGAGACGAAGTTCCACCAGATATGGCGGGGCGCGTCGAGCGGTTCGCCGCCCATCAGCAGGCCCTTGAGCGGTGTCTTCGCGCGCAGCACCGGTCGGGTGCCACGGTCGAACACCACCAGGTGCTTCTCCGGGATGTCGGCGCCGTCCACCTGGGCGTCGCCTTCCAGGATGTAGAGCGCGCGTTCGGCGTGGCCGTTGTCGATCTCCAGTTCCGCGTCCGGCTGCAGGTCGACGGCGACATTGAACGTGCCGCTGAACACCTTCACCGGCGACTCTTCCCCGTACGCATGGCCGGCGATGACGCGCAGCCGGACGCCCGGGCGTTCCAGCACCGGCAGCGTGGCCGCCGTGTGGTGGTGGAACTCGGGCGCGACCTCTTCGTACGACGTCGGCAGTGCCACCCAGGTCTGCATGCCGTGCACCGTGTGCTGGCCGGTGCGGATATCCACCGGCGTGCGTTCGGAGTGGGCGATGCCGCGGCCGGCGGTCATCCAGTTGACGTCGCCGGGCGTGATCACCTGTTCCGAACCCAGCGTGTCCTTGTGGTTGATCGCGCCGGACCAGAGGAACGTCACCGTGGCCAGGCCGATGTGCGGATGCGGGCGGACATCGATGCCGCGCCCGGGCTCGAACACCGCCGGCCCCATGTGGTCGACGAATACGAACGGCCCCACGCTGCGGGCCTGCAGGCTGGGTACCGCGCGGCGCACATTGAAGCCGCCGCCGAGGTCGTGCACGCGGGGAGCGATGATCGTGGTCATGGGGGCGTCCTGATCGGGGTGGGCGGAAGCATCGCACGCGGGGCCGTGGCGCCGGCAGACGATACGGAAACGATCCGTTGCAGCGCATCCCCCATCAAGGGCATGAGCCGACGCCGGTCGCCGTCAGTCCCGTCGCGATGCCAGCCGGTCGGCCAGCCGCGTGGGTTCGGGCAGGCGATAGCCCCGCAAGGTCCGCAGAACGCCGTCGAGCGCGCCCTGCATCGACACCCGGTGGCCGGGCGAAACGATCAGCGGATTGCAACGCAGCTTGCTGCGCAGTGCCCAGCCGATCTGCTCGCCACGATGGATGAGCGGCGTGCGCTCACCGGGCGCCGCGCCGAGTGCATCGTGCTTGCCGCACAGCACGTTCTTCGCCACGCCGATGCTGGGCAGTCCGGTCACCACGCCGAAATGCGCGGCGATGCCCAGCCGGCGCGGATGCGCGATGCCCTGGCCATCGATGAAGGCCAGGTCCGGCGCGTGCGGCAGGCGTTCCAGCGCCGCCACCAGCGCGGGCAGTTCGCGGAAGCTCAGCAGGCCGGGGACGTAGGGCATGGAGGTGGGGACGCGCACCACCTCCGATGCGACGGGTTGCAGCGTGTCGGCGGCGAGCAGCACGGCAGCGGCGCGCGTGATGGCGCCTTCGTCTTCGAAACCGACATCGAATCCCGCCAGCCAGCGTGGTACCTCGGGCCTGTCGTCGCGCAGCACGACTTCCGCCGCCAGCAGCTCCTGCAGCCGGCGTGCGTGCGCGATGCTGCCATCCCAGTCGCCGAACAGGGCCTTCATCGCGCGGTCGGTGCGCCGTAGCGCTGCACCTCGAGGGTTGCCGGCCGATCGGCATGCACACGGACGATGGAGACGCGGTCGTACTCCGTCTCGTCCATCGGCGCTGCGGCGCATCCGCACAAGGCCGCGACCAGGTCGGGCACGGTATTGCTGTGGCCCACCACCAGCACGGTGCCGGCGCGATGCCGCTGTTTCCACTGCGCGGCGACTTCACCGGCCGGGCCACGCGCGTAGTACGCCTCTACCGGCAATCCGTGGGCGGTGGCGGCCGGATGCGCGGTCTGGCGGGTGCGGCGGAACTCGGTGGCATACACCGCGATCAGCGGGACATCGTGCAGGCGTTGGGCCAGTGCATCGGCGCGGGCCAGGCCGGCGGCGGAGAGACTCGGATTCTCCGGGTCGTCGGTGGCCTTTTCGGCGTGCCGCACCACGATGAAGGTCAGGGGGGCCGAGGCGGCCTCCCGCGCCGGTCCGGAAGCGCAGGCAGCGAGCAACGGGAGCATGAGCAGCAGGGCGAAAAAGCGGAGCAGGTACGGCAGGCGCATGGCAATCCCGGACATGACGGAGGCATCGAGCGTGCAACGGTGGGCAGGACCGCGCAAGCGGTGTCCTCACACGGCTGCGGCTACGATAAGGCTCCATGCGTGAAGAAGGGGACACCATGCGCAGGTGGTTGCGTCGGCTGGGTATCCTGCTGCTGATCCTGGTGGTGGCGTCGTGCACGGCGCTGTACAGCTACGGAAGGTTCGCGGAGGCCGCGCGTGGGCCTGCCTCGATGTCGCTGCCGATCGCCGCCGATGCCACGCCGCTCGACCGCGCCATCGCGCCCTTGCTGCGCGAGCATCCGGGGCGGAGCGGGATGGCCCTGTTGCAGGACAACCTGGACGCCTTCACCGTGCGTGCCGCCACGGCGCGCGCGGCAGGCCGCAGCCTGGACCTGCAGTACTACATCTGGAACCAGGACTTCACCGGCAACCTGCTGAGCTACGAGGCCCTGCGCGCGGCCGATCGCGGCGTGCGCGTGCGCCTGCTGCTGGACGACATGACCGCGCATGGCAAGGATTCCCAGCTCGCCGCACTGGATGCGCATGCCAACATCGAGGTGCGCCTGTTCAATCCCTCGCGCAGCCGTGCCGGCGTGCTGGGCCGTGCCAGCGAGATGCTGTTGCGCCCGGTCAGCATGAACCGCCGCATGCACAACAAGGCCTGGATTGCCGATGGACGCGTGGCGGTCGTGGGTGGCCGCAACGTGGGCGACGAGTATTTCGACGCCGCCGCGCAGACCAATTTCCTCGATCTGGATGCGGTACTCATCGGACCTGCGGTCGCGCAGGCAGCGGCGATCTTCGACGACTTCTGGAACAGCGCCTCGGTCATTCCACTCGCAGCGCTGACGACCGCGGAGAAGGGCGCGCTGGAGCGGCTGCGCGAGAACGGCGATGCCGGGTATGCGTCCGCACAGGCGGGCGACTACGTGGCGAGGTTGCGGCGTTCCCCCGGCGTCCGCGCGCTGGTGGGGGGCACCACGCTGCACTGGCTGGATGACGTGGGTGTGTATTCCGATCCCGCCTCCAAGGGCCAAGGGGAAGGACAGGGCCAGTGGCTGGTCCATCGGCTGGGCAGGGCGATGGGCGAGGCCAAGCGCCAGCTGCGGGTGATCTCGCCGTACTTCGTGCCGGGCGACGAAGGCGCGCGCTGGCTGGTGGCCAGGCGCGCGCAGGGCGTGGACGTCGGCGTGCTGACGAACTCGCTTGCCGCCAACGACGTCATGGCCGTGCATGGGGGTTACGCACCCTATCGCGTAGCGTTGCTGGAAGGCGGCGTGACGCTGTTCGAGCTGATGCCGCATGGCGAACAGGACAGCAGCCTGTTCGGTTCCAGCGGTGCCAGCCTGCATACGAAGGCGTTCGTCGTGGACGATGACGCCGGCTTCATCGGTTCCTTCAACCTCGACCCGCGCTCGGTCAACCTCAACACCGAGATGGGCGTGCTGTTCCGCGATCGCGGTGCCGCGGCCGCGCTGCTGCGCAGCTACCAGGCCAAGATCGCACCCGACCGGAGTTATCGCGTGTCCCTGAAAGATGGCGCGCTGCGCTGGGAGGACGCGTCCACGCAGCCGCCGAAGGTGTGGGAGCGTGAACCGGAAGCCAGCGCGTGGCGCCGATGGGTGGCGCGTGCCGTCGGCTGGCTGCCGATCGAATCGCAGCTGTAGCGCCAGGGTCGCACGCGGTCGCGACGGATTGCATCGGCTCACCCCCGCAGGAGGGGCTGGAGCCCCTCCTGCAAGGGCCAATTCGCATCACACCGCCAGCGTGGTCAGCAATGCCTTGGCCGCATTGAAACGGTCGGGCGCCTCCGGCAGCGGCACCTTGATGCGCAGCTTGTCCGGACCCTCCATCGTGTAGAGCTTGGGTTGCTTCTGGATCAGCTGGATCACGGCCATCGGGTCGATCTTCGGCTTGGCCTCGAACACGATGCGGCCGCCATGCTCGCCGAGTTCCAGCTTGCGTATGCCCATCTCGTTCGCGGCGAGTTTCAGTTCCGCCGTGGCGAACAGGTACTTGGCCGGATCCGGCAGCAGGCCGAAGCGGTCGATCATCTCCACCTGCAGGTCGCGCAGTTCGTCCTTGTCGCGCGCGCTGCTGATGCGTTTGTACAGCGTCAGGCGCGTGTGCACGTCGGGCAGGTAGTCGTCCGGGATCAACGACGGCACGTTCAACTCGACCTCGGCTCCGCGGCGTTCCTGGCCCAGGTCCACGTCGGGCAGGTGGCCGGCCTTGATCGAACGCACCGCGCGCTCGAGCAGTTCGGTGTACAGGCTGAAGCCCACCTCGGCCATCTGGCCGCTCTGGTCCTCGCCCAGCAGTTCACCGGCGCCGCGGATTTCAAGATCGTGCGTGGCCAGCGTGAAGCCGGCGCCCAGTTCGTCCATCGAGGCGATGGCTTCCAGCCGGCGTTGCGCATCGGCCGTGATGCTGCGCTTGTCCGGCACCACGAGGTACGCGTAGCTGCGGTGGTGCGAACGGCCGACGCGCCCGCGCAACTGGTGCAGCTGCGCCAGGCCGAACTTGTCGGCGCGGTTCATGATGATGGTGTTGGCGTTGGGAATGTCGATGCCGGACTCGATGATGGTCGTGCACAGCAGCACGTTGAAGCGCTGCTTCTGGAAATCCAGCATCACCTGTTCCAGCTCGCGTTCGGGCATCTGCCCGTGCGCGACGCCGATGCGTGCTTCGGGCACCAGCTCCTGCAGGTCGCGCTGCATGCGGCCGATGCTCTCCACGTCATTGTGCAGGAAGTACACCTGGCCACCGCGCGCGAGTTCGCGCTGGAACGCCTCCTTCAGCATGGCCGCGTCCCACGGCGTGACGAAGGTCTGCACCGCCATGCGGTTGGCCGGTGGGGTGGCGATGATGGACAGGTCGCGCAGGCCGGCCATCGCCATGTTGAGCGTGCGCGGGATGGGCGTGGCGGTCAGCGTCAGCAGGTGCACGTTCGCGCGCAGCGCCTTCAGCGCTTCCTTCTGGCGCACGCCGAACCGCTGCTCCTCGTCCACGATCACCAGCCCAAGGTCCTTGAATTTCACGTCCGATTGCAGCAGGCGATGCGTGCCGACGATGACGTCCAGCTTGCCTTCCGCCAGGCGGTCGAGTTCGGCCTTGATCTCCTTGGTGGTCTTGAAGCGCGACAGGACCTCCACCTTCAGCGGCCAGTCGGCGAAGCGGTCACGGAAGTTGCGGTAGTGCTGCTCGGCCAGCAGCGTGGTCGGCACTAGCACCGCCACCTGCTTGCCGGCGCTGGCCGCAGCGAAGGCGGCGCGCACGGCCACCTCGGTCTTGCCGAAGCCGACGTCGCCGCAGACCACGCGGTCCATCGGCTGGCTGCTGGCCAGGTCGCGGATGACCGCTTCGATGGCATGGTGCTGGTCGGGTGTCTCCTCGAACGGAAAGCCCGCCGCGAATGGCTCGTACATCGCGCGGTCCAGGTGCAGCGCCAGGCCGGCGCGGGCCTGCCGGCGCGCCTGGATCTCGAGCAGCTCGGCGGCCACGTCGCGCACCTTCTCCGCCGCCTTCTTCTTCGCCCTGGCCCAAGCTTCGCCCCCGAGCGAATGCAGCGGTGCCGTTTCCACCGACGCGCCCGAGTAACGGCTGATCAGGTGCAACTGCGCAACCGGCACGTACAGGCGATCGCCCTTGGCGTATTCGATCTCGAGGAACTCGCCCGGCATGCCGCCCACGTCCATCGCGATCAGGCCGCGATACCGGCCCACGCCATGATCCTCGTGGACGATGGGCGCGCCCTCGGTCAGCTCGCCGAGGTCGCGGATGATCGCTTCCGGTTCGCGGCCGGTGCGCTTGCGCCGGTGCGCCTGGGTGGCGCGCTCGGGGAACAGCTGGCGTTCGGTGAGTACCGCGATGCGCGGATCGTCCAGCGCGAAGCCATCGGCGAGCGGCGCTACCGCGATGGCGAAGCGAGGAAGCCCCTCTCCCTGCGGGAGAGGGGTTGGGGTGAGGGTGCGTGACGTGCGCGATGATTCGGTTGCCGGCGCCTTCGCCGCACCCTCATCCGACGCTTCGCGCCACCCTCTCCCGGCGGGAGAAGGGAGAAAGGCGCTGAAGTCTGCCACCACGTCGGGCTTCAACTCCGCCGCCTGCAGCACTTCCAGCAGCGCTTCGCGACGGCCGGGCGAGTCGGCGGCGATCAGCACGCGGCCCGGGTAGTGGCCGAGGAACGATTTCAGCGCATCGCCCGCAGGCGCGTCCTTCGCCGCGACCGGCAGCAGCGGCAACGGCTGGTCGCCCAGCGGCAGCGCATCGGCGTACCGGCTGTGCTGCGCGCCGCAGACCTCGATGCGCGCACGCCGGTTGAGCTGCTCGCGCAGGCCGTCCGGTGACAGGTACAGCTCGTCCGGCGGCAGCAGCGGGCGCTCGATGTCGTGGCGGCGCTGCTCGTATCGGTTGCGGGTCTGTGCCCAGAAGGCCTCGGCGGCTTCACCGAAGCCGTCGGTGAGCACGGGCAGCGTGTTTTCCTGCAGGTAGTCGAACAGCGTGGAGGTCTGGTCGAAGAACAGCGGCAGGTAGTACTCCACGCCCGCCGGTGCCAGCCCGGACTTCAGATCCTGGTACAGGGCACTGCGGCGCGTGTCCACGTCGAAGCGGTCGCGCAGCAGCGTCATCGCGCGCTCCACCGAACGCTCGTCCAGGGGTACTTCGCGCCCGGGCAGCAATTGCACGGCATCGGTCCTGTCGAGCGAGCGCTGGCTTTCCGGATCGAAATGGCGGATCGAGTCGATGCTGTCGTCCAGCAGTTCGATCCGCAGCGGCGCCTCCGCGCCCATCGGATAGACATCCAGCAGGCCGCCACGCACGGCGAAGTCGCCCGGGTCCAGTACCTGTGGCACGTGCCGGTAGCTGGCCGCTTCGAGCCGGCGCTTTTCGGCGTCGAAGTCCAGGCGCTGGCCGACCCGATAGTCGAAGCTGCCGCCGACGATGTGGCGCAGCGGCGACAGGCGCTGCATCAGCGTCTGCACAGGCACGACCACGATCGCGCGCGACAGCGTCGGCAGGCGGTGCAGCGCGGACAGGCGCTGCGACACGATGTCGGGGTGCGGGCTGAACTGGTCGTACGGCAGCGTCTCCCAGTCCGGGAACGGCACCACCGGCACGTCGGCCGCGATGCCCAGCAGCGTGTGCAGGTCCGCTTCCAGCTGGTGCGCCTCGTGGTTGTCGCGCGCGACCACCAGCACCGGGCCGGCATGCGCACGCGCGGCTGCGGCGATGGACCAGGCCAGCGCGGTGGGCGACGCGGGCGCGCGCCACCAGGCGCGGGATTGGCCGCCACGAGGCAGGGGCGGAGCGGGCAGGGAAGGTTTCTTGGTATCGGTCATGGGTACACAAAACAGCGGCAGCGCCGGACACCGTGGGGTGCCCAGCGCGAAGGGAGGTGGAGTTTACCAAGCGCGCGCCGGCCGGCCGTCACGCCCGGCTGGGGTCACTCGGCGGTCAGGGGGTCGATCACCTGCGTCACCGCGGAAATGCGGTTGGCCGGAAACCCACCGAGGCGTGCGTGTTCGCGGACCAGTGCTTCGCTGGGCGCGCGGTAGACGCAGTAGATCTTGTCGTCGGTGACGTAGCTGTGTTCCCACTGCACCTGCGGGCCGAGTTCGTCCAGCACGCTGCACGACTTCTGCGCGACCGTCCTGAGCTCGGCCGGCGTCATCAGGCCGGCACCTTCGATATCGCGTTCGATCAGGTAGCGGGGCATGGCGGACTCCTCGGCAAGGTTCAGGGACGGGCTTCCAGTACCAGGTTGAACGGCGTTTCCGCCGCGCGCCGGAAACGCCGGAATCCGCCTTCGGCCATCACCTGTTGCAACCGGGCCTGTCCGGCCTGGGCCCCCAGCGCGGGGCCGTGGCGGGCGAGGGATACCGGTACGCAGATCTGCGAAGAAGCGCCGTAATAGACGCGCCCCACCGGGTTGAGGTTGTCCTGTACGCGGTCGCCGGCGAACGGCTCCACCAGCAGGCAGTGGCCATCCGGCTTGAGGGCCTGGTACGCATGCCGGGCCGCGCCGATCGGATCGCCCATGTCGTGCAGGCAATCGAAGAATGTCACCAGGTCGAGGTCTTCTTCGTCATAGCCCACCGCATCGGCCACCTCGAAACGCGCGTTGCGGATGCCGGCGGCGCTTGCACGCTCGTTGGCGGTACGGACGGAATCGGCATGGTAGTCGTAGCCGACGAACTGCGAATGCGGGAAGGCTCTTGCCATCAGCAGCGTGCTGGCGCCATGGCCGCAGCCCACGTCGGCCACGTGCGCGCCGTGCCCGAGCTTCTCGACCGCGCCATCCAGCGCGGGCAGCCATTCGGTCAGCAGGTGGGCGTGGTAACCGGCACGGAAGAAGCGTTCCGTACCGTGGAACAGGCAGGCATGGTGTTCGCCCCATTCCATGCCCTGGCCGGTGCGGAAGTTCTCGGTCGTGCGTTCCAGCGCATGGAAGGCCGCTTCGACGATGTAGTAGGCGCCGGCCAGGTCGACGGGACTGTCGGGGCTGGCCAGGCAGAGCGTCTGCGCGTCATCGAGCGAGTAACGTCCGCTGTCGGCGTCGTAGGTGACGTAGCCGCCGGCCGCCTGGTTGGCCAGCCATTCGCGGATGTAGCGCTCGTGCGTGTGCGTGCGCTGCGCAAGGTCGGCAGGCGTGGCAGGGAATGCCGCCAGCGCGCGGTACAAGCCCAGGCGGTCGCCGACCAGCATCAGCGTAGCGCTGATCGCCGCGCCGAGATCGCCGACAGCGCGGCCGAGGAAGGTGTTCAGGCGATCATTGTCGATAGCCATGGGCCGTGACCTGGGCGAACACGGCAGGGCTTGCCGCCAGCCCCCTGCACGGCAGCCTACGCCTGCGCGCCGATGCCGGGGCGGCCGTTGATCGGAACGCCAGCGCTGCGCGCCTCAGGCTTCTTCGTTGAGATCCAGTACCACGCGGACCAGACCGGAGCCGTCGTTCTCGCGCACGCGCTTGAACCCCAGCGACTGCGCCAGCGCGAGCATCGGCTGGTTGGAATCCAGCACGTCGCCATACAGGCGGTCGAGCTTCTTCGAGCGCGCCCATTTGGCGAGCTTGCGCATCAGGTGGCGGCCCAGCCCCTGCCCGGCGATGAAGTGGCTGACCAGGATGGCGAACTCGGCATCGCGCGTACGCGGCACCATGGCCGCGCGGGCGACGGCGCCCACCAGCGCTTCGCCCGGCGGCAGCGTTTCGGCGGCGACCAGCGCGAATTCGGTATTGGGGTCGGGATGCGCCAGCCGCTGCGCCATCTCCGGCGTGAGTTCCTTCAGTGCGTAAAGGAACCGGTGGCGTATTTCCTCCGGACCCAGCAGTCCGAACGCGCCCTGGATGGGGCCGGCGTCTTCGGGCCGGATCGGCCGGATCAGCAATTCGCGCCCACTGGGCAGGCGGAAGTGTTCATGCCAGGGCGGGAGGCGTTTCGGCGCGGTCATGGTGTGATGCTCGCATGAAATCCGGAGACGGGGCGAGGGCCGTGGCGTCGCTGGTTCAGGCGCCGTGGCGTTTGCCGCGCAGGCGCGAGATGGCGGTGACCACGGCCACGATGATCGCACCGGCCACCACACCGACGCCTGCATTGAACAGGCCTTCCCACAACCAGCCCACGCTGCCTTCCGCGTAAGGCTGGATGAAGTGATGCAGTGCCGGGATGCTGTGGACGAGAATGCCGCCACCGACGAGGAACATCGCGGCGGTGCCGGCGATGGAAAGGAATTTCATCAGATAGGGCGCGCTGTAGAGGATGCCGCGGCCGAAGGCGCGCTTGAGCCGCGCCCAGCCGCTCTCGCGGGCATCGGAGGTCAATGCCAGGCCGGCATCGTCCAGCTTCACGATGCCGCCCACCAGGCCGTAGACGCCCACGGTCATGATCGCGGAGATCGCCACCAGCGTGAGCACCTGCTCCATGAAGGTGCGTCCCGTCAGCGTGCCCAGCGAGATGACGATGATCTCCGCCGACAGGATGAAGTCGGTGCGGATGGCGCCGCGGATCTTGTCCTTCTCGAACGCGACCATGTCCACGTTCGTGTCCTGCACCGCCTTGACCAGTTCGGCGTGGTGCTGGCTGTCCGTCTCCTTGCCATGCAGGAACTTGTGCGCCAGTTTCTCCACGCCCTCGAAGCACAGGAAGGCGCCACCCAGCATCATCAGCGGCGTCACCAGCGGGATGTTGTAGCCCTTGCCGTGCAGCCAGGTTTCCAGTGCGCTGATCGCCAGCGCGGCCGGCACCAGGATGGCCTTGTTGACCACCGATCCCTTCGCCACTGCCCACACCACGGGCAGTTCGCGGTCCGCCTTCACGCCGGTGACCTGCTGGGCATTCAGTGCCAGGTCGTCGCCCAGTACGCCTGCCGTCTTCTTCGCAGCGACCTTGGTCATCACGGACACATCGTCCAGCAGCGTGGCGATGTCGTCGATCAGGGCGAAGAGGCTGGATCCGGCCATGGATGAGGGTCGTCGTGAAGGGGAAGGGCGCGATTCTCGCACAGCGCCCTGACCGGGCCGCGTGATCCCGCCGCCGGGGTCAGTCCGGTGCGCGCAGCCACTCCAGCCGGTGGCTGGCGCCGGCCTCGCCCAGGGCGGCAGCGAGCGCCGGCAGCACCGGCGCCAGCGCCTTGTCCAGTTGCCAGGGCGGATTGAGCACCAGCATGCCGCTACCGGTGAGGCGCAGCGGCGAGTCGTCCGGCCGGACCTGCAACTCGGCGACGAACGCCCCCTTGGAGGGCAGCGAAGTCGCCTTGCGGAAGAAGGGCGACAACGTGCGCCGCTGCTTGATGGGATACCAGACCGCGTAGGTCGCGGCCGGCCAACGCTCCAGGGCATCGCGCAGCGAGGCGATGATCTGCGGGTACTCGGCATCCTGGGCTTCGTAGGGCGGATCGATCAGCACCAGGCCGCGAGCGATGCGCTGCGCGCCTGCACGGGGCGGCAGCAGCGCCTTCATCGCCGCGTAACCGTCGCGCGCATGGACGGCAACACGGTCGTCGCCGGCGAACAGGTCCTTCAGCGCCTGCGCCTCGTCCGGTTGCAGTTCGCAGGCCGCCAGCCGGTCCTGGGCGCGCAGGGCCTGCGCGGTCAGCAGCGGCGACCCGGGGTAGGCGACCAGCGCGCCGACCGGGTTGCTCGCCTGCACCGCACGAAGATAGGCCTCCACGAGTTCCGGCATGCGTGGCGCGTCGAGCAGCTTGAACACCCCTTCGTCGGCTTCGGAGGTCTTGCGGCTTTCCGAGCCGCCGAGCAGGTAACGGCCGCGCCCGGCATGCGTGTCCAGCACGAAGAACGGCGCGTCCTTGCGTTTCAGCGCATCGATCATGGCCAGCAGCACGATGTGCTTGAGGACATCGGCGTGGTTGCCGGCGTGGAAGGCATGGCGGTAATTCATGGCGCGCAGCATATATGCTTGCGCCATGCCCCGTGTATTGATTGCCGAAGACGAAGCCGCCATCGCCGATGCCGTGCTGTATGCCCTGCGCAGCGAAGGCATCGAAGCCGACCACTGCCTGCTGGCGCGCGAGGTCGCGCCGCGCGTGCGCGCCGGCGGCGTGGACGTGGTGGTGCTCGACGTCGGCCTGCCCGACGCCAGCGGCTTCGATGTCTGCCGCGAACTGCGCGGTTTCAGCGACGTGCCGGTGATCTTCCTGACCGCACGCAACGACGAGATCGACCGCGTGCTGGGGCTGGAACTGGGCGCGGACGACTACGTCACCAAGCCTTTCTCGCCACGCGAACTGGTGGCGCGCGTGCGCGCCCGCCTGCGGCGTGCCGGCGGCACGGTCAAGGCCGTGGAGGGCGAATGGACCGCGCGCGGTGACTTCGCCATCGACCGCGACGGCCACCGCATCCGCTACCGGCAGCAGTTGCTGGACCTGACCCGCTACGAGTACGCGCTGCTGGATGCGCTGCTGCAGCGGCCGGGCGCGATCCTCAGCCGTGCGCAGTTGATGGACCGCGGATGGGACAGCGACGCCGACAGCGCCGACCGCACCGTCGACACCCACGTCAAGACACTGCGCGCCAAGCTGCGCGCGGCTGGCGCCGACCCCGACCCGATCCGCACCCATCGCGGCCTGGGTTACGCGATCGAGGCCTGAGATGCGGCTGGGGCTGAAGCTCGTCCTCGGCTTCTTCCTGATCGTTGGCATCGCCGCGTTCTTCGTGATGCGGGTGTTCGTCAACGAAGTGAAGCCGGGCGTGCGGCAGGCGATGGAATCCACGCTGGTCGATGCGGCCAACATGCTGGCCGAGATGGCCGCCGACGACCTGAAGGCTGGCCGCATCGCCGGGGGAACCTTCGCCGGCAACGTGGCCCAGGCGCAGCAGCGTGATCCGAAGGCCTGGGTATGGCGTTTCCAGAAGCGTTCCGTGGACTATCGCGTCACCGTGACCGACGCGCGCGGCACGGTGGTCTTCGACTCTCAGGGACGCGATGTAGGCCGCGACAACTCGCGCTGGAACGATGTCTACCGCACCTTGCGCGGCGAATACGGGGCCCGTTCCAGTCCCGAAGCGCCCGGCGACGAGACCAATACGGTGATGCACGTGGCCGCGCCAATCTACGATCCGGCCGATCGCGCCACGCTGCTGGGCGTGCTGACGCTGTCGCAGCCCAACCGCAGCATCGAGCCCTTCATCGTCGCCAGCCAGCGCAGCATCCTGTTGCGCGGCGCCTGGCTGATCGGCATCTCCGCCCTGATCGGCGTGCTGATGACGTGGTGGCTGGTGCGCGGCATCGGCGGATTGAACCGCTACGCGCAGGCGGTCAGCGCGGGTGAGCCGGTGCCGCCGCCACGCCCGCGCGCCGACGAGATCGGCGACCTCGGCCGCGCACTGGAGACCATGCGCCGCAAGCTGCAGGGCAAGGCGTACGTCGAGCAGTACGTGCAGTCGCTCACGCATGAGATGAAGAGCCCGCTCGCCGCGATCCGCGGTGCCGCCGAGCTGCTGCAGGAGCCCCTGCCCGAAGCGGACCACCAGCGTTTCGTCCGCAACATCCAGACCCAGGAACACCGCCTCACCGAGACCATCGACAAGCTGCTGGCCCTGGCCGAAGTGGAACAGCACGGCTGGCTGCAGCGCCGCGAACGCGTGGATACCTCGGCGCTGGCGGACGAGGTGGTGCAGGGCCTGGACGCCAAGCTCACCCCGCACGGCGTGGACGTGGTACGTGTGCCGCAGACGGGGGCCTGGGCGGTGGAAGGCGACGCCTTCCTGCTGCGGCGCGCACTGGGCAACCTGCTGGACAACGCCATCGCCTTTTCACCGCCGGGCGGCACGGTGGAGCTCGCGGTCGAGGCCACGGACGGACTGGTGCGCTTCATCGTCCGCGACCGCGGGCCGGGCGTGCCCGACTACGCACGCGAGCGCGTGTTCGAGCGCTTCTATTCGCTGCCTCGGCCCGATGGCGGCCAGCGCAGTTCCGGCCTGGGCCTGCCGTTCGTGCGCGAAGTGATGCGCCTGCATGGTGGCGAAGCCACGCTGGACAACCGCCACGACGGTGGTGCCGAAGCGGTGCTGTCGCTGCCCAGGCTCTAGTCCGCACTTCACACAGCCTTCAAACACGCTTCCTGCCGGTTGCACACCGGCACCGGACGATGCATCCCGTATCCAACCGGGGCATCGACATGAAGTCATTGAAGTTGCTGTTGCGTTTCCTCACCGTCGGCGGGCTGGTCCTGCTGCTGCTCATTCCACTGGTGATGATCCGCGGGGTCATCCAGGACCGCGAGCGTTACCGTGCGCTGGCCGAAACGCGCGTCTCGCAGAGCATGGCCGGGCCACAGCAGGTGGTCGGCCCGCTGCGTGTCATCCCGTGGCGCGAAGAGCGCCTCGTCAACGCGTTGAACGAAGACGGCAAGCCCGAGGTGCGCCGGGATGTGAAGGAGGGCTACCTGCTGCAGACCCCTGCCACCCTGGCCGTGGACGGTCGCCTGCAGCCGGGCGAGCGGCGCATCGGGCTGTACACGGTCAATGTGTACGAATGGAAGGCGGCGATGAAGGCGAGCTTCGCACCCCTGCAGGTGCCGGGTGCCGACGGGCGCGTCTACGGGCAGCCCTACGTGGTGGTCGGGATGGCCGATGTGCGCGGCCTGGTCGGCACGCCGTCGCTGAAGGTCGATGGCGTGCCGCGGACGCTGGCCGCCGGCACCGGCGCGATGTCGTCGCGGATGGAAGGCATCCACGCGCTGCTGGAGGTGCAGGGCGGCGTACTACCCGCGAGCGAGGTGCACCTGGACATGGCATTGGCCGGCACCCAGACGCTCGGCATCGCGCCGATCGCGGACAGCAACGACATCGCGATGAGCTCCCCCTGGCGGCAGCCGCTGTTCGGTGGCCGCTTCCTGCCCAACAGCAAGACGCTGGGCGATGCGGGCTTCACCGCGCGCTGGCAGGTCTCTTCGCTGGCGAGCGCGGCGCAGAGCCAGCTGGAATCCGCATCGGGCAAGCTGACCCAGCCGCCGTCGTTGAGCGCCACGCCATCCGGCTACGCTGCCGACGACAGCAGCGACACCGCCATCGACAGCGCGGTGGTCAGCCTCGCGGATACCGTTGACGTGTACACGCAGGTCGACCGCGCCAGCAAGTACGGCATCCTGTTCGTGGTGCTGACCTTCGTCGGTTTCGCGCTGTTCGAACTGATCAAGCGCCTGCCGATCCATCCGCTGCAGTACCTGCTGGTGGGCCTGGCGCTGGCGATCTTCTTCCTGTTGCTGCTCAGCCTGTCCGAGCACATCGCGTTCTGGCAGGCCTATCTCGTCTCCGCGGCCGCCTGCATAGGACTGCAGTTCTTCTATCTGTCGGGGGTGCTGCAGAGCTGGCTGCGCGCGGCGGGTTTCGCCACCATGCTGACTGCGCTGTACGGCGTGCTGTACATCCTGCTGAAATCCGAGAACAACGCGCTGCTGATGGGCTCGCTGCTGTTGTTCGGCATCCTGGCCGTGATCATGTGGGTCACCCGCAAGGTGGACTGGTATGCGCTGGGTACGGAACTGCGCTGAGGCGGCCATGATTGATCCCGCCACCCTGCATCGGCGTGCCCGGCGCGTACTCCCCGAGAAGATCGGGACCGAGGCGGTCATCGTCGAGGCCATGGACGACGCCACGCTGGCCACGCTGCTGTTCCCGCTCGTGCATCGACGCAGAGGGTGTCTGCTTTTCAGGCTTTCGTCGCAGACGATCGCCGCCCTGGTATCGCGCGCGGCCGGTTATCTGCAGGACGCACGCCAGGCCAGGGAAGGCCTGGGGCGTTGGACGCATCCCCTGACGTACGCCGCGTGGCGCGACCAGGGCCAAGGCGCGTCGCAGCGGTTCGACACGCGCAGCGACGACGGCCGCGCGGCGTTGTGCCTGCTGCCTGCGGCGGCCTGCGCGGTGTACATCTGGGACGATCGCGGACTGCAACACATCGACGCATTCCCCGCACCCCGCTAGCGTCGGGACGCTGTGCGGTTGCCTCGCCCCGGCCGGTGGCGTGCGCTAGAGTTCAGGGATGAACTCTGCGCACACCATCGGCCTCTTCCGTGGGCCGGAAATCACGTCCTGGCTTGACGATGTCGCGCGCCTGCGCGTGACCGTGTTCCGCGACTGGCCCTACCTTTACGAAGGCGATCTGGACTTCGAGCGCGATTACCTGGCCGCGTATGCGCGCTCGGCGGAAAGCGTGTTCGTGCTGGCGATGCAGGGTGGGGAGGTGGTGGGTGCATCCACCGGCCTGCCGTTGGCGGACGACACCGAAGCCTTCCGCCAGCCGTTCCTGGACAGCGGCATGGATCCCGAGGACGTCTTCTACTTCGGCGAATCCGTGTTGCTGCCGGCCTACCGCGGCCATGGCATCGGCCACGCGTTCTTCGATCACCGCGAAGCGCATGCGCGGGCGCTGGGACGGTTCGGGTGGACGGCGTTCTGCGCGGTGGACCGTGAAGCGGACGACCCGCGCAGGCCCGTCGGGCATCGCACCCACGAGGCGTTCTGGGACAAGCGTGGCTACACGCGGCAGCCCGGCATGACCATGCGGCTGGCATGGAACGAGATCGGGCGCGGCGAAACCGAGCACGCGCTGACGTTCTGGCTGCGCGGGCTGGAGGGCGCGCGATGAAAGTCGCCGTGGCCAAGCATGTCGTCCAGGCACCAGCGGATTTCACCGCCTTTGCCGACCGACAGGCGACGGCATTGGGCGAGGTGGCCGCGCAGGGCGCACGCATCGCCGTCCTGCCGGAGTATCTGTCGCTGGAACTGGCCGCCACGTTCGACGCCGGCGTGCGCGGCGACCTGCACGCTTCGCTGGCTGCGATACAGCGTTATCGCGACGACTGGCTCGCGCTGTATGCACGGCTTGCACGGGCGTTCGATCTGTACATCGTGGCCGGTACGTTCCTGCTCGCCCACGCTGGCGGCCGCTACCGCAACCGCTGCGACGTGTTCACCCCCCAGGGCGCGTATGCGTGGCAGGACAAGCTGCAGCTCACCGGGTTCGAGAAGGCGCTGGGCGTCATGGAGGGCGGCGACGCGGTAAAGGTGTTCGACATGGACGGTGTGCGTGCCGCCGTGGCCGTCTGCTACGACAGCGAATTCCCGCTGCCGGTGCGTGCGCAGGCCGAGGCCGGCGCACGGCTGCTGCTGGTGCCCAGCTGCACGGATACGGCGGCCGGTGCCACCCGCGTGCGCGTGGGATGCCTGGCACGCGCGCTGGAGAACCGGATGTTCGTGGCGCAGTCGGTCACTGCCGGCGAGGCGGCGTGGAGCCCTGCGCTGGACATCAATACCGGTGAGGCCGCGATCTTCGCGCCGATGGATCGCGGGCTGCCCGACGATGGCATCGTGGCGCAGACCGCCGACCAGGCCGCCTGGGCCATCGCGGACCTGGATGTCGACGCCCTGGACCGCAGTCGCGCCAGTGCCCAGGTGGCCAACGATCGCGACTGGCCGGGCCAACTCCAGCCCGCTCTCCTTCGCGTGCGAGCCACCGCATTCGAAATGCCGTAGGAGCGCCCGTCGGGCACTCCTGCAGGCCCGTCGTGCTCAACGCTCCCAGCCGAACACTTCGACCAGCGGCTTGCCGAACACCTCGGCGATGCGGAACGCGCATTCCAGCGTCGGCGAATACTTGCCGGCCTCGATCGCGGCAATGGTCTGCCGGGTCACGCCCACGCGCTTGCCGAGGTCGGCCTGGGTCATTTCGCCGGCCAGGAAGCGCAGCGTGCGGATCTGGTTGGTGACCCGGGCCTCAGACACGTACGCCTCGACGATAGCCGTGGATGATCAGGCCGGAGTGGACGAACTCGGCGGCGGCGATCGCCAGCAGCGTTGCATGCACCAGCGTCCAGCCACCGGCAAGGAACGGCATCACGCAGCCCACGATGATGATGCCGGCCATCAGCACGTAATAGGCGTAGACCGACGCGCGCGACTCGATCCGGCGATCGCGCTCGTCGGTGGGCGTGGGCGAGCCGTCTTCCTCGCGCTGCCGGCCCAGCAGGTAGGTAAGCCCCGCGATGATCCCCAGCGATCCCAGCGCGAGCGCCAGCAGGCCGATGCGCTGCCCCATGTGCATTGCTGCGACGGCATTGGCATAGACCGCGAGGTAGGTGAAGTACAGCGCGAACACGACGGCCAGCGCCGTCAGCCAGACCCAGGCGAAACGTTCCTTCGACAGCATGGTGGTGCTCCCCGTTGGTGGATGGACGGGGAGTAAGGTAATGTTTAATTTACTCAATGTCAACAAAATATAACATTGAGATGACAAAAGATAACTCTGAGTTCGCTCTTCTTGTCGCTGTGGGCGTTGCCCAGCTCAGCCCAGCAGGCTTACGCCCGGCACCAGCCAGATCGAAAGCGTCGCCAGTGTGGTGCCGATGACCGTCGCTGCCAGCACGTCGCTGGGGTAGTGCAGGCCCAGTACCACACGCGAGACCGCCACGCAGGCGGCGAACGGGATCAGCAAGGGGGCCAGCACCGGGTAGTGCGCCAGCGCCACGATGGTGAAGGCCACCGCGTGCAGCGTGTGGCCGGACGGGAAGCTGAACTCGTCCAGCGGCGCGATCCATGCGCGGATGCGTACATCCGACGCGAACGGGCGTGGCCGCTTCGTCCAGCGCTTCAACGCCTTGTACAGCGTCAGCGCGATCACACCGGTCGCCGCCAGGTGCGCCGAAGCCGCCAGCCCGTCCAGGCCATCGGCGACCACCAGCGCCGCCATCAGCACGTACCAGAACACGCCGTCGCCCAGCCGGCTGACAAGGGCGAAGAAACGACGCACGCCGTTCCATTCGCCCCAGCGATTGGCGAGCAGGCACCAGCCGGTGTCCCGGCCGATGAGGGGATTACGCGGCAGCAACGGACGCATGGTGGCTTCTCCGTGTCAGGGCGAGATCGGTCAGCAGGGCATCGAAGTCGGCGGACACCTGGTCAGGGTGCAGTGCGCGCATCGCATCGCTGGCGGCATCGGCCATGGCGCGGCGCGCAGGGGCATCGCCCGCCAACCGCAATGCCGCCCCGATGAAGTCGTCGTCGTTGTCGACGGCGGCGCCGTGCACGCCGTCGATCAGGTGCTCGCGCGCGGCACCATAGTTGAACGCCACCGTCGGCACACCGCTGGCCATCGCTTCCAGCGTCACGTTGCCGAAGGTTTCGCTATGGCTGGAGAACAGGAACAGGTCGCCGCTGGCGAAGTGCCGCGCCAGCGCGTCGCCACGCTGCACGCCGCAGAAGATGAAGTCCGGATTCTCCTGCGCGAGCCGCTCGCGCACCGGTCCGTCGCCGACCCAGACGAATTTCGCCGTCGGCTGCAACTGCTGGATGCGGCGGAATGCCCGGATCGACAACTCGAGGTTCTTCTCCGCAGCAATGCGACCCACGTAGATCACGGCGAGGTCGTCCGGCCCCAGGCCCCACGCCGCACGCAGCGTCGCGTCGCGTCGCGATGGGCTGAAGTGGCGCGCGTCCACGGCGCGCGCCAGCCGCACCACGCGATGGAAGCCCTGCGACTGCAGGAAGTCGGCCAGTTCGCGCGTCGGCACCAGCGTAGCGTCCGCGCCGTTATGGAAGCGGCGCATCCAGCGCAGTGCGGTGTGCTGCAGGAAGCGCACGCCGTAGTCGCGCATGTATTCGTCGAAGCGGGTGTGGAATCCTGTCGCCACCGGGATGCCGAGCCGCCGCGCGGCACGCAGCGCCGACCACCCCAGCGGGCCTTCCGTCGCCACGTAGATGGCATCGGGAGGGGAAGCCTTCCACTGCGCCACCAGGCGGCGCGTCGCAGGCAGGCCGAACTTCAGTCCGGGGTAGCGCGGCAGGCTGGCGCCACGCACCAGCAGGGTGTCTCCGCTGTCGGCGGCGTCGGCGGGCTGGCGCGGCCGGATCAGGGAGACGGCATGCCCGCGCTGGCGCAGGCCGGTTTCCAGCCCCTGCACGGTCAGGGCCACGCCGTTGACTTCCGGCGGATACGTCTCGGTGACGATGGCAAAGCGCATGCGCAACTCCACGTTTTGCGCATGCTGGGGGCGGGAGATGTAGCGAGTATTGCGGTGCGGTTACCGCTACATGACGCTGCTGAAGAAGGCGACTCAGCGCTTCTTCGGCTTGTCTGAGCGGCGGCCGCCCGTGGTCGCCTGGCTCAGCAGATGCCGGAACCGTGGGCATTCCAGGTGGCTGGGGGCGGAGCAGGCCGCGGCGTGGCGCAGTCCGTCGCGCATCGCGGTCAGGCGCAGGATCATCACGTCCAGTTCGCGCGCCTTCGCGCGCAGGCTGCGGCGGTCGATGTCGGGTCGGCCATCGGCGCCGAACATCGCCGCGATTTCGTCGAGCGAAAACCCAGCCGTCTGCCCCAAGGCGATCAGCGCCAGGCGTTCCAGTACGTCCGGATGGAAGGTACGGCGCAGGCCATGGCGTCCGATCGACGCGATCAGCCCTTTCTGTTCGTAGTAGCGCAGTGTCGACGCCGGCAAGCCGGATCGTTTCGCAACCTCGCCGATGTCCACCAGAACCCCGCTTGACTTCAAGTCGACTTGAAGTGGCATCGTGCGCGCAACGGTCGTGCGGCACAAGCCAGCGCCGGACCTTTCTTGGAGATCGACATGGATTCTGTGATCCGCACGCTGCTCATCGGCATCGGCGCCACACTCGCAATGGATGCCTGGGGCCTGCTGCGGCGCGGCCTCTTCGGCGTGCCGACCGCCGACTATGCCCTGGTGGGCCGCTGGCTCGGCCATATGCCGACGGGGCGATTCCGCCATGCCGCCATCGCCCGGAGCGCCTCCGTCCGCAGCGAGCGGACGCTGGGCTGGTGCGCGCACTACCTGACCGGCATCGCCTTTGCCGGTGTGCTCCCCATTGTCTGGGGCGTTGCGTGGCTGCGTGACCCTACGCCGGGGCCGGCACTCCTGGTGGGCCTGGTCACCGTCGCCGTTCCGTTCCTGCTGATGCAGCCTGGCATGGGCGCCGGCGTCGCGGCGTCCAGGACGCCGCGTCCGGCCAATGCGCGCATGCACAGCGTGTTGAACCACCTGATGTTCGGTGCAGGGCTCTATCTGTCGGCCCTGCTCGTACGTCTGCTGTTTTCCTTCTGATCCCGTCCTTCCAGCAGGAGTCTCCCCATGCGTATTCCCGCCCGTTTCGCGCCGCTGCTATTCGGCGCGCTGCTCTCCGCCATCATGGTGTCCTTGGTGTCCGCGTTCGTGCTGCTGATCAACCAGGGACTGCATGCGGACTTCCTGGCAACCTGGGCGCGCAGCTGCGCCACGACGTGGCCGGTGGCCTTCATCGCCGTCACGCTGGTGGCGCCCTGGGTCCGTCGGGTCGTCGCGAAGCTGACAGCCTGATTCCATCGCGGATGAAGGCGGCCGCCTTCAGGCCGCGCGTTGCCCCCGCGCCGACATCCGGTGCCCCAGCCACGCCATTGGCAGGTAAGCGAACACCAGATCCACCACGGTGAACCAGAGCGGCGAGGGCAGCATGGTGATGGCGGCGATGCCGCCGATCAGGAAGCAGGCGCCGACCGCCCACGCGGGGCCGCGGGTCCGGCCGGGCGTCGCCAGCGTGGCGACGAAGGCGCCCACCAGCGTGCCGATGGCGTGGGCCAGGAAGGGGAACAGGAAATGCTTCGGTTCGAACAGCGGCATCGCCGCCTTGAGGCCTTCCGCCGTGGTGGTGTCCACGCCGGCCGGTGGCGGGATGACATGGCCACTGAGCATGACCAGCGCCATGTTGGCGATGCTGCCGACGAGCAGGCCGGCAATGACGGCAAGGATCAAACGGGACACGCGCTTCATGACAACCTCCGGCAAGGATGCGAGGGACTGCCCGTCGGCGTGGGGCCGGCCGCGACTGGGGGCGACTATAGCCGAGCCCGCGCCGGCTGAGCGACACGCTGTCGGACATGGGGGTTGATGCCACCCGGAACGCGCCACAGGGTCACCACGCGAACCCTTCCTTCCACGCGCTCTGCGGCAACCACGTCGTCTGGTCCGGTGAAGCAGCGTCGATGCAGCCTGATGCCACGCGACGCGCCACCATCGGCTCGATGTCCGCGAACCGGGTCGCGCGCGATCCGATCCCTGCACCGATCAGGTTGTTGTGGATGTCCATGGTGTTGGCGCGCTTTCCGCGCCGCTCCATGACGCCATTGACGAGGTGGACGGCACGCGCGTCCAGGGTGTAGGCCACGATCGCGCTGGCCAGGGTGTGCCGGTACGCGTCCAGCGGCCCATGCCGGCCACCCGGGAGTGGGCTCTGCAGGACATGGGACCAGGTGTAGGTCAGGACGGATGCGGGATATGCCGCCACGATGAGTGCGGCCAGCATGAGCCTGCGCAGCCACGGACGCTTGCGCTTCGACGGCTTCATCGGGGTCAGTAGTCGCGCGGCTCGACCACCACCGCCGTGCCGTAGCACAACACTTCGGTGAGGCCTGCCATCACGTCGGTGGCGTCGTAGCGGACGGCGATGATCGCGTTGGCCCCCAGTTGCCGGGCGTGCTGCATCATGTCGCGGTAGGTCTCGTGGCGCGCCTGTTCGCACAGCTCGGTGTAGATGGTGATGTTGCCGCCGAACAGTGTCTGCAGTCCGCCGAGGAAATTGCCGACGATCGAGCGCGACCGTACCGTGATGCCCCGCACCAGACCCAGGTTGCGAATGATGCGGTAGCCCGGCAGTTCCAGTGCCGTGGTGACCATCGTGTCGTTCAGAGGTGAAGCCGTCGGGCGCGCTGCCGGGGAGTTGTAGGGGTCAGCCATGCGGTCTGCCTGTGGTGGTGTCGGATGCTGGACGGCGTACGTCGGTAAGAGGATCGAGGTTCTTCGTCTCGCGTGTCCAGGTCCTTCCAGCATCCGATCCCCGTCGACCCATCAAATGATGCATGCGTATCGATCTGCCACGGATGCCGAACACCTCGGTCACGTCATGGACTGCTTTCCGGCGAGGATCTGGAAGCAATGTCAGGGTGAAACCAGCGATTGCGCCGCACCATTGCTGGCGCCTATCTCGCCGATGCTCGCGAGATCGATCCTCTCGATGCACGCCAGGTTGTAGCCGTATTCCGTCGGGACGCTGCGGCGCTGGTGATGCGTGTAGATGCCGCAGATGCTGCAGAAATAATGCCTGGCGATCTTCGTGTTCCACTGGTACAGGCTGAGCTTGTCCTCGCCACGCGTGACGCGCAACCGGTCCACGGTGACGCCCGCCATGATGGCGCCCCGGCGACTGCACATGGAGCAGTTGCAACGGCGTATGTTCTCGTGGCCGTTGATCAGGTCAACCTCGAACTCGACGGCCTTGCAATGGCAGGTTCCCTTGACGGTCTGCTGAGTGATCACCGCTGCGCTCTCTTTGTCGGCTGGCCGGCGGGGCCGCCGTGATGCGGCATCATAAGCGCGGACTGCCGTGGGTAGACAGGTGGGGCCAGGGACTGCCTCAGGGCACGCGTTCGCCGCGCGCCGCAGTGAACAATGCGTACCAGTCTTCCCGGCTCAGCTCGACGCTGTCGGCTGCGCAGCACGTTGCCAGGCGAACCGGGTCGGTGGTGCCGACGATGGGTTGGATGCCGGCGGGGTGGCGCAGCAGCCAGGCAAGCTGGATGGCCTCCGGGGCGACACCTTTTTCTTCCGCCAGTTGGCGGAGCAGGGTCGAAGTGTTGCGGACCACCGGATCGGCGAACTCCGAGGCAGTCGCGAACTTGCCGCCCGCCAGCGGCGACCACGCCTGCACGCGGATATCGTGCAGGCGACAGTAGTCCAGCGTGCCGGCCGCTGCCGCGTAGGCATGGCCGGTGGTGTTGGCCACCACGCCGTCGTCGATCAGGTGATGGTGCAACAGGCTGACTTCCACCTGGTTGGCAACCAGCGGCTGCCGCACATGCCTACGCAGCAGTGCGATCTGTCCGGCCGTGTGGTTGCTCAAGCCGAAATGGCGCACCTTGCCGGTGGCATGCAGCGCGTCGAATGCACGCGCGACCTCCTCCGGCTCCACCAGCGCATCCGGGCGGTGCAGCAGCAGCATGTCGAGATGCTCCACGCCCAGTCGCGACAGGCTGCGCTCGACGGAGGCCACGATGTGGGCCTGGCTGAAGTCGTAACGTCCCGGTGAGCCTCCCGGATCGTCGGCAAAGCGGATACCGCACTTCGACTGCAGCAGCATGCGCTGGCGCAGGCCGGGCGAGGCGCGCAGCACGTCGCCGAACACCTGCTCGGACTTGCCACGCGCATAGATGTCGGCATGGTCGAACAGCGTGATGCCATGGGCCAGCGCGGTTTCGACCAGACGCTGTGCCTGGCGGCGTTCGTCGGCGGTCACCGGCGTGCTGTCCCACGCGCGGCTCAGCTGCATGCAGCCGTAGGCGATGCGCGAAACCGGGGTGTCGTCGGCGAGGAGGAAGGTCTTCATCATGTGCGTGCGGAGGGAGGACGCGGCATCATGCCAGAGCGCTCCGGTGGTTCAGTTGCGCTGGCGTTCGGCCATGAGCTTCTGCGCCAACGCCTCGACCTCCAGCGGTCGCGCCAGGTAATAGCCCTGCACATCATCCACGCCGAGCGCCTGCAGGGCGGCCAGTTCCGACGCGGTCTCCACGCCTTCGGCGACCACGCGGGACTGCGTCTGGCGGGCGAACTCGATCAGCGCCGCAGCCAGCGCCCGCCGTGGTGAATCGGTGTCGATGTCGCGGGTGAGGCTGAGGTCGAGCTTGATGATGTCCGGATGGATGGCCAGCACGTGCCGCATGCTGGCGTAGCCGGCACCGGCATCGTCCACCGCCACGCGCACGCCGGCCTCGCGGAGCGGCACCAGGCGCTCGTTGAGCAGCTTGTAGTCTTCGACCAGCGAATGCTCGGTGATTTCCAGCACCACGCGATGCGGGTCCAGGTCGTCGATGTAGCCGTCGATGCCGCCACTGATGATGGTCTGCGGCGAAACGTTCAACGCCACGTAGAAATCGCCATGGACATGGCGGAGGCCATCCAGTGCCGACAGGATGGCGTTGAGCTCCAGGCGCACGCCCAGGCCGATCTCGCTGGCTTCGGCGAACCACACGTCCGGCGTGCGGCGGGGTTCCAGGTCGAAGCGCGAGAGGCATTCCACGCCGATGATGCGGCGCGTGCTGCTGCGGTAGATGGGCTGGTACACCATGTGCGGCTGGCCCAGTTCCAGCACCGCGGTGATGCGCTCCACCTTCGCCTCGTGTTCCTGCACGGCATCCAGGTCGCCGTCGATCTGGTAGGCCAGCAGGTCGGCGAAGGCACGCATCATGTGCAGGTCGCGCTGGCCCAGCGAGAGGTTGGACGACAGGCTGAAGCAGCAGAAGGTGCCGTACACGCGTCCGTCGCGCAGCTGGATGGGGACACTGATGTGCGCGCCGATCGGCACGGTGCGCGTTTCGGGCAGGTGCTCGAGCAGCGGGATGGCGGCGGTGTCGGGAATCAGCTGCGGGATGCTGCCTTCGACCACCCGCATGCAGTAGCCCTCGTCGAGTGGGCTGGAGTCGCCGGGCAGGATGGGCGCGCGGTCAAGCCGCGTGGCGACATGACGGAAGACGCGATGACGGCCATGGAATTCGCTGACGAAGGCCACGTCCATGTCGAGATGGCGGCGGACGGCATCCAGCAGGCGGTCCACGTTGCGGCTGATGGACACGGCTCCCGGGCCGCCTTCCAGCCAGGCGTCGGACAAGGGCGCCTCGGGATTGCTTCGATCGATCACGGCTTCCTCCTGAATGCACGTACGCGACGAATCATGGCCGTCGGACCGGCTCCCGCCACAGGAGCGGACGGGGAGGATGGCGTGGGGGGAAAGGGATGGGCCACGCCGCAAATCCGGGGCGGGTCCGAGTGTAACCTCAAGTCACACTAGAGGGGACGTGGGCCATTCACGCCACGAAGGGCTTGAACGCCACGCCCAGGCCCTGCATGTCTTCGGGTTCGCCGACCAGGTCGGAGCGGAGCAGGGGGCGCGAGTCGATCCACTTCTTGCTGACCACCAGGTCGAGACGATCGCCGTTTGCGGTCAGGTCCAGCCGCGGGATGGCCTCCGCATCATGCGAGCGGTGCAGCAGCACCGCCAGCCGCAGCAGCGCGGCCTTGCGCTTGGCGCTCAGCAGCAGGCGGTCGGGCAGGGCATCGAAGGCCGTCTTGGGTACGCCGCGGCGATGGGTGCGGACCAGCGCGGACAACACCTGCTGCTCCTGGCGCGAGAAGCCCTCGATGTCGGAATGCTCCAGCAGGTAGGCGCCGTGCACGTGGTACTGGCTGTGTGCGATGGCCAGGCCGATCTCGTGCAGGCGCGCGGCCCAGCCGAGCATCCGCGCATCGTCGTCGTCCAGGCTCCAGCGCTGTTCCACCTGCTCGAACAGGCGCATCGCGGTGGCTTCCACGCGCGCGGCCTGGAATTCGTCGATGCCGTAGCGCTGCATCAGCGCCGCCGTGGAAAGATCGCGCGGATCGTTGTCGCTGCCGCGGCCCAGCATGTCGAACAGGATGCCTTCGCGCATGGCGGCCTTGCTGACCATCAGGCGCTGCAGTCCCAACGCCTCGAAGGCCGCCTCCAGCACCAGCACGCCGCCGGCGATGATCGGCCGGCGGTCACTGGACAGGCCGGGCAGGTCGATGTCTTCGATGCGGTCGGCCTGCAGCAGGCGGTCGCGCACCTGCGGCAGGGCCTCGGCGGTCACCGCGCCCTTGGTCAGCTTCATCGCCGCGCAGATGTCGCCGATGGCCTTGTTGGTGCCGGACGAGCCGATGGCTTCCTGCCAGCCCAGGTTGCGGTACAGGCCGGCGAACTGCTGGAACTCGGCGCCGATTTCGGTCAGGGCTTCCTTCCAGCGCTTGCGCGACAGCTTGCCGCCGGGAAAGAAGCGTCGCGTGCTGGCGATGCAGCCCGCCTGCAGGCTTTCGCGTTCCAGCGTCTCGAAGCCGCGGCCGATGATGAATTCCGTCGAGCCGCCGCCGATGTCGATCACCAGCCGGCGCTGATTGGACTTCGGCGGCTGCGCGTGCGCGACGCCAAGGTAGATGAGGCGCGCTTCCTCGCGGCCCGAGACCACTTCGATGGGTTTGCCGAGCGCGGCTTCCGCGGCGACCAGGAAATCCTGCGGGTCACGCAGTTGCCGCACGGTATTGGTGGCCAGTGCGCGCACGCGCGTGCCGGGGATGTCGCGGATGCGCTGGCCGAAACGCGACAGGCAGTCGAGGGCGCGCTGGCGGGCCGCAGCGGACAGTCCGCCCTTGCCATCCAGGCCATCGGCCATCCGCACGGTCTCGCGCAGCCGGTCCACCACGCGCAGCTGTCCCAGCAGTGATCGCGCGACCACCATGTGGAAGCTGTTGGAACCCAGGTCGATCGCGGCCAGCAGGTCCCCGTCCTGGAGCGGCGGGGAGGTGGAAGAGGTCAGGGGCGCCATGCGATCAGTTTAACGGGTGCGGGCACGCAATGTGTCAGCGCGATGATGCGACGCAAGGTCGCAGCGTCGCATCACACCTTCGCCAGCAGGGTGCCCTGCGCGGAGTGCGGCGCTTCCTCGCCCGGCGACAGCTTGAGGTAACTCCCGTCCGCCTGCAGTTCCCACGCATTGCAGTTGTCGTCCAGGTAGTTCTGCAAGCCATCCTTGAACACACGCGCGGCGAGCTCCTTGTCGAGGATCGGGAAGCAGGTCTCCACCCGGTGCAGCAGGTTGCGCTCCAGCCAGTCGGCGCTGGCGCAATACAGTTCGGGCGAGCCGTCGTTGCCGAACCAGTAGATGCGGCTGTGCTCGAGGAAGCGCCCGACGATGGAGCGCACGCGGATGTTGTCCGAAATGCCGGGCACGCCAGGACGCAGGGCGCACGCGCCGCGCACGATCAGGTCGATCCGCACGCCCGCCTGCGATGCGGCATACAGGGCGCGGATGATGCGGGGTTCGTTGATCGCATTGATCTTGGCGATGATGCGGGCGGGCTTGCCGGCCCGGGCCAGCTTCGCCTCGCGTTCGATCTTCCTGATCAGCCCCGGGTGCAGGGTGAACGGCGACTGCAGCAGGCGCTTGAGCTTGGTGGTGGGGGCGAGGCCCGACAGCTGCTGGAACAGCAGGTGCACGTCGGTGCCGATATCCGGATCGCTGGTGAGCAGGCCGATGTCGGTATACGCGCGCGCCGTGCCGCTGTGGTAGTTGCCTGTGCCCAGGTGCACGTACCGGCGCAGCTTGCGGCCTTCGCGACGCACGATCAGCAGCATCTTGGCGTGGGTCTTGTAGCCCACCACGCCGTACACGACCTGCGCGCCGGCTTCCTGCAGCTTGTCCGCGACGCCGAGGTTCGCATCCTCGTCGAAGCGCGCACGCAGTTCGACCACGACGGTGACGTCCTTGCCGTTGCGCGCGGCCTGCACCAGTGCCTCGACGAGCGCCGAGTCCTTGCCGGTGCGGTACAGCGTCTGCTTGATGGCCAGTACGTCCGGATCGACAGCGGCCTGCTTGACCACCTCGAGCACGGCCGCGAACGAATCGAACGGGTGGTGCAGCAGCACGTCGCCGTCGGCCACCTTCTCGAAGATCGCATCGCTGTCGCGCAGCGTGCGTGGGGTGAACGCGGGGTACTTCAGTTCCGGACGCTGCACCAGGTCGTAGACCTGGATCACGCGATTGAGGTTCACCGGCCCGTTGATCGGGTACACCGCGTTGTCGGGCAGGGCGAAGTTCTGCAGCAGCTGCCGCACGATGGGCTTGGGGCAGTCGTGCGCGATCTCCAGCCGCACGGCCGGCCGGTAGCCGCGACCGACCAGTTCATCGCGCAGCGCCAGCGCCAGGTTCTCCACTTCCTCCTCGTCGACCACGACTTCGGAGTTGCGGGTCACGCGGAACTGGTAGGAGCCCTTGACCTCCATGCCCGGGAACAGTTCGTCCACGAACACCGACAGCACCGACGAAAGCAGCACGAAATCGTTCTCGCCACCGGACACGCGCTGTGGCAGGTGGATGATGCGCGGCAGCGAGCGCGGCGCGCGCACGATGGCCAGGTGGCCGGCGCGGCCGAACGCATCCTTGCCCTTCAGCACCACCACGATGTTGAGCGACTTGTTGAGGATCTTGGGGAAGGGGTGCGCCGGGTCCAGGCCCAGCGGCGACAGCACCGGCATGATCTCGTTGCGGAAGTAGGCGCGCAGCCAGCGCTTCTGGCGCGCGTTCCAGCTGTCGCGACCGAACACGCGCACGCCGGCTTCGGCCAGACCTGGGCGCAGCACGTCGTTCCAGCACTTGTACTGGGCATCCACCAGCTCGGCGGCGCGATCATGGATCCTGTTGAGCACCGTGGCCGGGCTCATGCCGTCGGCACCGGGGGGCAGGCCGAAGTCCAGCGCATGCCGCACGGTGGCCGCGCGGATCTCGAAGAACTCGTCCAGGTTGGTGCATGAGATGCACAGGAAGCGCAGGCGCTCCAGCAGCGGCACCGACGGATCCTGCGCCTGCGCCAGGACGCGGAAGTTGAAGTCCAGCTGCGACAGTTCGCGGTTGAGGTAGAGCGAGGGGTCGCGCAGCGCGTCTTCGCCGGTCGCGGGGGCGGGCGTCGTATCCAGGGCGGCGTTCATGCGGTCTGGCTGTCCGTGATGATGGGGTGGGGGGCGTCGAGGCGTGGCTCCACGCGCTCGGCGCCGAAATGCACGGAGAACGTGCTGCCGTGGCCGACCTCGCTCTCGATCTCCAGGCGCGCCTGGTGCAGGTTGAGCACGTGCTTGACGATGGACAGGCCCAGGCCGGTGCCGCCGCTTTCACGCGAGCGGCTGGTGGAGACGCGGTAGAAGCGTTCGGTGATGCGCGGCAGATGCGAGGAGGGAATGCCGTAGCCGGTGTCGCGCACGCTGAGCATGGCGCCGTCGCCTTCGCGCGCGAAACGCACGGTGATGGTGCCGCCCGCAGGCGTGTAGCGCACCGCATTGCTGACCAGGTTGGAGAACGCGCTGTGCAGTTCCTTGTTGGAGCCGGACAGGTCCAGGGGAGCTTCGTCCTGGATGACGATTGTGTGGCGGCGCTGGCTGAGCGCTTCGGCTTCACGGCGCAGGGTGGCCAGCATGGGCGCCATCGCGACATTCTCGTCGGGCAGGCTGTCCTGCGCTTCGAGGCGCGAGAGCGTGAGCAGGTCTTCGACTAGCTGGGTCATCCGCTGCGATTGCTTCTGCATTTCGCTCAGCATCGGCGCCCAGTCCGGATACTCGGTGGGTTCCAGCATGTCCAGGTAGCCATGCACCACGGTCAGCGGCGTGCGCAGCTCGTGCGAGACATTGGCCACGAAGTCGCGGCGCATCTGCTCGAGCCGCAGCATCTTGCTGACATCGCGCGCGACCAGCAGCCAGTACTCGTCGGAATACGGAATCAGGCGCAGGTTGAGGCGCAGGTTCGGATCGACCGGCGAGGCTGCATCCAGCATCGGTTCGGCATTGCGGCCGGCGGCCAGCCAGTGCGACATCGGCAGCGGCTGCAGGCGATCACCGACCGGGGCGCCGATGTCCGTCGGGTATTGCAGGCCGAGCAGGCTGGTGGCGGCCTTGTTGAACCACTGCACGCGCTGGCTGTTGCGTTCCACCACCACGACGGCGTCCGGCAGCGCGGCGGCGGCGGCGCGATACGCGCGCAGCATGTCGAGCAGGCGGCGCTTGCGGGTACGCATTTCGGCCTGGCCACGGAACAGCAGGCGATCCAGCTCGTTCCACACCCCCCTGCCTTGCGCCGGCTCGAGTCGCTGGCGTGCGGTCAGGCGCAGCAGCACCTTGCGCAGGCGCCAGTAGTGCCACACGACCACGCCCAGCGCGGCGATGGTCACGATCGGCCACACCTGGCCGACCAGCAGGCCCACCACCACGGCCAGCGCCAGGATCAGCGCCAACTGGCCGAGCGTCTTGAACCAGGCGGAACGGATGTCATGGGGCATGGGGCGATTGTAGGCAGATGTGTATGACAGGAGGGATGGGACTGCAGGGGGTGTGATGGGTAAAGGGATCGGAAGATGGTCAGCCGGGGCGCGATGTGCCGTGCGGGCAGTGGTCCGTCGTCATCCCGGCGAAGGCTGGGATCCATGTCGCTCTTGGCGCTGCTTGCGTCACTCCAGAGCAGGAACAACGGCGAACGCAAAATGGATCCCAGCCTTCGCTGGGATGACGAAAGGGGGCGGCAGTTTGTTCCTCACATCCCCAGAGCGGTGGGAAAAGGCGCGTTCACACCGACTGTCCGGACCTTCCGGAATCGTCACATCGAGGCCGAGAAGCGGTAACCGGAACCGCGCACGGTCTGCACCATGTTCTCCAGGCCGTGCGGTTCAAGCGTCTTGCGCAGGCGCCGGATATGCACGTCGACCGTGCGTTCCTCGACGTACACGCTGCCGCCCCAGACGTGGTCCAGCAGCTGCGTGCGCGAGTAGACGCGCTCGGGGTGGGTCATGAAGAAGTGCAGCAGGCGGTACTCGGTGGGGCCGATGGCGACCGGCGTGTCACCGGCGAACACACGGTGGGCGGCGCCGTCGATACGCAGGTTGCCCACGGCGACGCTGCCGTCTTCGTCATCGTCGCGCGAGCGGCGCATCACCGCGCGGATGCGGGCCAGAAGTTCGCGCGCGGAGAATGGCTTGACCACGTAGTCGTCGACGCCGGCTTCCAGGCCGCCCACGCGATCGTTTTCTTCGCCACGGGCGGTGAGCATGATGATGGGCACGTCGCGAGTCATCGCGTCCTTGCGCCAGCGGCGGGCCAGCTCCAGCCCGCTGGTGCCGGGCAGCATCCAGTCCAGCAGGATCAGGTCCGGTACGCGGTCGGCGATGGCGTTCTGCGCCTCGCGGGCGTCGCCGGCATGGATGGGCTCGTATTCGCCCTTGCGGAGGGCGAACGCCACCATGTCGCGGATGGCGGGCTCATCGTCAACGATCAGGATGTGCTTCTGCACGCAAAATCCGGGGGCGAGGGGGACCGTGCCAGTAGACGACAATTTTATGACGTTTACATGACACGCCGTCGGACTGTCACAAGGCGCGCCGAATGAGGGTCAACGGCGCTCGACGTCGGGGTCGCGGATGCCCTGGCGGCGCAGTTCGAGCACTTCCGGGGTGATGGTGGCGATGCGGGCATCGATCCTGGCGCGGGCGTAGAAATCCAGGTCGCCCTGGTTCTTGAGATTCTGCAGCTGGATCAATGCCTGCTCCGGCCGGCCATTCAGGTAGGCGGCCTCTGCGTAGGCTTCGCCGGCACGGGCGGTGTCGCCCGCCAGTTCGTTGGCTCTGGCGAAGTGCTGCTGGAACACCGGGTCGTCGCCCGCGCGCGCCATCAACGGGCGCAGGATGGCTTGCGAGCGCTGCCCGGCCTCGCGTCCGCCCTGTTCGTTCAGCACCTTCGCATAGGTCAGGACCGCCGGGCGGTTCTGCGGAAGTCGTTGCAGCAAGGCGTCGAAGCGACGGTTCGCCGCCGCCGGATCGCCGGTGCGCGATTCCGCCTCGCCCAGTGCCAGCGTTATCCAGAGGTTGTCGGGATGTTCGTCGTCCAGGCGGCGCAATTCCGTCAACGCGGTCCTGCTGTCGCCGCCCTGCAGATGGGCGATGGCCAGTCCGTAGCGCTGGGGTGCCGTCAACGGCTTGCCGGCCTGCCGGCGCAGCGTTTCGTACTCCCGTACGGCGGCAGAAGGCGTGCTGGCGCTGAGTGCCCGCAGGCGTTCGCGCGCCCAGTCGAACTGGCCGGTATCGCCACGCTGGAAGACCTGGGAGGGCAGGGTCACAGGGATGGGCAGCAACGGGTTGTCGCTACGCGACTCCGGTAGCGTCACGCCTCGCCGGTCGAAGCGTTCAACGTGCTCGCCACCGGGAACGCGGGTGGTCGCGGTGATCTGGTCGCCACGCAACTGGTCGGCGCGTTGGCGGGCTTCGCTGATGCGCGTGGTGGTGACCGGGTGGGTCTGCAGGTAGTCCGGCACCTGTTCGCGCCCGCTGCCGCGGCTGGCGCGGGTGGCCTGCTGGAGTTTGGCGAAGAAGCCGGCCATGGCGTCGATGTCGTAGCCGGCGCGGGACAGGGTGCGGATGCCGACGCGGTCGGCCTCGGATTCGTTGGAGCGGGTGTAGTCGATCTGGCGCTGCTGCATCAGGCCCATGGCCGAAGCGATCGCCGCCTGGGAGGCATCGCCGCTGGAACTTCCGCCCGCCGCCTGGGCCAGCACGATGGCGCCCAGCATGCCCAGCAGGATAGGAACCTGGTCGCGTTGCGCCCGCTCCACGCCGCGCAGCACGTGTTGCTGGGTCACATGGGCGATTTCGTGGGAGAGCACCGCCGCCATCTCGTCTTCGCGATCCGCCGTCAGCACCAGGCCGGCATTCATGCCGATGTAGCCGCCCAGCGTGGCGAAGGCATTGATCTGCCGGTCGCGCATCATGAAGAACGTGTACGCCTGCTGCGGGTTGTCGCTGTCCGCACCCAGCCGGCTGCCCACGGTCTGCAGCCAGTCCGTGATCAGCGGGTCTTCCAGCAGGTACCCGTAGTTGCGGAGTTCGCGCAGCATCATGCCGCCGTACTCGGCCTGGCGCGCCGGGGTGAGCAGCTCGCCTGCGGATGAGCCGATATCCGGCAGGCGGCTGTCCTGGGAGGCTGCCAGCGGTGCCGCGAGGGCCAGGGTCAGGGCAGTGGCAAGCAGGATGGGACGCAAACGGGGGCTCCGTGGCGGATAATGGGGGTCTCGATCAGGATGACGGGTCGCTGATCCGGGCGAGTGAATACGTGGTTAACCGGACCAGTACCGGTCCGCACTGTTCCATGTCGCCGGCTGTAACCCGACCCCGTCGACCCGATATTGGTTGGGACCACAGCATGTCCCTTTCGTTCCGGAGAACTCCCTTGAGCGACACCCCGCAAGGCGCCCCCGCCCCCGAGATCACCCTCTACAGTACCGCCATCTGCCCTTACTGCGTGGCGGCGAAGAACTTCCTCAAGAGCAAGGGCCAGACCTGGACGGAAGTACGCATCGACCTTGACGCGGACGCGCGCGAGAAGATGATCGCCAAGGCCAGACGTACCAGCGTGCCTCAGATATTCATCGGCGAAACCCATGTGGGCGGCTACGACGACATGATCGCGTTGCACCGTGCAGGCAAGCTGGAAGCCCTGCTCGCAGGGGAGGCGGCATGAGCGCGGCCGACGACAGCCAGGACCGCGTGAAGGCATTCACCGAGTTCCGGCAGCGGATGAACAAGCGCATCCTGGATGAACCCAACCAGGTCGTCCGCCGCTTCTTCGCCCTGGACACGCAGACCTACCAGGCAGGCGCGCTGGACGTGAAGACGAAGGAACTGCTGGGCCTGGTGGCTTCGATGGTGCTGCGTTGCGACGACTGCATCAGCTACCACGTCGCCCAGTGCAAGGAGGCCGGCGTCACGCGCGAGGAATTCTTCGAGACGTTCTCGGTGGGCCTGGTGGTGGGTGGCTCCATCGTCATCCCGCACCTGCGCCGGGCGGTGGATTTCCTCGACCAGCTGGAAGGCGGGCAGGCTGACGCGCCGGCGGCGCACGACCACTGAGGCTGGGACAGGGACAGGACGCAGGCATCCCCGAGCACCTCGGCTGCCTTCGTGCAGTCCGTTCATCCCACTCCCGTCATCCCGGCGCAGGCCGGGATCCGACTGGATCTTGGCAATGCCTCCGACCATCGTCGATTTGGGCCCCCGAGGGGGCCTCGGGCATAATGGCGCGCACAGACCTTCCCCTTTGCGTCCGCGCCGGCCCCCGGCCAGCGCGCGCCCCTGTTCGGAAACACCACTCAAATGACCCAGACGATTACGGTCATCCGCGGCGACGGTATCGGCCCGGAGATCATGGACGCCACCCTGCACGTGCTCGACGTGATGAAGGTCGGCCTGACCTACGAAGAAGCCGATGCTGGCCTGGTCGCGCTGGAAAAGCACGGCGACCTGCTGCCGCAGGCCACCCTGGATTCGATCCGCAAGAACGGCGTGGCGTTGAAGAGCCCGCTGACCACGCCGGTGGGCGAGGGCTTCAGCTCGATCAACGTCGCGCTGCGCCGCCACTTCGACCTGTACGCCAACGTGCGCCCGGCCAAGTCGTTCCCGAACACCAAGTCGCGCTTCCCGACCGGCGTTGACCTGATCACGGTGCGCGAGAACACCGAGGGTGCGTACATCGGTGAAGGCCAGTCGATCTCGGAAGACGGCGAAACCGCCCTGCTGACGCAGAAGATCACCCGCAAGGGTTCCGAGCGCATCGTGCGTTACGCCTACGACCTGGCCCGCAAGACCGGCCGCAAGAAGGTCACCATCGTCCACAAGGCCAACATCCTGAAGACCACCTCGGGCCTGTTCCTGAAGGTCGCGCGCGAAGTGGCCGCGCTGTACCCCGAGATCCAGACCAACGAGATGATCGTGGACAACACCTGCATGCAGCTGGTGATGCGTCCGGAGCAGTTCGACATCATCGTCACCACCAACCTGTTCGGCGACATCATTTCCGACCTGTGCGCCGGTCTGGTCGGCGGCCTGGGCCTGGCACCGGGTGCGAACATCGGCGTCGACGCGGCGATCTTCGAGGCCGTCCACGGCTCCGCGCCGGACATCGCCGGCAAGGGCGTGGCCAATCCCTGCGCGCTGCTGCTGGGCGCGGCCCAGATGCTGGACCACCTGGGCCAGCCGGAAAAGGCCGAGCGCCTGCGTGCGGCGATCATCGCCACGCTGGAAGCCAAGGATTCGCTGACCCCGGACCTGGGCGGGGAGGGCACCACGATGTCGTTCGCGAAGGCGATCGCCAGCCGCGTCTGAGCCCACATAGCCAGGCAACGCACTGACGGGACGCACAGCGTCCCGTTTTTGTTTGCATGTGTCCCATCCATGAGGTTGGATGGGAGACCGAGGGCACGCACAATCCGGGCCCCACGCAGAAGGCCCCGTCATGTCCGTCCGTCCCAGCGCGCTGGCGCTGACTCCGCTGCTGCTGTTCCTCGCGCTGTTCTTCGGTGCCGGGTTGTACTTCACCGCGCAGGGCGAGGCGATGGGGTTCTATCAGTTGCGCGCGCCGGTGGCGATCCTGCCGGCGCTGGTGCTCGGCGTATGGCTGGCGCGTCGTCGTGGCGTGCCTGCGCAGCAGACGCTGCTGGCCGGCATGGGCGACAGCAACGTCATGCTGATGTGTCTGATCTTCCTGCTGGCAGGCGCGTTCGCCACGGTATCCAAGGCGATCGGTGCGGTGGATGCGGTGGTGGCGCTGGGCCTGGGCGCCTTGCCGGCGAGCCTGATCCTGCCGGGATTGTTCCTGGCGGCGGCGTTCGTTTCGCTGTCGATCGGCACCTCGATGGGGACGGTGGCGGCCGTGGTGCCCATCGCATTGGGCGTTGCCGATGCCGCAGGGCTGGACCGGGTGCTGGTGGTCGGCGCGGTGCTGGGCGGCGCCATGTTCGGCGACAACCTGTCGATCATCTCGGACACCACCATCGCCGCCACGCGCAGCCAGGGTGCGGAGATGCGCGACAAGTTCCGCGAGAACTTCAAGATCGCGTTGCCGGCCGCCATCGCAACGCTCGCGGTACTGGCAACGCTCGGCGACGCGGCGCCGGTGGCCGCGCCCGATGCGGCTTCACCGTGGCTGGTGTTGCCCTACGTGCTGGTACTCGGGCTGGCCCTGGCCGGGCTGGACGTGGTGCTGGTATTGGCCATCGGGCTGGTCGCGGCGGGCATCTTCGGTTTCGTGCTGGCGGACGACTACGACGTGGTGTCCTACGTGGGCGACATCTACGTGGGCTTCGAGGGGATGGTCGAGATCACGCTCCTGTCCATCCTCATCGGCGGACTGGCCGCCCTGATCAAGGCCACGGGAGGACTGGACTGGCTGGCGCAGGTCATCGCGAAGTTCGCGCGGGGGCATACGGGGCGCCGGTCCGGTGAAATCAGCATCGCGGCGCTCGCGGCTGGCACCGACGCACTGACGGCGAACAACACCGTCGCGATCCTGGTCACCGGCAGCCTGGCCAGGGACATCGCCCAGCGCCATGGCATCAGTCCCCGGCGCGCGGCGAGCATGCTCGACATCTTCGCCTGCGTGGTGCAGGGCGTGCTGCCCTACGGCGCACAGATCCTGCTGGCGGCCTCGCTGGCTGCCGTGTCGCCGCTGGCGCTGGCCGGCAGCGTGCACTACTGCTGGTGGCTGGCGGGGTCGGCGCTGGTGTTCATCGCCTGGTCGACGCGGCGCGCCGCCGAGGTCGCGGGCCCAGCGCCACCGGACGAGACGGTCGGCTCATGAAAAAAGGGGGCGCCGAGGCGCCCCCTTTTCTTTCGCGAGGAATGGAATCAGTCGCGCGATTGCAGTTTCGACAGCAGGCGCAGCAGTTCCAGGTACAGCCACACCAGCGTGACCATCAGGCCGAAGGCGCCATACCACTCCATGTACTTCGGTGCGCCCTGTTCGACGCCGGTTTCGATGAAGTCGAAATCCAGCACCAGGTTCAGCGAGGCGATGACGACGACGAACAGGCTGAAGCCGATGCCGACCAGGCCGGATTCGTGGATCAGCGGGATCTTGATGCCGAAGAAGCCCAGCGCGATGCTCGCCAGGTAGACCAGTGCGATGCCGCCGGTGGCCGCCACCACGCCCAGCTTGAAGTTCTCGGTGGCCTTGATCAGACCACTGCGGTAGGCGAACAGCAGCGCGAACAGGATGCCGAAGGTCAGCATCACCGCCTGCATCACGATCCCGCCGAACTGCGCGTTGTACACCGCAGAGATCGCGCCCAGGAAGAACCCTTCGACCAGCGCATACAGCGGGGCGGTGACGGGCGACCAGGTCTTCTTGAAGACGGTGATCAGCGCCAGCACCAGGCCGCCGATGGCGCCACCCCACATGTACACCGCGAAACCGGGAGCGGGCAGGCCGTCCGGGCCGAGCGCCTGGTTCCACGAGAACGCCGCCGTCAGCACGGTCAGCAGCAACAGGATGCCGGTCTTGTTGATGGTGCCGTTGAGCGTCATCGCCTCGCCGTCGCGCGAGACGACCGTCCCGCTGCCAAGGTCGAGGAAGGTGGATTCCTTCAATGCCGGATTGCCGCTGCGCATCATCGTTCCCTCATGTGGTTGCCGGACGTCTGTCCCCAGCGCCTGAGCATATCGCAAGCGAAGGAACATCAGGTTTCGTTTGACAGCAGGGCCGCAGGTTCCGACAATACGCGACCTCGTTGGCGTCCAGACGCCATGCCGGGACCCTCGTCGGGGTATAGCGCAGTCTGGTAGCGCATCTGCTTTGGGAGCAGAGGGTCGGGGGTTCGAATCCCTCTACCCCGACCAGTCTGATGCAGTGCCAGTGTGTTCCGGCATGACGGGGATGCGACAATCCGGACCGGGCGCCCGTAGCTCAACCGGATAGAGCACCGGCCTTCTAAGCCGGCGGTTACAGGTTCGAGTCCTGTCGGGCGCGCCACTTCCGGTGCGATCCGGAAGGATGCAGGTTTCAGTGGTGGCTGTAGCTCAGCTGGTTAGAGTACTGGATTGTGATTCCAGATGTCGGGGGTTCGAGTCCCCTCAGCCACCCCACTGATCAAGGATCTCCGCACTGCGGGGGTTCACAGAAAAAGAAGATGCGGTTACACTACGCAGCCAGTTTTTCGGGGCCGTTAGCTCAGTTGGTAGAGCAGTTGACTCTTAATCAATAGGTCCAAGGTTCGAATCCTTGACGGCCCACCAAACCCGAGAACGCCCGGCTCACGCCGGGCGTTTTTCTTTGCGTGACGATGCACCTTGGCGTGGGTCGGTGGTTCCGGCGGATGGGGTCGACAGTCGCCTGTCGTCTTCCGGCCCCGGCCGGCTCGCGCGTACAATCATCAGGCCTTGCGAAAGTGGCGGAATTGGTAGACGCACTGGATTTAGGTTCCAGCGGGTAACCCCCGTGAGGGTTCGAGTCCCTCCTTTCGCACCACGCCGCGCCGTAGGCCGGAAAGTACGGTCGTGAACCCGCCAGGGCGGTGAGCGGCCGGCTTCGTGAGCGGGTGATCCCGGTACCGGGCGCCGAAGAGGGCATGGCGCTATGCGTCCTGGCGTACGCCGATGATGAACCGCCGGCCATCCCTGCCGTCGGAAACTCGTTGATGAAGCTCCAGCGACGGGCCCCATCGATCTCGTCGAGGCCCGGGGCCAGGCATGGCGCCAGAAGCCCCTGTGCCTGGGACCGGCCCATGCCTCCACCCGAAACGCCCGCCCCGCTGGCAGCCCGCCCCGGAATCAGCGAAACTATCAAGTTCCGCCGGGCGGGCCTTGCGCGCTTGCCCCAGGCGTCCCGGATTATCAACATCGCCCCGGCTGTGCCGTGGCCGCAGGAGTCAGTGAGTATGCAAGTTTCGGTCGAATCGGTCGGCAACCTCGAACGCCGCATGAGCTTCAGCCTGCCGGCTGAGCGCCTGGACACCCACATCGGCGGTCGCCTGCGCGAACTGTCGCGCACCGCGCGCATCAAGGGGTTCCGTCCCGGCAAGGTGCCGGCGAAGGTCATCGAACAGCGTTATGGCGACCAGGTCCGCGCCGAGGCGCTCGACGGTCTGCTGCGCGAGACGTTCAACAATGCCGTGCGTGAGCAGGAACTGCAGCTGGCCGGCAATCCGCGCATCGAGAAGCAGGGCGAGGGCGAGCTGGATTTCGTGGCCACGTTCGAAGTGGTGCCGGACTTCGGCGACGTCGACGTCTCCAAGCTGACCGTGATCCGCCACGCCGCCGAAGTGACCGACGCCGACATCGACCAGATGGTCGACAACCTGCGCATGCAGCGGCGTACGTTCCAGGTCGTCGAACGCGGCGCAAAGGAAGGCGATCGCGTGGCGCTGGAGACCTGGTCGCAGGCCGGTGACGAGCGCATGCCGGCGGAGGGCATCGAGAAGGGTGCCACGCTGATCGGGTCGGGCGTGATGTTCGGCGAGATCGAACAGGCGCTCGTGGGCCTGGCCAAGGGCGACGAAAAGACGGTGTCGGTCACTTTCCCCGCCGACTGGCGCGTTCCGCCGCTGGCGGGCAAGCAGGTCGACGTGCACGTCAAGGTCACCGAGGTGGCCGAGTCGGTGCTGCCCGAGGTGGACCGCGAGTTCATCCGCAGCTTCGGCGTGAAGAGCGGCGACGCCGAGCAGTTCCGGGCGGATATCCGCAGCAACCTGGAGCGCGAGCTCAAGGGTGCCCTGATGACCCGCCTGCGCCGCGAGGTCGGTGAGCAGCTGATCGCCGTCTACTCGCACGTCGAAATGCCGCCGCGCCTGGTCGAGAACGAGGCGCGCGTGATGGTCCAGCAGGCGGCCGAGCAGGCGCGCCGCCAGGGCCAGCAGGTGCAGGTCCCCGACAACGCCTACGAGGGCTTCCTGGATGCGGCGCGCAAGCGCGTGCTGGTTGGCCTGCTGGTGGGCGAGGTGGCCCGCCGCAACCAGCTGCGCCTGGACTCCAAGCGCCTGAACGAGACGTTGCGTCTGATCGCCTCGACCTACGAGGAGCCGGAGCAGGTCATTGAGTTGTACCGCAACGATCCCCAACTGATGAACAGTCTGCAGGGTCGTGTGATGGAAGAGCAGGTGATCGACTGGATCGCCGAGCGCGCCCAGCACACCGAGCAGACGCTTTCCTTCCAGGAAGCCATCCGCAACTGAGCCGGGCACCCGTCCGGACAGAAGGTCCGGCTATCCTAGGCCGGACCTTCCCACGAACGACAGGCGCGAGAACCGAATGAGCATCCAAACCCAAGCCCTTAACCTGGTGCCGATGGTGGTCGAGCAGACCAGCCGCGGCGAGCGCGCCTACGACATCTATTCCCGCCTGCTGAAGGAACGCGTCATCTTCCTGGTCGGCGGCGTGGACGACCACGTGGCGAACGTCATCGTGGCCCAGATGCTCTTCCTCGAAGCGGAAAATCCCGAGAAGGACATCAGCCTGTACATCAATTCGCCGGGCGGCGTGGTGACCGCGGGCATGGCGATCTACGACACCATGCAGTACATCAAGCCCGACGTCAGCACCATCTGCGTGGGCCAGGCGGCCAGCATGGGTGCGCTGCTGCTGGCATCCGGCGCGAAAGGCAAGCGGTATGCGCTGCCGAACTCGCGCGTGATGATCCACCAGCCGCTGGGCGGCTTCCAGGGCCAGGCCACGGACATCGACATCCATGCCCGCGAGATCCTGACCCTGCGTGCCCGGTTGAATGAAATCCTGGCCAAGCACACCGGGCAGTCGCTGGAGACGATCGAGCGCGACACGGAGCGCGACAACTTCAAGAGCGCGGCCGATGCCCAGGCCTACGGACTGGTCGACCAGGTGCTGGAACGTCGCCCCGACGACTCCATCCAGTCGGCCTGATACCCCGGATTGCCCGCTTTTACGGCACGAATCCCCCTGTTCACGGACCCGGCTGACACGCCGGGGCCGTGTGCTATTCTCCGACCGCAAGCCCCCGAGGGCAGGTTGAGCGACCGAGTATTACCAGCATGAGCGAAGATCGTCAGGGCCGTTCCGGCGACAGCACCAAAATCCTGTACTGCTCGTTCTGCGGCAAGAGCCAGCACGAGGTGCGCAAGCTGATCGCGGGTCCCAGCGTGTTCATCTGCGATGAATGCGTGGAGCTGTGCAACGACATCATCCGCGAGGAGCTGGAGGAGAAGGCGCAGTCGGCCCGTAGCCACCTGCCCAAGCCGCGCGAGATCCTGGAAGTCCTGGATCAGTACGTGATCGGCCAGAACCGCGCCAAGCGCACGCTGGCGGTGGCGGTCTACAACCACTACAAGCGCATCGAGAGCCGCAGCAAGAACGATGAGGTCGAACTGGCCAAGTCGAACATCCTGCTGGCCGGCCCGACCGGTTCGGGCAAGACCCTGCTGGCCGAGACGCTGGCGCGCCTGCTCAACGTGCCGTTCACCATCGCCGACGCCACCACGCTGACCGAGGCCGGTTACGTGGGCGAGGATGTGGAGAACATCATTCAGAAGCTGCTGCAGAAGTGCGACTACGACGTCGACAAGGCTCAGCAGGGCATCGTGTACATCGACGAGATCGACAAGATCTCACGCAAGAGCGAGAACCCGTCGATCACCCGAGACGTGTCCGGTGAAGGCGTGCAGCAGGCGCTGCTGAAGCTGATCGAAGGCACTGTGGCCAGCGTGCCGCCGCAGGGCGGCCGCAAGCACCCGCAGCAGGAATTCCTGCAGGTCGATACCAAGAACATCCTGTTCATTTGCGGGGGCGCGTTCGCCGGCCTGGACAAGATCATCCAGCAGCGCAGCACCGAGGCCGGCGGCATCGGGTTCGGCGCCAAGGTGAAGAGTTCCGAGAAGAAGTCGGAAATCGGCAAGGTGTTGTCGGAGGTCGAGCCGGAAGACCTGATCAAGTTCGGCCTGATTCCCGAATTCGTGGGCCGCCTGCCGGTGGTCGCGACGCTGGAGGAGCTGGACGAGACCGCGCTGGTCAAGATCCTGACCGAGCCGAAGAACGCCATCACCAAGCAGTTCAAGAAGCTGTTCGAGATGGAAGGCGTGGAACTGGAGTTCCGTGCGGACGCCCTGTCCGCCATCGCCCGCAAGGCGCTCAAGCGCAAGACCGGTGCCCGTGGCTTGCGGACCATCGTCGAATCGGTGCTGCTGGATACGATGTACGAACTGCCTTCACTGGAAAACGTCAGCAAGGTGGTCGTGGACGAGTCCGTCATCGAGCACAAGTCCGAGCCGTATCTGATCTATCAGAATCCGCCCGCACCGAAGGTCGCGGCCGCCGAGTGATCGGCCCCGTGATGCGGTCGACGACAGGCGCCCTCGTGGCGCCTGTTCATTTTTCGCGCGCCGATTCCAACCCACTGCTTTTCTTGCGGTTTCAGGCCCGCTATTGCATCCCGATGCCGATGGCCCCATAACGGCCCCATTGGTGTTTCGACACCCCCGCATTCCGCACTTCGCTGGAGCCCCCATGCCCCGCCATCCCCAGACTGAAACCCTCGACCTGCCGGTCCTGCCGCTACGCGACGTGGTGGTGTTTCCGCACATGGTCATCCCGCTGTTCGTCGGGCGCGACAAATCCATGCGTGCGCTGGAACAGGCGATGGAGGCCGACAAACGCATCATCCTGCTCGCGCAGAAGTCCGCGGAAACCGACGATCCCGCTGCCGCCGACCTGTACACGGTCGGCACCCTGGCACAGGTGCTGCAACTGCTGAAGCTGCCCGACGGCACGATCAAGGTGCTGGTCGAAGGCACGTCGCGCATCAGCGTCTCCAACGTGGACGAACGCGATGGCGCGCTGTACGGGCAAGGCGAAGAGATCGACTCCACCGACGGACGCGAGCCGCGCGAGATCGAGGCCGTTGCGCGTTCGCTGATGGGCCTGTTCGAGCAGTACGTGAAGACCAACCGCAAGCTGCCGCCCGAACTGCTGCAGACGCTGGCAGGCATCGACGAACCCAGTCGGCTGGCCGATACCATCGCCGCGCACTTGGGCGTCCGCCTCAGCGACAAGCAGCGTTTGCTGGAGACGATCGAAGTCGGTGAACGGCTCGAGCTGCTGGTCGGTTTCGTCGACGGCGAGATCGACGTGCAGCAACTGGAGAAGCGCATCCGCGGCCGCGTGAAGTCGCAGATGGAGAAAAGCCAGCGCGAGTACTACCTCAACGAACAGATGAAGGCCATCCAGAAGGAGCTGGGCGAGCTCGACGAAGCGCCCAACGAACTGGAGGACCTGGCGCGACGGATCGCCGAGGCGGGCATGCCCAAGCCGGTGGAGACCAAGGCGCGCAACGAGCTCAACAAGCTCAAGCAGATGTCGCCGATGTCGGCGGAAGCCGCCGTCGTGCGCAACTACCTGGACTGGGTGCTGGGCGTGCCGTGGAACAAGCGCACCAAGGTCCGCAAGGACCTGAAGGTCGCACAGGACACCTTGGACGCCGACCACTACGGTCTGGAGAAGGTCAAGGAACGCATCCTCGAGTACCTCGCGGTGCAGTCGCGGGTGAAGAAGCTGCGCGGACCGATCCTGTGCCTCGTGGGACCGCCGGGCGTGGGCAAGACCTCGCTCGGGCAGAGCATCGCGAAGGCGACGAACCGCAAGTTCGTCCGCATGTCGCTGGGTGGCGTGCGCGATGAGGCCGAGATCCGTGGGCATCGCCGCACCTACGTGGGTTCGATGCCGGGCCGCATCGTGCAGAACCTCAACAAGACCGGCAGCAAGAATCCGCTGTTCGTGCTGGACGAGATCGACAAGATGTCGATGGACTTCCGCGGCGATCCCTCGTCGGCCCTGCTGGAGGTGCTCGATCCCGAGCAGAACAACGCATTCAACGATCACTACCTGGAAGTGGACCTGGATCTGTCCGAGGTGATGTTCGTCGCCACCTCCAATTCGTTGAACATTCCGGGTCCCTTGCTGGACCGCATGGAAGTGATCCGCATCCCGGGATACACCGAGGATGAGAAGGTCAACATCGCGCAGCGTTACCTTGTCCCGAAGCAGTTGAAGGCCAATGGCCTGAAGGCGGACGAGCTGAAGATCGCCGAAAGCGCGATCCGCGACCTGGTCCGCTACTACACCCGCGAGTCGGGCGTGCGCAACCTGGAACGCGAAGTCGCCAAGATCTGCCGCAAGGTGGTGAAGGAGATCGCGCTGGGCGGCGCCAAGGCGCTGGCAAAGAAGAAGACGGCGAAAGCGGCGACCGTGCAGGTCGGCTCGAAGAATCTGGAGAAGTACTCCGGCGTGCGTCGCTACGACTTCGGGCGCGCGGAGGAGCAGAACGAGGTCGGTCTGGTGACCGGTCTGGCATGGACCGAAGTCGGTGGCGATCTGCTGCAGATCGAGGTGGCGCTGGTACCCGGCAAGGGCGGCATGATGCTGACCGGACAGCTGGGCGACGTGATGAAGGAGTCGGGCTCCGCCGCCTTGTCGGTGGTGCGCAGTCGTGCGGCCAGCCTGGGTGTGGATGCGGAATTCCTGCAGAAGCACGACGTGCACCTGCACGTGCCGGATGGCGCCACACCGAAGGACGGACCCAGCGCCGGCATCGCGATGGCGACCGCGCTGGTGTCCGCGCTGACGAAGAATCCGGTTCGCGCCAACGTCGCCATGACCGGCGAGATCACGCTGCGGGGACGGGTCACCGCGATCGGTGGGCTGAAGGAAAAGTTGCTCGCAGCGCTGCGTGGCGGCATCACCACCGTGATCATTCCTGACGAGAACAAGAAGGACCTCGCGGATATCCCCGCCAACGTCACCGAGGGCATGAAGATCGTGCCGGTGAAGTGGATCGACGAAGTGCTGGACCTGGCGCTGGAACGTCCGCTGGCCCCGGTACCCGCCGATGGCGGAGGCGAGCGCACGGTGCCGACGGCGGAGAAGGAAAGCGACAAGGGATCGCAACAACCGGGCGTGAAGCATTGAACGATGTGACGGATGGCGGCTGGAATCGCCTCGAAACCCGCGTCATTGCTGGGTTTTCGGCTTGCGTGGCATTTTTTGCACTGGTATAACGGCGTCACCCGCGCACATGGGGCGATGCCTCGCTGTGCGTGGATATAACGACCGGTTCCCGTGAGGCGAGCGAGCCCCGAGGTCCCGGTTACTCATTCCGCGGTTGTGCCGCAAAGGGAGTTACTCAATGAACAAAACCGAATTGATCGATGCCGTCGCCGACGAAGCCGAAGTGTCCAAGGCCGAAGCTGGCCGTGCCGTCGACGCCGTCATCTCCAGCATCACCAAGGCCCTCAAGAAGGGCGACACCGTGACGCTGGTCGGCTTCGGCACCTTCCAGGTCCGCAAGCGCGCAGCGCGCACGGGCCGCAACCCGAAGACCGGCGATACCATCAAGATCAAGGCTTCCAAGAACCCGGCCTTCAAGGCTGGCAAAGCCCTGAAGGATGCCGTAAACTAATCGACTCGCTGCCGATGGCAGGGTGCGTGATGCACCTGGGGTGCTTAGCTCAGCGGTAGAGCGTCTCCCTTACACGGAGAGGGTCGGGGGTTCGAAACCCTCAGCACCCACCACCTCGGGGCGATGCAAGGTTAAAAAATTTGCAGGACGGTCTAGCGGAAACCGCGCAAATCGTCTTACAATGTTTGTCTCAGCGCGGAGTGGTAGTTCAGTCGGTTAGAATGCTGGCCTGTCACGCCGGAGGTCGCGGGTTCGAGTCCCGTCCACTCCGCCATTACACCCGGAAAGCCCGCGAAAGCGGGCTTTCTGCTTTCTGTACGCGTCACGCCGCATTGTGGCCGGGAAGATGCTCCCCGGCGGCGGGATCCGCCAGGTGGCGAGACGCCGTTGTCCCGGCACGCTAAACTTCGCGGCTGAAAGAATCCGAGCCCCGTGCACACATGCTGCAGAAACTCCGCGACAAAACCTCCGGCTGGGTCGCCAGCCTGATCCTGGGTCTGCTGATCATTCCGTTCGCCTTCGTCGGCGTGAACGAGTACATGACCGGTGGCACCGCCAGCGACGTTGCCCTGGTCGAAGCGCCGCCGACATGGTGGGATTCGGCACCCCAATGGTGGCCGGCTTCGATGCTGTGGCAGCGCGAGGAAGTCACCCAGGATGAATTCCGCGCCGCATTCGAGCAGGCGCGCCAGCAGCAGCGACAGGCGCAGGGTGAAGCGTTCGATCCGCGCGAGTTCGAGAGTGTCGACAACAAGCGCAAGGTGCTTGAGCAACTGATCGACCAGAAGGTGCTGGCGCTGGCGTCCAAGCGCGCCGGTATCGTCGTGGGCGATGCAGCCGTGCAGAAGATGATCCTGAGCGAGCCCGCGTTCCAGATCGACGGCAAGTTCAGCCAGGAGCAGTACCAGATGCTGCTGTCGTCGCAGGTACCTGCGATCTCCCCGCTGAAGTTCCAGGAAGACCAGCGCGAACGGCTGCGCATGATGCTGGTGCCCCAGGCGATCAGCGATTCCGACTTCGTCACCGAGGGCGAGCAGGAGCGCATGTGGAAGCTGCTGGGCGAAACGCGCGACATCGGCATTGCCCTGTTGCCGCCGGCCGCGGAGGACGCCACGCCCGTCAGCGATGCGGATATCAAGGCCTGGTACGACGGACACAAGGACGACTTCAAGCAGCCCGAGCAGGTCTCGCTGGAGTATCTGGAAATCAATGGTGCCGCGCTGCCGGTCACCGCCACCGCCGACGAGGCTGCGTTGCGCAAGCGCTACGACGCCGAGAAGTCGCGTTTCGTCTCTCCCGAACAGCGTGTGGTCGCCCACATCCTGATCGCGGCTGACGCGAACGCCGATGCCGCCACGCAGAAGAAGGCGGAAGAAAAAGCCGCTGCGCTGGCCAAGCAGGCGCGTGAGGGCGCCGACTTCGCGGCACTGGCGCGCGCCAATTCGGAAGACCCGGGTTCGAAGGACATGGGGGGCGAGCTGCCGCCGTTCGCGAAGGACGGTTCGATGGTGAAACCCTTCGAGGACGCTGCGTTCGCCATGCAGGCCGGTGAGATCCGTGGACCGGTGAAGAGCGACTTCGGTTACCACGTGCTGCAGTTGAAGCAGGTCACGGGCGGTACCGGCCGCAGCTTCGAGGAGGTGCGCGAGGAACTGGCGGCGGAAGAAGCCAGCAGCGAGCGTGATCGCGCGTTCAACGACCTGGCGGGCCGCGTGGTCAATGAAACCCTGAAGAATCCGACCGCGCTCGCCCCGGCCGCGCAGGCGACAGGGCTGCCGCTGCAGAAGGTCGGCCCGTTCTCCCGCACCAATCCCCAGGGCATCGCGACCGTACCGGCCGTGTTGCGTGCCGCCTTCTCGGACACGCTGGTCCAGGACGGCACCATCAGCGATCCGATCGAAATCGCGCCCAACCACAGCGTGGTCATCCGGGTCGCCCAGCACACGCCGGAACAGGCGTTGCCGATGGACAAGGCGCGCGACGCCGTCGTGCTCGCCATCCGTGCCGACCGCCGCGAGAAGGCCGCCGAGGCGGCTGCGGACGCGCTGGTCGCACGCGTGCAGAAGGGTGAGTCGCTCGCGACCATCGCTGCGGCCGATGGCCTGCGCTACAACGAGTTGCCCGGCCTGCGTCGTGGCATGCCGATGCCGACGGCCGAGGCGAACGAAGCGATCTTCGCGGCGGCGCGCCCGGCGGAAGGCAAGGCGACGGCGGGCAAGGTGGCGCTGGGTGATGGCGCTTACGCCATCTTCACCGTCAACAAGGTGACGGAGGGTGCGATTGCCGACATGCCAGCCGAAGAGCGCGCGACGATGCAGCAGCAGATGACGCAGTTGAACGGCGGCGTTGCGACACAGGCGTACGTCGATGCACTGCGCAAGCGTTTCAAGGTCGAAGTGTTCGAAGACCGGCTCTGAGCCGGGCACCCCTCGCGACATGAAGAATCCCGCCGAACGGCGGGATTTTTTTCAGCCCGGCCCGCGCATCAGGCCGGATCGTCGTCCAGCTTCAGCACCATGCCGGGGCGAAGGACGGCGTCCGCTTTCAGGCCATTCACGCGCAACAGGTGCGTGGTGGAAATGCCGTACCGGCGCGCGATGGTCCAGGCCGACTCGCCGCTTTTCACAACGTGCGTGCGTGAAGGGGCGGGTTCGGTGCCAGGCATGTCCGCGCTGGCGACGGCGGGTGGGGCGGCAGGGGTGTCACTCGTGCCGGTTGCGCTGTCGTCGCCGGCGATGGCGGGCGCGAGCAATCGCAGGGGCTTCGTTCCGCGGCTGAAGCGGCCTGCAAGCGCAGGATTGAGGCGTTTGAGAAGCGTGGCGGGTTGTTGCTGGCTGCGCGCCCAGGATTCCAGCGTGGCGTCCCCTGGCAGCGTGTGTGCCGCCAACCGGGGCACGGGGCGGTCCATCTGCCGCAGCCAGGCATCGCGGTCGTCGGCCTGCTGGAAGACGCAGGCCAGTGCGTGCAACTTCTCCACGTAGGCGTACGTGATGCCGGAGAGCCCGGGCAATTCCGCCGGCCTTGCATTGCGTGCGTTCATGCCTGCGCGGCGCATGGATTGCAGCACGCGGTATTCCCCCGCGTTGTAGGCCATCACCGCCAGCCTCCAGTCGCCGCCGAACATGCCGTGCAATGTCTTGAGGTAGCGGATGGCCGCCTGCGTGGAGTCCACCGGCGATAGCCGTCCGTCGTAGCCCTCGCGCATGGGGACGCCGTGGTTGCGGGCCGTGATGCCGATGAATTGCCACAGCCCTGCCGGGCCGCTGGGGTTGCGCGCACCGGGCTTGTAGCCACTTTCGACGAACGGGATGAGCGCGAACTCGGTGGGCAGGTGGGCATCGCGCAGGGCGTCGACCACGTAGCCGAACAACGGCAGCAGGTCTTCCTGTGCGCTGGCGAGCTGGCCTGGCGCATGGCTGAAGTGCTTTTTCCAGCGACCGTTCGTTGCCTGGCTGTCGCACTCCGGATCGGCGAGCCCGTCACGGAAGCGCTGGTAGATCTCCAGGCCGCTGCGCTGGTGCGTGGCGGACAGGCTCGCGGGAGCAAGCGGATCGACCGCTGGCGCTTCTGGCAGCTGCGCCTGCGTTTCGATGGAGGGCGCAGGATCGGCAGCCATCACGGGGTGGGCGATGATGGCCAGGCCGGCGGCGAGGATCGTCCGATGCATTCGGTTGCGTCTGCTCATGCGCGAAAATCGTTCTTCCATTGCCTCAGTGTCGCGAACGTTTCCACCCGGTCGGCAGGCGGCCTTCCCAGCCGATGCGTGACCGCTTCGCGCACGGCTTCATCGTCCACGCGCAGGAAGGGATTGGTGGCCACCTCGGCCGCCAGCGAGGTGGGCAGGGTGGGGCGGCCGGTACGGCGCATGGCGCGGGCTTCCTGGATGCGCAGGCGCAGGGCGGGGTTGTGCGGATCCACGGTTTCGGCGAAAGCGGCGTTGGCCAGGGTGTACTCATGGCCGCAGCAGACCAGCGACGAGTCCGGCAAGGCGGCCAGGCGTTCCAGCGAAGCGAGCATCTGCGGCGGCGTACCTTCGAACAGTCGACCGCAGCCCAGGCTGAACAGCGTATCCCCGCAGAACAGGTGGGGCGGACCCTCGCTGCCTCCCCCGTGGAACGCGACATGGCTGCGGGTATGTCCGGGGACCGACAGCACCGACAGTCGCCAGCGCTTCACCCGGACGACGCTGCCGTCGCCCACGCGCTCCGTGGCATCGGGAATGCGTTCGTCTTCAGGCGCGAACACCGGCAGCGTCGGCCAGCGGTCCCGCAGGGCGGCGATGCCGCCGGCATGGTCGGGGTGATGGTGGGTAATCAGGACCGCGGCAGGCCACAAGCCGTTGCCGGTGGCCGCAAGGACAGGCGCCGCGTCGCCGGGATCCACCACGAGCGCGTCACCGTCGTCGTCCACCAGTGCCCAGATGTAGTTGTCTTCGAAGGCGGGCAGGGCGAGCAGGCGCATCGGGGGACGGGCTCCGGGCAAGAACGGACGGCCGGGCGCGGCGTCCTCTACAATCCGAACATGCCTGCCTTCGCATTTACCCGTCAACCCGATGCCCTGGCGTGGTTCGGGACGGGGCGAGGCGGGCCGATACTCGCGTCGGAGCATGCCCGGGTAAGCCAGGCGCTCACCAGTCGCACCCCGCAGCCCTGGCTTTGGGTCTTGCCGGAGGGCACGGATCCCTCCGCCACCGCTCCCGCGACGCGCGGGCTGCGCCTGAGGGCAACCGCGGGCTCGCATCGTCTGTCAGGGCCTGTCCACTGCGGGTTGCCCTTGCCGCTGCCCACCGAGGCCGTGGGCGTGATCGTGCTGCAGCACGCCCTGGACGCCGGCGATCCGCAGCCGCTGCTGCAGGAGTGCGCCCGGGTGCTGGAGCCCGGAGGACGCCTGTGGCTGTTCGTCCTCAATCCGTGGAGCCCTTATCGCCTGCGCTGGCGCGGCACCGGGTTGAAGTCGCGTGCGCTGGACCAGTGGCGCCTCCAGTTGGCGGCGGCGGGGCTGACGATGTCGCAGCATGTCCTGCACTACGGCCCGGTCTGGCGCGGCATGCCGGACGCTCCCGGCAACGGCCCTGCACCGTTGCGCGCCGCCCGCCTGCTGGAAGCGGAGAAGCGCGTGGCCGGCCTGATTCCCCCCGCGCCCGTGGCGCGCGCGTGGCGCACCGCGCCCGCAGCCTGATACCCGACCAAGAGGACACATGAAGCACGTCAGCATCCATACCGATGGTTCCTGCCTGGGCAACCCGGGCCCCGGCGGCTGGGCAGCGCTCCTGCGCTACGGCGAAAAGGAGCGGGAAGTGGTCGGCGGCGAGGCGCAGACCACCAACAACCGGATGGAGCTGATGGCCGCCATCGCTGCGCTGGAAGTGCTGACGGAAGGCTGCGAGGTCACGCTGCATATCGATTCGCAATACGTTCGCCAGGGAATCACCGAATGGATGCCCGGCTGGGTGCGGCGCGGCTGGAAGACCGCGGGCGGCGATCCGGTGAAGAATCGCGATCTGTGGGAGCGCCTGCACGCGGCTACGGCTCGCCACAAGATCGACTGGAAGTGGGTCAAGGGCCATAACGGCGACCCCGACAACGAGCGCGTGGACGTGCTCGCGCGCAACGCGGCGGTGCGCTTTCGCAGCGGTGCCGTGGCGTGACCGTGCCACTCCTGCCGGGACAGGTTGTCGCCCAGACCGCCCGATTGCGCCTGTACGCGATGTCCGATGACGCACACGCCGACGCGGCCCTGATGCTGGCACTGCTCAACGACGCCGCCTTCATCCGCAACATCGCGGACCGCGGCGTCCGCAGCCTGGAGCAGGCACGCGACTACCTGCGCAATGGCGCGCTGCGCAGCTATGCGGAACACGGGTTCGGGATGTACGCCGTCCAGCTGAAGGACACCGGTGCGTTGATCGGGAACTGCGGGCTGGTGCGGCGCGAGGGCCTCGATGGGCCGGACCTGGGTTATGCATTGCTGCCCGACCATTGCGGCCGGGGCTACGCATGCGAGGCCGCGCATGCGGTGATCGCCGATGCGAGGACCCGGCTCGGCATCACCCGGCTGCAGGCCATCGTCAATCCGGACAATGCGGCCTCCATCGGCCTGTTGCAGAAGCTGGGATTCGAATTCGACAGAATGGTCGTCTTGCCGCACGTCGAGCATGCGCTCGATCTGTTCCACCTGAATGTACCTACGGAAGCCAACGCCTGATGCGCCAGATCATCCTCGATACCGAAACCACCGGCCTGGAGTGGAGGAAAGGCAACCGGGTGGTCGAAATCGGCTGTGTCGAACTGCTTGAACGCAGACCCACCGGGCGCACGTACCATCAGTACATCAACCCGCAGCGCGAATTCGAGCAGGGAGCGGCGGAAGTCACCGGGCTCAGCCTGGAATTCCTGTCCGACAAGCCACTCTTCGCCGCCATCGCGGATGAATTCCTGGCCTTCATCGACGGCGCGGAGCTGGTGATCCACAACGCCGCGTTCGACGTGGGCTTCCTGGACTATGAGCTATCGCGGCTGGGTGAGCACTACGGCCGCCTGGCGGACCGGGTCACCGTGGAAGATTCGCTGCTGCTGGCGCGACAACGCTATCCCGGCCAGCGCAACTCGCTGGACGCGCTGTGCAAGCGGCTGGGCGTGGACAACACCCACCGGCAATTGCACGGCGCCCTGCTGGACGCCCAGCTGTTGTGCGACGTGTACCTGAACCTCACCGCCGGCCAGCGGGAAATCGGGTTCGGAGGAGCGGAAGACACGGCGCCCGGGTCAGCCGCGACCGTGGTGCATCGGTTCGATTCCGCCAATACCGGCGCCCGCCCGCGCGTTTCGCCCACCGTGGACGAACTGGCCGCACACGAGGCACGCCTGGCGACCCTGCGGAAGAAGGCGGGTGGGCGGTGCCTGTGGGACCCGCCCGCGTTCGAGGCCGTTTGAGCGGCCCCTGATGCGTCAGTGGCAGCGCACCAGGACGGCGGTGACGTTGTCCGAGCCACCGCCATCCAGCGCGGCGGCGATCAGGGTATCCACGCATTCCTGGGCGCTGCAGTCGTCGTATTTCAGCGTGGCGGCGATGCTGCCGTCGTCCACCTCTTCGGTCAGGCCATCGCTGCATAGCAGGAGCTGCATGCCGGGCCGGAGTTCACCGGTCATGGTTTCCACGTTGAGATGGTTGGGGTCCGTGACGCCCAGGGCCTGGGTGACGACGTTGCGGTGCGGGTGGGTGCGGGCCTGTTCACTGGTGAGCGCGCCCTGTGCGATCAGTTCCTGCACGTAACTGTGGTCCTGGCTCAGTTGCGCCAGTTGGCCTTCGCGCCACAGGTAGGCGCGGCTGTCGCCGACCCAGGCCACTTCGAACCGGTTGCCCTGGATGCGGGCGGCCACCACGGTGGTGCCCATCGGCAGGGTGTCGTTGCGTCGGCGCGACGTGCGGATGATCTCCTCGTCGGCGATCCGGATGGCCTGCGCCAGCGGTGTGCCGTCGCGGATCTCGCGCACGATGGTCTCCCGCGCCAGCGCGCTGGCCACCTCGCCGCAGGCGTGGCCGCCCATGCCATCGGCCACCAGCCAGAGCCCGAGCTCGCTGTCGCCGTAGTAGGTGTCCTCGTTGAGCTCGCGCCGGAGCCCGACGTGGGAGATGTGGCCGAATTCGATCATGGTGCCCTGTCTGTTCGGACGGATTTCGCCTATCCGGTCATACGCAATGATCCGGTCGGACAGGACATCGGGCAAGGTTGGCGTGGTTCCGGACGGCAACCGGGGTTCATTCACGTGCAGACGGAGTGATGCGGCCACGCGGATTGTGCCTTCCGGCTTGTCCGGATGCAGTCCGCCACGTATCATTCACGCCCCCGGCAAGCCCGGGGCCACCGGAGAGGTGGCAGAGTGGTTGAATGTACCTGACTCGAAATCAGGCATACGTTAATAGCGTATCGAGGGTTCGAATCCCTCCCTCTCCGCCAGTTTCAAGAAAGCCCCCGCAAGGGGGCTTTTGCGTTGTAGGAGGGCTGACCCAGCGCTGCCGCGACTACCTCGCGGGCGGCTGCGCCTAGAATGGCGTTCTTTGCCCGGGAGCCGTCATGTCCGAAATCCTCGTCCCCGTTTCCTTCGGTGAGCTGCTGGACAAGATCGCCATCCTCCAGATCAAGTCCGAGCGCATGAGCGATCCCGCCAAGCTCGCCCATGTGCGCGATGAGCTGGCGGCGCTGGAACACAGTTGGATGGCCCACCCGGTCGCAGGCCACAACATCGCAGAGCTGCGTGCGCAGCTGAAGGCCGTCAACGAGCGCCTGTGGGTGATCGAGGATGATGTGCGCCTGAAGGAGAAGGCGCAGGCATTCGACGAGGATTTCATCCGCCTGGCCCGCAGCGTCTACATCGAGAACGATGAGCGGGCCCGGATCAAGAAGGCGATCAACCTCGCGCTGGGTTCCAGCTACGTGGAAGAGAAGTCGTACCAGGACTATCGCCCCGGCGGCACGTCCTGACGGGACCCCGGGCTACCCGCCAAGATCGTTGCGGCGACGTTCGAAGGCGGCGATGGCGTCTTCCACGGTGATCAGTTCCATCACGCCATCGTGTTCGATCTTGGTTCCCCACTTCAGCGCCGCGGCCGGCCGGCCCTTGTAGCGGCGCGCGGCATCATCGTAGCGATCCACGCAGTAGCGGACGCTGGAGTAAGGGCCGCTGCGAAGCGGGTTGCTGGCCGCATGCAGTCCCAGCACGGCCGCACCCATCGCGTTGGCGATGTGCATGGGGCCGGAATCCGGCGTCATCACCAGGTCTGCGCGCGCCAGCAGGGCCGGCAGTTGCTTGAGGGTGTCCTTGCCCACCAGGTCCAGCACCGGCGAACGCATGCCGGAGATGATCGCGTCGGCGGTGCGTCGCTCCAGGTCGCTGCGGCCTCCGCACACCACGATGCGCCAACCCTGCGCGGCAGCGTGGTCGGCCACCGCGGCGTAGCGGTTGGCGTACCAGTTGCGCCGTTCGTGGCTCGAGCACGGTGAGATCACCAGCGTGCGCTGGTGATCGGCGCTCCACTGCGCAGCCGCCCAGGCGTGCGCGTCGGCGGGGACCGGCAGGTCCCACACCACATCGGTCTGCCGCAGGCCGAGGGGTTCGCAGAAGCTGCCGATCGCGTCGAGCACGTGGATGCCGGGCCGGTCGGGGATGCGTTCGTTGACGACCAGGCCATGCAGGTCCTTCGAGCGGCTGCGGTCGTAGCCGATCCGGCGCCGGGCAGGAATGAAGGCCGACAACAAATTGGCGCGCAGGGCCACCTGCATCTGCAGCAAGGCGTCGAATCCTCCTGCAGGCAACGCGCGGCGCAAGGCGCGCATGCCGGCCAGCCCGGTCTTCTTGTCGTAGGTGTGGAAGGTCACGCCGTCCAGTCCTTCGAGCAGCTTGAATCCGCCCTTGTCGATCACCCAATGCAGGTGCGCCCGAGGCCAGTGCCGTTGCAGGGTGCGCACCAGCGGCACGACATGGGTCACGTCGCCGAGTGCGGACAGGCGGAGCAGGCAGAGTGATTGGGGAATCGTGGACAAGTGTTGTTAGACTCGCTGGATGGTCGGATTTGACGCCTCGGAATCCCTGACGCCGTTCCGCGAAGGCAGCGGATACGGTGCGATTCTGTTCGACCGCAAACACCTGCGGCAAGCGGATCCCGACTGGTTCGCACCGGAGAAGTGGGGAGACCGTGCCCGCCCGGTCGACAGTGGCGGACGGGGCGGGGCCTGGTTCATCGATGCCCCTTCCAGCCAGTGCGTGTTGCGCCACTACCGGCGCGGCGGCCTGGCCGCGCGTTTCAGCCAGGACCGCTATCTCTGGCACGGACCGGACCGCACACGCAGTTTCGCCGAATTCCGGCTCACGCGCGCGCTGCTGGCGCGCGGCCTGCCGGTGCCGCGCCCGGTGGCCGCCAGCTATGTGCGCGACGGCATGTTCTACCGCGCCTCCATCCTGCTGGAACGGTTGATGGAGGTGCGTACGCTGGCCGATATCGCAGGCCAGGCCGCCGGCAATGCGCCATGGGAGAGCACCGGCAGGCTGGTGGCGCGCTTCCATCGCGCGGGCCTGGACCATGCCGACCTCAACGCCCAGAACATCCTTTTCGATGGCGGCGGACATGGCTGGCTGATCGATTTCGACCGCGGCCGGCTACGCATCCCGGCCACCGCATGGCGCGAGCAGAATCTCGCGCGGCTCAGGCGCTCCCTGCTCAAGCTGCGCGGCGAACGCAGCGAGGACGAAGTGGGCTACGACTTCGCGAACCTGCGTCGTGCCTACGACCATGCCTGGTCGCGAGGCTACTGACATGGACTGGGCGCTACGCTTCCTCGGCGTCGGCAATGCCAGTGCCGTCGAGCTGGGTTCGGCGATGGCCACGCTGGAACGGGGCGGGCAGCCCTGGCTGGTGATCGACTGCGGTGGCGAGGGACTGACGGCGTACCAGACCCGTTATGGCGGGATGCCCGATGCCATCTTCCTCACCCACCTGCACCTGGACCATGTCGCCGGCTTCGAGCGCCTGTTCGTGGGCAGCTATTTCGATTCCGCACGGCGGGGCAGGGTACGCCTGTACGTCCCCGCGCCGCTGGTTCCGCTGCTGCACCAGCGCGTCGCCAGTTATCCGAACGTGCTGGCCGAGGGCGGCGCGAATTTCTGGGATGCGTTCCAGCTGGTGCCCGTGGGCGATGCGTTCTGGCACGACGGCCAGCGGCTGGAGGTGTTTCCCGTTCGCCATCACTGGCCCGAGACGGCGTTCGGGCTGCGCCTGCGTGGCAGCGTGGTCTGGACCGGCGACACGCGCCCGATCCCGGAGATGCTGGCACGCCACGCCGATGCCGACGAACTGATTGCCCACGACTGCGCGCTGCACGGCAACCCCTCGCACAGTGGCATCGATGACCTGGAGCGCGAGTATCCGGCGCCGTTGCTGGCCCGCTGCGTGCTGTACCACTACGCGAGCGCGGAAGAAGGCGCGGCACTGCGCGCGCGCGGCCATCGCGTGGCGATGCCCGGCGAGGTGATCCCGCTGGCGCAGCCCCTCCCGACGGTGCTGCCGTGAACAGTTCTACGCTGCCGCATGACCTGCTGGGGCGGCCGCTGCACGACCTGCGCCTGTCGGTCATCGATGCCTGCAATTTCCGGTGCGGCTACTGCATGCCGGCCGACCGCGTGCCCGAGGACTACGGCACCGACGCCTCGCAGCGGCTTTCCTTCGACGAAATCGAGACGCTGGTTCGCGCCTTCGCACGGTTGGGCGTGCGCAAGCTCCGGTTGACGGGTGGCGAGCCGCTGTTGCGCAAGCGGCTCCCGGAACTGGTGCGACGACTGGCGGGTATTGCCGGGCTTGAAGACATCGCGCTGACCACCAACGGCATGTTGCTGGCGGCGCAGGCGCGTGCGCTGCACGACGCGGGCCTGCGCCGCATCACGGTCAGCCTGGATGCGCTCGACCCCGAAGTGTTTGCCGACATGTCGGGGCGCCGCGGACAGGTGCGCGACGTGCTGGCCGGTATCGATGCGGCCATGGCGGCCGGATTCACCCGCCTGAAGATCAACGCCGTCGTCCAGCGCGGCGTCAACGAAGCGCAGGTGCTGCCGCTGGTCGAACGCTTCCGCGGAACGGGACACGTGGTGCGCTTCATCGAATTCATGGACGTCGGCGACAGCAACGATTGGCGACGTGACCGGATGGTCCCGTCCTCCGTGCTGCGCGATCGCATCGGAGCGCGCTGGCCGCTGCATGCGCTGCAGGCGGACTATCGCGGCGAAGTGGCCGAGCGCTATGCCTTCGATGACGGCGGCGGCGAAGTCGGCTTTGTCAGCTCCGTCAGCACGCCGTTCTGCGGCGACTGCCACCGGGCACGCGTGTCGGCCGATGGCCGGCTCTTCACCTGTCTGTTCGCCTCGGAAGGCGCCGACCTGCGCGCGGTGGTGGGGCAGGGCGAGGAGGCGCTGGTCGCGCACGTCGCCAGCCTGTGGAACGCGCGCGGCGACCGCTACAGCGAACTTCGCGGCAGTCCGGAAGTGCGGGACCGGCGACGCGTCGAGATGTATCTTATCGGCGGTTGAAGCCCCAGGACCCGCATGCCCCGCAAAGCCCTGACCCATCTGGATGCCGATGGCCGACCCGCGATGGTGGATGTATCCGGCAAGGAGGCCACTGCACGCGAAGCCCGCGCCACCTGCCGCGTACGCTTCCCGGCAGATGTCGCGCGCCAACTCAGACGGAATCGCCTGCGCAGCGCGAAGGGCGGCATCGTCGACACCGCCATCATCGCCGGCACGATGGCGGTCAAGCGCACCCACGACCTGATCCCGTTCTGCCATCCGCTGCCGATCGACGGCTGCAGGCTGACTGTGGACTGGGACGGCGAGTCCACGCTGCGCATCGATTGCCACGTCCGCACCGTCCATCGGACCGGCGTGGAGATGGAGGCGCTCACCGGCGCCACGATTGCCGCGTTGACGGTCTACGACATGTGCAAGGCGCTGTCGCATGCCATCGTGCTGGGTCCCGCCAAGCTGGTGGGAAAGCGTGGCGGCAAGCACGACGTGGGCCGGGTCTGATGGTCACCGTGACATTGCTCTATTTCGCCAGCCTGCGCGAGCGCACCGATGTGGCCAGCGAGTCGGTCAGTACCCGCGCCAACGATCTTGCCGGACTCTATGCCGAGGTCCAGGCGCGGCATGGCATCGCCTGGCCGCGCGAACATCTGCGGGTCGCGATGAACGGCGAATTCGCCCACTGGCACGATGCTCCCGTCGAGGGCAGCGAGATCGCCTTCATTCCCCCGGTGAGTGGAGGCTGAGCATGCACGGTTTCCGACTCTCCGAGGTTCCACTCGACGTGCCCACGCTGCGCGGATCCCTCCTTGATGCGCGCGCCGGCGGATATGCCAGCTTCGAGGGATGGGTGCGCGACCATCACGCGGGTCGGGCCGTCGACGGCCTCGACTACCAGGCCTATGCCGCCCTGGCCGAGATCGAGGGCGGACGCATCCTCGCCGAGGCGATGACGCGGTTCGATGTGGTGGCGGCGGGCTGTGTGCATCGCGTGGGCACGCTCGCCATCGGGGACCTGGCGGTATGGGCGGGCGTGAGCGCTGCGCACCGCGGTGCCGCGTTCGATGCCTGTCGCTACATCATCGATGAAGTGAAGCAGCGCGTGCCGATCTGGAAGCGGGAGCACTACCGCGAAGGCGATGCGGATTGGCTGCATCCGATGGGGGATGGGCCTTGAAGCCACGGCGCACCCTTCTTCTTTCTGCGTGCCTGGCAACCGTCACGTCGCTTGCCATGCAGGTCGGCAACGCGGCGGAGCTTCTCGTCGGCAACAAGTCCGCGGACACCGTCTGGCGGCTGTCGTTGCGTGATGGACGCAGGATCGGCGAATTCCGCACGGGCGAAGCGCCGCACGAGATCGCGGTGGCCCCGGATGGCCGTCTTGCCGTGGTGACGAATTACGGTGCGGCGAAATCCGGCAACACGCTGTCGGTGCTGGACTTGCGGAGCGGCAAGCCAACGCGATCCATCGATCTGGGGCAACACAGTGCCCCGCACGGGCTCCGCTTCCTGCCGGATGGCCGCCGGGTACTGGTCACCACCGAAGGCTCGGCCAGCGTACTGGTGGTCGACGTACCGAAGGGCGAGATCGAGCGCGTGATCGAGGTGGGAGGTGGCACCGGACACATGATGGCGGTGTCGCCGGACGGACGTGTCGCCTACCTCACCAAGATCCAGGCCGGCACACTGAGCCGCATCGACCTGCAGACGGGCGTGAAGACGGTGGAGCGGCCTGCCGGGAAAGGCGCGGAGGGCGTCGCGGTCCGCCCCGATGGCACCGAGGTCTGGGTGACCAATCGCGAGGACGGCACGATCACCGTGCATGACCCGCGGACGCTGGTCGTCAAGCGACGCATGAGCAGCAAGGGATTCCCCATCCGGGTGGTGTTCTCGCCCGACGGCACGCTGGCGTTCGTCACCAATGCACGGGCGGCGACACTGGCTGTGTTCAACACGCGCACCAGGGTGCCGGTGGCCTCCCTGTCGCTGTCGCGCGAAGACATGACCTACCAGCCCACGATGCTGGGCAATGCGGCGTTGCCGATCGGCGTTGCGGTCGCGGCGGACCGTCCACGTGCCTACGTCGCGATCAGTGGCGGTGACAGGATCGCCGTGATCGACACGCAGCGCTGGCAGGTGATCGACTACTGGGTCACCGGCCGCGAACCGGATGCGTTGGGCATCGTCGCGGACTAGGGATGTGACCGCTGATGTCGCGTGCCCGAAAAGGCGGTGGCCCCGCCGGCTGACCTCGGCGCCCGCATCAGTCGATACCGTTGCTGCCTTCCGGCCCTGGCGGAGTTTTCAACCTAGCGTCGCGAGGGGCCGACGGGGCCACCATAGAAAACGAAACCGCGCTCGGGCGCGGCTGCGTCGTTCATCCCGATGGCTCGGGATGGATGAAACTGGCGGAGAGAGGGGGATTCGAACCCCCGAAGCGCGGTTTAGACGCTTACACACTTTCCAGGCGTGCTCCTTCAACCACTCGGACACCTCTCCGGGACCTGAATGCGACCATGGGCTGCTTTCAGGGCCGTGAATTCTAGCCTTCGCCGGGGCCGGCCACAAGCGAAGCCTTGCGGCGTCCGCGAGCGGAGGGGACGGCGGGCGGGGCGTGGCACAATGTCGGCATGTCCTATCTCGTCCTCGCCCGCAAGTGGCGCCCCAAGCGTTTCGCCGAACTGGTGGGCCAGGAACACGTGGTCCGGGCACTCACCAATGCGCTGGACAGCGGCCGCGTGCACCACGCCTTCCTGTTCACCGGTACGCGCGGGGTCGGCAAGACCACGATCGCGCGCATCTTCGCCAAATCGCTGAACTGCGAGAAGGGCACCAGCGCCGATCCGTGCGGCCAATGCGCTGCCTGCCTGGACATCGATGCCGGCCGCTACATCGACCTGCTGGAGATCGACGCCGCGTCGAACACCGGCGTGGACGATGTGCGCGAGGTCATCGAGAACGCGCAGTACATGCCTTCGCGCGGCAAGTTCAAGGTCTACCTGATCGACGAAGTGCACATGCTGTCGAAGGCGGCGTTCAACGCGCTGCTGAAGACGCTGGAGGAACCGCCGGAACACGTGAAGTTCCTGCTCGCCACCACCGATCCCCAGAAACTGCCCGTCACCGTGCTGTCGCGCTGCCTGCAATTCAACCTCAAGCGGCTCGATGAAGAACAGATCCGCGGCCAGATGACGAAGATCCTCGGCGCCGAAGGCATCGAGGCCGACACGGGTGCGATCGCCCAGCTCGCGCGTGCCGCCGATGGGTCGCTGCGCGACGGTCTTTCGCTGCTGGACCAGTCCATCGCGTACGCCGGCGGTGCCCTCCGCGAGGATGGCGTGCGTACCATGCTGGGCACGGTGGACCGCACCCAGGTCAATGCGATGCTGGCCGCCCTGGCGCAAGGCGATGGCGAGGCGTTGCTGCAGGTGGTCGCGCGGCTGGCGGAGTTTTCCCCGGACTGGGCCGGCGTGCTGGATGCCGTCGCCGAAGCGCTGCACCGCATCCAGGTGCGGCAGCTGGTGCCGTCGGCCAGCGTGGAAGCGGAGGGGGTCGACATCGAAGCCTTCGCCGGGCAGCTGCGCCCCGAAGTAGTGCAGCTCTGGTACCAGATGGCGATCAATGGCCGGCGCGACCTGCATCTTGCGCCCAGCGGACGGGCCGGCTTCGAGATGAGCATCCTGCGCATGCTGGCCTTCAGGCCAGCGCAGGCGGGCGAAATGCGCGGCGATGCTCGCGCTGCGGCAACGGCAGCGCCTGTCCAGACCCCGACCCCCGCATCCACTGCCAGCCCTGCCCGCACGACACCTGCGCCGGAGTCGCTGGCGCAGCCGCAACAGATGGCGCGCGAAGAAGCCCCGGCTCCGCCGCGCATGGCGGCACCTGTCGTCGAGGACGCGCCGCCGTGGCTTCCCGCGCAGGCGAAACCGTCACCCGCCACGCCGGCCGCCTCGTCCATGCCGGCGGACATCGGCATCACCGATGCCGAGACGTGGCTGCATTTCGCCGGCAGTTGCGGGCTGAAGGGCGTCGGCAAGCAACTGGTCGACAATGTCGCGTTCGCGGGCTACGCGAATGGCACGCTGACGCTGGCGCTGGACAGCGGCTTCGATTACCTGCGCTCCGAGCGCACGCTCGGCGAGCTTGCCGATGCCATCGCTACTCGTTACGGCGTGGCTCCCCGTCTCGCATTCGCCGCAGCGGCGAGCGATGCCGAAACGCTGAAGGAGCGCAGCCATCGGCAGCGCGACGAACGCCAGAGCGAGGCCGAAGAAACCTTCATGAATCATCCGGACGTGCGGCAGCTGATGCAGCAGCATGGCGCCAGGCTCGTCCCGGACTCCATCCGACCTTACGAAGAGTGATCACGACATGCGTGGAAACATCGCCCAACTGATGCAGCAGGCGCAGAAGATGCAGGAGAACCTGCAGCGCGCCCAGGAAGAGCTCGCCAAGCTCGAGGTGACCGGCAATGCCGGCGGCGGCATGGTCAGCGTGACCCTGACCGGCGCCAAGGAATGCCGGAAAGTACGCATCGATCCCTCGTTGCTCTCCGATGCGGAGATGCTGGAAGACCTGATTGCGGCTGCGTTCAATGATGCATCCAACAAGGTCGATGCCGAATCCAAGACGCGCATGGGCGCAGCGACGTCCGGCATGCCGCTGCCGCCGGGCATGAAGCTGCCGTTCTGATATTCGCCAATGGCCGGCCTGTGCGTGGCACCCGCCATCGCTGGTCCGGATGACGATCATGTCCAGTCCGCTGCTCGAACAGCTCATCGAGTCGCTGCGCGTCCTGCCCGGAGTGGGGCAGAAGACAGCGCAGCGCATGGCCTACCACCTGCTCGACCGCGAGCGGGACGGGGGCAAGCGCTTGGCCGGCGTGTTGGCCGAAGCGCTGGACCATATCGGTCATTGCGCGCATTGCCGCGATTTCACCGAAGGCGAGATCTGCACGCTCTGCGCGAGCGGCAGTCGCGACCGTCACCAGCTGTGCGTGGTGGAGTCACCCTCGGATCGCCTGGCGATCGAACAGGCGACGGGATACCGCGGCCTCTATTTCGTCCTGCACGGCCGGCTGTCTCCCCTGGACGGCATCGGCCCGCGCGAGCTGGGACTGGATGCGCTGTCGGCGCGGCTGGCGCAGGGCGAGGTCACCGAGCTGATCATCGCCACCAATCCCACCGTCGAAGGTGAAGCCACGGCCCACTACCTGGCGCAGCTGGCGCGGCAGCAGGGCGTGCGCCCGAGCAGGCTTGCCCATGGCGTGCCGCTTGGCGGCGAACTGGAATACGTCGACCGCGGCACGCTGGCGCACGCGTTCGGCGGCCGCAGTGAAATGACCTGACCGCACTCACACGGGGACGCGTGAACACCATGACCGACACCATCTTCGCCAGGATCATCCGCCGCGAGATTCCCGCCACCATCGTCTACGAGGACGATGAGGTGCTGGGCTTCAAGGACATCGCGCCGCAGGCGCCCGTGCACGTGCTATTCATCCCGAAGAACGACCCCATCCCCACGCTGGATGATGTACAGCCGCAACAGGCGCACCTGATAGGCAGGCTGGCGTTGGCTGCGGCGGAGTACGCGCGCCGGGAAGGCTTTGCCGGGAATGGCTACCGGGTGGTCATGAACTGTCGCGAGGATGCAGGGCAGACCGTGTTCCACATCCACCTGCATCTGCTTGCCGGTGCGGCACTGGGCCGTTTCGGTACGCAGGCCTGAAAGACCGCCATTTCGACCACGCAAGAAAAAAGCCGCTCGTAGAGCGGCTTTTTTCCTTCCCGGCGCGAGGTATTACCACCAGCCCCAACGGCCCCAGCGCGGTCCCCAGAAGGGGTCGTAGTACGGGTAGGGGCGGACCTCCACTTCGCGCACTTCCGGCCACAGATACACCACGTCCGCCGCGACACGGGGAAGCTGGTAGTCGTAGTCGCCGATGCGCGTGCTTTCGTAACCCTCGATCTTGCCAACGAAGGTCACCTCGCGGCCCTCGGAGAACACGGCCGGATCGTAGAAACCCGCGCGGCACGCAATGAAGCGGCCATCGGTCGCATCCGGTGCCGAGGACAGCGGCCGGCCGGTGGCGGCGAGCGGACGCGATACAAGCTGGAAGCAGGTACCGTTCTGGGCCGGGGTGGTACTGATGATGCGGCCGCCCCATCGCACCGGCGCGCCCACCTGTGGCGTACCGACGGAATCCCGCGGGTTGACCGGGGTGAACGTGCCCTGCAGCGGCGCGGGTGCCGTAGCGCAGGCGGAGAGCAGCGCGGCGGCTGCGACGACAACGGCGAAGCGAAGTTTCATGGCCAGTCTCCAGCGGGTTATGGGCGGTGCCGGCGCAGGTCTTCGATCAGTGCGCGGTTGTCCCCCTCATCCGCAGCGTAGCGCGCTGCAGCGAAACGCCGGCTGAGCGAAACCAACGGGTTTGCGCCCTCAGGTCGCTGGGCGACCACTCTGTACGCCCAGGCGCCGGCAGTCTCGTGTGGCTCCCGCCCCAGGCCCAGCCGGGCGTAGCGTGCCCCCAGGCGGTGCCAGGCGCGCAGCAGCGGGTCGCGCTCGCGCTCGCCCCGGGCCAGCAGCCAGGCCATCCAGCCCACCGCGATCATCGCGAACACGCCGAACAATGCGGCCAGTCCGGATGGCCCAAGCTGCTGCGCACCCAGCTGCTGCAGGATGCGCGTCTGGCGCTTGGCATCGAAACCCAGCACCATGTCGTTCCATCCGCGGCGCAGCCAATCGCTCATCTGGCCCAGGCCATCGATGCTGATCAATCCGGCGCCGCCGGCGCGGGCACCGCCAAGCCTGTCCTCGAGAGTGTCGTAGATGCGCTCCGGTGCGACTGCAGCGGTGGGGTCCACGCGAACCCAGCCCCGCTGCGGCAGCCAGACCTCGGCCCACGCATGCGCGTCCATGTTGCGGACGATCCAGTAGTCGCCCAACCGGTTGTAGGTGCCGCCGGTGTAACCGGTGACCACGCGCGCCGGGACGCCACCGGAGCGCATCAGGAAGACGAAGGCCGAACTGAAGTGCTCGCAGTATCCCGCCTGCTGGTCGAAGAGGAATTCGTCGACGGTGTTGCGCCCGGGGAAGGGCGTGTTCAACGTGTAGGCGAAGCTGGAGCGGATCCAGTCGAGTGCGCGCGCGACCTGCACGGCGTCATTGCCGCCGGCTTCGCGCCGCCATTGGGCACCCAGTGCGCGTGTCCGTGGATTGAAGCCGGCGGGCAGCTGCAACGCCTGCCGGCGCACGGCGTCGGGCAGCTGGACATCGAAGCGGGTCGGAGCCGACGATTGCACGCGCCAGCGGCTGAGTGCATTCAATGGAAGGCGCGTACGCGTGCTGTAGTCGCGCGTCAGGCGGGTGCCTTCCGGTGCGGCGACGGGAAGGTCCAGCATCACCAGGTCGCGATTGTCGGTCGGCTCCACGTCCATCTGGTAGTCCCATACCGTGGGTGCGCGCATGCTCTCCGCCGGCGGCATATCGGACAGCGGATTGCCGCGGGTCCAGGTCCGGCCGTCGAAGTCCGCCAGCACCGGGCCACGCCAGTACATCTGGGAGGTCGGTGGCGTTGCGCCGAAAAACTGCACACGCAGGGCGGGCGTGTCATCGGCGATCAGGTCCAGCCAGCCGCCGGGGGACATTTCGTCGCTCAAGCCCGGCTTGGAGAGGGCGCGTTCGGGCACTCCCCACAGTGGCGTGGGAAAGCGCGGGAAAAGCCAGAACGCCGCCATCACCAACGGGACACCGATCAGCACGAGCTTCCCGACCTGGCGGAGTTGCTGCAGCGGCCGGGCCGGGACAGCGGACAAGGTGACCTCGGCGTCGGCAAGGCGATGCAGCGCGACCAGGCTGCTCAATACGCCGACCAGCCCCAGGGCCATGCTCAGTGGTCCCTGGTCGAGAAGGAAAGCAGCGAAGGGTGCGAACAGTGCGAAGCCCAGCAGGCTGCGGTTGTCACGCAGGCTGCGGGTTTCGGTGGGCTTGATGGCCAGCATCGCGGCCAGCAGAGCACAGCCCGTATCGCGCCCGAACTGCATGCCGGTGAAGGCCATGACAGCGACCACCATCGTGATGGCCAGCAGTGCACGCAGAAGCGCGGGCAGCGGACGCTTCCATGATGCGAAGGCGAGCGCGACGCCCGTTGCGCCCAAACCCGTCGCCAAGGTAGGGGGCAGGTGGACCAGCAGGGCGAGCAGGCAAACGCCCGCCGTCGCCAGCGTCCATCGGCGGCTTGCCGGATCCAGCGTCGTGGGCTCAGGCGAGGGCATGCGGCATCAGCGCCAACGCGCGCAGGCAGAGGTGTCGATGGGCGGTGCCCGCGCCTGGACCGAGCGGAGGTTGGCCAGGCAGCAGCAGGCGATAACGACGGCCCTCGCGTTCGGCCAGGTCGATCCAGTGCGCCAGGCGCTGGATGCGGTGCTCGTGGAGCAGCGCGGGCAGCGCAGTCCATGCGAGTTCCACTTCCTGCCCCAGCGGCTGCTCGTATTCGCGTACCAGCAGCTGATCGTGCCGAGCCGAGGGTTTCCATGCGATGGAACGCCGTGCATCGCCCGCGCGGTAGTTGCGCAACTGATGCACGTCCTCGCCACCGGCGTGCAATCGCGTGCGGCTTCCGGCCCCCGAGATGTCGGGCAGCGGTGGACCTTGCGGCTCGGGAGCCGGGTAGACCAGCAGAGGGGAGGAGGGCCATACCCAGGCCCAGGCGCGCGCGAGTCCCAGCGGTTGCGTGGTGGACAGGCGGATACGGTCGAGGTCGTACCATCCGCGCTGCTGAGTCGGAAGTGACAGTTCCGCCACGACGCCGTCAGATGGCGCCAGCGTGGTGAAGACGTGCCTGTCGCAGGCATCCACGCGCAGGCCATGGCGCGCGCGCGCGTCGCGTGAAGACAATGCCACCTGCAGGCGCAACGGGGTGCCTGCCGGGACGGGGTCGGCGGCGATTGCATCGATCCGCAGGTCCGCCAGTTGCAGGTGCGCGAAGATCAGGCTGGCCATCGCCGTGGCACCCAGCAACAGCGCCAGCAGCAAACCCGGATTGTTGTTGTAGTTCAACGCGCCCAGCGCCATCGTGAACACCAGCGCCGCGAAGAAAAGACCGAACCGCGTGGGCAGCACATAGATGCGCCGACGGTCCAGCTGCACGGGCAGGGATTCGGGTTGGCGGGGTCTGGCCAGCCTGGCGAAACGGCGGGCGAGGCGGGCGCGCGGCGTGCTTGCCATGCTCAGTCCACGGGAACCGCGTGCAGGATGGCCTTGGTCAACGCGATCGCCTGACCGGTCTCGGCCTCGGCGACGATGCGATGGGAGGCCACGGCGAGGAACAGCGTCTGCACGTCCTCGGGCAGCACATGGTTGCGGCCCACCAGCAATGCATAGGCACGTGCGGCGCGCAGCAACGCGATGCCCGCGCGCGGGGACAGGCCGACACGCACGCCGGGGTGTTGCCGGCTGCGGGCCAGCAGTGCCTGCACGTAGTCGATCAGGGCATCGCTGGCATGCACTTCGCCAACGGCTTTCCGCAGCGCCACCACTTCTTCGGACGACAGCAATGGCATCGCCCGCGCGATCATCATCCGCCGGTCCGTGCCGGCCAGCAGTGCGCGCTCGGATTCCGCATTCGGATAGCCGAGCGCCAACCGCAGCAGGAAGCGATCCAGTTGCGAGTCCGGCAACGGATACGTGCCGGAGAGATCCACGGGATTCTGTGTGGCGATCACGAAGAAGGGCTCCGGCAACGCGTGGGTCACGCCATCCAGCGTGACCTGGTGCTCGGCCATGGCTTCCAGCAACGCGCTTTGCGTGCGCGGAGGCGCGCGGTTGATCTCGTCCGCCAGCAACACGTTGGTGAAGACCGGTCCCGGATGGAAGCTGAAGGCGCGCGCCTGGGCATCGTAGACCGACACGCCCAGGACATCGGCCGGCAACAGGTCCGAGGTGAACTGTACGCGCTGGAACGTCAGGCCCAGCGTGGCCGCCAGTGCGTGTGCGAGCGTGGTCTTGCCGAGCCCCGGCAGGTCCTCGATCAGCAGATGGCCATCGGAGAGCAGCGCCACGAAGGCGAGGCGTACTTCATGGGCCTTGCCCAGCACCAGGGAGTTGACCTGTGCCTGGGCGCGCTTGAGGGCGTCGGCCAAGCCTTCGGATAGCATAGGGCGGGTGCTGGGAATGGCGGACATCGCGCTCTCGGTTTCCGATCGTGGGTTCAGGGAAGTGTAGCGAGATGGAAGAAGAACAACGCGCGCGCCAATGGTTCCTTGCAGTGTGGACAATCGTGACGGTCGTCAAGATCGCGATCGCTTCACGCTTGCCGTTGTTCGTGGACGAAGCTTTCTACTGGCAGGAAGGCCAGCATCTGGCGGCTGCGTATTCCGACCTGCCGGGATTGACGGCTTGGTTGACGCGCCTCGGAACCGAGTTCGGCGGACATCACGTACTGGCGGTGCGCGCGCCCTTTCTGCTGTTGGCGGGCGTGCTGCCATGGCTGGTGGCCCGGAGCGCGGCACACTGGTTTGGTGCTGCAGTGGGGTGGCAGGCGGCCTTGCTGACCGTGCTGATGCCGCTGTCGGGCACGCTCGGCCTGCTGGCGTTGCCGGATGTGCCGATGGCGGTCGCGACGGTGCTCTGCGCCGATGCCGGTGCGCGGCTGCTGCGTGACGTCGATGCGATGTCGGCGACCGAACTGGCCCTCGGGCTGATGCTGGGCGCGCTGAGCCACTACCGCTTCGTGGGTGTGATCGGCGTGGGCCTCATCGCCCTGCTGTGGTTGCCCGAGGGCCGGAAAGTACTCCGTGATGCGCGGGTCTGGGTCGCGCTTGCGGTGGGCCTGCTCGCCTGGGCGCCACTGCTCGCGTGGAACCTCGAGTACGCCGACGCCGGCCTGCGTTTCCAGTTGCTCGATCGCCATCCCTGGGCCTTCCACGGAGACGGCGCGCGCTTCCTGCTGGTGCAGGCGGCCCTGGTCACGCCGTTGCTGTTCTGGGCCATGCTCGTGGTGTGCCTGCGCGGCTTGCGTGGCAGCGAGGATGCCGGCACCGCATGGCGTTACTTCGCGTTGCTTGGCGCAATCTCCACACTCGGTTTCTTCCTCATCGGCTTCTTCGCCGACAACGAACGCGTCAGCTTCCATTGGCCGTTGCCGGGCTACCTCGCCCTTCTGATGGTGGTGCCGTTGCTGTTGCGCACGTGGTCTCCCGCGCGGCGCAAGGCGAGCTGGGGCATCGCCGGCATCGGCGCGGCGCTGATGCTGGGCTACTACGTGGTGGTGTCGTTGCCGGGGCTGCGCACGCAGATGGCTGGCAGCAAGTACTACCCCGAGAACTTCGCGGGCTGGGACACGCTGGCGGCGGAAGTGCGCAAAGCCCAGGCCGGGTTGCCCGAGGGAACGGTGCTGCTCGCGGACAGCTTCAAGACCGGCGCGGAACTCGGCTTCGCGCTGGGGGATGCGGAAATCCCGACCCTGGATCACCCGTTGAATCGCAAGCACGGGCGGGCTCCCCAGCTCCGGCTATGGGGCCTCGAGCACGATGGCAAGCGCAGCGTACCCACCTTGTTGGTGGTCGCCGCCACCGACGTGAAGTTCAGCGCATTGCTCGCGCACTACCAGCAGTTGTGTGCCGTGGTGGGGCCCTTGCCGCCAGCGGAGGTGGTGAACATCGATCATGGCGCGCGGCGTTTCCTGCTGTTCGCTCTGCCGAAGGAGCCCGCCGGAGGTGAATGCATGACGCCTGTCGTGGCCAACATCGACGTGCCGGAAGCCGGCGCCACTGTCGGCCGCCGCTTCAGCGTGGGTGGCTGGGCGGTGAAGGACGTGGTGGGCGTGACGAAGGTGGAAGTGCTGATGGATGGCCGGGTCGTCGCCGAAGCCACGGACGCCAGCGCCAATGAATGGTTGACCGTTTTCCTGAAGGGCGCTTCGCGCGATCCGCGCATGCCCCGCGTGCAGTTCAATGTCGAGTTGGACGCCGGCGCGTTGCCGGCTGGCCGGCATTGGCTGGGGCTGCGTCTGACCGGTGGCGACGGCAGTGTGGAGACCTGGGCGGAACAGCCTGTCGTGGTGCGGTGACGCTTCAGGGCAGTTCGAAGCCGGCCTCGCGCAGCATCCGCGCCACCGCGATCAGGGGCAGGCCGACCAGGGCAGTGGGGTCCGACGATTCGATGGCATCGAACAAGGCGATGCCGAACCCTTCCGATTTGAAGCTTCCGGCGCAATCGAAGGGCTGTTCCGCGTCCACGTACCGCTCGATCTCGGCGGAATCCAGGCGGCGGAAGCGCACGGTGGTGACGTCCTGCGCCTGCAGGACCTGTTCATCACGGACCAGGCATACGGCTGTGTGGAAGCGGACCTCCCGGCCCGACATGGCGTTCAGCTGGGCGATGGCGGCCTCGCGCTGGCCCGGCTTCCCCAGGGGCTGCCCGTCGAGCTCGGCAGCCTGGTCCGCGCCGATGATCCAGCTGCCCGGGTGCTGGTGGGCGATGGCATCGGCCTTGGCCCGGGCCAGGCGGCTGGCCATGGCCGGCACGGATTCGCCGTCCAGCAGCACTTCGTCCACTTCCGGGCGCGCGATGTGGAACGGCACGCGCAGCCGCTCGAGCAGCTCTCGGCGGTAGCGGGAAGTCGAGGCAAGCATCAGCGGCATGGCGTCGGGTGACTGGCAGGGGCGGGCGGGGGAGTCTGACGGGCGGCGGGGCGCCCGGCAAGCCATCCTCCTCGGGCGGGGTGGTTTGACAGTTCGGTCCTTCATCCTTAACATTCAGCGGCTTATGTCCGTGAATACGCCCGAGATGTTGGATGCTTGGCGCATGGTCGCGGCCCGGCGCAGCTTTGAAGGCCGCCTGCCGTTGTCCGCGATGACGCGTCTGCAGGGTCTTCTGGTCGATACCGAAGGCGATGTGCGCTACACGATCGAATTCGACCGTGACGCGCTGCAGGTGCCTTACATAGGCTTGCGGATCGAAGTGGGGTTGCCGCTGGTGTGCCAGCGCAGCCTGCGGCGTTTCGTGTTGCCGGTGACGGTCGAGCAGCGGCTCGGGCTGGTCCGGAGCGAGGATGAGGAATCCGCGCTTCCGCCCGGCTACGAGGCCCTGCTGGTGCCGGAAGACGGCATGCTGCGCCCCAGCGAACTGGTCGAGGACGAACTGGTCCTCGCCGTGCCGGTGGTGCCGGTGGATCCAACGTCCGAGGCCGTGGAGCGCGAGTGGGCCGCGGATGAAGAAGAGGTGGCGAAGACCAGTCCGTTCGCGGCGCTGGCCTCGCTGAAGAAGAACTAGCCGCTACCGCGGTCTGGCAACACGAACCGCAAGGTTCACCAACAGATACAAGAGCTGGAGCAATCCCATGGCTGTGCAGAAATCCCGCGTTACCCCGTCCCGCCGTGGCCAGCGTCGTTCGCACGACGCGCTGACCGCCAAGCAGCTGTCCACCGACCCGACCACGGGCGAGATCCACCTGCGCCACCACGTGACCGCCGACGGTTACTACCGTGGCAAGAAGGTCATCGCCACCAAGACCACGATGGTCGAGGAAGATTGATCCGCGTGGCGCGCCCTTCGCGGGGCGCGCTTTCCGCATGATCAATGACAATCAGGGCCCTTCGTGGGGCTGGCAACGGGAGTGTGCATGAGCGAGCCGGGTAACAAGGGGCGCATTTATGCGCGCATCGCCGGTACGGGCAGCTATCTGCCCGAGAAGGTGCTGACCAACGAAGACCTGTCGAAGCTGGTGGATACCAGCGACGAATGGATCCAGTCCCGCACCGGCATCCGTGAGCGCCATATCGCCGCCGAAGGCGAGACCGCGGGCGACCTGGGCTACCAGGCGTCGCTCCGCGCCCTCGAGGCGGCCGGCGTCGATGCCTCCGAGATCGACCTGATCGTGGTGGGCACCACCACGCCCGACCTGATCTTTCCCTCGACCGCCTGTCTGATCCAGGCCCGGCTGGGTATCGCGGGCTGCGCGGCGCTGGACGTCAATGCGGCCTGCTCGGGTTTCATCTACGCGCTCAGCGTGGCCGACAAGTTCATCCGCTGCGGTGATGCCAAGACGGCACTGGTCATCGGTACCGAGACCCTCAGTCGCATCGTCGACTGGACCGAGCGCACCACCTGCGTGCTGTTCGGCGACGGTGCCGGCGCGGCGGTGCTGAAGGCCGATGGTGAGACCGGCATCCTCAGCACCCATCTGCATGCCGATGGCAGCAAGAAGGAACTGCTCTGGAATCCGGTCGGCGTGTCGGCCGGTTTCAAGCCGGATGAGCCGAACAACGGCATCCGCATCCACATGAAGGGCAATGACGTCTTCAAGTACGCCGTCAAGGCGCTGGATGGCGTGGTGGATGAAACGCTTGAAGCCAACGGACTGGACAAGCACGACCTGGACTGGCTGATCCCGCACCAGGCGAACCTGCGCATCATCGAAGCCACCGCCAAGCGACTGGACATGTCGATGGACCAGGTCATCGTGACCGTCGACAAGCATGGCAACACGTCGTCGGGCTCTGTGCCGCTGGCGCTGGATACTGCCGTGCGTTCGGGTCGCGTGGAACGCGGGCAGCTGCTGCTGCTGGAAGCGTTCGGCGGAGGCTTCACCTGGGGTTCCGTGCTGCTGCGCTACTGACGCCTGCGGCAACAGGACGCACGAAAAGGCGACGCCGTTAAGCGTCGCCTTTTCCATTTCCGGCGTGCATGCGCGAAGGGTGTGCGTGCCACGCATACGCCCCGGTACAGACAATCCGGCGTCTTCACCCGTATCATCGCCGCCTGTTTTCACTCAGGATGTCCTGGTGACTTCCACGCAACTCGCTTTCGTCTTCCCGGGCCAGGGCTCGCAGTCGGTCGGCATGCTGGCCGAGTTGTCCGAATTGCATCCGGTAGTGCGCGAGACGTTCGCCGAAGCGTCCGATGGTGCGGGTGTCGACCTGTGGGCGCTGTCGCAAGGCGGCCCTGAAGAGATGCTCAACCGCACCGAGTACACGCAGCCGGCATTGCTTGCAGCGGGCATCGCGGTATGGCGTGCCTGGCAGCAACAGGGTGGCGTGCAGCCGTCCCAGCTCGCCGGGCACAGTCTGGGCGAATACACCGCGCTCGTCGCGGCAGGCGCGTTGTCGTTGAAGGACGGCGCCCACCTCGTGCGCCTGCGCGGCCAACTGATGCAGGAAGCGGCTCCGCAGGGCGTCGGCGCGATGGCCGCCGTGCTGGGCGCCGAGGATGCCCTGGTGGCCGAGGTCTGCACGCAGGCGTCCGACAGCAAGGTCGTCGTGCCCGCCAATTACAACTCGCCAGGCCAGATCGTGATCGGCGGCGACGCCGAGGCGGTCGATCGTGCAATCGTGTTGCTCACCGAGCGTGGCATCCGCAAGGTGGTGAAGCTCGCGGTCAGCGTACCTTCGCACACGCCACTGATGCGCGAAGCGGCCAATCGCCTCGCGGAGGTGATGGCAGGGCTCGACTGGCACACGCCGTCGTTGCCGGTGGTGCAGAACGTGGATGCACACGTGCACGCCGGGGCGGACGCCATCCGCGATGCACTGGTTCGCCAGTTGTACCTGCCCGTGCGCTGGACCGAGTGCGTCCAGGCGCTGGCGTCGAATGGCACCACGCGCATTGCGGAGTGCGGTCCCGGCAAGGTGCTCGCGGGGCTGGCGAAGCGCATCGACAAGGGCCTGGACGCGCGCGCCATCGGTGGTGTGGGCGACTTCCAGGGTGCGCTTGCCGATTGGCAGGCGTGACGCCCGCGCGGCTCCCTTCCCTTATCCTGACCTCCCGCGCTCGCGCGGAACCGTTCCGAGGACATCATCATGAGCAAGCCCCTGCAGGGTGAAATCGCGCTGGTCACCGGCGCCAGCCGCGGCATCGGCGCCGCGATCGCCGACGCTTTGGCTGCCCACGGCGCCACCGTCATCGGCACCGCGACCACCGCCGCCGGGGCGCAGGCCATCGGCGAGCGGATGGCCGCATCCGGTGGCCACGGCCGCGAACTCAACGTCACCGATGGCGCGGCAGTCGAAGCCCTGATCGATGCCGTCGCCAAGGAGTTCGGCCCGGTGTCCATCCTGGTCAACAACGCCGGCATCACCCGCGACAACCTGCTGATGCGGATGAAGGACGAGGACTGGCAGGCCATCCTCGACACCAATCTCACCAGTGTCTATCGCACGTCCAAGGCAGTCATGCGCGGCATGATGAAGGCACGCAAGGGCCGCATCATCAACATCGCCTCGGTGATCGGCGTCACCGGCAATGCAGGGCAGGCGAACTATGCCGCCGCCAAGGCCGGCATCATCGCGTTCTCCAAGTCGCTGGCGAAGGAAATCGGCAGCCGCGGTGTCACCGTCAACGTGGTCGCTCCCGGTTTCATCGCCACCGACATGACCAAGGACCTGCCCGAAGAGACCAAGAAGGCGCTCGGTGAGCAGATCGCACTCGGTCGCCTGGGCGAGCCGGCCGACATCGCGAATGCGGTCGCCTTCCTCGCGGGGCCGGCGGCCGGCTACATCACCGGCGAGACCCTGCACGTCAACGGCGGCATGTACATGCCGTAAAGAATTAGCTGTAAGTGGTTGATTCGGTGGCGATTGGCGATACCTGCCCGCCGTCGCCGGTTTCCACTACACTATCCCCGGTTTGCCCTCGCCCCGCGTCGGCAGAATCCAACACGTCACCCATCTCCGTCTGGAGCGAATCCATGAGCAGCATCGAAGAACGCGTCAAGAAAATCGTCGTCGAACAACTCGGCGTGAAGGAAGAAGAAGTCACCACCAGTGCATCGTTCGTCGATGACCTGGGCGCCGACTCGCTGGACACCGTTGAACTGGTGATGGCGCTGGAAGAAGAGTTCGAATGCGAAATTCCGGACGAGGAAGCCGAGAAGATCACTTCGGTGCAGCAGGCCATCGATTACGTCAAGGCGCACGTCAAGGCGTAAGTCCCGCACCTGCAGCAAACCGTGTCGGGGCCGCGCATGCGGCCCCGCGCGTATCCGGCCCCCATGCGCCCGCGTAGGGCGCGGCCGCCAAGATCCATGAGGAATCCGATATGAGCCAGCGTCGTCGCGTCGTCATCACCGGCATGGGCCTGGTGTCCCCCCTGGGCAATGACATGGCCAGCAGCTGGGACGGCATCGTCAACGGGCGGTCGGGCCTGGGTCCGATCACCACCTTCGATACCGAGGGCTACAGCACCAAGATCGCGGGCGAGATCCGCGGTTTCGACCCCACCGCCTTCGTGCCGCCGAAGGACGTGAAGAAGATGGACTCGTTCATCCACTACGGACTGGCCGCGTCGCTGATGGCGATGGACGACTCCGGACTGGAAGTGACCGAAGCCAATGCCGAGCGCATCGGCGCCATCATCGGTGCAGGCATCGGCGGCATCCTCGGCATCGAGGAGACCGCGGTGAAGCTGCACGAAGGCGGCCCGCGCAAGATTTCCCCGTTCTACATCCCAAGCACCATCATCAACATGCTGCCGGGCCACCTGAGCATCATGAAGGGCCTGAAAGGGCCCGGCTATTCGGCGGTATCCGCCTGCGCCACCTCGAACCACTCGATCGGCATCGCCATGCGCAGCATCCAGTACGGCGACGCCGACGTGATGATCGCCGGTGGCGCGGAGCGTGGTTCGTCGCCGACCTCGGTGGGCGGGTTCTGCGCCATGAAGGCCATGTCCACCCGCAACGACGATCCTGCCCGCGCCTCGCGTCCGTGGGACAAGGATCGCGATGGCTTCGTGCTGGGCGACGGTGCCGGCATCCTCGTGTTGGAGGAGTACGAACACGCGAAGGCGCGTGGCGCGCGCATCTACTGCGAGCTGGCCGGTTTCGGCGCCTCGCAGGACGCCTACCACATGACCGCGCCCAGCGAGAACGGCGAGGGCCCATCACGCTGCATGCGGTCCGCACTGAAGGACGCCGGCCTGAATCCGGAGCAGGTGGAATACCTCAACGCGCACGGCACCTCCACGCCGCTGGGCGACCTGGCCGAAACGCTGGCGATGAAGCGCGCGCTGGGCGACCACGCGTACAAGATCATGGTCAGTTCCACCAAGTCGATGACCGGCCACCTGCTGGGCGCGGCCGGCGGCGCGGAAGCCATCTTCTCCGTGCTGGCCATCCACCACGGCATCATCCCGCCGACCATCAACCTGGACGAGCCGGGCGAAGGCTGCGATCTCGACTACGTGCCGCACACGGCGCGCGAGAAGAAGATCGATGTGGCGGTGTCGAATGGCTTCGGCTTCGGCGGCACCAACGGCACGCTGGTGTTCAAGCGGATCTGATCCTGTTCCGTCCTTCTCCCTCCGGGAGAAGGTGGCGCGCAGCGCCGGATGAGGGTGCGGCGGAATCATCGACCCCTGAATCATTGCATCTTCTCCGCACCCTCTCCCCAACCCTTCTCCCGGCGGGAGAGGGGCCAGGAACGACATGATCGAGACCCGCGCGCTTCCTTCAGACACCGACCTGCTGGCCCTGCACCGCCAGGATCCGCAGCGCTATCCCGTGCTGCTGGAATCCGTCGCGTCCGGCACCGCGCAGGGACGCTGGGATTTCCTGCTGGTGGCCGATGGCACGGGGCTTCGCCTGGGGGCCGACGGCGTGACCCGCGACCTTCGAGGCAACGCGGAAGCCGGCGATTTCCTCGCCGTGCTCGATCACCACTGGCAGGCGCAGCGCATTCCCCGTGAAGAACCACGCTGGCCGTTCCGTGGTGGCTGGGCGCTGCTGCTGGCGTACGAGCTGGCCCAGCAGGTGGAGCCTGTCCTGCATCTGCCCCACGCGCCGGCGACGCAGCCGGTCGCGCTCGCCCTGCGCTGTCCTGCCGCCGTGCTGCGCGATCGCAGTACCGGTGATTGCGTGGTGGTGGCCGAAGCAGGACAGGGCGGACTGATTGCCCGCACGGTGGACGATGCCGCCATTGCGGCGCGACAGCCCGCGCTACCTGCTTGGGTACCTCCCGCACGCATCGACGAAGATGCGCCGCGCCGCTTCACCGACGGCGTGGACCGCATCCTCGACTACCTGCGTGCGGGCGACATCTTCCAGGTCAACCTGTCGCGGGCCTGGCGCGCGCATTTCGATACACCGCTCGATCCCGCCACGCTGTACGCACGGCTGCGCACCGCCAATCCCGCGCCGTTCGCCGGCCTGTTCAGCACGCCGGAATGGACCGTGGTGAGCTCATCCCCCGAACGTCTGGTGTCGGTGCGTGGCGACGTGGTCGAAACCCGGCCCATCGCCGGCACGCGTCCACGCTTCGAAGGCGATGACGATGCCGCACGCATCCGCGAACTGGTGGGCCACCCGAAGGAGCGCGCCGAGCACGTCATGCTCATCGACCTGGAACGCAACGACCTGGGCCGCGTGTGCACGCCCGGCAGTGTGCAGGTGGACGAGCTGATGACGGTGGAAAGCTATGCCCACGTGCACCACATCGTCAGCAACGTGCGCGGTCACCTGCGTGACGATGCCACGCCCGGTGATGTCATCCGCGCCACCTTTCCCGGCGGCACCATCACCGGCTGCCCCAAGGTGCGCTGCATGCAGATCATCGCCGAACTCGAACAGACGCCGCGTGGCGCCTACACCGGCGCGTTCGGCTGGCTGAACCGCGATGGCGATCTCGACCTGAACATCCTGATCCGCAGCGCCGAGATCGTGGCCGACGGACAGGGCAGCGTGGCCCGCTTCCGTACCGGGGCCGGCATCGTCGCCGACTCGATTCCGGACAGGGAACTGGATGAAACCCGCGCCAAGGCCCGAGGCGTACTGAAGGCGCTGGAAGGCTGATTGCTGTTGCCTTCTCCCCATATATGGGGAGGAGGGGGGGGCGCCGCTGCGGCTGATCAGGCCGCGCCTACAGCCTGAGACGGCGACCGGGTATCCTGCACGGCCTGCTTCAAGCACCGAGGACTACGTGGCGTCAGCTCTCAAGCGCGGTTGCCGCTTCATCGTCATCACCTTCCTCCTGTTGCTGGCCCTGGCGGCCGGCGCGGCGTTCTGGCTGTGGCAGGGCCACCGCGGGTTCGCCGATACCGCCATCGGTGGCGTCAGCGCGGAGGCCACCGTGGAGGTCGCCAGTGGCGATGCCTTTCCCACCGTGCTGCGCAAGCTGCGCGCGCAGGGCGTTTCGCATGGCAGCGACCTGCAATGGCGGCTGCTGGCCCGCGAGACCAATACCGCCAGCCAGCTGAAGGTCGGCGAGTACGCGCTGTCCCCGGAACTCACCCCGCGCGAGCTGCTGCAGCGCATGCGCGAGGGCCGCACGCTGCAGTACCGCTTCACCCTCGTCGAGGGCTGGAACATCCGCCAGGTGCGCGCCGCGCTGCGCAACGCCACGCCCCTGCAGCAGAAGACCGCGCAGATGAGCGATGCCGAACTGATGGCCGCGCTGGGTCATCCCGGGCAGCACCCCGAAGGCCGCTTCCTGCCCGAAACCTACGTCTACACGCGCAGCGAATCCGACCTCGACGTGCTCAAGCGTGCCCATGCCGCGATGGAGAAAGCCGTGGTTGCCGCGTGGGAAGGCCGTGCCAACGGCATCCCGCTGCAGTCGGCCGAGGAAGCGTTGATCCTCGCCTCCATCATCGAGAAGGAAACCGGCATCGCCGAAGAACGCCCGGCCATCGCCGGCGTGTTCGCGCGCCGCCTGAAGATCGGCATGCCGCTGCAGACCGATCCCACCGTCATCTACGGCATCGGCAGCAGTTACGACGGCAACATCCGGCGCCGTGACCTGACCACCGACACGCCGTACAACACGTATACCCGCAAGGGCCTGACGCCCACCCCGATCGCCATGCCGGGCGTGGACGCGTTGAAGGCGGCGGTGAATCCCGCCGATGGCGACGCGCTGTACTTCGTCGCAGTCGGCGACGGCAGCGGACGGCACATCTTCTCCGCCACCCTGGCCGAACACAACGCCGCCGTGGCGCGCTACCTGGTGACGCGCCGCGAGACGCTGCGCAAGGCGGAAGCCCCGTGAGCGAAGCCGTGCTGTCGCAGCCACGCCTGATCACGCTCGAGGGCGGCGAGGGTGCCGGCAAGACCAGTGCGATCGCGGCCATCCGCGACCGTCTGCAGGCCGCCGGCCACGACGTCGTGCAGACGCGCGAACCCGGCGGCACACCGCTGGCCGAGCGCATCCGCGAGTTGCTGCTCAATCCGCAGGACGAAGCACTGGCGGCGGAAACCGAATTGCTCCTGATGTTCGCCGCGCGCGCGCAGCATGTGCGCGACGTCGTGCGTCCGGCGTTGCGGCGCGGCGCATTCGTCGTCAGCGATCGCTTCACCGATTCCAGTTATGCCTACCAGGGAGCGGGACGCGGATTGGACCCCGAGTGGATCGCCGCGCTGGAGCGTCGTGCGGTGGGCCTGAAGCCCGGCCTGACGCTGCTGCTGGACCTGGACGTGCGCGAAGGCCGCGCACGCACGGCGGGGCGCGACCTGTGGCCGGACCGCATCGAGAGCGAGCAGGACGATTTCTTCGAGCGCGTGCGTGCAGGCTTCCGCGCGCGTGCGGCCGCCGAGCCGCAACGCTTCCGGGTGATCGATGCCGCGCAGCCGCCGGCCGGCGTGGGTGCCGCCGTCGATGACGCCATCGGCGCCTACCTGCGCACCCTGACGGACAGCGACCTGGCATGAGCATGAGCACCGTGTTCTCGCCCTGGCAGCAGCGCGCCTATGACCACGCCGTCGCGGCGCTGGACGCCGGTCGTCTCGGCCACGGGCTGCTGGTCTGCGGTCCCGCCGGGCTGGGCAAGCGGGCGGTGCTGGATCGGCTGGCCCGCCGCGTGCTGGCGCAGCAGCGCGACGCGCACGGCGAACCCGCCCCCGGCGACCGCAGCACGCGCCTGATCGACGCAGGCACGCACCCCGACCTGCAGGTCATCTCGTTCGTCGCCACCAAGGATGGCAGCAAGCTGCGCACCGAGATCGTGATCGACCAGATCCGCGAGGTGTCGCAGAAACTGGCGCTGACGCCCCAGTACGGCGGCGCGCAGGTGGCCCTGATCGACCCGGCCGACGCGATCAACCGTTCAGCCTGCAACGCCTTGTTGAAGACGCTGGAAGAGCCCGCGCCGGGACGCTACCTGTGGCTGGTCAGTGCGCAGCCCGCGCGTTTGCCGGCGACCATCCGCAGCCGCTGCCAGCGCATCGAGTTCCGCCTGCCACCGCGTGAAGAAGCCCTGGCCTGGCTGCAGGCGCAGGGCCACGCGACGGCCGAGGCCGCGCGTGCGCTGGATGCCGCGCGTGGCCATCCCGGCCTGGCGGACGACTGGTTGCGCCACGACGGGCTGGCCTTGCGCGAGGCGGTGGCCCGCGACCTGCAGCGGCTGGAAAAAGGCGAGATCGGCGTGGTGGAAACCGCGCAGCGCTGGGCCAACGACGAACTGGCCGATGCGCGGTTGCGGCATGCGGCCGACCTCGCGCTGGAACAGGCCGGCACCGTCGGCTTGACCGATCCGGCCCGATTGAACAAGCTGGCCACCTGGTTCGATGCCGCCAACCGCACCCGCGATCTGTTGCGGACCACGGTACGCGGCGATCTGGCCATGGTGGAACTGCTGCTGGCCTGGGCCGGCAGCGACCGCGGTCGCGCTGTCGGTGCGCGGCGCGGATGACCGACACGCACGGAGACGGGGAATGAATGCAGCAGGTGGACGACAGGGCATCCTGTCGCTGGCAGTGAAAGACAAGGCCGCGCTGTACAACGCCTACATGCCGTTCGTGAAAGGCGGCGGCATCTTCGTGCCCACGCCGAAACGCTACTTCCTCGGCGACGAGGTCTTCCTGCTGCTTACTTTGCCCGAATCCAGCGACCGCCTGCCGGTGGCCGGCAAGGTGGTATGGGTGACGCCCATCGGCGCGCAGGGCAACCGTGCTGCCGGCATCGGCGTGCAGTTCGCCGAGAACAGTGAAGGCGAAGCCATCAAGAACCGCATCGAAACGATGCTGGCGGGCAGCCTCGGCGGCGAGAAGCCGACCCACACGATGTAAGCCGGATCGCAGCGGCAGCTCGAACACCCCCAGGGGTTCCCCGGGTGCAGGGCGCCATGCCCCGATCCCCTCAGGAAGCGCCGCGCTGCACGCGGCGGAGATAGCGGATCGTGGCGGTCTCCCACTGCCGCGCACCACTCGCACCCACGGCGGCGCGCTGCAGGCGGCCGTCTTCCCACCCGCTGAATACACGCGGGTCCACGTAGTTCTTCTCGCAGATGCGCGGCGTATTGCCCAGCAGGTCGGCGGCCCCACGCAGCACGGCCAGCCGCACCTGCGCGCGGGCCGATGCATCCTCCTTCGCCGGCGCTGGCAGTGCCGCCAGGGCGCGGAAGGCGAACAACGTGGCGCCCAGCGTGCGGAAATCCTTCGCGGTGTACGGGCCATGCAGGTGCGTCTGCAGATAGTTGTTGACGTCGCCCGAGGTAATGCGCTGCACGCAGCCATGCTCGCGATACTGGAACAGCGCCTGTCCCGGCAGTTGCCGGCACTGGCGCACCAGCCGCACCAGGCGCGCATCGCTGACGCGGGATGCCAGCGCCTTGCCGCCCTTGCCGCGGAAGGCGAAGCGCACTTCGCCCCCGGCGATGAAGTGCGCGTGCACGTTGCGCAGGGTGGTGAGGCCGTACGAACCGTTCTCCTTCGCGTAGCTCGCGTTGCCCACCCGCAGCAGGGTATGGCCGAGCAGGGCGACGACCAGCGCCACCACTTTTTCGCGCGGGAAGCCCGGCAGGGCGAGATCGGCGCGCACCTGCCGTCGCAGGCGCGGCAGGGCTTCGGCGAATGCGATCAACCGGTCGTACTTGCGTGTCCCGCGCTCGGCCTGCCACGCGCGGTGGTAGCGGTACTGCTTGCGCCCGCGCGCGTCGCGCCCGGTGGCCTGCAGGTGGCCGCGTGCATCGGCGCAGATCCATACATCGGTATAGGCGGGGGGAATGGCCAACTGGTGGATACGCGCAAGCGTGGCGGGATCGCGAACCGCGCGGCCGCGCGCATCCAGGTACGTGAAGCCACGTCCGCGGCGGCGCCTGCGCAGGCCGGGCATCGCATCCGTCGTGTAGTGCAGGCCGCCCATCGCGCCTCAGAAGTCGTCGACGTACTCGAGCACCAGGCCGTACTGCGCGGCGACATCGTCGGCAGCGTCGCGCACGGCATCGGCGTGCGAAGGACCTGCTTCGACCTCCAGTGCATGCACGTCGCTGCCGCCGATGTCGTCGGTGAGGCCGGCGGAACTGGAGTCGTCGTCGTCCATGTGCGGCATCAGGTCCGCCAGTTCCTCCGCGCGTTCCACGCCGTCCAGTCCGTGCAACGCCGTCACCAGCGCATCGAAGCCGGTGCGCGGACCGGTGGCCCGCAGTCTGATCATGGTCATGGGGTTCCTTTGCGCCATGCGCATTCGTGGTTCGCCCGACCATAGGGCGGCTCCGGTCACGCCCTCGTGAAGTTCATCCGGGTATCGGTGGAGTGGCGTTCAGCACGTCCTTCTCGCGACAGGGCCATGGCAGGTCTCATGCCCGCTACACGATGACTGCGGACGGACCACGCTTTCCTTTTCCCCGTGCGGCGGGGAGAAGGTGGCCGAAGGCCGGATGAGGGGCGAGCGCAGTCCCCTCCACCGCAACGTCTTCACGCCGCGCTACCATCCGCCCCGGGGCTGTCGGAGTCCCGCAGGGAGCAGGGAATGAAGGAATCACGCGCAAGCCAGCCGTCGCGCTCATGGACTGTGCTGTTGTTGATGTTGGTGGTGTGCGCGCCATTGCTGGCGCAGGCGCAGACGTTGTCGGGCCTGCGGGTATTGCCGCATGAAGGTCCGGACTCTTCGTTCTCCGGGTGGCAGAGCGAAGGTGCGGTGCCGGCGGCGTTGACGGTGTCGCTGGAGCTGGGCGACGAGGTGTACGGCGCGACATTGCGGGTGCAGCCGGCGAAGGCGGGCGAAACGTACCGGGTACGCGTGCAGTACGAAACCAGCCTGGGCTTGAGTGCGGAAGGTCCGCACCTGGATCTCACGGACTGGAAGCACTGTGTGTCGGACTGGGAGGCGGCGGACGCGCTCGATGCGGTGTCGTTCGTGTTGCCGACGCCGTCAGCGGAACAGCACGCGTGCTTCCCGAAGTACACGCGTGGGGAACTTGAGCAGGCGGTGCGTGCGTACGCGGTGGCGCAGGGCGATCCGGCGATGGCCGATGACTGGATTCCCCGCATCGGGGAAGGAGACGCGCTGGGCACGGTGGTGCCGTTTGTGGCGATCAGTGCGGTGCGCGTGAGGGTGGAAGTGCTGCGAAAGGGGAAATGGGTCGAGGTGACGACGGTGGCGTTCTTGCCGCCGATGGGATGTTGAGGGAGGGTGTCGATTGTGGGTGAGCTCGCGAACCCCGACATCGCAATATCGGAAAGCCAGCGGTGTCGGGCTTCACTTCGTTCAGCCCAACCTGTCGCGGGTTGCTGGTGCACAATGCGGCACCTTTATTTGATCTGGACGCATCATGGATATCGAAGCCCTTCTGAGTGCCGCTCTGCGCGAGGCGGGTTACGGGCAGGACGCCATAGGCTCGGCGATGCCGAGGATCCTGCGTATCCTGGAGGCCGAGGACGTACGCATCGAGATGGGGCGCAACCTGTCGCGCAAAGAGCGCGAATACGTGCGCCTGCAGCTCGAACTGGGACTGAGCGTGCGGGAAGTCGTTGCCGGCCTGAAGAACAGATGAGCGGCAACCGTAGGATGGGTTGAGCCGAAGGCGATACCCATCGATACGACGGCATGGCAGAGATTGAAGTTTGCGTTGCGCTGCTTCTGTCGCTGTCACAACTCGCTGTTGTCGCTCCCTGCACGCGATGGGTATCGCCTTCGGCTCAACCCATCCTACGCGCTAGCCCAATCCCGTTGTGAGCATCCATGCAGAAATATTCGCGCGCAACAGACGTCATTGCCGCCTTTGGAATAGGCGCCGCCATCCTCGCGGCGACGGCCGTTTTGGGAGATCCCATCTATACGGGCGTCTGGTACTACGTCCTCGCCTGGACGGGCCTGATAGGCGCGGTGCAGATTGCGCGCGTGCCGCCCCTGTTTTCTGCCGGTGCATCGTCGGCGTTGGGCGTGTCTGTACTCCTTTACTGGGCTTGGCAAGCATCCCTGCCACAGCCGGAAGGACTTCTTGGGCTCGGCCACCTGTTCTCCCTGCCTGGCTTGGCCGTTGGCGCGGTCATTGCAACCATCGTCATCCGGCGCCGCCAGCTGCGCCCCGCATCCGCCTTCGGTATCGGTTTCCTTGCCTGCTGCGTCGGGTTTGGCATCGCGCAGATCGCGGTATGCCGCACGATGATGTACTGCGGCGCGCTGTCGGGCAGCGTGGGATGAGCCTGTAGGATGGGTTGAGCCAAAGGCGATACCCATCGATACGACGGCATGGCAGAGCCTAAAGTCTCCACTGCGTTGTTCGTGTAGCCGTCGCCGTCACAACTCGCTGTTGTGGATCCCTGCACGCGATGGGTATCGCCTTTGGCTCAACCCATCCTACGCGCGTGCTTCCATCGTAAGGGGGACCATCAATTCGGCCGGTCGCCCGGCGCATGGCGTACGACGCCGGCCTCGCTGTGATCCGTTTTCCCCGCTGCATTGGAAAGCGGCATCTGCCCGAATTCTTCCTCCGTCATCCCGGAGAGTTGTATCCGGAGATCGTTCTCCACCTCGACTCTCCGCCGGTCGACCAGGGTCTGCAGCGCATCCAGAAGTTCGGAAAAATCCATGGCCTCAAGACGGCCCAGGGAGAACATCGGGACCCGTTCGCAGCCGATACGGAGGTAGCCGTCGCGATCACGCACGGCCTTTGCGGCGTAGGTGTGGTCGACGCCCCCAGGGTGGGAAACCAGCGTGTCGCGCAGCCTCCTGAAGTGCCGGTGGCGCACCTGAAGCAGTTCTGGGAGGCTCCCGATCACCTCGGCAGCACCCCAAGGCGCGACGCCCTTGCCGAAGCAACGGCCATAGTGAACCAGGGCCGCCGTCCACCACGCCTCGACGTCGCCGTTTGGCGCTGCATCCAGTATCCGATCCACGTACATGGCCGCCGCGACCAGGTCATCGGCAATACCACTCAGTATCTCCAGCCGACGCGCCTGATTGCCGTCCAACTGTCTGGCTTCCGACATTCCTTGCTCCTGACTCACCGTTGCAAGCAGATGACCTTACGCCTGCTATCACGGTTAAAGGATGAAATCCGGGCAACCGCACATCGGAGAATTTCAGGTAAACACGTCTACCTGCGTGAGCACCTGTGGTTCGCAGGACGAGTAAGTCGCGGATGGCCTTCAACGGCGCAGCCAATCTGCCTGTTGCATGAAGCGAACCACGCCAGCCGCTTGCAATGGCGACAACAAACCGGATGAATCATCGACACTCCACAGGCTCACCCACAACAAACGACAGGTCCCGGATGAAGGTCCCAAACACCGCCTTGCTGCTTCTCCTCACCTGTTCTACCGCCCTCGCAACGGAACAGCCCGAGCACAAGGAATGGGAATGGCGCGGCCCCGGTGAGGCGGGTGCGTGGCTGCAGACAGAGAAGCGCGGAAGCGCGGTCACGTTCAGCCTCGAATTGAACCGGGGGGAACCGTCGTACAACATCGGTCTGGCATCCGGGCAGTTCCCCCTGGAACACCATCTGGGTATCTACCAGCCCTACGAACTCCCCGGATGCGCGTTGGCCTTCGCGTTCGTCGGCGATGAGGTGGAGATCAAGCAGGTCGGCTCCGACGCGGATTGTGGCTTCGGGTTTGGCGTGATGGCGAGCCATGTGCTCACGCTCAAGCAGACGGAGTGAGCAGCACGGTGGGCCGAGTCGGGTGTCCCTTCGTTCGTGAGGAATCAACGGCAGGTGGCGGGTGAGGTGCGGCTCGGCGCGCGTGGGCCCGCTCTGTGGGGGCGCCGGTGGTCTGGCGGGGGCGGACGTTCGCTTTCCGGAATCCGCGCGCAAGCACCGGAAACTCGCCGGCAACCGTCGAATTCCCACGGCTGACATGCGCATGCCTTGCGCGCGACGCCGGAACACGTGCATGCGAGTGTCGGACGGTCGGGGTGCAAGCCTCCAGGACTCGGCCGCAAGGTCCGGAGACTCGGTCGCAAGTCTCGAAGCCCTACGCGCCTCACATCGAGCGTCGCCGGCGAGGTTCCGGGGCTTGAAGCCGCAAGCCTTCCCACCTCGCCTGCAAGCATCAATTACTTGCTGGCGAATCCTGGCAGCTTGCGCGCGACTCCTGGCGGGTGAAGCCTCGCGTTCGAGAGCTTGCAGGCAAGTCTCCGAACCTTGCCGTGACATGTTTCCCATTAGCGCGGGACGTATGCGCAGCCCGCGCGCCGCGCGTTACGCTGCGGTTGCCGGCCTGTGAGGCCGGCGTCCCATGACATGGAATCAAGGAACGACAATGAGTCAGAACCGCATCGCACTGAACTACCCGCAAGCCTCGCTCGACGCCATCGACGCCGCCCTCGGCGTGCTGGACGCCGAGTTCGCCAACCTGATCGGCCTGTCCATCGACGAACGCCGCCAGCTCAACAAGATGGGCGACAAGTCCGAAGCCTTCTGCCGTCAGGCCGTCGTGGTCTTCACCGAAAACAGCGGTGTCCTGCCGCGCAACTTCGATCTGGACGGCTACGTGGCCGACCTGGCGGCCCTCGATGCCCTGCGCCCGCGCCTGGCCCGCGTGCGGCGTCTGTTCGAACGCATGAGCGACAGCGAGATGGCACTGGGCAGCGACCTGATGTCCGGTTCGCTGGAGGGTTATGCCGTGCTGAAAGTGTCCGGGAAGGGCGAAGGGCTGGAAGGCCTGCGCGAGATCCTGTCCAACCGCTTCAGCCGCAAGCCGCGCCCTGGCACACCCGCGTCCGGAAGCAGCGGCGGCAACGGCTGACGCCGCGGCATCCTTCCAGGAAAGGCCCCGCATCGCGGGGCCTTTCCACTTCATCTTCTGGCGATTCGCAGTCCGTGTCCCGACGCATCCTGCGAGTCCATTGGATGGGATGTAGCCCGCCCCACGGAACCTTCGGCATGGCCGCCGACATGCGATCCCTTCGTTGGCACGGTCGAGCTTCCACGCTCGATCAAGGGAGAATCCGTCATGGACGTGAGACGCATGCCGCGCTGGGCGGCGGTCGCGGCAGGGTGTGCGATGGCCTGCAGTCCCGATGCCTGGGCAGGCAAGTCGGTGGCCGAATGCCAAGCATTCGCGCACCAGTCGCTGGACATGAAGCGCGACGCGTTGGCCAGGAACTGCGGCTTCCCCGACAACTGGATCGGTACATGGCAGCAGAACTTCGACTACTGCCGCAGCGCCGAGGCATCCTCGACGGATCAGATCGTTCACCGCCGCAACGTGATGATGAACATGTGCACGAATGTCTGCCCGGGGTACGCGGCGGCGGCAATGAACGACATCCGCATCGCGACGGAAGGTGGATGTCTCCAGGGCAATACCCTCGTCGGTGTGACCGGTGGCGCGGGACGTTGGGCCGGCGACTACGCGACGCACTTCCGTTGGTGCATGAGCGGCCCCAGCCTGGGCACCATCGATCGCGAGCGTCGGATCCGGGCTACCGAAGCTCCCCGATGCGGCATATGCGGGCGCTATGCCGATACCACCGTGCAGCAGGCGCAGGTCCAGCAGCAGAAGCGATGTGGATACGGGAGTTTTCATGGTGGGCATCAGTGGAGCCTGGAGCGCGGACTGCACTTCAGCCACTGCATGGGCCACCCGATCGACCGGGTGCAGGCTTGGGCGAACGCGCAGACCAACGATCGCGCCAACCTGCTTAATCGGTGCCCGTCGTTGCAGACGCAGGCGACGTGCCGCTTTTATGCACAGCGCGCTGCCCAGCAGCGGGCAGCGCTGGACAATGTCCGTTTCACCTGCGACTTCCAGGGGTTGGACCACTCGCGCTGGAATCCTGACGAGCAGGTCCACTTCGAGGGCTGCCTGAGCAACCCGCAGACCACGCCGGGCGAAGACCAGGCGCGCGAGCAGCATCTGGTGGCCTGTGGGGCGTCACGGAAAGCCAGTCCGCCCGTGGTGCCTCTGGACCCGGGCAAGACATGTCGCTTCGGTGCTGTCACGACGCTGGTCGAATGCCTGGATCCGCGCGGTGTGCCGGTGGCGAATTGGGACCCACCGCTGATGGAGCCGGCTTGTGGTCTGGGCTCGACCGCAGAGGAGGCGGAAGACAACGCCCTGTTGGCATACAGGGTCGCGCATGGGCTGACGGTCACCGAAAATCCCGGAAACGGGGAGTGTTCGTACGAGGCTACCCCGATCAACGGTTGCAGTTGCGACACGGGCTTGGCGATACGCTCGTTGCGGTTCCGTCAGGGCCCCGCCATCCAGGTGAGGCAGCCGATCGTACCGCGCGTTCAGCCCGATCCAGCGAACACATTGCATCCGCGGGTACTGGAGCCCCGCCGCGAACCGCGACCCGATGAACTCATCGAACCCGGGCGGATTGAGCCGCAGCCACAACCTTGAGCCATACGCACCCACGCATGGGTCGAGGAGGACTTGCGGACACCATCTCGGGACGTCGCAAGGTGGCCGGCGAAACCGTGGCCGCGGCATCGCGGCACCCACTCAACGCGGCGGCTGTATGGCCGGCGCATGCTGCGCCATCAGCTCCACGATCCAGTCGATGAACACGCGCAGCTTGCGGCTGACGTGGCGGCTTGGCGGGAAGGCCACGTACAGCGGCATCGGGTCGAGCTGCCAGTCCTCGAACAGCGGCACCAGTTCGCCGCGCGCCAACGGTGTGCGCGCCATGTACTGCGGTAGCCACAACACGCCCAGGCCGGCGATGCCCGCGGCCAGATACGTATTGCCGTCGTCCACCGACAGCACATGCCGGCCGTGCACGCGCAACTGCTCGTCGCCGCGCCGCATCGCATACGCCAGTGGCGTGCCGGCGCGCGAACCGCGATACCCGATGATGCGGTGGTCGCTGTCTTCCAGTGCCTGCGGATGCAGCGGCTCACCCGCACGCGCCAGATAGTCCGGCGCGGCGTACACCCCCAGCGCCAGGTCGGCGATGTGGCGCGCGCGCAGCGACGGCTCGGTGAGCTCGCCGCCGCGCACCACGCAGTCCACGTTCTCGTCGATCAGGTCCACCTTGCGGTCGCTGGCGCCCAGGTCCAACTGGATGTCCGGATACCGCGCGTGGAAGGCGGGCAGGGCCGGCACCACGACCAGGGTGGCCAAGGGCGCGGGCACGTCGACGCGCAGGCGGCCGCGCGGCGAGGCGGAGGCTGCCGACAAACTGGTCTCGGCATCGTCCAGGTCGGCCAGCAGGCGCACGACGCGCTCGTAGTAGGCGGTCCCGTCGGCAGTGGCGTTGACCCTGCGCGTGGTGCGGTGGAGCAGCTTCACGCGGAGGTGGGTCTCCAGCTGCTGCACGAGCTGGGTCACGCGCGTCCTGCTGGTCTGCAGCGTGTCGGCGGCCTTGGTGAAGCTGCCGGTTTCCACCACGCGGATGAAGGCCTGCATCGCATCGATACGGTCCATGTGGTCTCCAGAGGGCCGAACGGGATTGTTTGGATTCTACAAACAGTGATCCCCGGGCCGGCGTGTTTATCGCGCGGACGCGGCTGCCTAGAGTGGCTCCCACGCGCCGGAATCGCCGGCCCCAGGAGATATCCCATGAGTCCTCGTGATGCTGTTTTCCCCGCCGGCCGGCATGCGCTGTACGCAACCCACCGCTATTCCGCCGCGATCAGGTCGGATGACCTGCTGTTCGTGTCCGGTCAGGTCGGCAGTCGCGACGACGGTTCGCCCGCGCCGGATTTCGAGGCCCAGGTCCGCCTGGCGTTCGCCAATCTGGAAGCGACCCTGCGTGCGGCCGGATGCGGATTCGACGATATCGTCGACGTCACCACCTTCCATACCGATCCCGCACGCCAGTTCGACACGGTCCTGGCCGTGAAGGACGAGATCTTTCCGCAAGCGCCCTATCCGGCCTGGACCGCGATCGGCGTCACCTGGCTCGCGGGCTTCGACTTCGAGATCAAGGTCATCGCGCGCATTCCGCGCTGAACATCCGTGTGGCGAAGGTCGGGCACGGCCAGGTGCTCAGGCCGCACCCGACTGGATGTAGTGTGTCGTTTCACCGGTATCTGAAAAATGTGTCGCGGGCTTTTCCCGCCGCGACGATCCGGTTCCCCGTCATCCCGCGCGGGTCAGTCTGCGCTGCGCGGCATCGGCGTGTTGAGCAGTTGCTGTTCCCACAGGTACGCGATCCCGCTGCCTGCGGCATGCTGCTTGAGCACCTCTGTCAGTTCGGCGGCGTGGTCGGTCCGGGCCCAGTCGCGCTGCCATTCGGCCGCGACTGCCAGCCAGGTCATCATGTTCGCGCCCGCTGCGATCATGCGCTGGATGGCCACCTGGTGCGCCTCGACCGACACCGCGCCGGAGGCATCGGTGATGACGGTGACATCCCAGCCTTCGCCCAGTGCCTGGATCACCGGCATGGCGACGCAGATCTCGGTCCACAGGCCGGCGATGATGAGTTGCTTGCGGCCCGTCGCCTTGACCGCGTCCACCACCTTGCGGTCTTCCCAGGTGTTGATGAACGTCCGGTCGATCACCTCCTGGCCCGGAAACACGTCGGTGATCTGCGGAAAGATGAGGCCACCGCGTTCGGCGATGACGCTGGTCAGGATGGTGGGCACACCGAACGCCTTGGCGGATTTCGCCAGCGCGGTCGCATTGTTGACCACCATGTGCGGGTCGTGGCTGTTGAGGTTGGCGAGCTGGTACGGCTGGTGGTCGATCAGAACGAGGACCGAGTCTTCCGGACGAAGCAGCGACGCAAGACCATTGCGAAAAGTCATGGATACATCCTGTGGTGAGGGGAAGGTGCAGAGACGGACGCAGCGGTGGGTGCATCGTCCCGGCGCAAACCTTGTCATCCCCTTGCGCGGGGCGGTAGCGCCCGTTCGTGCCAAGCTGTGTCGCGGAATCGGGAACACGGGATTCGCGACGGCTGTGGCAGGCTATGTCGCGCATCCGGGAGACCACGTTGGATATCGAAGACCTGCGGACATTCGTGGAAGTGGCCGATGCCGGCGGCGTTTCCCCCGCTGCGCGTCGGCTCGGCGTTGCCAAGTCCGTCGTCAGTCGGCGGCTGGGCCGGATCGAGGCGGAACTGGGCGTGCAACTGCTCGCACGCACCACGCGCGGCGCTGCGCTCACCGATGCCGGCACCACGTTCCGCGAACACGCCGCCCGGGCCTGCGCCGAGATCGACGCGGCCCGGGAAACCATCCTGCCCAGCGGTGACCTGCGTGGCCGCCTGCGCATTGCGGCGCCGCTGTCCTTCGGGCCGACCCACTTCGCTTCCGTGCTCGCGGAAATGGCGCGGCGCCACCCGCAGCTGCACGTGCATACCGCCTACAGCGATCACTTCGTCGATCTGGTCGCGGAGGGGTTCGATTGCGCGATCCGCGTGGGCTATCTGCAGGATTCCACTCTGGTCGCGCGCTGCGTGGGGCCGCTGTATGGAAAGCTCGTCGCGAGCCCGGATTATCTCGAGGTGCATGGCGCCCCCGAGGTTCCGGGTGACCTCGCCGCGCATGAAGCGCTGATGCAGGGAACCGAAGCGTGGCAGTTCATGGACGGCGACGAGGTCATCACCGTGCACCCGCGCGGGCGCTTCAAGGCCGACAACGGCGCCGCGCTGATTGCCGCCGCCGTCGCGGGGCTCGGCATCGCGTGGCTTCCCGATGGCCTTACCCGCGACTACGTGGCCTCCGGCGCGCTGGTTTCGGTCATGACCCGCTATCCGCCGCCGCCGGCCGGCATCTATGTCATCCGGCCGCCCGGCCAGCATCCTTCACTCAAGGTGCGGGCGCTCACCGAGTTGCTGATCGAATGTTTCGAACAGGCGCCGCACCTGGCGGATGTCGGCGGCTGAGCCGCCCCGCGGTGGCGGCGACCACATCGAGGGCAGGGCAGCGGGCCGGGTGGCACCGTTCCATGGCACAGTGCGGCGGCCTGCGCGGGCGTGGAGCATCGAAGCCGCTGCGGCATCCGCCCACCATGTTCATCCCGGAGAATCCTGCATGCGGTTCCACCTTGGCCGTTGGTCCGTTATCGCGATGCTGGCCTGCAGTGCGCTGCCTGCGTGGGCAGCGCAACCCAGGGAGTCCTTCGACCTGCGCGTACCCGTGGCGCCGATGGCGCGCGCGATGCAGGAAGGCCACGAACTGGTGTACGAACTGCACCTGGACAACCATGCCCGCCGCGATCTGCGGCCCGTGCGCGTTGACGTACTGGATGCAGCTGATGGGCGTGTGCTGGCCGCCTACGAAGGCGCGGCGCTGGAGCAACGGCTGGACCGCTCGGGCGTGCAGTGGAAGGCCGAGACCTTCGATGCGATCCCGTCGGGGCGGCGCGGCGTGGTGTTCATCGAACTGCCATTGAAGGGCGCGTTGCCCGGCGCCTTGCGCCATCGGGTCGGCTTTGCGGATGTGGATGCCGGTGCAGGCATCGACACGATCGAAGGCGGTTCGACACCGGTGCTCGAAGGCAGGACCCCGGTGCTGGCAGCGCCGCTCGACGGCGGTCCGTGGGTCGCCATCCATGATCCCCGCTGGGCGCGCGGGCATCGCCGCGTGGGCTATGCCTTCAACGGTGCCCTGCGTACCCCCGGTCGCCATGCGGCCGACTGGGTGAAGCTGGATGCATCCGGCCGCAAGGCGCCGGCGGGCAACGATCTTGCCGCACGCACCTACAGTCATGGACAGCCTGTGTATGCCGTGGCCGATGGCGTGGTGAGTCGCGTGCACGACCGGTCGCCGGAGCGCACGCGACTGTCGGACGGCATCACCGGCACCGAAGGCAACCACGTGGTCCTGCAGCTCGACAACGGCTACTACGCGCACTATGGCCACTTGCGCCCCGGCAGTGCGACGGTCACGCCGGGCTCGCGCGTCGAGGCGGGCGACAGGATCGCCGAGGTCGGGTTCAGTGGCAGCGCCTCCGCTCCGCAACTCCACTTCGCCCTCACCGACGGCCCGGATGAACTGGCCAGCGAAGGCGTCGCGTACACGTTCGCGCGCTACCGCCTGCTGGGCACGTTCGACGATGTCTCGCGGATCGGCCACGGCATGTGGACGCCCGCCAGCGCGCAGCAGGAGGTCCGGACCTCCATGCCCGCTGGCATGAGCGTGGTGCGCTGGCCGGAGTAAGGCGTGCGCAAGGGACCGAGGCTGATTCGTCGGTCCCATCGCGGCTTCGTCACATCCTGCTGGCCGGCACGGTGGTCTGCGTGCATCCTCCCGCGCTGGACAGGCGCTGGTTCCCACCCTCGCCTGACATGGCCAACACGACATGCCGGTACCGGCAGGGGAGGACAGATGCGTTTCAGGACGTCATGGCGGGTGGCCGCGGTACTGGTCGCGATGCTAGTGTCGGGCAGGGCGGGCGCCGCGGATGCGCCCGCGGGCGTGGCGGGCGAGGGCATCGATGCCCGTATCCAGGCGCGCATGGCCGGGTCCGGCCTGGTGGGCGTGGGCGCGGCGGTGATCATCGACCGGAAGGTGGCGTGGTCGAAGGGCTACGGCTTCGCCGACAAGCAGCGCGGCGTGCCGTTCACGCCCGACACGGTGATGGCGATTGGCTCGATCAGCAAGACCTTCACCGGCGTGGCGATGATGCAGGCGGTGCAGGACGGCAGGCTGTCGCTGGACGAAGACATCAACCGCTATCTGCCTTTCAAGGTGGTGCATCCCGCGTTCCCGGAGGCGCGCATCACGTTGCGCCAGCTGGCCACGCACACCTCGGGCATCACGGACCGCTGGGCGGTATACGAGCGCCTGTACCACCGGGGCGGCGATGCGCCGGAAACGCTGGGTGATTTCCTGTCGGGCTATCTGATTGCGGGCGGCAAGGACTATGTGCCGGAGAACTTCGTGCCGCACGCGCCGGGCACGCACCGCGAGTACTCCAACATCGGGGCGGCACTGGCGGGCTACATCGTGGAGCGTGCGGTCGGCGAACCGCTGAACACCTATACGCGCCGCACCATCTTCGCGCCGTTGCGGATGGCCCGCAGCGGCTGGTTGCTGTCGGAGGTGCCGGCGGGTGCGCATGCCACGCTGTACGTGGCGCAGGACGGCTTCAGCATTCCCCTCCCGCCCTACGGCCTGACCACCTATCCCGATGGTGGCGTGCGGACGTCGGTGGCGGAACTGTCGCGGTTCTTCATTGCGCTGCTTGGCGGCGGCCAGTATCAGGGCGCGCGCATCCTGCAGCCTGCCTCGGCCGCGGAGATGATGAGGCTGCAGTACACCGCGGCGAACAAGCCGGACAACATCGTACTGGCGGAGAAGAACTCCGGCCTGTTCTGGGCCACCAAGTACGATGGCCGCTTCGTCGGCCACGGCGGTTCCGACCCCGGCGTGCGGACCGAGATGCTCGCCACGCCGGCGGGAGACGTGGCCGTGGTGCTGTTCACCAATACCTCGCTGGCGGAACGCGACGGCAAGGTCTACGCGGAGCTGTTCAAGGATGTCTGGGAGCACGCGCAGGCATTGAAGTCCGCGGCGAAGTAGTCCGGTCGGCCGGCAGCCGATCCTGCGAGAATGCGGCCGGGCCCGCAGTGCGCGGGCATGGGGGTGACGACATGATCCGCTGCACCATGGTCATTCTTGCGTGGCTGCTGGTGGCCGCGATGCCGACGGCCCGGGCGGCACCGCCTGCGCCGACCGGCGAAGACGGCGCCGCGCCGCGCGTACCGCTGGACTATCTGCCTGCGCTGAAGGGGGACTACTTTCCGCTGACGGATCGCGGATCCGGGCGCGTGCACCACGTCTATGTGCGCTATCCAGAAGGCTACGACGTGTCGGCACCGACGCGTTATCCGGTGGTGTACCTGCTGGATGGCGACAGCCTGTTCCCGTTGCTGGCGCCCACGCATCTGTTCCTGCACTACGACGAGAAACTGCCGGAGGCCATCCTGGTGGGCATCGCCTATGGCGGCTTCGACCCGGCCACCAACAAGCGCAACACCGACTTCACTGCGCCGGGCGCGGACGCCACGCCGGAGCAGGGCGGGGCGCCCGGGTTCCTGGCCTTCCTGCGCGGGCAACTGGTGCCCGAGGTGGAGCGTCGTTACGCCGTCGATCCGGCGCGACGCATCCTGGTGGGGCAGTCGCGCGCGGGTTACTTCGTGCTGTGGTCGGCGCGCGAGGCGCCGGACCTGTTCTGGGGGCGCATCGCCAGCAATCCGGCGCCTGGTCCGGCGCGTGACGCGCTGTTCGCCGGGGCGCGGCCGCACGCGCGCGACGACCTGCGCGTGGCGGTGGCCAGCGGCACGCGCGACACCGTCGAACGCCGGCGGGTGGCGAGGGAGTGGGCCGATGCGTGGACGTCCCGCGCGGATGCGCCGTGGCGGGTCGGCTTCTTCGAGATCGCCGACGGTACGCATGCGGCCAGCATCGGGGAAACCTACCGGCGCGCGATGCTGTGGCTGTTCCGCGAGGGGAACGATCCGCCGGCACCCACCCGCTGAGTGTTCGCCCGAACGTAATCGCGTTCACAGAACAGTGCCGGCCGTCGGAAAAACCGCCGGCATGTCACACAACCGGCATGTGCGCCCCTTACGCTGCGGGCATGGACACGTTGGCCACCATCCGGGCCGCACTGGCCGTCGCCGGGGAACGCATCGAACGCGATGCGTTGCGCGAGGACCCGCGCGTGTTCATGGATCAGCTGTGGCGCCAGGTCTACGACGCCGCCCCCGACGATCTGCAACCCTACGTATGGGCGCGGCTGGCGGACTTCTCCACGCAACTGGGCCTGATGGGCGAACTGCCCACGCACCGCAGCCCGGTGCGGGCGCCGCCCGAAGTGTTCGTGCGGCGGTAGCGGCGCTCACTGCGCCGGCGGGTCCCAGAGGCTGTCATCCACGGGCGCCTCGGACAGTCCGCGCACCAGCGTCATCACCATCTCGTTCTCGCTGACGCCGTTCTGTCGCGCCAGCTGCTTGAACACGTCCTCGCTCATCGTGACCAGCGGGATCAGGTTGAAGTGCCAGCGGCCCTGCTCGCGCTCGAATTCGAAATCGAAGGGCATCTCGACGGTGCCGATCTTCAGCCGTGCCGCCGCGTGGTCGCCGTCCACCTGCAGGGTGCCCAGTTCGCTGCGCTCGACGCCTTCGCGGCCGATCCAGCCGCGGTCCACGGCATGCGCGAACACCGTGCGCCCATCCATCGCACGCAGGTCACGGGCCGGGACGCGGGCGCGGATGATCAGCACCTGCAGGCGCTCGGTCATCGGCAGTGCTTCCAGCTCGGTGCGTGGGGCGCTCAACGCCAGTTCGCGATAGCGCGCGTACTCGCGCAGCGTGCCGGTGGTGACCTGGTCGGCGGCGCGTTCGCCCTGCCGGGCGAGCACGGCGGACTTGTACGCCGCGAATGCGGCGCGCACCGCGGTTTCGTCGTCGGCTGCGTGGACGCTGAAGATGGGGGCGAGCAGCAGGCACAGGAGCAGCCAGCGGGACATGCGGTACTTCCATGGCGTGGGGCGCGCCATGGTAGGCGATCAGGGGTGAGGACAACTCACACTGACCTCATCCGCTGCGCGTCTGCGTTATGCAGGGCATGGAAGCACGTACCATGCACGCTGCATGAAAACCGAAATCCGCCCCGCACGGCTGTCCGAAGCCGCTGAACTGTCCGCGATGATGCGGCGCACCTTCCTTGCCGCGAACGGCCATTGCAGCACGCCGGAAAACGTCTCGGCCTTTGTCGCGCAGGCCTATACGCCCGAGCGGCAGGCGCAGGAGATCCGCGACCCCGACACGCTCACGCTGATCGTCGAACAGGACGGCGTGTGGGCCGGCTTCGCGCAACTGCGCTGGGGCACGGTGCCGCCGGCCGAAGTGGGGCTGCGGCCGACGGTGGAACTGGCGCGCATCTACCTGGACGAAGCCTTCCACGGGCAGGGCATCGCCGCCGTGCTGGTGTCGCACCTGCTGGCGGCGGCGCGGCTGCGCGGGTCGCGATCGGTCTGGCTGACGGTCTGGCAGGAGGCCCCGCAGGCGATCCGCTTCTGGCGCAAGCATGGCTTCCAGATCGTCGGCCGCTCCGTCTTCCACGTGGGCGATGATCCCAAGGAAGACTGGGTGATGACCCAGGTGCTGCCGACGGGGTGAAGAGCCTGGTGCAGTACGCCGGGCAACGATGCGGATATCGTGAGCGCGCGATTGAAGCGTCAGCACGTCTTGCAACGCGGTGCGGCCTTTTCCGAGGCGCTGCGCGGCAACGCCAACGACATGGACCCGGGCGCCGTCGCGTCCTGATAGAACCGCGATCCGCGCGTCACGCGACGCGCGGCATCGTCTGCATCAGACGGTGGGCGTACGCAGCACCGGGTTGTCCCAGCCGGGGCGCGGGGCGAAGCGGTCGCCGTGGCGGGCCTGCAGGGCCTTGAGCTTTTCCAGCAGCGCATCGGGACCGACCGCCTTGACGTGTTCGATCGGGCCGCCGCGGAACGGGGCGAAGCCGGTGCCGAAGATCACGCCTGCATCGAGCAGATCGCTGTCGGCCACCACGCCATCGTGCAGGCAGGCGACGGCTTCGTTGAGCAGCGGCAGGATCAGGCGGTCCTCGAGATCATCGGGTGCCTTGTAGTCCTGCGGGACCTGCGGCTTCACGGCTTTGCCGTTCTCCCACTTGTACAGGCCCTGGCCGTCCTTCTTGCCGCGCTTGCCGGGTTCGACCGTCGCCAGCGCCGCCGGCAACGTCAGGCCGAGGAACGGCGACAGTTCCGCCCCCACGCCCTGGGCCACGTCCAGGCCGACGGTGTCGATCAGTTCGATCGGGCCCATCGGCATGCCGAACTTCACCGCGGCCTTGTCGATCACCGGGCCGGGGATGCCTTCGGCGTAGGCGGTCGCGGCTTCGAGCATGTACGGGAACAGCACGCGATTGACCAGGAAGCCCGGCGTGCCGGCGACCGGCACCGGAAACTTGTCCAGCGCCTTGCAGAAGGCGGCGAGGCGTTTGACGTTGGCGTCGTCGAGCGCGTCGTGCTGCACGATCTCCACCAGCGGCATCAGCGCCACCGGGTTGAAGTAGTGCAGGCCTGCGAACTGCGCGGGACGCTGAATGTGCTCGCGCAGCTCGGTCAGCGGGATCGATGACGTGTTGGTGGTCAGCAGCGCATCGGCCTTCAGGCGCGGCTCGACGGTCTCGTAGAGATCGCGCTTGGCCTCGGGGTTCTCGATGATCGCTTCGATCACCAGGTCGGCCTGCGGCACGCCATCGCCGGCCAGGTCGCCTTTCAGGCGCGCAGCCACGGCGGGACGCTTGCTCTCGTCCTTCACCTTCTTCGCGAACAGGTCCTGCGCACGCGAGAGGGCGCCGTCGATGAAGCGCTGCTCACGGTCCTGCAGGGTGACGTTGAAGCCTTTGTAGGCCGACCACGCCGCGATGTCGCCGCCCATCACGCCGGCACCGACGACGTGCACGTTCGCGATGCCATGGTCTTTGCCGCCGAGGCCTTTCAGGCGTTCGGTGAGGAAGAAGATGCGGATCAGGTTGCGCGCGGTCGGCGTGCCCGCCAGCTTCACCACCGCCTTGCGCTCGGCGTCCAGACGCGCCTGGATGCCCTTGCCGCCGGCGGTCTTCCACACGTTGATGAGGGCATACGGCGCGGGGTAGTGCGCCTTCGGCGCCTTGCGCGCGACCTGCTTGAGCATCTGCGGCGCCAGCAGCTGGCGGGCGGGCCAGCTGTTGCTGATCCAGCCGGTGAAGCGCTGCTTGAACGGGCGCTGCGGGCGCGAGGCGATCAATGCGATCGCGGCATCGATCAGCACGGCCGGCTCGGCGATCTTGTCGACCAGGCCCATCGCCTTCGCCGAGCTGGCCGACAGCGTGCGGCCGGTCAGCATCATGTCCATCGCCTTCGGTGATCCCACCAGGCGCGGCAGTCGCGCGCTGCCGCCCCATCCGGGGAAGATGCCCAGCTTCACTTCGGGCAGGCCGATGCGCGTGGATGGGTCGCTGCTGGCCACACGGTAGTCGCAGGCCAGCGAAATCTCGGTGCCGCCGCCCATGCAGAAGCCGTGGATGGCCGACACCGTCGGGCAGGGCAGTTCGGCCAGTTTCTGGAACACGGCCTGGCCGCGGCGGATCGCGTCGTTGACGGTGCCCTTGCGGTCGAACTCCTGGAATTCCTTCAGGTCCGCGCCGGCGATGAAACCCGATGCCTTCGCCGAACGCAGCACCACGCCTTTCGGCGGATCGATGGACAGGCGTTCGATGATGTCGGCCAGTTCGATCAGCACGTCCTGCGAGAACGCATTGACGCTGGCGCCCTGGCGGTCGAAGGCCAGCACCACGATGCCGTCCTCGCGTAGCTCGGTCTGCCAGTGACTGAATCGCAGCCCATCGAAGTTCGCGGCCATGCAGGGACCATCCGTTCACGTATGGATAAGGCCGCTATCATCCCGAGGTTGTTTCATCCCCGTCAAATCCACATATCAACGAGAACGTCGTCACGGGCGTGACCGGCGGCAGGGGGATGTTCCCGCTGCGCCGGTTAAATTCTTGATAGGGCAACGGTTTGGACAAGGCGTTGAACTTTCCTCCGCTAGCGCGGTCACAGGGCACGGCCAACGCCGAGCCGACAGGAGTGCGGCCCGGCATGGCCGAAACAGATCCAACCCAGGAGCTGGACCTCGAGCTGGTCAGGCGCGTGCAACGCGGCGACAGCGCGGCCTTCGACCTGCTGGTGCGCAAGTACCAGCATCGCGTGGTGGCGTTGATCGGGCGTTACATCCATGACTGGAGCGAGTGCCAGGACGTGGCCCAGGAGACCTTCCTGCGTGCATATCGCGCGCTGGGGAACTTCAGGGGCGATTCCCAGTTCTATACGTGGCTGCACCGTATCGCCGTGAACACCGCCAAGAATCACCTGGTCGCGCACAACCGCCGTCCGCCTACCGCGGACGTGGATGCCGCCGACGCCGAGCAGTACGACATCGGCGCCCGGCTGCGCGACACCGACACGCCCGAGCGCGAGCTGATGCGCCAGGAGATGGAGGCGACGGTGATGAAGGCCGTGGACGGCCTGCCCGAGGAGCTGCGGACCGCGATCACCTTGCGCGAGGTGGAAGGCCTCAGCTACGAGGAGATCGCGCAGAAGATGGACTGCCCGATCGGCACCGTGCGTTCCCGGATCTTCCGGGCGCGCGAGGCCATCGATGAACAGCTGCGTCCCTTGCTGGACAACGACAGTGCAACCCGGGAGCGAGCCCGCTCATGACCGCCCGCAACGAGACTCCGATCATCGACAAGCTAGAAACCCATCACCGCCAGCAACTGTCCGCCCTGATGGACGGCCACCTGCCTGCGGATGAAGCGCGCTTCCTGCTGCGGCGACTGCAGCACGACCAGGACTTGGCCGGGTGCTGGGAACGCTGGCAGTTGTGCGGCGACGTGCTGCGCGGTGAAGGCCGTGCGCCGGCGCCCGCGGGCTTCGCCGAGCGCGTGGCGCGGGCGATCGCGGCCGAATCCGTTCCCGCCTCCGCCGCATCGCAGATGCAGGCTCCGCGTTCGCGCAACCTGCTCGCGCGCTGGGGCGGTGGCGCGCTTGCGGCGTCGGTGGCGCTGGTCGCGTTGTTCATGGCGCGCCAGCAATCGCCGCAGGACGTGCCGGTGGGCGAGGGAACCCAGGTGGCATCCACGCAGACGACATCCCCCGCCGTTCCGGCGGAGACGCCTTCAGCGCCCGCGCCGGACGCCGAGGCCTACGCGGTGGCCGCTGTCGCTGCCGTGACCAGCGTGCCCCGCCGGCAGGACAATGCCGCCCGTCGCAGTGCCACGCGCAGCCAGCAGGCAGCGCGCAGCGCGCAGCGTGTGGCGCGCGCCGATGCCCCGGTCCGTGCGACGGGCACCGCGCAGAACGCGCCGATCGACACCGTCGGTACGCTGGTGGCGGCCGCACCGTCGCAACTCGCCGCCAATCCCTTCGCCCATCGGGCAGGCGATACCGGCAGCGTGCCGTCCCGGCCATGGCCGAGGTCCGCGTTGTCGGGGTATCCATCGGCCAATGGTGGTCTGACGACGGGGTACAGCTCCGATTCGGCCGCGCGCACCTTCTACCCGTTCGAGCCGCGCCTGCAGTCCGCGCCGCCGGTGACACCGCCGATCGACGCGCCGCGCGAATGACCCCGGCTTCCGGTCGTCGGCCGGAGGCGAGATGAAATCCCTACCTTTTCCTGATCGAGGCATGCGTTCGATGACTCCTCACGCCCGTTCCGGCCTGTTGGCCGTGCTGATGCTCACCACCCCCCTCGCCGCTTGCGCGCAGCAGCCTGAGGCGCCTGTGCCCACGGCGGCGACGGCGCCTGTCGTTGCGCAGTCGGCAGCCCCGCAACTGGTGACCGGCCTTCCCGACTTCACCCAACTGGTGGAGCAGGTGGGGCCGGGCGTGGTGAACGTGGAGGCAACGGTGGGGTCGCGCCGCAGCGCGCAGGCCGAAGAGGCCGAGATACCCGAAATCTTCCGGCGCATGCTGCCGCCGGGCTTCCCGATGCCGGGCCCGGGCCAGCAGGGGCCGCAACGGCGCGGTACCTCGATGGGATCGGGCTTCATCATTTCAGCCGACGGCTACGTGCTGACCAATCATCATGTGGTGGATGGCGCCGACGAGGTGAAAGTCACCCTGCCGGACCGCCGCGAGCTGACCGCCAAGGTGGTCGGCAGCGACCAGCAATACGACGTGGCACTGCTGAAGGTCGAGGCCAAGGGCCTGCCGACCGTGCGCATCGGCAACTCGGCCACGCTGAAGCCGGGCCAGTGGGTGGTGGCGATCGGTTCGCCGCTGGGGCTGGATCACTCCGTCACCGCCGGCATCGTCAGCGCCGTGGGTCGCAGTGCGTCGGCCGAGCAGCGTTACGTGCCCTTCATCCAGACCGACGTGGCGATCAACCAGGGCAACTCGGGCGGCCCGCTGCTCAATACGCGCGGTGAAGTGGTCGGCATCAACTCGCAGATCTTCTCGGTGTCCGGCGGCTACATGGGCATCAGCTTCGCCATCCCGATCGACCTGGCGATGGGGGCGGTGGAGCAACTCAAGAGCACCGGCAAGGTCAGTCGCGGGCAGCTGGGCGTGCAGGTAGGCGCGGTGACCTCCGATGCCGTGAAGGGCTTCGGGCTTCCCGACAACCGGGGTGCGCTGGTCAATGACGTGGTAGGTGGCAGCCCTGCGGCGAAGGCCGGCATCGGTCCCGGAGATGTCATCCGTTCGGTCAATGGCCGCGCGATCAACGATTCGAGCGATCTGCCGCCGATCATCGGCGCGATGGCCCCCGGGACCAAGGTCACCTTGGGTGTCCTGCGCGATGGGAAGCCGCGTGATCTGACCGTGACGCTCAGCGAGCTGGACGAAGGCGAGGCGGGGGCGGGTGTCGCCCCGGCGTCGCCCGACAGGCCGGCAGCTCCGGCCGGACGCAATGCGCTCGGCATCCAGACCCAGTCGCTGGACGCGAACAGCCGCAAGCAACTGGGCATCGAAGGCAGCGACGGCGTGCTGGTGGCGCGCGTGGACAGTGCTGCCGCCCGCGAGGCGGGCCTTGCACCGGGCATGGTGATCCTGCAGGTAGGCCGCACCAAGGTCGACAGCCCTGCGGCGCTGGACCGGGAGCTGGCCGCTGCGAAGCCGGGTGACACCGTGATGCTGCTGGTCCGCCATCGCGGCGTGACCCGTTTCGTCGCCGTGACGGTGGAAAAAGGCTGAACCACGCTCGCCGTCGCTGGTGACCCCCCGTGGGGCCCCCCCCGGGGGGGGGGGGGGGGGGGGGCGGGGGGGGGGGGGGGGGGGGGCGCGCCCCCCCCGGGCCGGGGCGGGC
>NZ_JBIXJW010000001.1:0-431863 GCF_052871755.1 Pseudoxanthomonas sp. LARHCG66 | reverse complement strand
TTCGACGCCGAGCGGGTGTAAAACGGCCCCCCCCCCCTCGCCGTCGCTGGCCCCCCCCCGCCCCCCCGCGTTGGGGGGCCCACGGCGTTTCCCCGGGGCCGGGATGCGGATCGGCGAGACCGGGCAGTGTCCGTGCGATAATGTCCCGTTATTCCTGACGACCGCACAGGCCGCCGCGCACTCCCCATGTCTTCTGATTCCATGCGGAACATCCGCAACTTCTCGATCATCGCGCACGTCGACCACGGCAAATCGACCCTGGCCGACCGCATCATCCAGCTCTGTGGCGGCCTCGAGGCCCGCGAGATGGAAGCGCAGGTGCTCGACTCCAATCCCATCGAGCGCGAGCGCGGCATCACCATCAAGGCCCAGTCCGTGTCCCTGCCGTACAAGGCCAAGGACGGGCAGGTCTACCAGCTGAACTTCATCGACACCCCCGGCCACGTCGACTTCAGCTACGAAGTCAGCCGCTCGCTGGCGGCCTGCGAGGGCGCGCTGCTGGTGGTCGACGCCGCCCAGGGTGTGGAAGCCCAGTCGGTCGCCAACTGCTACACCGCGGTGGAGCAGGGCCTGGAAGTGGTGCCGGTGCTCAACAAGATCGACCTGCCGACGGCCGACATCGAGCGCGCCAAGCGTGAAATCGAGGCCGTCATCGGCATCGACGCCGACGATGCGGTGCCGGTCAGCGCCAAGACCGGGCTCAACGTCGACCTGGTGCTGGAGGCCATCGTGCAGCGCATCCCGCCGCCGAAGCCGCGCGACACCGACAAGCTGCAGGCGCTGATCATCGACTCGTGGTTCGACAATTACCTGGGCGTGGTCTCGCTGGTCCGCGTGATGCAGGGCGAGATCGGGCCGAAGAGCAAGATCCTGGTCATGTCCACCGGCCGCACCCATGAAGTGGACAAGGTCGGCGTGTTCACCCCCAAGCGCAAGGAGCTGAAAAAGCTCGGCGCCGGCGAGGTGGGCTGGATCACCGCCAGCATCAAGGACGTGCACGGCGCGCCGGTCGGCGATACCCTGACCCTCGCGTCCGACCCGGCCCCGGGCCCGCTGCCCGGCTTCCAGGAAATGCAGCCGCGCGTGTTCGCCGGCCTGTTTCCGGTCAACGCCGAGGACTATCCGGCGCTGCGCGAGGCGCTGGAGAAACTGCGCCTCAACGACGCGGCGCTCCGTTTCGAGCCGGAAAGCTCCGAGGCCATGGGCTTCGGCTTCCGCTGCGGCTTCCTCGGCATGCTGCACATGGAAATCGTGCAGGAGCGCCTGGAGCGCGAGTACGACCTGGACCTGATCAGTACCGCACCGACGGTGGTGTATGAAGTCCTCCGGACCGATGGCACGGTGCTCTCGCTGGACAATCCGGCCAAACTGCCGCAATCCAACCTGATCGAAGAGGTGCGCGAGCCCATCATCCGCGCCAACATCCTCACCCCGGAAGCCTACATCGGCGCCATCATCAAGCTGTGCGAGGAAAAGCGCGGCGCGCAGATCGGCATCCAGTACCTGGCCAGCCAGGTGCAGATCAGCTACGAGCTGCCCATGGCCGAAGTGGTGCTGGATTTCTTCGACAAGCTCAAATCGGTGAGCCGAGGCTATGCCTCGCTGGATTATGCATTCCTGCGCTTCCAGCCCGGCCCGTTCGTGCGTCTGGATACGCTGATCAACGGCGACAAGGTCGATGCGCTCAGCCTGATCGTGCACCGCAGCCATGCCGACCGGCGCGGCCGCGAGCTGTGCGAGAAGATGAAGGAGCTGATCCCGCGGCAGATGTTCGACGTGGCCATCCAGGCCGCCGTGGGCTCGCAGATCATCGCGCGCAGCACGGTCAAGGCCATGCGCAAGAACGTGCTGGCCAAATGCTATGGTGGCGACATCACCCGCAAGAAGAAGCTCCTTGAGAAGCAGAAAGAGGGCAAGAAGCGGATGAAGCAGGTGGGGCGCGTGGAGATTCCGCAGGAAGCCTTCCTCGCCGTGCTGCAGGTGGACAGCAAGTAGCGTTTTCCTTCTCCCTGCGGCAGAAGGTGGCGCATAGCGCCGGATGAGGGTACGGCGAAGTCCGCGAAGCCGGGAGCGCGCGGACTTCGCCGTACCCTCACCCCAACCCCTTTCCCGGTGGGAGAGGGGCCATTCAACGGAGTGTGTATGGTCTGGTTTGAAACGATCCTCGTGGTACTGACGCTGCTGACCGGCCTGGTATGGCTGGCCGACAAGCTGTTCCTGGCCAAGCGCCGGCGCGCCCGGAGCGGATTGCTGGACGAAGAGCCGGTGCTGGTGGACTACTCGCGCGCGTTCTTCCCCGTGCTGGCCGTGGTGCTGATACTGCGCAGCTTCATCGCCGAGCCTTACAAGATCCCGTCCAGTTCGATGATGCCGAACCTGCTGATCGGCGATTTCATCCTGGTCAACAAGTTCTCCTACGGCCTGCGCCTGCCGATCACCAACCAGAAATTCTTGGCCATCGATGAACCGGCGCGCGGCGACGTGGTGGTGTTCAAGCCGCCCCACGACCCCAAGAACAATTGGATCAAGCGCGTGATCGGCCTGCCGGGCGACAAGATCGGCTTCCACGGGGACACGGTGTCGATCAACGGGCAGCCGTTGACCTACGAGAAGCTGGGCGATTACGTGGGCAAGGGCAGCGGTGCAGGTGAGACCGGGGCCGCACTATTGAAGGAAAAACTGCCGGGACGGCCCCATACGGTGCTGGAATGGCTGGACAGCGCACGGCCGGAGGGGCAGGGCGAATGGGTGGTTCCGCCCGGGCATTATTTCGTCATGGGCGACAATCGTGATAATAGCGAGGACAGCCGGTTCTGGACGCAGACCCATTTCCTGCCGGAACAGAACCTCCGCGGGAAGGCCTTCCTCGTCTGGCTGAACTGCGAGGGCTGGTTCTGCAAGAATGGCTTCGATGCCTCGCGTATCGGTAACGGCATCGAGTGATCTTTCAACGCTAACGGGGAAGCACGGGGGAATGGCAATGAAGCGCAAGCAAAGCGGCATGACGTTGATGAGCTTTCTGATGGTGCTGGCCGTGGTGGGCTTCGCCGCCTACATCGCCATGCGACTGTTCCCGATGTACCAGGAGTACTACGCGGTCAAGTCCTCGATGAAGGGGCTGGCCAACGAGGCGGGCGTGGCGGACATGGATCCGGCCCGGATCCATGAACTGTTCTTCCGCCGCCTCGACATCAACTACGCCACCAACATCAAGCCTTCGCACGTGAAGATCGAGCGCATGGAGGGCGGCTGGAACATGAAGGTCGCCTATGAAGTGCGCCGCCCCCTGGTGGGCAATCTCGATGTGGTCGGCAACTTCGCCGCCGAGCAGGCGATGACGCGTCGCGGCGCGGAATAGGAATTTGGCGGTTGACCGCATCGGCCATGTGTTCGCCGACCAGGGCCTGCTTGCGCAGGCCCTGACGCATCGCAGTGCGGGGGCACCGCACAACGAGCGGCTGGAGTTCCTGGGCGACGGCGTGGTCAACCTGCTGGTCGCGGAAACCCTGTTCCTGCGCTGGCCCAAGGCCGACGAAGGCGCGCTGACCCGCGCACGCGCCGAACTGGTGCGCGAAGCGTCATTGGCCACCCTCGCGCGGCACCTGCAACTGGGCGAGCGGCTGACCATGGGGCCGGGCGAAATGAAGTCCGGCGGCCATCGTCGCGATTCCATCCTGGCCGATGCGCTGGAGGCGGTCGTGGCGGCCATCTATCTCGATGCCGGTTTCGATGCGTGCCGGGCCGTGGTGCTGCCTTGGTTCGAGGAATCGCTGGCCGCGCTGCCGGTCGGGCGGCCGGAGAAGGATGCCAAGACCCGCCTCCAGGAATGGCTGCAGGGGCGCCAGCGTCCCCTGCCGGTCTACGAACTGGTCTCGGAAAGCGGCGATGACCACGCCAAACTCTTCCTCGCGCGCTGCACCACGCTGGATCCGCCGCTGACGGCGGACGGCGAGGGCACCTCGCGCCGCAACGCCGAGCAGGTCGCCGCGGCGGCGCTGCTCGACAAGCTCGACATTTCGAAGTGAGTACCCCCCGGTGAGCGATTCCTCCTCCTACCGCAGCGGCAGTGTTGCCGTCATCGGTCGTCCCAATGTAGGCAAGTCCACGCTGACCAATGCGCTGGTCGGTGCCAAGGTCAGCATCACCTCCAACCGTCCGCAGACCACGCGGCACCGGCTGCTCGGCATCGCGACCTTCGCGGCGGGCAAGGACCGGCCCGCAGGCCAGATCGTGCTGGTCGATACCCCCGGCCTGCACAAGCAGCAGGGCAAGTTCTCCGCCTCGGCGATGAGCCGGGTGATGAATCGGGCTGCCCGTGGCGCGCTGGAAGAGGTCGAGGCGGCCTTGATGGTGGTCGAAGCGGGCCGCTGGGACGAGGAAGACACGCTGGCCTACAACGTGCTGCGCGATGCGGGGATTCCGGTGGTGCTGGTGGTCAACAAGGTCGACCGGATCAAGGAAAAGGCGGCGATGTTGCCCTTCCTCGCCGAGGTCGCGCAGGACCGGCAATTTGCCGCTGTGCATCCGGTGTCCGCGCTGAAACGCAATGGCCTGGACGCGTTGGTGAAGGACATCCTAGCGCTGCTGCCGGAGCAGCCGCCGATGTTCGGCGAAGACGAGATCACCGACCGCAGCGAGCGGTTCCTCGCGGCCGAACTGGTGCGCGAACAGCTGATGCGTCAGCTCGGTGCGGAACTGCCGTACGCCACCACCGTCGAAATCGAGAACTTCACCACCGAAGACTCGCCAAAAGGCGAGCTGGCCCGCATCGGTGCGGTGATCTGGGTGGAGCGCGAGAGCCAGAAGGCCATCGTGATCGGCAAGGGCGGCGCGCGGCTGAAGGAGATCGGCAGCAAGTCGCGCCAGCAGATGGAGCATCTGTTCGGCCGCAAGGTGTTCCTTGAAACCTGGGTGCGCGTACGCGAGGGCTGGTCCGACGACGAGACCGCACTCAAGGCCTTCGGGTATGAATGAGCCCGCGCGGGCCTGAATGCGCATCACCGGCGAGACCGCCTTCGTCCTGCATGCGCGCGCCTGGCGCGAGACCAGCCTGCTGGTCGAAGTCCTGGGCCGGGAACAGGGACGCCTGGGGCTGGTCGCGCGGGGCGTGCAGGGGCCGAAGAAGCACGTCCTGCGCGCTGCGCTGCAGCCGCTGCAGTGCATCCGGCTTGATTGCGACCTGCGGGGCGAACTGGCGCGGCTGGTGAGCGCGGAGGCGCTGGACGCGGCACCGCAGCCCGCCGGCGACGCCATGCTGGCCGCGTTCTATCTCAGTGAACTCGTGCTGCGGCTGGTACCGCGCCACGATCCGCTGCCCGAGCTTTTCGACGCCTATGCGCAGGCACGCGAACGACTGCGGTTGCGTGACGGACTGGCGTGGTCGCTGCGCCGGTTCGAGCGCGACCTGCTGGAAGCGCTGGGCGTTGGTTTCGCGCTCGATGTGGATGGCGATGGCGAGCCGGTGGACCCGGCGGCGCGCTACCTGCTGGATCCGGAGCACGGCCCGCGTCGCCTGCACAGCGACCGCGGCCACGGGGAGCGCAGCCAGGCGGCCACCGGTCGCGCGCTGCTCGCCTTGGCGAAGGATGCGACGCCTTCGCCCGACGATCTCGTCAGCCTGCGTTTGCCGATGCGTTCGGTGCTGGCGCACCACCTCGGCCCGAGGGGGCTGAAATCGTGGGAAATGATCGGTGACCTGGGGCGCCTGAAACACCGCGGCGCCACGACGGACTGACGGCGTCAGGCGGCCGGCGACAGCAGGCGCCTGCTCGCTTCGGCAAAGGCGTCGCGCAGCCCCGCGTCGGTGGGCGCGGCATGCCAGCGGGCCGCGACACCGGCCAGCGCGCGGGCCCCTGCGAAGCCGCAGCTGGCCTGCAGCCGGTGCAACTGGGCGCGCAGCGCGGCTTCATCCGCACGGGTGAACGCCTCCAGGCAGGCCGCGGTTGCCACGGGCAACTCGGACAGGAACAACTCCCGCAGCAGCACCGCGTGTTCGCGATTGCCGGCGAGTGCGGCAAGTGCGGCAGCTTCGTCCCAGTCGGGAAGCGCCTGCGCCGACGGGAGGCCGGTGCCGCCTGCCAGCACATCGCGCACTGCGCGTTGCAGTGCCTGTGCCGAGAGTGGCTTGACCAGCACATCGGCGAAGCCGGCCTGGACCAGCTGTTCGCGTGTTGCGGGTGTCGCATCGGCCGTATGCGCCAGTGCGGGCGTGGCCGGATGGCGCGCGCGCAGGCGTTGCAGCAGCGCCGCCCCGGTGCCGTCGGGCAGGTTGGCGTCGATCAACCACACGTCGAAGGCGAGCGGAAACGCCAGCGCCTGCGCGCAGTCCGCCGCGCGCTGCACGCGTGCAGGCAGTGCGGACAGGGCGGCCGACAGGAACTCGGCACTGATGGGGTCGTCTTCCACCAGCAGGAGCATCGGCATCGTGCCGTCGGTGAGGGTCATGGTCGGGCATCCTGCGGACTGGTCCCATCTTAGCGTCGGCGGGGGCGGGCGGCGCCCATGCGACAATGCGGCCCCGCCAACACACGCAGCCTGACGCCACGTGGCACGTACCCGCTCCCCCCGCATCGACAAGACCCCCTTCGAAGCCACCATCACCGACCTGACCCACGACGGGCGGGGCGTCGCCCGCCGCGACGGCAAGGCCGTGTTCGTCTCTGGCGCATTGCCGGGCGAGCGGGTGATGGCCGAACAGACGGCGAAGAACCGCCATTTCGACGAAGCGAAGGCGCTCGAGGTGCTGGATGCTTCCCCCGACCGCGTCACGCCGCGTTGCCCGCATTTCGGCACCTGTGGCGGCTGCGTGCTGCAGCACCTGGACGAGGCCCGGCAGATCGAGGCCAAGCAGCGCGTGCTGCTGGAGAACCTGGAGCGCATCGGCCACGTCACGCCGTGGGCGGTGCTGCCGCCGCTGACCGGTGCCGCCTGGGGATACCGCCGCAAGGGCCGCTTCTCCGTGCGCCGGGTCAACAAGAAGGACAAGACGCTGGTCGGTTTCCGCGAACAGGATCCGCGTTTCGTCGCCGACCTGTCCGAATGCCACACCGTCATCCCGGGGATCGGCACGAAGATCACCGCGCTGGCCGAGCTCGTTGAAAGCCTCGACGCACGCGAGCACATCCCGCAGATCGAGTTCATCGCAGGCGACGCCAATGCGGACTTCAGTGGCATCGCGCTGGTGTTCCGCCATCTGCTGCCGCTGAGCGAGGGCGACCACGGGAAGCTCACGGCATTCGGCCAGGCCACCCGGCTCGCCATCTTCCTGCAGCCGGGCGGACTGGAAAGCGTGCATGCCTTGTGGCCGGAGGCGCCGCAGCTGGCGTTCGCGCTTGCGCCGTGGGACGTGTCGCTGGCCTTCCGTCCGTTGGACTTCATCCAGGTGAACGCGGCGCTCAACGAGAAGATGATCGCGCGGACTTTCGAACTGCTCGACCCGCAGCCGCAGGACCGCGTGCTCGACCTGTTCTGCGGGCTGGGCAATTTCACCCTGCCGATGGCACGCCTGGTGGGCGAGGTCGTGGGCGTGGAAGGCGAGGCGGGTCTTGTCGTGCGTGCGCGCGACAATGCCGCCCGCAACGGGCTGGTCAACGCGCACTTCCACGCGGCGGACCTGACCCAGGACCAGCGTGGTACGCCGTGGATGCGCCAGGGCTTCGACAAGCTGCTGCTCGATCCGCCGCGTTCCGGTGCCATTGAGGTGCTGCAGCAGTTGCCGCTCAGGCAGTTCGACCGCATCGTCTACGTCAGCTGCCATCCCGGCTCGCTGGCACGCGACGCGGGTTACCTGGTCAACGAGCAGGGCTACACGCTGGTGTCGGCCGGCGTGATGGACATGTTCCCGCACACGGCGCATGTGGAGAGCATCGCGCTGTTCGAAAGGAAGTGATCCCTGCCGGAGGGGCTTCGGCCCCGACACCGGGACGATCGGGAAAAGCGGTCGGGGCTGAAGCCCCTCCTACAACAACGCAGGGCTTCACTCGATGGGCATCGAAATCGAACGCAAATTCCTGGTCGCCGGCGACGCCTGGCGCGATGTCGCGCACGAGGTCGTGCCGATGGCGCAGGGCTACATCAACGACATGGGGGCGATGGATCGCGGTGAACAGAAGGCCTCGGTGCGCGTGCGCATCCAGGGCGATGCCGCCTTCCTCAACCTGAAATCGCGCGAGCTGGGCGCCACCCGGCAGGAATTCGACTACGCCATCCCCGTTGCCGACGCCCGCGCGTTGCTGGCGCTGTGCATGGGCGGCGTGATCGACAAGCGTCGGCACTACGTGCGGCACGAAGGCCACTTGTGGGAAGTCGACGAGTTCGTGGGCGCCAACGCGGGGCTGGTGGTGGCGGAAATCGAACTCGACCGTGCCGATGAAGACTTCGTGAAACCTGCCTGGGCCGGCAAACAGGTCACCGACACCGCCCGCTATTACAATCTTGCCCTGGCGTCGCGTCCGTACGGACAGTGGTCCGACGACGAACGCGCCGCCACCGATATTCCCTGAGGAACACCCAATGCTCGTCATCGGCATCGCCGGCACAGAACTCACCGCGCAGGAACGCGACTGGCTGCAACACGACGCCGTCGCAGGCGTCATCCTGTTCACCCGCAACTTCGCCTCGCGTGCGCAGGTGGCGGAACTGTCGCAGGCCATCCGAGCCGCCGCGCCCCGTCCGCAGCTGGTCTGCGTGGACCAGGAAGGCGGGCGCGTGCAGCGCTTCCGCGACGGTTACAGCGATCTGCCAGCGCTGGAAGGCTTCGGCAAGCTCTATGCGCGGGAGCCGCAGCTGGCCCTGCAGCGCGCCGAAGAACACGCGTGGCTGATGGCCAGCGAGATCCTCGCCAGCGGCGTGGACCTGAGCTTTGCGCCGGTGGTGGACCTTGCGCGTGGCAACCGCGCCATCGGCAATCGCGCCTTCGACGCCGATCCGCAGATCGTGGCCGAGTTCACCCGCGCGTACATCCGCGGCATGCACGCGGCCGGCATGGCGGCCACGCTGAAGCACTTCCCCGGCCACGGCACGGTGCTGGAAGACACCCACTTCGACGACGCCGTCGATCCGCGCAGCCTGGACGTGCTGCGCGCGGAGGACCTGGTTCCGTTCGTCGCCGGCATCGAGGCCAAGGCCGATGCGGTGATGATGGGGCACGTGAAATATCCGGCGGTGGCACCGGAACCGGCGGGCTACTCGCCGTTCTGGATCCAGAAGATCCTGCGCGACGAGATGGGTTTCCGCGGGGTGGTGTTCTCGGACGACATCGGCATGGCCGCGGCATTCTCGGCAGGCGGCGTGAAGCAGCGCATCCATGACCACCTGGACGCCGGATGCGACGTGGTGCTGGTGTGTTCGCCCAAGCTGGTGGACGAGTCGCTGAAGGCGGTGGAAGGCCGCGCACTGAATACCGCCGCCGTGCTCGGGGTACTGGGCCGTGGCGCACTGGGGTGGGACGGCCTGATCGCCGATGCGCGCTATGGCGACACCCAGGCGCGCGTGCTCGACAGTCTCACGGGAGTTGCATGATGGAATCGCTGGGCAATCCGAAGCCGAAGCTGGCCGACGCGCTGGCCAATGCCGACCTGCTGGTCGACCGCGCGACGATAGACCGCGCCATCGCCACGATGGCCGCGCCGATCGCGCGTGACTACGCGGGCGAGGTGCCGGTCTACCTGACCATCATGCACGGCGCGCTTCCCTTCGCCGGACAGCTGTCACTGGAACTGGGCGCGCTGGGGTTGGACCTGGAGTTCGACTACCTGCACGCCACCCGCTATCGCGGCGAGACCACGGGCGGGGAGCTGGTGTGGAAGCACCGGCCCGCGACCGCGCTCTACGGTCGCCGTGTGCTGCTGGTGGACGACATTCTCGACGAAGGCCATACGCTGCTGGCAGTGAGGCAGTGGTGCCTGGAGCAGGGCGCCACCGACGTGCGGATCGCCGCGCTGACCACCAAGCAGCATGATCGTTGCGTGCCGGGCATCTGCGCGGACTATGTGGGCCTGGAGGTCGCGGACCGCTATGTGTTCGGTTTCGGCATGGACTACCACGAGCAGGGTCGCAACCTGCCGGGCATCTACGCGCTGAAGGACTGACCATGGCCGACATCGCGCTTGCCGTCATCGGCGGTACCGGCGTCTACAGGCTCGCCGACCTGCAGGACGTGGAAACGAAGGAGCTGCACACCCGCTTCGGTGCGCCGTCCGGTCCTGTCCGCATCGGCACGCTGGACGGGCGGCGCGTGGCGTTCCTCGCCCGCCACGGCGAGGGCCATTCGGTGCCGCCGCACCTGGTCAACTACCGCGCCAACCTGCAGGTGCTGAAGGACCTCGGTGCCACCCGGGTGCTGGCGTTGAACACCGTCGGCGGCATCACCGATGCCTGCGGTCCGCGTGTACTGGCGTGCCCGGACCAGCTGATCGACTACACCTGGGGCCGGATCTCGACGATCTGCGAGGAGCCCGGCAGCGAGGTGCTGCATGTCGACTTCGGCGACCCGTACACGCATTTACTTCGTCAGCAGATCCTCTCCGCGGCCCGCGAGGCCGGCGTGGATCTGGTGGATGGCGGCTGCTACGGGGCCACGCAGGGACCGCGTCTGGAGACCCGCGCCGAGATACGCCGGATGCGCCGCGATGGCTGCGATCTGGTCGGCATGACGGGCATGCCCGAAGCCGGTCTGGCACGGGAAATGGGCCTGGAATACGCCTGCCTGGCCATCGTCGCCAACTGGGCGGCGGGTTGCGGCACCGACGAGGAAATCACGATGGACGAGGTGCTGGCGAACGTGGCCGCTGCATCGGCCGGGATCCCGGCCCTGGTGGCGGCGCTCGCACGCAGGTGATTGTCAACGCGCGCCGGGCTTTGCATACTCGGCGTGTGCGGCGTCATCGCCGCACATTCCACTCGCATCCAGAAAAGGAAATACAAGCGCTATGCCGTACGGTACCGTGAAATGGTTCAACGATGCCAAGGGCTTCGGATTCATCGCGCCAGAAGATGGCAGCGCCGATGTCTTTGCGCACCACACCGCCATCAACAGCAAGGGCTTCCGCAGCCTGCAGGAAGGCCAGCGCGTCAGTTACGAGCTGACCCAGGGCCCGAAGGGTGCACAGGCGTCCAACATCACGCCGGCAGCCTGATCCAAGACGATTTTCTTGAACCCCGCTCCGGCGGGGTTTTTTAACGCCTGCATTCCGGCGCATCGCACGTCCGGCAGGAAAGGAACGCGGCACCCGATGGACTCCCTGCACATCGCCATCGTCGGTTATGGCACCGCTGGCCAGGCTGCGGCGTTGCTGCTGTCGCGCGACGGCCACCGGGTGGAGGTCTTCGAACGTGCGGAACAACCGGGGCCGGTCGGCGCGGGCTTCCTGCTGCAACCGACCGGACTGCAGGTGCTGTGGGAACTGGGCCTGCTGCCCGATGTGCTGGCGCATGGCCGACGGGTCAATCGCCTGTATGGCGAAACGCCCTGCGGTCGTGCAGTGATGGACATGCGCTACGCCGGACTGGACGCGCACTTGTTCGGGCTGGGCATGCAGCGCGGAGCGTTGTTCACGCTGCTGGCGGAGGCATGGGCGGGGCAGGGCGAGATCCATCGTGGTCACACCATCGAGGCCGTCAGTGACGATACCCGTCGCGTACGCGACCAGCATGGCCGCTGGCATGGCCCGTTCGACCTGGTGGTGAGTGCTGACGGTTCGGCTTCACGACTGCGCGTGGCCACCGGAGCCGTGAAGCGCGAGGCCGTCTATCCGTGGGGTGCGTTGTGGCGACTGGTCCCACAGGGCGACTGGCGCTGGAACGACGAGCTGCGCCAGCGTTACGTGGCTGCACGCAAGATGATCGGGTTGCTGCCGGTGGGCACGCGGCCCGGTGATGGAACGCCGCGGTTGAGCTTCTTCTGGAGTCTGCCCGTCAGCGACTTCGATGCCTGGCGCGCGCGCGGTCTGCCGGCATGGCGCGAGGAAGTGGCACGCCTGTGGCCCGAGGCCGATGCCTGCCTGGCCGACACCGTGGACGCCGGCCAACTCGCACGCGCCAGTTATCGCGACGTGGCCCTGCGGCAGTGGTACCGGGACCGCCTCGTCGTGATCGGGGACGCCGCGCATGGCATGAGTCCGCAATTGGGCCAGGGCGTCAACATGGCGCTGATGGACGCGATGGCCCTGCGCGACGCGCTGCGCGTGCAGGGCGATGTCCCGGCGGCGCTGGAGGCATATCAGCGCGAACGCCGGGCGCATGTCGGCGTCTACCAGTTCTGGAGCCGCTGGCTGACCCCGATCTTCCAGTCCGACCGGGACCTCATCGCGCATGCCCGCGATCTGGCGTTCCTCCCGATGGGCCGGCTGCCGGGTGGACGCGGCCACATGCTGCGGGTGCTGAGCGGCACGCAGCACGGCTTCTTCCGCAAGCTGGAGCTGAAGCAGGCGTTCCTCGGGACACTTCGCGATCTCGCCCGCACTGTCTAGGACATCGCAATCAGTGGCAGGGCCCGCAACGCATCCACGCGCCGCGCTGAATTGCGCGAGAATCCGGGCGTGCAACGGGAACCGACGATGAGCGAACTTCCTCCGTTCGAAACGCATTCCGTGGAAAACCAGCCGCCACCGTTCGTGCCGCGCGACCTGTGGGCGGACGACATCGTGTTGCGCGAGTGCGTGATGCGTGATGGCGCAGGCGCGTTCGCCCCCCGGCTGGCGACCTATGGCGCGCTGGCGGGCGACGCGCTCTACCGTCTTGGCTTCGATGCGAACCGGGACCGGCCGCGCCTGCGCACCCATGACCAGCACGGCCATCGCATCGACCTGGTGGAATTCCACCCCGCCTATCACCAGCTGATGGAGGCGGCGAAGACGCACGGTGTCGCCGGCCTGTCGTGGCACGAGCCGTTGCCCGGCGCACACGTCGCGCGCGCTGCGTTGAGTTATCTGCATCACCAGGCGGAAGCGGGCACCAGTTGTCCCCTGACAATGACGCATGCGGCCGTCCCCGTCCTGCAGCGCGAGCCTGCGCTGCGCGAATGGGCGACGAAGGCGGCCGCCCCGCACTACGATCCGCGCGACGTGCCCATTGGCGGCAAGGCCGGCATCACGCTGGGCATGGGCATGACCGAAAAGCAGGGGGGTTCCGACGTGCGGGCGAACGCCACCACCGCCACGCCGGACGCCGACGGCGCCTACACCCTGGTCGGGCACAAGTGGTTCTTCTCCGCGCCGATGTGCGATGGCTTCCTGGTGCTGGCACAGGCGCCGGGCGGGCTGACGTGCTTCCTGATGCCGCGCCGACGGGCAGACGGTGCGAAGAACGCATTCCGGCTGGTGCGGCTGAAGGACAAGCTGGGCGACTGGGCGAATGCGTCGAGCGAAGTGGAGTTCACGGGCGCGCGGGCATGGCGTGTCGGCGACGAAGGACGCGGTGTGGCCACCATCATCGAGATGGTGATGCTGACCCGGCTCGACTGCATGCTGGGGTCGTCCGCCGAGATGCGGATGGCGCTGGCGCAGGCAATGCATCATGCGCGCCATCGCCGCACGTTCGGCAAGCCGCTTGTGGAACACGCCCTGATGCGCAACGTGCTGGCCGACCTCGCGCTGGAGTCCGAGGCGGCGACCACCTTCGCGCTGCGCGTGGCACGCGCGGTGGATGCGGCGCCGCGCGATCCACGCGAGGCCGCCTTCGCGCGCATTGCCACGGCCGCCGGAAAATACTGGCTCTGCAAGCGCGCGCCCGCGTTCGTCAACGAGGCGCAGGAATGCCTGGGCGGTGCCGGCTACGTGGAAGAATCGATCCTCCCGCGGCTGTACCGGCAGGCGCCGTTGAACTCGATCTGGGAAGGAAGTGGCAACATCCAGTGCCTCGACGTACTGCGCGCCCTCGCGCGCGAACCCGAGACCGTGCAGGCGGTGGGCGACGAACTGGCCGCCGCTTCCGGGCACGATGCGACGTTCGATGCGTTCGTCGATCGCCTGCGTGTCGACCTCGCCGTCGCCCGCGAAGCCGGTGCGCGCATGCTGGTGGAGCGTCTGGCGCTTGCGTTGCAGGCGTCGGTGCTGCTGCGCGCGGGCAGTCCGGCCGCGATCCTGTTCATCCGCAGCCGGTTGGGCGGGGAGCATGGCCTGGCGTTCGGCACGCTTCCGGCGGAGGTGGACGCAGCGCCCCTGCTGGCGCGGGCATTGCCGGCATGAGCGCCTGGCGCTGGATGTTCGCGTTGCTGGCTGTGTTGGGGCCGTCGTCGCAGGCGCGCGAACACGGGGATTGGCCGCCGCCCTTGTTGCCCGCTGCGCAGCAGGCCGACGCGATCCGTGTCCAAAAGGCGCAGCGCCGCATGGCGCTGTTGCGCGGTGGGCGCACCATCGCCACGTATCGCATCGTCCTGGGGGGCGCACCGGTGGGGCACAAGCGCGAGCAGGGCGACCAGCGCACGCCGGAAGGCGATTACCGCATCACCTACCGCAACGGACGCAGCCGCTTCCATCTGTCGTTGCGCATTTCCTATCCGGATGCGGCCGACCGTCGACAGGCGCTTGCGCGTGGCGTCGATCCGGGCGGCGACATCATGATCCATGGCGCCACCCCGCCGGGTTCACGCGCTGACTGGACGGAGGGCTGCATTGCCGTGACCAATGCGGAAATGGAAGCGATCTGGCAACGCGTGCCGGTGGGGACGCCGATCAGCATCGAACCCTGACGGGCGCGTTGCCGGTCTGTCAGCGCTGGCCGCCCCCGCGGGAGGCCAGTGCGCGCGAGCCGGTGATGATCATGCGGACCATCTCGGACAGTTGCTCGATCAGTTCCTGATCCTTCTCCGGCGGCAGATCCATCGCCGTGGCGCCCATCGCGAACACCAGCCGGGTGATGGCCTTGGATACCAGCGCAGGTTCGTACAGCGGGGCGTTGTCGCGCGTGGCCAGCCGCACCAGGTCCATGCACAGCTCTTCTTCGAAGAACTGCAGCTCGAGCTCCACCGCGTGCTTGAACGCATCCGAACCGACGTTGCCTTCGCGCAGCAGCACGTGCAGCAGCTTGTCGTCGGCGCGCAGCTGTTCGATGAACGCCTCCACCGAGCCGCGCACCACGCTGCGGTCGCTGCTGTAGGCGCGGTGGCGCGCCTCGCCGATGATCTTGCGCAGCGAGCGGCCGGCCAGATCGATCAACGCGACGGCCAGCTCGTCCATGTCGCGGAACTGTCGATAGAAGCTGTTGGGGGCGATGCCGGCCTCGCGGGCCACTTCGCGCAGGCTCAGCGTGGACACGCTGCGATGCGGGCCCACCAGTTTCAGCGCGGCCGCCATCAGGTCTTCGCGCGAGATCGACGCCTTGCGGCCGGGGCCGTTGTCGTCGTGGGGCAGCGGTTGCGGGTATGAAGTCACGCGGGAAGGCCGGACGTGCGGAGTGATGAGGGCATCATAGCCTCGTAAATTAATATACAACTGTATACACATCCGTCCTTACAGGGGTATAGTGCTGGCCATGAATGCCCAGATCCGTCCGTCCCCCCGCCGGCCCGGTCCCCTGAAACGGCTGATCCGGCCGCTCGTCAAGCCGGATGTGTTCGATTTCTGGGCCACCCGCTTGCATCGCACCTGGACCTGGGAGCGCCCGCTGGCCCGGCTTGTCGCCCGCGAATCCGCCTCCGCGGACGCGGTCACCCTGCTGTTCAAGCCGAACCGCCACTGGGCGGGCCATCGCGCTGGCCAGCATGTGAACCTGGGCATCGAGATCAATGGGGTGCGGGTTACCCGCAGCTACAGCCTGACGTCGCCCCCGCGGGCGGACGGGTTGCTGCCGGTGACGGTGAAGGCGATCGAAGGCGGCAGGGTCAGCCGTTACCTGCACTCGACGGCCCGCATCGGCGAGATCGTCGAGCTGGGACAGGCGTTCGGCGACATGACGCTGCCGGCAGCGCCGACAGGCGCCTATCTGCTGCTCGCCGCGGGCAGCGGCATCACGCCGCTCATGGCGCTGGTGCGTGAACTGGCCGGGCAGGGCATGCCGGTCGGTCTGACGTTGCTCTACTGGGTGCGCCGGCGCGAGGAGGCCTGCTTCCTCGACGAACTGCGGACGCTCGCCGCCGCCCATCCGGGCTTCCACTTCCGGTTGCTGCTCACGCGCGAAGCCGCCTCTGCCGGCGACGAAGCCGAAGGCCGCATCGATGACACGGTGCTCTCCACGCAGGCGGGCGACCCCGCCACGCAACAGGTGATCGCCTGCGGGCCGGGCGGGTTCGTCGAAACCGCGCGTGGCCTGCTGGCCTCGCGCGTGGCCTCGTTCCAGGCCGAAGCGTTCACCGCCCCGCCGGTACTGGTGGTGGACGAGGGCGAGGTCGACATACGCCTGCAACGCAGCGGGCGCACGCTGCGCGTGCCGCGTGGCGAATCCCTGCTGGTGGCCCTGGAGCAGCACGGTCTCAAGCCGCCGTCCGGCTGCCGCATGGGCATCTGCAATACCTGCGCCTGCGGCAAGTCCGCCGGCAGCACGCGCCACCTGCCCAGTGGCGCACTGATGCATGAACCCACCCAGGCGTTGAAGCTGTGCATCCACAGCGCCGCCACCGACATCGAGCTGGATCTGTAATGGCGACCCTTTCCTCCCCCCGCAACCGCAGTCTCACCACCGACGAACTGGATCGCTTCGGCGAGGAACTGGACGCCCTGCGTGCGCGTACCGTGGCGACGCTGGGCCAGCGTGATGCGCGCTATATCCGCAACGTGGTCAAAGCGGTGCGTTACACCAACCTGACCGGCCGCGTGCTGTTGCTCGCCGCCGCGATCGCCGGTGGCCTCTGGCTGGCCGACAGCGCGGTGGGCTGGCTGTTCTGGGTGCTGTGGGCGCTGGGTGCGCTGTCGCTGGGCCTGGGCAAGATCCTCGACAACATGGAGCTGGGCCACAACGTGATCCATGGCCAGTACGACTGGCTGGGCGACCCGCAGCTCAACGGCAAGACCTACGACTGGGACATCGTCGCCACCAGCGAGAACTGGCGGCACACGCACAATTTCCGCCACCACACGTACACCAACGTGCGTGGCATGGACGACGACATCGGCTATGGCCTGCTGCGCATCTTCCCGGAGCAGAAGTGGAAGCCTTTCTACCTGGCGCAGCCGGTGGTCGCGGTGGTGTTCGCGCTGCTGTTCCAGTGGGGCATCGCCATCCAGGACCTCAAGCTGGGCCGCTGGTGGCACGGCAAGATGACCACCCAGCAGCTGCGTCGCAAGTCCGCCCCGGTGGTGCGCAAGATGGGTCGCCAGCTGGCCAAGGACTACGTGATCTATCCGGCGTTGGCCGGGCCTTTCTTCCTGCCGGTACTGCTCGGCAACCTGGTCGCCAACGGCCTGCGCAACGTGTGGACCTACGTGATCATCTTCTGCGGGCATTTCACCGCCAATGCGGAAACATTCCCCAAGGAATGCATCAAGAACGAGTCGCGTGGCCACTGGTACCTGCGCCAGTTGCGTGGTTCGTCCAACCTGCGGGGCGGATTCCTGATCAACGTGCTGTCGGGCAACCTGAGCCACCAGATCGAGCACCACTTCTTCCCCGATATCCCGGCCAACCGTTACGCCGAGATGGCACGCGAGGTGCGCGCGATCTGTGCCCGCTACGGCCAGCACTACAACACGGGCACGCTGCTCACCCAGTTCGGGCAGGTCTGCTGGCGCATCGTGCGCCATGCCTTCCCCAGCCGCCCGCGACGCGCGATGGCGCTGGTCCAGGCGGAGGCCGCCGCGTAAGGGCCAGGCGCCACTGTCCGGCGGTGCCGCAGCGCGCGCCGCGAGCGCGATGTCGCGCCTGAGCCGCCATTCGGCAAAGAACGAAGCGGCGATCAGGCCCGTACCCGTCAGGCCCAGCCACTGGAACCGGGGATTCTCGAAGACCTCGTCGACCAGGTCGCTGTCCTGCAACTAAAGGCGCAGCAGGCGTACTTCGCTAGTTAACGCATCCGTACCGGACTCGCCACGATGAGCGGCTTCCTCCGCCTGTAGTGCCTGGCGCGACATCGCCCGGCTTCCCGTGGCATCAGCGCCTTCGCGGCGTTCCACCGTGACGACCCATGTGCCGGTCAGCAGGATCAGCGTGGTGCCCAAGCCAACGCGGCAAAGGCGGAAGCGATTCCTGGATCATGCATGGGCTCCGGTCCTGGCCTCTCGCATCGTAGTGCAAGCTACCCTCGGACGGCCGACGCACTCGCGGCAGGATCAGTCCAGGAACTGCAGTCGCGCAAGCTCGGCGTACAGGCCGTCCTGCGCCAGCAGTTCCGTATGCGTGCCCTGCGCGATGATGCGGCCACGGTCCATCACCACGATGCGGTCGGCCTTCAACACGGTCGCCAGCCGATGCGCGATGACCAGGGTGGTACGGCCCTCCATCAGCCGTTCCAGTGCCTGCTGCACCGCGCGCTCGCTCTGTGCGTCGAGCGCGCTGGTGGCTTCGTCCAGCAGCAGGATGGGCGCATCCTTCAGCAGCGCCCGGGCGATGGCGATGCGCTGCTGCTGGCCACCCGACAGGCGTGCGCCACGCTCGCCGAGCTGGCTGTCGAAACCTTCCGGCAACTCGCGCAGGAAGTCGTCCGCTTCCGCCGCCTCGGCCGCCGCCTGCAGCTCGGCATCGGTCGCATCCAGCTTGCCGTAGCGGATGTTCTCCGCAGCACTGGCTGCGAAGATGGTGGGCTGCTGTGGCACCAGTGCGATGTGTTCGCGCAACTGCGCCGGGTCGAGTTCACGCAGGTCCACGCCATCGACGCGCACGCTGCCGGTCTGGGCATCGTGGAAGCGCAGCAACATCGAGAACACGGTGCTCTTGCCTGCGCCTGACGGTCCGACCAGGGCGACGGTTTCGCCGGGCTCGACGGCGAGGTCGAAGCCGTCCAGCGCGGGAAGGTCGGGGCGCGACGGGTAGTGGAACGAGACGTTGTCGAAGCGGATCTCGCCTTTGACCGGCTGCGGCAACGTGCGTGGTTGTGTCGGCGCCTGGATGACAGGGGTTTCGCCCAACAGCTCCGCGATGCGGCCCATGCCACCGGCCGCGCGTTGCAGTTCGTTCCATACCTCGGCCAGTGCACCGACCGATCCGCCGCCGATCAGCGCGTACAGCACGAACTGGCCCAGCGTGCCCGCGCTCATCGTGCCGTCGATCACGTCATGCGCGCCCGACCAGAGCACCAGCGTGATCGCGCCGAAGATCAGGGTGATGGCCGCCGCGGTCACCCATGCCTGCGCGCGGATGCGCTTGCGGGCGGTTTCCACGGCGGTCGCGATGGCGGCGCCGAAGCGGCCGCGTTCATAGGGTTCGCGTGCGTGCGCCTGCACGGTGCGGACGGCGCCCAGGGTTTCGCTGGCCAGCGTGTTGGCATCGGCCACGCGGTCCTGGCTGGCGCGCGACGCTTTCTCCAGTCGGCGGGCACCCAGCACGATGGGCAGCACCGCCAGGGGGATGCCGATCAGCGCGAAGGCCGCCAGTCGGGGGCTGGTGACGAACAGCATCGCCAGGCTGCCGATCACGGTGACGCTGCTGCGCAGCGCCACCGACATGCTGGTGGCCACCACGGTGCGCAGCAGTTCGCTGTCGGCGGACAATCGCGATACGAGCTCGCCGCTGCGGCTGCGGTCGTGGAATTCGGCATCCAGTCCGATCAGGTGCCCGTACAGCTGGCCGCGCAGGTCCGCGACGACCTTTTCGCCCAGCAGGGACACGAAGTAGAAGCGCGCCGCGCTGGCCAGCGCCAGCACGACCGCCACCACGAACAGGAACAGGAACGCGCGATTGATGTTCGCGCCGTCGGTGAAGCCGTTGTCGATCATCTGCCGGAATGCGACCGGCAGGCTCAGCGTCGCCGCAGACGCCAGCGCCAGCGCCAGCAGCCACGCGGTGAACAGTCCGCCGTGCTGGCGCACGAAGGGCCACAGGGCGCGCAGGGTGCCCAGCTTGGCCTTGGGCTTGGGAGCCGCAGCGCTGTCCGCGGTGGTGGCGTTGTCGTTCATCGGCATCCGGAATCGAAGTGGTTGTGGGAGGAGCTTCAGCCGCGACCGGAATGTGTCGTCCCGGGTCGCGGCTGAAGCTCCTCCCACAGGCACCTGCCGCAGGATTCACGCTGCCGTGGATACCACGCGCACCCGGTTACGGGTGGCGTCGCGCAGATGGTTTTTCAAGGCGTCCGCGCGATCCACCGGGAGTTCCAGCGTCAGCAGTGCCCCGTTTTCATCGAACGATTCCTGCAGTTTGGTCGCCAGATGCGGTGCAAGCGCGGCATGCACCGCACCCAGGTCGTCGAACAGGCAGGCCAGCAGCAAGTGCGTGGTGGCCACCAGCGGCTGCCGCGGGGCGGTGCGCAGACATTCCGCCGCCGCACCGCCGTAGGCCCGCACCAGCCCGCCCGCGCCCAGCTTGATGCCGCCGTACCAGCGGGTCACCACCACCATCACCCGGTCGAAACCCTGGCCATCGATGGCGGCCAGGATCGGTCGGCCCGCCGTGCCCGCAGGCTCACCGTCATCGCTGGAGCGATATTCGCCGCCGATCCGGTAGGCCCAGCAGTTGTGTGTCGCGGCGGGATCGCCGACTTCGCGCAGGAAGGCGAGCGCCCGGTCGGCATCGGCGACGGAGGTGGCCTGTGCGAGGAAACGGCTGTGCTTCACCTCCAGCAACTGCGAGGCGCACGCGGCGAGGGTGTCGCTCACGGTGTGCCGAGCAGCGGGCGCAGGTCGTCCGGGACGCGCTGGAACGGGTGCTCCTGCACGAACAGCTGCAGGCTGCGCAGCGCGTTGGCGTTGTCGCCCAGGTCACGGCGCAGGCGGATGCGGTCAAGCCATTCGTCCGGGGGCAGCCGTGTGTCAGCATCGACCGGGACCTGCAGGTCTGTCCGCCGAAGGGCGGTGCGTGCGGCACTGGGCTGGACGCTGCCGGCACTGGCGGCCGGAGCGGGCGGGGGCGGGGGCGGGGGCGGTGCTGCCGGTGCGGGCGCTGCGTCCTGCATACGTCCCTGGCGTTCCCGCGTGCTTATGCGGCTGCCGGTGACAGCGATCGTGTCGAGGGTGCGCCCTTCATTGGCGGCGGCCTGCTTGCGCCCTTCCTCGTAACGGGCGCGCTGTTCCTGTGAGGGCTGGGCGGCGGAACGCTGTTGTGTCTGCGCACGCGCGATGGCTTCCGGTACGTCGGCCGCCATCGCGGCCGGTGGTGCATACGCATCCGTTTCAGCCGGGAAGGCCTGGGGTGCCACCGGTTGTTCGCGCGACGATGCCTCCTCGGCTGAAGGCAGGCCGGGAACGGCGGGAATCAGTGCAAGGGGGCTGCGCTTCGGCGCGGCCTCCTGTCGTGCGGCGGCTTCCGCATTCTTGCGCGCGGGCCCGGACGGCGCGACGTCACGCTCGATGACGGCGGATGGCGGAGGAGGCCGCATGGCCTTTGCCGGGGTGGCAGGTTCCGTCGCCACGATCGCGGGCGGAGGAGCGAGCGATTCGACGGCGGGCGCGGCGGCATCCGCGGCGGCGGCATCGGCGTCCTCGCCGATCAGCTGGGCCGAGCGCTGTGTCTGTGCCGGGGCTTCGCTGGCCACCGGGACGTCGTGGCTGGGGCGAAGCTGCCAGGCAATGCCGGCGGCCAGCAGTACCGATGCCGCCACCCCCATGCCGAGTGGCCAGCGTCGGCGGGTTGGCGGCACCGCGCCGCCCCGGGACGGCGTGTCCTGCACAGCCGCCCGCGCGGCGCCCAGGATGCGGGCATCCAGCTCCGGCGACGGCGCACCGTGCGGTCCCAAGCGGGACAGCGACTGCGCCAGCGTGCGTTCTTCAGGCGTCAGGGGCTCGTGGGGCATCTTCATGGGTTCAATCTCGTCCGCAACCGGTCCATCGCATAGCGCAGGCGCGATTTCACGGTTTCCCGGCCCACGCCGGTGATCTCGCCGATCTCCTCCAGGGTCAGTTCCTGCTCCAGCCGGAGCAGCACGACTTCGCGCTGTTCCGGCGGCAATTCGTCCATGGCCAGTTGCAGCTGCCGTCGCTGCTCGAACTCGGAGAGCTGGCGCTCCGGCGTGTCATGGTCGGGAACGCGCGCGGTCCGCTCGTCCGCGTCCACGGGCGTGGCGGGTCGGTGTTTCGAAGCGCGCCAATGGTCGTTCAGCCGATTGTGCGCGATCCGGTACAGCCACGTCCCGAATGCCGCCTCCGGCTTCCAGCCCTCGCGCGCGCTGATCACGCGCTGCCAGGTGTCCTGGAAGAACTCGTCGGCCAGCGCCGGGTCGCGCAGGTGGCGCAACAGGAACCGGTACAACGGCCCACGGTGGCGCGCATAGAGCTGTTCGAAGGCCGACGCGTCGCCGGCGGCGTAGGCCAGCATCAGGGTCTCGTCGGCGGGTTCTGCGAGGTCGTTCACCGACACCAGCGTAAGCCGTCCACGCACGCCCGTGAAGTCGGGGCGTGGTCGCGGCGCCGACACGTTCAGTGATCGACGCCCGTCGGGGATCGTAGTCGGGTGGGTCAAGGCGGCAGGGGGAGCGGGACGGGGCACACGTTTTCAAACGCGCGACGGCCCTTGAAGGGGTTGCCTTGGCCGTTTCCGTTCAGGGGGCCTCAGGCGGTATGCTCGCTGCGGGGGACCTCCAGACACCACGCACCGACTCGTTCGGGACAAGGGCATGCCTACGCCATCGATCAGCGCCGACAACCCGGCCAGCGCAGACGCCTCGCCGGCGGACCGGATTGCGTCGATCCTGCGTGGGCTGCTGCCGGCCGGTGCTGAACTCGCGATCAGCTGGCGCGACTGGGCGCTGGGCAACGACAGCGGTGCCACGCCGGCAGCATCCGGTGCGCTGAAGCGCCGCGCCGAGCATGCGCTGGCCGAAGCACAGGTGGAGCACGATGGTCCTGCGCAGCGCACATATGCGTGGGACAACGCCGATGGCACTGCGCGCGTTGCGCTGGCACTGGCATTGCCGCACCCGCTGGCCCCGCCCGAGGAGGATGCCTGGCTGGCGCTGGCCCGCACGCTGCTGGTGACATCGCTGGATGCCGCGCGCGCGCAGGCGCGCATCGTTTCGCTGGAAAAATCCAAGCGGCTGCAGCAGGCGCTCTACGAGATCGCCGACCTGGCCGGTGCCGACCTCGAGATGCCGGAGATGCTCCGCCGCATCCACGCGGTGGTGAACTCGCTGATGTATGCCGAGAACTGCTACATCGTGCTGTACGACGACCAGCGCCGCTCGGTCCGCTTCCTGTACTTCGCCGACCAGCGCGATCCCTATGTCGCCGAACCCGAGCGCGAATTCGGCGAAGAGGAAATGGCCAACAGCATGACCTTCGCGCTGCTGCGCCACGGCCAGCCGCTGCGCGGGCCGTCGGCCGTCATCCGGCAGAAGCTGGGCGTGATGCGCGATCCCTCGCATGGCCCGGACAGCCTGGACTGGCTGGGTGTGCCGATGCGCCGGGACGACCGGGTCTGCGGCGCCATCGTCGTGCAGAGCTACGACGCGCCGGCGAGTTATGCCGACGAGGATCGCGCGCTGCTGGGCTATGTGGCGCAGCACATCCTGACCGCGCTGGACCGCAAGCACGCGCATGTGGAACTGGAACACCGCGTGGCGGTGCGTACGCACGAACTGCAGCGCGCCAACCGCGAGCTGCAGGCCGAGATCATGGAGCGCAAGCGCGCGGAGAAACTGCAGCGCGCATTGTTCCGCATCACCGACCTGGCCATCACCTCGGAAAGCCTGGAGCGTTTCTACGCCGATGTGCACGTGGTGGTCGATGAGCTGATCAACGCGCGCAATTTCTACATCGCGCTCATTTCGGACGATGGCGAGCAACTGGGCTTCCCGTATTCGATCGACGAGCGCGACCCGATGCGCAAGTCGCGGCGCTTGACCAACGGGTTGACCGAGTACGTCATCGCCACCGGGCGGCCGCTGCTGGCCGACCGCGAGGTGATCGGCCAACTGGCGGAGCAGGGCAAGCTCCTGCAGCACGGCCCACCCGCCTACAGCTGGCTCGGCGTGCCGCTGTTCCGCGGCGAAGACGTGGTCGGCACGGTGGTGGTGCAGAGCTACACCGAAGAAGTGAAGTTCACGTCGCACGACCAGAACCTGTTGACCTTCGTCGCGCACCACATCGGCAACGGTCTGGACAGGCAGCGCGCGCAGGAGCGCCTGCGCAGCGCGCACGCGGAACTGGAGCGCAGGGTCGACGAGCGCACTCGCGAGCTTGCCGAAGCGAACCACCAGTTGCGTGCGCAGATCGGCGAGCGCCTGCGCGCCGAACAGCAGCTGACGTACCAGGCGACGCACGACGCCCTTACCGGACTGCCCAACCGCCCACACCTGCTGGATAGGCTGTCGGCCGCCATCGAACGCGCGCGCCATGGCGATGGCCAGGCCTTCGCGGTGCTGTTCCTCGACCTGGACCGGTTCAAGCTGGTCAACGACAGCATGGGGCACGCGGCCGGCGATGAACTGCTGGTGGAAGTCGCGCGCCGCATCATCATGAGCGTGCGCGACGATGATGTGGTCTCGCGCCTCGGTGGCGACGAATTTGCATTGCTGGTCGAGTACGCGGACGGCGTGGAGAACGTGCGCGACTTTGCCCAGCGCCTGTTGGCGTTGCTGGGGCGGCCGATGTGGGTGGCGGGGCGCGAGCTGTTTCCCTCCGCCAGCCTGGGCATCGCCATCTGGCACCCGCGTTACCGGAACGGCGAGGAATTGCTGCGCGATGCCGACGCTGCGATGTACCGCGCCAAGGAACAGGGGCGCGACCGTTGCGCCATGTTCGACGAGGCCATGCGCGAGGCGGCGATGCAGAGCCTGGACCTGGAGGCCGACCTGCGCCGCGCGATCAACCATCGCGACTTTCTGCCGTTCTACCAGCCCATCCGCCGCATGGACGACGGGCGCGTGATCGGGCATGAGGCGCTGCTGCGCTGGCAGCACGAACGGCGCGGGCTGCTGCTGCCGGCGGAGTTCATCGGGCTGGGCGAGGACAGCGGGCTGATCGAACAGGTCGACTGGCTGCTGTACGAGCAGGTGGTGCGCCAGATTTCGCGTGGCGTGGAGGGCTACATCTCGGTCAACGTGTCGCCGCGGCATTTCCGTTCGCCCGATTTCGGCGACCGGCTGCTGGCGATGTTCGAGGCGCACGGCGCGGATCCCGCGCGGTTGCGGCTGGAGATCACCGAGGTGGCGCTGCTGGATGATGCGCCACGCACGTTGCGCATCCTGCGCACGCTGCGGCAACACGGCATCCTGGCGCAACTCGATGACTTCGGCACCGGCTTCTCCGCGTTGTCGTACCTGCACCGCTTCCCGATCTCGGTACTCAAGATCGACCGCAGTTTCGTCTCCGGGCTGGGCAGCGAAGCCCGGCCGGAAAGCCTGGCGCTGGTGCGCGCGATCCTGGCGCTGGCAGGTACGCTGGGTATCGAGACCATTGCCGAGGGTGTTGAAACCGAAGAGCAGCGCCAGTCGTTGATCGAACTGGGCTGCCTGCTCGGCCAGGGCTACCTGCTAGGACGGCCGGCAGCGCAGATGGAGGCGGTGGCGGCCGATGTCGCCTGAGTCCCGAGGTTCGCTGCACACACCGCGTTAGCGGATGTGGATGGGTTCGTTGTCTCTCGGCTGCATCTGGCCCGACGAAAGGACTTTCCCGTCGGTGGATACCTCCCGCCAGTTCACCCAGAAGTCACCGACACAGAGTCGCCTGAAGGCCACGCTGGCGGCGCCATGCGCCGGGACCTCGATCTGCTGCAGCGATGAGACGTAGGGAGGGACGGTGGTGCCGTAGAGGGGAGCGTCGAAGTCCCGGGGCGACGGAGCGGCCAGCGCGTGGTCCGCATAGAAGCTCTTCAGCGATACGGCGACCGCATCGGCACGGTGGTTCACCACGACGATGCGGACGCCACAGCTGTCAGCGAACGCAGGCACGGGAGCCAGCAGCAGGCACGACAGCAACAGAGTGAGGCGCTTCATGGCGAGGCCCGCTTCGGGAGTACGGACAGGGGCCGGGGCCGATCTTTCGGCCCCGGTTTCATGCATTCAGTCGCCCGCAATGGCGGGTGCGTCGTCCTGCACGGCCACCAGCCGATGCGCCTGGTCGATCATCCCCACGAATTCCGCTTTCAGGCCATGCGGGTCGGGGCCCGTCGCGCCGCGCGCGGTGCGCGCCACGTCGTTCCAGCTCCAGCCATCGATACGCTGTCCGCCACGCAGCAGATCGGCGTAGGCTGCTACCGCGCTGGCGAAGCGGAAGGCATTGCTCGGCTGGGTGGTCAGCGACGTGCTTGCGATCGGCGTCTCGATCAGGCGGCTGCTGTCCTGGCCCGGCAGCTTGTACCGCAGGCGCACATGCGCGACCTCGTTGGTGGAGGCACCGACGGCGACCTGCTTGCCGCCGTAACGCAGCGCGGGCAGGCGCTCGGCACCGCTGTCGACCGGTGTGATCTCGTACAGCGCCGTGACTTCGTGGCCCGCGCCGATGTCGCCGGCATCCACCTTGTCGTTGGCGAAGTCCTCGTTGGCGAGCACGCGGTTCTCGTAGCCGATCAGACGATATTCCGAGACGACGGCGGGGTTGAATTCCACCTGGATCTTCACGTCGCGGGCGATGGTCAGCAGGGTGGATTGCATTTCATCCACCAGCACCTTGCGGCCTTCCTGCAGCGTGTCGATGTAGGCATGGTTGCCGTCGCCGACATCGGCCAGGCGTTCGGCCATCGCATCGTTGTAGTTGCCGGTGCCGAAGCCAAGGGTGGTCAGCGCGATGCCGGACTTGCGCTGGTCGGCGACCATGGTCTCCAGGGCATCCTGGCTGACCGTGCCCACGTTGAAGTCGCCATCGGTCGCCAGGATGACGCGGTTCACGCCGTCCTTGATATAGGCCTGCTTCGCCATCGCATATGCCAGCCGTATGCCGTCGCCGCCGTTGGTGCTGCCGCCGGCCTGCAGGCGGTCCAGCGAGGCAAGGATCTCGTCGTGCCGGTCGCCCGGCGTGGGCGGCAGCACCAGGCCGGCCGATCCGGCGTACACCACGATGCTGACGCGGTCCTGCCTGCGCAACTGCGGGACCAGCTGGGCGAAGGACTGCTTCAGCAGCGGCAGTTTGTCCGGCGACTCCATCGAGCCGGAGGTGTCGAGCAGGAACACCAGATTGGCCGGCGGCAACGTGGCCTTCGGCACGTCGTAGCCCTTGATGCCCACCATCAGCACCTGGCGCTTCGCGTTCCAGGGTGCCGGGGCGAGCTCGGTGGTCACGTTGAAGGGACCGCTGCGGTCGCTGGGCGCGGTATGACCGTAGCGGAAATAGTTGATGAATTCCTCCGCACGCACGGCGTCGGCAGGCGGCCGCTGGCCTTCGCGCAGCATGCGGCGCACGTTGCTGTAGCTGCCGGTGTCCACATCCACGGAGAAGGTGGAGACAGGTTCATCCAGCGTCCGGCGCACAGGGTTGTCGTCGCGCTCGGCATACTTCTCGGTGTTGGCAGGTTGCGCCTGCGGCGGCGGGACCATGCCGCCCACCAGGTTCGCGCTGCGATACGCGACCGTCGCTGGCGCCAGTGGCGGTGGCGGTGGTGGCGCATGGGCATGGATCGGAGCTGCTGCTTTCGCCTGCCGGGCCTCCAGGCGTTGGCCCGTCACAACGATGCTGTCCAGCGTGGACCGCTCGCGCCGCAGGGCCTCGGTACTGGCGGCATCAGCGGCAGCCTCCGCCGCCGCGTAGGCGTCGGAGGGAGCGACCTCCGCGTCGGATGCGGGGTGTGCAGGAGGGCGGGATTGGCAGGCGGCCAGGACGGCGACGGCCAGCAGGGTGACGGTCAGACGGTGCGACATGGCGTGACTCCGTGTGTGGGACAGGGAGTCGAACGCACGGGGCCTGCGAATGGGGTTGATCGCACTGCCACCCGGCGCGTCGCCGGCAGGTGCGGCTACTCGATCACGCCGACATCCATGCCGTCATAGGCATCCAGGCCATGCTCGGCGGCGAAGCGGTACAGCGCCTGGTTGCGCTGGTCCAGGCTGTCGGGTGTGTGGATCTCGGTCTTCTCGACGTGCAGCCACCAGAGGTCGGGATCCTTGCGATTGTCCTTGTCTTCCAGGTACAGCGCGATCACGCGGTACCCCTGTTCCTGCAGCAACGGGACCACGGCTTCCAGCGCCGGCCGCGTGCCGTGGGTGAAGAAGTAGCCCCATACCATCGGCTTGCTGAGATCCCATGGCGTTTCCCTGGCCATGTTGTCGAACATTTCGACAAGTTGTTCGCGGGTGATCATCTATTGCTCCTGGTGATGGGGACGTGCGGGGGACAGCGGAAGGGCGAGCGCCGTTGTGCCGGTCTTGCCACTGCCGTATCCGGAGGTTGTCTCATGGACGTCGGCGAAGGCGCACAGCGCGATGCGAGCGATGGCGGGCTCATTCCGCCCTGAGTTTCAGTGTTCCATCGCCCAGTCGTGCATCGACCCTGTCGCCGGGACGCACCTGCGTCACCGAACGCACCAGCGTGCCATCTTCCCTCGTCACCAGCGCATAACCACGGGCGACAGTCGCGAGCGGGCTGATGGCTTCCAGTGAACGGGCCAGGCCACGCAGGCGCAGCGCCTCGCGTTGCAACGTGCGCGCGACAGCGGCCTGGGGGCGCGGGGCGAGGGCGAGCAGGCGCGCGCGCACCTGTTCCAGTCGGCGCTGCGGTGCATGGGCACGCAGGACCGCGGCCGCGTGACGAACCGCGGCCGCGCGACGCGCCTGCTGGTCTCGCCACAGGGCATGCAGGCGGCGGGCGGCGTCTTCCTGCCGGCGTCGGAGCATTTCCAACCGCGCCTGCGGACGCAGCGCATTGAGACGCAGCGCGGCACGGTCGGCGCGCTGCATGGCGTTGCGCAGCCTGTGCGTCTGGGTGGTGGCGAGCCGGCGCTGCAGCGCGTGTACGCGCGTCAACAGGTCGCGCCGGTCCGGTACCAGCAGCTCCGCCGCGACCGACGGCGTCGGCGCGCGCAGATCGGCGGCGAAATCGGCGAGGGTGAAGTCGGTCTCGTGGCCGACGGCGGACACGACGGGGACGGGCGAGGCGGCGATGGCGCGCGCCAGGCGCTCGTCATTGAAGGCCCACAGGTCTTCGAGCGATCCACCGCCACGAGTGACCAGCAGCACGTCATAACGGCCACCACGCGCCGCTCGCTGCAACATGTCGACGATCTGTGCGGCCGCCGTCTCGCCCTGCACCTGCACGGGCAGCACGTCGACTTCCAGCAGCGGGAAGCGGCGCTGCAACACGCTCAGTACATCGCGCACTGCAGCGCCGGTCGGCGAGGTCAGTATGCCCAGCCGCCGAACGTGCGAGGGCAGGGGACGCTTGCGCGCATCGTCGAACAGGCCTTCCGCCGCGAGCCTGGCCTTCAGTTCATCGAACGCGCGCCGCAACGCGCCTTCGCCGGCTTCCTCCAGGCTGTCGATCACCAGCTGGTAGTCGCCACGCGCTTCGTACAGGGTCAGCCGGCCCCGCGCCAGCACGCGCAGGCCCTCGCGCGGGGCGAACTTCAGCCATTGGCTCTTGGGCTTGAACATGGCGCAGCGCACCTGCGCGCGCGCGTCCTTCAGGGTGAAGTACAGGTGGCCCGAGGCCGGACGGGTGACGTTGCCCAGTTCGCCTTCCACCCACACCAGCGGAAACGCGCCTTCCAGCAGGTCGCGGGCCAGGGTGTTCAATTGGGTGGGCGTAAGGATGTCGCGGGCGGTGTCGGTCATGCGGGAAGGATAAACGGTGGCGGTCTCATCGCCGCGAAGAGGTGCGACAGGTGGTCGCAGCCGCAGGGGCGGGTTCCATGATGGAATGACCGCGTCCCACCGCCCTGGAGTCTTCCGCATGCGCCGTTTCCCCTGGCCCCGCGTCTCCGTGCCGATCATGCTGGCGATGCTGGCGGCGTGCGCTCCCGCTGACGAGATGCCGTCCGCGGCGCGCACGGGGCCCGTCTCCGTGGTGAAGACGATGGACATGCCGGCGCCGTCCGTCGCCGCGCAGCCCGACCTGATGGCGACGCCCGACGGTGCCCTGCTGCTGAGCTGGGTGGAGCCGATGGACGAGGCGGGTCACCGCCTGCGCTTCAGCCGCCTGGCTGCGGGCGCGCAGGGATGGGATGCGCCGCGCACGATCGCGGAAGGGACCGGCTGGTTCGTCAACTGGGCGGACACGCCGCACATCTACGCCATGCCGGATGGCTCGCTGTGGGCGCATTGGTTGAGAAGCACCGGACCGGCGCGCATGGACTACGGCATCGACCTGGTGCGCTCCGGCGACGGGGGCGCGACGTGGAGCGCGCCGCAACTGGTGCATCCGTCCGGCACGCCGGGTGACCATGGCTTCGTGACGTTCTGGCCGCAGGCCCGCGACCGGCTGGGCATCGCCTGGCTGGACAGTCGGCAGAAGGCCGCCGACGGCGCGCACGCGCATCACGATGACGGCCACCATGGTGCCGGCGCCCCGATGATGCTGCGTGCCGCGCTCTACGATGCGGAGGTGAAGCAGGGGGCCGAGTGGCCGCTGGACACGTCGACCTGTGATTGCTGCACCACGTCTTCCGCCATGACCGATCGTGGCGCCGTGGTCGTCTACCGCGGACGGGGCGAGGGCGAGATCCGCGATACGCGCATCGTCCGTTTCGATGGCGAGCGCTGGACCACGCCACGCGACGTGCATGCGGATGGCTGGCAGATCGCCGGGTGCCCGGTGAATGGCCCGGTGGTCGTCGCCGAGGGCGACACGGTCTGGGTGGCCTGGTACACGGAGGCGGACGGCATGCCCGAGTTGCGCGCGGCGCATTCGCAGGATGCCGGCGACAGCTTCGATGCGCCCGTGACGCTGGCGAAGGGCATGCAGGTGCTCGGGCGGTTGGGGCTCGCGCGCGGCGACGGCCATCTGGTGGTGGCCTGGCTCGAACAGTCGCCGGACGAGCAGCAGGTGCTGGTGCTCGCACGGCATGACGAGCGTTGGGGACAGGCGCAACGTACCGAGGTCGCCAGGCTGTCCGCGCGTGGCCGCGCAAGCGGCATCCCGCGCGTGCAGTGGCATGCCGGTGCGGCATGGCTGGCATGGACCGACGTCGATGGCGACGCGCCGCGGATGAAAGGCGCGCGCGTGACGTTCACGCGTTGATCCGGGGTGCGGCATTCCGTCGCACCTGACCCCTCCGTGTCGCTGCGTCTAGAATGCCGCCCGTGATCCGATCGCGCGCCTTGCTCCGACCGATGCTGCAGCTGGCCTTGCTGGCCGCGCTGCTGATGGCGTTCGCGCCGTCCGTCACGCGATGGGTGAGCGACACGGGCTCGCAGGTGTTGGCCGGGTGGACCGAACTGTGCACCACTGGTGGCATCAAATGGGTCGACACCCGCGCCGGATCACCGATGGAGGAATCACCGTCGCCGGCCGGCATGCCGATGGGCGCCGATTGCGCGTACTGCATGCTGGCCGCCGCATTGCCGCTGTTGCTGCTCTGCATCGCCTTGCTCTTCCCGCGTCTCTCCGGAGACGTCATCGCAAGCGTCGTCACGCTTCCTCGCACGAGGCGCCTGCGTATACGTGGCCTGGGCGGACAAGGGCCGCCCGTCCTGCTCTGAACCACAAGACCTCCCGTTGATCGTGCGGCCCGTGCGCCGCGTCCTTGTGCTTTGGGGTTTCCATGTCCCTGTCTTCCTGCGCGGCGCTGCGTGCGTCGCGCCTGTCCGTGGCCGCCCTGGCGGCCCTGTCGTTTCCGGTCGTTGTACATGCCGCCGAGCGCATCACGTTGCCCGATGGTTCCCGTGCCACCCAGCTCGATGCCGTCGAGGTCAAGGGCCACGCGGCGGAACTCGACAAGGCCGCCGGCGCCGGCACGCGCCTGGCGTTGAGCGTCATGCAGACACCGGCGTCGATCACGGTGATCGACCGCGAAACACTCGACGCACGCGGCGTGCGTACTACCCAGGAAGCGCTGTCGGGCATCCCCGGGTTGACCGTCGCCTCGCCGCCGGGCAACGGCAATGCGGTGACGTATCGCGGCTTTTCCGGCAGCCAGATCACCCAGCTGTTCAACGGCATCGATGTGCAGTACGCCAGCATCGCGGCGCGTCCCGTGGATGCGTGGCAGTACGAGCGGGTGGAGGCGATCGGTGGCCCGTCGAGCTTCCTGTACGGTGCCGGCGCAGTCGGTGGCACGATCAACTACGTCACCCGGCTGGCGCGGCTGGACCGCGATGAAGCGGCCATGCAGGCATCGTGGGGGTCTTTCCGCGACGGCACGCTGGCGCTGGGTGCCAACCTGCGCGTCGGCGGCAACGACGCCCTGCAGGCGGTCCGGCTGGATGCCAGCGCACGCGACGCGGAAAGCGGGATCGATGGCCAGGTGCGCGAAGCATCGGCGATGGCGGCGTCCTGGCTGGTGCAGCTGGCCCCCACGCTTCGCCACACGCTTGCGGTGGAATACCAGCAGGAGGACAACCATCGTCCCTACTGGGGCACGCCCGTGCGCCAGCCAGCGACCGGCCGCCTGTCGGTGCTGCCGGCAACGGTCGGGCGCAACTACAACGTCGCCGACGGCTACTACGGACAGGACGTGCTGTGGGCGCGCTCGCTGCTGGAATGGACACCGGGTGAGCGCGACACCGTGCGCAACACCATCTACCACTACGACGCGCTGCGCGATTACCGCAACGTCGAAAGCTACCGCCTGACCGCCGGCAACGAGGGCGTCATCCGCTCCGGCACGCTGCTGCAGCGTCACGACCAGCAGGTCCATGGCAACCGGCTGGAGTGGAGCCACGAGGGCGCGTTGTTCGGCCTGCCGACGCAATGGGCCACCGGCCTGGACATCAGCTACAACCGGCAGACGCGCTTTCCGCTGTCGCTGTCGGCCACGGCGGATACCGTGCCACTCGACGCGGTGACGCCGGGTCGCTTCCTCGACGTACCCGGGACGGCGATCGTCTACACGCCCGACCGCACCAACCGGCTGCGCACGCAGGCGGTGTACGTGGAAAACCTGACCGAATTGACCCCGTCGCTGTCGTTGCTGACCGGGCTGCGCCACGACCGCATCGTGCTGGACGTGGTCAACCACCGCATGGTCTCGGCCAGCAATCCCGCGCGCTTCGAACGCGAGTACACGCCCACGACCGGGCGTGTGGCACTGAACTGGACCATCGCGCCGCAGGCGAACGTCTACATGCAATACAGCACGGCGGCCGATCCGCCGGCCGGCATCCTCAGCACCGCCAATTTCGCCACCCTGCGGGACTTCGACCTGACCACGGGAAGGCAGGTCGAAATCGGAACGAAACTGCAGACGCAGGACGGACGCAGTTTCGCCACGCTGGCCGCGTATCGCATCGTGCGCCGCAATCTCGCGATCACCGATCCCGCCAATCCGGGCCAGACGGTGCCGGTGGGCCAGCAGTGGGCGCGCGGCATCGAGGCAAGTTTCGGCTGGCGTCCGCAGGCATCGCTGAACATCGAAGGCAACCTGGCCTGGGTGGACGCCACGCTGGACGACTTCTACGAGAACGTCGGCGGCGTTCCGGTCTCGCGCGCCGGCCGCCGGCCGACCAACACGCCCTCGCGCGTCGGCAACCTGTGGGTGGACTACCGCGTCGGCCCGCGCTGGTCGGCGGGCGTGGACGTGCGCGGCGTCTCGTCCCGCTACGCGAACGCCGCCAACACGCTGTCCACCGCCGGCTACGCGACATGGGGTGCGCACGTGGGCTTCAGATGGAACGACACCACCGAGCTGACCGTGCGCGGCCGCAATCTCGGCGACCGCACCTATGTGGTGTACGCGCTGGGCGGCACGATGGCGTACCTCGGCGATCCGCGCAGTTGGGACGTGGTGCTGCGCAGGACATTCTGATCTCGAGCGTCATCACGGCGACGGGTACGGTTTTCGGTAAGGTGGCGTCCGGTTGCACGGGAGGCATAGCGCATGCGCGGTCTCGACTTCAGTTCGTGGCAGGGCCTGCTGACAACGCTGGCGGGGTTGGCGCTGATCACGGTGATCGGCGTTGGCATCCGGCTGTTGGTCATGCAGACAGTGCAGGAGCGGCGTGCGCGCGAGAACAGCCAGATCAACGAGCGCCTGCGCACGCTGATCGCGGCCTACAAGGTGCTGGGCGGCTCGTTCACCGGCGCGCTGGAGGTCGACCCGCGCCACCTGCGCGACCTGCGCGACCTGCGCGTGCAGGCGCGCGAAACCGGCGCCGACGGGGTCGACGAAGGCAGCGACCGGCCCCGGCGCATCCGCGACGCGGTGGAAGCCGCGTTGTCGGACATCATCCTGCTGGGCACCGATGAGCAGGTGCGTCTGGCCGCGCAGGCCGCCCATGATCTCGCGGCGGGACGGCCCATCCACACCGATGCGCTGGTGGTGTCCCTGCGCGACTTCATCCGCAGCGTGCTCGACCTGGAGCCGGTCCCGTCTTCGCTGTCGATTCCGCGGCAAGGCCCGGCGCGACCGGCCGCCTCGAAAGGCAAGGGCGAGGGCGCGAAAGGCGAGGGGCGGCAGGGCGGTGGTGCCGGGATGGGCGCGGCCGGCCTGGGTGCCGGTGCGGGCATGGGCGCTGGCGCGGCGATCGAGCCGGACCGCGACCCGCCGCGCTGACGACTACTCGTCGATCCAGCGCCGCTCCGGCCCCGGCCGCTTTGCCAGCTTGCGCTGCAGCGAACGGCGATGCATGCCCAGCAGGCGCGCAGCGGCGGAGATGTTGCCTTCGGTTTCGGCCAGCGCCTGCTGGATGTGTTCCCACTCCAGCCGGCTGAGCGGTGTCATGGTGTCGTCGGTCGCGCTGCTGTCTTCCGCTGCGGCAGGGGCTTCCAGCCCCAACGCACGCAGGATGGTCGGCACCGTCGCCGGTTTCGGGAGGTAGTCGTCGGCGCCGCGCTTGATGGATTCCACGGCAGTGGCCACGCTCGCATACCCGGTGACCAGCAGGATCTGCATGTCGGCACGCAACGCGCGCAGCGGTTCGATCAGGGCCAGGCCGGAATCGCTGCCCAGCTTCAGGTCGACCAGGGCGAAATCGGGCAGGCACTCGCGCGCGCGCGCCAGCGCACTGGCGGCGTCCAGTGCGATCTCGGTCTCGATGCCCTTGCGCGCCAGGCTGCGCTGCAGCGTGCGCGCGTAGAGTTCGTCGTCGTCGACCAGCAGGCCTTTCATCGGATGTCTCTCATGGGGATGTCTCGTCATTGCCCGCCACGGGCAGGCGGAACTGCACCTGCACGCCTTTGGGCGGCACGGCGCGCATGGTCATGCGCCCGCCGAGCCGCTCGATGGTGGCATGCGACAGGGCCAGGCCCACGCCCATGCCTTCGGGCTTGCTGGTGCGGAAGAGTTGCTCGGACTGGAATGGCAGCGCTTCGTGGAAACCGTTGCCGTAATCGCGCACGGTGCCGACCAGCTCATCGCCTTCGCAGCGCAGGTCCAGGTCCACGCGCTGCGACCCGGCCTGGCGGCTGGCGTCCGCCGCATTGTTGAGCAGTGCCTGCAGCAGGTGGCCGGTGGACGCGTCGGTCGCCAGCCACGGCGGCAGTGCGCCGGTTCGCTGCAGTTCGATCGTCGGCCGGACCAGTTGCCAGCGCTGCACCACCTCGTCCAGGTCGACGCGCTGGCGCACGCCCATGTCGGCCGAGGCGGCGAGCGCGCGTACGCGGTCGCGGCACAGGTCGATCAGCTGGCGCATGGTGCCCGCGTCCTCGCGGATGTCGGGTTCGCTTGCGTGCTCGCGGATGTCCTCGGTCAGCAGCGTCATCGTCGCCAGCGGGGTATTGAGTTCATGCGCCACGGCGGCGGCGTGCGTGGCAAGGGCGACGATGCCCTCGTTGCGTGCGAAGCGTTCGCGCAGGCGGGCCAGTTCCTGCTCGCGCAGGCGCAGCGCGGCGACCAGTCGGGTGGAGAAATACAGCACCACGCCGGCCGACAACACGAAGTTCACCGCCATCCCCCACAGGTGCACGTTGAAGTTGTCGCCATGCAGGTGCGGCAGCGGCCGGCCGAACACGGCGGTCAGGATGTAGCCCAGCAGGCAGGCCACGCCGGTAGCCAGCACCCAGCGCAATGGCAGCGCCAGTGCGGACACCGCGATCAGCAGCAGGAACATCGAACTGAAGGGATTGCCGATGCCGCCGCTCCAGGCGACGAGCCAGGACAGCACGGCCACGTCCACCAGCATGTGCGCGAAGGCCTCGGCCGGCGTCTCTTGGCCGGGACGGCGGCTGCGCCAGGTGGCGTAGACGTTGAACAGCGCCAGCGCCCCGATGCCGGCCCACAGGGGCCAGCGCGGCAGGTCGATGTCCAGCAGGCCCAGCGCCACCAGCACCGTCACCGCCTGGCCCACGATGGCCACCCAGCGCAGGTTGCACAGGGTGCGCAGGAACGACGGCGTCAGCGTGAAGACGGTATTCGGCATCGCTACATGCTAGAGCAAGCGCGCGGACGGGGCCTGCGGCATGGCGTCGCAGGGCGGCGGCTGCCGGCCCGGGCAGGCGGCCACGCTACAATGCCGGCATGCACGACGCCGTCACCCGCCCCACGCCCCCCACCGACGCCGCGCCCTTGCCGCGCCGCATCACCCAGGCCGTCCGGATCGGCAACGCCACCGTCGGCGGCGGCCGTCCGGTGGTGGTGCAGTCGATGACCAACACCGACACCGCCGACATCGCCGGCAGCGTGAAGCAGGTGGCGGAACTGTGGCGCGCCGGCTCGGAAATGGTCCGCCTGACCGTCAACAACCCCGAATCCGCCGCCGCCATCCCGCGCATCCGCGAGAAGCTGGAGATGATGGGCGTGTCGGTGCCGTTGATCGGCGACTTCCACTACAACGGCCACCAGTTGCTGGCGGGCGAACCGGCCTGCGCCGAGGCGCTGGCCAAGTACCGCATCAACCCGGGCAACGTCGGCTTCGGCAAGAAGCGCGACACCCAGTTCGCGCAGCTGATCGAATTCGCCATCCGCTACGGCAAGCCGGTGCGCATCGGTGCCAACTGGGGCTCGCTGGACCAGTCGCTCGCCGCGCAGCTGATGGACGAGAACCATACGCGCGAGACGCCATGGGACGCCGGTCGCGTGCTGCGCGAGGCGCTGATCCGCTCGGCGGTGGATTCGGCCGAACGCGCCGTCGAGATCGGCCTGCCGCGCGACCGCATCGTGCTGTCGGCCAAGGTCAGCGGCGTGCAGGAACTGATCGCCGTCTACCGCGACATGGCGAGCCGCACCGACTTCGCCCTGCACCTGGGCCTGACCGAGGCCGGCATCGGCAGCAAGGGCATCGTCGCCTCGAGCGCCGCGCTGGCGGTGCTGCTGCAGGAAGGCATCGGCGACACCATCCGCATCTCGCTGACGCCGGAACCCGGCCAGTCCCGCACGCAGGAAGTCATCGTGGCGCAGGAACTGCTGCAGACCACCGGCCTGCGTGCGTTCACGCCGATGGTCACCGCGTGCCCCGGCTGCGGCCGCACCACCTCCGAGTTCTTCCAGGAACTGGCCAAGGTCGTGCAGGAACACGTGCGCGGCAAGATGCCCGAATGGAAGGTCACCCATCCCGGCGCCGAGAACATGACGCTGGCGGTGATGGGCTGCGTGGTCAACGGGCCGGGCGAATCGCGCCACGCCAATATCGGCATCTCGCTGCCGGGCACGGGCGAGGCGCCGGCGGCACCGGTATTCGTCGATGGCGAGAAGAAGGTCACCTTGCGTGGCGAGAACATTGCACATGAGTTCGTCGCGCTGATCGACGACTACGTCGAGGCCAAGTACGCGCGTGCTGCCGGCTGACACGCTGGCGAACGGCCGGCGGTTCATCGCCGGCCTGTTCCGTGAACACGGCGGGCGCCTGGTCCTGCTGTTCTTCTGCCTGCTGGCGCCGTTGTGGCTGTTCGTCGAGCTGGCGGATGAAGTCCACGAGCTGGAAGCCTTCTACTTCGACGATCCGCTGCTGTGGCGCGCGCACGCGCTAAACGGCCCCGCGCTGGACCGCTTCTTCGTCTTCATGTCGGCGATCGGCTACCAGTGGGGCGTGGTGCCGGCGGACATCCTGCTGACGTCGGTGTTGCTGGTGCTGCGGCGCTGGCGCGAGGCCACCTTTGCAGGGGTATCGTTCGCCGGCTCGGCCCTGCTGAACCTGGTCACCAAGCAGTTTTTCCAGCGCGATCGCCCCAGCCTGTGGGAGTCCATCGCGCCGGAGCACACCTTCAGTTTCCCCAGCGGCCACGCAATGGGCTCGGCCACGCTGGCGATGGTGGTGGTGCTGCTGTGCTGGCACACCCGTTTCCGCTGGCTGGTGGCCGGGCTGGCCGTGCTGTTCACGCTGACCGTCGGCGCCTCACGCATCTACCTGGGCGTGCACTACCCGTCCGACATCCTCGGCGGCTGGGCTGCGGGCGTCGCCTGGGTCTCGGGCGTCTACCTGGTGCTGTACCGCATCCGCGAGCGGCCGTGGCAGGTCAGATGAGGCGTCAGCTCTTCTGTAGGAGCGACGCAAGTCGCGACCGCATGCATTGAACATTCCGGTGCGTAACCGATAGCGCCCGCTCCGTTGGCCTGTCGCCGGAACAGGCGATGGCACTGCTTTGATTGACGGCGTGCGGTCGCGACTTACGTCGCTCCTACAGAAAGCCGCGTCTACGGCGCGTAGGCCCGCTCGCGCTCTTGCTGCAACCGTTGCCGCAGGTACTGGTCGCGGGTGAGTCCGGCGGGAATCGACGTGGTGGCCATCACTTCAGACACCACCTGCGCTTCACGGGCCTTGTAGGCCTGGAATCTCGGATCGTTGCGCTGCTGTGCGGTGAAGGCGGCCATGCGCGCGTCAGCGTGGGCGCGATAGCGGTCGGCGATGGCGGCGACCTCGGCTGCCTGTTGTGCCGGGTCGTCCACGGTCGCCTTGACCAGCGCTGTGCGCAGCAGCACGGCTTCGCCCGCAGACAGGCCGCCCGCTGCTTCGTACTTGTCGATCTGCCGCGTCAACGCATCGGCGCGTTCGCTGCGTTCCACCGCGCGCAACGACGCGGAATGCGCGAAGAAGTCTTTCGCATCGGTCTCGAAGCGCTGGCGCTCGCGGTGCGCCTGCGCCTGTGGCGTGGCTTGCAGGGAAGCCAGGCGCGACGACGCGGCGTCCGCGACCTCAACCGATGACGGCGGCGCGACTGGTCTGCCCGGGTCATCGCGCTTCCACCAGACGATGGCGGCGACGAAGACCGCGCAGGGCACCAGCAGTGTCAGCAGTTTCTTCATGCAGCGTCCCTCGCACGCCGGGACCGCCGCAGCACGGCGGCCCCGGACATCGGCCTCATCCCATCAACTGGTCGACCAGCCAGTACAGCAGGTTGAACGGCTTGGCCTTGTCGGCCTTGTCGTCCTGCTCGCTGGCGTCGATCACCTTGCCCTGGCCATCGAGCACGCTGTCGATGAAGTGCTTCAGTTCCAGGTTCTGCGCCTGTACGTCGGCGTTCTTGAAGTCGACGATGGTGGTGCAGTGGCTCTCGTTGAGCGCGCGGTACTGCGGGAAGTAGCCACCGACGTTGTTCAACGTGTTCAGGCGATCACGCAGGCGTGCGGTATCGACGTCCCAGCGCGCATGGATGCGCGCCTCCTTGGTCGCCTGGTCCGGCGCGTTGGCGATGTCGAGGTAGAACCGTTCGTAGGAATAGGACGAGTAGTTGAGGTCTTTCCAGAAGTGCGTGTGGCCGAGTCGGTCGTTCGCGTACTTGCTGGAGAGGGCCGGGTACAGGGTGCCGAGTTCGTTGAGATCGAACTGCGGCAGGCCGCTGGCGAGGTAGGGCAGGGGCCCGTTGGGCTGGTCCAGGCCCCAGGCGCTGCGGATCAGCGCCATCAGCGGTTGCGAGGGATAGTCCACCGGATTGCCGTTCTTCAGCGTGGGGAAGATCGGGCCGGAGTCGTTGATCAGGAAGCTGCGCGTGGGTGCCATGTCGCGACGCAACGGATGGTAGCTGGTCAGGCTGCCCGCACCGCCTGCGCTGCAGCCGGTGGACAGCATCTGCGTGGGCCGCGGCAGGTTGTCCTTCAACCAGCCGACCACCGCGCGCACATTGCGTACCCCGTTGTGGTGCCAGACCAGCGGCGTGTTCTGGCCGCTCGGGTCGTTGTAGACCGCCACGCGGTCGCCGCTGTAGATGTCGCCGGTGCAGTAGGGCACGTAGACCATGTTCCAGCCCTGCGTCTTCACCGCATCGAACGGGCTGACGCGGGTGACGAACGGGCTGACCAGGCTGGCGCCGGGATTCAGCAGGCCCATGTAGTCGTCGGGGATGCCGTTCGGATTGCGCGCACCGCGGATGCCGCTCTGGCCGCTGCAACTGGCGTAGTCCCAGCAGGCGCCACCGCCTTCCATGTAGATGATGGTGTTGCGCGTATCGGCCACGCGGTTGACGAAGAACTTGAATGGCGAACCGTCGCCGCACACCGCGCCGGTCTGCGGCGCGAGCTGGATGGTCTGCCAGGCGTCATAGCGCCCGGGCTGGAAGCCGTCGTTGAAACCCGCCGGATTGGCCAGCAACGGGTAGGTGCCGGTGCGCTGGGCGGCGGTGACCTTGTTGTCCGCCTTGGGCGGCGAGACCAGGTTCACCAGGGTCTGCCAGAAGCTGTAATCGCCTTCCTCGGCTTTCAGTGGCGCGGCCACCAGCAGGGTGAAGCTGGCGGCCGCCAGGACGAGGGGCAGGCGTGCGGGTCGTACGGGTGCAACCATGATCGGATCCTCCGGCGAGAGTCAGGTGGACGTTCAACGGGATGGACTGCCTTGGCGTGCGGCACGCGTGGGGGCGGCGACCGTACAGCGGCGGATGGTGGGACGCCCGCCCCGTAACGGGATTAAGTCCATGTGATGGCGTCGGCTTTGGCTGCCGTGGCCCCCGACATTGGCCGCGATACCCCCCTTCGCATGCCGCGCGACCAGCCAGGTAAACGGAGCGATCCCGCGTCGCAGCACGCACGTGCGGCGTTGTACCGGCGTGCGCTATCGCGGCCGGGCAACGGATCGTTGCGGGCGGGCGCCTTGCCGCAGGCCGCCCGTGGATCGAACATGCCGACACCCGTCGCGGAACGCGGCGTGGACTCCGGGGATGGCAATGCAGGAACTGGTCGACCGATACGGCGTGCTGCTGGTGTTCGTCAACGTGCTGGCGTTGTCGCTGGGCCTGCCCGTGCCCGCGATGCCCACCCTGATCCTGGTGGGCGCCGGCGTGGCCATGCAGGCTGATCCGCTGTGGCTGCCGCTGGCCGGCGTGCTGGGCGTGTCGGTGCTGGCCAGCCTGATCGGCGACAGCGTCTGGTTCTACGCGGGCCGCCGCTACGGCAACCGCACGCTGCAGTCGCTGTGCCGGCTGTCGCTGTCGCGCGACACCTGCATGAAGCGCACCGAGCGCTTCTACGGCCGTTTCGGCATCCGCATCCTGTCGGTGGCGAAGTTCATTCCCGGACTGTCGATGGTGTCCGTGCCGCTGGCGGGCGCCATGCAGGTGCGGCTGCCGCCGTTCCTGCGCTACGACGGGCTCGGCGCGGCACTGTGGGCAACATTGGGACTGGGGCTGGGCGTGGTGTTCGCCAGGCAGGTCGAAACCGTCATCGATACGCTCTCGCAGCTGGGCACGGGTGCCGGCGTGGTCGTCGGCACGCTGCTTGCGGCATACGTGGGCTGGCGCTGGTGGCGCCGCCGATCGCTGTTGAAGTCGCTGGAGGCGGCGCGGATCGATCCGCCGGAACTGGATGCGCTGGTCCGCGCGGGCCACCCGCCGGTGGTGTTCGACATCCGCGCGCCCGGTTTCCGCGACGTGGACCCCTACGTCATCCCGGGCGCGATGTTCGCGGACGAGCGCCACCTCGACGGCATCCTGGCCTCGTATCCGCGCGAGGCGAAGATCGTCATCTATTGCGCCTGCCCCGATGAGGTGTCGGCCGCGTGGATGGCGGCGAAGCTGCGCGAGGCGGGCTTCCGCGACGTGCTGCCGCTGAAGGGCGGCATCGATGCCTGGCGCGCGGCGGGCTACGGCGTGGACCCGCTGGGCGGCTGACCTTCCCCGATCAGTGCTCGATGCAGACCCGGTTGCGGCCTTCGCTCTTGGCCCGGTACAGCGCCGCGTCGGCGGCGGCCATCATGCGGCTGACGGTATCGCGCTCGGGCGTCAGCGCGGCGATGCCGATACTCACGGTGATGCGCTGCGCTTCGCCGCCAGGACGGAACACCACCGCCTCCACCGCCTCGCGCAGACGCTCGGCGAAGCCGTAGGCGGCCTCGGGCCCGCATTCGGGCAGCAGCACGGCGAACTCCTCGCCGCCGATCCGCGCCGCGGCATCGTCGTTGCGCACATGCCGGCGCACCAGCGCCGCGATCTGCTTCAGCACGAGGTCGCCGGAGATGTGGCCGTAGCGGTCGTTGATCGGCTTGAACAGGTCCACGTCGATGATGCACATCGTCAACGCGCGCTGGTGCCGCATGGCGCGCGCGATCTCCTTCTCCACCGTTTCGATGAAGTGGCGGCGGTTGTACATCTCCGTCAGGGCGTCGTGGGTGGCGAGCTGGTAGATCTCCTCGTGGTAGCGCGCTTCCACGCTGCTGTGGCTGATGAACTTGAGGATGCTCTCGCCCAGCGTGATGTGGTCGCCGTCCACCAGCGCGGCTTCGGTCACCGGCATGTCGTTCAGCCGGGTGGTGTTGGTGGCGCCTAGATCGCGCACCCAGTAGGTATCGCCATCGCGCCAGATCTCGCAGTGCACGCGCGAGACGCTGTTGTGCGGGATATGCAGGTCGGTTTCCTGCGAACGCCCCACGCGCACCGGCTGGACATCGATGTCCGCGCGCCGGCCCAGGCCTTCGCCATGGATCACCACCACGCACGCCGAACGCGGCGCGTGCGGACGCGGACCGTCGCTCAGGATGGTCCGTTGCGTGGTGGGCGGATCGTGGAAATCCCGGGACATGCGTGTGCTGCTGGCAGGTGCGGGTCCGAGTGTAACGGATCGGTCGGTCAACTCACGCTTCCGCTACCATGGCCGGGCGCACCGGGGACAGTGGCATGACATCGCAACCTTACGACGACCTCGCACCCACCGAGAGCCTGGCCACGCGCCTGCAGGACGCACCCACCGCGCCCGACGGAACGCTTGCGCCGGGCGCACGGCTGGGGCGTTACCGCATCGAAGGCCTGCTGGGCCGGGGCGGCATGGGCGAGGTCTACCGCGCCGCGCAGCTGGAACCGGTCCGCCGCGAGGTGGCGCTGAAGCTGATGCGCGCGCAACGCCTGCAGGCGCGCCACCTGGCGTATTTCGAAGTGGAGCGGCAGGTGCTCGCGCAGATGCGCCATCCGGCGATCGCGCAGATCTACGACGCCGGTGCGACCGAAGAAGGCTTCCCGTTCTTCGCGATGGAGCTGATCGAAGGCACCCCCATCACGCGCTACTGCCGCGACCAGCGCCTGCCGCTGGATGCCCGCGTCGCGTTGCTGATCCGGGTGTGCGAGGGCGTGCAGCACGCGCACCACAAGGGTGTGGTGCATCGCGACCTCAAGCCCGGCAACCTGCTGGTGGACACGCTGGACGGCAGGCCGGTGCCGAAGATCATCGATTTCGGCATCGCGACCACCGCGTCGCTGGCCGGCGATGCCGTGCTGGAGCGGGCGGGCACCCCGGAGTACATGAGCCCCGAGCAGGCGCAGGGCGATCCACGCGAAGTGGATACCCGCAGCGATGTGTATTCGCTCGGCGTGGTGCTGTGCGAACTGGTGACCGGCGTGCGGCCGGAAGCCGTGGGCGAGACCTGGTCCGCGGAGACCCCCACGGCCGTCGCGCCGTCGTCGCGGCTGGCGGGATTGCCGACCGAACAGGCACGCGAGATGGCGCAGGAGCGCGGTCTTTCGCTCGCGCGGATGCGCGATCGGCTGCGCGGCGACCTGGACTGGATCGTGCTGAAGGCCATGCAGCACGAGCGCGACGCCCGCTACGATTCGGCTGCGGCCCTGGCCGACGATCTGCAGCGTTACCTGGATGACAGGGTGGTCTCCGCGGTGCCCGCCAGTCGTGGTTATGTGTGGCGCAAGTTCCTGCGCCGCCACCGCGCTGCGGCCGTCGCGGCCGGCGTAGCGCTGGTGGCGCTGCTGGGCGGGCTGGGGCTGTCGCTGTATGGCCTGCAGCAGGCGCAGACGCAGCGCAGCGTCGCGGAGGCCCGCAGCGCGGAACTGGAGAAGGTGGCGGCGTTCCAGCAGTCGATGCTGGAAGGGATCGATATCGAGACCATGGGCGTGGGTCTGGCGGAGGGTCTGGTCCGGCAGGTCGGCAGCCTTGACCCGTCGGCGGCCGATGCCTTCGGTGCCACGCTGGCGAAGACCAGTACCGGCGATCTGGCGCGCGACCTGGTGGACCGGCAGTTGCTGGCGAACGCCGAGGACGCGATCGCCCGTGATTTCGCCGACCAGCCCGACGTGGCGGCCAGCCTGCGCGAGTCGGTGGGGCACGTGTACGCCGCCATCGGCCGCCATGACAAGGCGGCGACGCACTTCGCGCATGTGGCGGACTACCGCAGCACGGTGCTGGGCGAAGGTGCGCAGGAAACCCTGCGTGCGCGGCGGGACCAAGTGCAGGCGTTGCTGGAAGGCGCCCACATCGACCAGGCGGAGGCCGTGCTGCAGAAGGCGCTGCCGCGCGCGTTCGCACTGCCGGTCAACGACCGCGTGCGGGTGAAGCTGGAGCTCGCGCAGGCGCAGGTGATCTCGGCGCGGGGCGACCGGCCGCGCGCGAAGGGCGTGGTGCAGGCGGTGCAGGAGCGCCTGCTGTCCAGCGTGGGCGAGGGCGACCCGGCGACCCTGGAAGCCACCAATGACCTGGCGGCCGTGCAGCGCAACCTGGGCGAACTGCCCGAGGCGCGCGCCAACATGGAGAAGGTGGTCCGGTTGCGCACGGCCACGCTGGGCGCGGACCACGAGGAAACGCTTTCGGCGATGGGCAACCTCGCAGTCCTGCGCATCATGAATCGCGAAAAGGATGCCGCCATCGCGATGCAGCGGGACCTGACCGGACGCTACACGCGCAAGCTGGGCAGCGAACACCCGGTCACCCTGCAGGCGCGCAGCACGCTGGCCACGATGATGGTCGACGCAGGCCAGGCCGATGAGGCGCTGCCCCTGCTGAAGGATGCGCTGGCCGCGCGCGAACGCGTGCTGGGCCGCGATCATCCGCAGACCGTCCGCACGCGCCTCAACCTGGCGACCGCGCATGCGCGCCTGAAGGACTACGCCGCCGCGTTGCCGCTCGAGGAGCAGGTGATCACCGTACGCAGCCGCGTGCTGGGGCCATCGCACCCGGACACGCTGTCGATCCTGGTCAACCACGCCGGCACGCTGCTCAACGCGAAACAACCCGAGGCCTCGCTGCGCCTGCTCACCGATGTCCAGCCCCTGGCGCTGAAGGTGCTGGGCGACAAGCACCCGCAGGCGCAGCTGACGATGGTCATCCGCGCCGAGGCGCTGCGAACCACCGGGCGCGCGCGGGACGCGCTGGGGGAGTACCAGAAGCTGTTCGACCTGCGCCGTGCAGTGCTGGGCGAGCGGCACGTGGAAACACGCACGGCGGCCTGGAACCTGATCGACACCTACCGCGAACTGGGGCGCGACGGCGAGGCCGACGCACTTCACCGGCAGTACATCGCGCCGTTGCTGGCGGCGGACCCGGGCACGCTGGACGACGCCGACGCCGAGTTCGTCAGCCGTTATCGCGAAGGAAAGCGGCCCGGCAAGCAGACCTGAGAACGCCCGGCCTCACTCGCCGGGCTTGGCCGCCGAGCTGGAGGCTTCCGACGCCGCGCGGCGCGACAGCACGGCTTCGCGATGGGCGATGTAGGCGTTGGCGCCGAAGATGATGCCGGCGCCGAGCAGCGTCCAGGTGTCCAGCGTCTCGTCGAACAGCAGCCAGCCGAACACCGCGACGACCGGCAGCTGCATGAAGCTGATCGGTGTCAGCGCGGAGACTTCGCCCAGCTTCAACGCGCGCGTCCACAGCATGTGGCCGCCGGTGCCGAGTACGCCCGCCGCGACCACCCATACCCAGGTGATGCCCTGCGGCCATTCCCACACCGCCAACGCAGGCAGCAACGACATCGGCACCCATAGCAGCGTGGTGTAGATGACGATGCGGTCGGCCGGTTCGGTGTGCGAGAGCTGCTTGATCTGGATCGCCACCAGCGCGCTCATCACGGCCGCCAGGACGGCGATCAGCGCATCCGCCGTGAATGCCGAGGTGCCCGGCCGCACGATCACCAGCACGCCGATGAAGCCGAGCACCACCGCCGTCCAGCGACGCGCGCGCACCTGCTCGTTGAGCATCGCGGCGGCGGCGATGGTGACGAACAGCGGGGTGGAATAGGACAGCGACACCGCCTGTGCGAGCGGCAGGTGGCCGATGGCCCAGAAGCCGGCCAGCATCGAGCAGATGCCGATCACGCAGCGGAACAGGTAGCGCGGGAACTGGGTGGTCTTCAGGAAGCCGGGGCCGTGGCGCAGGATCAGCGGCGCCGCCGCAAGCAGCCCGAAAAAGTTGCGGAAGAACGCGATCTCGAACGTGTGCAGCGTGGCCGAGGCCAGGCGGATCGCCACCACCATCAGCGCGAAGAACACCGTGCTGCCCAGCATCAGCACGGCGGCTCGGTAGTGGGCGGGCAGGGTGGGCATCAGCAGCGGGGACCGGCCCCTTCCCCCGCACGCGGGGGAAGGATGGGATGGGGGCGAACGAAGTCACGGACGTCGAAACCACCGCCGATCGTTGTCGACACGACAAGGCGCGGCGGGCGAGTCCGTCGCGCACGCTGGAGGAGACGGGCTCCGGTCGGCCCCCACCCCGGCCCTCCCGCGTGAACGGGGGAGGGGGAAGTATCCGGGCCGTTGATGCGCGTCATCCCGGGACTACCAGGTGGCCCCGATGAGCTTCGGTTCCGGCTCGATGGCCACGCCGAAGCGCGCGTCCACGGACGCGGCGATCTTCCTTGCCAGCGCCAGCAACTGCGCACCGGTCGCCGCGCCATGGTTGACCAGCACCAGTGCGTGCGCGGCGGACACGCCGGCATCGCCATCGCGGTGTCCCTTCCAGCCACAGGCTTCGATCATCCAGGCCGCCGACAGCTTGCGGTTGTGCAAGGCATCGCCACGGAACACGGGCAGGGTGGGGTAGTCGACCAGCAGCGCTTCCGCCCGTGCCTGAGACACGATGGGGTTCTTGAAGAAGCTGCCGGCATTGCCGACCACGGCCGGATCGGGCAGCTTGCGCTGGCGGATGCGGATGACGGCTTCCCCCACATCGCGTGCGCTCGGTGCGGCGATGCCCATCGCGCCGAGTTCCTCACGGATGCCGGCGTAGTCCAGGCGCAGGGACGGCGTGCGCGGCAGCAGGAATTCGACCGCCGTCACCAGGTAGCGATCCGGCGCGTGCTTGAACACGCTGTCGCGGTAGGCAAAGGCGCAGGCTTCGCGGTCGAGCCGTACGCGCACGCCATGGTGGCGATCGAACGCCTCGACGATATCGATGAACTCGCCGACTTCGGTGCCGTAGGCGCCGATGTTCTGGATGGGCGACGCGCCCGCGGTGCCCGGGATCAGCGCCAGGTTCTCCAGCCCGCACAGGCCCTGTTCCAGCGACCACATCACCAGCGGATGCCACGGCACCCCGGCGTCGGCGCGCACGCGTGCGCGCTCGCCATCGTCGGACACGATGGCGGTCGAACGGGTGGCGAGGCTGATCACCGCGCCCGGTGCATCGCCCGCGAACAACAGGTTGCTGCCGCCACCGATCACCAGCGTTTCCGCATCGGTGACCTGCGGCAGGGCAAGCACCTCCTCCAGCGCGGCGACATCGTCCACTTCGATCAGCCACGGCGCGGTGGCGGGCACGCCGAAGGTGTTGCGGTCGCGCAATGCCGCGTTCGCGGTGAGGCGATAACCGGGGGTCATTCCGGGGCTACCGGACCACGGCTGGGCGCTTCGCGGCGGCGGCGGATCGCTTCCACGCACTCATGGACCAGCTCCGGTCCGCGATAGACCAGGCCCGTATAGCACTGCACCAGCGAGGCGCCTGCCGACATCTTCGCCACCGCATCGGCGCCGGACAGGATGCCGCCCACGCCGATCAGCGGAATGCTGTGCGGCAACCGCGTGCGCAGGCGGCGCAGGACCAGCGTGGCCTGGCCCATCAGCGGTGCGCCGGACAGGCCGCCGGTTTCACGGGCATGCGGGTGGTCCTGCACGCTCAGGCGGGAGACCGTGGTGTTGGTGGCGATGACGCCGTCCACCTGCATGTCGCCTAGCACGCGCGCGACCGCGTCGATGTCGCTGTCGGAGAGGTCCGGCGCGATCTTCACCAGCATCGGCACGCGCTTGCCGTGCTGGGCGGCAAGATCTTCCTGCGCCTCGCGCAGGGTACCGATGAGCTGGCGCAGCGTCTGCTCTTCCTGCAGTTCGCGCAGGCCGGCGGTATTGGGCGAGGAGATGTTGACGGTGATGTAGTCCGCCAGCGGATAGACGCGTTCCAGGCAGTAGAGATAGTCCGATGCCGCACGCTCGTTGGACGTGTCCTTGTTCTTGCCGATGTTGATGCCCAGCAGGCCGCGGTCGCGACGCGCGGCTTCGACATTGCGCACCAGCGCATCCACGCCTTCGTTGTTGAAGCCCAGGCGGTTGATCACGGCCTGGTGCTGCGGCAGACGGAACATGCGGGGCTTCGGGTTGCCGGGTTGCGGCTTGGGGGTGACCGTGCCGATCTCGACGAAGCCGAAGCCCAGGGCGAACAGGGCATCGATGTGCGCGCCGTTCTTGTCCATGCCGGCGGCCAGGCCGACGGGGTTGGGAAAGGTCAGGCCCATCACCTTGGTGGGCATCGGCGTGATGGGGCGCGCCACCAGCGGCGTGGTGCCGGTGCGGTAGGCCAGGTCCAGTGCCTTCAGGCCCATGCCGTGGGCGGTTTCGGCATCAAGGCCGAAGAGGAAAGGTCGGGCGAGGGAATACATGGAGGCGGGCGGGCTCAGTTCAGCGTCACCAGCCAGGCCATGCCGCCCAGGAACAGGAAGATCACCGCGATGCCGACCACCCACAACAGGGCCGATACCCAGCCGAGCACCAGACCACCGATGGCCATGCCGTCGCCGTCAAGCTGGCCCTGGCTGCGGCGGATCTCCGCGCGCGCCATGTGTCCGGTGACGATGGCGACGAGCGTGCCGATGAAGGGCAACAGGGTCCAGCCGAGGATGCCGGACACGAGGCTGGCGATGGCGAGGCTGCTGGTGGTGCGGGCTTGGTTCATCAGGATCTCCGTGCAGGGGTCAGGGAGGTGCGATGGCGCAGGATCGGGCGCACAAAAAAATCGCGCCACCCGATGGAGTGGCGCGATTATCCCAGATGCTGGCCCGTTCAGGGCATGCCAGCCCGGCTCTGGCGTGGGAAAGCCCGGACAGATCCATCAAGACAGGCGCCGTGCCTTCACGGCCGTTCGAGATGGGCTTGTCGAACCATGCGTCTCACGGCGAAGCAGCACGGTCCTGATCCGTCGACCCACCGCAGAGAGTGTGGATCGACAGGTTCACCAGGAAGGGGGCCAGTTGTTCCGGCATTCCTTACAGGTCGAACTTGATGCCCTGCGCCAGCGGCAGCGAGTCGGAGTAGTTGATGGTGTTGGTCTGGCGGCGCATGTAGACCTTCCACGCATCCGAGCCGGATTCGCGACCGCCGCCGGTTTCCTTCTCGCCGCCGAACGCGCCGCCGATCTCCGCGCCGCTGGTGCCGATGTTGACGTTGGCGATGCCGCAATCGCTGCCGGCCGCCGACAGGAACTGCTCGGCCGCCTTGAGGTTCTGCGTGAAGATCGACGACGACAGGCCCTGCGGCACGGCGTTCTGCATGTCGATGGCTTCGTCCAGCGTCTTGTACTTCATCACGTACAGGATCGGCGCGAAGGTCTCGTGCTGCACGACTTCATCGGAATTCTTCAGGCCGGTGACGATGGCCGGCAACACGAAGTTGCCCGGGCGGTCGATGGCGGTGCCGCCGGTTTCGACGGTGCCGCCACTGGCCTTGGCTTTCTCGATGGAGGCCAGGAACTGCTGCACGGCGGCCTGGCTGTTCAACGGGCCCATCAGGTTGGCCGGGTCCAGCGGATCGCCGATCTTGCCTTCCACCTGCTTGTACGCCTTGATCAGCGTGGACAGCACGGTGTCGTAGATGGATTCGTGCACGATCAGGCGGCGCGTGGTGGTGCAGCGCTGGCCGGCGGTGCCGACAGCGCCGAACACGATGCCCGGCACGGCCAGCTTCAGGTCGGCGGTTTCGTCCAGGATGATCGCGTTGTTGCCGCCCAGTTCCAGCAGGCTGCGGCCCATGCGGCGCGCGACGCGCTCGCCGACGGTGCGGCCGACCTGGGTGGAGCCGGTGAAGCTGATCAGCGGAATACGCTTGTCGTCGACGAACTGCTGCGCCAGCTCGACGCCGGCGTCGTTGATCAGGAAGAAGATATCCGGGAAGCCGCCGGCCTTCAGCGCGTCGTTGCAGATCTTCATGCTGGCGATCGCGGTGAGCGGTGTCTTGTTGGACGGCTTCCAGATGCAGATGTCGCCGCAGATCGCGGCCAGGAACGAATTCCACGCCCACACCGCGACCGGGAAGTTGAACGCGCTGATGATGCCGACCAGGCCCAGCGGCTGGTACTGCTCGTACATGCGGTGGCCGGGACGCTCGGAGTGCATGGTGTAGCCGTACAGCATGCGGCTCTGGCCCACGGCGAAGTCGGCGATGTCGATCATCTCCTGCACTTCGCCATCGCCCTCGGGCTTGCTTTTGCCCATTTCCAGCGCGACCAGCGAACCCAGCGCGTCCTTGTGCCGGCGCAGCGCGTCGCCGCACAGGCGCACGGCTTCGCCGCGGCGCGGCGCGGGGGTGGTGCGCCACACCTTGAAGGCGGCCTGGGCACGTTCGACGATCTTCTCGTAATCGGCCTGGCTGCTGGCGTGGACTTCGGCGATCACTTCGTTGGTGGTCGGGTTGATCGACTGCAGCAGGCCGGCATCGGTGGTCGTGGACCATTCGCCGCTGCCGAGGTAGGTACCCGAGTTGGTGTTGGCGAGGCCAAGGGCCTTGAGAAGGTCAGCAGGCATGGAAGCTCCAGGGATCGAATGCGGAGGACGCCAGCGGAAACCGCGGCGTCGCAGGGGGCATGATTCTATCAGAGCGACGTGTGCCGGCTTCGCGTAACTCCGTGTTTTTCCAGAGGTTCTTGCGCGACAACCGCTTGCGTGCGCGGCCGTTGATCCGCTGCCGGGGTTTGTTCGGTTCGCCGACTCCGGATGATGGCATTCGGCGATTCGCCGAGGGGGCGGGAGTGGGGCTGGTGCGACGGCGTGCGATGGAAGATGGTGACCCCGGCGCGATTCGAACGCACGACCTGTCCCTTAGGAGGGGACCGCTCTATCCAGCTGAGCTACGGGGCCATCGGCGGCGATTCTCGCACGAACGGATGACGGGTTGAACGCGCTCGCCGGCCGCGCGACCGCGCTGCAAGGGCACGCAAGCCACACGCGAATCCGGCATGCAATGCGGATCGGCCGGGCCGCATGCATGTCCGTCGCGCGACATGGCGGATGCATGCGCGGATGCTCCACGCGCAGCGGAAGACATCCCGGGGCCGCATTGGTTTCAGTTGCATCCAACTGAAATCATTGGCTTTGTTGCGACGCAGCGCTTGACAGCCCCCCGGGGTGCCGTGCTTTTCTTCCGGCATGCGCTTCCATGCACTCCACACGACGAATCCGACACCGGCCACGCAGCCGGCGCCGTCGCGTGCCTGTGCCGGGCGTACCGGCATTACCACCACCATTACCACCCTGACTCGTCGGGTGCGGTTGGTTGTGTTCGCGTAATTCGCAGACCACGGCCCCGCACCCGGATCAGGATGCAGGGCAACCCCGATTCCTGATGCGTGCCGGGCCTCCTACCCGAGGTTCCTGACCCATGTCGTCCCGCACCGCCGAAGTCGAACAATCCAAACCGCGCGTCGTCGTCCACAAGTTCGGCGGCACGTCCGTTGCCGATGCCGAACGTTACCGCCACGTGGCGCAACTGCTGCTGGCGCGCGAAGAAGACCTCCAGATCACTGTGGTCTCGGCGATGAAGGGCGTGACCGACGCGTTGATCGAACTGGCCGAACTCGCGTCGCGCGGGCAGGAGGAATGGCGCGAGCGCTGGCACGAGCTGCGTGCGCGGCATCGGGGCGCGGCCGTGGCGCTGCTCGGTGAGAGCGCCGGCGGCACGCTGGACTGGGTGGAGGAACGCTTCGACCAGCTCGCGCAGATCCTGGCGGCGCTCGGGGTGATCGGCGAACTCCCGCGCGAAGTGCTGGATCGCGTGCAGGGCCTGGGCGAAGTGCTGTCCGCGCGCCTGCTGGGCGACTACCTGCGCACGCTGGGCGAGGATTGTTCGGTACTCGACGCCCGCGACGTGCTGGTGGTGGATCGCAGCGACCTGGGCGTCGACGTCGACTGGGCGATCAGCGCGCAGCGCCTGGCGGAATGGCGGAAGGTCCATCCGCAACAGCGCGTGGTCGCCACCGGCTTCGTCGCCCGCGACCGCAACGACCGCATCACCACGCTCGGCCGCAATGGCAGCGACTACTCCGGCGCGATCTTCGCCGCGCTGTACGACGCGGCCGAGCTGCACATCTGGACCGACGTGGACGGCGTGCTGTCGGCCGACCCGCGCGTGGTACCGGAAGCGGTGCAGCTGGACACGCTGAGTTACGACGAAGCCTGCGAACTGGCCTACTTCGGTGCCAAGGTCGTGCATCCGCAGACCATGTCGCCGGCGATGGAACGCGGTCTGCCCATCATCATCCGCAACACCTTCCATCCGGAGCACCCCGGCACCCGCATCACCGCCGAGCGCGATGTCAGCGGACCCGTGAAGGGACTGACGCTGAGCCCCGACCTGGCGGTACTGAATCTGGAAGGCACCGGCCTGATTGGCGTGCCCGGCACGGCGGAGCGGGTGTTCGCCGCCCTGCGCGATGCGCGCGTGTCGGTGGTGATGATCTCGCAGGGATCGTCGGAACATTCGATCTGCTGCGTGGTGCGCCGCGCCGAGGCGGCGCGTGCGCAGTCCGCGCTGCTCACCGCCTTCGCACACGAGCTCACGGTGGGCCAGGTACAGCGCGTGCAATTGACGGAAGGCGTCAGCGTGCTGGCCGCCGTCGGCGACGGCATGGCCGGGCAGCCGGGCGTGGCCGCGCGCCTGTTCGAATCGCTGGGCCGCGCACGCGTCAACATCCTGGCGATCGCGCAGGGCTCGTCCGAACGCAACATCTCGGTCGCCATCGACAGTGCGGACGCCACCAAGGCGCTGCGTGCCGCGCACGCGGGTTTCTGGCTGTCGCCGCAGACGTTCGCCGTGGGCGTGATCGGGCCGGGCAACGTGGGCGCCACGCTGATCGAGCAACTGCGCGCCGCACAGCCGCAACTGCTGGGCAAGGCCAACCTCGACCTGCGCCTGCGCGCCATCGCCTCCAGCAAGCGCATGCTGCTGGGCGAGCGCAGCATCGGCGCCGACTGGCGCGCACGCTTCGAAGCAAGCCCGCAACCGGCCGACCTGGATCGCTTCACCCAGCACCTGCTGTCGGCGCACATGCCGCATGCGGTGATCGTGGATTGCAGTGCCAGCCCGTTGGTCGCGGACCGGTATGCCGAGTGGTTGGCGGCCGGCATCCACGTGGTCACGCCGAACAAGCAGGCTGGCGCCGGCCCGCTGCCGCGCTACCACGCGATCCGCGAAGCGGCGTCCGCCAGCGGCGCACGTTTCCGCTACGAGGCCACGGTGGGCGCCGGCCTGCCGGTGATCTCCACCCTGCGTGACCTGCTGGACACCGGCGACGCGGTGGTGTCGGTGGAGGGCATCTTCTCCGGCACCCTGGCCTGGCTGTTCAACAAGTACGACGGCAGCGTGCCGTTCTCGCAACTGGTCACGGAAGCGCGTGGCCTGGGCTATACCGAACCCGATCCGCGCGATGACCTGTCCGGCACCGACGTGGCGCGCAAGCTGGTGATCCTGGCGCGTGAAGCGGGGCGCGAGCTGGCGCTGGAAGACGTGCAGGTGGAAAGCCTGGTGCCGGCATCGCTGCGGCAGGCCAGCGTCGATGACTTCATGGCACGGCTGGGCGAAGTGGATGCCGGTTTCGACGCGCAGCTCGCGAAGGCGAGGGCTGCGGGCAACGTGCTGCGCTACGTGGCCAAACTGGATGCGGAAGGCCGTGCCAGCGTGGGCCTGGTGGAACTGCCTGCTGCGCATGCGTTCGGCAATCTGCGCCTGACCGACAATATCGTGCAGTTCACCACGCGCCGTTACTGCGACAATCCGCTGATCGTGCAGGGCCCGGGTGCAGGTCCGGAAGTGACGGCGGCCGGCGTGTTCGCCGACGTGTTGCGGGTGGCGGCCGGGCAGGGGGCGAAGCTGTGATGCCGGATTCGAGGATGCAAGCAGGAGAGCCGTGGGCATGAGGGAGCAGGCAAGTGCGTTTTCGCCGGCGTCGGTGGGCAACGTGGGCGTCGGGTTCGACATCCTCGGTCACGTGATCGAAGGGGTCGGCGATACGGTGGGCGTGCGCCGCATCGATGCGCCGGAGGTGCGTATCGCCGCCATCCGTGGCGCGACCGTGGACCTGCCGCTGGATGCGCCGGGGAATACCGCGGGCGCGGCGCTCATCTCGCTGCGCGAGGCGCTGGCGCTGCCGTTCGGCTTCGAGGTGGAGATCGAGAAGGGCATTCCGCTCGGCTCGGGCATGGGCGGCTCTGCAGCCTCCTGCGTCGCGGCACTGGTGGCAGCCAATGCCCTGCTGGAAACGCCGCTGAGCCGGGAGCAGCTGTATCCGCATGCGCTGGTAGGCGAGGCGGTGGCCAGCGGCGGCAGGCACGGCGACAACCTCGGTCCGATGCTGCTGGGCGGCCTGGTGCTGTCGACATCCGAACACCTGGTACGCGTTCCCGTGCCGGAGCATTGGCACAGCGTGCTGGTGCATCCGGACGCCATCCTGGAAACCCGGCGCGCGCGCGCTGCCCTGCAGGGAAGCTACGAGCTGAAGGACTTCGTGGCGCAGAGCGCGAACCTGGCGCTGGTGCTCGCGGGTTGCCATGCAGGCGATGCAGCGCTCGTGCGTGCAGGGTTGCGCGACGTGCTGGTCGAACCCCGCCGTGCACCGCTGATCGTCGGCTTCGACGCGGCGAAAAGCGCCGCGCTGGAAGCCGGTGCGATGGGCGCCAGCATTTCAGGCGCCGGTCCCAGCGTGTTCGCGTGGTTCGAGTCGCGTGGCGAGGCGGAAGCGGCAGTGTCTCTCGTGCAGGCGGCGTTCGCAGCGGCCGGCTTCGACAGCCAGGCCTGGGTGTCGCCGATCAACGCGACCGGTGCCGAACTGCTGTCCGCGCACTGAGCCTTCTCCATTTCCGGTCGAGCCGCCTGGCAGGGCGGCTCCCCTACAGGTCACCTTCCAGATGAACTTCATTTCCACTCGACACGCCGCGCCCGTTGCCACGCTCAGCCAGGCCATCGCCGCCGGGTTGGCGCCCGATGGCGGGCTGTACGTGCCAGAAGCGCTGCCGCCACCTCGCGACCTGTCGCCGGGAAGCGATGTCGCGGATACGGCCGCCGCCCTGCTCGCGCCCTTCTTCCAAGGCGATGCGCTGGCGGCTGAATTGCCGGCGATCTGCCGGGAGGCATTCGATTTCCCCGCGCCACTGGTCTCGCTCGGAACGCCGGACGATTACGTGCTGGAGCTGTTCCACGGGCCCACGGCGGCGTTCAAGGATTTCGGTGCACGCTTCCTAGCCGCCGCGATGGCACGCCTGCGCCGGCATGAAGCCAAGCCGCTGACCATCCTGGTGGCCACCTCGGGCGATACCGGCGCGGCGGTGGCCGCTGCCTTCCATCGCCAGCCCGGGTTGCGCGTGGTGGTGCTGTATCCCGATGGTCGGGTGTCGCCACGGCAGGCGCACCAGTTGGGATGCTTCGGCGACAACATCACGGCGCTGCGGGTGGCCGGTTCGTTCGACGACTGCCAGGCCCTGGTGAAGCGCGCCCTCAACGATGCCGAGCTGCAGGCGCAAGCGCCGCTCAGTTCCGCCAACAGCATCAGCCTGGGGCGCCTGCTGCCGCAGATGAGCTACTACGCGCATGCGGCGTTGACGCATCGTGCGGCGACCGGGCGGGTACTGAACTTCGTGATTCCCACCGGCAACCTGGGCAATGCCCTGGCCGCGATCCTGGCGCGTGCGCTGGGCGTGCCGCTGGGGCGCATTGCATTGGCGACCAACGCCAATCGCGTGCTGCCGGATTTCTTCGGCGGCGGCGACTACGCGCCGGCCTCAAGCATTGCGACCCTGGCCAACGCGATGGACGTGGGCGCGCCCAGCAACTTCGAGCGGTTGCGCTGGCTGTTCGGCGACGACGATGCTGCATTGCGCGCCGCCTTCACGGCGGCCCATGTCGACGACGCCACCATCCGCGAAGTGATCGCGCGGCGCTACCGCGACCACGGTGAGGTGCATTGCCCGCACACCGCCACGGCGATCAAGGTGCTGGAGGATCTGCGCGCGCAGGGCGAGGCCGGCGACTGGGCGGTAGCGGCCACGGCGCATCCGGCCAAGTTCGAGAGCGTGGTGGAGCCGCTGATCGGGCGGACCGTCGACGTGCCACCGGCGCTGGCCGAGCTGCTGGCGCGCCCGGCGCATGCCGATCCGATCTCCGCTGACTACGGCGCCTTGCGCAAGCGCCTGCTGCAGTAGTCCAGATCGCCGTTGTGGGAGCGATGTGATTCGCGACGTATCGCCGCCTGGTCGTTCGCGAATTGCGTCGTCCCTACAACCCGAGGTCGCGTCGCTCAGGTCACCTGCCCGCCGAAGGGCGTCGCGAACATCGCACGAGGGTGCACCGTCCTGCGCTAAGCTCATCCGATGACACGATACTTCCTGCCCGCTTTCCTGTGGGTCGCGCTGCTCGTTGGTGCCGTTCTCCCCACGGCGCGCGCGCAATCCGCCGTCTCGCCGCCCGATGTCCGCGCGCTGAAGCCGGGCGAGTTCCTCTGGTATCCGCAGATCGCGCCCGAGGGCCCCGTGGTGCTGGTCGTCAGCCTGGACGAACAGCGTGCCTACGTGTATCGCAACGGCATCGCCATCGGGGTGTCGACGATCAGTTCGGGCAAGGCGGGCAAGGACACGCCGACCGGCGTGTTCACCATCCTGCAGAAGAACAAGGACCACCGTTCCAACCTCTACAACAACGCACCGATGCCTTACATGCAGCGGCTGACGTGGGACGGCATCGCGCTGCACGGAGGCCATCTGCCCGGCTATCCCGCTTCGCATGGGTGCGTGCGCTTGCCGCAGGCCTTCGCCGAGAAGCTGTTCGGCATCACGCACTTCGGCGACTCGGTGGTGGTGGCGAACGCGAAGGCATCGCCGGCCAGCGTGGTGCACCCGGCGGTGCTTGCACCGGTCACCTCGGGTGGCGAGGCGGCGCATCCGGAACTGTCGGCCTACGAGGTCTACTGGAACGAAGCGGCATCGCCGGAAGGCCCTGTCAGCATCCTGGTCAGCCTGCACGATCAGCGCGTGTCCGTGCTGCGCAACGGCGTGCTGATCGGTGCGGCGCCGTTGCAGAAGGTGGCCGATTTCGCCCTCAACGGCACGGTCCTGCTGGTGATGACCACGGAGAAGGAAGACATTCCCAGCCTGCTGGATCCCGAGCAGAAGGAGTACCGCTGGGTCGCCCATCGCGTGCTCGGCGAAGAAGGTGCGCCGATGCCGCCGCTGCGCTCGTTGGGCGATGCGTTCTGGATTCCCCAGGCTTTCGCACGCCGGCTGTACGGCATCCTGACGCCGGGCACGACGGTGTTGCTGTCGGACCTGCCGGGCGTGCGCGCAACGCCAGCCGAACAGGGGACGGTGCCGGTCTTGGAATCCGATGAAGCCGGCCCCACACCGGTCGTACGCTGAGCCTTGCGGACGGAATCGGGATGCCGGCGTTTTCTTCCCCCGCCGGATGTCCGTCATGACCCCGTTCCGTCGCCTTCTGTCCTGCTGCATTGTCGTGCCGGGTCTCTCGCTGGCGGGCACGGCCACCGCCGGGCCACCGTCGCCGGGGTCTGCCGAACACCTGGTCGACGCGCTGCACCGCGCCGCGCCGGCGCTCGACCGGAAGGTGCTCTCGATGGCAGCCCGGGCGATGACGTGTTCGATCCGGCGCGGTGAACCTGTCCCCGCGCACCGGCTCAGCGTGATCGACTATTCGCGTCCCTCCACCCAGCCGCGCATGTGGGTGTTCGATCTCGAGCGCCAGCGCCTGCTGTTCGAGGAGTGGGTGGCGCATGGGCGCAATACCGGCGAGAACCTGGCCACCCGGTTCTCCAACGCCAACGGCAGCTACATGTCGAGCCTCGGCTCGTTCGTCACCCAGGAGTCCTACAGCGGTGCCAACGGCTACTCGCTGCGGCTGCAGGGGCTGGAGCCCGGCTTCAACGACAACGCGCGCGAACGCGCCATCGTCATCCATGGCGCACCCTATGTCAGCGATGCCCTGATCCGCGCGCAGGGGCGCCTGGGACGCAGCCTCGGCTGTCCGGCCGTGCGTGCGGCAGTGGCGCGGCCGTTGATCGACAGCATCCGCGGCGGCTCGTTCGTGTTCGCGTACTACCCGGATCCCGCCTGGCTGAAGCAGTCGCGCCTGCTGGGCGCGGACTGCGGCCAGGGCGTGGCCGCGCATCCCGCCCCGGCGGGCGCGGGCGGCTGACGCGCCTCAGATATCCAGCGGGATCTTCAGGTAACGCCGCCCGCTCGCTTCGGGCTCGGGCAATTGTCCGGCCCGGATGTTGACCTGCAGCGATGGCAGCAGCAACACAGGTGCCGCCAGCGTTGCGTCGCGCGCTTCGCGCATCTTCACGTAATCCTCTTCGGTCACGCCGCCGCCGATGTGCACGTTGCGTGCCTTCTCGTCGGCGACGGTGGTTTCCCACGCGTAGTGGTCGCGACCCGGTGCCTTGTAGTCGTGGCAGAGGAACAGGCGCGTGTCGTCCGGCAGCGACAGCAGTGCGTGGATGGAACGGTACAGGGTGCGGGCATCGCCGCCGGGAAAGTCGGCGCGCGCGGTCCCGTAGTCGGGCATGAACAGCGTGTCACCGACAAACACCGCGTCGCCGATCCGATAGGACACGCAGGCCGGCGTATGGCCGGGGGTATGCATGACGCGGACCTCCAGCCCGCCGAGCGCGAACGTCTCGCCATCGCGGAACAACCGGTCGAACTCCCGCCCGTCGCCGCTGACATCGTCCAGCCCGAACACGGGCGCGAACGTGCGCTGCACATCGCGGATGTGTTCGCCGATGCCGATCGGTGCCCCGGTCTTCTCTTTCAGCCAGGGCGCCGCACTGAGGTGGTCGGCATGCGCATGCGTCTCCAGGATCCACGCAACCGTCAATCCCTGTTCCGCAACAAAGGCGAGCAGGGCGTCGGCGGAACGGTGCGAGGCGTGGCCCGAACGGTGGTCGTAGTCCAGCACCGGGTCGATGATGGCCGCCTGCCGGGTGGCGGGGTCCCACACCACGTAGCTGACGGTGTTGGTGGCTTCATCGAACTGGGCGTGCGTGACGGGAATCTGCATGTGTCCTCCCGGGAGGGGTTGTTTTTTTAATTTAGACTAGACTAAATTAAGAGAACACTAAAGTAAAGCGTGCCCGATGCCTTTCAGACAACGTGAACTGGACCAGATGCGTGCCAGCGCCGCAGAAGCCGCCGCGCTGATGCGTGCGCTGGGCCACGACGGCCGCTTGCTGGTCCTGTGCACGCTGGTCGCGCGGGGCGAGTGCAGTGCGGGCGCGCTGGCGCAGGAGGTCGGGCTCAGCCCGTCGGCGCTTTCGCAACACCTGGCGCGGCTGCGCGACGACGGGCTGGTGGAGAGCCGGCGCGAAGCGCAGACGGTGTACTACCGCATCGCCGATCCGCGCCTGGTGCGCCTGATCACGGTGCTGAAAGATCTCTACTGTCCCTGAGGGCAACACGATGACGATTCCTTCGATTTCCCCGCAGCAAGCGCACGAGATGCGTGCCATGGGTGCCGTGCTGGTGGATATCCGCAATCCCGACGAACACGCGCGCGAACATATTCCCGGCGCCATCCTCTGGCCGGTCTCGCGCACGGGCATACCCTTGCAGAAGGGCACGGCCGCAGCGGTCGTGTTCCACTGCCGCTCCGGTGCGCGCACACAGGCCAATGCGGTACGACTCGCAGCGGCCGCCGGAGGCGATGCCTTCCTGCTGGAGGGCGGGCTGGAAGCGTGGAAGCAGGCAGGCCTGCCCGTGCGCGCGGATCGCACCCAGCCGATCGAACTGATGCGCCAGGTGCAGATCGCGGCCGGGGCGCTGGTGCTGGCGGGCGTTCTGCTTTCTGTGTTGGCATCGCCGTACTGGCTGCTGCTGTCCGGATTCGTGGGGGCAGGGCTGGTGTTCGCGGGTGTCAGCGGATTCTGCGGCATGGCACGCGTGCTGGCATGGATGCCCTGGAATCGCCGCGCGACTGCATGATCCGGGCCATCGACCATTCCCCTTTCCAACGGAGTCTCCCATGAGCGAATCCCAGACGGTCAGCATCACCCTCGAGCAGGAAGACGACTACGCCTTCCGCATCCGCTTCGACGACACCACCATCGCCGAGCTGATGACCGATGAACCCGAGCCGCTGGGCAAGGGAGAGGGTCCGAACCCGACACGGCTACTGGTGTCGGCCGTGGCCAACTGCCTGTCGGCCAGCCTGCTGTTCGCGCTGCGCAAGTTCAAGAATTCACCAGGCAAGCTGGTGACGCATGCGACGGCCGAACTGGTTCGCAACGAACAGGGGCGGCTGCGCGTGGGACACATCCATGCCGACATCCGGCTTGCGGAAGCCGGCACGGCGCATGCGTCGCTCGAACGCATCCTGGCCCAGTTCGAGAACTTCTGCGTGGTGACCGAAAGCGTGCGTCACGGCATCGATGTCTCCGTCAGCGTCACCGACGCCGACGGCGTCCAGCTGCATGGCACCGCGCGGGCGGACCACGGCGAGTCCTGAGTTGCGGGTGGGGCGGGCTGCCCTTGTGGGAGCGACGCAAGTCGCGATGAAGCGTTACCGCTGCCCGTTCGCGACTTGCGTCGCTCCCGCAAGGGAGGGGAACGGCCGCGCACGCCTCGCGCTCCCGGATCGCCCCCGGCCGTCGGGCGTGGCATGATCCGGTCCTCCGCAGTCCGTATCCGAAGCCGTCCGTGATCGCGCCCATCAAGGGGAAAGCCACATCGCTGGACATCGCCCACCTGGCCGGCGTGTCCCAGCCCACCGTGTCGCGCGCGCTGCGCGGCAGCCCGATGGTCAACGAGGAGACACGCAAGCGCATCCTGGCCATCGCCGAGCAACTGAACTACAAGGTCGACAAGAACGCCTCCAACCTGCGTCGCCAGCATTCCGGCACCCTGGCGCTGCTGTTCTTCGAAGACCCCACCCCGGATGAGTCGTCCATCAACCCGTTCTTCCTGTCCATGCTGGGCAGCATCACCCGTGCCTGCGCGCTGCGCGGTTACGACCTGCTGATCTCGTTCCAGCAGCTGTCCAACGACTGGCAGGCCGATTACGAAGACAGCAAGAAGGCCGACGGCATCATCCTGCTCGGTTACGGAGACTACCTGGAGTCACGCGGCCGGCTGGAGCGGCTGGTGGAGCAGGGCACCCATTTCGTGCGCTGGGGCGCCGTGCAGCCGGATACGCCGGGTGTGTCGATCGGCTGCGACAACACCCAGGGCGGGCACGACATCACCGCCCACCTGATTGCGCAGGGGCGGCAGCGCATCGCGTTCCTCGGACATGCATCGAACCACTATCCGGAGTTCTTCGAGCGCTACCTCGGGCACCGGCAGGCCCTGGAATCCGCAGGCGTGGAAGCGGACACCGCCCTGCAGGTGGATGCCATCACCACCGAGCAGTCCGGCCATGAAGCCGCCTGCGAACTGCTCGCGCGTGGCGTGCCTTTCGATGCGATCTTCGCAGCCAGCGACCTGATCGCGGCGGGCGCGATGAAGGCCTTGCTCGAACGCGGCCTGCGCGTGCCGGAGGACGTCGCCGTGGCGGGTTTCGATGACATTCCGCTGGCCAGCTTCGTCAACCCCGGCCTGTCCACGGTGCAGCAGGACACCAAACGCGCCGGCGCCCTGCTGGTGGAAACCCTGCTGGCCCTGATCAACGGAGAACCGGCGGAGAGCCAGACCATCCCGGTCAGGCTGGCGCTGCGCGGGTCGACGGCGGCAAAGTGAGGGCACCGTTGTAGGAGCGACGTAAGTCGCGACCGGATGCCATCAGCCCGCTTTGGCGCTCGATGTCCTGGACGGAATTCCGTTGCGAATACGCCAACACGCGTTCATGGCATGCGTGGTCTGCGGTCGCGACTTACGTCGCTCCTACAGTACAGAAGGCGCCGCCTTCAATCCGCCTTGGGCGCTTTGCGTGCCATCAGCTCGGCCAGGCGTGCGCGCGTATCGGCGCGCGTGATCGGCGCGTCCAGCAGGAACACGCGCACGCCGTGCGCAGGCACCTCCGCTTGCAGGCGGTTGCGCACGCGTTGGGTCTTGCCGGTGAACGCATCGCGCCAGGTGCCGGCCTGCAGGTGGTCGGATACCGACAGCTTCGCCGGTGCATCCGCCTTGTTCAGCAGCACCAGCGCAGTCTGATTGATGCCTTCGTGCTGCAGCACGCGGTAGAAGATCGCCTGGTCTCCCTTCATGCGCACGTTGAGCTGGAGGCCACGTTGCAGTGCGGGTGTGTCGCGGCGCAGTTGGGCGATGCGCTTCAAGGGGGCGAAGATCGGGCTCTGCGGCGCAGCGTCGATGCGGTCCTGGCCGAAGTAGTTGCGATTGCCGGCATGTTCCGCGCGCCCACGTTCGAAGCCGGTTTCCGACCCGTAGTAGATCACCGGGATGCCGCGCGCGGTGAACAACCAGTTGTGGGCATCGATGAACCCCGCGTCCGTGGCGTTCATGCGCGCCATGTCGTGGTTGTCGTAGAAGGTCATCAGGTCGTACGGGTTCGCGTACGGGCCGTCTTCCAGGTACAGCGCCTTGCCGATCTCCTCGTAGCTGGTGCCCGGCTTCTCGAAGGTTTCGGCCAGTTTTCCCTTCAGCGGGAAATCCAGCACGCTGTAGCTGCCATTGCGGGCCCAGGTGTGGCCGGCGATGCTGGCGGCGTCGTAGTTGAAGTTCTCGCCGAACATGAAGAAGCCCGGCTTCTTCGCACGCATGCGGTCGGCGAATTCCTTCCAGAACGCGTGCGGCATCCAGGCGATGGTGTCCACGCGGAACGCGGCCGCGCCCTGGTCGATCCACTGCTCGTAGGCGCCGACCAGGTACTCCATCACCGCCGGATTGTTCTCGTTGAAGTCCGAGAGCTGCGCCAGTCCGCCGCCGGTGTTGTAGAACGCGTGCATCGGTTTGCGGCGCGGGTCCAGTCTGTCCGGGTCGAGGTTCTGGTGGTCGGCGATCAGCTTGCCGTCCTTGTCCCAGATCTTGCCGTACTGCGGCTGCATCTTCGGCATCGAATACGCGGGCGAGCCGTGATTGCCGACGATGTCGAGTACCACGTCGAGCTTCTGCTCCTTCATCGCCTTCGTGAAGCCGGCGAAATCCAGTCCTTCGCTGGGCAGGTGCTCGTCCAGCCTGTAGAAGTTGATGCCCCAGTAGCCGTGGTAGCCGGTCTTGCCGCGGTCGGTGAACATGCCGGCCCATTTCACCTCCTCGCCACCGGTGAAGGCTTCGTCCGGGTTGTCGATGATCGGCGTGATCCACACCGAGGTGAAGCCGAGATCGCGGATGTAGCCGGCGTTGTCGAGTACGCCCTTGAAGTCGCCGCCCAGGTAACCGACGTTGTCGGTCTGGCCTTCGGGCGCACCGGGGGTGGCGCGATCGAAGGTCGGGTTCTTGCCGCCCTGGTCGCGATGGTCGTTCGACGGATCACCGTTGACGAAGCGGTCGGTCAGCACGAAGTACACGGCTTCCTTCGCGAAGGGCTCGGTGGTGCCGTAGAACTCGTCGGCGGCCAGCACGGTGCATGGCGCGTACAGCAGGACCGCCAGTGCGGCAGCGAGCGAACGGTGGGTGTACTTCATCAGTGGGCCTGCGAGGAAATGGGGGCGGCGGCGTCCGGCGTTTCGTGCACGCGGGCCAGGGCCAGGGCGGCCAGCAGCAGGCTGACGCCGCTGATGACCAGCGCGAAGATCGCTTCATTGGCGAAGAATGCGCGCAGCGCCGGGCCCAGCAGCGTGGCCGCGACGATCTGCGGGACCACGATGAACATGTTGAAGATGCCCATGCAGATGCCCATCTTCTCCGCCGGTACATGGCTGGACAGCAGCGCGTACGGCATCGACAGGATACTGGCCCACGCCACGCCCACCAGCGCGAACGAGGCGATCAGCCAGGCCGGGTGCGGCACCCACCACATCGACAGGAAGCCTACGCCGCCGAGGACCAGCGAGCCCGCATGCACGGCCTTGCGATTGAGCGGGAAGCGGGCGGCATAGAAGCTGAGCAGCAGCGCCACCAGCATCGACGACAGGCCGTAGTAGCCCATGTACGAGCCCACGAGGTCGGCAGCATCCTGGAACGCCGCATTGGCCGACTGGAAGGCCGCTGCCTGTGCAGGCACCGCCATGTCGAATGCCGCCGGATCCGGTGCCGGCGCGTTGAAGATATGTTCCGTCAGGCCCGGCGTGGCCATGCTCCACATCGCGAAGAACGCCAGCCAACTGAAGAACTGCACCATGCCCAGGCGCCGCATCTGCGCCGGCATGTGCGCGACATGCCGGGCGATCTCGCTGGCCACGTTGCCCTGCGCACGTTTGTCGGCGTGGAAGCGCTCCAGATCGTCCGGCGGATACTCGCGCGTGGTCAGGATGGTGACCAGGATGCTGGCCATGAAGACGAAGGCGCCGATCGCGAAGGCGATCTTCACCGACGGGGGCACCACGCCCGGGCCCGCTTCGTTGGACACCCCGAGTTGCGTGATGAACCACGGCAGGTTGCTGGCGACCCACGTGCCGATGCCGATGATCAGGGTCTGCAGCACGAAACCGTAGGAGCGCTGGCTCTCCGGCAGCTTGTCGGCCACGAGCGCACGGAAGGGTTCCATGCTGATGTTGATGCTCGCATCCAAGACCCACAACAGCCCGGCCGCGATCCACAACGTGGGCGAGTGCGGCATGAAGACCAGCGCGATCGAACTGAGGATCGCGCCCGCGAGGAAGTAGGGGCGCCGCCGTCCCAGTCGGGGATGCCAGGTGCGGTCGCTGAAATAGCCGATGACCGGCTGCACCAGCAGGCCCGTGAGCGGCGCGGCGATCCACAGCAGCGGCAACGCGTCCTTCTCCGCGCCCAGGGTCTGGAAGATCCGCGACATGAAGCCGCCTTGCAGCGCGAAACCGAACTGGATGCCCAGGAAGCCGAACGACATGTTCCATATCTGCCAGAAGGACAGGCGGGGCTTGGCGGTCATCGGGGTCCCTGGCAGTGCGATGCGGTCGGAAGTGGGCACGCGTGGTGGCGGGCGTGGCGGCATCTTGCAGGCAAGCGCGGACGATTCCATGCTGCACCGCAAACAATGCGCGCATGCGCGACACCGAACGTCTGCTCCGCTCTTTCGCGCGTGCCCAACGCAAAAGTCCTTGTGCCACATGGCTTTCAGGGCAGCATGCGACCTTCGCCGGTGATCGGACGCGCGCACTGCATGGCGCACGCGTCATGTCATCTGCATACGTATTCATGCACACCCATGACGACCTCCGCTCACACATGCCGGTGGCTCGTGGAATAGTGGCGCCCGCCGAGCGCACCGGAGGGGTGTGCCGCGCATTGCGGACGGGTGCATCGATGACGAAGAACAACTGGTGGCGTGGCGCGGTGATCTACCAGATCTACCCCCGCAGCTTCCTGGACACCAACGGGGATGGCGTGGGCGACCTGCCGGGCATCGTCGAGAAGCTCGACTACATCGCCGGCCTGGGCGTGGACGCGATCTGGATCTCGCCGTTCTTCAAGTCGCCGATGGCGGACTTCGGCTACGACATTGCCGATTACCGCGACGTGGATCCGCTGTTCGGCACGCTGGCCGATTTCGACCGCCTGCTCGCCAAGGCGCACTCACTGGGCGTCAAGGTGATGATCGACCAGGTGCTGAGCCACTGTTCGGTGGACCATGCGTGGTTCAAGGAGAGCCGCGAGAACCGCACCAACCCCAAGGCCGACTGGTACGTGTGGGCCGATCCGAAGGAAGACGGCACACCGCCCAACAACTGGATGTCGCTGTTCGGTGGCGTGGCCTGGCGCTGGGAGCCGCGCCGCGAGCAGTACTACCTGCACAACTTCCTCGCCAGCCAGCCCGACCTGAACTTCCACAACCCGGCGGTGCAGCAGGCCACGCTGGACAATGTGCAGTTCTGGCTCGACAAGGGCGTGGACGGCCTGCGGCTGGACGCGATCAACTTCTGCTTCCACGATGCGCAACTGCGCGACAACCCACCCAAGCCGAAGGAAAAGCGGGTGGGGCGCGGCTTCAGCCCCGACAATCCGTACGCGTACCAGTACCACTATTTCAACAACACGCAGCCGGAGAACATCCCGTTCCTGGAGCGTTTGCGCGGTCTGCTGGACCGCTATCCGGACGCGGCCGCGCTGGGTGAAATCTCGTCGGAGGACTCGCTGGCCACCACCGCCGAGTACGTCAGCGACCAGCGCCTGCACATGGGCTACAGCTTCGAACTGCTGACCGATGACGGCAGCGCCGCCTACATCCGCGACACGGTCGAGCGGCTGGAAGCCGCGATGGTGGAAGGCTGGCCCTGCTGGGCGGTCTCCAACCACGACGTCCAGCGTGCGGTCACGCGCTGGGGCAACGGCGATGCGTCGCCGGCCCTGGCGGCGCAGCTGGTCGCCCTGGTGTGTTCGTTGCGCGGCTCGGTCTGCCTGTACCAGGGCGAAGAACTCGGGCTCCCCGAAGCTGATGTGCCCTACGAAGCATTGCAGGATCCCTACGGCAAGACGTTCTGGCCGAACTTCAAGGGCCGCGATGGCTGCCGTACGCCCATGCCGTGGAACGGTGGCGAGCAGGCCGGCTTCAGCCACGGCAATCCGTGGTTGCCGATCCCGGCGGAACACCGTGCGATCAATGTCGCCGCGCAGGAAGCCGATGCCGGCTCCATCCTCAACCAGGTGCGGCGCTTCCTCGCGTGGCGACGCAGCCAGCCTGCATTGCGGGTGGGCAGCATCCGCTTCCTGGATGCCCCCGAGCCGGTGCTTGCCTTCGTGCGCGAGACCGGGGGCGCGGCGATGCTGGTGGTGTTCAACCTGTCGTCGCAGGAGGCCTCGTGGGCATTGCCGGGGGGCATCGTGCCGCGTGCGGTGGACAGCCACGGCCTGCCGTCCGGCACCCTGCAGGATGGCGGGCTCATGCTCCCTCCCCGCGGCGTGTACTACGCCCTCATCGACTGAATCAACGGGACGCGACGATGGGCATATGCCTGGGCAGGATCGGGATTGCGCTGTTGCTGCTGGCCGCGTCGTTCATCGCGCAGGCGCAGGAGCGCGCAGCCTCCATCGCCGCCGCGCAGGCGGTGACGGGCGAGGGTGTCACCGGCACGCTGCTGCGTCACGCGCAGTTCCCTTCCCGCCATGTCGCGGCGAGGAACGTGGACGTCTGGTTGCCACCGGGCTACACGGAAGCGGACGGCGCACGCTATCCCGTGCTCTACATGCACGATGGCCAGAACGTATTCGACCCGTCGACGTCCTACACCCGCGTGGACTGGGGCGTGGACGAGGCGATGACGCGCCTGATCGCCAACGGACATGCGCGCGCGGCCATCGTTGTCGCCGTGTGGAACACGCCCAAGCGCCTGCAGGAATACATGCCGCGCAAGGCCATCCACGGCGAGACGTTCATTCCCACGCCAGGCGATCCGCCGTTTCCGACGGCCGAGATCATCGCCGACGACTATCTCGCCTTCCTCGTCACCGAGCTGAAGCCGTTCATCGATGCGCAGTACCGCACGCTCACCGGCCCGGCGGACACGTTCGTGATGGGGTCCAGCATGGGCGGTCTGATTTCCGCGTATGCGGTGCTGGAGTACCCGCGGGTGTTCGGCGGGGCAGGGTGCGTATCCACGCACTGGCCGATCGCCGGTGGCATCGTCGAAGGCTATCTGGCGCAGCACCTGCCTGCGCCCGGCGGCAACCGCTTCTACTTCGACTATGGCACCGAAGCCATCGACGCGATGTACGAGCCCTACCAGCAGCGTGTCGACAGTGTGATGCGGGCGCGTGGGTATCGTCCCGGCACGGATCTGCTGAGCCACCGTTACCTGGGCGCCACCCACAACGAGGCCGCCTGGCGCGACCGCATCGAAGTGCCGCTGGGTTTCCTGCTGCGGCCCTGACAGCAGCGGACATCCACGTCCCTCGCGCCTTTCACGCGCACCCCCATGACCGCGTTGCGCATGCGGAGACCTGTTGCCTGAACGACTGCGGCGATGCCTTGCATCGTGCATGTGCGCGGTCGACCGTGCGCGCGGAACGCGTGTTACATCACGGCGTGGAATATGCATGAATACGTATGCAGCGCGGATTGTGCAGCTGCGTGCGCCACTACCATTGCCGCACGTTTCGGGGCACCTGCCCCTGGCGTGGCAGACCCGGGCGATCGCATCGTGCGACGCACCCGGTTCATCGCATACAACGTCCTTGGAGAGGGGAACATGCAACTCAAGCGCAACCTGCTGAGCGCGGCGTTGGCGTCCGCCATCGCGCTCACCGCGACGGGCGTACAGGCCCAGACCGCCGAAACCGCCGCAGAACAGAACCAGCAAGCCGAGGCCACCGAACTGGACACCGTGGTGGTGACGGGCATCCGCCGCGGCATCGAGAGCGCCATTTCGGTCAAGCGCGATTCCACCTCCATCGTCGAGGCGGTATCCGCCGAAGACATCGGCAAGCTGCCGGATGTCAGCATCGGCGAATCCATCGGCCGTCTGCCCGGCTTGGCCGCGCAACGCGTCGCGGGTCGCGCGCAGGTGATCAGCGTGCGCGGCCTGTCGCCCGACTTCTCCACCACGCTGCTCAACGGCCGCGAGATGGTCAGCACCGGTGACAACCGCAGCGTCGAGTTCGACCAGTATCCGTCCGAGCTGGTCGGTGGCGTGACGGTGTACAAGACGCCCGATGCCGGCCTCATCGGCCAGGGCCTGTCGGGCACCATCGACATGCAGACCGTGCGCCCGTTGAGCTTCGATGCGCCGGTAGGCACCGTCGGCGTGCGCGGCCAGCGCAATTCGCTCGGCGCGGCGGCCGATGCGTCCGCCTACGGCGAGCGCATCAATGCCAGCTACATCACCCAGAATGAAGCGCGCACGTTCGGCTTCTCGATCGGGTATTCGCACACCACCACGCCGATCCAGGAAAACCAGGTGGGCCTGTATGAGCCGTGGCAGGCCATCGGCGACAACTGGCGCCCGGGCGTGCCGGCCGGCACGTTCTATTCCGACGGCATCAAGGCGCTGCGCCGTACCGGCGAAACCAAACGTGATGGCGTGATGGCCACGGTGCAGTTCCGTCCGTCGAATGCGTGGACGAGCACGCTGGACCTGTTCCATTCGGAAGCCGAGCAGGTCGATACAGCCAATCAGTTCGAAGTCCATATCGGCGACTACAACGGCACGAATGATCCGAACAAGATCCGACTGATCGTCACCAATCCGAGCATCAACGGCAATAACACCTTTACCGGGGGCACGGTCGGCAACGTGTATCCGCTGGTGCGCGGCATGTACAACCGTCGCGAAGACGAGATCAATGCCTTTGGATGGAACAACGAGTTCACGACGGGCCAGGTGCGCATCATCGCCGACGTAGGCTGGTCGCGTGCCAAGCGCGACGAACTCAATCTCGAGAACAATACGCAGATGCTGCCGTTCCCGCAGTTCGACACCCTGCAGCTGCAGATCCGCAACAACGGCTTCTCGCAGATCAATCCGGGCCGCGACTACTCCGATCCGAATTCGCTTTACCTGACCAACACGATTTACGGATCTGGTTACGGCAAGGCTCCCAAGGTGGTCGACGAGCTTCGGACGGCGAAGCTGGCGGCCTCATTTCCCGCGCCAGCCTTCTTCACGGACATCGATGTCGGTCTGAACTATGCCGACCGCGAGAAGAACAAGCGTCAGCCCGAAGGCAACATCGACCGCGGCCCGCAGGGCGACACGACCATTGCGTCGGACCTGCAGTACCGTCCGGTCGACCTCGGCTTCGCCGGTATCGGCTATATCCCCTCCTGGAACGTTCCGGAAGCAGTTGCCCGCTACATGATCTTCAGCCCGAACGCGATCGCTCCGTATCTCGTCGCGAAGTCGTGGGATGTCAGGGAGAAGACCAGCTCCGCTTACATCCGCGGCAACATCGACACCGAGTGGGGCGGCGTCAGCGTGCGCGGCAATGCCGGCGTGCAGGTCCAGCACGTCGATCAGGCTTCCGACGCGATCAGGCTCAGTGGCGGCAGCAATCCGCAGCCCATCCACATGGGCAAGACCTTCACCGACGTGCTGCCGAGCATGAACCTGGCGTTCGGTTTCGATAACGACCAGACCCTGCGTGTCGCGCTGGCCAAGCAGGTGGCGCGCCCGCGCGTGGACCAGCTGCGCGCCTCGCTGGAAGTGACGGCGTCCGACGGTCCGGACCAGAACAACGGCACCGGCCTGCGCAACAGCTTCGCCAGCGGCGGCAATCCGATGCTGGATCCGTGGCGGGCGTATGCGTTCGACGTGTCGTACGAGAAGTACTTCGGCACCAAGGCGTACGTGGCCGCGGCGTATTTCTACAAGGATCTGCAGACCTACATCTACACGCAGACCGATCCGTTCTACGACCTGTCCGCTTACACGTCCGACATCCCGCCGCACCCGAACTTCCCGGGCGTCGGTGTCAACCCGACGGGCAGTTACTCGCGGCCGGTGAACGGCGAGGGTGGCACGCTGCAGGGCCTGGAGCTGTCGGCGTCGCTGCCGTTCGACATGTTCAGCGATGCGCTGGAGGGCTTCGGTGCGGTGGCCAGTGCCACGTTCAACGACAGCAACATCCAGATCCGCGATCCGGAGAGTGCGTCCAGCGTGGGTGCAGGCGATATCGATCTGCCGGGCCTGTCCAAGCGGGTCTACAACCTGACGGTGTACTTCGAGAAGAACGGCTTCGAGGCGCGCATCAACCAGCGTCGGCGTTCGGACTTCATCGGTGAGATCGGCAACTTCAACGGCAACCGCACGCTGCGCTACGTGGTCGGCGAGAACATCACCGACGCGCAGGTCAGCTACTCGTTCCCGGACGGGCATGCGCTCAGCGGCCTGAGCGTGCTGTTCCAGGCCAGCAACCTGACCGACGAGGCCTACCAGACCTACGCCGGCACCAAGGACCGTCCGCTGGAATACGTCGAGTGGGGCCGCAGCTACCTGCTGGGCGTCAGCTACAAGTTCTGATCCACGCGATACTTTGCTCTCCCAGCCCGTCGGCCCCGTGCCGGCGGGCTTTTTCTTTGAGAGGGTCCGAGACGGACTATGTTCCTGATTTAGAGGGCTACTAGGATTTCTATTTTTCCAGCGGTACGACGATTGGCTGGCTAGCTGATTCTGGGCTGGGTAACGGCTTCACTGTGTCTTGGCTGACCGGAGAGGAACGCGGCGGAAAGAATGAAATGACCCAATACCCAGCGAGGAGGCGTTGCGTGCCGGTCTAGATGGCGAGCTAACGGTGAGCTCTCAAATGGAAAAAAACGAGGTGAGCTACTAGAAATTGCTCCGCGCTCGCTATCACAGTCGCTTCTTGAAGATTTCCTTCAGCGAGTCTCTCAGTCGCTTTTCGCTGTTGAAAGTTAGGAAAGACGCTTCGACGAACTGCCTATCAAGGTCGTTGCATACCGCTTCAATCGTCTGTACTAGCGAGGAGTCACTGGCTTGGATGCGATGAGTGCCGCGATCAAAGTTCTTCAGGGTGATCGCGCTTCGCACCGACCGGACATCCTCAGAAGTTCCGAGCCCAATCAGGCCCTGCTTTCGCAGGTAGCTTGCCTCTCGGGAGAGTCGCCCCAACTTGCGTAGCAGGGTGTTTGCGTCACCTACCTTGTACGTGTGGGTATGAAAGCTGATCGCGAGATGCTCAATCTCCGCTAGTTGCTTACGGAATGCGTCAAGCCTCTCTGTGCTGTTCTTAGAACGCTCCCTCGTGGCCTGTTGGTCACTAACCACCATCCATCCCACGATAACCAATACCCAGGTAACGAGTTCGGTACCGATTGAGGCTAGATCCTTCATCTCGATATCCATGACTTCACTTCATCTCTTTGGCTGCATCGCTTATGTAGCCTCGGACTTCGGCAATCAAAGAGTCGTCCTCACTGACAATCTCGAGAAGCTCTTCTAGCTTCTTCGCTGTGTAGTTCATGCGGACTAAGCCTCCAAAAACTTCTTCCAAAAAGGAAGACCCGTAGCCTAGGACGTCATCAAGTTCAATGCGGACGCGGGTGCCCACGGCGAGTTTGGGCGCGAGAATGTCGTCTCGAAATGCCTCACCGTTGGCGTCGCCATCCGTTCGGTATCTGCCGACTGGATATCGACTAAAGTCTCTTCCGATGTTGATAACTGTTATGTCAGTCATTTGGTTCGTCTTTCAAAGGGACGACCCAGAGCACTACGGTGCCCTTGATCGAGGTTGCGTAGTTTCGTCGTTGATAGGCCCCGCCAATGTACTTGACGAGGCCGCGATTGCTGAACAAATAGAGCTGACTGCCGTGTACTTCGTCCACTAGTCGCCGAATGTCACTCAGTCCCTTTCCTCTGCCTTTGCGCTTCGTGCGCGTCCTCTGAATCTCCATCGCCGCTTCGATCATCCGTGCGTCAGATCGGACTTTGCCTCGGCTGATGCTGGAGACCGCTTTCGCAATCAATTCTTCGGTGTAGAGAATGGGGAGCGAGCGCGGAATTCCAATTCCCAAGTCGCAGACCGCGATTACTAGCTTGTCCTCATCTTGGCGGCAGAACATCCACCATTTGCCGGATGGCGGGCGGGGAAGTCCATCTTGCCGTTCATCAATGTACGCATGGTTCATTGAATTCATCATTGCTTCCGTGGCGCCACGGAAGACATGCTTAGCTCTGATGCCGTCAATCGATTTGTACGTTTCGATGATGGTTCCAACCTTTCCGCCATCCACAACAGCAGAGGATGCAGTCCTCCAGCTGATGACATCTGCACTAGTTGGGACCACCGAGCTCGAGTAGCCGAGCAGCTCGAACAGTTTCAGGTGCTGCAATACCTCGTTAACCTTTTTATCTTTCGGCGCAATGCAGCGCAGTGGCCTTGCAGGAAACATCTCCTTCAAACGGTGCAGTTCTGAGAACAGCAGCAGGGTCGCTCCAGCTACCATTCTCTCTGTTGGTCGAAAATCGATGCAGACCGGGTGGCCCTCCTTGAAAGCCTTCCGGATTGATCTCAAGAGCTTGACCACCTCATCGTGATACACGCCCTCAAGTGAAAATTCCCCAGGCGCCTGAACGACAACTTCGTCCGTGTACCTAGGAGCAGACGGACCAGCGGACGACCTTCTGTTCCGCAGCTTCCGGGTACGGGCAAGTTGGCGGCGCTCCACCGCTCTTAGGTGCCGTCGCCTCTGTTCCGCGTCCTTGATCAACTCCATCCGTCGGAAGCTCGAATACTGAACGGCCAATCGTAACAATAACGGTCTCCCGATAGTCGTACCGCCAGCGCTTCGCATGCTGCGGTGGAACTTCGAGGTAAAGGTCGTTGCCCTCGCGCAGATCTAGCGGCTTCTCGCCGGGGCGCGGGACGTTTGACCTTGCGGATAGAGGTATCAATGAGTGGCATTGGACGGCTCCCTGGCGGTAACAGGTTTTGGGGCGCCCCGATTACCGCCAAACTTACTGCCAGTTGCCGCCGGATTCGGACGGTGTAGGCTGGACTACCTCGGATACAAGAAAGGCCGGAAACCCGTATGCTTCTAGGGGTTTCCGGCCTTGGTTGCACCGTCTAGGACGGTAAGATGGTGGAGCCAGGGAGGATCGAACTCCCGACCTCGTCATTGCGAACGACGCGCTCTCCCAGCTGAGCTATGGCCCCACAAGAGCGGCGCCATTCTAGCCCGTGGCCGCTTCCTGTGCCAAGCCCGCGCGGGCCAGGATGGGCGCCAGGGCGGGCTCCAGTTCGCCGCGCCGCCAGCCCGACAGCGCGGCGGGCCACTGGCCCGATTCCTGCAGCGCCTCCAGATACCGGCGCGAGGCCAGCACGCCGTCCGGCAGGCCGAGTTCGGCGCTGCGGGCGGACACCGCATCCTGCAGGCGCTTGACCTGCGCCTTGTCGCCATCGGTGGCGTTGCGCGCCAGCGGCATGCCGGCTTCGTCGTCCAGCGGCGTGGACAGCGTCTGCCAGATGGCGTCGGCCAGTTTGCGGGGCGCCTTGGGCTGGGTGTCGAACAGGCGCAGCAGCGCCGCCTTGTCCACCGGCGGCGTGCGGGCGAGGCCCACCGCGAGCTCGTTGTCCAGGATCCAGCTGCGCGGCTTGTCGCTGGCGCGGGCCTGCGTCTCGCGCCAGCGCAGCAGGCGCACCAGCCGCTGCTGCGCGTCGGCATCGAGGAACTGCGCGCTGCGCATGGACAGGTGCGGCCAGCGTTCGCCCTCGTCGTGCGCCGCGTTCTCCACGAAGCGGGCACAGTCTTCTTCCAGCCACGCAAGGCGGCCACTGGATGCCAGTCCGGTCCGGAGCGCGTCGTGCACCGCGAACAGATAGCGCACATCGTCGGCGGCGTAGTGGAGTTGCGACTCGCTCAACGGGCGGCGCAGCCAGTCCGAACGGGTCTCGCCCTTGGGCAGCACGACGCCGGTGATGCGTTCCACCAGCTTCTGGTAGCCCAGACCGGCGGCCACCCCGCCGATGGCAGCGGCGATCTGCGTATCGAACAACGGCGTGGGCAACGCATTGCAGGCGAACTTGAACGCGACCAGGTCTTCGCTGGCGCTGTGCATGACCTTGGTGATCGTGGTGTCCAGCAGCCACGGCCTCAGCGCATCGGTCATGCCCGGCACCAGGGGGTCGACGAGCAGCACGTCGTCGTCGATGGCGATCTGCACCAGCGCCAGCTGCGGCCAATAGGTGCGTTCACGCACGAACTCGGTATCCAGGCCGATCCGCGTGGGCCGGCGTTGCAGCTGCGCGTCCAGCGCGGTGGGGGTGTCGATCCAGTGGGGCACGAAATCTCCGCGTGATGCGTGGTTTGCTCAGTCAGGGGACAATAACCTAAGGTCCGGGCTCAGCCCGTATCGTCTGCCGGTAGTGTCTGCCGGCATTCTCTCACGGGGGCTGCTGGCTCCCATCACGGAGGGTGTTTGCGCGCGATTCTTGCCGCCTTGTTGATCTCGCTGCCGTGGCTCGCCGCGTGTTCGCGCGATGCGGCGACGCCGGACGAAGCGGCTAACGCCGCCGATGCCGTACGCATGCCCAGCGTGACGGTGACGGGCGATGACAGCGGCGTGGACGAACTGAACTGGCGCCCGCCCGCCGTGGCCCTGGTGCCCGGCGATGCCGCTGACGCACACCGGCGTGCGGCGCGGGCGTTGTCCGAAGGCCGCCTGTTCGATGGGCCGGACGACGCGATCCCGCTTTACCTCGCACTGCAACGGCTCGATGCCGGCGATGCGCGCGCGAAGACCGGCCTCGGCCGCAGCCTGGATCGCCTGCTGGACCAGGGCGCGCAGGTGATGCGCCATGCCGAGGACCGCACCGAGGCCCTCCGTCGCGCACGGCAGATCGCCGCCGTGGCGCGTACCGTGGCCCCGGCCGATCCGGCGGTCGTCGCCTATCTCGCGCGGGTGGACGAGGCCGATCAGCTCACCCGCCTGAACGTGGCCAGCGAACGCGCCCTGCGCGAAGGCACGCTGGGCGAGAACGGCGGCGGCGCATTGGCGGGTTTCCGCGAAGTGCTGAAGTGGAAGCCGGGCCAGCCGCGCGCCATGCAGGGGCTGGCCGCCGTGGAGAGCGCCATGATCCGCCGCGCGGAAGAAGCCGCGCTGGCCAGCGACTTCGACACCACGCGCCTCTGGCTGGACCATGCCGCCAAGATCCGCGAGGACGCCCAGACCGTGGCCGATGCGCGCGTGCGCGTGGAAGCCATCCGCATGGCGCGCATCGCCGAACTGCGCGATGCCGGCGTGCGCGACATGGCGACGCCGCTCGGGCTGAAGGAGGCACGCGTGAAGCTGGCCGAGGTGTTGCGCATCGCCGAGCCCGGCAACCGCGTGGCGGCCGATTTCCGCCAGCGCATCGACCTGGCCACGCACTACGGCCTGTTCCGTCCGGGCCAGGCGTTCACCGACGCGCTGCACCATGGTGGCCGCGGGCCGGCGATGGTGGTGGTGCCGCACGGTGGCTTCAGCATGGGCGCGGGCGAGGACGAAAAAGATGCCACCGATGCCGAGAAGCCCGCCCACTACGTGCGTTTCGATCGCGGGTTCGCGATGGCGCGGCACCCGGTGACGGTGGGCGAATTCCGCCGCTTCGTGGAAGCCACCCAGTACCGTCCACGTGCCACGCGCCGTGGCCACTCCATCGTCTACGACGAACGCAGCGGCAATTTCGTGCGCCGCAGCGGCGTGGACTGGCGCTCGGACTACACCGGGCAGCCCGCCAGCGACGACATGCCGGTGCTGCACGTCAGCGTGTACGACGCCGAAGCCTACGCCGAATGGCTGACCGGGCAGACCGGGCACGGCTACCGGCTGCCCAGCGAGGCCGAGTACGAATACGCCCTGCGTGCCGGCCTGCAGGGCCGCTATCCCTGGGGCAACGGACAGCCCCCGCGCGGCGTGGCCAACCTGACCGGGGGCAACGACCGCTCGCCCAGCGGGCGCACCTGGAACAACGCCTTCGTCGGTTACGGCGACGGTTACTGGGGCCCGGCGCCGGTCGGGCGCTTCCGTACCAACGCCTTCGGCCTGAAGGACCTGGATGGCAACACCAGCGAATGGGTCGCGGACTGCTGGCATGCCAGCTACCGGCGCGCCCCGGCGGATGGGGCGGCGTGGTTCAATCCCGGCTGCCGGTCACGGGTGGTGCGCGGCGGGTCCTGGGCCAGTTCGCCGGCGCAGGCACGTGCCGCGTGGCGCTCGTCGTCGGATTCGGATATGACTAATGCGCGGGTGGGCTTCCGCGTCGTTCGCGGCATCTAGCCGCCAGGGAGAGGGTGATGAGGCAAGATCCAAACGGACGCTCGCAGTACGGGCAGGGCGGCGGGCGGCGCGGCGGCGGACTGGGCAACATCCGCTGGCTGATCCTGCTGGGCTTCCTGGTCTATGGCGGGTGCTACTACCTCAACAATCGCGTGGTCGATCCCTACACCGGCGAGAAGGTGCTGATCGACGGTTCCATCGGCGTGGAAGAAGAGAAGGCGCTCGGCCTGCAGGCCTACCAGGAGATCCTGTCGCAGGAGCAGCCGGTCGATCCGAATTCGCAGATCGCGCAGCAGGTGCGCACCATCGCGCAACGCCTGATCGCGAAGATCCCGGAAGTCGAAGCCGCCATCGCGCAGGAGAAGGGCACCCAGGCCAGCGGCAACTGGAAGACCTTCGAGTGGGACGTCAACGTCATCCAGTCCGACCAGGCGAATGCCTTCTGCCTGCCGGGCGGCAAGATGGCCGTCTACACGGGCCTGATCCCGGTGGCGAAGAACGCCGATGCGGTAGCGGTGGTGATGGGCCACGAGATCGCCCACGCGCTGCTGCGCCACGGCGCACAGCGCATGTCGCAGCAGAAGCTCACCCAGATTGGCCAGATGGCCGGCGCGATGAGTGGCATGGACCCGCAACAGCAGCAGATGGTGATGGCCGCGATGGGGTACGGCTACCTGCTGCCGTATGCACGCGAGCACGAGACGCAGGCCGACGAAGTAGGCCTGATGCTGGCTGCCGCTGCCTGCTTCAATCCGCAGGAAGCCGTGCCGCTGTGGCAGCGCATGAGCGAGGCCAGCGGCGGGCAGGCACCGCCGGAGTTTTCCTCCACCCACCCCAATCCCGGCACGCGCATCCAGAACCTGACCGCGCTGATGCCGAAGGCGATGGAGTACCGCCAGCGCTTCTGCAAGGAAGGCGCCGCGCCATGACGTCGCTCCCGGCAGCGCTGTCGCTGGCGGTGCTGTGCGTTGCCGCGCCCGCGCAGGCCGCGATCAAGGACGCGCAGCCGGACGGTTTCACCCTCGAAAACTCGGAGTGGGTGCCTGTCGCCCCGCAGGCGGCCTACACCGCGCTGGTGAATGAGGTGGGCCGCTGGTGGCCGGCCGACCATACGTGGTGGGGCGATGCCTCGAAGCTCGTCATCACCGACAAGGCCGGCGGCTGCTTCTGCGAGATCAACGGCGCGCAGCAGGCGTGGCACATGACGGTCACCTTCACCGATCCCGGCAAGCTGCTGCGCATGACCGGCGGCCTCGGCCCTTTGCAGGGCATGGGCCTGCACGGCGCGCTGGAATGGCGCTTCGTCGCGGAGAACGACGGCACCCGCATCACCCTGTGGTACCGCGTCGGCGGTTACACGCCGGACGACATCGGCAAGTTCGCGCCCGTCGTGGACAAGGTGCAGGGCCTGCAACTGGGTGGCCTGGCCACCTTCCTGCGCAAGGGCACCGACGGCGCCCCACGCTGACATTCACTCCAACGTTCGAGGAAGGGAAGACCGCATGAGCATTCGTTTGTCGGAAAAGGACAGTGGCCGCACGCTGGGCAGCATCTCGCAGGAAGATTTCCAGCTGCTGGTCGACCACATGGAAGAGGAGTCGTCCAAGGACCAGGACTACTACGTGGAACACACCGCCATCGATGCACTGGAAAGCCTCGGTGCCAGCGCTGGTTTCGTCGCGCTGCTGCGCACGGCGGTGGGTGAATCCGATGGCGTCGACGTGGTGTGGGCAGCGGAGCAAGGCGAGTAGTGCATTCCGTAGGATGGGTTGAGCCGAAGGCGATACCCATCTCTGGTCTTCGTTGACGGGCATGCGCGGCGGGTATCGCCTTCGGCTCAACCCATCCTGCGGGGGGTGAGCGTTGTCCGATCGCCACCTCCTTCTCGGAAGGGACTCCCCATGTCGCCCCGCATCATCCCCATGCAACCCGTCCGCCATCTGCGCAGGCGATCGCGTTCTACGAGAAGTTGGGCTTCACGGTCGAGGACCGACGCGACGATTGGGGCTGGGCGAAGCTGCGTTGGGGCGAGTGCCGGGTGATGCTGGATCAGTCGATCAACGTGAGCCAGGACGCGCCGCGCGGGGCCGTGCTGTACCTGTATCCCGACGATCTGGATGCCTTCCATGCGCAGGCGCGTGCGAACGGTCTGGAGGTGCCCGCGCTGGATACCACGTTCTACGGCATGCGCGAGTTCCGGATAGACGATCCGGACGGCAATCGGTTGTGGATCGGGCAGGCGAAGGCGACCTGACCTCTGCGGGCGAAGGATCGCGTTGGAAGAGAGTGTTCCCCACGCGGGTACATCTCCCTTCCCACATGGAACCCCTGCCATGCCCGTCCAGCGTGATCGCCCGTATGCCGGCATGAACTTCCTCGTCGACCTCGGCCTGGGCGACGGGCCTGACGGGGGCGTGGCCGAGGTGTTGTTTCCCGAAGCGCGGCTGCAGGTCAACGAATACCGCAATGGCAACGACAAGACGCCTGAAGCCGTCAAGCTGTCCACGCTGACCCACTACGACAACCTGGTGCTGCGCCGGGGCGTGATCGGTTCGCTCGCGTGGTACCAGTGGTGGGACGAGGCCCGCAACGGCGGCGACGCGCGACGCACCGTCGCCATCACGCTGCTGGACGAGCAGGGCAACCCCGTGATGCGCTGGCGCTTCCTGCGCGCGCGACCGGCGGCGTACACGCCTTCGCCCATGGACGCGGCGCTGGGCGACACGCTGTTCGAAACGCTGGAGATCGCGTTCGAGCGTTTCGAGATGGAGTAGGGGTCAGTCCAGCGGATCGCGCGGCGTGTCGCGCAGGTATTCCAGGACGAATCCGGCAACCAGGCCGAGCGCCGCGCAACCGAGCGCCATAGCGGCAGAGGAAGGTTCCTTGCCCGTCAGGTGGAACAGGGCCACGCCTGCCGCGATTCCCAGCAAGATCGGGACGACGAGGCGCGGCCTGGTCAGCACATCGCCCAGAAACCACGCGAACGGATTCATGGTGCGCTCCCGACGATCGACGCCGGAAGCATATCCGGTGTGTTCAGAGCTTGCTGAAGACCGTCGCGGCGACCAGCAGGCCGAAGCCGGCGACCACCAGCCAGAACGCGTGCGGCGCCAGTACCGGGACGTAGCCGAACTTGGCGGCGATGCCGCCGCCGCCGAGCAGCAGCGCGATCAGCCAGACGCCGAAGGTGGGAGGGGTGAGTTTCATGCGGGAGCCTCGTGTGGATTCGGTGAGTGTGTCGGCGTGGGACCGGGATTCCGGTCAGAAGCTCATGAACAGGCCGCCGTTGACAGGCAGGTTGGCGCCGGTGATATAGCCGGCATCGTCGGCGGTGAGGAAGGCGACCGCGCGCGCGATGTCGTCCGGCTGGCCGATGCGGCCCACCGGCACCGCGGCGACGGTGCGGTCGCGGACGTCTTCGGGCATCGCCCTGGTCATCGGCGTTTCCACGTAGCCGGGCGAGACGCTGTTGACGGTGACGCCCTTGCGCGCCACTTCGCGCGCCAGCGACATCGAGAAGCCGTGCAGGCCGGCCTTCGCCGCCGCGTAGTTCACTTGGCCGAAGTTGCCGGTCTGGCCGCTGACCGAACTGATGTTGACGATGCGTCCGAACCCGCGCGCCTGCATGCCGTCCACGGCATGGCGGCAGAGGTTGAACACGCTGTCCAGGTTCACCCCGATCACGGCATCCCACTGCGCCTTGTCCATCTTGCGCAGGGTGGCGTCGCGGGTGATGCCGGCGTTGTTGACCAGGATGTCGAGCGCGCCGTGGCGGGCTTCGACATCGCGCACGAGTGCGGCGCAGGCATCGAAGTCGGCCACGTCGACGGTGGCGGTTTCGACATCGAGCCCGGCGGTCTGCGCGTGGAAACGGTCGAGCTGTTCGCCGGAGGCGGGCAGGTCGGCGGCGACCACTCTGCGGCCGGTGCGCGCCAGTGCCTGGCAGATCGCCAGGCCCAAGCCCCCCAGGCCGCCGGTTACCACGGCGATGCGTTGCGTCATGCGGAATCCCTGTGTCGCGAGGTCAAAAAAAGGCCCGCGCAACGGGGCGCGGGCCGGGTTTCACTACGGAGTGGTTCAGCGCGCGCGCGTCTTCGGCGTTTCGCGCGGCGGATCCTTCGGCTTGACCGTCGTCGGGCGGCCCATGCCGCCGCTGAGGTTGCGCTGGAACTCCTGCCACAACTCCATGTTGCGCTCGGTCAGCTGGTTCATCATGGTCCACGGCGTCTGGCCCAGCATGCTGCCCATCTGGCTGCGGAACTGCTGCTGCTGTTCCATGAACAACTGCATGCTGCGCTCCAGGTAGTTGCCCATGAAGCCCTGCAGCGAATCGCCGTAGAACCGGATGATCTGGCTGAGCAGCTGGGTGGACAGTACCGGTTCGCCGTCCTGTTCCTGCTCGCTGATGATCTGCAGCAGCACGGTGCGGGTCAGGTCGTCGCCGCTCTTGGCGTCGCGGACTTCGAAATCCTCGCCATCGACGATCAGCTGGCGCACGTCCTCGATGGTGATGTAGCTGGAAATCTCGGTGTCGTACAGACGGCGGTTGGGGTACTTCTTGATGATGCGGATCGCAGCCATTGAGCATTCACTCTAAACGCGTATGAGTCAGCATGACGCAGCGCAGCAGCCCTTGCAACAGGCCACAAGGCAGGGAGCCCCTGTTCAGCCAAGGAAAAAATGCTGCGCAGCATGCGGCGGGTGGGACGCGCGGCGCGAGCCGCGTGGAGCGGGCAGGGCGGCGCCGATGGCACCGCCCCGGTCTCACCAGCCCATGTGGTGGCCGCCGTTGATGTCCAGGTTGGAGCCGGTGATCCAGCTCGCCTGTTCGTCCACCAGGAAGGCTACCGCGTAGGCGATTTCCTCGGGCTTGCCGAGGCGGCCGGTGGGAATGTCGGCGGCGATCTTCGCGCGGACTTCCTCCGGCACGGCCATCACCATGTCGGTGGCCACGTAGCCGGGCGATACCGTATTGACGGTGATGCCGAGCTTGGCGTTCTCGCGCGCCAGCGAAATGGTGAAGCCGTGCATGCCGGCCTTGGCGGCGGCGTAGTTGGCCTGGCCGTACTGGCCCTTCAGGCCGTTGATCGAACTGATCTGGATGATGCGGCCCCACTTGCGGTCGCGCATGCCCTCGATCACCGGGCGGGTGACGTTGAACACCGAGTTGAGGTTGGTGTTGATGACATCGCCCCACTGCGACGAGGACATCTTGTGGAAGGTGCCGTCGCGGGTGATGCCGGCGTTGTTGATCAGCACTTCGACCGGGCCGAGCGTCTGTTCGAGCTCCTTCACCATCGCCTGTGCTTCGTCGGGCGAGGTCACGTCACCCTTGACCAGCGTCATCTCGTAGCCATCGGCCTTCATCTGCGCCTGCCAGGCGAGGGCCTTTTCTTCATTGCGGTAATTGGTGGCGACCTTGTGGCCCATGTCCGCCAGCTTCTTGCAGATGGCGGTACCGATACCTCCGGTGCCGCCGGTGACCAGGACGACGCGCGATGTCATGTGGGGAATCTCCTTGTACCGCCGCAAGCCGACGGCCACCCGATTCTAGACAGCGCCCGCGACAGGCTTGTTGTGCGATGCAGCGAAGGTCATGCATGTCACTTTCGGCAGGCGTTCGGGGCGGAATCCGCGGCTGGCGGCGTGCATCGCGCCGGTGATGTTGCCGATGCCCGCCAGCGTCTCCACCGGCTGGCCCAGCGCTTGCCAGGCGGCCAGCAACGCGGGCAGCGGGTCGTCATCGTCGATGGGCAACGACGCCATCGACTTGGACAGCTTCTGTCCCTGCGCATCGACGATCAGCGGCAGGTGCAGGTAGCGCGGCGTGGGCAGACCCAGCGCGCGCTGCAACAGGATCTGGCGCGGGGTGGAGTCCAGCAGGTCCGCCCCGCGCACGATGTCGGTGATGCCCTGGTCGGCGTCGTCCACGACCACGGCCAACTGGTAGGCCCAGAAGCCATCGGCGCGGCGCAGGACGACATCGCCGACCTCGCGATCGACCGCCTGCTGTACCGTGCCCTGCAAGCCGTCTTCGAACGCGACATGGGCGCCATCGGGCACCCGCAACCTCACGGCCGGCATGCGATGGGCGTCGTTCGCCACGCAGGCGCGATGGATGCCACCCGCGTCGGCCAGCGCGCTCCGGCTGCAGCGGCATTCGAAGGCCAGGCCCTCTGCGACCAGGCGCGACAGGGCCTGGGCATACAGGTCGTGACGCGTGCTTTGCCAGACCACGGGCGCATCGGATGCCATGCCGAACGCGGCCAGCGTGTCCAGTTGCGCCTGCGCGGCACCGGCCACTTCACGCGGCGGATCGAGGTCTTCCACGCGTACCAGCCACTCGCCGCCATGGTGGCGGGCCAGTAGCCAGCTGCCCAGCGCAGCCACCAGCGAACCGAAGTGGAGGCGGCCGGTGGGCGAAGGCGCGAAGCGCCCGCGGTACACGGGGGAGGGATCGGTCGTGGTCATTCGTCGGAAGAGGGAGGAAAACTGAACCGCACAGTCAGCCAGCCGCTTGAATTCGCGGGGCGGCAGCCACAATTCTGCGACGTTAGCGTCTGTCTGTGCACGTCCCCCGGAGATACAAACCTTGTTCACGCGTGTTGCATTGTTCCTGGCCACCAACCTGGCCGTGCTGGTGCTGGCGGGCTTCGTGATGTCCCTGCTGGGCGTCAATCCCAACCAGATGGGCGGCCTGCTGGTGATGGCGGCCGTGTTCGGCTTCGGTGGTTCGCTGATCTCGCTGCTCACCTCGAAGTGGATGGCCAAGCGCGCGACCGGCGCGCAGGTGATCGAACAGCCGCGCAACGACCTGGAGCGCTGGCTGGTGGCCACCGTGAAGCGCCAGGCGCAGGCCGCCGGCATCGGGATGCCGGAAGTCGCGGTCTATGACGCACCGGAAATCAACGCCTTCGCCACCGGTGCCAACCGCAACAATGCGCTGGTGGCGGTGTCCACGGGTCTGCTGCGTTCGATGAACCAGGACGAAGCCGAAGCGGTGCTGGGCCACGAGATCTCCCACGTCGCCAACGGCGACATGGTGACCATGGCGTTGCTGCAGGGCGTGTTGAACACCTTCGTCATCGTGCTGGCCCGCGTGGTGGGCGGCATCGTCGATGGCTTCCTGTCGGGCAACCGCGAGGGCGGTGGACGCGGCTTCGGCTACTACATCATCGTGATGGTGCTGGAAGTGGTGTTCGGCCTGTTCGCGACGATGATCGCGATGTGGTTCTCGCGCCGCCGCGAATTCCGTGCGGACCATGGTGGCGCCACGCTGGCCGGCCGCCAGAAGATGATCGCCGCGCTGGAGCGACTGGGCCGGCAGCACAGTCCCAGCACGCTGCCGGCGCAAGTGGAGGCTTTCGGCATCGCCGGCGGCATCGGCCAGGGCATGAAGAAGCTGTTCCTCAGCCACCCTCCGCTGGAGCAGCGCATCGCCGCCCTGCGCGCGCAGCAGGGCACGATGGCCTGAGCGACCAGGCAGTGAACCTTGAACAAAAAAACCCGCCTTCTGGCGGGTTTTTTGTTTGCTTCTTCCTGCACGGTAGGGGAGCAACTGACTTGATTCAGGCGCAGCAGGAGGAGGAAGTTGTCCGTGGACATCCAGTATTCGATCACCCTGCGGTCGCTGCGCTTCGGAAGGATCGGCGCCAAGAGCGCCCCTCATCCGCCCTTCGGGCACCTTCTCCCCGCAGGCGGGGAGAAGGATACAAGCGCGTCGTTTTCTTCAAGGCACGAGCACGGCGAGGCAGTCCCCCTCTCCCCACTTGCGGGGAGAGGGATGAGCCATGTCAGCTGAAGTCGTAATTCATCGCCGGACCGGGAGCTGCGAGGAAGTTGCCTTCCACGTAGTCCAGGCTGGCGGTGAACAGGAAGGCCATGGTGGCGGCGTCCTGCACGTGTTCCGCCACCGTCAGGATGCCCAGCGCCTGTGCGCGCTCGGCGATCTCGCGGATCTTCTGCTGGTGCTCGGTGTTCTTGCCCAGGTCTTCGCTGAAGACGCGGTCGATCTTGAGGAAGGTCGGCTGGAAGTGCGACAGCAACTGGAACGAATCCAGGCCCGCGCCGAAATGTTCCAGGCCCACCTGGCAGCCCAGCTTGGCCGCCGCCGACTGGAACGCCTGCGCCTGGCGGAGGTGGGTGAAGACCTTGGCCTCGGGCGTCTGCAGCCACAGCCGGCTGCCGGGCACGTCATGTGCGGCCAGCTCCCGGGCGATGAGGTCGAGCAGGCGGTTGTCGGCGAAGGAAGCCGGGCTGACCTTCACCACCAGGCGGGTGTCGTGGCCCGCACGCTTGCGCTCGGCCAGCACCTCGATGGCACGGTTCACCACCCAGCGGTCGATGGCATCGAGCAGGCCGTTGTCCTCGGCGATCCCGATGAAGGATTGCGGGAGCACCGTTTCGCCATTGGACTCCAGACGCAGCAGCGCCTCGTAGACTTCGCCGGGCTCGCCCTGCAGGCTCACCACCGGTTGGAAGTGCAGGCGGAAACTGCCGTCCTGCAGGGCTTCCTGCAGACGCTTGATCCAGTTCTGCACGCGCTCTTCCTCGGCACGGTCCACGGCACCGGGGTCGAAGATCTCGAAACGGTTGCCGCCCAGGTTGGTGGCGGTCTGCAGGCAGTCGGTGGCGCGCGTGAGCACCTGGCCGATGCTGGCGATCTTCTCGCCGATCTGCACGCCGCCGATGCTGGCGGTGACCGAGGCAGAACGCTCGCCCACGTTGAACACGTGCGAGGCGTACGAAGCACGCAGCTTGTCGGCCAGCGCGGCGGAGTGGGCGTGGTTGCCCCGCAGCAGCACGGCGAAGGTGCGCTCGCCGAAGCGTGCGGCGGTGCACTGGTCGTCGAGCTTTTCCGCCAGGCGCGCCGCGAGCGCGGCTGCGAGGTCGTCGGCCGAATCGATGCCGATGTCCTGCAGCAGGCGCTGGTAATGGTCCGGTTCGATCAGCAGCAGCGCGTACTGGTCTTCGCCGCGGGCCACCTGGGCCACGGCATTCTCCAGCTCGCGCAGGAAGGTGGGGCGGTTCATCAGTCCGGTGACCATGTCGCGCTGGCGCAGGTCTTCGACTTCACGCGCCAGTTCCGGGTCGAACTCCTCGCGACGGCGGAACACCACTTGCACGCAGGGCTCGCTCTCGTAGGTGGCGGTGGCGAACTCCAGCGTGGCCGGGAAACTGTCGCCATCGATGCTGCGCGCCTCCAGTTCGAAGCGGGCCGGCGGCGGTTCGCCCTTGCTGAGTTTCTTCAGCAGGGCCTTGAAGTCGTTGACGTACTGCGGGGCCACCAGGTCCAGCAGCGACAGGCCTTCGACATCCTCGAAGGACTCGAAGCCGAACATTTCAAGGTAGGCGTCGTTGGCCCGGATGTGCATCCCTTCGTGGATGTAGGCGATCGGGTCGCGCGAGGACGAGATCAGGGCGTCGCAGCGGCGCTCGGTCTCGCGCATCTGGCCTTCGAGCCGGCGCTGCGAACGGCGTGCGTCCAGGTCGGCCCATTCGCGGCGCAGCACCGTCAGCACGTGTTCCGGGCGCCCGCGCAGCGCGATCGCGCGTGCGCCGGCGGCCTGGTCGGCCAGCAACTCGGCTTCGCTGATCGTGTCGGCCAGCACGATGACCGGGATGTCCTTGCCGCTGGCATCCACCTGGCCCAGCACGGTGGCCAGCGGGATGCCCTTGGCCGTGCGCGAGGCCAGCAGCAGGTCCATGGGTTGTGCCGTCACCATCTGGCCCAGTTCCGCTGCGTCGAGCGGTCGCAGGGGGCGCACGGCGATGCCGCCGTTGCGCAGCGTGGAGACGATGGCTTCCGCGTCCTCCGCGCTGTCGTCCACCAGGGTCAGTCGTAGCGTGGTGTCTTTGCCGATCTGCATGCAGCGTGTCCGCGAGGGGTGCGCGTTTAATACCTGAACGCGGCAGGTGAGTCCAATGCAGGCGTCGCAGATGCGGACATGGCCTGCCGTCGGTGGGTCACAGCGGGCGCTTGCCGGTATCGCCAGCGACTTCCCGTACCAGCCTCGGCACCAGGTACCCGGACAGCCGGGCGGCCAGTGCCGCATGCAGCGTCTTTGCCCGCGCGTCGTCGACCTCGAAATGCGCCGCGCCGGCCACCCGGTCCAGCTGGTGCAGGTAGTAGGGCAGCACGCCCGCCGCGAAGCCGCGCTCGCTGAGGTCCGCCAACGCCTCGACATCGTCATTCACGCCACGCAGCAGAACCGCCTGGTTCAGCAAGTGCACACCGGCGCCGCGCAGGCGCCCGAGCGCCGCGTCGACGCTGTCGTCGAACTCGTTGGCATGGTTGGCATGGATGACCAGGGTCACTGGCCACGGCAGGCCGGCCAGCCAGGCCAGCAGGCCATCGTCGATGCGTTCGGGCAGCACCACCGGCAGGCGGCTGTGGATGCGCAGGCGGCGCAGGTGGGGAATCTCCGCCAGCGCGTCGGTGAGCTCGGCCAGCTTGGCGTTCGACAGCGACAACGGGTCGCCGCCGGACAGCAGTACTTCTTCCACGCCCGTGTCGGCGCGGATCAGCGCCACGGCTTCCCGCCATCCTTCGCGTGCCGCGGTCTCGTCCGAATAGGGAAAGTGGCGGCGGAAGCAGTACCGGCAATTGATCGCACAACTGCCGGTCGCCACGAGCAGCGCCCTGCCGCGGTACTTCTGGATCACGCCGGTTCCCGTCCTGGCCGCGCCATCGCCCACGGCATCCAGGCCATAGCCGGTGGCCGGACGCATTTCGTCGTCCAGCGGCAGCACCTGGCGCAGCAGCGGGTCGTGCGGATCGCCATGGCGCATGCGGGCCACGAAACCGCGCGGCACGCGCAGCGGGAACTGCGCGGCCGCCTCGTCCGAGACGCGGCCGGCCAGCGCGTCCAACCCCAGCGACGACAGCAGCTCGCGCGGGTCGCGCACGGCATCGCGCCAGGCCCGTTGCCAGCGGGGTGCGGGCCTCGGGACGGGCTGTCGGGGTTCGGGGGCTGCGGTTATCATGTCGGGCCAGAAAACAAGCACCCGCCGGGTCCGGCGGGTCTCCCATTCTATCCGGCCGGCCGCCCTGCGCGGCGGGTACGCCTTACCCCAGGAGCACATGCATGGCCAGTTATGGCATGAACGACGTCAAGAACGGGATGAAGATCCTGATCAACAACGAACCGGCGATCATCAACGACACGGAATACGTCAAGCCGGGCAAGGGCCAGGCGTTCACCCGCGTGAAGTACCGCCTGATCAAGAGCGGCCGCGTGCAGGAAATCACCATGAAGAGCACCGACTCGGTGGAAGCGGCCGACGTGGTGGATACCGACATGCAGTACCTGTACTCCGACGGCGAGTACTGGCACTTCATGCAGCAGGAAACCTTCGAGCAGGTGCAGGCCGACAAGGCCGGCATGGGCGGCGCCGAAAAGTGGCTGAAGGGTGAGGAAGACTGCGTGGTGACCCTGTGGAACGGCAACCCGATCCAGGTGACCCCGCCGAATTTCGTCGAACTGCAGATCACCGAGACCGACCCGGGCGTGAAGGGTGATACCGCCGGTACGGGCGGCAAGCCGGCCACGCTGGAAACCGGTGCCGTCGTGCGCGTGCCGCTGTTCGTCGGACAGGAAGAGATCATCAAGGTCGATACCCGTACCGGTGAATACGTCAGCCGCGTGAAGTGATGGAACAGCTGGCGCTTTACCTGGGTGTCTGGGCCGTCGGCGTGCTGATCGCCGCGCTGGGCGTGATGCTCTGCTGGAATGTGACCCTGCCGCGGCTGTTCCCCAGCGTGCCGCGGCTGAACTACGGGCGCGCGTTGGCGTTGATGCTGCTGTGCTGGCTGCTGTTCGGCGCCGGCGCCATCGGCTTGACCTACACGCTGGGATTCTGAGCCGAGGCCCCATGAGCGACCGCACCCCCGAAGCCTGCGACCTGTTGATCGAAGCCGGCTTCGTGGTGCCGGTCGTCCCGCACGGGGTCGTGCTGGAAGACCACGCGGTCGCCGTCACCGCCGGCCGCATCGTCGCGATCCTCCCGCTCGCCGAAGCGCGCACCCGCTTCGCGCCGCGCGAGACGGTAGCGCGACCTGATGCCGCGTTGATCCCGGGCATGGTCAATGCGCACACCCACAACCCGATGACGCTGTTGCGCGGCGTCGCCGACGACCTGCCGCTGAAGGTCTGGCTGCAGCAGCACATCTGGCCCATCGAGGGTGCAGTGATCGGCCCGGATTTCGTTGCCGACGGCATCACCCTGGCGATCGCCGAGATGCTCCGCGGCGGCACGACCTGCGTCAACGAGAACTACTTCTTCCCCGATGTCCAGGCCGCGACGTACAAGCGCCATGGCTTCCGTGCCCGCGTCGGCTTGCCGGTGATCGATTTCCCCACGGCATGGGCGGCATCCGACGACGAGTACTTCGAGAAGGCCGGCGAAGTGCACGACCAGTGGCGGGACGATGCGCTGATCGCGACCGCGTTCGCCCCGCATGCGCCGTACACCGTGAACGACGCCAACTTCGAGCGCGTGCGGATGCTGTCCGACCAGCTCGACGTGCCCGTGCACCTGCACCTGCACGAGACCGCACAAGAAGTGGAGCAGTCGCTGGAGAAGCACGGACAGCGCCCGATCGCGCGGCTGGACCGGCTGGGGCTGGTCAACGATCGTCTGATCGCCATCCACATGACCCAGCTCACCGAGGCGGAGATCCACCTCTGTGCCGAGCGTGGCGTCAGTGTCGTGCACTGCCCGGAATCCAATCTCAAGCTCGCCTCCGGTTTCTGTCCGGCCTGCGCCCTGGAGCGTGCAGGTGTGACCTTGGCGGTCGGCACCGACGGCTGTGCGAGCAACAACGATCTGGACATGTTCAGTGAGACCCGCACGGCAGCGCTGCTGGCCAAGGCGGTGGCGCAGGATGCCGCGGCACTGGACGCGTTCAGTGCATTGCGCGCGGCCACGCTGGGCGGCGCGAAGGCGATCGGCTTCGACGACCGCATCGGCTCGATCGAACCGGGCAAGGAGGCCGACCTGGTCTGCGTGGATCTGTCCGCGCTGGAGACGCAGCCGCTGCACCACGTGGTGTCGCAGCTGATCTATGCCACCGGCCGCCAGCAGGTCAGCGATGTGTGGATCGCCGGCAAGGCGAAGCTGCGGCAGCGCGTGCTGGTCGAGATGGACATCGACGGCGTCATCGCCAATGCGCGCCAGTGGCGCGAACGGATTGCGGGTATCCGGCTGTCTTGACAGCGTCATCCCAGCGAACGCTGAGATCCATGTGGACGTTGTGTTTGCTGTTCCCGATGCTGCTCCAAGCAAGAGCGAGCTGGGTCCCGGCGTTCGCTCTGACGACGGAATTGGCGCCTCGCGGGGTCAGCCCGCTCTACAATGGCGGCATGACAACCACGACTTCGCCCCTCGACGACAATTTCAGCCAGGCCGAACTCGACAAGTTCGGCGCGCTGGCCAACCGCTGGTGGGACCCCGATGGTCCGCAGAAGGCGCTGCACGCGCTGAACCCGGTCCGCCTGCAGTACGTGCGTGACCGTGCGCGCCTGCCGGGCGCCACCGCACTGGATGTCGGCTGTGGCGGGGGATTGCTGAGCGAAGCGCTGGCGCGCGAGGGCGCGCATGTCACCGCGATCGACCTGGCACCCGAGCTGGTGAAGGTGGGGCGCCTGCACAAGCTGGAATCGGGCGTGCAGGTGGACTATCAGCTGCGTTCCGTCGAATCGCTGGCCGAAGAGCGTCCCGGCAGTTTCGACGTGATCACCTGCATGGAAATGCTGGAGCACGTGCCGGATCCGGCTTCCATCATCCGCGCCTGCCACACGCTGCTGAAGCCCGGCGGACACCTGTTCCTGTCCACGCTGAACCGCACGCCGGCCGCCTTCGCACTGGCGATCGTCGGCGCCGAGTACATCGCACGGCTGCTGCCGAAGGGCACGCATCACTACAAGGAATTCATCCGCCCGGCAGAATTGGCACGCTGGTTGCGCGATGCGGGCTTCCAGCTGCTGGACGTCACCGGCCTGGCCTATGAACCATGGCGGCAGCGTGCACGGCTGACCTCGCGCACCGACGTGAACTACCTCGCCAGTGCGGTGAAGCCGTGACGGCGCGGGGATTCCCGCGCGCCGCGCTGTTCGACCTGGACGGCACGCTGCTGGACAGCGCGCCGGACATGCTGGCCACCGCGAACCGGATGCGCGCATCGCGCGGTGTCGATGCGATGACACTGGATACCCTGCGGCCGCACGTATCCAAGGGTGCGCGCGCGATGTTGGCCGCTGCCTTCCCCGCCATGGAGGAGGGTCCGCGCGAGGCGCTGGTGCCTGAATTCCTGGCGATCTACCAGGAAGAGCTCGGTCGCCACAGTCTCCTCTTCGATGGTGTCGCCGACATGCTTGGAGCGCTGGAGCAGGCCGGCAGCGTGTGGGGCATCGTGACCAACAAACCCGAATACCTGGCCCGCGACATCCTGCCGCAACTGGGCTGGGAGACGCGGTGTGCCGTGCTGATCGGAGGCGACACGCTGGCGGAAAAGAAGCCGCATCCCCTGCCTTTGCAGGTAGCCGCCGAGCGCATCGGCATCGCGATCGCCGACTGCGTTTACGTGGGCGACGACGAGCGCGACATCCAGGCCTCGCGCGCGGCGGGCATGCCGTCGATTGCGGCGCTGTGGGGCTATCGCCAGGCGCACGAGGTGCCGGCGGCGTGGGGGGCGGATGTGATGCTGGAACAGCCGGCGGACCTCCTCAAGCCGGCCGCATGGCCCTTCTTCCATCGCCTGGTGGGAGCGACGTAAGTCGCGAGCGGCCGATGATGGCGTTCATCCGGGCGCGGTTGCCTGGCCTTTCCCTGCAACTTCATCGCGACTGACGTCGCTCCCACACCGTATCCGCGATGTCCGACTCCGCCGCCCTCGACAGCTTTCTTGAAAAATGGCGCACGCGTTGGCCCGAGTGGTCGGTGGGCGAGATCTTCGTGGCGCCCGCCCGCCGCGAGACGGCGGTGGCGTGGTTCGCGCTGCTGCAGGAATTCGACGATGCACTCAATGTCAGCGGCGATCCGCTGCCAGCAGACGCGAAGCTCGCATGGTGGGGCGAAGAACTGCGCGGCTGGAGCGGACAACGTTCGCGCCATCCGCTGGGGCGCAGGCTGGAGCCTGTGCGGACCGCATGGTCTTCATTGGCCGATGCCTTGCCCGCGCTGGCGGCGGCACGTGGAGCGCAGGCTGGGAGCGAAGAGGCATTCGCGGCGCTGGCAGGCTACGGCGCAGCCGTGGCGGCGGTGGAAGCCGACGTGCTGGGGCGTGCGCCGGACGTGCAAGCGGTCGTTGCGCAGGTGCTGGCTATGAGCCTGGCCGATGGCGGCGTCGCGGCCGTGCCGATGGCGTTCCGGCGGGAAGAAGACACCGCTGCCGTGCGAGGGTGGGCCGCGGACGTCCTGCGACGTTGGCAGGGCGGGCGGGCGGGTGCCCGCGAGCGCCGCGTTTTCGCTGCGTATGCGCGGGGCAGGTTGGAACGTCTGTCCCGACTGGGCGCGCCCGCCCCGTTGCCTTCGCGCCCCGTGCTCCTGCTCACCGGCTGGCGTGCGGCACGCGGCGATTGAAGGCATCGCATATCGTGGCGATAGACGCAGGAAACGGTCGTAACGGACTGTTTCATCTGGGGATTCAGGGCAGGGGGTACAATGCGCGGCATCCAGTCCCCCCCGTGCATGACGATGTCTTCCTCGCTTCCCCAGGCGCCCCGCGCCGACCTTCCCGATGTCGCTCACCAGCGCGTGCCCCTGGCCCGCCCGTTGGACTGGGTGGGCATGGAGAACATCGCATTGCCGGTCCGCATCGCGGACGGTCAGGGTGGACAGCTGCAGGTGGCCGCCAGCATCGACCTGTCGGTGAACCTGGCCAACGCGGATGCGCGCGGTATCCACATGTCGCGCCTCTACCTGCAACTGCAGGATGGACTGGCGCGTGAAGCGATCACGCCTGCGGGCCTGCGCCATCTGCTGCAGGACAGCGTGGCGTCGCAGGCCGGCCTGGCAACCAGCGCCCGCCTGAAGATCCGTTACGAAGCACTGCTGCAGCGGAAGGCGCTGGAAAGCGACTATGCCGGCTGGAAGCGCTATCCGGTCGAAATCGAAGCCACGCTGGCCGACGGCCATCTGGTGCTGGCGTTGTCGTTTGCCGTCGAGTATTCCAGCACCTGCCCGGCTTCGGCGGCGCTGTCGCGGCAGGCCAACGCGGAGCGTTTTGCGGGAGATTTCGCCGCTGCGCATCCGTTGTCGGTCAATGTGGTGCACGACTGGCTGGCCTCCGAGCGCGGCCTGGCCGCCACGCCGCACGCGCAGCGCAGCCGGGCCAGCATGCGGGTGGAATTGCGCCCGCAGTTCGACGAGCTGCCCCTTGTCGCCCTGATCGACGCCATCGAAGCCGCGCTCGGCACCCCGGTGCAGACCGCAGTCAAGCGCGTGGATGAGCAGGCCTTTGCACGCCTCAATGCCGAGAACCTCATGTTCTGCGAAGACGCCGCGCGTCGCGTGGCGTCGGTGCTGTCAGGTGACGCCCGCATTGCCCGTTACGATGCCACCGTTGCGCACTACGAGAGTCTGCACCCGCACGACGCGGTGGCCCGCGTGAGCGGCAGCAACGACTGAGGCCGCCAGTCGGCAAGGCCGGCGCCACTTCACATTTATGGCCTGATCCGCGCTAAGCTCGGTCGCTGACCGCTCGGCGGAATGGATATGGGGAATCCACGGCGCCTGGCCAGAGACTGGTTGCTCTGGTTCTGCCTGATCGGGTGGGCGATGCCCGCCACCGCGCAAACGCTTTCGCTGGCCCGGCTCGACGCCGATCCGCCGGCGCGCGATGTCGTGTCCGGCAAAGTGGATGCGCAGTTTGCCGCCGCCGCCCGCGATGGCGTGATCTTCGAATCCCAGACGTCGCCCCGTTGGTGGCGCGTCGTCAGCCCCGTGGACGTGGATGCAGGCCTGCAACCGCACCTGGTGGTGCGCGCGCCGTACCAGAATCGGATGGAACTCTGGACCAGTGAAGGCCCGCCGGTCGTGCGCGCTTTGTTCGGCGCAGACGCCGACCTCGCGTTCTCGGCGCGTGCGCTGGCGTTCCCGTTGCCGGAAGGTGTCCGGGCCGGCCAGCCCCTCTACCTGCGGGTGATCTCGGTGGGGGGCACGCCGATGCCGCTGTCGATCCAGCCCTTGCGTGATGTCCATCGACAGGACCTGGAACACGTGGCATGGCGGGCGATGGTGCTGGGTGCGATGTGCGTACTCTCGGTGCTGGCGTTGGGGTTCTGCATCGGGCTGGGGGAGCGCAGCTACGGATTCCTGGCGCTGACCCTGCTTTCGCAGGCATTGTTCCTCGCGCTTGCGGGCGGCGAACTGCGCAGCATCGAGGTCTTCGGCCATGCGTTGGGTGCGGACCCGCGGATGTCCCGTATAGCCGGCATGCTGTCGGTGATCGCCAGCAATACCTTCCTCGCCTTCTATCTGGATCTGGCGCATTGGAGCCCCGTTCTCGCGCGCGTGCTGCGCGCGTGCAACGTGCTGCTGGGCGGCCTGATGCTCACTTCCCTGGCGAGTACCAGCCTGCTGGTTCCCCGCGCGGGCAATCTCATATTGCTGGTGGCGACAGCCTGCGTACTGCTGGCTTGCGTCCGGGGTGCGTTGCGCAACGAGCGCCCGGCGTTCTTCCTGCTGCTGTCATGGCTCCCGATGATCTCGCTTACCGCCGCGCGCGTGGGCGAACTGCTCGGCTGGTGGGTGGGGCCCGCCTGGCTGATACATGCGTTCCCGCTCGGCTTCGCGCTGGCCGGTCTGGTACTGACGGTCGGCCTGGCCGACAAGATGCAGCAGTTGCGCCGCGACCGCGACCGCGCCAGTCGCATCGCCGCCGTCGACATGCTGACGGGCGTGCTGTCGCGCACCGCGATCATCGAGCAACTGCAGCGCGAAGTGGACCTCGCACACGTGCGTGGCACGCCGCTGTCGGTGGTGTTCTTCGATATCGACCACTTCAAGCGGATCAACGACGAGCACGGCCACCCGGTGGGCGACCAGAGCCTGCGGCTCGTGGCCACCCGTACCCGCGGGAAGCTGCGCAAGCATGATTTCCTCGGGCGCTACGGCGGCGATGAAATGCTGGTGATCCTGCCCGGCACCGCACTTGATGACGCGCTGACCGTGGCCGAACACCTGCGCGAAGCAGTGAACAACCGGCCGTTGACCATCGACGGTCGCGTGATCGATACCAGCCTCAGCCTGGGCGTGGCGCAGTTGGGCGTTGGCGAAACCTTTGAACGCCTGCTGGAGCGCGTGGACACGGCGCTGTACTCCAGCAAGTCCGCAGGCCGTGATCGCGTGACAGGCGACCTTTCCCCGCAACCCGGAGATGCTTGAGTGAACCAGGAAGCCGCCGCCGTACGTTTTCCCGTGGAGCAACTGCAGATCGGCGATCTGCTGCTGATGCTGGGCAAGAGCCAGCTGTCCAAGCTGATCGCGTGGTTCGGGGACAGTCCGTACAGCCATGTGTCGCTGGTATCGGACAACGGCCTGCTGATCGAGGGCATCCGTCCGGCAGTCCAGGAAAGTCCATTGGCCGCCCGGCTGTCGCCCGGGGGACCGGTGGTCTTCGTCGACGCCTATCGGTCCTTGGCCGCCGACGGCACGCCGTTGGGCGTGGATGATCGCGCGACGGTGCTCCGCCACGCGCGCTCGTTGATTGGCACGACGTTCGCGCAGGACGACCTGGTGACGATCGGTTTGCTGGTTGCGCTGCGGGGCAAGCCGCGGCACCTGCCGGTCTGGTTGCGCTGGCTCATCCGGGAGGCCACCGAGCATGCGATCCGCGCCGATTCCGGCAGGATGTTGTGCAGCGAGTTCGCGTATCGGGCCTTTGCCGACTGTGATGCGCTGCCGGCGGGCCGCCTCGCACGCCCCATCGTGCCTGGCGAGCCCAGCGACCTGCCGTTCCCCGATGTCGACTATGGAAAACTGCAGGAAGAAGTACGGGAAATGCTCAAGCCCAAGCACAAGACGCTGGAGCAGAATGCAGTTGGCGCCGAGACTGTCGTCGGGGCGTTGCCGGTCTGGGATACGGTCGATGCATTGGAACTGGACGATCCGGCGTTGGATGCATCCATCGCCGCCCTGCGTTCGCAACTGGGCTTGACGCATGCCGGAGCGGATACGTTCAAGGCGTCTGACGCGCTGCTTGAGGCCGCCTGGCCCGATGTCGGCCGGCCGAATCCCAAGCTGGTCCGCCCGCGTGATCTGGCGGACGGTCCCGCCAGTCGTTTCCTCGGTCGACTCTAGCCGCCTCGCGCGAGGACGAGCCGGGGATCGATGCGGATGTCGAACCGCGCCCCCTGAAACAGAGGGCGACCGCCGGTCGTGGCGCGTCGCAACGCGCCCGGGTGGTGAACGTTGGCGTCTACTTTCCGCGTTCGAGGACGAGCAGGGGATCGATGCGGATGTCGAACCGCGCCCCCTGAAACAGAAGGCGACCGCCGGTCGTGACGCGTCGCAACGCGCCCGGGTGGTGAACGTTGGCGTCTACTTTCCGCGTTCGAGGACGAGCAGGGGATCGATGCGGATGTCGAACCGCGCCCCCTGAAACAGAGGGCGACCGCCGGTCGTGGCGCGTCGCAACGCGCCCGGGTGGTGAACGTTGGCGTTTACTTTCCGCGTTCGAGGACGAGCAGGGGATCGATGCGGATGTCGAACCGCGCCTCCTGAAACAGAGGGCGACCGCCGGTCGTGACGCGTCGCAACGCGCCCGGGTGGTGAACGTTGGCGTCTACTTTCCGCGCTCGAGGACGAGCAGGGGATCGATGCGGATGTCGAACCAGTTCATCCCCCAATGCAGATGCGGCCCCGTCGCGCGCCCGGTCGCACCGACGGCACCGATCACCTGGCCCGGTTCCACACGATCCCCCACCTTTACGTCGATGCGCGACAGATGCAGGAAGTTGGAGCTGATGCCATGGCCATGGTCCAGCAACAGCGTGCCGCCGGTCAGGTAGAGGTCGGGGGCGGCGAAGGTCACCACGCCACCGGCGGGCGCCTTCACGGGCGTGCCGTTGGGGGCGGCGATATCCATGCCGGAGTGCCCCGCGCCGGGTTGGCCGTTGTAGACGCGGGCATTGCCGAAACGACCGCTGATGCGGCCCTGCACCGGCCACTGGAAGGGCAGGGCGAAGTCGGCGCGCTCGTCGTCGCGTGCGCGCGCCGCGGTGACCAGTGCCTGTTCGCGCTGGATGCGTGCGGCGATCTCCGGCGGGGGATTGACCGTCTTGGGCGGCACGCCGTTGACGTTCTCCACCGGCCAGTCACGCCGGGTCACGGTGATGTCGACCGATTCGCTGCGGCCGGAGGGCGTGGTGACCGAGACCTGCAGCGGGCCGGTTTCATCGCGGCCCACGCCAAGCACCACGGTGCCATAGCCCGTCGTGCGCAGCAGACGGTCGCGATACCGCACCTGGCTGCCCGGCGGAACTTTGCCGAACACCAGGGAACCCTGCGACACGCTGGCCGGGAACACCACACGCTCTTCCTGCGACACGGGAGCGGCGGGCGCTGCATCCTGCGCTGCGACCAGGGGAATCCAGCCGGCGCAGACAGCGGCGAGCAGCGCCGCGACCGCCAGCTTCAACGCGCGAACTCGAGGCGCTGGCCTACGGGTGTGCCCACCAGGTGTTCGCCGTTCCAGACCATGCGGCCATTGACCCACGTGGCGCCGACGCGGGAACGGAACGTGCGGCCTTCGAACGGCGACCAGCCGACCTTGGACAATACGTCCTCACGCTTCACGGTGAACGGCTCGTCATCGATCAGCACGAGGTCGGCGAAGTAACCCTCGCGCAGATAGCCGCGCTCCTTGACGTCGAACAATTGCGCGGGCGCATGCGCGAACTTCTGCACCACGCGGGTCACGTCCATGCGGCCTTCATGCACCAGTTCCAATGCGGCGACCAGCGCGTATTGCACCAGCGGCAGACCGGACGGTGCCTGCGCGTACGGCTTTTCCTTTTCTTCCAGCGTGTGAGGCGCGTGGTCGGTGGCCAGCACGTCGATGACATCGTCCACCAGCGCCTTGATCAGCGCCTCGCGGTCGCTGGCGTCCTTGATGGCGGGATTGCACTTGATCAGGTTGCCCAGCGCCGCATAGTCGGCGCGGTCGAAGCGCAGGAAATGGATGCAGGTTTCGGCGGTGATGCGCTTGCGCGCGCCGTCCGCATGCACCAGCGGGCCGGGCGTGAACAACGCCAGTTCGTCGGCGGTGGAGATGTGCAGCACGTGCAGGCGGGTGCCGTGCTTGCGTGCCAGCGACATCGCCAGGCGGGTCGACTTGATGCAGGCCTCGCGGCTGCGGATGTCCGGATGGTGCTCGGCCGACAGGGCATCGCCGTACCTGGCCTGGAACGCGGCCAGGTTGGCGTCGATGGTCGGCGTGTCCTCGCAGTGGGTGATGATCGGCGTGGGCGCCTCGCGGAAGATCGCGTCCAGTGTGTCCGGGTTGTCGACCAGCATGTTGCCCGTGGAGGCGCCCATGAACACCTTGATGCCGGGCGCGGTCTTCGGGTCCAGGGTGCGGATCGCGTCCAGATTGTCGTTGCTGGCACCCATGTAGAAGCCGTAATTGCCCCAGGCGCGGCCCTTGGCGCGCTGGTACTTGTCCTCCAGCGCCGCGGCGTCCAGCGTCGGCGGGCTGGTGTTGGGCATGTCCATGAACGTGGTCAGGCCTCCCGCCACGGCCGCTGCCGATTCGGTGGCCATGTCGCCCTTGTGCGGCATGCCGGGTTCGCGGAAATGCACCTGGTCGTCGATCATCCCCGGCAACAGCCAGCGGCCGGCGGCATCGATGACGGTATCGCCGCCCCGGGGCACGATCTCGGCGGCGATGCGGGCGATGCGGCCATTCTCGAAGCGCAGGTCACCCTCGGTGACGCGGCCTTCGTTGACCAGGCGGGCGTTGACGATGACGGTGGCGGGCATCAGTGGTTTCCTGTGCAGGAGTGGGGGAGGTCGGCGCCGTCCCGGGCAGGGACCGGGTCATAGCCACCGGGGTGGAGGGGGTGGCAGCGGCCGATCCGGCGCACCGCCAGCCAGCCGCCCTTCAGCGGACCGAAGCGACCGATGGCCTCCATGGCGTACTCCGAACAGGAGGGCACGAAGCGGCAGCGAGGCCCCAGCAGCGGACTGATGAAGCGCTTGTAGCCCTTCAGCAGCAGGATGAGCAGGCGGGCGAGCATGGCCCGATGATACCGCGTCGGGTTGCCGCTGCCTCCCGGGTAGGCTATAAAAGCGCGCTTTCCCGATGCTCGGGAAGAACAAGGAAGCGCTGTTCGTGGCTGCAAAGAAACCTGCGAAGAAGGCCGCCAAGGCCGCCAAGAAACCCGCTCAGACCGTCGCCAAGAAGCCTGTCGTGAAGAAGGCTGTCGCCAAGAAACCGGCCCCCAAGCCGGTGGCCAAGAAGGCGGCGCCGAAGCCTGCTGCCAAGAAGCCAGTCGCCAAGAAAGTGGCGCCGGCGAAGAAACCGGCCGCCAAGCCGGTGGCCAAGAAGGCGGCACCGGTCAAGAAAGCGGTTGCCAAGGCAACCAAGCCCGCAGTTGCCAGGAAGCCTGCGCCTGCACCGGTCACCAAGGCGCCCGTCGCCAAGGCGGCTCCAGTGAAGGCGCCGGCCAAGGCCGCGAAGCCCGCTCCCAAACCCGCACCGAAGCCCGCACCGAAGCCGGCTCCGGCAAAGTCCGCCCCCACCGCGGCTGCGACCAAGACTCCCGTGCCGGTTCCCGCCCCCAAGGCGGCTGCCCCGGCCCCGGCGCCCGCCGCCAAGGTTCCGTCCCCCCCGAAGCCTGTGCCAGTCCCGAAACCGACTACCAAGAACGCCAAAGCCTCTACCTCCGTCGAAGCCCCCGTGAGTCCCCGTCCCGCCGCCACCCGTCCCGTGGGCAAGGTTGCGGTGGCCGTGGCTGCCCGGCCTGCGGCGCCGGTCGTGCGCGGCAAGGTGAAAGAAGTGCCCTACAAGACCGATGAAGCCACCGGTCGCCCGATCGTGCCGACCGGCTACAAGCCCTCGCCTGACGAGGAGTACATGAGCACGCTGCAGTTGGAGTACTTCCGCCAACGTCTTCTGCAGTGGCGTGCCGACCTGGTCGAGGAATCCAAGCAGACCATCGAGAACCTCAAGGATGAAGTCCGCGACATCGGCGATGAGGCCGAGCGCGCGACCCGCGAGACCGAAAACTCGCTGGAACTGCGTACCCGTGACCGCTACCGCAAGCTGATCGGCAAGATCGACAGCACGCTCAAGCGGCTCGAGGGTGGCGACTACGGCTACTGCGTCGATACCGGCGAAGAAATCGGCCTGGATCGCCTGGAAGCTCGTCTGACCGCCGAGCGCACCATCGATGCCCAGGAACGCTGGGAACACATGCAGAAGCAGCAGGGCGACTGAGCCCGGCTTCGTCCGCATACTGAAAACCCCGCTTCGGCGGGGTTTTTTGTGGTCGGCAGAAACGCTGCCGGCTACTGCAGGTCGCGCAGGTCCAGCCGCCGCAGCCTCGGCGCCTTCCACGCGGTGAACCCGGCGACGGACAGGATCGCGAAACCGCCCACGATCACGGCAGGCACCAGCCCCAGCACTCTTGCCATCGTGCCGGCGTAGAACGCGCCCAGTTCATTCGACGAACTGACGAAGATGCCATTGATCGACGACACCCGCCCGCGCATCTCGTCCGGTGTGGACAGTTGCAGGATGGTCGAGCGGACCACCACGGAAACGCCGTCGCACATGCCGTAGAACAGCAGGATCCCCGCCGACAGCCAGAAGCTGCGCGACAGGCCGAAGGCGATGACGCTCAGGCCGAAGCCGGCCACCGCGAACAGCAGCACCCGCCCCGCGTGCTTCTGCAGCGGATGGCGCGCCAGCCACAGGCCGACACAGACCGAGCCCGCCGCCGGCATCGCGCGCAGGATGCCCAGGCCCTCGGGTCCGTAGTGGAGGATGTCGTGGATGAAAGCCGGCAGCATGGCCACCACGCCACCCAGCAGCACTGAAAACATGTCCAGCGCCATGGCCCCCAGCATGATCTGGTTGCCCAGTACGAAGCGCCCGCCCTGCGCGATGCTGGCGAACACGGGCAGGCTGACCGCCGGCGGCCCCGGTTCTTCCACGCGTAACCGCGCGAGCACGGTGGCCGCCATCAGCGCGAACACCACCGCCATCGCATACGACAGCGTCTTGCCACCAAAACCGACCAGCAGCCCGCCCAGCGCGGGGCCGGTGACCAGCGCGGCCTGGAAGATCACGCTGCCCAAACCTGCGGCACGCACGAAGTCCTCGCGCGGCAGCACTTTGGCGAACAGGGCGTTGTAGACCGGACTGAGGAACGAACGCGCCATGCCGGTCAGCGCGATGGCCGCGTAGATGGGCCACGTCCCCTGGAAGGGCAGCCAACCCGCAGAGACTGCCACCAGGATCACCGCCGTGGTCGCCAGTGCGCCGCAGGCGACCATGCCGATCCGTCGTCGTGGCAGGTGGTCGACCAGATAACCGGCGAACGGCGCCACGCAGAAGAACGGCAGGACTTCCGCCAGCCCGACCAGGCCCAGCGAGAATGGATCGCGGGTCAGTTCGTAGATATGCCAGCCGACCGTGACCGCAACGATCTGGTACGACAACAATGCGCAGATGCGGTAGGCCAGTACCGCGGAGTAGCCGCGGTTGCGCAGCAGCGAAAAGGCGGAGCGGGACCCGGCTTCGCTCACTTTGCGTTGGCGGCCGTCTCGCGGATGAAGGCCAGCAACGACGCCAGGCCGTTGCTGCGCGTGGGCGAGAGATGCTTGGCCAGGCCGATGTCGGCGATGTAATCGGGCGTGGCGGCCAGGATTTCGTCGGCCGACCGCCCCGAATACACGCGCAAGGCCAGGAAGATCAGTCCGGACACGATGGCCGAATCACTGACGGCATGGAAATCGAGCTTCGCCGCGTCGCCCTCGGGCACGATCCACACCATCGACTGGCAGCCGAGCAGGCGGTGTTCCTCCCGTTTCCACTCATCCGGGAACGCAGGCAGCTTGCGGCCCAGGTCGATCAGGTACTGGTAGCGTTCGGACCAGTCGCCGAAGAAAGCGAATTCGTCCTTGATGGCGGCTTGTGCCTCGGCGGCGGTGGGTTCGAGCGGGAAGATCGTGTTGGTCATGGAGATGGAGGAGCCTGGTTCAGAAGCCCCTCTCCCATCGGGAGAAGGGTTGGGGTGAGGGTGCGGCGGCGTCCGTCAGGTGCCGGCGTCCTGACTTCGCCGGACCCTCATCCGGCGCTTCGCGCCACCTTCTCCCGTCGGGAGAAGGGAACAGCAGTTCACGCCCGCTTCCAGCGCACGCCCTGCGGCGTGTCTTCCAGCAGGATGCCTTCGGCCGCCAGCTGGTCGCGGATGGCATCGGAGCGGGCGAAGTCGCGGGACTTCTTGGCGGCCGCGCGCTCGTCGATCAGCGCCTGGATGCGCGCATCGTCATCGGAGGATGTGCCGCGGGCGAACCATTCGGCGGGGTCCTGCTGGAGCAGGCCGAGCACGAAGCCGGCGCCGAGCAGCTCGCCTTTCAGGCGCTGCCGATCCTCTGGCGTCGTCGCCTTGCGGGCATCTGCGGCGATGCGGGCGACTTCGGCCAGCGCTTGCGGCGTGTTCAGATCATCGCTGAGCGCCTCCTCGATGACCTGCGGCGTGAGCGGCACGACTTTGATCTCGCCCAGGTCGCGCAGCGTGCCGTACAGCCGGTCCAGCGTGTTCTTCGACTGCTCCACGAGTGCGTCCGACCAGTCCAGCGGTTGCCGGTAGTGCGCGGAAAGCAGCGCGTAACGCAGCGCTTCCGGCGGATGCTGCTGCAACAGGTCGTGCACCTTCTCGATGTTGCCCAGCGACTTGCTCATCTTGGCGCCGCCGAAGTTGAGCATGCCGTTGTGCAGCCAGAAACGCGCGAACGTCTTGTGCGAACCGTCGGCGTGCTTGTGCGCGCACTCGCTCTGGGCCACTTCGTTCTCGTGGTGCGGGAACTGCAGGTCCACCCCCCCCGCATGGATGTCGATGGTCTCGCCCAAGTGGGCGGCAGCCATCGCCGAGCACTCGATATGCCAGCCGGGGCGACCGATACCCCACGGTGATTCCCAGCCCGGCAGATCCGGGGTGGACGGTTTCCACAGCACGAAATCACCGGGGTCGCGCTTGTACGGCGCCACTTCCACGCGCGCGCCAGCCAGCATCTCTTCCGGATCGCGCCGCGAGAGCTTGCCGTACTCCGGGAAGCTGCCGACCGAGAACAGCACGTGGCCTTCCGCAGCGTAGGCATGACCACCCGCGATCAGCTGTTCGATCATCGCGATGATGTGCGGGATGTGCGCCGTGGCAGCCGGCTCGATGTCCGGGCTGAATTCACCCGTCACGCCCAGGCCCGCCATGTCCTGGCGGTAGGCATCGGCGTAGCGGTCGGTAATGGCCGAGATCGCCACGCCGAGTTCCTTCGCCGCCGCATTGATCTTGTCGTCCACGTCGGTGATGTTGCGCGCGTAGCGCAGCGCGCCATAGCGCCGGCGCAGCAGCGCGGCCAGCACACCGAACACGACCGGCCCGCGGGCGTTGCCGATATGGACGTAGTTGTAGACGGTGGGCCCGCACACGTACATCGTGGGGACGGGGCCGAGAGGTTCGAATTCCTCGACCCGGCGGGTGAGGTTGTTGTGCAGGCGCAGGGTCATGGAAGCGGGGCAGGGGAGAGCAGGTCGATTCTACCTTCTGTGCCGGGATGGGGGGTCGGTGAGGCTGCTTGGCGCCGATGTTCAGCCCCACTCAAGGCGCGGTCCCTAAACTGTGACACCGGGATACCACTTTCAGGCCACATGCACCGCCTCCGCTCCGCCCTTTTCCTGTCCTGCCTGCTGTTCGCCATGTCCGCCATGGCGCAGGAGCGGGTAATCCCGGCGGAGAACGTTCGCCTGGACTATGCGCAGGTATTGAGCGTGGAGCCGGTGTACCAGACCCTGCGGGCCAGCCGCACCGAGCAGCGGTGTGACGAAGTGCCGGCGCCGAAGCCCGAGCAACCGGTCGAGGAAGACAGTCGCTGGTCCAGGGTGGTCAGCTCCGTGCGCGGGTGGTTCGGCGGTGACGAGGCCGCGGAGCCGCCGGTGGCGCCGCCGGTCCCGACGGTGAAGGTCAACTGCCGCATGGTGCCCGTCGAGCGCGAGTTCCAGCGGCCCATCGCCTACGATGTGGACTACATCTACAAGGGCGTGAAGTACCGTTCGCGTCTGGCCGAGGATCCTGGCAATCGCCTGCGCATCCGCGTTTCCGTGGCGCCTTACACGTCACCGCTGCAGTCATCGGCCAGCACGCCCTGATCCTGCGCCCGCCGAAAGAAGTCTTGCGCCGCGCCGCAGCACATGCGAGCATTCGCGCCCATGAAGATGAACGCACACGCCCATGCTGACAGCGCGGCCCGCCAGGCCTCGAGCATGACGTCGCGTGCGCGTCGACCGGAATCCTGCATCTAGCTGGGTCCCCCGGACGTTTTCGCCTGTTCACCGGAACCCAGCCAGAGGCTGGGTTTTTTCGTTTCTGAAACCCGTTTTGCCACATTCCCGAAACCAGGATGCCGTAATGAAGCACTTCTTGAACACGCAGGACTGGAGTCGCACCGAGCTGGACGCACTGCTGACGCAGGCCGCGCTGTACAAGCAGCACAAGCTGGGCGACGCGCTGAAGGGCAAGTCGATCGCGCTGGTGTTCTTCAATCCGTCCATGCGTACCCGCACCAGCTTCGAGCTGGGCGCGTTCCAGCTGGGCGGCCATGCCGTGGTGCTGCAGCCGGGCAAGGACGCATGGCCCATCGAGTTCAACCTGGGCACGGTGATGGACGGCGACACCGAGGAACACATCGCCGAGGTGGCCAAGGTGCTGGGCCGCTACGTCGACCTGATCGGCGTGCGCGCCTTCCCGAAGTTCGTCGACTGGGCCTACGACCGCGAGGACATCGTGCTGAAGTCCTTCGCCAAGTATTCGCCGGTGCCGGTGATCAACATGGAGACGATCACCCATCCCTGCCAGGAGCTGGCCCATGCGCTGGCGCTGCAGGAACACTTCGGCACCTCCGACCTGCGCGGCAAGAAGTACGTGCTCACCTGGACCTACCACCCCAAGCCGCTGAACACCGCGGTGGCCAACTCGGCGCTGACCATCGCCACGCGCCTGGGCATGGACGTGACCCTGCTGTGCCCGACGCCGGACTACGTGCTGGACGAGCGCTACATGGGCTGGGCCGAGCAGAACGTGGCCGAAAGCGGCGGCTCGCTGACCGTCAGCCACGATATCGACAGCGCCTATGCAAGCGCCGATGTCGTCTACGCCAAGAGCTGGGGCGCGTTGCCGTTCTTCGGCAAATGGGAGCCCGAGAAGCCGATCCGCGACCAGTACAAGCACTTCATGGTGGACGAGCGGAAGATGGCGCTGACCAACAACGGCGTCTTCAGTCACTGCCTGCCGTTGCGCCGCAACGTGAAAGCCACCGACGGCGTGATGGACTCGCCGCAGTGCATCGCCATCAATGAGGCCGAAAACCGCCTGCACGTGCAGAAGGCCATCATGGCCGCGTTGATCAAATAGGGCCGGCCTCGGTCCGCCGCTTCGACACGACACACCCACCCGGTGGGCCAAGGCCCACCCTACGAGACTTCAAGATGACGACCCCCCACGAATCCAAAGACATCGTCCTCGCCTTTTCCGGCGGCCTCGACACCAGCTTCTGCGTGCCCTACCTGAAGGAGCGCGGCTGGAACGTGCACACCGTGTTCGCCGACACCGGCGGCGTGGATGCCGAAGAGCGCGCCTACATCGAACAGCGCGCCGCCGACCTGGGCGTGGCCAGCCACGTCACCGTCGATGGCGGCCCGGCGATCTGGGACGGCTTCGTCAAGCCGTTCGTGTGGGCGGGCGAGGGCTACCAGGGCCAGTACCCGCTGCTGGTGTCCGATCGCTATCTCATCGTCGACGCCGCGCTGAAGCGCGCTGCCGAGTTGGGCACGAACGCGATCGCGCACGGCTGCACCGGCATGGGCAACGACCAGGTGCGCTTCGACCTCGCGGTGAAGGCCAGCGGCGACTACCGCATCGTGGCGCCGATCCGCGAGATCCAGAAGGAACACACCCAGACCCGCGCCTACGAACAGGCCTATCTGGAAGAGCGCGGCTTCGGCGTGCGCGCCAAGCAGAAGAGCTACACCATCAACGAGAACCTGCTGGGCCTGACCATGTCCGGTGGCGAGATCGATAAGTGGGATGCCCCCGGTGAGGGTGCCCGCGGCTGGTGCGCGCCGCGCGCCGAGTGGCCGGTGGAACCGTTGCGTGTCACGGTCGGCTTCAAGAACGGTGAAGCGGTCAGCCTCGACGGGCAGGCCATCGGCGGCGCCGCATTGCTGGCGAAGTTGAACGCGCTGTTCGCGCCGTATGGCGTGGGCCGTGGCGTGTACACCGGCGACACCGTGATCGGGCTGAAGGGCCGCATCGTGTTCGAAGCCCCGGGCCTGATCTCGTTGCTGGCCGCGCACCGCGCGCTGGAAGAGACCGTGCTGACCAAGCAGCAGAACCGCTTCAAGCCCGAGATCGCGCGCAAGTGGGTGGAACTGGTGTACGAAGGCTTCTACCACGACCCGTTGAAGGCCGACCTGGAAGCGTTCCTGCAGTCCTCGCAGGCCACCGTCAACGGCGAGGTCGTGCTGGAAACCCGCGGTGGTCGTGTGGACGCGGTGGCGGTGAAGTCCCCGCACATCCTCAACGCCAAGGGCGCGACCTATGCGCAGTCGGCGGACTGGGGCGTCGAGGAGGCCGAAGGCTTCATCAAGCTGTTCGGTATGAGCTCGACCCTGTGGGCCGAGATCAACCGCTGACCGGAACGTGTCGATGAGCGCCATGCGCGTCAGCACGGACAAGGCGGAACTGGACCTGCCGTTGATCCATCGTTTCCTTTCGACCCAGGCTTACTGGAGCCAGGGCATCCCGGAGGAAACGGTGGCGCGCGCTGTCGCAGGCTCGCTGTGCTTCGGCGGTCACGTCGAAGGCGTCGGGCAGGTGGCGTTCGCGCGGGTCGTTTCCGACTTCGCGACATTCGCCTACCTGGCCGACGTATTCGTGCTGCCGGAACATCGTGGTCGCGGCTACAGCAAGCAGCTGGTCGCCGAGATCATGGCGCACCCGCACCTGCAAGGGCTGCGCCGGTTCATGCTGGCGACCTCCGACGCGCACGGTCTGTACGCGCCGTACGGCTTCGTGGCGCCGGCCAAGCCGCAGACGCTGATGGAAGTGTTGCACCCGGATATCTACGCCGAGACGAAAACCGCATGACTTTGCTTGCAACCACGCTCAAGCACCTGGAAGCGCTGGTATCGTTCGATACCCGCAATCCGCCGCGCGACATCGGCACGGACGGCATCTTCGACTACCTGCGCGCGCAGCTGCAGGACTTCCGCATCGAGGTGACCGATCACGGCGCTGGCGCGGTGTCGTTCTTCGCCGTGCGCGGACAGCCGAAGCGCGTGTTCAACGTGCACCTGGACACGGTGCCGTCCTCGCCCGCGTGGAGTGCGAGCCCGCACGTGCTGCGCATCGAGGGCGATCGCGCGATTGGCCTGGGCGCCTGCGACATCAAGGGTGCTGCCGCGTCACTGGTCGCTGCCGCGCAGGTGACAAAAGGCGACGCCGCGTTCCTGTTCACGACGGACGAGGAAGCGAACGACGCGCGCTGCATCGCCGCCTTCCTCGCGCGCGACCATGGCTTCGGCGAGGCGATCATCGCGGAGCCGACGCGCTGCGAGGCCGTGCTGGCGCATCGTGGTATCAGTGCCGTCCGCATGGCATTCAAGGGCCAGGCCGGGCATGCGTCCGCAGAGAACGCGCTTTCGCTCAGCGCCCTGCACAACGCCATGCGCTGGGGTACCACGGCACTGGATTTCGTGCAGGACCAGCACCACCTGCGTTTCGGCGGGCTGACCGGCCTGCGCTTCAACATCGGCCGGGTCGAAGGCGGCATCAAGGCCAACATGATCGCGCCCAGTGCGGAGGTGCGCTTCGGCTTCCGCCCGCTGCCGTCGCAGGACATGGACGAATTGCATGCGACCTTCCGCAGCTTCGCCAATGCCGATGCGCTGGCCGAATACGAAGAGACCTTCCGTGGTCCGTCGTTGCCGTCCGGCGATGTCGCCCGTGCAGAGGAACGTCGCCTGGCTGCACGGGATCTTGCCGATGAACTCGGCCTGCCGATCGGCAACGCAGTCGACTTCTGGACGGAGGCGTCGCTGTTTTCCGCCGCCGGTCTGACCGCCTTCGTCTATGGCCCCGGCGATATCGCCCAGGCGCATACGGCGGATGAGTGGGTCTCGCTGGAGCAGTTGCAGCGGTATGCCGACAGCATCGCCAGGATCCTCCAGTAACGCGTAGGGCGGCCCCAGGCCCGCCATAGATCGTCAACGACGGTGGGCCAAGGCCCACCCTACGAAAGCAAGAGACATGGAATCCAACAAGCAAACCCGCCAGACCATCATCCGCCTGCTGTCCAGCATGGCCAGCGCGAAGGAGATCTCGCAGTACGTCAAGCGCTTCTCGCAGCTGGATGCCAAGCGCTTTGCCGTGGTCAAGGTCGGCGGTGCGGTGCTGCGCGATGATCTCGAAGCGCTGACATCGTCGCTCACGTTCCTGCAGGAAGTCGGGCTGACGCCCATCGTCGTGCACGGCGCCGGCCCGCAGCTGGACGAGGAGATGAACGCTGCCGGCATCACGAAGCAGACTGTCAACGGTCTGCGCGTCACCACGCCGGAGGTGCTCGCCATCGTGCGCAAGGTGTTCCTGCAGCAGAACCTGGCCCTGGTCGAGGCGCTGCAGCAGGTCGGCGCGCGCGCCACGTCGATTGTCTCCGGCGTGTTCGAGGCCGAGTACAAGGACCAGGCCACCTACGGCCTGGTCGGCGACGTCACCCGCATCAACCAGGCGCCCATCGAGGCCAGCCTGAAGGCCGGCTCCATTCCGGTGATCGCCAGCATGGGCGAGACCATGGGCGGGCAGATCCTCAACATCAATGCCGACTTCGCCGCCAACGAGCTGGTGCAGGTGTTGCAGCCGTACAAGATCATCTTCCTCACCGGAACCGGTGGCCTGCTGGATGCGGAGGGCCGGGTGATCGATTCGATCAACCTGTCCACCGAGTACGACGAGCTGATGGCGCAGCCGTGGATCAACGGCGGCATGCGGGTGAAGATCGAACAGATCAAGGATCTGCTGGACCGTCTGCCGCTGACCTCGTCGGTGTCGATCACCAAGCCGGCGGAACTGGCCAAGGAGCTGTTCACCCACAAGGGCTCAGGCACGCTGGTTCGCCGTGGCGAGCGCGTGCTGCGCTTCGAAGGCTCCTGGGACGGCGTGGACCTGCCACGCCTGCGCACGCTGATCGAATCCAGCTTCGGCCGCACCCTGCTGGCCGACTATTTCGAACGCACCACGCCATACCGCGTGTATGTCAGCGAGAACTATCGCACTGCCCTGATCCTGACGCAGGAGGAGGGCTTCGCCTACCTGGACAAGTTCGCCGTGCTCGATGACGCGCAGGGCGAGGGGCTGGGCCGGGCTGTCTGGCACGTGATGCGCGAAGAGAATCCGCAGCTGTTCTGGCGTTCGCGCCACAACAATGCGGTCAACATCTTCTATTACGCCGAGTCCGATGGCTGCTACAAGCAGGAGAAGTGGAAGGTGTTCTGGTACGGCATCGAGGATTTCGGCGACATCGAGCGTTGTGTGGTCCATTGCCGCACGCGACTGCCGACGCTGAAGGATTGACATGGCGAACGCCTCTCTTCCCGCCGCGTGGCAGCAGGTCCCCGTCCTGATGGGGCGCCATGCGCGTCTTGAGCCGATGTCGCGTGATCACGTCGATGGCCTGCGTGCTGCATTGTCGGGCGATGCCCTGGCCGCGCTGTGGTTCACGCAGGTGCCCAAGGCGGCGGACGCGGCGGCCTACGTCGACACGGTGCTGGCGGCGCAGGCCGACGGCCGCGTGCTGCCCTTCGTGGTGCGGGATGCGGGCGGGCGCGTCGTCGGCAGCACGCGCTTCTACGGGTTGGAAGCCGACGTTCCCAAGCTCAGCATCGGCTACACCTGGTATACGCCGGAAGTGCAGCGGACCGGCGTCAATACTGAAGCCAAGCTGCTGCTGCTCACGCACGCATTCGAGACGTTGGGCTGCATCAGCGTGGTGTTCGAGACCAGCTGGTTCAACCACCGTTCGCGCGCCGCGATCGCCCGGCTGGGCGCGAAGCAGGACGGCGTGCTCCGCAACCACAAGCGCCACACCGACGGCTCGCCGCGCGACACTGTCGTCTTCTCGATCATCGATGGCGAATGGCCGGCGGTGAAACGCAACCTGCTGGCCAAGCTGGCCCGGCACGAACAGGATTCCCCATGAGTACCCCCAAGACCGTCGGCATCGTCGGCGCCCGCGGCCACACCGGCGCCGAGTTGATCCGCCTGATTGCGCGCCATCCGCACCTCGAACTGGTGTTCGTGTCCTCGCGCGAGCTCGACGGGCAGAAGGTCAGCGACCATATCGAAGGGTTCACCGGCGAGTTGCGCTACGAGAGCCTGAGCCATGAGCAGGTCGGCGCGAAGGGTGCCGACGCCGTGATCCTGGCGCTGCCCAACGGCAAGGCGGCCGAACTGGTCGCGGCCATCGATGCGCAGGCGCCCGACACCGTCGTGGTCGACCTGTCGGCGGATTTCCGCTTCGACGAGCGCTGGTACTACGGCCTGCCGGAACTGACCCGGCAGAAGTACGCCGGCCAGAAGCGCATCAGCAATCCCGGCTGCTACGCCACCGCCATGCAGCTGGCGATCGCGCCGCTGCGGGACCGGCTGGCCGGACCGCCGCAGTGCTTCGGCGTGTCCGGTTACTCCGGCGCGGGCACCACGCCATCGGACAAGAACAACACCGACCTGCTTCGCGACAACCTGATGCCGTACGCACTCACCGACCACATGCACGAACGCGAGGTCAGCCGCCAGCTCGGCGTGCCGGTCGAGTTCATGCCGCACGTGGCGCCGCATTTCCGCGGCATCACCATGACGGTCAACCTGTGGCTGCAGCAAGCGGCGAAGGTGGAAGACATTCGCGCGCTCTATCGCGAACGCTATGCACACGAACCGCTGATCCATGTCCTGGACGACGCGCCGTGGGTCAGCCGCATTGCCGGCAAGCATGGCGTGGAGATCGGTGGATTCACCCTGGCACCCGGCGGCAAGCGCCTGGTCGTGGTGGCGACGCTCGACAACCTGCTCAAGGGTGCGGCAACGCAGGCGATGCAGAACCTCAACCTCGCGTTCGGGTTCGGAGAATTGGAAAGCATTCCGCAGGAGACGATGGCATGAGCGAGCTGTTGTGGCAGAAGCCCGGCGTGGCGGTGGATGCCGAGATCCAGCGCTTCCTGGCCGGCGACGACGTGGTGCTGGATCGCGAGTTCTTCCTGCACGACATCCAGGCGAGCACTGCGCATGCGGAAGGCCTGCAGCGCATCGGCATCCTCTCGGGCGACGAACTGGCGGGGCTGAAGCGCGAACTCGCGGTGCTGGCGGATGACTTCCGCGCCGGACGCTTCGTGCTGGACGAGCGTTTCGAGGATGGTCACTCCGCCATCGAGGCGAGGCTGACGGAGCGCCTGGGGGATGCCGGCCGCAAGATCCATACCGGCCGCAGCCGCAACGACCAGATCCTGGTGGCCACGCGGCTGTGGCTGAAGGAGAAGCTGGCCCGCGTGGCGGTGCTGTCGCGCGAGATCGCCAAGGTGGCGCTGGACCGCGCGCAGGTCGAGCGCGACCTGCCGATCCCGGGCTACACGCACATCCAGCGTGCCGTCGTCTCCTCGGCCGGCATGTGGTGGGCGGGATGGGCGGAAGCCTTCATCGACAACACGACGCGCGCGCGCGACACGTTGAAGCTGGTCGACGCCAATCCGCTCGGCACCGCCGCAGGATATGGCGTCAACCTGAAACTGGACCGCGAGCACACCACGGCCGCCCTGGGTTTCGCGCGTATGCAGATCAGCCCCATCTATGCGCAGCTTTCGCGCGGAAAGTTCGAGATGGCGGCACTGGAGGCGCTGGGTGCGGCGACGCTCGACCTGCGCCGCATCGCCTGGGACCTGTCGCTGTTCACCAGCGCCGAGTTCGGTTTCGTCGCGCTGCCGGCGCAGTACACGACGGGCAGTTCGATCATGCCGAACAAGCGCAACCCCGATGTCATCGAGCTGATGCGCGCCACGCATGCCAGCGTCGCGGCGGCACGCACGGAGATCGAGCAGCTCCTGTCCTTGCCCTCGGGCTACCACCGCGACCTGCAGGCCAGCAAGGGCGCGATCTTCCACGGCTTCGGACGCGGCCTGCCGGCGCTGGAGCTGTTGCCGGCACTGCTGGCCAACCTGGAATGGCGCGAGGACCGGCTGCGTGCCGCGATCGACTCCGGCATGTACGCCACCGACGTGGCGGTCGAGGCGGCGGTCGCGGGCGTTCCATTCCGCGATGCCTACAAGGCCGCTGCTGCATCGGCGGACAGTGCAGGGCAGGGGCGTACGCCTGAGGGCAGCCTTGCCGCGCGTGTGTCGCCGGGCGCGGGCGCGGACCTGCGTCTTGGCGAACTGCTCGCGCGCTGGAACGCGCTGTGACGCGCTACCTCGTCATGGCCATGCGGCGGCCGTCCTTCGACGAATCCGTCATCGCGCCGCATCTCGCCTTCCTGGACGCGCTGCGCGCTGCAGGACAACTGGAGATGACGGGCGGGTTCAGCGACAGGACCGGCGGGACGTACGTGCTGGTGAACGTGGCGTCGCTGGAGGATGCGCGCGCGATCGCCGCACGCGATCCCCTGGCGCTGACCGGCACGTCCGATCTCACCGTCCACGAATGGAATACACGCTGAGCTGACACGATGAACCACGCCACGCCGCTTCCGTTCGCAGAACAACCGTTGCCGGCCTGGCGGCGCGCCGTGCTCAAGGTCGGCAGCAGTCTGCTGGCCGCGGAAGGCGAAGGGCTCAGCCCGCGTCACGCCCTCAGCCTGGCGCAGTTCGTGTCGTCGAGCATCGCGGCGGGCAGGGAAGTGGTGATCGTGTCATCGGGAGCGGTCGCCGCCGGGCGCGGGTTGCTGAACCGCAAGCCGCGCGCAGGCGCTGCGATGGCCGAACGGCAGGCGCTGGCGGCGCTGGGGCAGGCGCGGTTGATCGCCTTGTGGCAGCGCTTCTTCGACAGGCCGGTGGCGCAGGTGCTGCTGACCCACGACGACCTGCGCAATCGTCGCCGTTATCTCAACGCGCGCGCCACGCTGCAGGAATTGCTGGCGCTGGGCGCGCTGCCGGTGATCAACGAGAACGACACCGTATCGGTGGACGAACTGAAGCTTGGCGACAACGACAACCTGGCGGCCGTCGTCGCCGCCCTGATCGATGCGGATGCGCTGTTCATCGCCACCGACATCGATGGCTTCTATACCGCGAACCCCCGCACCCACACTGAAGCGCGGCCGATCCTCGACGTCGAGGCGTTGACCCCCGACTTCTTCGCCATGGCGGGAGGAGCCGGAAGTGGCGTGGGCACCGGCGGCATGCATACCAAACTGGAGGCTGCAGCCAAGGCGGCGGCGGCGGGCATCGAGACGTTCCTGTTCAACGGCACGCAGGCCGGTACCGTGGCGGCGTTGGAACGCGGTGCACTGGTCGGTACGCGTTTCCGACCCGCGCAGAATCGGCTGGCTGCACGCAAGTACTGGCTGCGCAATGTGCCGGTGGAGGCGGGCGCCATCGTGGTCGATGCAGGCGCGGCCAACGCAATGGTGCAGAAAGGCGCGTCGCTGCTGCCGGGAGGCGTGGCTACCGCCGAGGGTGATTTCCGGCGAGGCGACATGGTCGAGCTCGTCCTGCGCGGCGATGATGGCGACCGGCGCATCGCGCGTGGCGTCAGCCAGTATTCCGCCGTGGATGTGCGCCGCATCGCGCGCCGCCACTCGCGCGATATCGAGGCCATACTCGGCTATACCTATGGCGAAAACGTCGTGCATCGCGACGATCTGGTGCTGCTGTGAAGCGTATGCGTCGAAGAGCCCGCAAGGAGGTCGCATGACCGACATCAAGACCCTGGCCATGCAATGCCGCGATGCGTCGCAGGCCATCGCCACGTTGTCCTCCGCGTCCAGGAACGCCTTGCTGCACGCGATGGCAGATGCGCTGCTGGCAGACGAGGCGATCATCCTGGCCGCCAATGCGCGCGACATCGCGGCGGCGGAAGCGAAGGGTGTCGGCAGTGCCATGCTCGACCGGTTGCGCCTGGATGCGCAACGCCTGCACGGAATCGCCTCTGCCGTGCGCGACGTGGCCGGACTGCCGGATCCGGTCGGGCAGGTCACCCGTGCTTACGACCGGCCGAACGGCATCCATGTCGAACGCGTACGCGTGCCGCTGGGCGTGATCGCGATGATCTACGAGGCACGTCCGAACGTCACCGCCGATGCCGCCGCTTTATGCCTGAAGGCGGGTAACGCCGTGATCCTGCGTGGCGGATCGGAAGCCATCCACTCGAACACCGCCATTGCGGCGGCGCTCAAGCGCGCACTGCGCGAGGCCGGGTTGCCCGAGGCCGTACTGACCCTGGTCGAAGACCTGCGCCGGGAGACCATCCTGGAACTGATCCAGTTGAACGACATCGTCGACCTGGTGATTCCGCGCGGGGGCGAGGGGTTGATCCGCTTCGTCGCCGAACACGCGCGCGTACCGGTGATCAAGCACTACAAGGGGGTCTGCCACCAGTACGTGGATGCTGGCGCGGACGAGGATCTGGCGCTGAACCTGCTGCTGGATGGCAAGGCGTCCCGCCCGTCGGCATGCAATTCGCTGGAGACGCTGCTGGTCCATCGCGATCTCGCGCCGACGTTCCTGCCCCGCGCCGTCGCCGCGCTGCGCGGGCGGGGCGTGGAGGTGCGGGTGGACGAACGCGGGCGGACGTGGGTACCGGATGCATTGCCGGCGACCGAGGAGGACTTCGCCGCCGAATTCCTCGACCTGGTGATCGCGGTTGGCGTGGTCGACGACCTGGAGGCCGCCATTGCCCACATCCGCCGCCATACCTCCGATCACACAGAAGTCATCGTGACCCGCGATCCCGCACACGCGGAGCGGTTCCTCAACGCGCTGCGGTCTGCTGTGGTGATGGTCAATGCCTCGTCGCGCTTCTCCGATGGGGGCGAACTCGGGCTGGGCGCGGAGATCGGCATCTCGACCACCCGCCTGCATTCCTATGGGCCCATGGGGCTGGAAGCGCTCACCATCGAACGTTTCGTGGTGAAGGGCGAGGGCCAGGTCCGGCACCCGGACCTGCTTGTCGCGGCGCAGGGCAAAAAGTGACGCGAAACGTCATAAAAATGTGATGTGCGCCTCAAAAGTGAGTTAAAAGCCCGTTATCCAGTAACGTGACATGTGGCACGACAATTGCGTCATGGGGGAGCCTCCTGTCGATGCAGCCCCCCCATGTACGACGTCAAGACTTCCCTCCCGCCCCCGGACACGTCCCTCCCGGAACCCGTCTCGGAGCAGTGGATGCCGGCAAGCGCCGCGCCTGCGCGGCGGCGCTTCTATGTGCCGATCCGGTTCAAGTACACCCTCATCCTGCTGGTGTCGCTAGCCTGGGCGGCGGTGTCGGTGAAGTTGTCCCAGCCCTGGCTGTCAGAACTCTCCAAGCCGCTGGGCTTCGGGCTGGCCCTGTTCGTGATCGCGTTCATCGCGTACGTGCCGGGCTTCATGAATGCCTTCCTGATCGGCTCCATCCTGTCCGACCGCCGCCCGATGCTGCGCAAGTACGACCGCCTGCCGGACGTCTGCGTGCTGGTCGCCAGCTACAACGAGAGCGAGAACATCGCCGATACGCTCACCAGCCTCGCCCGCCAGGACTATCCCGGCAACATGGAAGTGGTGGTGATCGATGACGGCTCGACCGACGACAGCCTTGCCATCGCCCGCGCGATGGCAGCGCAGCTCGGTCGCCCCGGGTTGCAGATCCGCGTGCTGGCGCAGCCGAAGAACGGCGGCAAGTCCAAGGCGCTGAACCGGGGGCTCGCAGAGACCCGCCAGGCGCTGGTGGTGACCGTGGACGGCGACTCCTACCTGCGCGCCGATGCGCTGCGCAAGCTGGTCGAGCGCTTCCTGTCCGATCCGCCCGGCACGGTGGCCGTGGCCGGCGCGGTGCTGGTGCGCAATTCGCGCGAGAACTGGCTGACCCGTAGCCAGGAGTGGGACTACTTCCACGGCATCGCCGCGGTGAAGCGCATGCAGAGCATGTACCACGGCACGCTGGTGGCGCAGGGCGCGTTTTCGCTCTATACCCGCGAATCGCTGGAAGGCGTGGGCGGCTGGCCCGAATGCGTCGGCGAAGACATCGTGGTGTCGTGGGCGCTGCTGGAGACCGGCGCGCGCATCGGCTACTGCGAGGAAGCCTGCCTGTTCACCAAGGTGCCGACGAAGGTGGGGCAGTTCGCCCGCCAGCGGCAGCGCTGGTCGCGCGGCCTGATGGAAGCGTTCGCGCGCCACGGCCGCTTGCTGGTGAAGCCGCGTATGACCACGCTGTTCATCTGGTGGAACCTGCTGTTCCTGCCGCTGGACCTGGTGTACACGTTCGCCTTCATTCCGGGCATCGTGCTGGCCTTCTTCGGCTACTACTGGATCGCCGGCATCATGACGCTGCTGGTGCTGCCGCTGGCGGCGCTCTGGAACATCGTCATCTTCCGCGTGCAGTCGCGCATGTTCAAAAGCCAGGACCTGCGGGTGCGGCGGAACATCTCCGGCTTCGTGTTCTACACGCTGGCCTACACCATGATCCTGCAGCCGGTGTGCGTGATGGGTTACGCCGCCGAACTGCTGCGCCTGCGCAAGACCTGGGGGACCAAGTGATGAAGCCCTATCTCCTGAGCGCCGCGTTGGCGCTGGCCGCCACGGCGCCTGCTGCGCTGGCGCAGACGGAAACCGACGGGAACAAGCAGGCCGTGCGCACCGATCTGTGGGTGGGTTCGGATGCGGACGGCAACGAGGCCCGCAAGCTGGCGGTGGGTTGGGACGTGGACCACCGCGACATCGAGCACTGGTGGGGCGTGAAGGTGGAGCACGCACGCTTTTCCGGGCGTGGCTGGCGCGACGACCAGGATCGCGTGTTCGTCAGTGGCGCGGGCGATGCGGGCGAGCGGTGGCGGTGGGATGGTGATGTGGGCACGAACGGGGACGACCTGATCGGCCGTGCCTCGATCCACAGCCGCGATGCGTACCGCAAGGAGTTCTTCATCGAACGCGATGTGCTGGAGACGCGCAACGGCGTCGCGCAGGGCTGGGTGCAAACCTTCGCGGGCGCGGGCATCGATGTGCCGATGGGCGAGCGGTGGTCGGCCAGCGGCGTGGCCGGTCTGCAGGACTTCGGCGTGGGCGACAACCTGCGCACGCATCTGCGCGGCAACGTGGTGTTCGCGCTGGCGCCGGAGCAGGGCGTCAGTCTGCAGCTGCGCACGCGCTACTACCGCAACAGCGAGCCGCGCGAGGCGGACTACTATTCGCCGCGCTGGTATGGCGAGGCGCTGGGCGTGGTGGGCTGGCGCCGGCATGTGGGCGGTTACCAGTACACGGCGCGCGCGGGCCTGGGCCGGCAACGCAGCGCGGGCGATACGTCCAAGCGGGCGCGCATGCTGGAAGTGGGTGTGGAGACGCCGCGCTGGAAGGATGCGTGGCTGCGGCTTGATGCGGGGTACACGGATACGCCGGTGCTGACGGATACGGGGACGGACAGCTATTCGTACCGGTATCTGCGGTTGCAGGCGTTTGTGGCGTTCTGATTGGCCGTTACATCGTCAGGCTTGCAGGTGTCTACGAAAGGCTGGCCGGTCCACACGTAGCACCTCTAGTCAGGCATTGGAAGTTGAAAAGAGTATGCAATGGGATTCGCTCCCATAAGATTCCCGAGAAGTAGCCATTGCTTGGGATCGCTACTGAGTTTGCTAAACAGCCAAAGCTCTTTTATGTGTAGCCCGGACACGTCTATGTCTGAAGGCTTCAAGTGGACACTCTGATTGATATGCATAGCGACAATCAGGTCATGCGAGTCGACGTACTTCCTCAGCTTGGCGATCTCTTTTGAGATAGTGCTTCGCGGGTTGAGACGGCTGGGCGCGACCTGCTTAAGCTGAATCGGAAACTGGTGGACGCGTCCTCCATAAGAGAACGCGCCCACATAGTCGTAGTCCGAGCTTTCGAAGGGGGCAAATAGAATTTTTGTTCCCAGTGCTTGGCTCGCGCCGTGGCAAAAGATTGCGCAGCGCCTGTCTTCTGCTATCTCTCTGACATCTCGGTGCTGGAGAAGATCAGCCGGATTCCTGTACTTATGAAGTCCTGCGTCTGCGAAAAGACTATCTAGCCCAAGCAGCAGCTGCGTTGGGTTGAGGAACTTCAGATCCTTCCACTCGGGACGGGTCATCTTCCTAAGAGTCCTCCCTGTAGCGGATACGTTACACGGCTAGCGGGGAGATGGAAGGAGGGCAGCGCTGCCATTCCTGACAAGGCCCGGACGGTGGATAACCATTGGTGCGTCCGTTGCCGTGGTTGCAGGATGTCCACGCGGCCCTATGGCCGGCATCGGCATACCCCGCGTGGCTATGTAGGGCTTGCTCGAGTATTGGGATATGTCGGCGGGTATGCTGGTCGTAACCTTGGGAGGGGTGCGATGGACGACAAAGAGTTCTTTCAGTACCAGCGCGAGACCAACGCCGACATGTTCAACCACGGGCACGGCTATGTGCAGGGCTTGGTTGTGGTGGCTTATGCGGGCTTTTTCGTTTTATGGGATCAAGCCAAGGACATAGCGAACCCTGGCGTGTGGGTGCTGGCGGGCCTGCTACTTACCGTATCGCTAGGCTTTTACACAGCTTGGGAGGCGTTTGCGTTCCTCTTCCGGCAACGTCTAATGATGAACATGGCGCAGGCCATCACTTTAGGTGAGGCGATTCCGAGCGTAGAAGCCTACTTGGCTGCGGCAGGGGAAATGCGCGTGGGGTTGCAGCAATTCGTGCGCAGCTACAGGAAGTGGTGGCGCGCCGCGATGTTCTGCATTCTGGCTCCATTGCTGTCTGCATGGATCCTTATCATTTCGGCTTTCGTGATCAGGCTAATGCGTCTGCTGGTGGCTTGGGCAGCCTAGGCTGCTGTTGCACTTACCGTGCACTTACGAAAAAACCGCCACTAGGGCGGTTTTGTCGTAAATCCTTGAATCTATTGGTCGGGGAGACAGGATTCGAACCTGCGACCTCTACGTCCCGAACGTAGCGCTCTACCAGACTGAGCTACACCCCGACTGAGCGCGCCATTGTAGTGAACGGCCCCGGTCCCGGCAAGACCCGGAGCCGACTTTCCGCCCCGGCCGGGCCCGCACAGCCGGAAGGCTGCGGCCGATGGCGCCGGACCCGTAAAATGCCCGGTCTACGCATGTCGGAGTTGCCCGCTTGATCAAGCCCCGTACGCCGCCCGGAGTGATGGAACTGCTCCCGCGCGAACAGATCGCCTTCCAGCGCATGCTGGACACCATCCGCCGGAACTACGAGCGCTTCGGCTTCCTGCCGGTGGAAACGCCGGTGTTCGAGCTGTCCGAGACGCTGCTGACCAAGTCCGGCGGCGAGACCGAGCGCCAGGTGTACTTCGTGCAGTCGACCGGTGCGCTGGCGAAGGAAGGCGAGGGCCTGCCCGAACTGGCCCTGCGCTTCGACCTGACCGTGCCGCTGGCCCGCTACGTGGCCGAACACGAGCACGAACTGACGTTTCCGTTCCGCCGCTACCAGATCCAGCGCGTCTACCGCGGCGAACGCCAGCAGCGCGGCCGCTTCCGCGAGTTCTACCAGTGCGATATCGACGTGATCGGCAAGGACGCGCTGAGCGTGCGCTTCGACGCCGAGATCCTGGCGGTGATCCATGCCGTCTTCAGTGAGCTGGGCATCGGCGACTTCACCATCCAGCTGAACAACCGCAAGCTGATGCGCGGCTTCTTCGAGGCGCAGGGCGTCACCGACAGCGAGCAACAGGCACTGGTGCTGCGTGAAGTCGACAAACTGGACAAGCGCGGCGCCGACTACGTGCGCGAGACACTGACCGGCGAAGGCTTCGGCATGTCGGCCGAGGGCGTGGACCGCATCCTCGACTTCGTCGCCGTGCGCAGCACCGGTCATGCCGACGCGCTGGTGCGTCTGGACGCGCTGGGGCAGGGCAGCGAGATCTTCAACCAGGGCATCGCCGAACTGCGCGAGGTGCTGGAACTGGTCAGGGCGCTCGGCGTGCCGGAAGAGGCGTACTGCCTGAACTTCTCCATCGCCCGTGGCCTGGACTACTACACCGGCACGGTCTACGAGACCCAGCTGGACGGCTATCCGCAGATCGGCTCGATCTGCTCGGGTGGCCGCTACGAGGATCTGGCCAGCCACTACACCAAGTCGAAGCTGCCCGGCGTGGGCATCTCGATCGGCCTGACGCGCCTGTTCTGGCAGCTGCGCGAGGCCGGCCTGATCGCCGGCAGCGACGAGAGCAGCGTGCAGGCCATGGTCGCGCTGATGGACGATGGGCAGCTGGCCGAGTCGCTCGATATTGCCCGCCGCCTGCGCGCGGCCGGCATCAACACCGAAGTGCAGATGGAGGGCCGCAAGCTGGCCAAGCAGTTCCAGTACGCCTCGCGCGCGGGCATCCGCTTCGTGGTGCTGGCCGGCGAGGACGAACTGACGCGTGGCGCGGTGACCGTCAAGGACCTGTTGCGCGAGCAGCAGTTCGAAGTGAAGCGCGAAGAGCTTGCCAGCAGCCTCAAGGTGGAGCTTGAGCAGGCACGCGTATTGGCGGGGCGCTGACATGAAGCCGATCCTGCTGGATGGCAAATCACTCACCCGCGACCGGCTGGTCGAGATCGCGTTCGGTGCCAGTGTCGAGTTGGACAAGGGGGCATTGAAGGACGTCGCGCGCGCGGCCGACTTCCTGGCCGAACAGGTCCGCCGCGAAGAGCCGATCTACGGCGTATCGACCGGCTTCGGCAGCAACGCCGACAAGCTGCTCGGAGCGCATCCGCTGCGCGACGAACTGCCGGGCGCGGTGAAGTCCGGGCGCTCGCTGCACGAAGAACTGCAGTACAACCTGATCGTCACCCATGCCGTGTGCGTGGGCGAACCGATGGCGCCGGAGATCGTCCGCGCCATGCTCGGCATCCGCATCAACACGTTGTTGAAAGGCCATTCCGGCATCCGCGTCGAGACGCTGCAGGCGCTTGCCGCGATGCTCAATGCCGGCATCGTGCCGGTGGTGCCATCGCTGGGTTCGGTCGGCGCGTCCGGCGACCTGGCGCCGCTGTCGCATCTCGCCATCGTGCTGCTGGGCGGTGGCGAGGCGTTCTACGAGGGCGAGCGCATCGCGGGTGCGGATGCATTGAGGCGCGCCGGGCTGTCGCCGGTCTCGCTGTCGTACAAGGAAGGTCTGGCGCTGAACAACGGCACCGCGCAGATGCTGGCGATGGGCGTGCTGGCGACCTATCGCCTGGACAACCTGCTGGACACCGCCGATCTGGCTGCAGCCATGACGATCGATGCCTTCGCGGGCCGGCTCGGCGCGTTCGCCGCAGAGGTCCATGCGCTGCGTCCGCATCCGGGCCAGGTGCATGTGGCCGCCCGCCTGCGCGATCTGCTCGAGGGCTCGACGCTGGCCGACATTCCCTATCACCTGGTACCGAAGTTCCGTCCGTGGCTTCCGCGCAGCTGGGATACCGAAGAGGCGCAGGCGCTGCGTTTCGACATCGGCTGGGACTGGGTGCCGACCGACCAGCGCCATGGTCGCGAGAAGTTCTATCGGCGTTTCATGCCATTCCGCGGCGGCAAGAAGCACCAGCCCCAGGACAGCTATTCGCTGCGCTGCATCCCGCAGGTGCATGGCGCCGTGCGTGATGCCGTCGAGCAGGCCAAGCGCGTGCTGGAGATCGAGCTCAACGCGGTCACCGACAACCCGCTGGTGTTCCCCGACAGGGAAGCCGACCACGTGGAGGAACAGGTGATCTCCGCCGGCCACTTCCATGGCATGCCGCTGGCGCTGGCGATGAGCTATGTGAAGGCGGCGATCCCGACGCTCGCGTCCATCTCCGAACGACGGCTCAACAAGCTGGTCGATCCGGCCACCAATGATGGGTTGCCGGCGTTCCTGATCGGCAACGAGGACGGCACCGAATCGGGCCACATGATCGTGCAGTACACCGCTGCGGCCATCGTCAACGACCTGGCCAGCCGCGCGCATCCGGCCAGCGTGTTTTCCGTGCCCACCAGTGCGAATGCCGAGGACCATGTATCGATGGGCGCCAACGAGGCGCGCCACGTGCTGGCCATGGTGCAGGACCTGGGCAAGGTGCTGGCGCTGGAGCTGTACACCGCCGCGCAGGCGCTGGATCTGCGCCGTGACATGATCAATGCGGCTCGCGCGTTGTCGGATCGCACCGATGCCGAGGGGCTGGCGATGAAGGTGTCGGGCGGCCCGCAGGCGGGCGCCGAAGGGCGCGATGCCTTCCTGGCCGAAGTCGATGCCCTGCGCGCCGCGCTGGCGGCCAGCGACGCGTTCCATCCAGGCCATGCCGTCGCAGCCGCGCACGCGGCGATCCGCGCGAAGATCCCGTTCCTCGAGCGCGACCGTGCACTCGATGGCGAAGTGGCCACTGCCGTGCGCCTGGTGGAGTCCGGAGAGATCCTGGCGGCGATGCGGAACCGCTGAACGGTTCCCGTGTTGTAGGAGCGACGTAAGTCGCGACCGTACGAATGATGCTGCCCTGATGACAGGGCAGCAGATGCGCGTAAGGCGCTCTGTTTCAACGGTCCAATGCCGTGCCCGTGCTCTTGGGGGCCACGGTCGCGACTCACGTCGCTCCTACACGGTGGAGCGGCTATCTCACAACGTCCGCACGCAGTCCCGCCCCTCGGCCTTCGCCGCGTACAGCGCCTGGTCTGCGACCTGCAGTGCCGACTCCAGGCTGTCGCGCGCTTCCAGGTCCACGCAATGCACGCCGATGCTGGCGGAAACGGCGATTTCCAGGTCGCCGCTGCGGCACGGCTGCGCTCGCAACGCCTGGCGCAGTTCCTCCGCCACCACGCTGGCTTCCCCCAGGCCCATGCCGGGCAGGGCGGCGATGAACTCCTCGCCGCCGAAACGGGCCAGCAGCGCGCCATGCGGGCGCAGGGTTTCGGCCAGGGTGTTCGATGTGCAGCGCAGGCAGTCGTCGCCGACCAGGTGGCCGTACGTGTCGTTGATGCGCTTGAAGTAGTCCAGGTCGATCATCAGCAGCGAGATGGGGCGCTGCGAGTTGCGCGACTGCGACAGCAGGTGCTCGAACGCCTCGCGGAAATGGGTGCGGTTGTAGAGGTCGGTCAGGCCGTCGAGCCGGCTGGATTCGCGCAGTCGGTGATGGGCGGTCTCGAGTTCGGACATCGTCTGGCGGAGCTCGGCGGTACGCGATACCACCTGTTCTTCCAGCGAGTTCTTCGCGTCCCGCACGATGCGCTCGTTCTCGTTGCGCAGGGCGGCGTACCGATAGCCCAGGGCAACCGAGAGCAGCAGCATTTCCAGCGCCGAGCCGATCTGCACCCCGTACTCGGTGATGAACCGCTTCGGCAGCAGGCCGAAGGCGAGGGCCACGAAGATGCCCGTGCCCAGCAGGAACATCGCCCATGCGAGCAGGAACACCTTGGCGGGCCGGTAGCCACTGCGCACCACCACCAGCGTGATCACCGCGATCCATACGATGCTGGGGAACACCGCTGCGGACGCGATCGGTGTCGCCACGTGGTAGGGAAGCTGGGTGGCGGCGATGCCGAGCAGCACGAAGAAGGCGATGATCGCCTTGCTGATGCGGTCGCCCAGCCGCCATCGCGTATTGAGGTCGAGGAAGGTGCGCGAGAACTGCTGCATGCCGATCTGCGCCAGGCACACCGAGAGCGGCACCGACTTGTCGGCCAGCCACGTGGAATGGGGCCACAGGTATTCGAAGCCCAGTCCGTTGAGGGTGAACAGCACCAGGCCGAACGCGCTGATGTGGAAGAGATACCAGAAGTAACTGCCGTCGCGCAGTACCAGCCACAACACCAGGTTGTAGAAGAACAACGCCAGCAGGATGCCGTAGTAGATGCCGATGCCCAGTTGCCCGTCGCGCGACAGTTCGGCGAAGGCGGCAGGCGTGTAGAGGAACAGCGGGACCTGCATCGAGCTCTGGCTCTGCACGCGGACGAGCAGGTCGACCTGCTGCCCGGTGGGCAGGTCGAGCCAGAAGTTGGGATGGCGGTAGCGGATGCTGCGTTGCTCGAACGGGAAGGTGTCGCCGCCGATGTGGTGCACGGTGCGCCCGTCGGGATAGCGCGCATACACATCGATGCGGTCGCTCAGCGCGTACTGCTGCACCAGCAGCCAGCGCTGTTCGCGCGGGTTGGTGTTCTCGACGTTCACCCGGAACCAGAAGGCGCCGGTCTGGAAGCCGAACGAGGCATCACCATTCGGGAGTGGGGCGAAACCGCCTGCGGCGGCCTGCAACAACGCATCGTCGACGGTTGCGGTACCGCTGGCATCGTGCAGGTAGGTGGTCTGCGGGGCGAGCGGGAGGTAGGTGCTGTCCGGGCCGATGCGTGCGGGCGCCGAAGCGGCCGTGACGATCGGCCAGCACGCGAGCAGCAGCGCGCATATCGCCAGCCGGCAGCGCGATGCAATCGTGTTCCCTGGTGCCCGCATGCCCGTTCCCCCCCGGGTGCCCTCAGTGCCGTCGCTCTTCCCGCGGCAGCCGTCCGGCGTCCTTGGCAGTGTACTCATCGTCCCTGTCCGCTCCAGTCCATTCCGGGCCTCTTGATGCGGCGATGCCTATCCCAACGGAAAGCGGGGGACGTTCCAGACAGGCCCCGGTTGACGGCGACTGACTTCGCGCGTTAATGTATTAGCGCATTAATACATCAGCTCAATATCCTTTCCACGTCCACCGGTACCGCCCGCCCCATGAAGCGCCGCTCCCCCCACGAAGAATCCCCGGACGATGCGCCGTTGCAGGCGCTTTCCGAGGCCCTGGCTGCCTTGAGCCAGGCCGGAGAAGTGCGTGCGTTCCTGGAGGACCTCTGCACCCCGGCCGAGCTGGAGGCCATGTCCGACCGCTGGCGGGTGGTGCCGCTGCTGCTCAAGGGCGTGCCGTACCGGGAAATCCACGATCTCACCCAGGTCAGCGTGACCACCATAGGCCGCGTCGCCCGCACGCTGGAGCGGGGTGCCGGCGGTTACGCCGCCGCCATGCAGCGCCAGCAGAGCGGGACGGCAGCCGCCTCCCACTGAGTTTCCAGAATGAGTCCCTCCCTCACTCCCGCGACGCGTGAGCGCCTGCGCATCGCCATCCAGAAGAGCGGGCGGCTGGCCGAGCCCGCGCGCACGCTGCTGGCCGCCTGCGGCCTGAGCTGGCGCGAAAGCCGCGACAAGCTCTTCTGCTACGGCGAGTCGCTGCCCGTGGACCTGCTGCTGGTCCGAGACGACGACATTCCCGGGCTGATCGCCGACGGCGTGTGCGACTTCGGCATCGTCGGGCGCAACGAGCTCGATGAACAGGCCGGCGAGCGCGCGTTGAACGGCATGCCGCAGGCCTATCGCGAACTGCGCCCGCTCGGCTTCGGCAGTTGCCGCCTGATGCTGGCGATACCCGACAGCTGGGAATGGGTGGGCCCGCAGCAACTGCAGGGCCTGCGCATCGCCACCAGCTATCCATCGGTTCTGCGCCAGTGGTTGCAGGCGTGCGGCATCGACGCGGCCGTGGTGGAGCTTTCCGGTTCGGTCGAGATCGCACCGAAGCTGGGCACCGCGGACCTGATCTGCGACCTGGTTTCAAGCGGCGCCACCCTGGCGGCGAACCAGCTCAAGCCGGTGGAGACCCTGCTCGAGAGCGAAGCCGTACTTGCCGGTCCTGCGCGCGAGTTCGACGATGCCCGCGCGGGCCTGGCCGACATGCTGTTGCGCCGGCTCGATGGTGTCCTGAAGCTCAAGGACAGCAAGCTGCTGATGTTCCGCGCCGAGCGCGAAACGGTGCCGGCCCTGTCGCGCCTGCTGACCGACAGCGAGGGCCTGGTCACGCTGCCCGGCGGCGAGGAGGGACCTGTATCGCTGCAGGCGATGTGCCACGGCGCAGTGACCTGGCAGCGGCTGGAGGAGCTGCAACGTGCGGGCGCACAGGGCCTGATGGTGCTGTCGGTCGAGAGGTCGCTGGCATGAGTGCGTCGCTTGCCACCCGCTACGATTGGGACGCACTGGACGAAACCTCCCGCGCCGCATTGCTGGCGCGCCCGGCTCAGGCCGTGGCCCAGCGCACGCGGGATGCGGTCGCCGGCCTGCTGGCCGACGTGCAGGCGCGCGGCGACGTGGCGTTGCGCGAAGTGACCCTGCGCTTCGATGGCGTGGAGCTCACGGCATTCGACGTCAGCGAAGAAGAGTTCGCCGCCGCGCACACTGCCGTGCCCGCCGACCTGCGCGAGGCAATGCAGGATGCGGCCGGACGCATCGAAGCCTTCCACCGTGCCGGCATGGCGCAACCGTACGCTGTCGAAACCGCACCGGGCGTGGTTTGCGAGCGGGTGATCCGCCCGATTCCCCGGGTCGGCCTGTATGTCCCGGCGGGCAGCGCACCCTTGCCTTCCACGGCGCTGATGCTGGGCGTTCCATCGCGTCTGGCTGGCTGCCGTGACGTGGTGCTGTGCACGCCGCCGCGCAAGGACGGCACCGCTGATCCGGCGGTGCTGGTGGCTGCGCAGCTGACCGGCGTGCGCCGCGTCTTCAAGCTTGGTGGCGCGCAGGCGATCGCCGCGATGGCATTCGGCACGGGCAGTGTGCCCAAGTGCGACAAGTTGTTCGGCCCCGGCAACAGCTATGTCACCGAGGCGAAGCAACAGGTCGCGCAGGGCGGTGCGGCCGCCATCGACATGCCTGCGGGGCCGTCCGAAGTGCTGGTGATCGCCGATGCAGGCGCCGATGCGGCCTTCGTCGCCGCCGACCTGCTGTCGCAGGCGGAACACGGTCCGGATTCGCAGGTGCTGCTGCTGTCCGATGACGATGGCTTGATCGAGCGAGTGCAGGCGGAGCTGGAATCGCAACTCGTGATGCTGGATCGCGCCGACATCGCGCGGCAGGCGCTGTCGTCGTCGCGGCTGGTGAAGGTGTCCTCGCTGGAGGATGCCTTCGCCATCAGCAATCGCTACGCACCGGAACACCTGATCGTGGCGCTGCGCGAGCCGCGTGCCTGGCTGGACCAGGTCGAGGCCGCAGGCTCCGTGTTCCTCGGCGACTACACGCCGGAGGCACTGGGCGACTACTGCAGCGGCACCAACCATGTGCTGCCCACTGCGGGCGCGGCACGGGCCTACAGCGGCGTCAGCGTCGCCAGCTTCCAGAACTTCGTCAGCGTGCAGTCCGCCAGCCGTGCCGGCATTGCCGCCATCGGCGACTGCGCGTTGACGCTCGCGCGCGCGGAAGGGCTGGACGCGCACGCCCATGCCGTCGCGATCCGTCTGCGCAGGGCGGCCGCATGAGCGGCGTCGGTTCCCTGGTGCGTCCGGACCTGCGCGGGTTCGCCGGCTACAAGTCTGCGCGCAGTGAATCCGTGCGCGGCGACATATGGTTGAACGCCAACGAGTCCGCATGGGCAAACCCTGCGGACGGAGAGGGTCGCAGCCGCCGGTATCCGGAGCCGCAGCCGCCGGCCCTGCGCGCGCGGCTTGCGCAGCTCTATGGCGTGGCGCCGGAACAATTGCTGGTCGGGCGCGGCAGCGATGAAGCCATCGACCTGCTGGTGCGGGCACTGTGCGTGCCGGGGCAGGACGCCATCGTGGTGACGCCGCCGGTGTTCGGCATGTATGTGGTCTGCGCACGCCTGCAAGGGGCGCGCATCGTCGAGATTCCACTGGTCGACCACGAGGCCGGCCTCGCTGCCGACCTGGACGCGATCCGCGATGCGGCGCTGGCGCAGGGCGCGAAGCTGGTGTTCCTGTGCTCGCCGTCGAACCCGGCGGGCTCGGTCATTCCGCTGCAGGGCGTCGCGGCATTGGCGCGTGCGCTGGATGGGCGAGCGCTGGTGGTGGTGGACGAGGCCTACGCCGAGTTCGCCGACGGCGCGTCCGCGACCACGCTGCTGGACGCGCATGCCAACGTCGCCGTACTGCGGACGCTGTCGAAAGCGCATGCACTGGCGGCTGCACGCATCGGAGTGGTGATCGGCGGTGCGGAGCTGATCACCGTGCTGCAGCGCTGCCAGGCACCGTATCCCGTGCCGACACCCTGTGCCGATCTGGCGCTGGAGGGACTGTCCGATGCGGCGGTCGCGCAGACGCGGGAACGGGTCGCCGTCGTGCGTCGTGAGCGCGAGCGGCTGCTGTACGCGCTGGCCCGGATACCCGGCGTGCGCCATGTCTACCCCTCGCAGGGCAATTACCTGCTGGCGCGCTTCAGCGATGCCGAGGGCGCATTCCGCGCCTTGCTGGCTGCGGGGGTCGTGGTGCGCGACCAGCGCGCGGCCCCGCAACTCGGCGATGCGTTGCGCATCACCATCGGTTCCCCGGAGCAGAACGATCGCGTGCTGTCGGCGTTGAACATGCAGGAGGTGGCCGCATGATTTTTCCGTCTGTCACTGCCCCCCGGGCCGTCCCTGTTAGGGATGCTTCGGCCTCGATCGAATTGCCCGCAGGGACAGTCAGCAATCTGGCTGTTTCGGATATGGGCGCGCTGCGACGCGTTTATCGTCCTGGGTATGGCAGCGCTATCGGGGCGCGGGCTGAAGCCCCTCCTGCAGAGGCCGTGCCATGACGCCGATCCTTTTCATCGACCGCGACGGCACCCTCATCGAAGAGCCGGAAGACTTCCAGATCGATGCGTACGAGAAGGTCCGCTTCGTCGCCGGTGTCATTCCCGCGCTGCTGAAGCTGCGCGACGCCGGCTACCAGTTCGTCATCGTCAGCAACCAGGACGGACTGGGCAGCGAGCAGTATCCGCGCGCCAGCTTCGACGGTCCGCAGGCGTTGATGATGCAGGTGTTCGAAAGCCAGGGCATCCGCTTCCGCGACGTGCTGATCGATGAAAGCTGGCCGCACGAGAACAAGCCCACCCGCAAGCCCGGCATCGGCCTGATGGTTCCTTATCTGCAGGACCGTGGCATCGACTGGTCGCGGTCGGGCATGGTCGGCGATCGGCCGACGGACATCCAGTTCGCCGACAATCTGAAGATCCGCGGGTTCCAGTTGAAGACGGCGCAGTTCGGGGGCGAGTGGGACTGGGCCGGCATTGCGCATGAGTTGGCGGACGCACCACGTCGTGCGGTCGTGCAGCGGAACACCAGGGAAACCAGGATCCGCGTCGAAGTGGATCTCGACCGCGTCGCGGAGCCCGTCGCGAAGACCGGCCTGCCGTTCTTCGACCACATGCTGGAACAGATCGGCAAGCATGGCGGTTTCGCGCTGGACGTGCGCGCGGAGGGCGACCTGCACATCGACGAGCACCACACGGTGGAAGACACCGGCCTGGCGCTGGGGCAGGCCCTGAAGGAAGCACTGGGCGACAAGCGCGGCATCGGCCGCTACGGCTTCACGCTGCCGATGGACGAGACGCTGGCCAGCGCGGCGCTGGATTTCAGTGGCCGGCCGTACTTCGTCTTCAACGGCGAATTCAGGCGCGAACGTGTCGGCGACCTGCCGACCGAACTGGTGCCGCACTTCTTCCGCTCGCTCTGCGATGCCTCCGGGCTGAACCTCAACCTGAGCGTGCAGGGCGACAACGACCACCACAAGGTGGAAGCCTCGTTCAAGGCGCTGGCGCGCGCGTTGCGCCAGGCCGTCAAGCGCGAAGGGGCGGAACTGCCGTCCACCAAGGGTGCCCTGTGATGCGTGTCGCCCTGATCGATGCCGGCGGTGCGAACCTGGGATCGGTGCGCTACGCACTGGACCGCCTGGGCGTGGAGCCCGAGTTGACCACCGATGCGGACGTCATCCGTGCAGCGGACCGGGTGATCCTGCCCGGCGTCAGCACGGCTGCGCAGGTGATGGGCGGCTTGCGCGCATCGGCGCTGGTGGATGTGCTGCGGACGCTGGAAAAGCCCTTGCTGGGTGTCTGCGTGGGCATGCAGATTCTGTTCGAGCATTCCGAAGAGGACGACACGCCCTGCCTGGGCCTGCTGCCGGGCCGCGTGGCCAAGCTGCCCGCCACGCCCGGCATCCGCGTGCCGCACATGGGCTGGAACACGCTCGCGTCGCGGCGTGAAAGCCTGTTGACCCGCGACATCGCCGACGGCCGCCACGCGTACTTCGTCCACAGTTACGCCGCGCCTGTCACCGCCGATTGCGTGGCCTCCAGCGAGCATGGCGTGCCGTTCGCCGCCATCGTGCAGCGTGGCAACGTGGGGGGGGCCCAGTTCCATCCCGAGCGGTCGGCGGATGTCGGCGCGCGTCTGCTGGAGAATTTCCTGAAGTACGGTGTGCAATGAGCGGATTCACCGTTTATCCCGCCATCGATGTGCGCGAAGGTCGCGTGGTCCGGCTGGCCCAGGGCGACTATGCGCGCGAGACACGCTATGACGGCACGCCGCTGGATGTCGCGATGCGCTACGCCGCGCAAGGTGCGGAATGGCTGCACCTCGTCGACCTGGATGCGGCGCGGGCGGGCGGCTACACCCTCGCACCGCTGCTGGGCGAACTCGCGCAACATACGTCACTGAAGGTGCAGACCGGGGGAGGCGTGCGCCAGCGCGATGACGTGGCGCGCATCCTGGCGGCGGGCGCGCAGCGCGTCGTGGTCGGCTCGCTGGCCGTGCGCCAACCCGATACCGTCCTGGCCTGGCTGGCCGAGTTCGGCAGCGACCGCATCATGGTCGCGCTCGACACGCGCCGCGACGATGGCGGGGTCTGGCGCCTGCCGGTGCATGGCTGGACGGAAACCGCATCGGAAACACTGGATGAACTCGCGTCGCACTACGCCGAGGGTGGCCTGCGGCACCTGCTGTGCACCGACATCGCCCGCGACGGCATGCTGACGGGACCGAACCTGGACCTCTACGCGCACCTGCGACAGGTCGTGCCGTCGTTGCAGGTGCAGGCGTCCGGTGGCGTCAGCGCCGTGGTCGATGTTTTCGGGGCACGTGCCGCCGGTTGCGCCGGGATCGTGCTCGGGCGGGCATTGCTGGAAGGCAGGTTCGAACTGCCCGAGGCGCTGGCATGCTGAGCCGTCGCATCATTCCCTGCCTGGATGTGCGCGAAGGCCGCGTGGTCAAGGGCGTGAAGTTCCGCGACCATGTCGACATGGGCGATATCGCCGAACTGGCGTTGCGATACCGGGACGAAGGCGCGGACGAACTGGTGTTCTACGATATCAGCGCGAGTCCGGAGGGACGCTCCGTGGACTACGCCTGGATCGAGCGCGTGTCACGGCTGCTTGACATTCCGTTCTGCGTGGCGGGCGGCATCCGCGACGTCGAGACGGCACGGCGGGTGCTGCACAGCGGTGCCGACAAGGTGTCGGTGAACACACCTGCGCTGGAGCGCCCCGGTCTCATCGGCGAACTCGCCGAGGCCTTCGGCGTGCAGTGCGTCGTGGTTGGCGTGGATTCCATTCGGGAAGCGGACGGCGAGTGGCGTGTGCGCCGCTACACCGGTGATCCTGCGAAAATGCAGGGCGCCGGCTTGCGTACGCTGGATTGGGTGGTGCAGGCGCAGCGGCTGGGTGCCGGCGAGATCGTGTTGAACTGCATGGACCAGGACGGCGTACGGCGTGGTTACGACATCACGCAATTGCAGGCCGTGCGCGCTGTGTGTAGCGTGCCCTTGATCGCCTCCGGTGGTGCGGGCGAGGTGCAGCATTTCGTCGATGTGTTCCAGCAGGCGGACGTGGATGGCGCGCTGGCCGCCAGCGTGTTCCACAGCGGGCATATCGCGATCCCGGCGTTGAAAAGGGTGTTGGCAGAGCAAGGCATCGAGGTGCGGCGTGGCGACTGAAACGATGAGGATCGACATCGACCCCTCGGCACTGGACTGGACCAAGGGCGATGGCCTGCTGCCCGTCATCGTGCAGGATGCAGGAAACCTGCGCGTGCTGATGCTGGGCTACATGAACCGGGAGGCGCTGGACGCCACCCTGGCGAGCCGGCGCGTGACCTTTTTCAGCCGCAGCAAGCAGCGTCTGTGGACCAAGGGCGAGAGCTCGGGCCATGTGCTGGAACTGGTCTCGGTGGAGGCCGATTGCGACAACGATACGCTGCTGGTCCTCGCGCATCCGCAGGGACCGACCTGCCACCTGCAGCGGCCCAGTTGCTTCCCCTCGGCGCCGTCGGCGTTCCTGTCGGACCTGGCGGCCCTGGTGGCGCAGCGCGATCGCGAGCGACCCGTCGACAGCTACACGACGCGCCTGTTCGACGCGGGCGTGCGCCGCATAGCGCAGAAGGTGGGCGAGGAGGGCGTGGAAACCGCATTGGCCGCAGTCGCGCAGGACGAGACCGCACTGCTCGGCGAGAGCGCCGATCTGCTGTACCACCTGACGGTCCTGCTGCGGGCACGCGGCCTGTCGCTGGCCGAGGCCGTCGACGTGCTGCGCCAACGCCACGCGTCCACGTAGGGCACGCGTGTTCCTGCGAATTTCGGCGTGGCCCGCCGGGCGTGGGAGCGACGTAAGTCGCGAGCTTTTTCTGCAGACATCACGACGTCGCTACCCCGTCAGATGACCGTCGCGACTCACGTCGCTCCCACAACGGCGATGCCTTCGCTTGCGCCATAATCCTCCGGTCTTTTCGGCTGGAGTCGCCATGCGCGCTTCGTTGATCGCTCTCGTCCTGGCGCTGTTGGCGGTCCCCGCGCATGCGCTGCCGCCTCCATGCAGCGGGGGACAGGTGTATGAGGACCGCAACGGCAACGCGACCCGCGATGCGGGTGAGCCGGGTCTGCCGGGCATCAAGGTGTCCAACGGTATCGACATCGCGGTCACCGATGCGCAGGGCGAATACAGCCTCGATTACGTGGACGGCCGCACCCTCTTCATCATCAAGCCGGCCGGCTACGACCTCGCGGCGCGGCCGGACGGCCTGCCGGCCCGCTGGCGCAACCTGCAGTACCACGCCGGTCCTGCGCTGAAGCATGGCGGCATCCCGCAACGCCAGCCCGACTGCACGCACTTCGGCCTTCGACCGCAGGCGGCAGCCGCAACGAAGGGCGAACTCGATGTGCTGTTGTTCGCCGACAGCCAGACTTCGTCTGTCAAGGACGTGGACTATTACTGGCGCGACATCGTGCAGCCCCTGGTCGGGAAACACGGGGCGGCGCTGGGCCTGACCCTGGGCGATGTCACCAACGACGATCTGTCGCTGTACCCGGAGATCCTGCGCACGACGATGAGCCTGCAGGTGCCGTGGCTGTTCATCCCCGGCAATCACGACCTGGATTTCGACGCCGCAGGAGACGAAGACTCGCTGCGCACGTTCCGCCATCACCTGGGCCCGGACACGTTCGCCTGGGAAGAAGAGGCGGCGACGTTCATCGGCCTGGATGACGTGATCTACCAGCCAGGCCAGACACCGTCGTACTTCGGCGGGCTGCGCGAGGACCAGTTCGCCTTCCTGCAGGCCTACCTGCCGACGGTGCGCAAGGACCGGCTGCTGGTGATCGGTCTGCATATCCCGGTCTACGAGCCGGGTGCTCGCGGTTTCCGTCCGGCAGACCGCGAGCGCTTGTTCGCCATGCTGGAGGATTTCCCGCACGTGCTGCTGCTCAGTGGGCACACCCATACGCAGCGGCACTGGTACCACGACGCTTCCACTGGTTGGCACGGACTGCAGCCGTTGCACGAGTACAACGTCGGCGCCGCCTGCGGTGCCTACTGGTCGGGAGTGAAGGATGCGGAGGGCATCCCCGATACGACGATGGCCGACGGCACGCCCAATGGCTACGCGCGGCTGCGCGTGCGCGCGGGTGGCGAGTACGCGCTGTCGTGGCACCCGGCGCGCGGCACGGACGACAGCGGCATCGGGTTGCATGTGCCGCGCGTGTTGCGGAAGGGGGCGTATCCGGCATGGGGCGTGTTCGCCAATGTCTACATGGGGGATGCCGAGACCCGTGTCGAGTACCGGATCGATGGCGGCGAATGGAAGCAGATGAAGCGCGTCGAACTGCCCGATCCGCGCCTGCTGGTGGAAAACATGCGCGACGACGTGGCCGATGCGTTGCGCGGCTACGACCGCTCGCCGGAGGCCGAAGCTTCCCCGCACCTCTGGCGGGGCGCCTTGCCGACGGACCTGCCCGAAGGCGAACATGCGGTGGAGGTGCGCGCGTTTGACCGCTGGCGCGGCGAACGATCGGCTCGCACGTCGTATCGCCTGCAGCTCGCGGAGCCCTGATCATGGCCATGACGGAACTTCCCATCGAACACTTCGTGGACGCCGCCGCCTGGGAACGCTGGCTGGAGCGCCACCCCGCGTCCGATGGCGTGTGGCTGAAAATCGCGAAGAAGGATTCGGGCCTCGCGTCGGTCAGCTATGCCGATGCGCTCGACGTCGCGCTGTGCCACGGCTGGATCGACGGGCAGAAGAAGGGGTTCGATGCGCAGTGCTTCCTGCAGCGCTTCACGCCGCGTCGCCCGCGCAGCACCTGGTCGAAGATCAATGTCGGCAAAGTCGACGCGCTGGTCGCGGCGGGGCGGATGCGGCCCGCCGGATTGCGCGAGATCGAACAGGCGAAGGCCGATGGCCGCTGGGATGCCGCCTACGATGGCGCGCGCTCCATGGAGGTACCCCCCGAGCTCGCGCAGGCACTGGCGAAGAACCGGAAGGCAAGGGACTTCTTCGAGGCGCTCGACAGGACCAACCGTTACGCCGTGTGTTGGCGCGTGCAGACCGCGGTGAAGCTCGAAACGAAACGGGCGCGGGTGGAGAAGCTGGTCGCCATGCTGGCGCGCGGCGAGAAGATCCACGCCTGAAGCCATGAACGGAAACGCCTCCCGATGGGAGGCGTTCTATGTCCTTGCGGGCGAGCGGAGGCTGGCGGGCGAGGCATGCGTGGCTGGCTGGCGTTGGGCTGGCTTGCGACGTGCGCGCAGTCTAGGGAAACACGTCCTGGCATGTAGAAACGCGAATCGCTCTCATCGCTGGGCGCGGCTCGCATGGACGCTGAGCCAGGCCCCGGCCAGCAGCAATACGATGGCGACGCCCTGTATCCAATGCGCCTGCGCGCGCCCCGACGCCACCAGCAGCAGGGTCGATAACAACGGCGCAAGGTAGGACAGGCTGCCCAGCAGCGCGATATCGCCGCGCTTGGTGCCGTGGTCCCACAGCCAGAACGCGGCACCTACCGGGCCGATACCCATGAGCACCAGCACGACCCACTGGTTTGCGGTGGGAGCGACCGTGTCCTCGCCCAGCAGGTGCGCGAGGGTGCCCAGCACCGCGACGCCCGCGCAGGCCACGGTGATCGCCGCGCTGGGCACGTCGGCATGGCGTCGGTTGAGCACCGAATACATGGACCAGATCAGGGCCGCGCCCAGCGCGGCGAGATAGCCGGGTACATGCGATGGCTCGACCTGCAAGCTGCGGCCGCGCGTCACCAGCAGTATCGCCGCGACCAGGCCCAGTCCGGTGCCCAGCCACTGCCCGGGGCGCACGGAGACGCCGCCGAAGATGCCCGCGAACACCACGATCAACAGTGGCCACAGGTAGTTGAGCAGGTTGGCTTCCACGGCCGGTGCACGCTTCAGCGCGATGAAGTACAGCGCGTGGTAGCCGAACAGCGCCAGCGTCGACAGGGCGAACGCGGGCAGCGGCTGGCGCAGTTCGCCCCAGCCGGCGCGGCCGCGCACTCCTGCGCGCAGAAGCCCCAGTGCCGCCGCGATGCCGAAACCGATCGCCAGCACCTGGAAGGGCGGCAGGTCGCCCGTCGCCGTCGTCAACAGCGCCAGCGACGCCCACAGCAGGATCGCGACCAGCCCGACCAGGGTGGCACGGCGCTGCGAAATGGCATCGCTCACGCGGTGGGCAGCGCGATGTCAGCGAAGGATTCGACGCGCACGTGGCCATGCGCCGCGTCGCCTGCGCGCGGCGCAGGGTAGTCGTCCAGCCGGTCGATCAGGCGCGTCTGCAGGCCTGCGTCGCGCGCGGCATCCAGTTCTTCCACTACGTCGGACAGGAACAGGATGTCCCCCGGGTCCACATCGATGCGGTCGGCGATCGTCCGGTAACTGGCTGCTTCGCGCTTGCCGCCGACTTCGGTATCGAACCAGCCCGAGAACATCGGCGACAGGTCGCCGGCGTCACTGTGGCCGAAGAACAGTTTCTGCGCCGGTACGGAACCGGAGGAATACACATACAGCGGATAGCCCTGCGCGTACCACTTGCGCAATGCCGGCGCGGCGTCGGGATAGATGTGCGCGGTGAAATCCGCATCGCGGTAGCCGGCTTCCCATATCAGGCCTTGCAGCGCTTTCAGTGCGGTGTGTTTGCGGTCCTGGTCGATCCAGCCCTGCAGCGTCTCCACGATGACGTCATCGCTGCAGATACTGCCGTGCTCCGTGGCGACCACGTCGAGCCAGCGCCGCACCTCGGGTTCCTGCCCATGCTCGCGGACGAAGCCGGGCAGGGCGCGGCGCGCGTACGGGAACAGCACGTCCTTCACGAATGAAATGCTGCTGGTGGTGCCTTCGATGTCGGTGAGGATGGCGGAAACGGGCATGTGGTTCTTCTGGTTCGCGGTAGAGCGGAGCTTGCTTCGCTACGCTTTTCATGGGGAGCAAAGGGAGGGCAGCAGGAGCCGATCCTTGGTGCGACGGTTCATCCCCCTCGTTTCGCCGGACCCTCACCCCAACCCCTCTCCCGACGGGAGAGGGGCGTCAGCGTTCGGTCAGGCCTTCGTAGCGCGGGAACTGCTGCGCCAGCGTGGTACCCGTGAAGTGGCCCACCCAGCCGTCCGGCTCGGTGAAGAAGCGGATGGCGACGAAGCTCGGTTCCGGCCCCATGTCGAACCAGTGCAAGGTGCTGTCTGGCACGCCGATCAGGTCGTCCTGCACGCACTCCACCTCATAGACCTTGTCGCCCACGTGCAGCGTGAACAGGCCGGAGCCGGCGACGAAGAAACGCACTTCGTCTTCCTTGTGGTAATGCTCATCGAGGAACTTCGCGCGCATGGCCTCGCGCTGCGGGTTGTCGGGCGCGATGCTGACCACATCGACGGTCTTGAAGCCGCGTTCGGCGACCAGACGGTCGATGTCGGCGCGATAGGCGTCGATCACATCCTCCGGCGGCGCGCCGGGCTCGATGGCCTTGGTCGCCTTCCAGCGCTCGAAGGTCACGCCGAGCTTCTTCAGCTCGGTGGCGATGAAGTCGGGATCGTAACTGGCGAACTCCGGCGTGGCCGGGTCGGATTCGCTGAAGATGCGCAGGCGGCTCATGGCGGTATGGCGTGAGGCGACAGAGGGGGCCGTTAGGGTACCAGACCGGTCCGCGCGGCCTGGTAGGGAAACGGAACGCCCGGATAACCGCCGGTTATCAGCGGCGGCAGCCCAGCTTGCGCAGCTCCAGCTCGGCCGCGAACAGGAACTCGAAGGCCTCCAGGTGGCGGCGGGCTTCGGCCATCGTGCGGCCCCACGCGTACAGGCCGTGGCCGTCGATCAGGTAGCCCCACAGTGGCCGGTCGTCGAGCAGCGCGTCCACCTGCGCGGCGAGCGTGGGCATGTCCTGGGTGTTGGCGAACACGGGCACGTCGATCGCCATCTCGTGCGTGCTGTTGCCGTGGAATGCCTTCAGCAATTCGAAGCCTTCCAGGCGCACATGGCCGGCACCGGCGAACAGCCGCGATGCCACCGTCTGCACCAGCGAATGGGTGTGCAGCACGCACCCGATCTCGGGATAGCGGCGATACAGCTGGGTATGCAGCAGCGTTTCGGCGGACGGACGGTGGTCGCTGCCGACGGCCTTGCCGTCGAAGTCCACCACCATGATGTCCGCCTCCACCAGCCGGCCCTTGTCGCGGCCGGAGACCGTGATGGCCGCGTGCCGGTCATCCAGTCGCTGCGAGAAATTGCTGCTGGTGGCCGGTGTCCAGCCCAGCTGCGACAGCTCGCGCACGTTGGAGATGATGGACTGCGCGCGGTCGCGCAGCTGGTCGGCGTGATAGGGCAGGGGCGTGGCGTTCATGCCGCCATTCTACCGCCTGCCCGGAGGTGGAGCTCAGCGCTGCGCGCGCATGCGGCTGTGGCGATATCCGTAGAGGAAATAGATGAGGAAACCCACGGCCGTCCACACGGCCATCAGCATCCAGTTGTGGGCGGTCATCGCCGACAGCAGCGCCAGGCAGCTCAGCACGCCCAGGGTGCAGATCAGCCATGCGGCGGGGATGCGGAACGGACGCGGCAGGTCGGGCTGGGTGCGGCGCAGGACCAGCACGCCAACGCAGACCGAGGCGAAGGCGATCAGGGTCCCCATCGACGTCAGTTCGCCCAGGACATCAAGCGGGAACAGCGCCGCCAGCAGGGCGATGCCGATACCCGTGATGACGGTGTTGATGTGCGGCGTGCGGTACTCCGGATGGATCCGGGTGAACACCGGCGGCAGCAGGCCGTCGCGGGCCATGATCATGAAGATGCGCGGTTGGCCGATGATCATCACCAGCACCACCGAGGACAGGCCGATCAGCGCGCCGATCTCCACCGTGACCCGCAGCCAACCCAGTTCGGGATGAGCCGCTACCGCGGTCACGACCGGTTCGGCCGTGCCCAAGGCGGTGTACGGCACCAGGCCCGTCATCACCGCCGCCATGGCGATGTACAACACGGTGCAGATCGCCAGCGAGGCCAGCATGCCCACGGGGAGATCCTTCTGCGGGCGATGCGATTCCTGCGCCGCCACCGAGACCGCCTCGAAACCGATGTAGGCGAAGAACACCATCGCCGCGCCGCGCAACACGCCATCCCAGCCGAACTTGCCGGGGCCTTCGTTGGCAGGAATGAAGGGCTGCCAGTTGGAGGGGTCGACGTACTGCCAGCCAGCGATGATGACCAGCACGATCAGGCCGGTCTTCAGCACGACCATCGCCATGTTCATGGCCGACGACTTGCGGATGCCCACGTAGCACAACCAGGTCAGCAGCAGCACGATGACGGCGGCCGGGACGTTGGCGATGGCGCCGGTCGGTCGAAGCTGCGCATCCAGTGGCGCGCTGACGAGCGCCTTGGGCAGGAAGATGTCGAAGTGTTCGAGCAGGCTCAGGAAATAGCCGGTCCAGCTGACCGCGACCGCCGAGGCTGACACGCCGTACTCGAGGACCAGCATCCAGCCGATGAACCACGCGGTGAGTTCACCCAGCGTGGCGTAGGTATAGGTATAGGCGCTGCCGGACACCGGCACCATCGCGGCGAATTCCGCGTACGCCAGCGCACAGAACGTGCAGCAGATCGCCGCCAGCACGAACGACAGCATGATGGCCGGACCGGCATGGTTGGCCGCCGCCTGGCCGGTGATGACGAAGATGCCGCCACCGATCACCGCACCGATGCCGAGTGCGGTCAGCCCCCAGGGGCCGAGCGTGCGGCGCAGGCTGAGCCCTTCGGCCTCTTCATGGGCGGCATGGGGGTGCTTGGTGGCGAGGAGCTGTCGGAGCATCGTGCGTGTTCCTGGAACGGGTTCGATGAGGGCAACCAAAAAGGCCGGCGGTGCGCCCGCCGGCCTTGAAGAGGATCAGGCCTTCTGCCTGAGTTTGCTGTTCCGGAAGCCGTACGCGAAGTAGATCAGCTGGCCCAGCACGGTCCAGGCCACGAAGATCTGCCAGTGCTCCATGAACGACTGCAGGAACAGGAACAGGCAGGCGAGCACGCCCACCGGGCAGATCAGCCAGAACATCGGCACGCGGAACGGCCGGTTGAGGTCAGGACGGGTGAAGCGCAGCACCAGCACGCCGAGGCACACCGTGGCGAAGGCCAGCAGCGTCCCCATCGAAACCAGTTCGCCGAGCACGCTGAGCGGCATGAAGCCCGCGAGCAGGCAGGCCAGCACGCCGACGATGATCGTGCCGACATAGGGCGTATGGAACTTCGGATGCACCTTGCCGAAGATCTTCGGCATCAGCCCGTCCTTGGCCATGCTGTAGAAAATGCGTGGCTGTGCCATCAGCATGACCAGGATCACCGACGACAGGCCTGCAATGGCGCCGATTTCCACCGCGGTCTTGAGCCAGCCCACGCTGGCGCCGGGATCGGCCTTGAGGACCTCTTCCAGCGCCGTGGCCACCGGCTTGGCGGTGCCCAGCAGCGTGTAGTGGGTCATGCCGGTCAGCACCGCACAGACGGCGATGTAGATGACGGTGCAGATGGCCAGCGAGCCGAGGATGCCCTTGGGCATGTCGCGCTGCGGGTTCTTGGCCTCGCCGGCGGCGGTGGAGACCGCGTCGAAGCCGATGTAAGCGAAGAACACGATGGTCGCCGCGCGGAACACGCCATCCATGCCGAACTGGCCGGGGCCGGTGTTCTCGGGAATGAAGGGGGTCCAGTTCGCCGGGTCGACGTACTGGACGCCAAAGCCGAGGAAGGCCGCAATCACGACCACCTTGATCGCGACGATGATCGAGTTGACGAAGGCCGACTGGGTGATGCCGACATAGCACAGGCCGCTGACCGCAGCGACGATCAGCACCGCAGGCAGGTTGATGATGCCCGCGGTGGCGACGAATCCGCCATCGGCCCACGTGATCGGCGCTGTCGCCAATTGCTCGGGGAAGGGCACGCCCAGCGTGCCGGTGAGGAAGCTCACCAGGTAGCCAGACCAGCCCACCGCGACGGTGGACGATGCGAACAGGTATTCCAGCACCAGGCACCAGCCGATGAACCAGGCCACGGCCTCGCCGAGGGTGGCGTAGGAGTACGAATACGCGCTGCCGGACACCGGCATCATCGAGGCGAACTCGGCGTAGCAGAGGCCGGCCATGGCGCAGGCGAAGCCGGCAATCACGAAGCTCAACATGATCGCGGGGCCGGCGTGGTTGGCCGCGGCCTGGCCGGTCAGCACGAAGATGCCCGCACCGATGACCGCGCCCACGCCCAGCAGCACGAGGTGTTTGGCGGTCAGGGTTCGCTTCAGACTGCTTTCGCCGTCCAGGCTGCCTTCGAAAGGTTCACCGGCATCGATATGTCCCGCCGGTGCAACCGGCTTGACCCTGAACAGAGCTTTGAGCATTCGCAGCGTCCCCTTGCAAGACTGGATGCCGGCGGAAAGATCCGCCAGGCGGTGGCAACTGTCATGGGGAAGGCGCCCCCACGGAAGGCCGTACCTTGCCAAAGCGGGCGGGGGATCACAAGCGCGGTTGCAGCATGCCGGGCGATAATCACGACACCACCGACCTGCCCGCAAGGAAAAAACACGCCGTGTCAGTCGCTTACACCGCCCTTCGCGCACATCTGGCCGATTACGGACACCGCTGGCCCGACGAACAGGCGGTGGTCGCGCAGTTTCTCGAGCTGCTGGACGATCCAGCCAATCCGCTGCTCCGCGAGCGACTGGAAGGACACCTCACGGGTGGCGCCTGGCTGGTCAGTGCCGATGGCCGGCGCACGTTGCTGACCCACCACCGCAAGCTGGGCCGGTGGCTGCAGCTGGGAGGCCATGCCGATGGTGACGAGGACATGGCGCGCGTGGCACTGAAGGAAGCCGAGGAGGAATCCGGCCTGTCCGATCTGTCCGTGGAAGGCGGCATCTTCGATCTGGACCGCCACTGGATACCCGAACGCAAGGACGTGCCGGGCCACTGGCACTACGACATACGCTATGTGGTGCGTGCCAATGGCAGTGAGGACTACGTGGTCAGCGAGGAGTCGCTCGACCTGGCCTGGCGCGATATCGGACCGATTGCCGCCGAGCCGGATGAATCCCTCAGCCGCATGGCCCGCAAGTGGCTGGCGCGCAACACGGCGTAGGGTGGGCCTTGGCCCACCGCACTGCGGATATCAATACAGGACGCGCACCCGCAGCGTGCCGTCGATCGCCGCCATCGCGTCGCGCAGGCTGGCCGTCTGTTCTTCATCGGCAGTCACATCGATGACCACGTAGCCGACTTTCGGGTCGGTACGCAGGAACTGGCCGTCAATGTTGATGCCGCGGTCGCGGAAGATGTCGTTGATCTGCGACAGCACGCCCGGCACGTTGCGATGGATATGCAGGATGCGTCGGCTGCCTTCGTGGCCGGGCAGGGTGACTTCGGGGAAGTTCACCGCCGACAGCGTGCTGCCGTTGTCGCTGTAGCGCACCAGTTTGGCCGCCACTTCCACGCCGATGTTGTCCTGCGCCTCCAGCGTGCTGCCACCGACATGCGGGGTCAGGATCACGTTGTCCAATCCGCGCAACGGCGACTCGAAGGCATCCGCATTGCCCTTGGGTTCCACCGGGAACACGTCCACCGCGGCACCGCCGACCTTGCCGGACTTCAGTGCTTCCGCCAGTGCATCGATGTCCACCACGGTGCCGCGCGAGGCGTTGATCAGGTGTGCGCCGGGCTTCATCCGGGCGATCTGCGCCGCGCCGAACATGTCTTTCGTCGCGGCCGTCTCCGGCACGTGCAGCGTGACCACGTCGCTGAGTTCCAGCAGGTCGTCCAGGCTGACGGCGGCGCGAGCGTTGCCCAGCGACAGCTTGGTCTCGATGTCGTGGAAGAGCACCTGCATGCCCAGCGACTCGGCCAGCACGCCCACCTGGGTGCCGATATGGCCGTAGCCGATGATGCCCAGGGTCTTGCCACGCACCTCATGACTGCCGGCAGCGGACTTGCTCCAGCCGCCCCGGTGGCACTCGGCGTTCTTCTGGGGGATGCCACGCATCAGCAGGATGGCCTGGGCGACCACCAGTTCCGCCACGCTGCGGGTATTGGAATACGGGGCGTTGAAGACCGGAATGCCGGCCAGTTCCGCCGCGTCCAGGTCCACCTGGTTGGTGCCGATGCAGAAGCAGCCCACCGCGATCAGCCGGCGTGCCTGCGACAGCACATCGTCGGTCAGGTGGCTGCGCGAGCGGATGCCGACGATGTGCGCCTCGGCGATGCGGCGCTTCAGCTCGTCTTCCGGCAGCGACTTCTCGTGGTATTCGATCTGCGTATAGCCCGCCGCGCGGAACGTCTCCACGGCGGTCTGGCTGACCCCTTCCAGCAACAGCACGCGGATGTCCTGCTTCGGGTACGAGGTCTTCTTGATCGACATTGCCGGAAAGGTCGCAGCGGAGGGGGAAGGGGCGTCACTATGCCAGATGCACGCCGTCGATGGTGCGGCGCGGAATGGAAAGCTCGGTTGCCGTTTTCCAGGCTTTGTTGCCCTTGCAACCAAGCGCATCGCTCGCTGGACGCAGCGCAGCATCGCTGGCACGCTGGGCGCCCCCGAAAGCCTGCCCTCCGCAATGAGCGATCCGCGCCTGGAAGCCCTGCTGCACGCCGTCCCGGCGCTGCGCCTGAAGACCGATCCTGCCGATCTCGAGCACTACGGCCGCGACTGGACCCGGCGCTGGACACCGGCACCGCTGGCGATCGCATTGCCCGCCACGGTCGAGGAAGTGCAGGCCGTCGTGCGTTGGGCGAACGAGCATCACGTGGCCGTGGTGCCCTCGGGCGGGCGCACCGGCCTGTCCGGTGGCGCCGTGGCCGCGAATGGCGAACTGGTGCTGAGCCTTGAGCGCATGAACCAGGCGCTCGACTTCAATGCCGTGGACCGCACGCTGACCGTGCAGGCCGGTATGCCGCTGGAGGCCGTACATAACGCGGCGCGTGAGCACGGACTGGTCTATCCGGTCGATTTCGCCGCACGCGGTTCCTGCGCCATCGGCGGCAACATCGCCACCAACGCCGGCGGCATCCGGGTGATCCGCTACGGCAACACGCGCGAATGGATCGCCGGTCTGAAAGTCGTCACCGGTGCCGGCGACGTGCTGGAGCTCAACAAGGCGCTGATCAAGAACTCCAGCGGCTACGACCTGCGCCATCTCTGGATCGGCTCGGAAGGGACGTTGGGCATCGTGGTGGAAGCCACCGTGAGGCTGACCGATCCGCCGCCGCCGACCAATGTCATGCTGCTGGCACTGCCGTCGTTCGATGTGCTGATGCAGGTGTTCGCCGCGTTCCGCGAGCGCCTGCAGCTGGAGGCCTTCGAATTCTTCACCGACCGCGCGCTGCACCATGTGCTGGCGCATGGCGCACAGAAGCCGTTCGAGGAAATCCATCCGTACTACGTGGTCACCGAGTTCGCGATCGGCGACGAGGCGAGGGAAGCCGCGGCAATGGCGGCCTTCGAGGCCTGCATGGAGCAGGGCTGGGTCAGCGATGGCGTGATCAGCCAGTCCGATGCCCAGGCCGCGCAGCTGTGGCGCCTGCGCGAGGGCATCACCGAGGCGCTGGCGCGCTATGTGCCGTACAAGAACGACGTGTCCGTGCGCATTTCCGCCATGCCGGCGTTCCTTGCCGAGACGCAGGCGTTGCTGGGCGAGGCGTACCCGCACTTCGAAGTGGTGTGGTTCGGCCATATCGGTGACGGCAATCTGCATATCAACGTGCTGAAGCCCGACGGAATGGAGAACGCGGAGTTCGTCACCCAGTGCGAGCAGGTCACCAAGCTGCTGGCCGAATCGCTGCGCCGCCACCAAGGCAGCATTTCCGCCGAACACGGCATCGGCCTGGTGAAGAAGGGCTATCTGGAAAGCACGCGCAGCGCCGACGAGATCGCGGTGATGCGCGGCATCAAGCGCGTGCTGGATCCGAATGGCCTGATGAACCCGGGCAAGCTGTTCGACGCGTGATGCGGATTCATCCAGCCATCGCTGATTGCAGGTAGTCTTGGCGCGCCGCGATGCGCGCGGTGTCCGTTCATTCCCTGGAAGTGTCCATGTCCCGAATTTTCCTGGCTGGCGTCCTGCTGGCGTTCTCCGTCCCGGCACTGGCCGGCAGCTTCGCCGGCAGTTCGGCCGGTGCGTCGTCCGCCGGCTCGTCCGCCTCGTCCGACAGCTCATCCGGCGACGACAAGATCGTCGTGCAGGCGCGCGAGGACGCCGCCAGCTTTGTCGCCAGCGACGGCCGTATCCGTGGCGCCCAACTGGAAGCCGCGCTGCGTCACCTGCGCGAGAAGGATGAAGCCGCTCGCAAGGCCAGCGACATGCAGCTGGCGCAGGCCATCCTGGCCCGCTGATGCCACCGCGTCGGCCCCGCGGCCGGCGCTTCGTCGCGCTGCTCGCATGGGCATGGCTGGGGCCGGCCGTCACGGCGGCCGCGCTCGACATCGATCCGACGGGCCTCGGCTCCGATGACATCGTTGCAACGCAGGCGCTGCTCGACGATGTCCTGCCACGCCTGCCGCAGGCATGGCGCGATGGGCTGCCGTCCGATCTCGTCCTGCAATGGCGCGACGATCTTCCGGCGCATGTCGCCGGCCGGCGGGTCGGTGATCGCATCCTGCTGCCGCGCCATCTGCTGCAGGCATGGCAAGCCCGCGATGGCGTGCCTGCGGACGATGCTTCGTTGCGCGCCGTCCGTCATGCGCTGGTGCACGAACTTGCGCACAGTTACGATCGTGCACGACGCAACGTCCTGTCGCGCGATCCGGGCCTGCGCGATCTCGCGGGATGGCAGCGCAGCGTGTTTGCCATCGCAGGGCGCCGTTCGCGCAACGATTTCGTCGCGCGGACGCCCGATCCGTACGAGCGGGAGCGTCCTTCCGAATTCGTGGCGGTGAACCTCGAGCATTTCGTACTCGACCCGGCCTACGGCTGCCGGCGTCCGGCGTTGCACCGCCATTTCGCGGCGCACTTCCAGGTGCCGGCGAAGCCGGAGGCGTGCGCGCCCGGGTTGCCTTTCCTGGACGTGGATGCCGAAGCGGGCGCTGCCTCGCTGCTCGCGCTGGACCCGGCGCGCATCTACGCGGTCGACTATCTGCTGGCGGAAGGCAACACGCAGGCGATGAGTCGCTGGGGCCACAGCATGCTGCGGCTGGTGGTCTGCGCGCCCGGTCGCGCACCGGGGCCCGACTGCCGCTTCGACCTGGCCCATCACCGCGTGCTGTCGTTCCGCGCGTTCGTGGGCGACGTGCAGATCTCAGGGTGGCGCGGCCTGACCGGCTCGTACCCGTCGCGCCTGTTCCTGTTGCCGCTGGACCAGGTGATCGAGGAGTACACCCGGGTGGAACTGCGCGGCCTGCAGTCCATTCCCCTGAAACTGGAGCAGGGTGAAATCGCGTCCATGGTCGAGCGGGCCGCGCAGCTTCACTGGAGCTATGACGGACGCTACTACTTCATCAGCAACAACTGCGCGGTGGAGACCTGGAAGCTGCTGCACGACGGTGTGCCACGACTGGCCGGGGAGCCGCTCGCCAGCATCACGCCCACCGGACTGCTGAAGAGGCTGGAGCGTCGTGGCATCGCCGATACCCGCGTGCTCGACGACGCAGGGCAGGCGCGACGACTCGGTTATTACTTCGAGCCGATGAGCGCGCGCTATGACGCGCTGTTCGCCGTGGCGCGCGAGGCGCTCGCGCTGCCGCAGCAGGACCTGCACGCCTGGCTGGCGCTGTCGCCTGCGGAGCGCGCCACCTGGCTGCCACGGGCCGACCTGCGTGCGAGCGCGGCGCTGCTGGTGCTGGAGAATGCGGCGCTCCGTCGCCAGCAACTGCTGTTGCGCGACGAACTGAAGCGACGCTACCTGGGCCGCAATGCGCCCGCCGATGTCGCGCGGGCGCTGCAGGCCTTGCGCACGTGGCTGGGCGATACCGGTTTCGCCAGTCGCCCCTCGGAACTGCTGCCGGAGGGCTACGGACTTCCGCAGGCCGATGAGCGCGCGCGCGTTGTGGAGGAAGCAGGAGCCCGCGTGGCGCGCTTGCGTGAGCAGGATGGTGTGCTTCGTGGCGAACTGGAGCGCTGGCTGCCTGCCGACCGGCGCGAGGTCCTGCAGGGCATCGAAGCAAACCTGGAAACGATCGGCGCGCGCCTGCGCGCACTGGATGCGGCAGGCGCGTCGTGACAGAAGACCTCAGTCGGCGCGACCGCCGAACTCGCCCGTCGTCGTGTTGACGAGGATGCGCTCGCCGTTGGTGATGTACTCCGGCACCATGATCTCGATGCCGGTGTTGAGCTTGGCCGGCTTGGGGCGCTTGGTCGCGGTGCCGCCCTTCAGTTCCGGCGGCGTTTCCACCACTTCCAGCGTCACGTGCTGCGGCAGCTGCAGCGCGACCGGCAGTTCGTCGATGACCTGCACGTAGCAGCCGGCGAGGCCTTCGGTGATGTAGCCGGCGTCATCACCGATGACGTTGGCGTCCAGTGTATAGGGCGTGTAGTCCTCATCGTCGAGGAAGACGAACGCATCGCCATCCATGTACGAGAATGTCGCCTGCCGGCGCAGCAGTTCGACTTCCGGCAGGTTGTCGTCGGCGTCGAAGCTGGCATCCAGCTTGTTGCCGCCCGGCACGCTGTACATGATGAAACGGAAGCGCACGTTGCCGCCGCGCCCTTGCGGCGAGCTGCGCTCGATGTCGCGGATCTGGTATACGCCGCCGTTGTGTTCGACGACGTTGCCCTTCTTGATGTCGAAAGCTTTCATGGTGGTGATTTGTAATTGGTGATGGGTGATGGGGTGGGTCGGCGTGATCATTCGGGAAGGCGGCTCTTGCGAATCACCACTCGCGAATGACGAATCACGGCCCTATTTCGGTGCGAGGCGCACGGCGCCATCCAGCCGGATGGTCTCGCCGTTGAGATACGTATTGCCCAGGATATAGGCGACCAGGTCGGCGAACTCCCCGGGCTTGCCGAGGCGGGACGGGAAGGGGATAGAGGCGCTGAGCGACTGCTGCACGGCCTCGGGCATGCCATCGACCATCGGCGTCCAGAAGATGCCGGGCGCCACGGTCATCACGCGGATGCCGAAGCGGGACAGTTCGCGCGCCATCGGCAGCGTCATGGCGACCACGCCGCCCTTCGATGCCGAGTACGCCGCCTGGCCGATCTGGCCTTCGTACGCCGCCACACTGGCCGTGTTGACGATCACGCCGCGTTCGCCGTCGGCGTTGGGCACGTTGTGCTGCATCACGTCGGCGGCGGCCTTGGCCACGTTGAAGCTGCCGACCAGGTTGACCATCACCGTGCCTTGGAACGTGGATAGCGGCATCGGTGCTTCCTTGCCCAGCACGCGACCGGCGCCGAGGATGCCGGCGCAGTTGATCGCTGCATTCAAGCCGCCAAGGAATTCCTTCGCTGCCGCCACGTTCGCCGCGACGCCGGCCTCGTCGGTCACGTCGGTACGGAAGTAGCGGACGTTGGCCTCGCCCAGCTCGGCGACCGCGGCGGCGCCCTTGTCGTCGTTGACATCGAACAGCGCGGCCTTGCCGCCATGGGCGATCACGTGGCGGGCCACGGCCAGGCCCAGGCCGGAAACGCCCCCGGTGATGACGGCGCGGGTGTCGGGAAGCTGCATGCGGTCAACCTGGTGCGGAAAAGCCGGCATTTTACGCGATGGTGGGCGCCTGGGAGCCCGGAGCCTGCTGTAGGAGCGACGTGAGTCGCGACCGCGAGCCAAGGCGGGCAATGCCCTTTGGCGAGGCGCGAACCATGGCGATTCATTGCGGACCTGCGAAGGAGGACGATGGAGCAGACGGCTCCCGGTCGCGACTCACGTCGCTCCTGCAAGGATTGCCGCCTCTCAGGCGTGCACCCGCTCCAGCGGGGCGTCGGCAAGCCGGCGCGCGAATTCGTCCGGCGACAGGCCGGGCGCGAACAGGAATCCCTGGCCCACCGGAACCCCGAGGTTGAGCAGGAACTGGCGCTGCGCCTCGGATTCGACGCCCTCGGCGACCAGTCCCAGTCCCAGGCTGCGTGCGATCGCGGACACCGCCTGGCAGACGGCCACATCGGACCGGTTGCTGGGCACGCCCTCGGTGAACAGCGGGCTGAGCTTCAGGCCGTGGATGGGCAGGCGGCGCAGATAGTTGAGCGCGCTGTAGCCTTCACCGAAATCGTCGATCGTCAGCACCACGCCCAGCTGCCGCAGGTCGGCGAAGGTACGCAGCGTGGCGGGGGCATCCTCGATCAGTACGCGTTCGGTGAACTCCAGCTCCAGCGCTGCGCCGGGCAGGTCGAACTCGGTCAGGATCGCCCGCACGCGATCGGCCAGGTCGTCACCGGCGAACTGCCGGTACGACACATTGACCGCCACGCGCACGATGCCCAGCCCCTGGTCGCGCCAGGCGGCCACCTGCCGGCATGCTTCGCGCAATACCCAACTGCCGATGCGCACGATGTCGCCGGTCGTCTCCGCATGGCTGATGAACACGTCCGGGCGCAGTTCGCCCAGCTGGTGGTTCTGCCAGCGGATCAGCGCTTCGCCGGCGATGATGCGGCCGTTGCGCAGGTCCACCTGCGGTTGGTAGACCAGCCGGAACTCTTCGTTGTCCACCGCGCGCCGCAGCTGCGTCTCGATCTGCAGACGGTCCTGCTGCCGCTGCGCCAGTTCCTGGGTGAAGCTCTGCCAGCCATTGCGCGCGCGGTGCTTGCTGTCGTACATCGCGATGTCGGCGTTCTGGATCAACTGTTGCGGGCGCAGGCCGTCGCCGGGTGCGATGGCCAGTCCGATGCTGGCGGTGATGGCGAACTCGTCCTTGCCGAAGCGGAAGGCGTCCGCGAACGCGCCGAGTACGGCGTGCGCCAGTTGTTCCGGCAGGTGCGGGTTCTCGCCCGCATCGCAGATCACCAGGAATTCGTCGCCGCCGAAGCGGGCGATCATGCCGTCGGTGCCCACCGCGCCGCGGATGCGGTCCGAGGCCTGCACCAGCAGCTCGTCGCCTGCGTTGTGGCCCAGCACATCGTTGACCATCTTGAAACGGTCGAGGTCGATGTAGAGCACGGCGGCGCGCGCGCGCTCGGGGTCGGCCAGCCGCGTGCCGAGTTCGGTCAGCACGGCATCGCGGTTCATCAGCCCGGTCAGCGGATCAGTGCGCGCCTGGATGCGCAGCATCTCCTCGGCCTGCTTGTCCTGCGAGATGTCCTGCATGGTGCCGGTGATGCGCGACGCACCCGGGTCGCCGGGCTCGGCGTCGCCGATCACGCGGATCCAGAACGGATGCCCGTCGGCCTGCGTGCCCTGGAGTTCCAGGTCGAAGCCCTTGCCGCCGGCGGTGACCAGGTCCAGCGCGCCACGCAGGCGCCGACGATCCGCTTCGCGCAGGCACGACAGCATGTCGTCCAGCGTCACCAGCGCACGCGCGGCACCCAGGATGCGCTGGGCCTCGTCGGTCAGGTACATCCGGTCGCGGCCTATGTCCCATTCCCAGCCGCCGATATGCGCGAGCGATTGCGCACGGTCGAACAGCGCACTGTCGCGCTTGAGTTCGGTCACGTCGCTGAAAAGCGTGGTCACCTGCGCCGGCACGCTCGCGCCGGGGGCGAACTGCGGCACCGAGGTGGCAGTCAGCCACAGCAGTTGTTTCTTCTGGCGGTGATACAGGCCCAGCAGGACGCTTTCGACCATCTGGCCGCTGTCCAGCGCGCGTTGCGCGGGCAACTCGTGGCGGCCCATCTCGCGGCCGTGCTCGTCGACCACATGCCAGCGGTCCAGGGCGAGCTCCTGGTCGACGCGCTGGTCCTCGCGGATGCCGAAGATGCGCATGGCCGCGCCGTTGCAGTACTGCACTTCCATTTCGCGGTTGTGCACCACGATGCCCTTGTCCAGGGTCTCCATGAGTTCGCGGTAGCGCATCTCGGCCAGCCGCCGGCTGCTGATGTCGCGTGCCACCGCGACGATGCTCTTGCGCCCGTCGAAGTTGATGTTGGCCGAGTGCACTTCCACCGGGAAGCGGGTGCCATCGCCGCGCATGTTGGTGACCTCGATGACATAGGTCACGCCGCGATTCAGGGTTTCCCAGACCGGCACCAGGTGATCGCGCGGCAGGTCGGGGTTCAGCACGTTGATGTTGTTGCCGACGATCTCGTCGCGCGGTCGCTTGTAGGCCAGCATGCCGGCCTTGTTGAGGTCCAGCACGGTGCCGTCCTCGGCGATGATGCTGACCGGGTCGGGCACGGCGTCGAACAGGTTGCGGTAGCGCGAGCGCTCCGTATCGGCCTCGTGCTGCTTGGCCAGCAACGCCGCGCCGGCTTGCCGGAGCAGGTCCGCCGTAGCGCTGTCGGTACCTTCGACGGCAGCCGCGCGCTCCAGTGCCGCGGCCAGCGCCACCACATCGACGTCGCTGGCCGGGCCTGTGTTCATGCGGCCGCCAGGGCCTTGCCGACGCGGCTGCCGGTCTCGCGGCCGAGGCGTGCCGCCAGCCACCGGCCCGTATCGGCCAGTGCATCCAGGTCCACCCCCGTGCGCAGGCCCTGGCCATGCAGCAGGTAGACCACGTCCTCGCTGGCCACGTTGCCGCTCGCGCCCTTGGCGTAAGGGCAGCCGCCTGCGCCGGAGACGGCGGCGTCCACCACGCGGACGCCTTCATCCAGGCAGGCAAGGATGTTCGCCAGCGCCTGCCCGTAGGTGTCATGGAAATGCACGGCCAATGCGGACATGGGCAGTTCCGCTGCGACCGCCTTCAACATGCCGGCGGCCTTGCGCGGTGTGCCCACGCCGATGGTGTCGCCCAGCGATATCTCGTAGCAGCCCAGCGCATGGAGCTGCCTGGCCACCCGCACCACGTCCGTGACCGGTACGTCGCCCTGGTACGGGCAGCCCAGGACGGTGGACACGTAACCGCGCACCTTCACGCCATCGGCGGCCGCGCGTTCGAGCACGGGGCGGAAGCGTTCGATGGATTCATCGATGGACGCATTGATGTTCTTGCGGTTGAAGGCTTCGGACGCGGCGGTGAACACCGCCACTTCCTCCACGCCGACCGCACGTGCGCGGTCATAGCCTTTTTCGTTCGGCACCAGCACGGGGTAGGCGACCCCGGGCCTGCGCCGGATGGCGGTGAAGACGTCCGCCGCATCGGCCAGTTGGGGAACCCACTGCGGGCTGACGAAACTGGTGGCCTCGATACTCAGCAGGCCGGTGGCGGACAGACGGTCGATCAATTCCACCTTGTCGGCGGTCGAGACGAGCGCCTTTTCGTTCTGCAGGCCATCGCGCGGGCCGACTTCCACGATCCTGACGAAGTCGCCATCCGCCATCGGCAGGGGACCGGTGGGGGTCATGGCGTCACCGCGTCTTTTGCGCGCCGCATGCGCAATGCCTTGCCGCCGCCATCCAAGGCATCGAACAGGTCCGGATGGGTGCGCAGCAAGTCGCGCAGCTGCTCGGGACGCCCTTCGAACAGATACGTGCTGGCATCGGTCTCGCGGGCCTTCAACGTGCCCTGCTGCACCCGCTGCATGATGGCCACCGTGTCGAGCATCGCGATCTGCAGGGTATCGTCGCGGATGCGGTATTTCAGCAGCGTGACAGCGCCGGCAGGCATGCCCTTGGGGGTCGGGGGCGCCGTCTTGCCGGTGGCGAACAGTCCCTCCAGCTCCTCGAAGCCGAGCGCCAGGTAACGTTGCCCGTCTATCTCGAAACCCAGGGCATCGAAGTTCGGCGCGTCGGTCCGGCTGTTGTCGCGCAGGCGCACGTGGCAGCGGGCATCCACTTCGGCGTAGTCGTCCTTGCCCAGCGGCACCTTGTCCTGCGGGCTGTCGGCGAGCGGAATCCACCGGCCCACCAGCGCGGGATCGCAGGTCAGCGGGGCGGGTGGCTGCTCGAACATCACGCAGCCTGCCAGTGCGAATGTTGCGAACAGCAGGGCGGTCGTCATGCGCGGGAAAGCCATGGAGGGGCTCACTCCAGCGTCACGAGCAATGTGTCGGCGTCGATGAAGTCGCCGGCACTGGCGCGCACCTCGGCCACCACGCCGTCGCGCGGAGCCTTCACCGCCAGTTCCATCTTCATCGCCTCCATCACGAGCAGCTCCTGTCCGGCTTTGACCGTGTCCCCCTGCTGTGCCTTGACCAGCACGACGCGCCCCGGCATCGGTGCGACGATCCTGCCGCCCGCCTCGATGCCTGCCGCCGCCACGCGACGGTAGACCGGCACCGTTTCCACCGTGGCCCGACGTTCCCCATCATGCAGCGTCAGGCGCGTGCCGTGGCGCTGGACGCGGAATCGCCGCGCCTCTCCCTGGATACGCAAACCAAGGAGGTCGCCGGTCAGCTTTGCGCCTTCCACCTCATACGTGGTGGTGGCCAGACGGATGCGGTAGGTACCGGCATGGCCATGACCGGAGGCTTCCCAGGTCTCCTCCTGATGCTGGAATGCCAGCGGCCGCGCACCGGCATGTCCCAGTCGCCAGCCATCGCCGACGGCCCATGGCGAACCGGGATCGCTGGAATGGCGGGCACCCTGTCGCGCATCCGCTTCCTGCTGGAGCAGCGCCGCGACGGCGATAGCGACCTGCTGCACGGCATCCAGCCCGACGGCGGGCATGAACTCGTCCAGATGGCGGTCCAGGTAGCCGGTGTCGATGCGACCTTCGACGATGGCGGGGTGGCGGACCAGTCGTTCCAGGAAGCCGATGTTCGATTTCGGTCCGACGATCCCGCACTCGGCCAGCGCGGCGCGCAGCCCTGCGAGGGCCTCGGTGCGGTCCGCGCCCCAGACGATCAGCTTGGCGATCATCGGGTCGTAGAAGATGGTCACCGTGTCGCCTTCGATCACGCCCGCGTCGAGGCGGACCTGCGCCGAGGGTGCCGGCAGGACCAGCCTTTCCAGGCGGCCCGAGCCAGGCAGGAAACCGGCCTCGGGATCCTCGGCATACAGGCGCACTTCGATGGCGTGCCCGTGTTGCGTGATGGCGTCCTGCGCGAGCGGCAAGGGTTCGCCGGCGGCGACACGCAATTGCCACTCCACCAGGTCCTGGCCGGTGACGAACTCGGTGACAGGATGTTCCACTTGCAGTCGCGTGTTGATCTCCATGAAGTAGAACTGGCCGTCGGGATCGACGATGAACTCGACGGTGCCGGCGTTGACGTAGTCGATGGCCTGTGCGGCCTGGACCGCCGCCTCGCCCATCGCATTTCGCAGCGACGGCGTCAGGAAAGGCGAGGGCGATTCCTCCAGCACTTTCTGGTACCGGCGTTGCGCCGAGCACTCGCGCTCGTTGAGGTGCAGGGTGCTTCCGTGCGTGTCGGCGAACACCTGGATCTCGATATGGCGCGGCGACTGCACGTAGCGTTCCAGCAGTACGCGGTCGCGGCCGAAGGCGTTGGTCGCTTCGCGCTGGCAGCTTTCGAGCTGGGCGATGAAATCCTCCAGCCGATGGACGATACGCATGCCCTTGCCACCGCCGCCGTGCGCGGCCTTGATCATCAGCGGGAAGCCGATGCGCGCCGCTTCGCGCGACAGGGTGTTCGGCGACTGGTCCTCACCGGTGTAGCCCGGCACCACCGGGACCCCGGCGGCGTCCATCAGGTCCTTCGCACCGGCCTTGCTGCCCATCTTGCGCATGGAGGCGCCGGAGGGACCGATGAACACGATGCCGGCGGCAGCGACGGCATCGGCGAAGTCGGCGTTTTCGGAGAGGAAGCCATAGCCGGGGTGGATGGCCTGCGCGCCGCTGCTCCTGGCCACCTTGATGATCGCATCACCCCGCAAGTAGCTCTCCTGGGGCCGCGGGCCGCCGATCGGGTAGGCCTCGTCGGCCTGGCGCACGTGCTGCGCATCGGCATCGGCTTCCGAGTACACGGCGACAGTGCGGATGCCCAGCCGGCGGCAGGTGCGGATGACGCGGCAGGCGATCTCGCCGCGGTTGGCGATCAGGATCTTGGAGAACATCAGGGTCGGGCATCCGGAGGAAGGTGGCAGACGGCTTCGATGTTGTTCCCGTCCGGGTCGATGACGAAAGCGCCGTAGTAGTTGGGGTGGTAGTGCAGCCGCAGGCCAGGAGCACCGTTGTCCCGTGCACCGGCGGCGAGGGCGGCCGCATGGAAGGCATCCACCTGGGCACGCGACTGGGCGGTGAAGGCGACATGCAGGCGACGCGATGACGTACCGCTGCCGTCGCCGCTGCCTACCCAGAAGTGGGGACGGCTGGGCGGGCCGAAGCCGCACCCCTCGTAGCTGCCAGTCATCTCGCGGGTCACCTCCATCACCACGCCATAGCCCAGTGGCGCCAGTACCTGTGAGTAGAACGCCCGGCTGCGGGCGTAGTCGCTGACATCGAATCCCACGTGGTCGATCACGTCGCTACTCCTTGTTGGCCCATGCGGGTGCGCGCTTGTCGAGGAAGGCCGACAGGCCTTCCTGGCCTTCGCTGGAAACGCGCAACTTCGCGATCAGGTCCGCATTGTCGGCATCCATCCGGCCACGGTCGGAAGAAGCGGCGACCCGTGCGACCAACTCCTTCGCACCTGCCGCAGCGTGTGGCCCCGCCTTCAGCAGCAGGGCGAGCTGTCGCGCCACGGCCTCGTCCAGCTGCGCCGCCGGCACCACCTGATGCAGCAATCCGACCTGCAGCGCGGTGGACGCATCGAAGATCTCCGCCGTCGCAAACCATCGCCGCGCCTGCCGTGCACCGATGGCGGCGATGACATACGGCGAGATCACCGCCGGCAACAACCCCAGCTTGCTCTCGGTCAGGCCGAACTTCGCCTCGGGCACGCCGATGGCGATGTCGCAGCAGGCCACCAGGCCCACGCCACCGCCGAAGGCCGCGCCATGCACGCGGGCAATGGTCGGCTTGGGCAGTTCGTCCAGCGTGCGCATCAGGCGGGCGAGGGCGAGGGCATCCTCGCGATTGGCCTCCTCGCTGGCGCTGGCCATGCCACGCATCCAGTTCAGGTCCGCGCCGGCGGAGAACGAGACGCCGCTGCCTTCCAGCACGACGGCGCGAATGTCGGATTCAGCGCCGACCTGTTCGAGCGTGGTGGTCAGCGCGGCGATCAGCCCGGCGTCGAACGCGTTGTGGAGGGTGGGGCGGTCCAGCCGGATGCGCGCCACGGCGCCTGCGCGTTCCAGTACGAGGGGATGTTCCTGCGGTGATGCCGCCATGCCTGCCGTTCCCTTCAAAGTCGCTGAATGATAGCGGCACAGTGCGTTGCGGCCTTCCTGCACTGCGGCGATGCTACAATGAGAATAGTTCGCATTTGAGAGCCTGGCGTGATCCTGACAGAACTGCCTTCGCGTACCCCCGCCATCGTGGACACCGTGGAAGACCACGGGCCGCAGGACAACATCGCACGCCGCCTGCGCGAGCTGGGCTTCGTCAACGGCGAGGAAGTCGAAGTGGTCGCGAAGGGGCCGCTGGGTGCGGAGCCTCTGCTGGTGCAGGTGGGTTTCACGCGCTTCGCGCTGCGCCGCTCCGAAGCGGCCCGTGTGCGATTGCGCAACGGAGCCGCATCATGAGCGCCGCCGAGGCATCGACGCTGCGGCTGGCGCTGGTCGGCAATCCGAACTGTGGCAAGACAGCGCTGTTCAACCAGTTGACCGGCAGCCGGCAGAAGGTCGCCAACTACGCCGGCGTCACCGTCGAGCGCAAGGAAGGCCGGCTGCATTCGTCGGCGTCGGGGCGCAGCTACGCGGTGCTGGATTTGCCGGGTGCCTACAGCCTGCACGCCGCCAGTCTGGACGAAGCGGTCACGCGCGATGTGTGTCGCGGCTTCTATCCCGGTGAGCCGGCCCCGGATGTGCTGGTCTGCGTGGTGGATGCCACCAACCTGCGCCTGCACCTGCGCTTCGCGCTGGAAGTGCGCGAGCTGGGCAAGCCGATGATCTTGGCGGTCAACATGATGGATGCCGCGCAGCGTCGCGGCATCGCCATCGACCTGGCGGCGCTGGAGCGCGAACTCGGCGTGCCGGTGGTCGAAACCATCGCGGTGAAGCATGGCGGTGCGCGTGCGCTGGTCGAGCGCATCGATGCCGTCGCCGCACAGCCGCACGAGCCACGCACGCACTTGGCGGAAGGCGCCGATCTACATGCGGAAACACGTCGCCTGCTGTCGCTCGCGGTCGCCATGCCCACGCGGACGGCGAAGATCGACGATGCATTGGATCGCTGGTTGCTGCACCCGGTGTTCGGACTGCTGGCATTGATCGTGGTGATGTTCCTGATCTTCCAGGCGGTGTATGCCTGGGCGACGCCGATGATGGACATGATCAAAGCGGGCACGGGCTGGCTGGGCGGACAGGCGGGCGGCCTGCTTCCCGAAGGGCCGCTCAACAGCCTGCTGGTCGACGGCATCATCGGCGGTCTGGGTGGTGTGGTCGTGTTCCTGCCGCAGATCCTGATCCTGTTCGCCTTCATCCTGGCACTGGAAGAAAGCGGCTACCTGCCCCGCGCGGCGTTCCTGCTGGACCGCATGATGGCATCGGCCGGCCTGTCGGGCCGCTCCTTCATTCCGCTGCTGTCGAGCTTCGCCTGCGCCATCCCCGGCATCATGGCCACGCGCAGCATCCAGGACCCGCGCGACCGTTTGGCGACGATCCTGGTCGCACCGCTGATGACGTGCTCGGCGCGCCTGCCGGTGTACGCACTGCTGATCGGTGCATTCGTGCCGAACGAGAAGGTGGGCATCTTCAACCAGCAGGGCCTGGTGCTGTTCGGCCTGTACGCAGCAGGCATCCTCAGTGCGTTGCTGGTGTCATGGGTGATGAAGAAGTGGCGCCGCGACAAGGGCGAGCACGCGCTGTTGCTGGAACTGCCTTCCTACCGCATTCCGCACCCGCGCGACCTGCTCATCGGCCTGTACGAGCGTGCGATGATCTTCCTCAAGCGCGTCGGCGGCATCATCCTGGCGCTGACCATCCTGCTGTGGTTCCTGCTGAACTTCCCGGCACCGCCGGAAGGCGCAATGGGTCCCGCGATCGATTACAGCTTCGCCGGCCGCATCGGTCATGCGATGGCGGTGTTCTTCGCGCCACTGGGCTTCAACTGGCAGATATGCATCGCGTTGATTCCCGGCTTGGCCGCACGTGAAGTGGCAGTTGCCTCGCTGGCGACGATCTATGCCCTGTCGGCGGCCGACGATGACGCAGCCATCCAGGCGTTGACGCCCGTGATCAGCGACGGCTGGTCGCTCGCGACCGCACTGTCGCTGCTGGTGTGGTTCATCTACGCGCCGATGTGCATCTCGACCCTCGCCACGATCAAGCGCGAGACCAACTCGTGGAAGCAAATGGGCTTTGCCACGTTCTACCTGTTCGCGCTGGCCTACCTCGCCTCGCTGGTGACTTACCAGGTCGCCAAGGCACTGGGCGCGGGCTGAGCCATGGACGCGTCGCTCGCCCTGCAATACGCCATCATCGCCGTCGCGGTGGTGGTCAGCCTGTGGGTCGTGCTGAAGAAGCAGTTCCCGGGGCCACTGCGCAGGTTGCGAGGCGCGCTGGCGTTGCCGCTTTTGCGGCAGGGAAGCGTCGGCTGGCGGTATCGGCTGGGGCGCTGGATCGCGCCGCCGCCCTCAGGCGCGGATGCGTCCTGTGGCGGCTGCAACAGTTGCGGGCCCGACAAGAAGGGATGAGCCTGCGCGTCAGTGACGCGTGCGCCGTCCCGCCGCCTTGCCGGTGGCGGAATTGAGCTCCACCGACAGCACGAAGCTGCGCTGCTCGTGCGGCTGCATCGCACCGACACCGACGACCTGACGGGTGACTTCCTCCCCACGATCGTTACGGATCGACAGCACCACGCTGTACTCCCATGCCGCGCCTTCCGCGGGTGGCTGCAGCGTGCCCTCGATCCGCAGCGGTGTCAGCGCGGGTGCCGCCTGGGCACCCGCGCCAGGTTCGAAGCGCAAGTGATGCCGGCAGCCCGGACAGACCGCCGCGCTTTCCAGGATCGTCGCCTTGCAGTGCGGGCAGGTGCGGGTGGCGCCGGCACTGCCTGGGCGGGGTTGGCTCATGCGGCGGCGCCGGGCTCCGTGCCGTTGTCCTTGCCCTTGCCGCCCTTGGCAGGCTCATCCCAGCCGAAGTCGGCCTGGCCGCGCATGCGGGACCCTGCGGCCACTGTGAGTGATCCTGACTTCACGTCGCCGATCAGTACGCCCGATGCCAGCAGTTCGACGCGTGCGGCGGACTCGATGTTGCCTTCCAGCTCGCCCGCGATGGTCACCTTCTTCGCCCGCACGCCACCATTGAGCTTGGCGCCGGTTTCGATGGTGAGGTCGCCCTGCACGTTCACGTCGCCCTTGAAGCGGCCTGCGATGCGAATGTGGCCGGTGCCTTCGATCTTGCCCTCGATGGTCAGGTCGGCGGCGATCAGCGATTCCTTCAGGGCCTCCTGGGGAGCGCTGCGTTCAACCGGACGCGTGCCCGGCGGTGCGGTGACGGCGGGCGAGAACTCCGCCGCCGTGGCGGTGTCGCGCACGGGAAGGGCGGTGGGTTCCGGCGGCAGGTTGCCGGTCTCTTTCTTCGCGGGGCCTTGGTCTTTCCAGATGGACATGCAGGGGATGCTCCGGGTGGCAGGGACTCCGGACTATCGCCGCCCGTCCGCGCGCGCGCTGTGACCTGCACAGCCGATTGGCGGCATGGCGCATGCGGCGCGGGCGTGGTTCACCCTGGAGTCGGGCTTGTGCACGCGGCGCTCACAACAATGAAGAGGGCGCGGGCCGGGCACGTACCTGGCGCTACATCCGGAACACGCCGAACTTCGCCGGTTCGATCGGCGCGTTGAGCGAGGCCGAGATGCCCAGCCCCAGCACCCGGCGCGTATCGGCGGGGTCGATGATGCCGTCATCCCAGAGGCGCGCAGTGGCGTACCACGGGCTGCCCTGCGATTCGTACTGCTCGCGGATCGGCACCTTGAAGGCGTCCTCTTCGTCCGGGCTCCACGACTTGCCCGCAGCCTCGATGCCGTCGCGCTTGACCGTCGCCAGCACGCTCGCCGCCTGTTCGCCGCCCATCACGCTGATCCGCGCATTCGGCCACATCCACAGGAAGCGCGCGCCGTAGGCACGGCCGCACATGGCGTAGTTGCCGGCACCGAAGCTGCCGCCGATGACCACGGTGAACTTCGGCACGGACGAGCAGGCGACAGCCGTGACCATCTTCGCTCCGTCCTTCGCGATGCCGGCGTTCTCGTATTTGCGGCCGACCATGAAGCCCGTGATGTTCTGCAGGAACACCAGCGGGATGCCGCGCTGGTTGCACAGCTCGATGAAGTGCGCGCCCTTCAGGGCACTTTCGCCGAACAGGATGCCGTTGTTGGCGATGATGCCCACCGGGTAACCGTGCAGATGCGCGAAGCCGGTGACCAGGGTCTTGCCGTAGCGGGCCTTGAACTCGTCCAGCTCGCTGCCGTCGGTGATGCGAGCGATGACCTCGCGGATGTCGAACGGGCGGCGGGTGTCCTTGGGCACGATGCCGTACAACTCCTCGGCCGGATACAGTGGTTCGCGCATGTCGCGCACCGCGACGGGCAGGGTCTTGCGGCGATTGAGATGCCCGATGATGCCGCGCGCGATCTCCAGCGCGTGGCGATCGTCCTCGGCGAAATGATCGGCCACGCCGGACACGCTGGTGTGCACGTCGGCGCCGCCAAGGGCTTCGGCATCGACCACCTCGCCGGTGGCTGCCTTCACCAGCGGCGGGCCACCGAGGAAGATCGTGCCCTGTTCCTTGACGATGACCGATTCGTCGCACATCGCCGGCACGTAGGCACCGCCCGCAGTGCAACTGCCCATCACCACCGCGACCTGCGGGATGTTCTCGGCCGACAGGCGGGCCTGGTTGTAGAAGATGCGGCCGAAGTGCTCGCGGTCGGGGAATACTTCGTCCTGCAGGGGCAGGAAGGCGCCGCCGGAGTCCACCAGATACACGCAGGGCAGGCGGTTCTCGCGCGCGATCTCCTGCGCGCGCAGGTGCTTCTTCACCGTCATCGGGAAGTAGGTGCCGCCCTTGACCGTGGCATCGTTGGCGACGATCACCACCTCGTTGCCCATCACGCGGCCGATGCCGCAAACCATGCCGGCGGCGGGTGCCGCGCCGTCGTACATCTCCTCGGCGGCCAGTGGCGCGATTTCGAGGAAGGGCGAGCCGGGGTCGAGCAGGGCGGTGATGCGATCCCGTGCCAGCAGCTTGCCGCGTTCGGTGTGCTTGTTGCGCGCTTTCTCGCCTCCCCCCTCGGCAGCGTGCGCCAGACGGCGGTCGAGTTCCTGCACCAGTACGCGGTGATACGCGTTGTTGGCGAGGAAATCGGGCGAGCGCGGATCGAGTTGCGAAGCGATGGCGGGCATGCGGCACGACGAAGCAGGAAAGGCGGCATCAGACCACAAAGCCCCGCACGCGCCAAACCGCACTGCAAAAAACGGCTGGGAGCGGTTTTCGACATCGCGTGTCGATGGCCCGAAGTGTGGCGGCCATGGATGGCCTGCCACAAAAAACGGCCGGGAGCCGTTTTTGACATCGCGTGTCGATGGCCCGAAGGGTGGCGGCCATGGATGGCCTGCCACAAAACAACAAGGCCCGCTTGCGCGGGCCTTGTCCGATTCGCGATGAGGCGAGTCGATTACTGCTTGGCTTCTTCAGCCTTGGCGTCGGCCTTGTCGGCGACTTCAGCAGCCTTGTCGGCCGTCGCCTGGGCGGCGTCGGACACGGCGCCAGCAGCGGCGGCGGTTGCGTCGGAAGCGGCAGCTTCGGTGGCGGCAGCGGCGTCCGAGGCAGCGGCGGTCGCGGCAGCAGCGGCGTCGGCGGTCGCGGCCGTCGCAGCGTCGCCAGCGGCGGCAGCGGCGTCGCCGGCAGCGGAAGCGGCGTCACCGGCAGCAGCGGCAGCCTGGTCGGCAGCAGCGGCGGCGTCGGCAGCAGCGGCGTCGGTGGTCTCGCTCTTCGTGCAGGCGCTCATGGCCAGGACGGCGGCGACCAGCAGGACGGTGCTCTTGATCTTCATTGTGGATCCCCAAATCGGTAGGTGTGGAAGGTGGCGCCGGGAGGGCGGGTCCGTTCGTCCACCGGTGGGGGGCGAACCGGGAAGCCAGGCCCGGATACAGAAAAAGCCGCCAGCGAACTGGCGGCTCTCTCAGTTTAACGCTAAATCAGTCAACCGCCAGCAGATTACTGCTTGGTGGCTTCCTTGGCAGCGTCGGTCGCGGCTTCGGCCGTGTCGGCAGCCTGGCCAGCGGCGTCGGCAGCAGCGTCAGCGGCTTCCGTCGTGGTGGCGGCAGCAGCGTCGGTCGCGGCGGTGGCAGCGGCGTCGGCGGCGGTGGCAGCGGCGTCGGCCGACTGCTGGGCGGCGTCGGCGGTCACTTCGCCAGCGGCAGCGGCGGCGTCAGCGGCAGCCTGGGCTTCGGTCGCGGTCGCAGCGGCGTCAGCAGCGGCGTCGGCAGCCTGTTCCTGGTTCGAGCACGCAGCCAGGGCGAAACCCAGAGCCAGCGCGATCAGAGCCTTGTTCATGGTCATCGTTGAATTTCCTCGTCGTTAGTTAGGCAACGCGCAATTGCGCGCCTGCAACATGATGACAAGCCCATTACGGCTGTCAAGCGGTTGGCCGGTTATCTTTGTCAATCCGTTGTTAAACCTTATGGGACGGGCGAAAACCGGCCGCTTCGCCCCCCCGACTGCGCAAAATATCAGACGAGTTCGATCGCGATCGCGGTGGCCTCGCCGCCGCCGATGCAGAGCGTGGCGATGCCGCGCTTGCCGCCGCGCTGGCGCAGGGCGTGCACCAGGGTCACCACCAGACGGGCGCCGGAGGCACCGATCGGATGGCCCAGCGCGCAGGCACCGCCGTTGACGTTGACCTTGGCGTGCGGGATGCCGAGCTCCTTGATCGGCGCCATGGCGACGACCGCGAAGGCTTCGTTGACCTCGAACAGGTCCACCTGCTCCACCGTCCAGCCGACCTGCTTGAGCAGCTTGTCGATGGCCGAGACGGGCGCGGTGGTGAACCACTCCGGTGCCTGCGAGTAGGTCGCATGGCCGACGATCTTCGCCAGCGGCTGGATGCCACGCTTCGCGGCTTCCTCGGCGCTGAGCAGCACGGTGGCGGCGGCGCCGTCGGAGATGCTGGACGAACTGGCGGCGGTGACGCTGCCGTCCTTCTTGAAGGCGGGTTTCAGGGTGGGGATCTTGGCGATGTCGGACTTGCCCGGCTGTTCGTCGGTGTTGACCTCGACCTCGCCCTTGCGGGTGGCGACCTTGACCGGAATGATCTCGTCGTTGAACGCACCGGAAGCCTGCGCGGCCTGGGCACGGGTCACCGACTCGATGGAATACGCATCCTGCTCCTCGCGGGTGAAACCGAACTTGGCGACGGTGGCCTCGGCGAACACGCCCATGGCCTGGCCGTCGTAGGGGTTGGTCAGGCCATCCCATGCCATGTGGTCCACCGCCTGGAAATTGCCGTAACGGTTGCCAGTGCGCGAGTTGGGGATCAGGTGCGGGGCGTTGCTCATGGATTCCATGCCGCCGGCGATGACCACCGTGGCCGAACCGGCCTTGATCAGGTCATGCCCCAGCATGATCGCCTTCATGCCCGAACCGCAGACCTTGTTGATGGTGGTGGCGCCGGCCGCATCCGGTATGCCGGCGGCACGCGCGGCCTGGCGGGCAGGTGCCTGGCCCAGGTTGGCGGGCAGCACGCAGCCCATGATCACTTCGGACACGTCGGCACCCGGAACGCCCGACTGCTCCAGCGCGGCGGCGATGGCGGCGGCGCCCAGCGTGGGCGAGGGAACGCCATTGAACTGGCCGAGGAACGAACCGATGGCGGTGCGCTTGGCGGCGGCGATGACGATGTCGGACATGGAAGACTTCCCGCGTGGAGTGAGAGGCTGATTATCCCGCCCCGGCCCGACGGCGGGCAAATCGGCCGTTGGTACAGGGCAGCGGCCTGGTCCAGACCGGCGTATTCTCGAGGCGGGAGGGGGAGAAGACATGTCAGACGGACCCACGACGGAGCCGGCCGCGCGCGCCTTCATCGTGCCGTGCGCGGTGCTCGATCATGGGGCGCCGTGGCGCTGGCTGCGCGCCGGCTGGCGCGACATGCGCCGCGCGCCCGCCCTGTCGTTGTTGTTCGGCGGGGTGATCGTGCTGGTGAGCGCCGGCATTTCTTGGCTGGCGTTCGTGCTGGGCCGGTTCGCGCTCCTGGCGACGCTGCTGTCCGGATTCGTGTTCGTCGCACCATTGCTCTGCGTGGGCCTGTACTGCGTGAGCCGCGCGCTGGAACAGGGCCGCACGCCGCGCCTGCGCGATTCGTTCGTGCTCGCGCGGCGGGTGCTGGGGCAGGCGGGCGTGTTCGCGCTGGGGCAGGGCGTGATCATCCTGCTGTGGTCGCGCGCCGGGATGATGGTCAGTGCCTTCTTTCCGTTCGACGGCAGTGACCCGGCCGCGTTCTGGGAATTCCTGGCGCTGGGGTCTGCTGTCGGTGCGGTGTTCGCCACGCTCACCTTCGCCGTTACCGCCTTCTCGTTGCCGATGATCGCCGACCGCGACGTGGACATGGTGACGGCGGCCGTTTCCAGCGTGCATGCGGTGATGCGCAACAAGCGCGTGATGCTGGTGTGGGGCCTGCTGCTGGTGGCGCTGACGGCGGTTGGCTTCGCCACGGCGCTGCTGGGGCTGGGTCTGCTGATGCCGTGGCTGGCGTATGCCAGCTGGCATGCCTATCGGGAGACGCTGGATGCGTCTTCGTGGCCTGTCCTGGAGGAGGCAGGCCTGGCGTAGGGCGGGCTTGAGCCCGCCTTCGCGATGGACGCACGTACGGGACGGCGGGCCGGGGCCCGCCCTACGACGACCTCCAGATCATCCCCGACCGTCGAACAACTCGCGGCCTATCAACATGCGGCGGATTTCGTTGGTGCCGGCGCCGATGGCGTAGAGCTTGGCGTCGCGCAGCAGGCGGCCCGCAGGGTACTCGTTGATGTAGCCGTTGCCGCCCAGTGACTGGATGGCTTCCAGCGTCACCTGCACGGCGGCTTCCGAGGCGTGCAGCAGGCAGCCTGCCGCTGCGGCACGCGACCCCTGACCTTCGTCGAATCCGCGCGCCACCTGGTAGGCGAAGGCGCGACTGGACTGCAGCGCGGTGTACATGTCGGCCAACTTGCCCTGCATCAGGCCGAACGTGCCGATGGCGGCGTCGAACTGCTTGCGCTCGCGCACGTAGGGCAGGGTGATGTCGAGCGCCGCCTGCATCAGGCCGATCGGACCGCCGCTCAGCACCAGGCGTTCGGTGTTGAGGCCGCTCATCAGCACGCGCACGCCCTGGTTCACCTCGCCCAGCACGTTCCCGGCGGGAATCTCGCAGTCCTCGAACACCAGTTCGCAGGTGTTGCTGCCGCGCATGCCCAGCTTGTCCAGCTTCTGCGCGGTGGAGAAGCCCTTCATGCCGCGCTCGACGATGAAGGCCGTCATGCACTTGCTGCCCGCATCCTTGCCGGCGGTGCGCATGTAGACCAGCAGCACATCGGCTTCCGGTCCGTTGGTGATCCACATCTTGTTGCCGTTGGCCACCCAGACGCCGTCACGGAGTTCGGCACGGCAGCTCATCGAGCCGACCACGTCCGAACCCGCCCCCGGTTCGCTCATCGCCAGCGCGCCCTTCCACTCGCCGCTGCACAGCTTCGGCAGGTACTTCGCGCGCTGGGCGGCGTTGCCGTTGAGGTAGAGGTTGGACACGCACAGGTTGGAGTGCGCGCCATAGCTCAGGCCGACCGAACCGGACGCGCGCGAGATTTCCTCCATCGCGACCAGATGGGCCAGATAGCCCATGCCGCTGCCGCCGAATTCCGGATCCACGGTGATGCCCAGCAGGCCCAGTTCGCCCAGCTTGGGCCACAGGTCCTGCGGGAATGCGTTGTCGTGGTCGATCTGCGCCGCGCGCGGCGCGATCTCGGTCTGTGCGAACCGCTGCACGGCCTCGCGCAGCGCATCCAATTCTTCGCCCAGCGGAAATCCGCTGACGGTATCCGGTCGCATTCGGTCCTCCCTCCTATTGCGGCCCATCCAGGTTGTATCTGCAACTTACCTCAATGCTCGCCGCGCAGGTGCCCCATGAAGCGTGGCGCGGTGCGGCCCAGCGGCAGCTTGAGCTTGCCGATGGCCGTCATGCGGGCCTCGGCGATGCGGTCGGCCGCATACTGCGGCGCGATGCCTTCCTTCTCGGACAGGTCGAAGATCTTGCCGACGGTGTGGTAGATCGTCCGCATCATGCGCATCGCGCGCTCGCGGTTGTAACCGTCGATTTCCAGCGACACGTTCATCACGCCGCCCGCGTTCACCGCGTAATCGGGCGCGTACAGGATGCCGCGCTTGGCCGCTTCCACGCCGGTCACGTGCGACATCTGGTTGTTCGCCGTGCCGCAGATCACCTTCGCCTTCAGGCGGGGCAGGGTCTGTTCGTTGATGGCGTACTCCAGCGCGCACGGGCTGAACACGTCCACCGGCAGGTCGTAGATCTCGTCCGGCTTCACCGCTTCCGCGCCGTACTCTTCGACCGCGTGTTCGACCAGCGCCGGATTGAGGTCGGTGACGAACAGCTTGGCGCCGCGTTCCTTCAGCAGCTTCACGTACTCCATGCCGATGTGGCCCAGGCCCTGCACGGCGAAGCTGTACTTGCCGATCTCCTCGTTGCCGAACTTGCGGTTCAGCGTGGCCATCAGGCCCTGCAGCGCACCGTAGGCGGTGAACGGGGCCGGGTCGCCGGAGCCGCCATGCACCTGGTGCACGCCCACCACGTATTCGGTCTCGCGGTAGACGTTCTCCATGTCGTTGACATCGGTCCCCACGTCCTCAGCGGTGATGTAGCGGCCGCCCAGCGAATCGACGTAACGCCCGAAGCTGCGGAACAGGACTTCGGTCTTGTCCTTGCTGCTGTCGCCGATGAGTACCGCCTTGCCGCCGCCGACATTGAGGCCGGCCAGTGCGTTCTTGTAGGTCATCGTGCGGCTCAGGCGCAGCGCGTCGTTGAGCGCCAGCGCACTGTCGGCGTAGGGCCGCATGCGCACACCGCCCAGCGCCGGACCCAGCACGGTGCTGTGGATGGCGATGATGGCCTTCAGCCCGGCATCCGGGTTGTGGCAGAAGACGACCTGTTCGTGGCCGGAGGTATCAAGGGTTTCGAAGATCATGGGTGGGCTCCGGTGCGCGGGTGGGGACCGGCGCGGGCTTGCCTTCAGCGTGGCTAACGGGTTGTCAGAAAAGAAAAAAGCGACGTTTCCGGAACACGGCCGTGGTCGTCGCTGGCGGCCAGTTTAATCCAATCGGCCGCGGGCGATATGACAAGGGACCGGCGGCGGAGCGTGACGTCGGCCTATTGTGAGAATCGAACGACCGTGCTATTCCTGTTGTCATGACGCCCCAGGCCGCCACCCACAAAGGCAATGCCACCCGCGAGATGATCGTCGCGCGGGCCTACGACATCGCGGCCCGGAACGGGCTGGAAGGCCTGTCCATCGGCGAACTGGCCACCGCCGCCGGCATGTCGAAGAGCGGCGTGTTCGCGCATTTCGGGTCGCGCGAGGACCTGCAGCTGACCGTGCTGGAGTGGACTGCCGAGCGCTACGCGCGTGCCGTGATCGTGCCGGCGGTGGGCCTGCCACGCGGCCTGCCGCGCCTGCGCGCGATCATGGAGAACTGGTTCCGCTGGGTCTGCGACAACCCCGATGGCTGCGTGATCCTGGCCGCCGCCCATGAGTACGACGCCCGCCCGGGCCTGCTGCGCGACCGCATCGTCGACTGGCTGCTGCAGCTGCGCCAGCAACTGGTCAAGGCGATCGGCATGTGCATCGATACCGGCGAATTGTCGCCGAAGACCGATCCGGTCCTACTGGCATTCGAACTGTTCGCTGTCGCGCAGGGCCTGCATGACGCCCGGCTCTACGACGCCGAACAAGCTCCGTTGCTCGCCCGTCGTTCCCTGGACCGCCTGCTGGCGTCCTACGGCGCCCCCGCGCCGTCTCCCCCCACCGCCTGATTCCTGCCGAGGTGCCGTCATGGCTGCTGTCTCTGCCCCACGAAATAGCACGATCGTTCGCAAACCATGGGCACTGTCGCTGCTGAGCGCCCGCTTCGCGGTAGGCAGCTGGCTGGCTCCGCGCAGCACGCTGGCCCGGGCCTTCCAGCTGTTCTGCACGCCGATGCCCGGTGCCCGCACCCGTGCCCGCCAGAGCGAGACCGGCGGTGCACGTATCGGCGAACTGGCCTTCGGCCGCGAACGTCTGGCCACGTACACCTGGGGTGACCCGCAGCGCGAACCCACCGTGTTGCTGGTGCACGGCTGGTCCAGCTTCGGCCTGCGCTTCCTGCCGTGGGTGGAGCCGCTGCGCCGCGCCGGCTACGCGGTGGTCGCGTTCGACCAGCCGGCACATGGCCGCAGCAGTGGCCGGCGCGCGACCCTGCCGATGTTCGCCGAGGCGGCGGCGCGGGTGGCCGGACACACCGGGCCACTGGCGGCGGTCGTGGGGCATTCGCTCGGCGGCGCGGCAGCGGCGATCGCGATGGCGCGCGGAATGCAGGCCGAACGCGTGATCCTGCTGGCGCCCGCCGCCGATCCCTTCGATGCCGCGCGCCGTTTCGGCGGCATGGTGGGGCTGGCGCAGTTCCTCAGCCGGCGCCTGTTCGACGAGTACCAGGAACTGACCGCCCACGACGTGCGCGAACTGCACGCCCATGCCACCGCCCCGCGCATCGCGCGCCCGGGCCTGATCGTGCACGACCTGGAAGACACCGACGTGCCGTGGTGCGAAGGCGAACGCTATGCGCGCTACTGGCCGCAGGCCACGTTGCTCAGCACCACCGGGCTGGGCCACCACCGGGTGACCATCGCGCCGGAGACACTCGACGCCGCATTGCGCTTCCTGCGTGGCGAATCCGTCGGCCAGCGCGTGGTCTCCACGCGCGAGCTGCCGTTCGGGCTGTGCTGACACGCGCCACCGCACGCCACCGTAGGGTGTGCGTGCCGTGTCCACTGGTGTGCAATTGGTGAGGTCGTGACACGCGAACGGCTACAATCCCGCGTCTGTCCGCACCTGTAAGTGAGCACGCGTGAGCACACCCGCCAGCCAGTTTCCCGCAGCCCAGGCCGATGCCACGCCGCTGCGCTTCGTGACCGCCGCCAGCCTGTTCGACGGGCACGACGCCGCCATCAACATCATGCGGCGGCTGATCCAGGGCGAGGGCGCGGAAGTGGTCCACCTGGGCCACAACCGCAGCGTGGAAGACGTGGTGCGCGCCGCCTTGCAGGAAGACGCCGACGGCATCGCGCTGTCCAGCTACCAGGGCGGCCACGTCGAGTACTTCAAGTACATGGTCGACATGCTGAAGGAGCGCGGTGCCGGCCACGTACGCGTGTTCGGGGGCGGCGGCGGCACCATCACGCCGGAGGAGATCGCCGAACTGCAGGCCTACGGCGTGGAGCGCATCTACCACCCCAACGACGGCATGAAGATGGGCCTGGTGGAGATGATCCAGGACGTGGTCAAGCGCGCCGAAGACGCGCGCCACCCGGTCAACGGCCAGCGCGAATGGAACGCCGCGGTCGCGCCCGCGCTCACCGACGAGGCCGGCATCGGCCGCATGCTCAGCACCATCGAGGACGGCGTGCTGTCCCAATCCGAACTGGAGAAGCTGCGCGCGCAATGGGCCAAGGGCCCGCATGCGCCGTTCCCCGCCCGCGCCACGCCCGTCATCGGCATCACCGGCACCGGCGGCGCCGGCAAGTCGTCGGTCACCGACGAGCTGATGAACCGCTTCCTGTCGTGCTTCCCGCAGATGCACATCGCGGTGATCTCGGTCGATCCCACCCGCCGCCGCACCGGTGGCGCACTGCTCGGCGACCGCATCCGCATGAATGCGCTGCGCAGCGAGCGCATCTACATGCGCTCGATGGCCACGCGCCGCCAGCACGTGGCCACCAACGCCGTGCTGAAGGACTGCATCGCCTTCCTGAAATCGCTCGGCTTCGACCTGGTCATCGTGGAAACCGCCGGCATCGGCCAGAGCGATTCGGAGATCGTCGACCTGGTCGACTTCCCCATGTACGTGATGACCAGCGACTACGGCGCGGCCAGCCAGTTGGAGAAGATCGACATGATCGACTTCGCCGAGCTGATCGTGCTGAACAAGTACGACAAGCGCGGCGCCGAAGACGCGCTGCGCGACGTGCGCAAGCAGTGGAAGCGCAACCGCGTGGCGTTCCAGACCCCGGACGCCGACGTGCCGGTGTACCCCACCATCGCCAGCCAGTTCAACGACCCCGGCGTCAGCTGGATGTTCGCCAACCTGTGCCGCCTGCTGCGCGACAAGCTGCAGCTGCCGGCGGAGAAGTGGACCCCGGACATCGACACCACGCTGAAGGAACCGCGCGCCACCGTGCTGATCCCCGGCGCGCGCGTGCGCTACCTGGCCGAGATCGCCGAGCAGGGCCGCGGCATCAACCGCCGCATCGAGACCGAAGCCGAAACCGCCAGCCGCGCGCAGCACTACTGGAATGCGTTGAAGGACCTGGACGATCCGGCGTTGCCGAAGGCGCTGGAGTTGTATGCCACCGACGCTCTTGTAGGAGGGGCTTCAGCCCCGACCTCCGCAGGCCATCCGGTCGGGGCTGAAGCCCCTCCTATAGTGGACCGCTCCCTGCTGACCCTGCGCCAGCGCTACAACGACGCCATCCAGTCGCTGTCGTCCGAAGCCTTGAAGCTGCTGCGCGAATGGCCCGCACGCCACAAGGCGGTGACCGATCCGGTCAACGAATACGAAGTGCGCGGCAAGACCATCCGCATCGACAACTACACCACCTCGCTCAGCCACCAGCAGATCCCGAAGATTGCGCCGCCCAAGTACCGCAGCTGGGGCGAGCAGCTGACCTTCCTGCAGAAGGAAAACCTGCCCGGCAGCTATCCCTACACCGGTGGCGTGTACCCGTACCGCCGCACCGGCGAGGATCCCATCCGCATGTTCGCCGGTGAGGGCACGCCGGAGCGCACCAACCGCCGCTTCCACTATCTGAGCGTCGGCCAGCCGGCCGCGCGCCTGTCCACCGCCTTCGACAGCGTCACGCTGTACGGTGAGGACCCGGCGCCGCGCCCGGACATCTACGGCAAGATCGGCAACTCCGGCGTCAACATCCCCACGCTGGACGACATGAAGAAGCTGTACTCCGGCTTCGACCTGTGCGCGCCCACCACGTCGGTGTCGATGACCATCAACGGCCCGGCGCCCATCATCCTGGCGATGTTCATGAACACCGCCATCGACCAGCAGGTGGAGAAGTACCTGAAGGCCGACGACGCGCGCTGGGCCGAGGCGCAGCAGAAGATCGAGGCGTTCTTCGAAGGCCGCGTGCGTCCGCAGTACCACGGCGAGCTGCCGCCGACCAACAACGGGCTTGGCCTGGGCCTGCTGGGCATCACCGGCAACCAGCTGGTGGACGAAGACACCTACGCCCGCATCAAGGCCCAGACGCTGGCCACCGTGCGCGGCACCGTGCAGGCCGACATCCTCAAGGAAGACCAGGCGCAGAACACCTGCATCTTCAGCACCGAGTTCGCTCTGCGCATGATGGGCGACATCCAGCAGTATTTCGTCGACAACGCGGTGCGCAATTTCTACTCGGTCAGCATCAGCGGGTACCACATCGCCGAGGCCGGGGCGAACCCGATCAGCCAGCTGGCCTTCACGCTGTCCAATGGCTTCACCATCGTGGAGTACTACCTGGCGCGCGGCATGAAGATCGACGACTTCGCGCCCAACCTGTCGTTCTTCTTCAGCAACGGCATGGATCCGGAGTACACCGTCATCGGCCGCGTCGCCCGCCGCATCTGGGCCCGCGCGATGCGCGAGCGCTACGGCGCCAACGAGCGCAGCCAGATGATGAAGTACCACATCCAGACCTCCGGCCGGTCGCTGCACGCGCAGGAGATCCAGTTCAACGACATCCGCACCACGCTGCAGGCGTTGTACGCGCTGTTCGACAACTGCAACAGCCTGCACACGAATGCCTATGACGAGGCGATCACCACGCCGACGGAAGAGAGCGTGCGCCGCGCGGTGGCCATCCAGATGATCATCAACAAGGAGTTGGGGCTGAACTTCAACGAGAACCCCTGGCAGGGCAGCTTCGTCGTCGACGAGCTGACGGACATCGTGGAAGAAGCGGTCTACAAGGAGTTCGAGGCCATCAGCGAGCGCGGCGGCGTGCTCGGCGCCATGGACACCATGTACCAGCGCGGCAAGATCCAGGAAGAGTCGCTGTACTACGAACACAAGAAGCACGACGGCAGCCTGCCGCTGGTGGGCGTGAACACCTTCCTGCCGCGCGAGCACGGCGGCGAGATCGCCACCGAGATCGAGCTGATCCGTTCGACGGAAGAAGAGAAGGCCCAGCAGATCGCCAACGTGCGCGCCTGGCAGACCTCGCGCAACGCGCTGGCGCCGGAAGGCGAGACCGACCACAGCCACGCCGCAGCGATGGAAGAACACGCCGCGCCCGAAGTGCACGACGGCCACGGCCTGGCCTACCTGCAGCGCACCGCGCGCGAGCGCCGCAATGTGTTCGAGGCGCTGGTCGAGGCGGTGAAGACGCACAGCCTGGGACAGATCAGTCACGCGCTGTACGACGTGGGTGGCGAGTACCGGCGGAATATGTAATCCGCTCCACGAAAAACCCCGCATCAGCGGGGTTTTTCTTTGGGCGCGGCGCGGGGCTGACGTGTCACTTCCCGTCGCTTATAGTCCGGCCAACGAGGACACTGACAGGGGCGGGGCCATGGAAATTGCACAGAAGAAGCACTCCAACCGGGTGCGTTACGTCTTTGGCGACGACGAGCTGGACTATCAGCTGCAGGACAGCTCGGGCAGCCGTTCGTTCTCGGTAGGGTATGCGGGCATCAGCCGCGACCGGCAGACGCTGGTCGAGCGCAACCAGTGGCTGCGCAACGTGGGCCTGCTGTGGATCCTGCTCGGCGCGGTGTTCACGGGCATCAGCCTGACCGGCGACCAGGGCCTGAAGATTTCCGTGTGGCTGTGGGTGGGCCTGGCCTGCTACGGCGCCTACCACTTCTTCTCGACGCGCTACACGATCATTCCCACCGAGTCCGGCAACCTGCTGGTCATCGACGATGCAGACGGCCAGCGGATCCTCGACGAGATCGCCTCGCGTCGCGCCGGTTACCTGCGCCGCGAGTTCGATTTCATGCCCGAGAGCGAATCGCCGGAACAGCATCGCGGTCGTTTCAAGTGGCTGCACCGTGAGGGTGCGCTGTCGGAAGACGAGCTCAAGCAGCGGCTTGCCACCATCGATGCGATGGATCCCGGCCGTGCGACGGTGGTGGCGCCGGAGCCGGGTGCGCGGCTCAACTGATCCGTCGCCGAACGATGCAGCTTCGTAGGCCGGGTTGATAAACCCGGCATCGGATCCCTCCCTGCACGGGATGCTTCGAAGAGTCCCTCTCCCTGCGCAGCGGGGAGAGGGTGCCGAAGGCGGGTGAGGGGCGAGCGGAGAGGCGGACGTGTCGGCGCCCGGTTCGCTACCGCGCCCGGCCCCTCATCCGCCCTCCGGGCACCTTCTCCCCGCTACGCAGGGAGAAGGGAGCAGCGGCGGCTTGCGTGCTTACCGGTACGCCCCCGGTCCGCGCCAGATCAGTTCGCCGCGGCGGTAGATGCGCACGACGGCTTGCGTCCTATGACGGCCGGCGTTATGGTGGCCCTGTGATCCGGGACTTCGCCGACAAGGAAGCCGAGAAAGTCTGGAACGGCACGCCCTCGCGGCGTCTGCCGGCCGGCATGCAAGCCGTGGCTCGCCGCAAGCTTCGCATGCTGAACAACGCGGCCACGCTGGACGATCTGCGCATTCCGCCCGCGAACCGGTTGGAGGCGCTGAAGGGCGACCGCAAGGGCCAGCATAGCATTCGGATCAACGATCAATGGCGTGTCTGCTTCCGCTGGAAGGATGGCGACGCGCACGACGTGGAAATCGTCGATTACCACTGAACTGTCATCAGAGGAGTTCTTCCATGAAGACCTTGCCCAATATCCATCCCGGTGAAGTGCTGCTGGAAGAGTTCCTGTTGCCGATGGGCATCAGCCAGAACGCGCTGGCGCGCGCTGCGGACGTGCCGCCGCGCCGTATCAACGAGATCGTGCTCGGAAAGCGGGGCGTCACGGCCGACACGGCGGTCAGGCTGGCGGCAGCGCTGGGTACGAGCGAGCGTTTCTGGCTGGGTCTGCAGGCGGACTACGATCTGGAAGAGGCGCATCGCGTGCTTGGAAAGGCGGTCACACGGATCGAGCGGATCGCGGCGTGATGCATGCGGCGCATGGCGCTGCTCAACCAGCTACGAGAAAACCCGCTTCGGCGGGTTTTTCTTTGGGCCGTCCCACCGAAGTTCCCCCCCCTGTGCAGCGGGGGTAAGGATGACCTGCTTGCGCGGCATGCCGCGCAGGTCATCAGAACGCCGGGCGTGCCGCGCCTGGCCGGGGTGAGTGCCGAAGGCGGGTGAGGGGCGAACGGAGAGGCGGAGGTGTCGGCGCCCGGTTCGTTACCGCGCCCGGCCCCTCATCCGCTCTCCGGGCACCTTCTCCCCGCTACGCAGGGAGAAGGGAGCAGCGACGGCTTGCGTGCTTACCGGTACGCCCCCGGTCCGCGCCAGATCAGTTCGCCGCGGCGGTAGATGCGCATCACGTTGACCACGTCGCGGGCGTCGCCGATGGGGGCCAGGTCGGGGTCGTTGGGTTGCATCAGGCGGCAGCCGCCGGAGCCGCGGGTGGCGACGATTTCCAGGGCGCAGACCATCAGTTCGCGGCGGCCAGGCAGGGGGAAGGAGACTTCCTTCATGCCCTGGGCCTGCCATTCGGCGACTTTCAGTTCGTTGCGCAGGTCGTAGTAGATCTGGTGGCCGTCCACTTCCATGCTGGGGGTGGCGGCGTTGCCCTGCTGGTTGCCCTGGCGTTGGCCGGTGCCGAGGGTGGGGCCGTAGTTCTCGGGGGCGGTTTCCTGGGCGAGCATGCCGGGGGGCTGGCCCCATTGGGCTGAGCGGCGCCAGGCGGGTGGGCTGGACGGGGGGCGGTCCTGGGGTGGGGCGATGGCCTGTTGGCTGGCGGGGGGCTGGGGTTGGGCTTCGTCGGGGGCGACGGGGTTCTCGGCTTCGGTCACGCGGGTGGCGTCCACGGGGGAGGTGACGCGGGTGGTGACGAGGGGCTTGAGGGGCTTGGGGCGTTCGCTGGGGTTCTGGGTGCCGGTCGGGGGGACGGGCGGGTTGGGGGTGGCATCGGTGGGGTCGCCCAGGAAGTCGACTTTGACGCGCGCGCCACCAGAGCTGCTGCTCTCGGGCTGGGACAGGGTGATCTTGGAGGAGTGCAGGAGGGCCAGGACGAACAGGACGTGCACGAGCAAGCTCACCAAGGAGGCGATCCTGCGTTCGTGCCGTTTGATGTAGACGTCTTCCCTGTCTAGCGGGCCTAGCGACGCCGCGCGCGTGCGGCTTGGCGCGTCACTCATGTGGGGGTGAGGGCGTCGGGGGAGGGGGACTTCATGGGGGAGGAGCGGGGAGGGGGAAGCGAGGAATGGACATTAGCTGATGAGCCTGCGGTATGGCCATGATCCAAGCCATCCTGTCGTTGGTAAAGACCTTCCCGCTGCGCCCAGAGCATATGCACGCCAGGTTGCGGAATAGTGCTATCGCTAGCTTCTGGGGGCGACAACTTAGCGATAGGTAAAAGCATGTAGTAGTGCGAGACGCAAATCTCGGTTCTTCTTAATGCTGTGATCTCACGGAAGAATGTGATAATCGCTAGCGATGCTCATGCTGCCGGGGCAGCAACGTTGGTAGTTGATCGGCCAGCCTTTTCGGGGGGAGGGGAGATGAGGTTTGAAGACAGGCCCATCAGCGGAGTGGGCGATCTGATTTCGTTCTTGAGGGCTGACAGTGCTCAGTATGGTGGGCCTCTCTGGTATCGAGGTCAGGCCGAAGCGCATTGGCCACTTGAGCCGAAGTTGATGAGGCGCAGTGATCCGCCGTCGGAGTCTCATTTGCTGAATAGGTTCAAGCAGAGTGCTGCGTACTTGCTGCCAGCACGGCCCCAGCATGAATTTGATTGGCTTTTTCTGATGCAGCATCACGGCGTCCAAACAAGATTGCTTGATTGGAGTGAGAGTCCGTTAGTTGCTCTCTACTTTGCAGTAGCGGAAGAGAATCGTAATGATGCTGCTCTTTGGGTTCTTGCGCCGTGCGAGCTTAATAAGATGGCTGGCTTCAAGCCTGAATGGGAGTATGAAATCCCTTCTTTCGAAGATGAAAGTTTAGGTAGTTATACAACAGGCAAGTTGGCGGCGGAGCGAAGATCAAGTTTGCAGCCCATGGCTGCAATTGCGGTTAGAAACAGCCCGCGAATAAATGCGCAGCAAGGTGTTTTCACAATCTCTCATCGAGAAAACATTCGTTTAGATTCAATTCCCTCTGAGCTTGGCTCAGGTCATGTCTGGAGATTTGTAGTTCCGGGACCTAGTAAGGAAGCTATTCGGCGCGATCTATCGATAGCTGGCATAAGCAAGTTCCAGTTGTTTCCTGAGTTGGCTTCTATATCAGTGGATTAATAATATGGCATCTCTGAAAACTTACGCGTTGTCCAATAGTGCCATTATTAGAATTGCCGCTGATAAAGATCTAATTAATTTGTCTCCAAGCTATCAGCGTCGCGGGGGAATTTGGAATTTGGAGCGAAAGCAGTTATTGATAGATAGTATTATAAACGAATATGACATTCCGAAGCTGTACTTCCATCATATACTTCCTTGGTACCCAAAGGAAAAATTTGATTCAGAGTACAAGTATGCAGTTATTGATGGAAGGCAGAGGCTATCTGCAATTCTTGATTTCTTGGATGACAAATTTCCGCTCGCAGAAGATTTTAAATACTTTGAGGACCTATCAGTAAGCGTGGCTGGCATGCACTACAGTCAGATGAGTAAGGAAAACCCAAGGCTAAAGGTTATATTTGATTCCTTCACATTGCCGATTACATTAATTGAAACGGACGATCTGGATCTTGTGGAGGATATGTTTTCTCGTCTCAATGAGGCGTCGCCCTTGAGTGGTGCGGAGAAAAGAAATGCGCTTGGAGGTCCGATGGCTGCGGCTATCGCTCGTGTCGCCGAGCACCCGCTCATAGCGATAAAGTCAAGAATTTCAAATTCGCGCTACCAGCATCGAGAGGTGGCTGCGAGACTGTTGTTTGTGGAATATTCTCTTAGGTCAAAAAATAGAATAATAGATACAAAGCGCCCGTATCTTGATGAAATGGTCACGGAATTTAGAAAGGATGGTGGGCTTTTAGAGTTGTGTGAGGAGGTGGCTACTTCGGTTATTGAGGTTCTTAATTTTATTAACCCTATTTTCCGCGCTTCCGATCCTCTTCTGGCCAGTCAGTCGTTTATGGTTCCTTTGTTTCTTGTATTTAGAGGCTATCAAGAGTCTCTGGATATAAGTAGGGAAGATTTCGAGAATTTTAAAGAGTCGTTGCGTAAAAACCGAGTTGTTGCTGAGCTTTCAATTTCTGACGCAAGCATTGATTTACTGGGTTACGACAGGATGTCGCAGCAAGGGACTAACGACGCTAGTTCGATTGTCTTCCGCGTCGATACGTTGCGCAGCTACTTGACTGGTGGGATGGATGCCGAGATTGCGACGGTTGAGGCTGCATTTGAGCGCATAAACGTTGTCGCTACTGAAATGGAGAGTCAGATCGAGGGTGACGTGCCACTCAACTAACCCGTAAGGCGGGCTTGAGCCCGCCCTACGCTTGAGGGGTTACCGGGGTGCGCCGAGCGGCGATGGAATGCGTAGGGTGGGCCCTGGCCCACCGGCTTACGGGTTGCGCGGGTCGGACTTCTCCGACATGGGTGTGGGGTCTGCGACGACGGTGATCGCGTGATGCCTCCGGCACGCTGCCGGCATGTCGAATTACCGTCGCGTCTGGGTGCCGGGCGGCACCTATTTCTTCACCGTTAACCTGCTGGAGCGTCGCCGCTGCTTGCTCGTCGAGCACGTCGATCTGCTGCGCGATGCATTCCGGGCGGCGAGGGCGGCGCGACCGTTCCAGGTGATCGCCATCGTGGTGTTGCCCGACCACCTGCATTGCGTGTGGCGGCTGCCCGAGGGCGACGCCGACAACGCCAACCGCTGGGCGCAGATCAAATCCGGCTTCAGCCGGGCATTGCCAGTCAAAGAACGCCGGTCATCGCGGCGTATCGCACGCCGCGAGCGAGGCATCTGGCAACGGCGCTATTGGGAGCACCTGATCCGCGATGAAGACGACCTGCGTCGCCATGTCGATTACGTGCATATCAATCCGGTGAAGCATGGGCATGCGGTGCGTGCGTGCGACTGGCCGTATTCGTCTTTCCGGCAATGGGTTGCGGCGGGGGAGTATCCGGTCGATTGGGCGTTTGAGCCGATGGCATTGGATGGGGTGGGGGAGCGGTGACGGCGAGTGGGCACGATGGCGGGCTTGAGCCCGCCCTACGGATTGCATGACCGATCACCACGACGCATGCGGTGACCAACGCCCCTCAACACGGGACCAACGTCACTCGTGAACCTCCCGGGGAATCGTCACAATTTCCCGTACCTGGACATCGGACGCCCGTGATGAAGCCTCGCCGCCTGACCCCCGCACTGCTCACCCTGCTGGCCGCCACCTTCGGCTTCACCGCTCAGGCAATCGCCGCCGGCACCGACGACGAAGGCCGCCTCATCACCCGCAACACCGACGGCGCCTGGTTCCTGCAGCAGCCCGAAGGATCGCCCGGCAAAGGCTGCGTGGCCCGCTTCACCTCCGCCAAGAAAGACCAGTCCCAACTGGCCCTCATCGGCCCCACCGCCCAATCCCCCACCGCCGCCATCCTGATGCACGGCCCCCGCATCGCCACGCCGCCGGCCGCGCAGGAAGTCACCCTCGAACTGCAGCAGGACGGCCTGCCGCCCGCCACGATGCGCGGCGCGCTGATGGCGGCCGGCGGCTCCAAAGGCGGCGGCTTCCTGATGGTCCCCGCCGGCGACCTCAAGCAGACCATGGGCTCCATGCGCCCCAGGGAAACCGGCATGAATGTCCGGGTCGGCGGCGTGGACGTGTTCGGCCTGTCCTACGACGGCCTGGACCAGGCGCGCAGCGCCATGCTCGACTGCCTGGCCGGCAAGCGCTTCACCGGCGGCAAGAGCCTGGCCGAGGCGACCTCCGAGATCCGCCTGATGGGCACCGGCGCCATCGCCGGCACCGCCTTCTACAAGGGCGCGGTGCTGGCCAAGAAGCAGTACCCGCCAAAGGGCAGCCAGCGGGTGGGCCTGATCCACATGAGCGATGAGTTCAAGCAGTGGTTCGAGACGGTCAAGCAGAGCCAGAAGATGCCGGACCGGATCCCCGAGCGCATCGCCAAGCACTTCATGTTCGCGACGATCCTGGACGACCACGGCGGCTTCCGCTTCACCAAGCTGCCGCCCGGCGAGTACCTGCTGATCGCCGACTTCTCCTACAAGGAGACCGTGACCCGCAGCGAGGTGACCGGTCGCACCGACGTCTACGCCGGCAATCAGTACATCGGCTCCAACGACCAGGTGGCCTACTGGTTCGAGGACGTGAAGAAGAACACGACCTTCTCCAAGACCGTGCACCTCAAGGACGGCGAAACCCTGCAGGTGAGCCTGGACAAGTCGATGCTGGGGTGCTTCTTCATCTGCCGCTAGCGGGCGGAGGGGGGCGGTGGCCGGCAGGGCGGCGGTAGATCCGTAAGGCGGGCTTGAGCCCGCCCTACGTGTCGGCGAGACCCTCGACGGGTCTCTCTTCTCTCACTAACGGTCTCGCGACACCCAAAAAGGGTCTTTCTTCTCACAGTAAGGTCCAACGTTCGGCCGAAAAGAGTCTCTCGTCTCTCACTAAGGTCCAACGTTCCACCAAAAAGGGTGTCGCGACACCGAAAAAGAGTCTCGCGATACTGAAAAAGCGTGGCGCGCCACCCTCAACGGGTCTCTCTTCTCTCATTAAGGTCCTCGCGACACCCTTTTCGGGTATCGCGACACCGGAAAAGATCCACGCGAGAGCGAAAAAGACGCAACGTTCGACCGAAAAGGCCTGAACATCCGCGCCGGGCAGGGTGTCCATTCGCCTGCAGCACACCCGCAAGGCGGGCCCAGGTCCGCCCTACGACGCGACGGAAGTCTCCCGCAACTCCGCCAGCAGACTCCGCGGCGTACACCCCGCCATCGCCTGGAAGTCCGCGATCAGATGCGCCTGGTCGTAGTAGCCCGCATCCGCCGCGATCGCCGACCAGTTGATGTCCTCTCCCGACTGCGCCGCCCGCACCGCCTGCTCGAACCGCTTCAACCGCGCATACGTCTTGGGGCCGACACCCAGCACCTCGTGCAGTACGCGTCGCAGATGGCGTTCACTGATTCCCAGCTCACGCGCCACCGTGCCCACGCTGGCCACCTGCAACTTCTCCAGTGCGATCGGCAGGAACGCCGGCACTGCACCGGCCACCTTGCCACCCGCCATGCGCGCCATGACCGCCGCTTCCAGCACTCCACCCGCCGCACGTGCATCGGGTGCTTCAGCAAGCTGCTCGCGCAAACGCTGCGCGCTCGCGGGCTCCCACAGGGCTTCGAGTGGCACCGTGCGGCCCGACAGTTCCGACGCGGACACGCCCAGCACCGTCTCGCACGTCCCTGGCTGCAACCGCGCCAGTACCGCCCGGTGCCCGCCGCGGATCAGCTTCCGGTGCACCCGGCTCCTTGCGCCCATCGCATGGATATCGACACCGCCCGGAATCGACGGCCCGAAACGCACCACCACCTGCGCCTCCACCTGCGGCACCGCCACGCGTTGCCGGTCGGTCGCGTAGTGACTCACCGCCATCGCGAGGATCGGACGCAATGCGCCACGGGCGGGCGTCACGGTGTGGCGGGCAGGATCGGCGGGCATGCCTGCATTGTGGTGGGCCGTTCCGCCGCGCCGCAACCCGCCGACCCATGGCCGTTTTTTCCAATGCCATCGCGCATGCGCCGGCTACCGTGACCGCATGAACATACTCGTGACCGGCGCGACCGGAAAAGTAGGCAGCAGACTCGCCCAGCGACTGGTGCAGCACGGACACACCGTGCGTGCCCTGGTGCGCGACCCCGCCCGTGCGACCGACCTGTCGGACCACGGCATCCACCTGGTCATCGGCGACCTGATGCAGCCGGACGCGCTGCCGGCGGCGGTGCAGGGCGTGGATACCGTCGTGCATTGCGCGGCGTTCTTCCGCGGCGCCACCCCGGAAGAAGCGCACGCCGTGAACAACCTCGGCACGCAACACCTGGCCCATGCCGCCCGCGAGGCAGCGGTGGGGCGGTTCGTGTTCATGAGTACGGGCCTGGTCTATGGACCCAACGGCGGTGCCCTGGCGCAGGAAGACGACGACTGCGCCCCCATGGATGCCTACCCGCAGAGCAAGCTCGCCGCCGAACGCATGCTGCTGGCCATCGACGGTCTGGACGTCCGCATCCTGCGCCTGCCGTTCGTCTACGGCGATGGCGACCCGCATATCCAGGACGTGGTGCCGTTCATGCGCACCTTCCCGCCCACGCAACGCATGTCCATCGGCCATCACGCGGACGTGGCGCAGGCCGTGATCCGGTTGCTGGAAAAGACATCGCCTGCGTATCGCATCTACAACGTGGTGGACGATGAAGCCCCCGATCTGGCGACGCTGTTCGCTTCGGTGGGACAGCCGCCGCCTGATGGCACCGATCCGGAACGCGCGAAAGCGTTCGCGGCCGTCATGGATGGTCGCCGCCTGCGGGAAGACCTCGGCTTCCAGCCGCTGTACCCGCGATTGGTGGATGCCGTCGACGCCGGGCAGGCGTGAGTATCGACCGCCCGGACGGATGACGCGATGCCGGGTTGATGCCGCCACGTGGTCCGGGTAAGTGCGGCGCACCCGGGGAGCGTGGACGATGAGGCGCGTGCCGGGTGTCGTGCATGTTCGCGCTTTGCGTGCGCGGAGGGTAAAGCGCCCCTCATCCGCCTTCGGCACCTTCTCCCCGTGTCACGGGGAGAAGGGAAGGGCAGACAGCCATGCTTGTCTCCTTCTCCCCGTTGCACGGGGAGAAGGAAGCGACGGGTGCGCCGGCTCAGGCGCCCGACACCCGCGCCTTGTTCCGCAGCGACAGGTAATAGCCCGCTGTCATCGCAATCCCGATCAAGATCGCCAGCGAACCGCCGATCACCGCCATATCCTTCGGCGCCGCGATCCAGAGCCCCGCATAGACCAGGCCGCTGAGCGCCATCGACCAGCCGGCCACGCGCTGTGCCTGCCGCGCCCGTGCACTGGGCACGAACCGCTTCGGCATCTGGTTGCCGAACCACGCCACCATCAAGCCGTCGGTCCATATCACAATGCTGTCGACCTTCTCGCTATCGATCGTGTTGTGGCTGACCGAATCGCGCCGTAGGATGGGATAACGCTCGTCGGGAGGGATTCTGGATGCGTATGTGGGCGATGGTTGCGCTGTTGAGTCTTGTTGGATGTACAGGACTCGGCACCGAGCAGGCAAGTATCGAGGCGGTCTCATCCGCATCGCCGATGCCCCAGGCTCCGTCCGTAACGCCAACAAGTGGCCCTTTCGCCGGTGAATGGGAAGCGTGCCAAGGCACGACGGCGCCCGAGGAATGCGGCCGTTACCTGTTGCTGCAACGTGGCAACCGCATCTGCGGTACATGGTTCTATTTCGCAACCGGAAAAGCGTACACAGGCAGGATCGTTGCGCGCGTGGACTCGCCCACGGAGGCGCGGCGCACGCATGTGTGCGGTCGGCCTGGCTCCGAGACGAATACCGAATGCGACGAAGGATGGCAGCGTATCGATAAGCCGCTGCAGATATGTGATGGCAAGCTTTCCGACCTGACGCGTGCGGACGGCTCCTGCTTCGGCGACTACCGAGCCGTGCGCATGGCTAAAGACCAGCGCGATGCACTGCTAGCGGAACCGTGGATGGAGGACTGCCTGTCCGGCAATCCCGATGACACCCCCTAAGGACCCATAAGGAAATGGATCATGACGAACCCGAATCCCCTGACGGAGAATGAATTGCGGGCTGCCGCCTACTTCGCCGTCGGTGTCACCTCGGAGGGCAGCATCGCAGGGCGTGATGTCGCCTACCGCCTGAGCTTCGCCGGCAATGTGGGGCCGGGTGGACGCATGATGCCGGTGGCCAACAGCGGTTACTCGTTCGGCACACTGCAGATCGACCTGGGACAGCATCCCGACGTGGCCCGTGACCTGCTGGACAACTACCAGACCTGGGCGCGCACGCATCCGGACCGGGCCACGCTCGAACTGGGACAGAACGAGTACGACACCACGCTGCAGTCGCTGCAGCGCACCGGGCGCCAGATGCATAGGAACAACTCGGTCGATATTGACCGCTCGCGCATCAACCGCTTTCTGGATTCCGATGCCGGCCGCGCGTTCGTGCATGGTCTCGATACCGAGCACGTCAATGGCGTGACCGCGACGGACGCGGTGGTGGGCAACCAGGATTCGGCCCTGGAGCGTCTGCAGCGCACGGACCTGTACCGCGACAGTGCAGGCGACGAGCAGGCCGAACTGGCGGGAATGCTGATGAAGCTGCAAAACCAGGGGGGCGAGGACTTCTGGCCAAGGGTGCTTCGCGGGATCGAAGCGGGCAGGTCGACTTCGGTGGACGAGGTGAAGACTGCCATCGACGGCCTCCTGCCCAACCTGCGCAACGGCAATCCGGACTATCTGCAAAGCGGAGCGGACAATACGTTGCGAGGCATCGAGGTGCTCAATGCCTTACGTGATGCCGATCCGGAAAGTCCGTTGCACCGCGCGTGGACCGATGTGTCTGCGAATCCGCTCATCGGTCCGGTCGCTGCGCATCAGCCCAACGCGGAGAATCCCAATCTCGGCTTCGAATACGACACGGTGAGATCGCTGTTCCTGACGCCGGAGGCCTCGCGTCGGTTCATCGAAGCGCTCGACGGAGGCGGATCACTCGCCGAAGGCAATCCCCAGCCACAAGCCAACGGTCGCCGACAGGCGGGCTTTTATGTGTCGGGCGATGATTTCGTGCATTGGAACCAGAATGGACGGGGTCAGGCTTTCATCGACGGTCAATGGCGCAGCATCGATCCGGACAGCGTGACGCGCGTACGCAATGCCGACGGCACGACGACGTTGACGATTGATCAAGGCGGGCGGCAAGAGACCTTGTTGCGTGTCGATCCCAGGACGCCGGTGCTGCGAGCCGACGGGGGCGCGGTGCAGGAAGAGATCGGCCGCGGGAGACAGGCGTCGGAGCGGCACGCGGAACGCATGCCTGCACCCACCTTCGAGAGTCCGTACCTCAACCGATTGCTCGCTGCAGTCACCGCGGGGGATGAGATGGGTGCCGATCGTATCCTGCGGGAGTACGCGCGATCACCTGATGGGGTCGCTTTCCTCGAACGGGGCGCACAAGCGACGGCGCAGCAACAGGTGGAGGAGCGAGAGATTCAACAGGTACCCGTAAGGCAGATGTGAGCCCGCTTCCAGAGAATCGCGTTTCGCGTGCGCGGAGGGTAAAGCGCCCCTCATCCGCCTTCGGCACCTTCTCCCCGTTGCACGGGGAGAAGGAAGCGACAGGTGCGCCCCTCAGGCCCCCGACAGCCGTGCCTTGTTCCGCAGCGACAGGCAGTAGCCTGCGGTCACTGCGATGCCCAGCAGTACCGCCAGCGAACCGCCGATAACCGCCACATCCTTCGGCGCCGCGACCCAGAACCCCGCATAGATCAACCCGCTGAGCGCCATCGACCAGCCGGCCACGCGCTGCGCCTGCCGCGCCCGCGCACTGGGCACGAACCGCTTGGGCATCTGGTTGCCGAACCACGCCACCATCAAGCCGATGGCGCCCATCACGATGCGATCAACCATTTCGCTGTCGACATAACCCTGCGAGCGGGCAAACGTTGCGCACAACGCCAGCACCACGATGCCGACACCCCACGCCAGACTGGTAAGCACTTCTCTGTTCATCGCGCAGACTCCTTCTTGGATTTCGGCGCCGCCTTGCCAGCGCCGAACGAGTGGACGAAGCCGAGCAGTGCGTCTTCCAGCACCGACAGCTTCAGGTGATAGATCACGGACTTGCCGACCTTTTCCGCATGCACCAGGTCGGCCTCTTTCAGCACCGCGAAATGCGCCGACATCGTCGGCTTGGAGACATCGAACTGATCGCTCAGCTCGCCCGCGCTCAGCGGGCCCTTGCGCAGCAACTGCAGCACCTGGCGGCGGGTGGGATCGGAGAGGGCGCGGAAGACCTGGCTCATGATGCGATAGTTAGCTAATCATCGAAATGTGTCAAGCGCCATTGGTCGACGTGGGGCACGGGGCCTCGTGGTGGGCGCTACAGCACCGGCCACCACATGAAGACCATCGCGGCCACGCTGCCGGCCAGGGTGAGCAAGGCCAGCAGCGCCAGCAGGCCGCCCATCGCCACCTTCACCCCCGCATGGCGCGAACGCTCCGCGGCGAAGTACAGCGACAGCACCGCCAACGGCACCATCCAACTGCCGAAGCTGACCAGGATGAAGGGCGCGCCCGTGTAATCGATCTTGATGCCCAGCGGCGTCAGCACCAGCCCGGCCAGCATGATGCCGATGCGCAGGAACCACACCCCGTTCACCAGCAGATACGCGCGCAGCGCATGCCGTCGGTGCGCCGCGAAATCCTTGCCCCGCGCACTGCGCCAGGCCAGCAGCGCGAAGACCACGATCAGCAGTCCGTTCAACGAGATCGACAGATTGCTGGCCGGCCCCAACTGCGACCCGCGCACCCAGACCAGCCAGAAGCCGGTCAGCGTGACCACCAGTGCCACCGACAGGAACACCCGCCCGTTCCACCGGTGCAGATGCGGCCAACGCCGCCGCAGCGCCGGCACCAGTTGCCAGGCCCCGGCGAAGGTCACCAGCCCGGCCAGCAGCGCGTGGCCGACGAACTGCAGGTTCCCGACGACATCGCCCGGCACATAGCCGGTGACGTGCGGCTTGGCATTGAGCGGCGACAGATCGCCGCCCAGCACCGGCCCGCCGAAGAACAGCACGATGAACGCCACGAACGCCCATTGACCGACGGTGGCGGCGATGAACCAGGCGGTGGCGCCGAGCGACAGCAGACGGGATGGCATAGGGAGGGGAACAGACGCCGTCATGGCAAGACTCCGGGGAAGGGAGCGTCACCGTGCGCGGCGCCTGCGGGGGCCGTCTCGCCGATTCGGAAATCGGCCAGCCGGATCGTGCACGGTGATTCGGCGTGCCCTCCGGCGGCAGCCGTGACCGATGGCGGTTGGCGCGGGGCGCCCCGGACCGCACGCTGTGGCGGACTCCACGAGGACGCGACCATGCCGAGCTGGCCGACCATCACCACGGGCGTCGCCGTCACGGTGGCGGTGGCCTCATTGCTGGTGCTGCTGTGGCAACGCCCCAAGCGCGATGCCGAGGTGATCTTTGCCGTGGTGAGCGGCTCGATGGCGCTCTCGCTGATGGCGCCGTGGATGGAAGGTGCGCCGACCTGGATGGTGTGGGCGGTTGCCATCGGCGGCAGCGCGACGTGCAACGGGTTCTGGCTGGTGTCGCGGGCACTGTTCCGCGGTGAGGGCGGTGTGGGCCGGGTGCATGTGCTGGCCGCGGCCGGCGTGGCGCTGCTGATTGCCGCGTACCGCGGCGCCACGCTGGGCGGGCAGGGCACGGCGTCACCCTGGGCGTTTGGACTGGGCAGCCTGCTGACGCTGGCCAGTTCCACCCTGCTGGTGCTGACCTTTCTGGAAGCACTGCGCGGCAGTTGGGCGTCGTTGCCGCGCGCCGAACGCCGGTTGCGACTGGCTTTCATGCTGCTGTTCGCCGCGTGCGTGCTGACCACCACGCTGACGGGCGCGCTGGCCGCGACCTGGCCGTTGCTGACGGAGGTGCGGGGTGGGGTGATTCCGCTGTGTGCGATGGCGATGATCCTGTTCACCCACGGCGCGCTGTGGCGCCGCCGCCACGTGCCGTGGCCGGTGACCGACGCGCCGCCGGCCGAGCGTGCGCCGGCCAGTCCGCCGGGCGCGGAAGAAATCCGCCTGCTGCGCGCATTGCAGCACCAGTTGGACGTGGTGCAGGTCTACCGCGAGCCGGAGTTGAAGGTGATCGATCTGGCGCACCGGCTGGGCACGGCCGAACACAAGCTGAGCCGGTTGATCACCCAGACGCTGGGCGAGAAGAATTTCAACCAGATGATCAACCGCCACCGCATCGCCTACGCCTGCGGCCGGCTGGTGGATGCAGGCGACGACGCCACCATTCTCGACATCAGCGGCGATGCCGGCTTCGCCTCGCTGGGTCCGTTCAATCGCGCGTTCAAGATCGCGACGGGCTACACGCCGACGGCCTACCGCACGGCGCACCGCGCGCACGCTCGTGCCGGATTGGAGTTTTCGTAGACGGGACGGGCTGCATCGGATGCCGACGCAACGTTCTGAAGAGGGCGTCGTCCGCGTGTCCGTGGCACCCTACGCGCATCCCTTTGTTGTGAGACAACGCATGCTGCGCACGCTGGCCCTGTCCCTCTGCCTGTTCACCACCACCGCCACCACCACCGCCACCGCCGCCGAACCCGTGTTCGACGTGCACGTCCATCTGCGCGACGGCGAAACCTCGCTGCGTGACTACCGCGAAACCGTCCGCGCCGCCGGCCTGGAACTCTCCGGCATCGGCGTGATGTGGTTCGGCGGCCCGCACCAGGCCCGACAGGGCGATCTGGCGAAGATCCGCGCCGGCAACGACCGCGTGATCGCGCTGGCGGCCGCGCATGCCGACGTGCTGCCCATCGCCACCGTCCACCCGTACGATGGCGACGCGGCCCTGGCCGAACTGGCCCGCGTCGCCGCCGCCGGCGTGAAGGTGCTGAAGATCCACGCCCACACCCAGGGCTTCGACGTCGCCGACCCGCGCGTGGAAACCCTCGTGCGCAAGGCCGGCGAACTCGGCATCGCGGTGCTGATGGACAACGCCAACATCCTGCCCGGTGACAGCGAAAAACTGTTCAACCTGGTGGTGCGCGTGCCGAAGACGAAGTTCATCCTCGCCCACATCGGCGGCTTGAACTTCCGCTTCTGGAACATCCTCGCCCTCGCGCGCACCGCCGACGGCTTCGGCTTCGAGAACCTCTACTTCGACATCTCCGCCACCGTGCTGGTGGTGGCTGATTCGCCGGTGGAAGAGGAATTCCTCTGGACCCTGCGCAACGTGGGCATGGACCACGTGCTGCTGGGCTCGGACTACCCGCAGATCAGCCTCGACGCCACAGTGAAGGCACTGGACCGCCTGGACCTGAGCGACGAAGAGAAAGCGAAGATCCGCAGCGGCAACGCGATGAAGCTGTTCGGCCGCTGACGCCGTGTGGATGCCTCCGCCGCAGGGTTGCTCGGCGGAACATCGCATCGGTGTTCGTCGATGTGGCAACGCGATCTCGCACGGTCCGCAATGGCGGGCTAGAGCCCGTCCTAGGATGGGCTGCCGTCGTCGCGCACCCTCTGCACCCGCTGGCGATACGCCCGCACGTTGTCGCCATCGATGCGGGTGCGCTGGGTGCCCTTGACCTCGTCGACCTTGCGGTCCGCGCCGGTCACCGGCTTGGCCACGATCTCCGTCTCGCGCTCGAAGGCGTGCGACTTGTCGGTATTGCGGTAATACCGGTACAGCGCCCAGTACAGGGCGCTGGCGCCCGCCGGACCCAGTGCAAGCAGCCATAGACCGCTGTCGTCACTCATGCGCCCGCCCAGATGATCGCGAGGGCGATGCCCTCCAGGAATGTGCCCACGGTCAGCGCCGCCAGCAGCAGCTTCCAGTGCTGCACCGGCACGCTGCCCATGGTTTCGCCCGTGCGGCCGTTGACCGCGATGTAGTGCAGCATCCCGCCGTTGCTGCCCGGCTGGTGGTACGAGTACAGCCACACCGGCAGGTACATGGACACCCAGCGCGTCCCATGGACTTCAAGGCGTTCCTGTTCCCAGCGTACGCCCCGGTCGTAACGGTGCACCGAGCCTTCCACCTGCGCGCGCGCGATGGACAGCAACTGGTCTTCCAGGCGCGGGCGCAGCTGTTCCACATCGGTATCGCGCTTCTCGGACGTGAAGCCCGACAGGTACGACGCGTTCCACTTCACCGCGTTCTTGGTATCGAACGGCAGGATGGTGTTGATGATGTTCTGCGTGTTGACGCGCGTATCCAGGTTGCCGCGCTCGGTGGAGGATTCCAGCGGCAGGTCGTCCACGGTGAAATCCACCGCCCGCTCCACCTGGTACACGTCGGCGTCGTAGTAGGTCTTCTTGTTCTTGTCGGTGCCGCGCGTGTAGGTGCGGGTGAGGATCTCGCCCTTGCCGGCGACCTCCGCGCTCGCGTTGCCGTCCACGATCATGTAGGGCAGGTACACGCCGACGACGTTCTCCGGCGTGAACTGCTCCTTGAACGCCTTCAGCGCGAACATCCGCCGCTTGTCCACGAACTGGCGGATGCGCGCGACGGCATCGTCCTTCTTGATGTGGAACGGCAGCACCGCATCCGGCACCGCGCCGTTGGCGATCTGTTCGTTCACGCCGAACACGTGGCGGCACCAGTGGCAGCGCGCGGTCATCGCGCTCCCGGTGTTGACGGTGACCTCGGCGCCGCAGCCGGTGCACTTGAAGGTCATCAGGACGGCGGCATCGGCGGCGATGTCGCGCGCGCCGGAGGCGATGATCGTGCCGCGCAGGTCCGCATGGCCCTGGCCGAAACCGAATGCCTCCTCGACGCGCGCGCCGACCCATTCGTGGCGGCAGTACAGGCACACCAGCACATCGCTGCCCAGCTTGTGGCGGATGTCGGTGGCGCCGCACTTCGGGCAGTGGTTCTGCCCGTCCTTCAGCTCGGCCGAGGCGGTGTCGATGGCGACCGGATCGGGCGCTTCCAGTTCCTCACGGATGGCGTCGGGCAGGGTGGCGGGGTCGACCGGGAAACTCCCGGGCAACGGTGGAACCTCCTGAGGCGAACCCGGGCCTGCAGGAGGAGCCGGCGGCAACGGCGGGGGCGCCGGGCGATGCGGGGTGGACATGGGCGGTGTGCGGTTCCGGTTACAGGCCCAGTGCCTTTGCTTTCAGTGCGTCGTAGTCGGCCTGGGTGATCAGGCCGAGGTCGAGCATCTGCTTGGCTTTCTGCAGCTTGGCCACCGGATCTTCGGCGGCCGGTGCCGCCGGGGCCACCGGCTGCTGCAGCGCGCCCACACCGCCCACCATGCCCGAGGCCATGCCCACGCCGACCAGGCCTGCCGCGCCGCCGGTCTCGCCGGCGGACTGGATGCCCTGGGCCACGCTGGCCTGCAGGTTGGAATTGCCGCGCGCGCCGGACAGTGCATCGGCGCGTTGCACGGTCTTCAGCAGTTCACGCGTGTTGGCGTCGTACTCGATGGAGACGATGGCGGTCTTGACGATGGCCAGGCCGCGGTCGGAACTCCACTGGTAACCCCGCTCGACGGCCGCGGACAGGCTCTGCGCAAAGCCCAGCGAATCCTGCTGGATCTTCGTGATGCGGTTGCCCTTGGACGGATCGTTCGTGTACAGGCTGAAGGCCGGGGCGAGCGAGCCGACCACTTCGTTGAACAACTGGCCGGCGGCCGCATTGTCCAGGTCGGTGAAGTCGAACACCTTGCCCGGCTGCAGGTACGACGCCGGCACGAAGTTCTTCACGAACAGGATGGGGTCGACGATCTTCAGCGTGTACGAGCCGCGCGTGATCGCGCCGACTTGGGTGTTGAGGAAGCCGTCGTCCCAGTAGATCTCGGACTGGGTGCCGAAGCGGTTCTCGGGCAGTTCCTTCAGCGAGACGAAGAACGCCGCCTGCTGCGAGCCCGGCTGGCCGCCGAACTTGAAGCGCTCCCAGCTCTGGGTGATGAAAGTCGACACGATGCCGTCGCCGGCGAAGATCGACTTCGAGTTGATGTCGTCCGAGCGCCACTCGTAACCGCCCGGCTCGGCGACGAACGCGGTGATCGCGCCGTCCTGCATCAGCAGCAGGCCGTAGCCTTCGGGCACGATGATCTTCGAGCCGTTGGTGATGATGTTGGTCGAGCCGCTGGTGTTGGAACCGCGCCCGGCATTGGTGCCCTGCGGCACTGCAGCGAACAGCGCCGCTGTCGCCGGCAGGCCGGCCGGCACCGTGTAGAAGTCCTTCCACTGGTCGCCCAGCACGCCACCCACTGCACCCACCACCGCCTGTACAAGACCCATGACATCGCTCCGTGATTCGTGGGCGGGTAGGGCACCCGCCAAGCCGGTCCGAGTATACCGATCCCCCCGCAGATGCCATGGCGCAGAGGTCATGCCGGTCCGGGCGGCACGCAGGTGTCATGCCGCTGTCATGCGAACGCGGGGATTCTGGCTACCATGTCGCCATGTCCGCCGACGACACCGCTGCCACCCTCGATTCCGACCTGCCGCTGGTGCAGCGCGAGTTTCCGTGGCCGATCCGCGTGGGATGCGTCCTCGCCGGCGCGTTCGCCATCGTCATGCCGCTCTGGGAGCTGGGCAGGGGGCTGTGGCCGCTGAACGTCGCCACCCCGTTCTTCGCGGTCATCGTGGGCGGTGCGGGCTACGTGGGCCTGCAGTTCATCCGCGCGGGGCTGTCGGGCTGGGGCGATCACTGGCAGTACTCGCCGCACACCATCGTGGTACAGCGGCGGGCGTGGGGTCGACTGACCACCACCCGCCTGACGACCACCAACGTGGCCGCCGTGGAGGTGCGCCGGAGCGAAGACGCCGACCACGACCAGGCGCCGTGGCAGGTCGTCATCGTGCCGCGGCCCACGTTCTCCGGCCTGTCCGCGGTCGCTGGCCCGGGCGGCGTGTTCGATGCCGGCTGCTACGGGTCGCAGGACTACGCCGAGCGCGTGCGGCGCGCGTTGATTGACCACCTGGGGCTGTGAGCGTCAGCCGCGGATCGCGGCCTCGATTCTGGCGATGTCGATCTTGCGCATCTCCATCATCGCTTCGAACGCGCGCTTGGCGACACCCTTGTCCGGGCTGGTGAAGGCTTCGGTCAGCACGCGCGGGGTGATCTGCCAGTTCAGGCCCCACTTGTCCTTGCACCAGCCGCAGGCGCTTTCCTGGCCGCCGTTGCCGACGATGGCATTCCACAGCCGGTCGGTTTCTTCCTGGTCGTCGGTGGCGATCTGGAACGAAAAGGCTTCGGTCTGCTTGAACGCCTTGCCGCCGTTGAGGCCGACGCAGGGGATGCCCAGGACGCTGAACTCCACCGTCAGCACGTCGCCTTCCTTGCCGGACGGGAAGTCCGCCGGGGCATGGTGGACGGCCTTCACTTCGCTGTCCGGGAAGATGCTGGCGTAGAAGGTCGCGGCGTCCAGCGCGTCGGTGTCGTACCAGAGGCACAGGGTGTTCTTGGGGATCATCTTGGTTCTCCTGTGGCGGTGCAGTACGGCAGGGCGATCATCGCGGCGCCGTTTGAAAGGCACGGTGAAGCGGGCGGAGTGGGTGTTCAGTGGCCAGCGAACGCGCCGGTACGCACCCCGCCATCGCGCAGGTAGTGCGTGACCAGCACCCCGGCCGACGTGGTCGCGGACGAGGCCAGCCGCAATGCCGATGCCCGCGTGCCGGCGTCGAACAGGCGCTTGCCGTCGCCCAGCAGCACCGGGTAGACCAGCAGGCGGAGTTCGTCCACCACATCGGCGGACAGCAGTTGATGCAGCAGGTCGCTGCTGCCCTGCGTCACCAGGTCCGGGCCCTCGCCGCGCTTGAGTTTGCGCAGGGCGGCGACGGGATCCGTGCCCAGGGCACGACTGTTCTGCCACGCGAGCGTGTCCGGATGATGGGTGGCGACATGCTTGGTGGCGTTGTTGAACGCATCGGCGATGTGGCCGTGCGGGGCATCGCTGGGCACCTGCGGCCAGTAGTTGGCGAAGATGTCGTAGGTGCGGCGCCCGAGCACCAGGTCGAACGGGCGCGAGAACACGCCCCCCATCACCTCGCCGTCGCCGGCATGGGGCCATACCCAGCCGCCATGCGCGAAGCCGCCGCTGCGGTCTTCGTCCGGGCCGCCGGGTGCCTGGATCACGCCGTCGAGGCTGGCCATGACGGCCACGATGAGCTTGCGCATGTCGGGTTTCCTTGCGGACGCCGGTGTCCGCCTTTCTTCCACGACGAGCGGGCGCGGAGGAAATCGACAGCCCGCATCACGCGCGTGGTTGATCCCGATCAATGCGCTGATCCGCCGTGTCCGCGATGCTGTCCGCACCCTCAGCGAGGTCATGCACATGAAAGCGAACGTAGGCGGTTTCGACAAAGGGGCCCGCATCGTGGTGGGCGCGCTGCTCATCGGCTGGGCCGCGACCGGCGGACCGGCGTGGGCCTGGATCGGGGTGGTGCCGCTGGCGACCGGCCTGTTCAATTTCTGCCCGCTGTACCGCCTGATCGGCGTGAACACCTGCCGGCGCTGAGCCACGCATTCCGCGCGGGGCGGACGTGAGTCCGCCCGTGACGGCGCTTCGCCGGTACCACGGCACTGCGCGTGCGTTGTTGGCTGCGGCATGGGTTGCTACCCTGCCTGCGGATCCGGATCGACAGGCGGTTGAATGCACAGGCGAAACTTTCTCGGAACGGCAGCGCTTGCCGCCACGGCGTTGATGCTGCCCATCGCAGGCAGTCATCGCGCCTTCGCCGCCACGCCGCGCAAGCGCCTGCTTCCGCCCGCGCTGAATCCCGGCGACACCGTTGCCCTGGTCAGCCCCTCCGGCGCCACCGACGATCCCCTCGACCTGCAACTGGCGCAGGAAGCGATGGAAGCGCTCGGGTTGAAGGTGAAGGTGGCGCCGCACTTCGCCGCACGGCATGGGCACCTGGCCGGCAGCGACCGCGAACGTGCAGGCGATCTCAACGCCATGTTCGGCGACAAGGACGTCAAGGCGATCGTCTGCGTGCGCGGTGGTTCCGGTGCCGCGCGCCTGCTGCCGCTGCTGGACTACGGTTTGATCCGCCGCAATCCCAAGGTGCTGCTGGGGTATTCGGACATTACCGCGCTGCACAATGCATTGCTGTCGCAGGCCGGGCTGGTGAGCTTCCATGGTCCGATCGGCGCGGGCAGCTGGAATGCCTTCAACGCCGACCAGTTCCGCCGCGTCTTCTTCGAGCGCGAGCAGATGCAGTACCGGAATACGGCCGAAAAAGGCGACGAGCTCGTGCAGCGCAGGAACCGCACCGTCACCATCACCGGCGGCAAGGCGCAGGGCGAACTGGTTGGCGGCAACCTGTCGGTGCTGGTGGCGCTGGCCGGCTCATCGTACCTGCCGGATTTCAGCGGCAAGATCCTGTTCCTGGAAGACGTGTCCGAAGCGCCGTACCGCATCGACCGCATGCTCAGCACGCTGCGGCTGATGGGCGCCCTGGACAAGGTGGCGGGGGTGATCTTCGGCGAATGCACCGACTGCGATCCCGGCAACGGCTACGGATCGCTCACGCTGCCGCAGATCTTCGACGATTACTTCAAGCCGCTGAAGGTCCCGGCCTACCGCGGCGCGATGATCGGCCACATCCGCCAGCAGTTCATCGTGCCCGTCGGCGGCAGGGTGGAGATGGATGCGGACGCAGGGACGTTCCGGATGCTGGAGCCCGTGTTCCAGGGGTGAGCAACACCGTCGGTGATCGGGCTTGGCATCGCGTACGCCTGGCGAAGGCGCGCTGCGCCGCGACTTGAGCGTGCCCGGCGTGCATGGGAGCATCGCGTCCCGGTGACAGGAGACGCGCGCATGACGAAGGCCACACCGCAGCCCGCCGGCGACGCCGCGCGCCGTATCGACGCCCGCATCGATGAACTGCGCGATTGGCGCGGCGACATGCTCTCGCGCGTGCGTGCGCTGATCCACCAGGCCGATCCCGATGTCGTGGAGGACGTGAAGTGGGTCAAGCCCACCAATCCCCACGGCGTGCCGACCTGGTCGCACGACGGCCTGGTGTGCACCGGCGAGGTCTACAAGGCGTACGTGAAGCTGACTTTCGCCCACGGGGCGTCATTGGCGGATCCGGACGGCCTGTTCAATGCCAGCCTCGACGGCGGCACGCGTCGCGCCATCGACATCCGCGAGCGCGACACGCTCGATGGTCCTGCGTTCAAGGCGCTGTTCCGTGCCGGGATCGCCTTCAACACGGGCAGGAAATCCCGCAAGTAGGGTGCCCCGCATGGCAGACAAGAGCACCAAGCCACGGCTGCTGTCCGGCGGCAATCCGCAGATCCCGAAAGGCGATGGCGATGCGCCGGTGCAGGCCTATCTCGCCGCGATTCCCGGCTGGAAGCGCGCCATCGCCGAACGCCTGGATGCGCTGGTCGGGCAACACGTGCCGGGCGTGCGCAAGGCGGTGAAATGGAATTCGCCCTTTTATGGCGCACCGGATGCCGAGGGATGGTTCCTGTCGTTCCATTGCTTCGAGCGCTACCTCAAGGTCACCTTCTTCCGCGGCCAATCCCTGCAACCGGTGCCACCGGAAGCCTCGAAGTCGCAGGACACACGCTACGTGCACCTGCGCGAGGACGAGGATTTCAACGAAGCGCAGCTCGCCGACTGGGTGAAGCAGGCGAGCCGCCTGCCGGGCGAGACGCTGTAGGACACGCAGGCGCCGCGCGTTTCACATCATCAGGCAGTCGATGCCGTCCAGCACGATGTGGATCACCAGGCCAACGCCGAACCAGCGCGTCTTCCGGGGAATGACCAGCGCGCCATACGCCAGCATCGCCGGCCACGTATGCAGCGGATGGAAGCCGATGCTGCATCGGCCCGGCGCGTAGACAGGGTCGGCGAGCAGATGGTCGAGATCGATCACCCAGGCGGCCAGCATCCACAGGGCCGCGCGTTTCCACGCCTTCGGCCAGAACACGCGCGCAGTGGCCACAGGCACGATGACGTGCAGCAGCAGGTGGAGCAGGGCGCGGAGTTCGACATCGGGCATGGCGGGTTCAGCGCCGTGCGGCCAGCCAGCGGTCGAGCTGGCTGGCGAAGGCCTGGCGGTCGCGCGCATTGAAGGTCGCCGGGCCGCCGGTCTGCACGCCCGCGCCGCGCAGCTCTTCCATGAAGTTCCGCATCGACAGGCGTTCGGCGATGTTGTCCGGCGTGAAGCGCTCGCCGCGCGGGTCGATGGCCTGCGCGCCGTTGGCCAGCACGCGCGCCGCCAGCGGGATGTCCTGGGTGATGACCAGGTCGCCGGCCCGGGCGCGTTCGACGATGGCGTCGTCGGCCACGTCGAAGCCCCCCTGGACCTGCAGCGAGCGGATGAAGCGGGAAGGCGGCGTGCGCAGCCACTGGTTGGCGACCAGGGTGACCTCCACCTGGGCGCGTTCCGCGGCGCGGAACAGGATGTCCTTGACAGGCCCCGGGCAGGCATCGGCATCCACCCATACCTGGGTGGCAGGAGCCGCGCCGTCGGTCATTCCGGTGCGGTGTCGGGCGCGCCCGGCTCGGGGGCGGCACCGGGCTGGGCCGCATCGCGTTCGGCGCGTTTCTTCGCGTCCTTTTCGTCTTTCTTCTTCTTCTTGGCCAGCTCACGCTGGCGTTTTTCGAACGAATAGTTGGGTTTTGCCATGGACAAGGTCACCTGGGGGCGGGAATGGGGCGTGGCGTGCCGATAGGCGTTCCACAGGCGTACACGATAGCCCGCATCCGTTGCCTGCGGGAAACCGGCATGAAAACAGCCATTTGCGAGGGCCGTGCGACGGTGCGGATGCCGCCTGTGCGCGGGCCCGGCAATGCCGGCGTGCTCGGCTCGCGGCCGGCGGCGCGGCTGCTATACCATCGTCGCGTCGGGCGACCCCGGGGGAAGGGGTGCCCATGACGTCCTTCCATGGGGTGATCGATGCGGCGGATTCTCTGCCTGATGCTGGCAGCGCTGGTGCTGGCCGGCTGTGCGAAACGTGTCAGGGAGTCGTTGCCGCCCCCGCCGGAGCAGGCATCGGTGCCTGCACCGCCACCGCCACCGCCACCGCCACCGCCACCGCCACCGCCACCGCCACCGCCACCGCCACCGCAGGGCAGTGCCGCGGAAGCCGCACGCATCGAGGCCGCCCGCCGTGCCGCAGCTGAAGCCGCCGCCCGCGCCCAGCAGGAACGCGCCGCCGACAGTGCCCGCCAGGCGGCCGAGCGTGCCGCCCGTGTCCGCGAGGCCGCGCAGTCCGCGAAGCCGCCGAGGTCGGATTTCGTCAACGTCGACGTGTTCTACGCCACCAACCGGATGCCGGCGACCGCGTTCGCCACGCTGCCGCCGGGCGATCGCTTCACCGCGGGTGTCGCGCGGCAGCTGACCTACGGCACCGCACGCATCAGCATCCCGAAGGCGCATGTCCCCGGTGAACTGGAATCACCGCGCTGGTACCTGATGGAGTTCAAGGAAGACCCCAAGCAGCACATCATCCTGCAGGAGGTCGACCGGCTGGCACAGGCCCCGTTCTTTGCCAGGCTGTACGGGCGCGTCGGTGAATCACGCGGCAGCAATGCGTTCGTGTTCGTGCACGGCTACAACGTCAGCTTCCGCGACGCTGCGCGCCGCACCGCGCAGTTGGCCTACGACCTGCGCTTCGACGGTGCGCCGGTGTTCTACAGCTGGCCGTCGCAGGCGGCGCTGGCGGGCTATTTCACCGACGAACAATCCATCGCGCGCTCGGTGCCGCTGATCGAGGGCTTCCTGGCCGACATGGCCGACCGCTCGGGGGCGCAGAACCTCTACGTCATCGGCCACAGCATGGGCACGCGTGGCGTCACCCAGGCCATCCGCAACCTGGTGGCGAAGCGGCCGGAACTGCGCGGGCGCTTCCGCGGCATCATCCTGGCCGCGCCCGACATCGATGCGAAGGTGTTCCGCGAGGAGCTCGCGCCCGCCCTGCGGCAGGCCAGCGGCCATGTGACCCTGTACGCCTCGTCCGAAGACATGGCGCTGAAAGCGTCCAGGCAGGTCAATCGCGGCCCCCGTGCCGGCGATACCAGCGAGGGCGTGGTACTGGTGAGCGGCGTGGACACCATCGATGTCTCCGGCGTGGACCAGAGCATGCTGGCGCATTCCTACTTCATGGAATCGGACAAGGTGATGGGTGACATCCGCGAGATGTTCCGCGCCCACCAGCCCGCCGCACGGCGCAAGCCGCTGCAACCGGTAAAGCTGGGCACGGGCATGTTCTGGAAGATCCTGCCGCCGCCATGACGCGGCAGCAGGATGGCGTCGTTATGGCAGCGTGTAGGTGACCGACAGTTTCGCGGTGGCGCCCTTGTCGATCCACAGGTAGTGCGTTGCGGTCGGGTTGGCGTTGAAGCGCAGCCGCAGCTGGGTGCGGCCGGTGCGGTTGATCGCCGCACGCCCGGAGGTATCGAACACGGTGCTGGTCTGGTTGCCGCCGCTGAAGGCCGGCACCTGCGCGCTGTTGGTCGTGTTCGTGGCGGCTGCCCAATCCGCCGCTTCGATGGTGCACGCGCCGAGGCAGCCGCTGCGCACGTCGACGACCAGCGTGTTGCCGGCGGGATTGCTCCACGGATCGCCGCTGGCGCTGCGGTAGGCCACCGTCAGCGCGGCCGACGTGACCACGGCGTTGTCCGGCAGCGATGAGGTATCGAACGACAGCACCGCACGGTTGTGGTTGCCATCGGTGCCGCGTCCTATCGCGAGGCCGTAGTACGCCTCCAGCGTGCCCACGGCCGCGCCGCTGCCGGTGGCGCTGGCTTTCACGTAGCCATCGTTGGCGTCTTCGTTGTTGAACACCACGGTGACCGGCGATCCGCCGCCGGTCCCGCCGCTGACGGTGACATTGACCGCTGCGGAGGTGCCTGTATTGCCCGCGAGATCCAATGCCCGCGCCTGCAACACGTGCGCGCCGTCGCTGGCGCCGCTGCTGTTCCACGCCAGGCTGTAGGGCGCGCTGGCATCGCTGCCGAGCAACGCACCGTCCAGCAAGAAGTCCACGCGCGCCACGCCGATGTCGTCGTTGGCGGTGGCTGCCAGCGTCACCGTGCCGCTGATGGTGGCGCCGTTGGCGGGCGAGGTCAGGGCGACGGTCGGCGCCACGCCGTCCAGGTTGTCCAGGCCGAAGAAGCGGGCGATGTGGTAACTGGAGCAGATGTTCACGTCGAGGATGTAGGCGCCCGCCGTGCCGCACTGCGTTTCGCCGGTGCCCGGGTCCACCGGCGTGCCGTGGCCCATGCCGGTGATGACATAGGTCTCCACCTTTGCGGTGCCGGCCGCGTCCTTGTAGACCTTGTGCGGATAACCGCTGACGGTATCGCTGGCGTCGGCCACGGTGTCGATGCCATGCACGTCGGCCCACTGCTCCAGGCTTTCGGTCAGGTTGGCAGGTCGCACGGTGTAGTCGGCGTCGCCATGCCAGATGGACACGATCGGCCAGGGCCCGGTCCAGGTGCTGGCGGCACGCACCTTCGCGCCCCATTGCGCGGGAGTCAGATCGCTGCCGGGACTCATGCAGCTGAAGGTGGCGGTCTGCGTGGTCGCGCAGCGGTAGGGAATGCCGGCCACGATGGCACCGCCAGCGAACACGTCCGGATACGTCGCCAACATCACCGAGGCCATCGCGCCGCCGGCGGACAGGCCGGTGACATAGACGCGCGCGGGATCGATGCCGTGGTCGGCGATCATCCGATCGACCATCTGCTTGATCGACAGCGGTTCGCCCTGGCCGCGCGCGGTGTCGGCGGTTTCGAACCAGTTGAAGCAGCGGCTGCTGTTGTTGCCTGTCTGCTGCTCGGGCAGCAGCAGGGCGAAGCCGAAGCGGCTGGCCAGCATTTCCCAGCCGGTTTCGGCGTCGTAGTTCGACGCGGACTGCGCACAGCCATGCAGCGCGACCACCAGCGGTGCATCCGCCGGCAGGGCGGCGGGAACGACCTTGTGCATGCGGAGATTGCCGGGATTGCTGCCGAAGCCGGTGACTTCGCTCAGCGCCAGCGCAGGGCCGCTGGCCAGCATCAGGAGCAGGGAGAAAAGCACCAGGCCCGTGCCGTGGGCATGGGAACGCGGAGCGGAACGACACGGCAGCGCAGCGATCGACATCGACGGCACCTCGGGTGTGAAGTGCCGGCAGTGGGCCACATGCCCGCACGAGGGGGCATTGGTCAAAGGGGAAAGCTGCAGCGCACCATCGCGCAAGCGTGACGCAGGGCCCGGGATCGCCCGCGCGTGGTGGCCGTCAACCCGCGTGCCGGCGCGCGGTGGCCACCACGAACTCACCCGGCATGCGATAGCCGTCGCCGACGCGCCACGGCCGGATCGCGCGCAGGTAGCGCGTGCGGACGCGTCGGCGGGTCGCGTCGTCGAATCGCGACCAGGCCATCGCCACCGGACCACCGACGAAGGCCGCGTCGCAGGCATCGTCGTCGCTGGCGTACTGCAGCACCGCCTCCACGCGGTGTTCCTCCGCATCGACGAAGCCGGCGCGCGCGCACAGGTCGGCGAGCATGCCTTCATGGCCGAGTTGGAAGAACAGCGGACAGACATCACTGGCGACCTCCTCGTCGACGATAGGAAACACCGGCGACCAGCCACAGCGTGCGCGCTGGCCCCAGACCGCCACGGCCACGCGGCCGCCCGGGCGCAGCGCACCGTGCATGCCGCGCATGGCCTGATCGGGATCGGGCATGTACATCAGGCCGAGTGCGCAGTACGCCAGGTCGAAGCCGACGCCCGAGGAGTCCAGCGATTCGCCGTCCATGCGCAGGAAGCGCGCGTGCTGCAGGCCGCGCGCCCGCGCCCGTGCAGTGGCTTCGTCCACCATGCGCTCGGCGATGTCCACGCCGACCACGCGGCCATCGTGACCAACGGCCTCGGCGGCGGCCAACGCCATCGCGCCGGTGCCGCAGGCCACATCGAGCACCGACTCGCCGGGCGCGGCCGGCGCGAGTGCCAGCAGCCGACGGTGCGCGTCCGACAACTGCGCCTGCCAGAGCGCGTCGTAACGGGAAGCGGCGAGGTCCCAGCCGTAGCGCTGCACGCGCCGCTGCAGTCGCGCGTGGTCCTTCACCGGCGCACGACCACGATTTCGAGGTATTCGCTGGGGATGACCAGGCCGTTGCCGTTGCCGCGATCCATGCGCTCCATCAGCGCGTGCAGGTCCTGTTCGAGTTCGGCGGCCTTGTCGGCCGGCAGAGCCTGGAAGGCCTTCTGCACCGGGCCGTACCAGGTGCGGAATACGTCGATCATGTGCGCAGCCGAGCGGTAGCGGAAATTGAACATCCGCGCGGTGACGCCGATGGCGCCGGCCGTGTCGCCGAACAGCGACTGCACGTGCGCGGCGGTGCCCCACAGCGACGGCGGCTGCACACCGGCAGGCGGCGCAATGTGGCGTCCCAGCACCTTGAACATCTGGCCGATGAAACCTTCCGGCGTCCAGTTGGCCAGGCCGATGCGGCCGCCGGGCCGGCAGACGCGGGCCAGTTCGTACGCTGCACGTGCGTGGTCGGGCGTGAACATCACGCCGAACGTGGACAGCACCACATCGAAACTGGCGTCGGCGAAGGGCAGGGCCTCGGCATCAGCTTCGGCGAAGGCGACCTGCAACTGCTCGGCCTCGGCACGCGCCTGGCCCAGGTCCAGCAGTGCGGGCACGTAGTCGGTGGACACCACCTGGCCACCCCGGCGCGCCGCGGCCAGCGTCGCATTGCCGTTGCCGGCGGCGACATCGAGCACGCGTTCGTCCCAGCGCAGGTCGACCGCTTCGGCCAGGCGTTCGCCGACGATCTGCAGCGTAGTGCCGACGACGGCGTAGTTGCCGCTGGACCAGGCGGCCTGCTGGCGCTGCTTGAGGGCGTCCAGGTCGGGCAGGGTGGGGAAGGAAACGGCAACGGCATTCATTCGGGGAAAACTCCTGGGGTTGGGGAGGGCGCAGCGTGGCGGTCGCACCGGGCTTCCGTCCTGACGGGGCGTCTGCCGGAACTGGCCATGCGTCCGGATCCGCGTGCGGGTTTCCCGGGGCTCCGCGATTCCTTGCCGATCGTCCGGCGACTGGCCGCGCGCCGTCCCGGGACGCGTTGTTGCGCTCAGAATCCGGCCGCCCCTGCCGTCCGATGGAATCCCCCTGGCCATGAGCAATCCACGAGACATCGCCGATGCGATGCAGCGCGCCGTCAGCGTGTTCACCCGCCGTCCCGACAAGGGGCTGCATGACGACGTGAGCGCGCGTGCGCGCTGGCAGGACGACACGCGGGTGGTGACCACGCACGCCACCGGGGCAACGGTCGAATCCGACATGCCGGTGGAACTCGGTGGCACCGGCGACCGGCCGTCGCCGGGCTGGTTCTTCCGTGCCGGTATCGCCGCGTGCGCCACCACGGCGATCGCGATGGTCGCAGCCGAGCAGGGCGTGGCGCTGGAGCGGCTGGAAGTGGAAGTCGGCAGTCGCTCCGATGCGCGCGGGTTGCTGGGCATGCGCGATGTGGAGGGCATGCCGGTCGACGCGGGTCCGGCGTCGATGCAGGTGGAGGTCGTGCTGCACGCACCGGGTGTCGACGCGGTGCGCTTGAACGCGCTCGTGGCCGAGGGCCTGCGCCGCTCGCCGATGCAGGGCGCGCTGTCCGGCCCGCCACCGATCCGGGTGGCGGTGTCGGTCGCAGGCCGGCCGGCGGACTGAACATGGATGCGCTGTCCGAAATCCTGCGCGTGGTGCAGATGTCCGGTGCGTTCTTCGTCAACGCCCGCTTCAGTGCGCCCTGGTGCTACCAGTCGCCGAAAGCTTCGCTGGCGGCGCCCTGGCTGGACCCGACCGCGGAGCAGGTGGTGATCTTCCACCTGATCACCGAAGGCGGATGCCGGGTGGAAATGGACGGGGCGCCACCGATGGAGGTGCACGAAGGCGACGTGGTGATGTTCCCGGGCGGCAGCGCTCACCGCATGACGTCGGCGCCGGGCCTGCCGCCGCCGCGCGGCGCGGCCGACCTGAAGAAGCTGTTCGCCAGTCGCCCGCGCCGGCTCGCCTACGGTGGCGGCGGCGCGCCCACACGCATCGTCTGCGGCTACCTGGCCTGCGATACGCGACTGGCGCGATTGCTGCTGGACGGCCTGCCGCCGCTCGTGCGCATCAGCTTGCGTGATTCCGAAGCCGGCGCATGGCTCGAATCGTCCGTGCGTTACGCGCTGGCCGAGGCGCGCACGCCGCGATCTGGCGGTGCGAGCCTGCTGTCCCGGCTCGCGGAATTGCTGTTCATCGAAGTGCTGCGCCGTTACGTGCACCAGCACGAAGGTCATGCTGGCTGGCGGGCCTTGGCGACCGCGTCGTCGGCAAGGCCCTCAACGCGTTGCACCAGCAGCCCTGTCGCGAATGGACCCTCGCCGACCTGGCGCGCGTTGCAGGCACCTCGCGTTCGGTACTGGCCGAGCGGTTCCAGCAACTGGTCGGCACGTCGCCGATGCAGTACCTGACGCAGTGGCGGATGCTGATGGCGGCCAACCTGCTACGCCGCAGCAATGCGCCGCTGTCGCGGGTGGCCGAAGAGGTGGGCTACCAGAACGACACGTCCTTCATTCGCGCGTTCCGGCGCGAATACGGGCAGCCCCCAGCGGCGTGGCGACGCAACAATCTGGCGGATGCCGGCCAGGCTGTGCACGCCTGATCACGCGCGCAGCGGCTACGGCCGCCGCTTGTAGGTGATCTCCATCATCTTCGTTTCCTTGCCGTCAGGCCCGGGGCCGTACATCTCGAACACTTCCGTGTTCTTGTCGGTCCAGCGCGTGGTCATGCGGTTGCTCTGGGGTTTCTTCGTCACGGGGTCGTTGTGGGTGCCGGTGTAGGTGCAGGTCAGCTGGGCATCGCAGGTACCTTCGCTGACCATGAGGCCCGTGCTCATGCTGTCGTTCCACGTGCCCCAGTGCTTGCCGGTGACGTTGTCGAACCCATGCAGACCCTGGCCGGAGAACGGCTGTCCCATCATCTGCGACGTCACCTCCTCCAGCATCACGCGGTTGCCGAGGATCATCCTGCGTGTCGCAGTGCCGGCGTCGGTGCTGGGTGGCGCGCCGGGTGCGTGCCAGCTCTTCACGACCAGGTCGTAGGTGCCGGCCATCGAAGCCAACCTGCCGTGTTCCATGCCCGGCGTGCCGGCCTTCTGGTAGGCCTCCATCATGGCGTGCATCTCGGGCGTCATCGCCGACGGCGTGTCCTGGGCGAGCGCGGGGCCTGCGAGCAGCAGGGCGGATACGGCGACGGACAGCAGCGTGGTGCGTTGCATGGTGGCCCCTCCCGGGCATGGCGGTGGCGCTGTTGTGCGCCCCGCCGCGCTCAGCCGGCGTGAAGGTCGGCCGAGGGTCGGTCAGCGGCGCACGGCGACCACGCCGTCCAGCGCCCGCTGCGCCTTGAAGCCGGCCTTCTCCAGCCGCTTCGCCACCTCGCCGGGCACGTCGCGCCCGCTGGTGAGCTTGTTGGGCGTGCCGGTGTAGTGGAACAGCTTGCCGCCGCGACGCAGCACACGCGCAAGCTGGTCGTAGAAGGCCTGCGAATACAGCTCGCCGGCGATGCCGAAACGCGGCGGGTCGTGCAGCACGGCGTCGACGGAGGCATCCGCCACCTGCGTGATGGCCTGCGAGACGTCGGCATGGGTCAGTTGCAGGCGCCCATCGTGCCCGGATGCGTCCGGATCCGGCGACCACGGGTTGAGCGTGCGCAGCCAGAGCACGTCGGCGTTCTTCTCGAACGACAGGATGCGTGCGGCGCCGGCGGCCAGGCAGCACGCCGCGAAGTAGCCCAGGCCGCCGCACGTATCCAGCACCACCTTGCCTCCTGGTTCCACCAGTGCGACTTTGCGCCGGGCATCGTCCAGCGGCGATTCCTTCGAGGTCGGCAGCATCTTGATGCCGTCGATCTCGAACGTGGGCACGCCCCACTCGGTGGGCACCAGCTTGATCAGCGAGCCCGCATAGCGCGAGATCGGCGAGAAATCCTCGCCGTCCCAGTAGTACAGCGTGCGGTCCTTGAGCCGATCGGGATAGGGATACGCCGCGTCGCGCCACTGCCATGTCCCGGCCTCCAGCCGTGCGTCCGCCAGCGTACGTCCCAGGTCCAGCGAGCCATGCCACACGGTGTCGCCGCGGTCGCGCGCCGCCAGCAGGGCAGCAGCGGTATCGCGGGTGAGCAGGGGGCCGGTGTAGTGGGGCATGGAGCGGAGTCCTGAAGCGCGTCGTGATCGCAGGAGCGGGATTTTCGCCCCCGCCGACCCGTCGGCGATAGTCCGCGACCTCTCCGGAAGCCTTGCCGCACCCGCTGGTATAGTGCCGACCCCTCGGATTCCCGGCCCCGCCATCGCCATGAACACGCCCGCCCGCTTCCATCCCATCGGCACACCCGGTACACCCTGGGGCGCGGCGGAGAAAGCCGCATGGCGCGCGCAGCAGCGCGTGCAACGCCGTCATGCGGATGATGTGGTGACGGTGATCGATCGGCTGCGCGGACGCTTCGATGTGCAGCAGTACGGCACGCTGGACTACGGTCCGGGCGAGGTCTATCCGCTGTTGGCGGTACGCAGCCGCGACTGGAGCGAGGCGCTGCCCACGATGCTGGTCACCGGCGGCGTGCACGGCTACGAGACCAGCGGCGTGCATGGCGCGCTGCAGTTCCTCGACGAGCGTGCTGCCGACTACGCCGGCAAGGCGAACCTGCTGGTGGTGCCGTGCGCCAGCCCGTGGGGATACGAACGCATCCACCGCTGGAACGCCGATGCGCTGGATCCGAACCGTTCGTTCCGTGCGGACAGTCCTGCGCAGGAATCCGCCGCGTTGATCGCGCTGGTTGCGCCGGTGAAGGACCGCGTGCTGATGCATATCGACCTGCACGAAACCACCGACAGCGATGAGAGCGAGTTCCGTCCTGCACTTGCCGCGCGCGACGGGAAGCCGTTCGAACCCGGGGAGATTCCGGACGGCTTCTACCTGGTGGACGACAGTGCGAATCCGCAGCCCGATTTCCAGCGCGCCGTGATCGCGGCGGTGGCAGCCGTCACCCATATCGCTCCGGCCGACGACAATGGCGAGATCATCGGTTCGCCGGTGGTGGCCGAGGGTGTCATCCAGTACCCGGTGAAGTCGCTGGGCCTGTGCACCGGCATCACCGACGCTCGCTATACCACCATCACCGAGGTCTATCCCGACAGTCCGAAGGCGACGCCGCAGCAGTGCAACGATGCGCAGGTGGCGGCGGTGGTGGCGGCGATCGGATACGCACTGGCGCAGGATTGAAATCCACCCGTCGCGGCCCCATTCCTGTTCGTGAAAACCGCTGTGGTTGCCGGGCGTAAGCTGTCCCGGCAGCAGTGCGAAGCGAGGACATGATCATGGCAACCGGATGGGCCGGCGATGGCGCCGTGCAGGAACAGATCGATGCGACCGTGAAGGACGGCATCGAACGCGCGCGCCGCGCGCTGCCGAAGGGGCCGAGCCTGACCCACTGCGAAGCGTGCGACAGGCCGATCCCGGTTGCCCGCCAGCAGGCGGTGCCGGGCGTGCGCCTGTGCGTGGTATGCCAGGAGGCGGCTGACCAGGAAGAGCAGGGTGCCGGGCTGTACAACCGGCGGGGCAGCAAGGACAGCCAGCTGCGCTAGCAAGGGCGCGTAACGGGCACGGCGGGCGTCACTCCACCGTCAGCGGGATGCCCTTCTTGCGCATGTCCAGGTAATCGGTACGCACGGCACGGCAGTAGGGTCCGCTCATGACGAAGCGGCGACACACGTCCGGCCGAGTCTGGTAGATGCCGCAGTTCATCCGCGCGCCATCGAGTGCCACGCACCAGCCTTCCTCGTCGCGCGCCATCACATGCAGGCCGGCGGGGGTACGGGTGGTGAGATGCGAGGGAATCTGGTCTTCCGGTTGCAGGACCACGGTCAGGCGGCAGCAGACGGCGTCGCACCGCGAACACGAGGTCATGACGGCATGACCTGCAGCGGCCGGTCCCCGGCAGCGCACGCTGCAGCGGGGAAAGGCATGGCATGTGCAACGACGGGGCGAGGGTGTGGCGGGCAAGGCATGGAAGCTCCCGGGGGCAACCATCCCGTCGTGGGGAATGCGTCGCGTGGGAAAGGGAGCGAAGCGGAGGGCCGGGGGCCGTGCGGAACGCGCGAAGCAAGCGGATGGCTCGCGGCACGCATGCTACAGCATGCATCGCGAGGAGCGGCCTGCGCGCGCGAAGATACGTCACCTGCGCTTCATGTCGCCTCGTGCAACGCCGGTTTGCCTGCGGGTCAGGCAGGCACGCCCGGTTTGACGCTGCACTCATACCGCGTGCGTTATCCCTGTCCGCAGATGTCTTGAAGCGGAGGTGCGTCGATGGCGCTGGAGCTGCGTTGCCGCTGCGGGCAGGTGCAAGGCACGGTGGATGCCCGTCGGGCGTATGCGCGTGCAACGTGCTACTGCGGGGATTGCCGGACCTACGCGCGTCACCTCGGGCAACCCGGCGTGATGGATGCGCGGGGCGGTACCGACATCGTGGCGATGAACCCGCTGGCGGTGCGTTTCACGGTGGGCGAGGAGCACATCGCCGGCCTGTGCCTGCGCGAAGGCGGGCTGTTGCGCTGGTATGCGGCGTGTTGCCGTACGCCGCTGGCCAATACGCCGCGCGACGGGAAAGTCGCCTACGTGGGCGTGGTTGCCACATGCCTGGTGCCGGAGACCGACGTCGATGCCGCATTCGGCCCGCCGGGCCACGTGGTGTTGAACTCCGACAGTGCCGTCGGCGAGGTGCGCCGCACGCCGCTTGCATTCCTCGCGGCCGGAGCGCGCATCGCCATGGGCATCATGGCGGCACGGCTGCGCGGGCAAGCGCCGGGCCTGTTCTTCAGCGCCAACGGCCAGCCCCTGCGTACCGCGTACCCCTTGGGCGAAGATCCGCGCGGCGAGGCGGGGCGGGAGCCGGCCTGAGCCGATCATGCGTACCGCAGTTGCTTCCGCTTGAATATCTGACTAAAGTCAGGCAATGAACGAGAGCCAGATCCAGCGGGTCCGCCGCTTCAACCGCACCGTCACCCGCCGCATCGGGGTGCTCACTGACGACTACCTCGGGCACGGCCGCCCGTTGGCCGAGTCACGCCTGCTGTTCGAAACAGGGCATGCGGGGGCGGATGTGCGCGACCTGCGTGCACGCCTCGGATTGGACTCCGGCTATGCGAGCCGGTTGTTGCGTGCGCTCGAGGCGCAGGGGCTTGTGCGGGTACAGGCATCGCCCGTCGATGCACGCAGGCGGCATGTGGTCCTGACCGCGAAAGGGCGGCGCGAGGTGGATGCGCTCGACCGGGATTCGCGCGCGTTGGCCGATTCCCTGCTGGCGCCCTTGTCGGCGCGGCAGCGCGAACGGTTGGTCGAGGCGATGGATGAAGTGGAGCGCCTCATGCGTGCGTCCGCGGCGGAGATCGCGCTGGAGGATCCGGCCAGCGTCGAGGCGCAGGCGTGCATCCAGGCCTATCTGGATGAACTCGATGCGCGCTTCGAAGGCGGTTTCGACGCCGCCCGCAGCGTGTCGGCCGATCCCGGCGAACTGGTGCCGCCCCGTGGCGCCTTCGTGGTCGCGCGGCTGGAGGGCGCGGCGGTCGGGTGCGGGGGATTGAAGCGGATCGCCGGCGGCATGGGCGAAATCAAGCGCATGTGGGTGGCACCGGATGCGCGCGGGCTGGGCATAGCGCAGCGGGTGCTGGATGCGCTGGAGGCGCACGCGGTGGCAATGGGACTGCACACGTTGCGATTGGACACCAACAGCAGCCTGGTGGAAGCACGGGCGTTGTATGACCGCAACGGCTACATCGAGATCCCCGCCTATAACGACAACCCTTACGCGCATCACTGGTTCGAGAAACGCCTGCGGACGGACTGAGGGCGAGGCCCATCGCTTCGAGCGGGGATGGGCGGGGGCTCCGCGTTCGCTCGACCGCATTCGCGTCCGAGCCGTCCTTCCCGTACTTCGTGTCCTTGGTGCCCTTGGTGCCCTGCGATCAGGAGCGTTTGCCGGGATTGGGCAATTGGCCCTTCCCATGATCCTTGGGAAGAGTGCGGGGTGGGGTTGATGGTGTGGCAGGCGCGGGTATCGCCCTGGAGGTGTCGTGGCGGGCGGGCGGCTTGGGATGGAATGTTATGGCAGGTCTCCTCCGGCCGACGGCCGGACGTGCACCGTGCACGTGGAGGGATGAGTAACGCGTGTAGTTATGGGGAAAGCAGGCCGTCAGGCCGGAAAAGGCCGGATTGCCCGATGGACGGCTGCGAATGCGCGCAAAAGACCCCTCTGTACCGGCAATAGGCGCGTAGGGTCGAGGGATGATGCATCGGTTCCTCAGTGACAACCGCGTCGAACTGATTGCGCGCTGCCGTGGCAAGGTCGCGCTGCGATCCGCTACGGGCGTGCCCGGCCGGGAACTGGATCACGGCGTGACGGTTTTCCTGGACCAGCTGATCAAGACGCTGCAGGTGGAGGAGGGCGCCGAGCCGATGCGCAGCCGCAAGGTATCGGGACCCTCGGGCGGCGGTCGTCCCGCCCTGTCGGAGATCAGCGAGTCGGCGGCACTGCATGGCCGCGAACTGCTGACGCACGGGTTCACCGTCGACCAGGTGGTGCACGACTATGGCGACCTGTGCCAGGCGATTTCCGATCTCGCCTTCGAGCGGGGCGCGGTGATCGAGACGGATGAGTTCCGCACGCTCAACCGTTGCCTGGACAATGCCATCGCGCACGCGGTGACGGAATTCGGCTACCAGAACGAGATCGTGCAGTCCGACAGGCAGGCCCTGGCGTTGAACGAGCGGCTGGGATTCTTCGCGCACGAGTTGCGCAACCAGCTGTGCACGGCGACGCTGGCGCTGTCGATCATCAAGGAAGGCAGCGTGGGCATGTCCGGTGCGACGGCCGGCATCCTGGATCGCGCCCTGGCCGGGCTGGGAAGCCTGATCGATCGTTCGCTGGCCGAGGTGCGGATGGCGGCCGGCACGCCGGTGCAGAAGCGGCTGTACTCGCTGGCGGATTTCATCGCCGAGATCAGGCTGTCGGCCTCGCTGGAGGCCACGGTCCGGGGATGCGTACTGGTCGTGTCCGAGGTGGATCCTGTGCTGGCCATCGATGTCGACCGCGACCTGTTGCTGTCGGCAACCGGCAATCTGCTGCAGAACGCCTTCAAGTTCTCTGCGCCAGGCAGCGAGATCACGTTGAACGCCTACGCGCTCGCCGACCGCATCCTGATCGACGTGGAGGACCGCTGCGGCGGGCTGCCTTCCGGCGATGGCGCCGCCCTGTTCCAGCCTTTCGTGCAGGAGAGCGCGGACCAGAGCGGCCTGGGGCTGGGGTTGTCGATCTCGCAGCGCAGTGTGGAGGCCAACCAGGGGCAGCTGAGCGTGCGCGACGTGCCGGGCATCGGGTGTGTCTTCACCATCTCGCTGCCACGCCACCTGATACCGCCATCGGAGGGGCCGCTGCCGCCACGCGTGACGGGTTAGGGGTGGTTGGTACGGGGCTTGCATCGACGACGGGACCGGTGACGGCGTCGCGGTCACTGGAGTAAGTGGCGTTACGCGGCTACCATGCCGCATCAGCATTGGTCATGGCATCGCCAGGGACACTGCTCATTCGGGTATGCCGGGGAAGTCCATCCGCGAGGAGGGCTGGCATGCACGGCCAAGAGGGGGGCGACCGTCTGTCGGCGTGTCGCTGGTCGATGTACGCATCACGCATTCACGTTTCCGGGGACTCGACATGCCTATCCTTTCCGGCGCCACGCGCCGTGTACGTCTGTTCGCGCGCGTGTTCCTGCTGGGCGTGTTCGCCAGTAGCGCGATGGCGATCCCTGCCGCAATGGCGGAGACGTTGACGTTCACAAACGATGCCGGCCTCGGAGACGGCATTGCCGCCGACGGTGAAGGCGGGTCGAGCGCCATCGCCGGGTTGTCCATCCAGATCTACAACATCAGCAACGTCAACGGCGCCAATGTCGGCGTGATCCACTGGCGACCCAACGCCTTCCTCAACAGTGGAGACCCGGGGTATTCGGCCCTCACCTTCGATGATGGCGTAAACGGAATCACCAAGGGCATGGCGGTCCGCTCCGCAGATGGCAGCGAATTCAAGCTGACGTCGTTCCGGTATTACAGCTGGGGCGAGACATCGCCCATGACGAATACCGTCGTGGGCTACCGGGACGGTGTCCAGGTGGCCTCCATGACCTTCCAGGGATTGGACCCGACCTTCACGCCGCAGACGGTCTCGTTGGGGCCAACGTTCTCGTACGTGGACGACGTCAGGATGTTCACCTCCGCGGGCGGCGACAGCGGGGGTGATGGCAGCTGGCACTCGATGAACAACATCGTCATCGATCCTGCTGTGCCGCCCGACACCACACCTCCCACCGTCAGCTCGATCACTTCCAGTACGGCCAACGGCACGTACAACGTGGGCGACGTCATCAGTCTGGAGGTGGTTTTCAGCGAGAACGTCACTGTCATCGGTACCCCTCAGCTGACGATCGAGACCGGTTCGACCGATCGCGCCGTCAATTACACCAGCGGCAGCGGCAGCAGCAGTACGCATACCTTTACCTACACCGTACAGGCTGGGGACCTCAGCAGTGATCTGGACTACACGTCGACCACGGCGCTTGCGCTGAATGGCGGCACGATCCGCGATGCGGCCAGCAACAACGCCATCTTGACGCTGCCATCGCCGGGTGCGGCCGGCTCGCTTGGCGCGAACAAGAACCTGGTGATCGATGGCGTGGTGCCCTCGGTCACATCGGTCACTTCGTCCACGCCGGACGGCACGTACGCACTCGGGTCCACGATCAGCCTGCAGATCAGCTTCACCGAAGCGGTGACAGTCACCGGTACGCCGCAGCTGACGCTGGAGACGGGCAGTACCGATCGCGCGGTCAACTACGTCAGCGGCAGTGGCACCGGCACGTTGACGTTCAACTATGCCGTGCAATCGGGCGATGTCAGCAGCGACCTGGATTACGTGTCGACGAATTCGCTCGCGCTCAACGGCGGCACGATCCAGGATGCCGCCGCCAACAACGCCACGCTGGCGCTGGCCGTTCCGGGTACGGCGGGATCACTGGGGGCCAACAGGGCGCTGGTGGTGGATGGTGCGCCGCCTGCCGTCACCGCCATCACAGTGAGCGGTTCGCCCGCGGCCACCGCCACCAGCGTGACCTTCACGGTGGCGTTCAACGAAGCGGTCAGCAACGTCTCGACCGACGACTTCTCCCTGGGCACGACCGGTTCGGCCACGGGCACGATCAGCGCCGTCTCCGCCAGCAGCGGTACCTCGATCGACGTCACGGTGAGCGGTATTGCCGGCAACGGCACCCTGGAAGTGAATCTCAACGGGTCCACCAACATCGCGGACGCGGCCGGTAACAGCGGGCCCGCGGCGTTCACCAGCGGATCGACCCATACCGTCGCCATTCCCACCGCACCGGCCGCACCGACCATCGGCACCGCCACGGCGGGTGACGGCCAGGTCAGCGTGACCTTCACTGCACCGGGCAGCAACGGTGGTTCCGCCATCACCACGTACACGGCGACGGCCAGTCCCGGTGGCGCGTTCGGCACCTGTGCGGGTCCGGCAGCCTGCACGGCCACCGTGACCGGGCTCAGCAACGGTACGGCGTATACCTTCACGGTCACCGCCACCAACGCCATTGGAACGAGCGTGGCGTCGGGCGCCTCGAACGCAGCCACGCCCAAGGGCAGCCAGACCATCACCTTCACCAACCCCGGTGCGCAGAACTTCGGCACCGCGCCGACGTTGACCGCCAGCGCGACCTCCGGCCTCACGCCGACGTTCAGTTCGTCCACCACCGGCGTCTGCACGATCACGTCCGGCGGCACGCTGACCTTCGTTACCGCCGGCAGCTGCACCATCGACGCCGACCAGGCGGGCGACGCCGCGTGGAACGCGGCGACCACGGTGACCCGGACGTTCACGGTCAACGCGGTGGTGCCCGGGGCGCCGACCATCGGTACCGCGACGGCGGGCGACACCCAGGCCACGGTGACGTTCACCGCTCCGGCCTCCATCGGCGGTGCCGCGATCATCGCCGGCGGCTATACGGTCACGGCGAATCCCGGCGGCGCAACCGGCACCGGCTCGAGTTCGCCGATCACGGTGACCAGCCTGACCAATGGCGTGGCGTACACGTTCACCGTGACCGCGACCAATTCCGCCGGCACCGGTGCCGCCTCGGCCGCATCGAACAGCATCACGCCTGCGTCGCCGCAGACGATCACCTTCGGCAATCCGGGCACGCAGAACTTCGGGACATCGCCGAATCTGTCGATCCTGGGGGGCGGTGCGTCTTCGACGTCGGGCCTGGCCGTGACGTTCACGTCGTCCACCACCGGCGTCTGCACGATCACGTCCGGGGGCGTGCTGACCTTCATCGCCGCCGGCACCTGCACCATCAATGCCGACCAGGCGGGGGACAGCAGCTACCTGCCGGCGCCGCAGGTCAGCCGGTCGTTCACCGTCATTCCCGTGGTGCCGGGTGCGCCGACGATCGGCACGGCGATCGCAGGCGACACCCAGGCGAGCGTCGCGTTCACCGCCCCGCTGAACATCGGCGGATCGGCAATCACCAGCTACACGGTGACCGTCAGCCCGGCCGATGTGGCGCCGATCAATGGCGCGTCGTCGCCGATCGTCGTCACTGGACTGACCAATGGACAGCCCTATACGTTCACCGTGACCGCGGACAACGTGGCGGGTACCGGTCCTGCGTCGATGGCGTCTAACAGCATCACGCCGGCGGCGACGCAGACCATCACGTTCGCCAATCCCGGCGCGCAGAATTTCGGCACCACGCCGACGTTCACCGCGACGTCGGACTCCGGACTGACGCCGACGTTCACATCGTCCACGACCGGCGTCTGCACGATCACGACGGGCGGCGCACTGACGTTCGTCACGGCGGGAACCTGCACCATCAACGCCGACCAGGCGGGCAATGGCAGTTACCTTCCCGCCCCGCAGGTCACCCGTTCGTTCACCGTCAATCCGGTGGTGCCGGGTGCGCCGACCATCGGTACAGCCACGATGGCGTCTGCGGGCGAAGTGGATATCGCATTCACCGCACCCGCCAGCACAGGGGGAGTGGCGATCACTGGCTATACGGTCACCGCGCAGCCCGGTGGGGCGACGGTGACCGGTGCGTCCAGTCCTGTCCGCTTCACGGGGCTGTCGGCGGGAACCACTTACACGTTCACTGTCACCGCGACGAACGGCGCGGGCACGGGGTCGGCATCGGCGGCATCGAATGCGGTGACGCCTGCGCCGGCGCTCGACGCGGGTCCGGTCAGTACGTCGCTGCCCTACGGCGCACCTGCCACGCCGGTGACGCTTGCGATCACGGGTATCGCGACATCGGTGGCCGTGGGCACTGCACCGGCGCACGGTACCGCCATCGTCAGTGGCACCACGATCACTTACCAGCCGACGCCGGGTTTCGCCGGTCCGGACAGCTTCACCTACACCGCCAGCGACGCGTACCAGACCACGGCGCCCGCGACGGTGACCATCGACGTGACCCCGCCGACGTTGGCGCTGGATACGACGAACCCGGCCAGCGGTGTCGGCGGCAGCGGATACATCCATGCGCTGATCGCCAGTGGCGGTGCGTCGCCTTACACGTTCCAGCTTGTCGGTGGTGCGTTGCCGAGCGGATTGAGTCTGGGCACGGATGGACGCATCACCGGCACGCCGACGGTGGCGGGCAGCTTCACGCTGACGGTGCAGGTGACCGACAGCAGTACGGGCATCGGTCCCTTCACGGCGCAGCAGCAGTACACGCTGCAGGTGGTGGCGCCGCAGATCGCGTTCGCGCTGCCCGCGTTGCCGCAGGCGACGCATGCCGGTGCGTTCAACCAGACCCTGGCGGTAACGGGCGGCACCGCGCCGTATACCTACGCGGTGACGACAGGCAGCCTGCCGCAGGGCGTCGCGTTGAGTGCGGCGGGCGTGCTGTCGGGAACGCCGACCGCGTCGGGTCGCTTTTCCTTCACAGTGGAGGCGCGTGATGCGAACGGCTTCACGGGGGCGCAGGCGTATGAGCTGGTCGTGGCGCAGGCGCTGCAGGCGATCACCGGCTTCAGTGCGAATCCGGCAGCGCCGGTGTTCTCGCCGAACGGTACGTTCGCGCTGGTGGCCAGCGGTGGCGCCTCCGGCAATCCGGTGGTGTTCGCGAGCACCACGGCACAGGTCTGCCAGGTGAGCGGTGCGACCGTCACCATGCTGGCAGCCGGGCGCTGCAGCCTGACCGCCGACCAGGCCGGTGATGCGAACCACGAAGCCGCGCCGCAGGTGCGGCTGGACGTGGACATCGCGGCCGCCGTGCCGACGCTCGTGTGGCCGGAAGAACTGCGCAAGGTGTTCGGCGAGCCTGCCTTCGACCTGGTGAATCCGCAGAGCCCCAGCAGTGGTGCCTTCACCTTCACCAGCAGCGATCCGGAGGTGGCCAGCATCAGCGGCCGCACGGTGACGCTGCATGCGGAAGGCACGACCGTCATCACGGCCACCCAGGCGGCTGCGGGCAGCTATGCCGCCGCCAGCGTGGAGATGCGCCTGCAGGTGGACGTGCGCCCCGATCCGACCCGGGACCCGGGCGTGGTCGGCCTGCTGCAGGCGCAGGTGGATGCGAGCGTGCGCTTTGCGAACGCGCAGCAGTCGAACATCCGCGACCGCCTGCGCCAGGTACGCAGCGGCGCCAACGGTTCCAGCAACAACGTCACGCTGGCCTATGCCGGTGCCGAAGACCGCCAGGGGCTTTCAGTGCCCGTGGGCCAGGCCACAGGCGGCAGACTGCCGGCGTTGCCGCAGGGTTGGGGCGCATGGGCATCCGGCACGGCCTCGTTCGGCAAGAGCGGTCGGGTCGGCGGATACGACTTCCAGACCGATGGCCTCACGCTGGGCGCGGACCGCGCGATCGGCGAACAGGTGCTGGTCGGTGTGGCCGGCAGTCTGGCGCGCAACGACAGCGATCTGGACGGCACCGCCTCGCGCCTGAAAGCCGACCAGCGTTCGCTGGCGCTGTATGGCTTCTGGCGTGCAGGCGAGCATGTGTTCGTGGACGGCATGCTGGCCGCCGGACGCCTGGACTTCGACATCCGCCGCTGGAGCGACGATGCCGGGGCGATGGGCACGGCGGTGCGCGACGGCAAGCAGTGGTTCGGTTCGCTGGCCTTCGGCTACGAGCACCACGGTGAACGCATGGCGCTGACCACGTACGGCCGCTTCGATGCCAGCCGCACCACGCTGGAGGCGTATCGCGAGTACGGGATGGACATCTACGACCTGGCCTACCGGCGCCAGGTGGTGGAGAACAGCACGGTGGCGCTGGGCGTGGAAGGCAGCTACCGCTTCGGTGGTGACGACGGGCGCTACCGTCCGTTCTGGAGCCTGGAATATCGCCAGGCGCTGGAGGACAAGGGCGAGGCGGCGATGAACTATGTCGTGTGGCCGCATCCCACCGACTATCGCCTGGACATGCAGAGCTACAACGACGACGCACTGGCGTTGTCGGCGGGCCTGGACGTGAAGCTGCGGCAGGGGTGGCTGCTGTCGCTGCTGTTCGGCCACGAACAGGCCAGCAACAGCACGCAGGGCAGCAGCATTGGCCTGCGTCTGTCGTATGGGCAGCCCTCCAGCGGCGGGTTCGTGCCGGATGACGGCACGGTGGCCGGCGATGCCACCCGTCGTTGCGGACGGCGATGCGCCAACAGCGGCGACGCACCGCGCTGACGCCGCTTTCCGGCGCGTCATCGTCGCCACCCACGCGAAGCCCGGCCTTGGCCGGGCTTCGTCTTTTTCCCGGCGCGGAGCGGGGGCGGAACCCCCGGCCAGACCCCGCCACTACCTTTTGGCACGGTCGGCGGGCCGGAGGCGGTGGGTATCCTCCCGGGCACGCCCGCGCGCGACGCGGGCACCTGTCCCGTTTCCGGAGAACGCTTTTGAAGAAGACCCTGCTGACCACCGCGACCTTGCTCGCCCTGTCCCTTGCCGGACCCCTGGCCGCGCACGAACACGATGGCTGCCTGGATGACGGCTGCACGCTGCAGGCACTGTTCGCCGAATCCGGAAGTGCGGGCACATCCGCCACCGGTTCGACCATCGCGGCAAGGCGGTTCGGCGAGTGGGGCATCGACACCGACGGCATGGACCGCAAGGCACAGCCGGGCACGGACTTCTTCCGTTACGTCAGCGGCACGTGGGCCGACACCACCGAGATTCCGGCGGAACGTTCCAGCTACGGTGGCTTCGCGATCCTGCGCGACCTGTCCGAGGCGCGCCTGCGGGTGTTGATCGAAGGCTATGCGCTGGGTGATCCGGCCACGCAGGGCGACCCTGCCAAGATCGCCGCGCTGTACCGGGGGTTCATGGATGAGAAGACTGTGGATGCACTGGGTGCCAAGCCACTGCAACCGCTGCTGGCCGACATCCGCGCTGCGAAGGACAAGGCGGCCGTGGCCACGCTGATGGGTCAGCGCGGTGGGATGTTCGACAGCTTCTTCAACCTCGGCGTCAGTGATGACCAGCGCGATCCCGACCGCTACACGCTCTACCTGAGCCAGGGCGGCCTGGGCCTGGGCGACCGCGAGATGTACCTGCGCGACACCTTCAAGCCGCAGCGCGAGCGCTACGAGGCCTATATCGCTCAGATGCTGCAGCTGGCCGGCTGGGACAGGCCGCAGGAGAACGCGAAAGCGATCCTGGCGCTTGAAACCCGCATCGCCGAGGCGCACTGGACACGTGCCGAAAGCCGCAACCGCGACAAGACCTACAACCCGTTGGCGATGGCCGAGTTCGCGACGAAGTCACCCGGCTTCCCGTGGGCGGAATTCTTCAAGGCGGCCGGCGTGGACGGCGCGGGCCGTGCGGTGATCCGCCAGGACAGCGCCATCCCGAAGATCGCCGCGATCTTCGCCGATGCCGATGTCGCCACGCTGCAGGCCTGGCAGGCGTTCCATGTGACCGACAACGCGGCTCCGTTGCTGTCGTCCGACTTCTCGGTGGCGCAGTACGAATTCCGCGACAAGTTCCTGTCCGGCCAGCCGCAGCAGCGCGAGCGCTGGAAGCGCGGCGTCGCGTTCTCCGAAAGTGCGATGGGCGAGGCGATCGGCCGCGACTATGTGAAGCTGTATTTCCCGCCCGATGCGAAGGCGAAGATGGACGCGCTGGTGGCCAACGTGAAGGCGGCGATGGGCGCGCGCCTGGATACGCTGGCGTGGATGAGCCCGGCCACCAAGGCCGAGGCGCACGCCAAGCTGCAAGGGTTCGGCCTGAAGATCGGCCACCCTGACACGTACCGCGACTACAGCGCGCTGGTGGTGAAGAACGGCGACCTGTTCGGCAACGCGCTGCGCGCCGGGCAGTTCGAGTGGGATTACCGTCGCAAGCGCGTGGGCCAGCCGGTGGACAAGGGCGAGTGGGGCATGACCCCGCAGACGGTGAACGCCTACTACAACTCGGTGAAGAACGAGATCGTGTTCCCGGCGGCCATCCTGCAACCGCCGTTCTTCGATCCGGATGCCGATCCGGCGGTGAACTACGGCGGCATCGGTGGCGTGATCGGCCACGAGATCATCCACGGCTTCGACGACCAGGGCCGCAAGTCGGATGGCAAGGGCGTGCTGCGCGACTGGTGGACGGCCGAGGACGCGGCCAAGTTCGAGGTGCAGGCCGTCAGGCTGGGCGCACAGTACGAGGCCTACACGTTCCCGCAACTGCCCGGCATGCACATCAACGGCCGGGTGGCGATGGGCGAGAACATCGGTGACCTGGGCGGCCTGACCATTGCGCTGGAGGCCTATCACCGTTCACTGGACGGCAAGCCGGCGCCGGTGATCGACGGCTTCACCGGCGACCAGCGTTTCTTCATGGGCTGGGGCCAGGTGTGGCGCACGCTGTGGCGCGACGATGCCCTGCGCCAGCAACTGGTCAACGGCACGCATTCGCCGGGCCACATCCGCGCCTTCGCCCCGCTGCGCAACATCGACGCGTGGTACGACGCCTTCGGCGTGAAGCAGGGCGACCCGCTGTACATCGCGCCGCAGGAGCGCGTGCGGATCTGGTGATCCGGTGACGTTGCAGGAAGGCAGGAGCCAGCGCTCCTGCCTTCCCTGGCAGGGCGTTGCAGGCTTGCATCATCCGGTCCTCGCGCCGATGATGAGGCGGTTGTTCCACGCCCGCGCGCCATGTCATCCCGCTCCGCTTCCACTCCGCAAGGCGACCTGTTCGGCGGCCCGCAACCGGGTCGGCTGCATCGCCTGTTCTTTGCGCTGGTGCCCTCTGCGGGCGAATGCGAAGCGCTGCGGCACCGCGCCGAGGACTTGAAGGCGGCGTATCCGCAGGCGCACTGGGTACGACCGGAGCGCTACCACCTGACCCTGCATTTCCTCTGCGAGAGCGATGGGCCGCGCGAGGACATGATCGCCACCGCGCGCAATGCCATGCAGGATTGGCAGCCGGAACCCCTCGGCATCACCCTCGACCACCTGCTGTGCCTGGGCAATCCGAAGAATCCGGCGCTGACGCTGGCGGCATTGCACCCCTCGCCCGCGACGGTCGCGTTCTGGCGCAACCTGCAGCAGCGGCTGCTGCGTGCGGGCTTCAAGCAGCACGTCGGGCGCAGCTTCGTGCCGCACCTGACGCTGGCCTACGTGCCGCCGCGCACCGCCCCGGTGGACGTGCCGCCGGTGGTGCTGCACCCGCAGGGCGTGCACCTCCTGCAGAGCATCGAGGGGGAGGCCGACTACGCGCGCCTGGGTGAGTGGTCGCTCGCGGGCTAGCCTTCCCGCGCGCCGGGGCAGGCCGGTGCTTCGACAGCAGCGTGTGTAATACGGGGTCGCCATGTCGTGCGTTCGTCGGTCGGGCGCGTATTCCCGCCCCTGCATGGCCGTAGTGCCGCACCGTGACGCGTTCAGGTGGGCACCCGGAATCATCCGGCGATCATCGAACGAGGAATCCGACATGAAACGCTTGCCGTTGCTGTGGGCGCTGGTGCTGTGCGCGCTGTCCTTCCCGCTGTTGGCGCAGGAGCGCAGCTATACCGAAGGGCCGGTCATGGAGGTCACGGCGGTGAAGATCATGGATGGCCAGTTCGACAACTACATGAAGCACCTGCAGGACCAGTACAAGCGGGTCATGGAAGCGCAGAAGGAGGCCGGCATCATCCTCGGCTATGCGATCTATTCGACACAGGCGCGCCGGCCGGAAGACCCGGACGTCTACCTGACCGTGGTCTACCCCGACATGGCGGCCTTCGATGGCCTGCGCGACCGCTCCGAAGCGGTCTCCAGCAAGGTGACCGGGCAGAATACCGCGCAAGCCAACACGGCCTACGCCGACCGCAGCAAGATGCGCCAGATCCTGGGCAGCAATCTGATCCGCGAATTGAAGTTGAAGTAAGCCCGATGCGCGGGGCCATGCTTCCGGGCGTGGTCCCTCGCCGCTGCGCCGCAGCCTAGTCGCCCTGCCTGCGCAGCGTGTCCAGCTTGGCCTGGTAAAGCGCACGGGTATCGCCCTGGCTGAGTTCGCCTGCGCGCGCCAGCGCCTTTCCTGCGCGCCGGTGGTCGCCCTGCAGGAAATACACGCGGGCGAGGCCGAAGTGGAAGCGGTGCTCACCGTCGTACAACTGGATGGCCTTGCGGTAGTGCGCGGCAGCGCGCACCAGGTTGCCGTCGCGCTCGAAGCCCGCGGCCAGCAGGAAATGGTGGAACGGGTCGCGGGCCTGCGCGGCATCCAGTCGCTTCTGCAAAGGACGTGCGGCTTCCACGTTGCCCGCACGCTGGTAGAACGTGACCAGGTTGAACAGCGCGCCAGGGTTGTCGGCGTCGAGGTCGAGTGCGTGCCGGTAGGCCCGCTCCGCGCGCGCTCCATCGCCGTCGCGCAGGTACATCACGCCGATGTTGCTCCAACTGGTGGCGTAACCGGGGTCCAGGGTCAGGGCGATCTCCGCATGGCGCAGGGCATCGTCCAGCGCGCCGTGTTCGAGCAGCGCCGCCGCGCGGTTGTTGTAGTAGTGGGCAATGAGGCGGTTGTCACGGATCGGTTCCGGTGGCTTGCGGGTGATCACCTCGTTCCAGGCGACATCCACCGTGAAGCGTCGTTCGCGGATGCGTACGCCGGCATTGACGTGCTGGGTGCGGTAGAGAATGTTGTGGTCCTGCCGCCATGCCAGGGTTTCGTCCACCTGCTGCGCGTAGGCATCGAGCCCGGCCTCGCGCGCCAGCGCCACCGTCAGCAGGGTGAAGCTCATGCAGTTGGCCTGGCGCGTGGCGTAGGCCTCGGCCACGGTGTGGTTGGCGTCGGCGTGGTAGCTCATGCCCAGCCCCCCGGGGCTGAAGAGGAAGTCGACCATCCGCTCGAGCCGGGCATGCGGCAGGCGGGTGTGATCGAGGACCTGTTCGCGGAACTGCCGCTTCAGCGGCTCCGGTAGCGCCAGCACGTCGGCGGGAGCAGGGGGTGGGGCGGCTTGGGCCAGCGCGGACAGGGCCGACGACGCCAGCAGCAGGGTGCCGAGCCACTTCGTCCACATCGCCCACCTCCGGGTCCCGCATCGGGACGCGTCCGCGTGACCGGAGTGTAGTCCCGCATCGCAGTGCGGCATGAACCGCCCGGGCAGCGTTGACGCGATCATCGTGGGGCGGCTAGCGTCATGGCCCTTCCGTCGGAGGCTTCCTGCATGCGCGCTGCGATCTTCCTGCTCCTGCTGCTGGCCGGTCTGGCGTCGGCGCCCTGCGGACATGCCGCATCGATGCCGGAGCAGGGACGGGACGGGATCGGCGTGGGGGCAGTGCTGCCGCTGCGGGACCGCGTGGAGCCGGAGAACCGCATGCTCCGCGAGCGGCTCGACACCCTGCTGCCCCGCTTGATGCGTGACGCCGACCTCGACATGTGGGTGGTGATCGCGCGCGAGTACGCGGAAGACCCGGTGTACTTCACGCTGGTGCCGCAGCCGGCCCATGCGGCGCGCCGGACCACGATGCTGGTGTTCCACCGGCAGCCGGATGGCAGCGTGCAGCGGCTGTCCATCAACCGGTACCCGTTCGGCGCACCCTACGAAACGGCGTGGTCCGGCGGGGACCTCGACGCGCAGTGGCGCGCACTGGGCACGCTGATCACCGCGCGCGATCCGCGCAGGATCGGCATCAACGTTTCTGGCGAGTGGGCGGTCGCCGATGGCCTGACGCACGCGCTGCACGAGCGCCTGCTGTCGGTGCTGCCGGCCGCGCTGCAGGCCAGGCTCGTGCCGGCGGAGACGCTGGTGGTGCGCTGGATGGAGACCCGCACCGCGGCAGAGTTGGCCGCCTACCCGCATATCGTGTCGCTCGCACGCGGCGTCATCGCCGAGGCGTTCTCGGGCCGGGTCATCACGCCCGGTGTCACCACCACGGACGATGTGGCCTGGTACATCCGGGAGCGCTTCGAGTCGTTGGGGCTGGCGCCGTGGTTCATGCCGGACGTGAACCTGCAGCGGGCGGGCACGGCGTGCGCCGACGATGCGCCGTTCTGTGGCGAAGAAGGCGTGATCCAGCCCGGCGATGTACTGCACACCGATGTGGGGCTGTGCTACCTCAAGCTCTGCACCGATACGCAGGAAATGGCCTACGTGGCGCGTGCGGGGGAAGCCGGGGCGCCCGCTGGGCTTCTTGCGGCGCTGGCACAGGGCAACCGCTGGCAGGACGCGCTGACCGGCCAGTTCGTCGCCGGCCGCACGGGCAACGAAATCCTGGCGGCGACGCAGCGCGAGATCGCCCGCCTGGGACTGCGCGCGGCGACCTACTCGCATCCGGTGGGGTTCGTGGGCCACGCGCCGGGACCGACCATCGGCATGTGGGACAACCAGGGATCCACCGCGGGGCAGGGCGACTGGCCGCTGCATGCCGATACGGTCTACGCCATCGAGGGCAACGTGAAGGCGCGCGTCCCGGAGTGGGGCGGGCAGAACGTGCAGGTCAAGCTGGAGCAGATGGCCGTGTTCGATGGCCGGAGGGTGGTCTATCTGGCGGGGCGGCAGGTGGTCTGGCACGTGGTGCGGTGACGCGCCGGACGCGCGGGCGTTAGGATGCCTGCATGAGCGCCGACGCCCACCTGATCGCCTGCCCGCACTGCGCGGCGATGAACCGTGTGCCGCCGGCGCGGCTGGTCGAGACACCCAACTGCGGGCGCTGCCACCATCCCTTGTTCACCGGCCTGCCGCTGGCGCTGGGCGAGGCGGACTTCGACCGCCACGCCCTGCGCAGCACGCTGCCGTTGCTGGTGGATTTCTGGGCGCCGTGGTGCGGGCCCTGCCTGCAGATGGCCCCACACTTCCAGCAGGCGGCGGGCGTGCTGGAGCCCGCGATGCGGCTGGCCAAGGTGGACACGGAAGCCTGCCCGGGACTGGGCAACCGCTTCGGCATCCGCAGCATCCCGACGATGGTGCTGCTGCAGGGCGGCCGCGAACTCGCCCGGCAGAGCGGGGCGATGTCGGCGGAGGCGATCGTGAGGTGGGCGCGGGGGCTGGTGGGGTGAGGAAGCGGGGGGCGCACAGGCAGGGCGGAGTCCGGCAAGGCTGGAATTCGATGAGCATGGATCATCGGACGCTGGTGGCATGAGCCTGCCAACACTTGAAACACGTCGATTTCATCTGCGACCTCTGGCAGAGCAGGACGAGGCGTTGTACGTTTCGATCTATACGAACGGAGCACTGATGCGTTTCGTGGGCGAACCCATGGCGCACGAGGATGCAGTCCGTGCATTCAATGCGTTCCTGCATTCCAATCAGCGCGGTGATCTCCGGCGGGCTTGCTGTTGGGTGATCGACCACGGCGCTGGGGCGCAGGAAACGGTGGGTCTTCTCGCGCTGATCCCCCACCCCGATGCCGCTGAGATCGGGGTGATGGTTGTCGAGGCATGGCAGGGTCGCAAGGTTGCCCAAGAGGTCATCGGGTTCCTTTCCGGCCATGTGTTCCAGTACGGGGGCTGGTTGCGCACTTTCAGCCGGCACGTGCGCGAGAACGAAGCTGGAGCGGGCGTGATGCGCAGGTTGGGGTTCCGGGAGATGGAGCTTGTTCCCGGGGGCGCACGCTTTCGGGGATGGGAGATGGCGCGTGATGAATGGAAGGAGCGTCACTCGGTGACGCCGCCAGCAATGACATGACGGGGCGGAAAGAAGCGATGACAGGAAGGGGTACGCTCGCATGCGTGGGCGTAGGGATGACGTTGGGGGCCCACCTTGCGCCGCGCGCGCGGAACCATATCGAGCAGGCGGATGTGGTCTTCAGTGCCATGTCGGATCCGATCGTGGAGCTTTGGGTCCAAGGCATGAACCGGGACGTCAGGAGCCTGCAACCGCTGTATGCCGAGGGCAAGCCGCGGCGCGAGACCTATCGCGAAATGGTGGAGTTGATGATGGCGGAAGTCCGTCAGGGGCGCCGGGTATGCGGGGCCTTCTACGGCCATCCCGGGGTGTTTGCGCAGGTACCGCACAGCGCCGTGATGAAAGCGCGAGCGGAAGGTTACGAGGCTGTCATGGAAGCCGCCGTTTCTGCCGAGGATTGCCTCTACGCGGATGTTGGCATCGATCCTGGCGCCGTCGGTTGCCAGCATTTCGAGGCAAGCCAGTTCATGTTCTATCAGCGCAGGGTGGACCCTTCGGCCTACCTGGTGCTCTGGCAGATAGGCGTGGCCGGAGACCTCACGACGGGGCGCCTGTCGACCGATGCCGGAACAAAGCAATTGCTGGTGGACCTGCTGCTTGACGACTACCCTCCGGATCACGAGGTCGTCGCCTACGAGGCCGCGACCCTGCCCATTGCGTCGCCCCGTATCGAGCGATTGCCGCTCGATCGACTGCCTACGGCCGTCTTGTCGGCGGCGACCACGCTGGTGATCCCCCCCTCCAGGCCCCTGCGTCGCAACGAGCGCCTGCTTGAGCGGTTGCGCGACATGGGGCGGTGAGAGTGCCAGGTGAGGCCGGGGGTGGTCGTGGCAAGGCTACTGAAAAGTGGGTATTGTCCTGCGTGGGGGTAGCCACGTCCGGCCTGTCGGGCCCGATGCTGGCTGCGGAAGTGTCGTATTTCATCAATTTGGGGAAACAGCGTGTCCAATGCAATCCGGTTTCTGGAATCCATGGGGGCGTCCGATTCGCTGCGTGCGTCTTCGGACTATGAGGCGGCGGTGAGGGCGCTGGATGTCGAATCGGCCCAGCAGACTGCGCTGCTCGACCGTGATGCAGCCTCGCTTGCAGGGCTGCTACTCGCCCGTCCGACGATGTTCTGCATGATCCTGGCCCCGGACGAGGGCAAGGAAGACGAATTGCCCGACCAGGCCGACGAGCAGACGGATGGGGACGAGGACCACGGAGAAAAAGAGTAGGCTCCGGAGGCGCTTTGCTCCGGCTGCATCGGCTGATCAGGAGAAGGACATGAAACTCGGGAAAGGACGAGCCTTGTGGGTGGCAGCTGCGCTGGCATGCGTCTTCGCCGCGCCGGTCCAGGCACAGGTGTCTCCCGGCATCGATGCGCTGATCGAGCAGGCGGAGGCGATCAAGACGTCGCAACCCGCCAAGTTCTACAATGTGCTGGAGCGCCTCGAAAAGCGGGTCGAGGAAGCTACCCCTGAGCAACGCCTAAAGCTGAGGCTACTCAGGGCGCATGGTTTCCTGATGAAGGGCAGGGCGGAGCCCGCGATACGCGAGCTCCGCCAGATCCAGCAAGAAACCGATGACCCGGAGATGCTGTTCTGGACGGGCTCGCTGCTGGTCAATACCTACGCGCTGACGCGTAAATTCGAGCAGGGGCTGACGACCCTCAACGACATCCTTCCGCTTGCCACCAAGGTGGAGAAGAAAGATGTCCGTCATCGTGGCCTTCTGGTCGCGGGTCTGCTGTACAACCAGGTAGGGGAGTACATGCTCGGCGAGCAGTACGCCAACCAGGTCTTGGGAGATGCGCCCGACGGACGCAACCAGTGCGCCGCCGGCAACCTGGTTGCCGAAGCGGCTTTAGGGCTGAAGAAGGCACCCTCCGAGGAAATGATCTTCCGCACGATCAAGGTTTGCGAGGATCAGAAGGAACCTATCCTGGGTGGGTTGACGCGCACGTACCTGGCGCGGAAATGGGTGGAGGACGGCAAAGTCGATCAGGCGATCGAATTGCTGGAGCGTTACCTCCCCACCGTGACGGCTACGGGCTACCCCTTGGTCATCAGTGAATACCACGCCATGCTGGCCAGCATGTACTTGAAGCTGGGTGATATCGGCACCGCGCAGGCGCACGCCAATGAAGCGGTGGAACGAGGGGTGGGCATGACATCGCTGCCGCTCGTGGTGGCATACAAGACACTTTACGAAATCGCCGAATCGCGTGGCGATTCCAAAGCGGCGTTGTCGCGCTACCGGCAGTACGCCGACGCCGACAAAGCGTATCTCAACGATGTAAAGACGCGCCAGCTTGCCTATCAGATCGTCCGCCAACAGATCCTGCAGAAAACCCAACAAATCAGCATGCTGGACCAGGAAAACCAGGTCCTGCAGCTGCAGCGCACAGTCGATCAGCAGGCCGCGCAGAACACGCGGCTGATCGTCATCCTGCTGGTGCTGCTGGTTGCCTCCATCGGCTACTGGGCTTTCAAGATCAAGCGCGTGCAGCTGTCGCTGAAGAAGATGGCCGAAACCGACGCGCTGACCGGCATCTGCAACCGCCACCACTTCACCTTGCGTGCCGAGCGCGCGCTGGCCGAGTGCGCCCGCAATGGCGAACAGGCCGCGCTGATCATGTTCGACCTCGACCACTTCAAGAACATCAATGACCGTTTCGGCCATGGCACCGGCGACTGGGCGCTCAAGGAAGTGGCCGAAGCCAGCAAGGGCTTTTGCCGCCGCATCGACGTACTCGGCCGCCTGGGTGGCGAGGAATTCGCCATCCTCATGTACGGTTGCGACCTGCGCGCCGCCGCCCGCGTGGCCGAAGACTGCCGCGTGCGCCTGGCGCAGATCGAGACCCGCGAGACCGGGCATGTCTTCGCCATCACCGGCAGCTTCGGTGTGACCTCCAGCATGCAGTCCGGCTACAGCCTGGCCAAGCTGCTGTCGCATGCCGACAAGCAGCTGTACCGGGCCAAGCACCTGGGCCGCAACCGCGTCTGCGTGCACGAGAACGAACAGGAAAGCGTGCGCGCCGCCGGCAGCAACGTGCTGGAACTGCCGCAGCGCGAAGGTCGCACGGAACACCTGGGCGCCTGACGCGGCAGCGCCGCATCGCCTGGCTCAGCGTGTGGCGAGGGCTGGCTGCGGTCCTTCGTGGATGGCCAGCTGGTTGCGCCCACTGCTCTTCGCCCGATAGAGCGCCCGGTCGGCCGTTTCCAGCCAGGCCCGCAAGCCGCCTGCCGCAGCGTCCGCCTTCGCCAACCCCAGGCTCACCGTGTGCCGCAGGTCGGGCGCTGACTGGACCCGCAAGGCTTCGACGCCAGCCCGGATGCGCTGGGCGACGATCTCCGCCGCCACCAGATCGGTCCCGCGCAACAGCACGGCGAACTCGTCGCCACCCAACCGGCCCGCGCAGTCCTGCGCGCGGATGCTGTGGCGGATCACGTCGGCGGTCGCGCGCAGCACGTCGTCGCCCACCGCGTGGCCGTGACGGTCGTTGATCGCCTTGAAGTGATCGATGTCGATCATCATCAGCGTGGCCGGTTCGCCTGTCGCGGCGCACTGGTCCAGCAGCAACGTGGCCTGTTCCTGCCAGTGCCGACGGCTGTCCAGGGCGGTCAACGTGTCGCGCCGGCTCAGTTCGTCCAGCAGGCGGTTCTGCCGCTTGACCTTGCGGACCAGGTGGTAGCTGGCCTGGCTGACGGCGATGGAATGGATGAGCAGCATCGGCAGGCACGCCAGCATCACCGGCATGCTGGTGACGGGACGCAATTCGAACCCCGTCACCAACCCGGCCATCAACGCGCCGGTCAGCATCAACGGCAGCGACCAGTACCAGAGCCGATCGATGCCGGTGCTGATCTTGTCGACCGTGGCCAGTGTCACCAGCAGCACGCTGGGCAGCAGGTTGAATGCCATCAGCGGCACCCACATGCCGGCGAGCACCGAATCGAACAGCAGGTTGCGGATCTCGCCCCGATAAGGCTTGGGATGGCGCAGCGACAGCCATAGCGCGAGTTGCGGCCAGAGTACCGCCGTGAAGACCAGCCACGCCCACGTACCCAGGCCGGCGTTGCCCTCGAGCAGGACGGTTCCCACCGGCAGCGCAGCCAGACCCATCCCCAGCATGCGAAGCCGGTAGATCCGGCGAGGCAATCGCTGGCTCTGGCGCGCCGGATCGGCGCCGGGAAGCGGTGCGGTGAACGGCATTGGCGCGTGGAGTCCCCTTGCTCGTGACGGCCATCCCCGGTGCGCCGGGGGCAGGCGGAGTGTAGGCCAAACCGTGACGCTGGGCACGTCACGCAGCCCTGCCAACGACAGCGGCCCCGGCCGGGAAATCTTGAGGTGGTGCCGGATAATCGGGGGCCGGTTTCCGCTGCGCGCCTCGATGCCCGACTCCCCATGCCGTCCCGTTTCCCCGGACCCGCGCCTACGCGCTCGCATCGCGGCGCTTGCCGCGATGGCAGGTGCGTCGCTGTTCTTGGTGGTGGGCGCCGCGCTGCAGTTTCTCCGGACCGATCTCGCTTGGCAGCAGGCCACCTTGAGCCAGTACCTGCTGGGCCCCGGCGGATTGCTGCTGCGCGTTGCCTACTGCGTGCTGGCCATTGCCATCACGGTGCTGGCGATCGGCATCTACCGGCAGTTGTCGGCACATGCGCGCAGTGCGGCGCCGCTCCTGCTGCTCTGCGCGGGCGCCGTCGCGCTGGCGGGCGTGGCGATCGGGGACTCGTGGCTGCCGTCCGTCGCGCCCGACTTCCATCGCTGGTTCCACCACACCTGCGCGATCACCGCATTCCTTTGCGTCACCAGCGGCATGGTGCTGCAGGCGTGGCGATTCCGCCTCGACGCGGCCTGGCAGCCGTACTTCCCCCTCGCGGCCGGATGGTCCCTCGGCTGCCATGCATTGCTTTGGCTGCATGCCCTGTGGGCGCCGGCCGGGCAGGGCTGGGTGCAGAAACTGCTGATCGCGCTGATCGTCACCGCCATGCTGCTCGCCGCAACATGGCTCTGGCGAACGAGCCGGGTGCGATGACGCAAGCCCGGCGCTAAGCTGCGACTTCCAACAGGGAGAAAAGCATCATGATCCAGCGGTTCGACGTGGGTACGCGCTTGTCCGAGATGGCCATCCACAACGGCGTGGTGTACCTCGCCGGCCAGATCGCGGAGGATGCGACGCAGGGTATCGCCGGACAGACGCAGCAGGTGCTCGACGAGATCGATGCCCTGCTGGCGCGCGCGGGCACGGACAAGTCGAAGATCCTGCGCGCCGAGATCTTCCTGAAGGATCTGCAGGACTTCGAGGGCATGAACCGCGTCTGGGACAGCTGGGTGCCGGAAGGCAACGCGCCGCCGCGCGCGACCGTGCAGGCGCATCTCGCACGCGTGGGCTGGCTGATCGAGATCGTGGTCACCGCCGCGGTCTAAACGATGGCGACGCGCATGCCCGGTCCCTGGCATCGTCCGGCGCCGAAGCGTCGCGACGGCGGCCAGAAACTCACGCCCGACCAGGTGCAGGAAGCCAGGGCACGTGCAATTGCGGCAGGCCGGCGCTATCCGAACCTGGTGGACAACATGTACGTGGCCGCGAAGGCGAAGCGCGAAAGGGCGATGGCGGAAGGACCGCGTGACGAGGCAGAGTGAGGCCGGCACACGGCGTGAGAGCGAGGATGCACATCCGGCCGTAAATGTCTGTAATAAAACTGCTTCGAAACGCTAACCGGACCTCAACAATGGCTCGCGTATCGTGCGCGCACGTTCCGCAGCCGCTGCGGCACGCACTTCCCGGGGTGCGCGCCGCAGCCCCTGCGGACGACCACTCAGGCGTTGCGCTGCGCCAGCCAGTCGACCACGCCGTGCGCGGCATGGCGACCGCTGGCGAAGCACGCTGTCAGCAGATAGCCACCGGTGGGTGCTTCCCAGTCCAGCATCTCGCCGGCAGCAAACACGCCCGGTACTCCGCGCAGCATCAGGCGCTCGTCCGTTGCCTCCAGGGGCACACCGCCGGCACTGCTGATGGCTTCGGCGATCGGGCGGGGACGCAACAGCCGGAACGGAAAACGTTTCAGCGCGCGCGCGATCCTGGCGGGATCGGCCAGCGCTGCCTTGTCCAGCGCCTCGTACAGCAGCGCCGCGCGCACGCCGGTCACGCCGGCCTCGCGGCGGAGGTGTTCGCTCAGGCTGCGTGAGCCGCGCGGCTTGGCCAGCCGTTGCGCCAGTTCACGCTCATCGCGTCCTGGCAGCAGGTCCAGCATCAGGGTGGCGCTGCCGTCCCGCGCGATGGCATCCCGCAGCATCGGCGACAGCGCGTAGACCAGGCTTCCTTCGATGCCGGTGGCGGTGATGACGCACTCGCCCTGTCGCTGGCGGGTGCTGCCATCGGCCTCCTGCCAATGCGCGATGACCGGCTTGAGGGGTTCGCCAGCGAATCGTGACGCCAGATGCTCGCTCCACGCGATGTCGAAACCGCAGTTGGAAGGTTGCAACGGGGCGATGGTGATGCCCTTTGTTTGCAGTGCATCGACCCAGGCGCCGTCCGAACCCAGTTCCGGCCAGCTTCCGCCGCCCATCGCCAGCACGCTGGCGTCGGGAGACACGAGGATCTCGCCGTCAGGGGTCGCGAAGCGGAGGGCGCCTTCGCCGGTCCATCCCGACCATCGGTGGTGCACATGGAAACGCACACCCTGTTCGCGCAACCGCCGCACCCAGCCGCGCAGCAGCGGCGCTGCCTTGAGGTCTGACGGAAACACGCGGCCCGACGTGCCGACGAATGTCTCCACGCCCAGTCCGCGCGCCCAGCCGCGCAGGGCATCCGCGTCGAAGCCCCGCAGCCATGCGGCTACGTGGTGCTGCCGCTCGCCGTAGCGCGTGACGAAGACGTCGCGCGGATCGGAATGGGTCAGGTTCATGCCGCCCTTGCCGGCGATCAGGAACTTGCGCCCCACCGAACCCTTGGCGTCGTACAGGTCCACCTGCAGGCCAGCGGCACGCAGGGTTTCTGCGGCCATCAGCCCGGCGGGCCCGCCACCGATGACGGCGACGGTGGGGGTGGACAGCGTGTCATCGGAGCTTGGTGCGGGCATCCGCATAGTATGCCGCGCCGGCACGGCGCTTCCGGCAGGCACATCGCATGCGCTGCGTGCGGTATCGTCGCGCGGGACTCCGGAGATGGGACACACGATGCGTTCGAACCTGATGGCGGCTACGGGCCGCGCACTCTGCCTGCTCGGCCTGTTCGCCACCAGCGCTGTCGCCAAGGACGCCACGCCGCCGCCCGCGCTGCAGGACCTGGACGCCTACGTCGAATCCGTACGCCAGACCTTCGACGTCCCGGGTATCGCGGTGGCGGTGGTGAAGGATGGCGAGGTGGTGCTGGCGAAGGGGTGGGGCGAGCGCGAGATCGGCAAGGCCGGCAAGGTCGACGCGCACACCATGTTCGCCATCGCCTCCAATACCAAGGCGTTCACGGCGGCTTCGCTGTCCATGCTGGCCGACGAGGGCAAGCTGAAGCTGGAGGACCGTGTCATCGACCACCTGCCATGGTTCCGCATGGCGGACCCCTACGTCACCCGCGAGATGCGCATCCGCGACCTGCTGGTCCATCGCAGCGGACTGGGGTTGGGCGCGGGGGACCTGCTGTTCTGGCCCACCACGACCTACAGCAACCGTGAAGTCGCCGAGCGCCTGCGCGACGTGCCGCTGAGCGGAGGCTTCCGCGAGCGCTACGCGTACGACAACATCCTGTACGGCGTGGCGCAGCTGGTCATCGAGCAGGCCAGCGGGCAGTCATATGACCAGTTCCTGCGTGCACGCATCCTGCAGCCGTTGGGCATGCGCGAGACGCGCTACAACAGCGATGCGTTGCGGCCGGGCGACAACGTCGCCACGGGCCATGCCAAGGCCGACTTCGCCACCCTGCAACCGGCACCGCGGATGACATGGCGCAACGTCGCCGGGGCGGGCGGCCTCTATTCCAGCGTGAACGACATGGCGAAGTGGATGAACGCGCAGCTGGCCGGCGGGACCTATCGCGACGCGAAAGGCCGCGAGCAAGCGCTTTTCAAGCCCGAGCGGCAGAAATCGATGTGGTCGCTGGTCACGCCGATCCCGATCACCGAACCGAAGATCGAAGCATTGAAGGCGGCGAAGCCCAATTTCCTCGGTTACGGTGAAGGCTGGATGGTGTCCGACTTCCAGGGCCGCAAGCTGGTTTGGCATACCGGTGGATGGCCCGGCATGGTTTCGCGGGTGACGCTGGTGCCGGAGCAGAAACTGGGCATCGTGGTGCTGACCAACCAGGAGGTCGGTGCGGCATTCAATGCCGTCACGCTGAAGGTGCTGGATGCCTATCTGGCCAACACCGGCACCGACTGGCTCGCGGCCTACCAGGCACAGGTCGCGCAGGCGAAGGGCAATGCCGATGAGCACTGGCAGAAGCTGCAGGCGGCGCGCGATGCGGGCTCCAGGCCTTCGCTGCCGATCGCGGACTATGCCGGCAAACTGCGCGACCCCTGGTATGGCGATGTCGTGGTGGCGCAGGAAGGCGGCGGGTTGGTGCTGCGCTTTAGCCGCACGCCGGAGCTGGTCGGCGATCTGCAGCCCTGGCAGCACGATACGTTCGTCGTGCGCTGGCGCGAGCGCTGGCTCAACGCCGACGCCTTCCTGACGTTCTCGCTGGAACCGGATGGCTCCATCCGGGAGGCGCGTATGGAGGCGATTTCACCGCTGACGGATTTCAGCTTCGATTTCCACGACCTGCGGCTGGCGCCGGTGGAGTAGTCCGTGCTTTCCGTAGGAGCGACGTGAGTCGCGACCGCGAGTACGCCGCGCACGGAATCCTGCGGGTTCGCGCGTGGATGGCACGCCATGACTTTCAAGCCGTGCGGTCGCGACTCGCGTCGCTCCTACAGGGGAAGCGCACTCCTCACTGGTGCGGTTTCACTTCCAGCAATTCCACGTCGAATACCAGCGATGCGCCCGGTGGAATCACGCCACCGGCACCATTGCTGCCGTAGCCGAGGTCGGCGGGGATCCGCAGCGTGCGCTTGCCCCCGGTCTTCATGCCGGCCACGCCCTCGTCCCAGCCGCGGATGACCTGGCCGGCACCGAGCAGGAAGGTGAAGGGCTGGCCGCGGTCCACGGAGCTGTCGAACTTCAAGCCGCGCTGCTGCGGGGCGTTCTCGTCGTACAGCCAGCCGGTGTAGTGCACGGTGACATCACTGCCGCTGGTCGCCACGGCACCGGTACCGGCGCGGGTGTCGATGCGTTCCAGTTCGGCGACGCTGCCGCTCGGCGGCGGGACGGGGGCGTTGCAGGCAGCGAGCAGGAGCAGCGAAACGGCGAGCAGCAGGGAACGCATGGGGTTCATCCATGGGGCGAAAGGCGCGCAGGGTAACGCATCCGGCTGCCCGGTGGCCTGGATCGCAGCGGTTACACTGGCAGCATGGCGAAACTCTTCCTGAATCTGCGCAATGTGCCCGGCGACGAGGCCGACGATGTGCGCGACCTGCTGCGGGCGAACGCGATCGACTTCTATGAGACGCAACCCAGTCCGTGGGGAATTTCCGCTGGCGGACTGTGGATCGACGATGTCGACCAGCTGGCGCGGGCCAAGGTCCTGATGGCGGACTACCAGGCCCGGCGCCGGACGCAGGCACGCGAGGACCGCACGGCGGCCGAGCGCGAAGGGCGTGCGGAGACGTTTGCGGGCCAGCTGCGCGCGCGGCCCCTGTACGTGGTCGGAGTATTAGCGGCGATGGTCGCGATCATCGTGCTGACCCTCGCGCTGCCCTGGATGCTGCTCTGAGGCGCGAGCCGCCTGCGGCCGGTAAAATCAGCGCATGATCACCAACATTGCGGCCTACCATTTCACGCCCATCGACGCTCCCGAGGCATTCGCCTCGACGCTGCGCGCGCGCGCCGAGGCGCTCTCGCTGCGGGGTTCGGTACTGGTGGCGGGCGAGGGCATGAACCTGTTCCTGGCCGGTGGGGCAGACGCGATCGAGTCCTTCCTGGCGCCGCTGCGCGCGGACCAGCGCTTCGCTGGCCTGCGGGTGAAGTACAGCACCAGTCGCCGGGTGCCGTTCGCGCGCCTCAAGGTCAAGGTGAAACCGGAGATCATCAGCTTCCGCCGCCCCGGCACCACGCCGGAAGACGTGCGCGCGCCCGTCGTCGAATCCCGGACGCTCGCCCGCTGGCTGGAGCAGGGTCATGACGATGCCGGCCGTCGCGTGGTGATGCTGGATACCCGCAACCAGCAGGAAATCGCATACGGCACGTTCAGCGGTGCGCTGACGCTGCCGATCGACAAGTTCACCGACCTGCCCGCGGCGCTGGAACCGCATCGCGATGCGCTGAAGGACGCCACCGTGGTCAGCTTCTGCACCGGTGGCATCCGTTGCGAGAAGGCCGCGCTGTGGATGCAGGCCGATGGCATGGACAACGTGCTGCAGCTGGACGACGGCATCCTGGGCTACTTCGAGCAGGTCGGGGGCTTCGGCTATGACGGTGCGTGCTTCGTCTTCGATGAGCGCGTCGCCCTGCGGCCCGACCTGAGCCCGCTGGTGGACGATGAGACGGTGGGCGTGGCGTGAGCGCCGGCCTGCAGGCACTGCACTTCGACAACCGCTTCATCCGGGAACTGCCTGGCGATCCCGAGCAGGGCACGCGCCGCCGCGAAGTCCGCGGCGCTCTCTGGTCGGCCATCGACCCGACGCCGGTCGCCGAGCCGCAGGTGCTGGCGTACGCGACGGAGGTCGCTGCGCTGCTGGGGCTGGACGAGCGCGACGTGGCATCCCCCGCATTCGCCCAGGTCTTCGGCGGCAATGCGGTGCTGCCGGGCATGCAGCCCTATGCGGGCAACTACGGTGGGCACCAGTTCGGCAACTGGGCGGGCCAGTTGGGCGACGGTCGCGCGATCACGCTGGGCGAGGTGGTCAACGCGGCCGGCGAGCGCTGGGAACTGCAGCTGAAAGGCGCAGGGCCCACGCCCTATTCGCGTACCGCCGACGGTCGCGCCGTCCTGCGGTCGTCGATCCGCGAATTCCTGTGCAGCGAAGCGATGCATCACCTGGGCGTGCCCACGACACGCGCCCTCAGCCTGGTAGGCACGGGCGAGCAGGTGGTGCGCGACATGTTCTACGACGGTCATCCGAAGCCTGAGGCCGGTGCGGTGGTCTGCCGGGTGGCGCCCTCGTTCCTCCGCTTCGGTCATTACCAGTTGCCCGCATCGCGTGGCGACACCGGCCTGCTGCGCGCGCTGGTGGACTTCACCATCCGTCGCGATTTCCCGCACCTGTCCGGCGAAGGCGAAGCGCTGCACGCGGCCTGGTTTGCAGAGGTCTGCGAGCGCACCGCGGCGATGGTGGCGCACTGGATGCGGGTGGGCTTCGTCCATGGCGTGATGAACACCGACAACATGTCGGTGCTCGGGTTGACGATCGATTACGGCCCCTATGGCTGGATCGACGCCTACGACCCGGACTGGACGCCCAACACTACCGATGCCCACGGCCGCCGCTATCGCTTCGGTTGGCAACCGCAGGTGGCGGGATGGAACCTGAGCCGCTTCGCGCAGGCGCTGTCGCCGCTGTTCGATGGCGTGGAGCCTTTGCAGGCCGGCCTGCAGCGGTTCGCCGATGCCCATGCACGCGCGCACCGCGACACCACCGCACGCAAGCTGGGGTTGGCGGACTGCCGGGATGACGACATCGAGCGGATGGACACGTTGCAGCAGCTGCTGGCACAGGGCGAGATCGACATGACCCTGTTCTTCCGGGCCTTGATGGATGCGGATCCGGCGGATGCATCGCTGTCCGCATTCGATGATGCGTTCTATGACCCGGCCCGTCGCGACGCCATCGCGCCGGCGTTGCGCCATTGGCTGGTCGAGTACGCGCGCCGCCTCGATGACGAAACGCTGACGCCGGCGGCGCGCCGTGAACGGATGCGCCTGGCCAATCCCCGCTACGTGCCGCGCAACTACCTGGCGCAGCAGGCCATCGATGCGGCGGAGGCGGGCGACCTGTCCGGCGTGCATGCGCTGCTGGACGTCATGCGCCGGCCGTACGACGACCAGCCGGGTCGTGAACGCTATGCCGGGCGTCGCCCCGACTGGGCACGCGACCGCGCGGGTTGTTCGATGCTGTCGTGCAGTTCCTGAGTCGCATCGCTTCCTTGTAGGAGCGACGTCAGTCGCGACCGCACGGTTCGATCTTCCCGACCTCGCTCGTTGTGCACCGAATTTCGGGTGAGCAGAGTTCCGGTGCGTTCTTGCCGCACGGTCGCGACTGACGTCGCTCCTACAACGGCGGACATCGCGGTAGCATGGCCGTCTCCCACGGAGCTCCCCATGATCACCGTCCACCATCTCAACAACTCCCGTTCCCAGCGCGTGCTCTGGCTGCTCGAGGAACTGGGGCTGGACTACACGGTGGTGCGTTACCAGCGCGACCCGCAGACCATGCTCGCGCCGCCGGCGCTGAGGAAGATCCATCCGCTGGGCAAGTCGCCCGTGGTGGTGGATGGAGAACACGTGCTGGCCGAATCCGGCGCGATCCTCGAGTACCTCGTGGAGCGTTACGACACCGCGCGCCGGTTCGCGCCCTCGCCGGGCACCGCCGAGCATCTGCGCTACCGCTACTGGCTGCACTACGCGGAAGGCTCGGCGATGCCGCCAATGCTGCTCAGTCTGGTGTTCTCCCGCCTCAAGAAAGCGCCCATGCCGTTCTTCGCCCGGCCCATCGCGCGCGGCATCGCCGACAAGGCGATGCGGACGTTCGTCGGACCGCAGGTGAAGCTCCATCTGGGCTACATGGAAAGCGAACTGGGCAAGGCGCCGTGGTTCGCCGGTGACCAGTTCAGCGCAGCCGACATCCAGATGAGCTTCCCGGTCGAAGCGGCGGCGGTACGCGCCGGACTGGACGCCTGTCCGAACCTGGCCGGATTCCTGCAGCGCATCCACGCCAGGCCGGCCTACCAGCGTGCGCTGGAGCAGGGCGGGCCGTTCGACCTGCTCGGCTAGGCGGGATGCAGCGTCCCACGCCGCAGGGTGGAATCGGATCGCCTGCGGCCCCATGACGATGACATCGTCATTGCCGGTGTCCCCATGATCCCTTACTCGCTCCTCGACCTCGCGCCTGTGTGCGAGGGCAGCGATACCACCCGGGCTTTCGTCCACATGCGCGACCTCGCGCAGCATGCCGAGCGCTGGGGTTACACGCGCTACTGGCTGGCCGAGCACCACAACATGCCGGGCATCGCCAGCGCTGCAACGGCGGTGCTGATCGGACACGTGGCCGGTGCGACATCCACCATCCGCGTGGGTGCTGGCGGCATCATGCTGCCGAATCACTCGCCGCTGCAGGTGGCCGAGCAGTTCGGCACGCTGGCATCGCTGTATCCGGACCGCATCGATCTTGGCCTGGGCCGTGCACCGGGCACTGACCAGGCGACGGCGCGTGCGCTGCGCCGCTATTTCGACAGCGCGGAACAGTTCCCGCAGGACGTGCAGGAGCTGCTGCGTTACTTCGAGCCGGTACAGGAGGGCCAGGCAGTGCGCGCCGTGCCGGGCGCGGGGCTCGACGTGCCGGTATGGCTGTTGGGCTCCAGCCTGTTCGGTGCACAGCTCTCCGCCGCGCTCGGCCTGCCGTATGCGTTCGCGTCCCACTTCGCACCCGATGCCATGGACCAGGCGCTGCTGGTGTACCACCGCGACTTCCGTCCATCGAAGCGGCAGGCCAAGCCGCACGCGATGCTCGCCTTGAACGTGGTGGCGGCCGAGACCGATGCCGAGGCGAAACACCTGTTCACCACGCAGCAGCAGGCTTTCGTCAACCTGCGTCGCGGGCGCGCCGGCCTGGTGCCGCCACCGATCGACGACATCGAAACGTTCTGGGAGCCGCACGAGAAAGCGGGTGTGGCACAGGCGCTGGCCTGTGCCGTCATCGGCAGCCGCGACACCGTGCGCAAGGGCATCGCGGACTTCATCCAGCGGCATCGCCCCGACGAGCTGATGCTGACCGCCAACATCTTCGACCACGACAAGCGCTTGCGCTCGTTCGAGATCGCCGCCGAGGTCATGCAATCGTAGGGTGGGCCTCGGCCTACCGTCGCACGGGGTCGGACGCGGCGTGCGTCGAGCCGCCGATCATCCTCCGCGCGAGCAGATGCGACACGATGGTGGGCCAAGGCCCACCCTACGAGGTGCCTCGTTGGAGAAACGGCACGCGCTCGTACAGCCGGCGCTCTCCGCCGCGCGGATCGTCCTGCATGCTGGATCTGTCGTCGAACACCATCGTCTGCCGCTGTGGCAGCGTGTAGGGCGACCACGCCGGAAGGTCCGCGTGGTTCGGGTCGCCACGGCGGGCGAGGGCGATCAGCGCCTCGCTCATGCGCGAGGCCATCGTGCGTGCGCGTTGATCATCGCCGGTCTTCGATCCCTCGGCCGCCACGTTGTCGAACACCAGTGGGATGTCGAGCGTGTGGAAGGCTCGGAGGCGTCCGCCTTCGGCCGGCGAACGCCAGTCCAACTGATAGACCCACGCAGGCGATCCCTGCTTCGCACGCTCCTCTGCTTCGATGACGGCGCCGCGCCAGGAACGGCCCGCGGTGGTCGCAGCGAAGAACACCTCGGACGGCGTGTAGTCCGGATACAGCCGGCGGTACTCGGCGATCACCACGTCCGGCGACAGGTCCACGTACTGCTGCTCGCGCAGCTTCTGCGGCAACTGGTCCCAGGTCAGCGCCAAGTTCGCTTCGTCGTTGCCGAGGAACGCGCGCGTCTCGTCGCGCGTGTTGCCGATGATCATCGGAATGCGCGCCGACTGCGCCGGCGCATCGGGGTAGAAGGGGTGACGGGGCAGGTTGTACGTGTCCAGCACGGGCCCGAAGTAGAGCGCGGCGTTCTCCACGCGCGACGGGTCGCGCACGCGCGTGGCATCCAGCAGTCGCGCCATCGGCATCGCCAGCAGCGCATCGGTGTCGCGTGGGCCGAGGTCCAGGTCGGCGAGGAACAGTGCGGTGCGCTGCGCCGCCGCACGCGGACCCGCAGCGGTGACCTGCTGGCCGCTCATCGTCATCGCCTTGTGGAACAGGCCGTCGGCCTCCGGCATCGCCATCAGCGTGGCGATCTTGGCGCCGCCCCCGGACTGGCCGAACACGGTGACGTTGCCCGCATCGCCGCCGAACTCGTGCGCGTGTTCGCGCACCCAGCGCAGGGCGTCGATCAGGTCGAGCTGGCCCACGTTGCCGGCGTCACGCAGGCGCTCGTCGCCGCTCTCTCCCAGGTAGAGGTAGCCGAACGCGTTGAGCCGGTGGTTGACGGTCACCACGACCACATCGCCGCGGCGGCACAGGTTCACCCCGTCGTACAGCGGGTGGGAGCCGGAACCGTTGTTGTAGCCGCCACCATGGATGTAGAACAGGATCGGACGCTTGCCATCATCGCGCAGGGCAGGGGTGTAGACGTTGAGGAACAGGCAGTCCTCGCTGACGGACTGGCCGTCAGCATCGCCGCGCTGGGGTGCGGATGCGCCGAAGCGGGTGGCATCGCGCGCACCGGTCCAGGCGGTTTCGCGCACCGAGCGCTGGAAACGGCGGGTAGCGGTGTCGGCCCCGTAGGGCACGCCGCGGAAGACGTGGATGCCGCGATCCACGGTCCCGGCAATGCGTCCGCTCCGCGTGGCGGCAAGCGGAGACCGCGAGCCCGCCTGTGCGGTGAACAGTCCGGGGCCGAGCAGGCCCGCCATCGCGGAGGTGGCGGTGAGCTGCCGCAGGAAGTCGCGGCGCGAGGAGGGAACGGGACGGAACGGACGCATGGAATGCCTGTGATGACACCGGTTTCCAAAGGCTAGCAAAGGCGTCCTGGACAGGAACGCCGCAGTGCGTCAGACCGCCATGCCCGCCGCATGGCCCGAAGCCCAGGCCAACTGGAAGTTGTAGCCGCCCAACCACCCGGTGACGTCGAGTACCTCACCGACGAAGAACAGGCCAGCCACGTGCTTCGACATCATCGTGCTGCTCGAGACCCCGTCGGTGTCCACGCCACCCAGCGTCACCTCGGCGGTGCGGTAGCCCTCGGTGCCGCTGGCGACCAGTGGCCAGTTGGCCAGCAGGCCGGCGGCGTCCTTCAGCTGGGGCGGGTTGAACTGCCTCATCGGCCGGTTCGGCAGCCAGACCTCGCACAGGCGTTGCGCGAAGCGGCGCGGCAGTACGTCCGACAGCACGGTCTTCAGTTCCGCATCCGGCCGCTGCGCCCGTTGCGACTGCAGCCAGTCGAGCGCGTCGTGGTCGGGCAGCAGGTCCAGTCGCAGGTCATCGCCCGGCTGCCAGTACGAGGAGATCTGCAGGATCGACGGACCGCTGACACCGCGGTGGGTCAGCAGCATGAAGTTGCGGAAACGCGCCTTGCCGCATCGGGCTTCCACCGGGAGAGCGACGCCGCTCAGGTCGGCCAGCCGCTCCTGGTGTTTGCCGCTGAGCGTCAGCGGCACCAGTCCCGCACGCGTGGGCAGCAGGGCATGTCCGAACTGCTTCGCCAGTTCGTAGCCGAAGCCGGTGGCGCCCATGCTGGGGATCGACAGGCCGCCGGTGGCCACCACCAGCGATGGTGCGGCGAAACGGCCCAGTGGCGTATCGACGCGGAACACGCCGCTGTCGTGGTGGACCTGCTGCACGCTGCAGCCCGTCTCGATGCGCACGCCTGCGGCGACGCATTCGTCCACCAGCATCTTCACGATGAGCTTGGACGACACGTCGCAGAACAGCTGCCCCAGCTCCTTCTCGTGGAAGGCAATGTGATGGCGCTGGACCATTTCGATGAAATCGCCCGGCGTGTAGCGCGCCAGCGCCGACTTGCAGAAATGCGGATTGGCCGACAGGAAGTTGGCAGGCGCGGTGCCGGTATTGGTGAAGTTGCAGCGCCCGCCACCGGACATCAGGATCTTCTTGCCGACCTTGTTGGCATGTTCGATGACCAGCACGCGCAGGCCGCGCTGGCCCGCCGTGAGTGCGGTCATGAGACCGGCCGCGCCGCCGCCGATCACCAGTACGTCGTGAGTGGGCGCCATGCGCTCAGGCAGCCCGCGCGAGCCCCGTCTGGCGGACCACGGGGATGACGCTGACCACGCGATCGTCGGTCATCCACTGCATTTCGCCGTCCTGGATCATCACGTTGAACCGCATGCTGCGTACCATCAGCGCGGTGAGGGCATCTACCGCCTCCGGCGCGATGTCGAGCACGGTCAGGTTGCGATGACGTGCCAGCAGCGCCGCGTTCCTGTCCCACCAGAGGTCGGCCGCGCGGCCGCCGTAGTTGACCACGACGACCTCGCGGGCACGTCCGCAGGCCTTGCGGATCCGGGATTCGTCCGGTTGGCCCAGGTCGATCCACTGCTCGATCAGGCCGGTGTAATCCTTGCGCCAGAGGTCGGGTTCTTCTTCGTTGCTCAGGCCCTTACCGAACTCCAGCCGGTCCTCGGCCAGCAGCGCGAAGGCGAGCAGGCGCACCATCAGCCGCTCGTCGGTCTCCGACGGGTGCTGGGCCAGGGTCAGGCCGTGGGCACCGTAGTAATGACGGTCCATGTCGCTGATCTGGAGTTCGGCTTTGACGACGGTGGACTTGAGGGCCATGGTGGGGGTTCGGGCAAGGGGGCGTCATGATACGCCGCATGGAGGGCCCCCCCCCGAATGCCGGCAACCGGTCAGCCGGACCGCTCGGACCTCCCTGTTCAGCTTGCGAGCGGGAAGGATTCGCTTTTCTCCGGAAACCCCGGTAGAGTGCCGACACTGTGCTTGCCAGGGTCACCGTGAATCGTGAGCCTGATGCGGTAGATACATCTGCTACATCTTCCCGCTTTACCAACGCCTGCAAACCCAGTCCCGTCCCGGTTTCCCCGGGGTTGTGGTCCTTTCATCCATGTTTCAGGAGTTAGTAAAGATGTCTGATCGTCAGACCGGTACCGTCAAGTGGTTCAACGACGCCAAGGGCTTCGGCTTCATCACCCCGCAGAGCGGCCCCGACCTGTTCGTGCACTTCCGCTCGATCCAGGGCAATGGCTTCAAGTCGCTGAAGGAAGGCCAGGCGGTCTCCTTCGTCGCCGTGCAGGGCCAGAAGGGCATGCAGGCCGACCAGGTGCAGCCGCTGTAATCCAGCGCTGAACCCTACGGTTCAAGAAAACGCCGGTGCGCAAGCGCCGGCGTTTTTGTTTGTGGGCTGGCCAGAGGATGACGTGGTGCGCGAGACGGAGTGCGGAGCGCACTCGCAACCGCTGCCGTCATTCCAGCGCAAGCGGGAATCCATTGACCGTCAGCACGACAGTTCTCGCCAACTCGGCTGGGAAGACAACAGCTAAATGGGTCCCAGCGTTCGCTGGGACGACGGTTCAGAGTTTCCGTACGCGGAAGCTGCGGCCCTTGATCTTGCCGGCATTCAAGCGCGCCAGTGCCGCGCCGGCCTTGTCGCGCGCGACGGCCACGTAGGTACGCGTGGCGAAGACATTGATCTTGCCGATCGCGGAAGCGGACAGGCCGGCGTCGCCGGTCAGTGCACCGAGCACGTCGCCGGGGCGCAGCTTGTCGGTCTTGCCGGCGTCGATGCGCAGCGTGGTCATCGCGGCGGGCGGCGCGGTATTGGCCTTCGGGGGTATGGGGACATTGCGGTCCCACAACAGCAGCGGGCCCAAGCGTTCCTCGATCACGGCGGCGCGCGGCAGTTCGCGCGGCGTGCACAGGCTGATCGCCAGGCCATCGCGACCCGCGCGGCCGGTGCGGCCGATGCGGTGCACGTAGGTATCCGCGTCGCTGGGCATGTCGTAGTTGACCACCAGCACCAGATCCTCGATGTCCAGTCCGCGCGCGGCCACGTCGCTGGCGACCAGCACGTTGCAGCTGCGGTTGGCGAAGCGCACCAGCACTTCGTCGCGGTCCCGCTGTTCCATGTCGCCGTGCAGGGCGAGCGCGGAGAAGCCGAAGTGCTGCAACGAACCAGCGACTTCGTCCACGTCCTTGCGCATGTTGCAGAACACCACGCACGACTCCACGCCGCGCTGCGCCAGCAGGCCCGCCAGCGCGGTCTGCTTGCGCTCCGGGTCCACGCGCACGAAGCGTTGCTCGATGACCGCCTGTTCCTGTGGCGCATCCACCGTGACTTCGAGCGGATCGCGCAGGGTGTTGCGGGCAATCCCGCGGATGGCGTCGGTGAAGGTGGCCGAGAACAGCAGGCTCTGGCGATCCTTCGGCGTCTTGCCGGTGATCTCGCGGATCGGCTCCTCGAAGCCCATGTCGAGCATGCGGTCGGCCTCGTCCAGCACCAGCGTGCGGATGCCACCCAGGTGCAGCGCCTTCTTGCGCAACAGTTCCTGGATGCGCCCAGGCGTGCCGACGACCACGTGCGGGTCGTGCGCTTCGAGCGAGCGCAGCTGCGGCTCCAGCGGCATGCCGCCACACAGCGTCAGGACCTTGAGGTTGGGGATGCCCACGGCCAGTTTGCGCAACTGCTGCGCCACCTGGTCGGCGAGTTCGCGGGTCGGGCACAGCACCAGGGCCTGTGTGCGCCCCGTGGCGACATCGAGCCGGTGCAACAGGCCCAGGCCGAAGGCAGCAGTCTTGCCGCTGCCGGTGGGTGCCTGCGCGATGACATCGCGGCCATCGAGGATGGCGGGCAGGCTGCGGGCCTGGATGGGGGTCGGCCGGGCGTAACCCAGCGCCTGGACACCCTGCTGCAGGCCGGGTGCCAGCGGAAGAGAAGTGAAATCGAGCATGCGGCATTTTCGCAGATTGGCGCGGTTGCCGCCGGAAAACCTATTGCAGGTCGGGGAAATCTTCCTCGGGCAGCGCGATGAACGACCAGAACGGGACCTCGTTGGACGTCCAGAACTGCGAGACTTCGTCCAGAATGTCGAGCAGGGTGTCGAAATCGGCCTCGGTGCGTTCGCGCAGTTCGTGGGCCTGTTCGAAGAGCAGGACGTAGCCGGGCGCCTCCAGCCACGACAGGTCGCGCAGGCTGTCGGACAGCGCATCCCAGTTGCGCCCGGAGGACTGCGGGAAGTCCAGCACCGTGGCGATGCGCAGCAGCAGGGCGCCCTTGCTGTCGCAGCCTGACAGGTCTATCCGGCGCGACAGCAGCCCGGCATCGCGGCCGACCGCTGCCAGCGGATCGAGATCATCCTCGGTCACGAAGAAGACGCCCGCGCGCGTGGGATCGGCCAGGCCGGGATCGAAACCGGATTCGCTCATTGCAGGGTTCCGTTGCCGATCTCGAACCGGCGGAAGCTCTCGTAGTGGTCGTCGGTGTAGTAGTACTCGCGCGGTGGTTGGCCGCCGGTGACGATGCGGCGTGTACCGCGATGGTCGAGCCCGGGCGTGTCGACCGTGTACTCGCGGTAATAGCCGCGCGACTGACGTGGCAGCCGGCCCTCGCGATTCTGGAAGACTGAGCCGTCCTGCCGATGCGGGAACGGGCCTCCGCTGCGTATCAGCGCCAGTGTCTGTCGTGCCTCCGCCGGCAGGAAGGCCGGAAGGTCCGCACCCGGCGTCGGCAGGGCAGCGGCAGGCGGATCTCCCACGGGTCCGTCGGGGCGCGTCTGTTCCACCGGCGGAAGCGCGAGTTCGGCGTTCGTGCGCTGAGGATGGGTGGCTTCCTGCGTTTCGGCAGCCGGCGCGGGGGCATCGTCGCGCTGTGACCACCACCATGCGCCTGCACCCAGGACCAGCAGGGCGAGGAATGCGATCAGGGGGAGACGCTGCCGGCTCTGCCGGCGGGCGCGGGAACGTCGACTCATGCGTGGATCATTCCGTCAGGAAGCGGCCGCAGCCGCGGTAGACCTTGCCACCCACCGTCAGGGTCGCGGAGGCGGGATACTCGTTGTCGCTCATGCCGTCGCTGCAGACTTCCTTCTTCGTCGTCAGCGACACGGCCAGGCCATCGGCGGTGCTGCCCACATAACCCTCTCCCGTCTTGCGGGCCCGGGCGACGTCGACCTTGCGCTCGCCGTAATCCAGGTCGGCACTCAGGCGGGGCGTCGCGCCACTACCGACCTCCACGGACCAGCCGGGTTCGGTGCCGATCCCGCGGAAAATGCTGCCGCGTGCCTTGGCCTGCTCCCAGGGTGTCCCTGCCGCTGGGGGAGAGGGCTTTCCGCCGGCCCGCACCATCCTGAGCTCGACCGGCGCAGACGCACCCGGCGTCACAGGGACGCGCGTATCGGTGACGAACCAGAGCTTGCCCTGCGCGTCGCGCAGGCCCGCGTGCAGGCCGTACATGCTGTTCGGGCGCACCTTGGCCGGGTCATAGGGAAGGGTGAAAGCGAACGGCGGGCCCTTCAGGTCGCTGAAGTCGGCGCTGGCGACCACGGCAGCCGGTGTATCGGCAAGCTGGTTGTCCACGAGTTGCACGCTGAGTGTCGCGCCTGGCGGTGGCGCGATGCGTTCGAGATAGATGGCCCGCCCATGGATCGCCGCGACAGGCTGTGCCGGGGCTCCGCTGCCGGTGGGCGGCGACTGGCAGGCAGCGAGTGTCAGCAGGTAGGCGGTGGTCAACAGCGGACGGAACATCGCGCGCGCTCCTTGGGGTGATCGTGGCTGGCCGCCAGCTTAGCGGTGGCCGGTGTAATGGTTCGTCAACGCGGAAAGGGTCGTGGTGCGGTCCCGGTTCGCGCCCACGCGGCCGTCGCGCTACAGTCGCGCCGGGACACGGAGGCCGCCGGGATGCCGTTGCACGATCCGAGAGTGGATGCCTACATCGCGATGGCTGCCGAGTTCGCGCGCCCGGTCCTCGAACGCTTGCGGAGCGTGGTGCACGAAGCATGTCCGCAGGTGGAAGAGACCATCAAGTGGAGCATGCCGTCGTTCCAGTACGGCGGACGCATCCTGTGCAACATGGCCGCATTCAAGCGGCACGCATCGTTCGGCTTCTGGCAGCACACGCAGGTCACGGACGGCAAGGCGCGCGACGGCATGGGGAGCCTGGGCAAACTGGTGTCGCTGGAAGATCTGCCGCCCAGGGGGGAACTGATTGCACTGGTGCGCAAGGCGATGGCGCTGATCGATACTCCTGCGGCTTCATCGGCGCCCGTCTCAACCAGGGCCGCTGCGCGTCCCGTGCTGCGCACGCCGGCGGATCTCCGCGATGCGCTTGCCGGCAACCCGGAAGCGAAGGCGACATTCGATGGCTTCAGCCCCAGTGCCCGGCACGAGTACATCGAATGGATCATCGGGGCCAAACGGACGGATACGCGTGAGCGAAGACTGACGCAGGCGGTCGCGTGGATGGCGGAAGGCAAGATGCGCCACTGGAAGTACCGGGCACGCTGAGTCCGCATCGGGCGACATAGGCCGCGCCCATCGGGGCGATTCAGTATTGCGATGACGATGTGGTTTGCGGACGGTTAGTATCGGTCGCAAGCCACCGAACCCCCGTCATCGCACTGCGCGCGCGCCTGCGCGCGCCGGAGACCCTTGGCATGAATCGCATCCTGCGACCCTTTGCCTACACCCGTGCCGCGGTGGCCTGGCCCTACATCGCGGCCGTCATCGCGCTTGTGGGTGCGGCGTTGTGGGTGCTGTGGCTCGCGCCGCCCGGGCAGGAAAGCGGCATGCGACTCGCGCTGCGCGGCGGTGCGTTGTGCGCCGCTGCCACGGCGATCGGTGCGTTGCCGGTGCTGGTGATGCGGACGATTCCGCAGCGACTGGCAGACGGGTTGCTCGGCTTCGGGGCCGGTGTGATGTTGGCGGCCACGGCGTTCTCGCTGGTGCTGCCGGGCTTGGCGGCGGCGGAAGCACAGGGTTTCTCGCCTTGGGGTGCGGCGGGCCTCGTGAGTGCCGGGACCCTGCTGGGCGCATGCGCGCTGCTCGCACTCGACCGTGGCCTGGTCGACGATCCACTGGACGCACAGCGTCGCCTCGTACCCTCGCGGGTGATGCTCTTCGTGCTGGCCATCGTGCTGCACAACATCCCGGAAGGCATGGCGGTGGGCGTGGCGGCCGGCGGTGTGCTCAGCGGTGCGGCCGGGCTGGCGATCGGGATCGCCCTGCAGGACATACCGGAAGGCTTGGTGGTTGCCCTTGTGCTGGCGACGGCGGGCATGGCGCGGAGCAAGGCGGTCTTCCTGGGCGCGCTGTCGGGCGTGGCCGAACCGCTGGCCGCGATTCCCAGCGCGTGGGCAGTCGGCATTTCGTCGGTGCTGCTGCCGTGGGGACTGGCGTTCGCGGCGGGAGCCATGCTGATCGCCGTGGGCCACAGCGTGATCCCCGAGTCGAACCGGCACGGCCACGGCGGCATCGCATCGTTCGGGCTCGCACTGGGCTTCTGCCTGATGATGGCGCTGGACACGGCATTGGGTTGACCGCAAGGCGCGACGTGCCCACGCTGCCGTTGTCCTCGCTGGAGAATGGCATGTCCGAACCGTTGACGATCATCGGCAATTACATCTCGCCTTACGTGCGCAAGGTGCTGGTCTGTCTGGAGCTGAAAGGCATTCCGTACCGGATCGATCCGATCGCCCCCTTCGTGGGGGACGCGGAGTTCAGCCGCATCAGTCCCCTGCGCCGCATCCCCGTACTGCGCGACGGTGACCTGGTGCTCAACGACTCCACGGTGATCTGCGAATACCTGCAGGACAGGTTCCCCCAGCCATCGCTGTATCCGGCCGATCCCGTGCAGCGGGCACAGGCACGCTGGCTGGAGGAATACGCGGATTCCTACCTGGGTGATGTGATCGTCTGGCGCATGTTCTTCCAGAAAGGCGTGCGCCGGTTCCTGTTCAACGAAGGCACCGACGAAGACGTGGTGCGCAGGGCCCGGGACGAAGAGCTGCCGGTTGCGCTGGACTATCTGGAAGCACGGATGCCCGACGCCGGTTGGCTGTTCGGTGACATTTCCATCGCCGACATCAGTATCGCCGCTTTATTCCGCAATGCGGTGTTCGTGAAGTACCACGTCGACGCGCAGCGATGGCCGCGTACCGCCGCCTTCCTTGCGCGTGCCTGGGCGTTGCCGCCGTTCCAGGCACTGGCTGCATACGAAGAGCGGACCCTGCGCACGCCGCTCCCGGAGCAGCGTGCGGTACTTGCGGAGATGGGGGCGCCGCTTACCGACACGACCTGCGGCAATGCGGCGCCGCGCTATGGCGTGATGCGGCTGGGGTGACGGCCCGCTCCCGCAATCCCATCGGGGCATCACGGGTTCGTGTCGATGCGCAAGACCGGATAGAGCCGATAGCGTTCGTCCCATGACGGGTGTCGGCGGTAGAAGAATTCGAGCCGTGCAGCGGGATCGTCGGAGAAGGCTTTGTCTTCACGCAGCCGGCGTTCGAACTCGGCCTTCACGGCGGGGTCGCGCAACATCTCGCGTGCCACGCTCTCGGCCACGTAGTCTTCCATGTACTCCTTGCGCTCGAACGCATTGTTGAAGCGGCCCCAGGCGAGCAACGAATCGGGCGCCAGTGGTTCAAGCAGCGCCATGACCAGGCGCGACTTCGCCTGCGCGATGGGCACGAACAGCGTGCCGGCCGGCACGCTGCGCGCTTCCTGCCTCCAGTCGCCTTCCACCGTCAGGCGCTGGCGGGCTTCCACCGGGCTGCTGCCGAAGCTGGATTTCGTGGCGCGAAACGCGGCCACGTCACCCTGCCAGGGCTTGCCCAGGAGCCGATATTCCACGCCATGCGTCTTCAGTACATCGGCAACCCAGGACGCTTCCGCGGTGGGTACCAGGTAGCCCGCTCCGGGCGCATCGACGACGAGGGCGGGTCGGATGTCATCCTTCAGCGGCACCTTCCAGAGCTGCGGTGTTGTCTCGTCGTAGCGTGTCATCAGTGCGCCGGAGACGTCCGAGCGGGTGCGCGTGTAGGCGTATCCGCGAAAATCCACGGTACGCGCGGCGGGCGCGGCCGCATAGGTCAGTGGCTCGGGGTGGCCGGCGAGTTGCGCGGCGGCGGCATCGGCCTCCCGTGCACTGGCGAGCCAGTCGCGGCCGTGCGCCGCCACCTGTTCGAGTACCGACATCACCGTATTGCGGGTGATCTTCACCCGTACCGGGTACTCCTTCCAGGAATGCGTTTCGACCAGCATCGCGATCCGGTTGCGGAGCAGGAAGTAGCCATGCGAGAAGCGGGGCGGTGCCACGCTGTCCTCGAAGCCCGAAGTCGGATCGTCACTGACGACGAAGGACGGGTAGTAGGGAAGGGGCAGTGAACCCTGCGCGGCGAGATCGCCGATCACCGACGTCCGGAGGGCCAGGCCTGCCTGCCGCAGCCCCGCATCGCCGGCATGCACGGGCTCCACCTGGATCGAGATGTCGTGCTCGAACTGCGCGCCGTTGGTCGCGTGCAGGTCCACCGTGACCAGTGGATCCCAACGCTGTACGAGCTGCAGCATCGCCCGCATCTCCGGGGTGTCGGCTTTCAGGTAGTCGCGGTTGAGGTTGAAGTTCTGCGCGGTGGTGCGCCAGCCCATCTCTTTCGGGCCGCGCTGGTTGGGCCGGTTCCATGCGCCGAAGCGCTCGTGGCCGTCCACGTTGAACACCGGCACGAACAGCCACACCTGCTTGTCCAGCGCACCGCTCGCTGCCTTGCCTTCGAGCACCTCGCGCAGCGCCAGGAAGCCGGCGTCCTTGCCGTCGATCTCGCCGGCATGGATGCCGCCTTGCACCAGCACGACGGGAAGTCCGCGCTTGCGTGCCAGGTCCGGCGTCAGCGCGCCACTGGTCGAGGCCACCAGCATCTTCATGGGGCGTCCCTCCGGCGAGGTGCCGAAGGTATGGCAGCGCACCGCCTTGGGGTACTGGTGCGCAAACGCGTCGCACAACGCGATGACCTCGTCGTAACGCCCGGTTTCAACGAACCCCGAGCGCTCTGACACGGTAGCGAGGGAAGGCGTGGCATGCGTCACTGGTGCGAGGACCAGCAACAACACGGCGTAGAGGGGACGCAGCATGGAAAAATCCTGAACAGGGCAGGGGCGAATGATGCCGCGCAATCGCGGTCAGTCCCAGTCCCTTTGTCCGCGTGCCCGGCACGCGGGTGGTTCGACCCTGCGCGGGCGGATACGGTAACCTTCCGGGACTTTTTCACCGGAAGATCGGATGAGCACGACCGCAGAAGCCAGCCAGGGCCGCATGCCCCGCCAGATTCCCTACATCATCGGCAACGAGGCGTGCGAACGGTTCAGCTTCTACGGGATGCGCAACATCCTGGTGCCGTTCCTGATCAGTTCGGTGCTGCTGGCCTACCTGCCGGACGAAGCGTCGCGCAATGGCGCGGCCAAGGACATCTTCCATAGTTTCGTCATCGGTGTGTATTTCTTCCCGCTGCTGGGCGGCTGGCTGTCGGACCGCTACTTCGGCAAGTACAACACCGTCCTGTGGTTCTCGCTGATCTACTGCGCAGGCCACGCCTGCCTGGCGCTGTTCGAGAGCAACGCCACCGGTTTCTATACCGGCTTGTTCCTGATCGCGCTGGGTTCGGGCGGCATCAAGCCGCTGGTCGTGACGTTCTGTGGCGACCAGTTCGACCAGACGAACAAGAGCAAGGCGAAGATCGTCTTCGACGCTTTCTACTGGATCATCAACTTCGGTTCGTTCTTCGCCTCCCTGCTGATGCCGCTTGTGCTGGCCAGTTGGGGGCCAGCGTGGGCGTTCGGCATTCCGGGCATCCTGATGTTCATCGCCACGCTGATCTTCTGGGCGGGGCGCAAGAAGTACGTCAACGTGCCGCCGTCGCGCGGGACAGACCCGGATTCGTTCCTCAACATCGTGCGTAGCGCGTTGTTGGGCAAAGGGGTGGGCATCGGCACGTTGGTCGCCGCGATCGGGATGATAGGCGCCGTGGTGATGCTTGCGTTGTGGGCGCTGAAGTTCGCCGAGGTCGCAGCATGGCCGGAGGCGTGGGGATTCGTCATTACGGCGTGTCTGGCGCTGGGTGCCATCATTGCCGGCGTCGGCTTCGGCGCATCGCTGCAACTGGAGCGCGCCCGCGGCCTGCATCCGGATGCCGCCATCGAAGGCGTTCGTTCCGTGCTCCGTATCCTGATCGTCTTCGCGCTGGTGACGCCGTTCTGGTCGCTGTTCGACCAGAAGGCCTCGACCTGGGTCATCCAGGGCAAGGATATGGTGATCCCGCATGACGCATGGTGGTGGCCGAGCCGGCTGGTGAAGGACGCTACGCAGATGCAGGCGCTGAATCCGTTGATGGTCATGCTGCTGATCCCCTTCAACAACCTGGTGCTGTACCCCGCACTGCGGAAGATGGGTTTCAATGTCACGGCCTTGCGCCGGATGGGCTGGGGCATCGCGATCTCCGCGTTGTCCTGGATCGTGGCGGGGCTGCTGCAGTTGCAGATGGACGATGGCGAAAAGGTCTCGCTCGCATGGCAGACATTGCCTTACCTGCTGCTGACGTTCGGTGAAGTGCTGGTATCTGCGACCGCGCTTGAGTTCGCCTACAGCCAGGCACCGATGGCCATGAAGGGGGTGATCATGGCGTTCTGGTACCTGACGAGCACCTTCGGCGGGTTGTGGGTCTTGCTGACCAACGCCAGCGTGCGCGACCCGGCGGTGATCGGCTGGATCCGGACACAGGGCTGGACCGAGAACGCGTTCCTGATGTTCTTCTTTGCCGGTTTCGCTTTCGTGGCGGCATTGGCATTCGCGCTGTACGCGCGTACGTATCCCATGCAGGACAACTACCGCGCCGCGGCGTAAGGACGAGGGATGAGCGCACCCATTACCCTGCTGCTGATCGCAGTGACCTGCATAGTCAGCTTCATCGCATTCCGCACACCGTCATTGCTGATGCGGCTTATCCTGTGGCCGCCCGCGATCCATCGCCACCGACAGTACGACCGGCTGGTCACCTACGGGTTCATCCACGCGGATTTCTGGCACCTGCTGTTCAACATGTTCACGCTGTTCTTCTTCGGGCGACTGATGGAACAGGTGATCACCCAGATCAGCGGCAGTCGGCTGACCTTCGTGGCGTTCTATTTCTCCGCGCTGGTGGTGTCGATCCTGCCGACCTACCTGAAGCACCAGAACGACCCCAACTACCGCAGCCTGGGTGCGTCCGGTGCAGTATCGGCGGTGCTGTTCTCCTACATCCTGATCGACCCGTGGGCGCGGATAGGCGTGTTCTTCATCCCCATGCCCGCCATCGTGTTTGCCGTGCTCTACATCGCCTACAGCATCTGGATGGACCGTCGTGGCGGCGACAACATCAACCACGGCGCGCATCTGGCGGGGGCCGCTTACGGCGTGCTGTTCCTCGCGGCGATGGAGCCTCGCGTGCTGGGCCATTTCCTGGAAGCACTGTCACAGCCAAGCTTCGGTTAAGCCGTCATTGCAGTAGCGCTCACCTGCGCTGAAGGTCCTGCGTGTTATCCCGGTGCCACGTCTCACACGTGGAGCAGCGCATGGCAACCGCAAAGACACGCAAGGCAACCCGCAAGACCGCGAGCAAGACCGCCACGAAGAAGAAGGCGCCCGCCAGGAAGGTCGCGAAGAAAGCAGCCGCGAAGAAGGTGGCCAGGAAGGTCGCGAAGAGTACGACGAAGGCCACGCGCAAGACCGCGACCGGCAAGGCGGCCACGAAGCAGGCGACTCCGCGCGTCGGCACCCCGAAGGCGGGCGCCGCCACGAAGAAGATCGCGACAAAGAAGACAGCGACAACGAAGGTAGCAACCAGGAAGGTCGCGGCGAAGAAGACGACAGGCAAGGTCGGCGGCCCCCAGCCCGCGCGCAAGGGTGTCGCGAAGAAGATCGCGAGGAAGTCCGCGGCAATACCCGTGAAGAAGACGGTGGGCAGCGCGGCGGGATCCCGGACCGCTGGGAAGCCTGCAGCACGCAAGACGCCGGCCCGCAAACGCGCGCCGCGCAGGATCACGCCGACGCAGGCGCTTGAAACAGCACGCGCGTTACTGGAACAGAAGCACGAACTGGATCGGCAGCGTGCGCCGTGGCAACAGCTCGATCACCACGATCAGGGGGCGGCGACGGGTGCGGGATTCGTCTCTTCGGAAGCCGCAGGCAAGGCGCTGGAACTGCATGCTGCCGAAAGCAGGATGAAAGCCATCCAGGGCAGCGCGGGAACACAGGACCGGCGCAACCAGGGCAAACGCGACCATCGCGGCGAGTGACTTGCGACGCCTTGGAGAAAGGGAAGGTGGAACTGCGTGCTGGCCGCGTCAGGCGATGCGGCCGGGACGGGACTCCGGCGCGGCAGTCACACCCGAAGGCGGACCCCTGCGCCGCGCCGGAGCACCCGGTAGAAAGGTCGTGCGATCAATCCACCAGCGAGTGGACGGCGTGCACGCCGGCGTTGTCGCTGCTCGAGTAGGTGGACATCAGGCGCTCGTACACGGCGTTGTTGAGACGCTCGAACTCCCAGTCCTTGGTGTGACCGGTGACGGTGAGCTGGTACAGGCCTTCCAGCAGAGTGAAATCGCTGGCGCTGGAGACGTCGGGCAGTTCTTCGATCAGGCTCATGGCGGGCTCCGGATTGCAGTTCGTTTGAGCCGTACCACGCAGCAATCGTGCCAACATGCGTTATGAGGCATCCGTCACGTTTATCCCGGGCATCGAATCCTTCACAAGCATGAATGTGACGCGATGCGTCCAGTTCTGCCACAGCAACGTGTGGGCATTGGGTCACAATGCCCCTGAGCCCCCTGCCACGGAGACGCCATGACCGGTGACCAGCCCTCCCTCGACCTGCATCACGACCCGGCCGCCCGCCGCTTTGCCGCCCGGCTGGACGGACGGGAAGCCGAACTGCTGTATTCGCTGCGCGATGGCCGCATGGTGATCGACCATACCGGCGTGCCCGACGCCATCGGCGGGCGCGGCGTCGCCGCTGCCCTGGTCAAGGCCGCGCTGGACCATGCGCGATCGCAGGGTTGGCGTGTCGTGCCCGCGTGCTCGTACTCCGCCGCATACGTTCAGCGGCATCCCGAGTACGCCGATCTGGTGGATGCCTGATGTATCTGGAGGAAGGCAATGGCGCGGCCTAGAATGACGGCCATCACACACCCGGAAGGAGCCCGAACGTGTCCCCCAGCATTTCCCCACCCCCCTTCCTCCGGACCGCCTTGCTGTTGATGGCGGTCCTGGCCTTGTCCGCCTGCAAGCGCGAGGCCTCCGTACCGCCCACCGCCTCCGGTGATCCCGCCCCGCCTGGCGCGGCGCCCGCTGACGCGCCTGCCCCGCCGGTCGAGCTGAAGGATGTCATCGAAAGTACGGACCACTATGTGGTGGGAATCAGTTATCCGGCCTCCGTCAACCGGTATCCGGGCCTGGCGAAGGCACTGTCGGACTATGCGACGGCAGAACGCGCCGAACTGATGGAAGCGGTGGAGGCCTTCGGCAACGACAAGCCCACCGCACCGTACGAGTTGTCGCTGGCGTTCGAGCAGGTGGTGGATACACCGCAGATCGTGGCGGTCGCTGCGGACGGCAGCCGTTATACCGGGGGCGCACATGGTCAGCCGCTGATCGCGCGCTTCGTCTGGCTGCCGCAGCAGGACACGCGGCTGACGGCAGCGGCGCTGGTGCCGGGTCCTGCAGGGTGGCGTGCCATCAGCGACTACGTGCGGGAGCAGCTGCACACGGCGGTGGTGACCCGGGCCGATGAGGACGAACTGGCGCCGACGGATCGGGCCGCGCTGATCAAGAGCACCGCGCGGATGATCGACGAAGGCACCGAGCCCGACGCCGGGAATTTCAGCGAGTTCGTACCCGTGCTGGACGCTGCGGGCCGCATCACGGCGCTGCGTTTCGTCTTCCCCCCTTACCAGGTGGGCCCTTACGCGGACGGTACCCAGGCGGTCGATGTGCCGGCCGCCGTGCTGCTGCCGCACGTGGCACCTGAGTACGCGGGGCTGTTCGCCCGCTGATGCCGCAATGCCACATCACCGCTTCCAGCGCAGGATCACGGACCTGTTGGCCGAAGCGGATGTGCTGATCGGAGGGGACCGGCCGTGGGACCTGCAGGTGCACGATGCGCGCTTCCATGCGCGCGTGCTGGGGCAGGGTTCGCTGGGCCTGGGTGAAAGCTACATGGAAGGCTGGTGGGACACGGCCTCGCTGGACGGCCTGCTGTTCCGCCTGCTGGCGGTCCGCCTGGACGAACGCGTGCACCGCGCAGGCGAGGTCTTCGATGCGCTGCGTGCGCGCCTGACCAACCTGCAATCGCCACGCCGCAGTCGCGAAGTCGGGCGACGCCACTACGATCTGGGCAACGATCTGTACCGCGCGATGCTGGGCCGCCGGCTGGTCTACAGCTGCGGCTACTGGCGTGGGGCGAAGGACCTGGATGCCGCCCAGGAAGCCAAGCTGGATCTTGTCTGCCGCAAGCTCCGCCTGCAGCCAGGCATGCGCGTGCTCGACATCGGCTGCGGTTGGGGCGAGGCGCTGAAGTTCGCGGCCGAGCGTTACGGCGCAAGCGGTGTCGGCATCACCATTTCCCGCGAACAGGCGGAGTACGCCACCGCACTCTGCGCGGGGTTGCCGATCGAGATCCGGTTGCAGGACTACCGGGAGGTGGACGAGTCGTTCGACGCCGCGTTCTCGCTGGGCATGTTCGAACATGTCGGCATGAAGAACTACGCCTGCTATTTCGATGTGGTGCGCCGTTGCCTGCCGGCGGAAGGCCTGTTCCTGCTGCATACCATCGGCGGAATCCGGTCGGTCAACCGCACCGATCCCTGGATAGCGCGCTATATTTTCCCCAATTCGATGTTGCCATCCGCGCTGCAGATCACGCAGGCCATCGAGGGACGCTTCGTACTGGAGGACTGGCACAACTTCGGAACGGACTACGACCGCACATTGCAGGCGTGGCGCGAGAACGTCGAGTCGGCGTGGGATGCACTGGATGCGCGCTACGACGAGCGGTTCCGGCGGATGTGGCGGTTCTATCTTGCAGCGTCGATGGCCACCTTCCGCAGTCGCCGGTCCCAGCTCTGGCAGGTCGTGCTGTCACCGCGCGGCGTCCCCGGAGGCTACGTGGCGCCGAGATGAAGCGCTGGAACGGAAAGAGCAGGCCGGGGCCTGCTCTTCGCATGTCGGTGGATGTCCTGCCGGTTCAGGCGGAGGGCGGTGATGGCAGCTCGCGGGCGTTGAAGATGCGCTCGATCACCTCGGCCAGTTCGTCTTCCGAGAACGGCTTGGTCAGGTAGGCCTTGGCGCCCTGGCGCAGGCCCCACATGCGGTCGGTGTCCTGGTCCTTGGTGGTCACCAGGATGACGGGGATGTGCTTGGTCGTGGCTTCGCGGCTGAGCGTGCGCGTGGCCTGGAACCCGTTGAGGTTGGGCATCACCACGTCCATCAGGACCATATCCGGGAGCTCGCGCTTGGCGACTTCCACGCCGGCCGCGCCGTCCTCGGCGGTGATGGATTCGTGCCCCAGCTTCTCGACGATGCGCTGGATGCCCAGCAGTTGCGACGGTGAATCGTCGACGATCAGAATTTTTGCCATGGAGTTCCCCAGATTGTCCCCGCCGTCGATTGTAGAGCGTGTTCGAGACAAGACAAATGGGGAACGCGGCCAGCACATGACGCCCGTCGTGCCGCCACTGCCGTTCATCCCATTCGCACGAGCGTGCGGCCGAAGGAGCCGCCGGCCAGCATGGTGCGGAATACGTCGGGCAGCCCGTCCAGGGTGGTCTCGCGGGTGCAGATGGTCTCCAGGTGGGCGGGCTTCCAGTCGCTCGCCAGGTGCTGCCAGACCGCGTCCCGGATGTCGCGCGCGGTGCCGGCCGAGGCCACCCCCAGGAGGGATACTCCGCGGATGATGAAGGGCATGACGGTGGTCGGCAGCTCGGCACTGGCGGCCAGCCCGGCCGTGGCCACGTTGCCATAGGGCACGGTCTGGGCCAGCAGGCTGGCCAGCATCGGTCCACCCACATTGTCCAGCCCGCCACCGAAGCGCGCGGTCTCCATCGGTCGCGCCGTCGCCAACGCGTCGCGCCCCAGCACTTCGCGGGCACCGATGGCTTTCAGGTAGGCCGCATTCTCGGGCTTGCCACTGACCGCATGCACGTCGAAGCCGGCCTTGCTGAAGATGTCGACCGCCAGGGAGCCCACGCCGCCGGTGGCACCGGTTACGGCGAGCGGACCGAGGTCGGGGGTCTGCCGGTTCTCGCGCATGCGGAACAGCGCCAACGCGGCGGTGAACCCTGCGGTGCCCAGGATCATGCTCTCGCGCAGGCTGAGGCCGGCGGGCAGGGGAATGACCCACTTCGCCTCCAGCCGGGCGTACTCGGCATAGCCGCCATCGCGCGTCTCGCTCAGGCCGCAGCCGGTGACGAGCACGGCATCGCCTTCCCGGAAAGCGGGATCGGTGGAGGCCACGACATGCCCGGCCACGTCGATCCCCCCCACCAGCGGAAACCTGCGGAGGATCTTGCCCTCGCCGGTGCCGGCGAGCGCGTCCTTGTAGTTGACCGACGAGTACGCGGTCTTGATGACCACTTCGCCCGGATTGAGTGCATCAAGCGTCAGCGCCTCGATGCCGCTGCGATAGCCGGCGTCGTCGTTGTGGATGCGGAAGGCGTTGAAGGTGGTGGTGAGGGTCATCGTCGTTGTGTCTCTATCGTCTCAAAGGATGTCCTGGTACAGATCGCGCCACGTCGGATTCACATCCTCGATCAGTTGGATTTTCCACATCCGCTTCCAGGCTTTCAGTGCCTTTTCGCGCAGGATCGCAGATTCCATCTGCGCGTGGACCTCATACCAGACCAAAGTATGGATGCCATAGCGTCGGGTGAAGCCATCGACCTGATCATGCTTGTGCTGCCAGATACGTGCTGGAAGGTCGGACGTTACACCGACGTAGAGGGTGCCTCGTGGTTGGCTGGACAGCAGGTAGACGCAGGGAATCCGTTCCCGTGGCATGCAGGCTCTCCTTTGCCTGTCCTTGGTTTCGTCAGTGGACTATAGACCGACCCCGTCATTCCAGCGAACGCTGGAATCCATTGGCCGTGAGTGTCGTGGTGAATGCCGCAAAAGCAAGATGGGTCCCAGCGTTCGCTGGGACGACGGAGAGGGAATCCTGGCACGTGATCCGCCCGACCCCGTCATTCCAGCGAACGCTGGAATCCAATGGCCGTGAGTGTCGTGGTGAATGCCGCAAGAGCAAGATGGGTCCCAGCGTTCGCTGGGACGACGGAGGGGGAGTGCTGGCGCATGATCCGCCCGAACCTGTAATTCCAGCGAAGGCTGGAATCCATTGGCCGTGAGTGTCGTGGTGATCGCCGCAAGAGCAAGATGGGTCCCAGCCTTCACTGGGACGACGGAGGGGGAGTGCTGGCGCGTGATCCGCCCGAACCCGTCATTCCAGGGAAAGCTGGAATCCATTGGCCGTGAGCGCCGTGGTGATCGCTGCAAGAGCAAGATGGGTCCCAGCCTTCGCTGGGACGACGGAGGGGAGTGCTGGCGCGTGATCCGCCCGAAGCCGTCATTCCAGCGAAAGCTGGAATCCATTGGCCGTGAGTGCCGTGGTGATCGCCGCAAGAGCAAAATGGGTCCCAGCCTTCACTGGGACGACGGAGGGGAGTGCTGGCGCGTGATCCGCCCGAACCCGTCATTCCAGGGAAAGCTGGAATCCATTGGCCGTGAGCGCCGTGGTGATCACCGCAAGAGCAAGATGGGTCCCAGCCTTCGCTGGGACGACGGAGAGGGAGTGCTGGCGCGTGATCCGCCCGAACCGTCATTCCAGCGAACGCTGGAATCCATTGGTCGTGAGCGCCGTGGTGGTCGCCGCAAGAGCAAGATCGGTCCCGGCGTTCGCTGGGACGACGGAGACGCAGATCAGCGCAACGACTTGCGCCGCTTCTCGTCCATCCACTTGTCGGCCTGCGCCGGGGAGTAGGCGCGCATCCAGGCGACCATCGCATCGAGGTCGTCGCCATGCCAGAGGTCGTTGCGTTGCTCGGGGTGCAGGAAGCGCTCCTCCACCATGCGGTCGATCATGCCCATCAGCGGCGCGTAGAAGCCTTCCACGTCGAGGAACGCGCAGGGCTTGTCGCCGATGCCGAGCTGGCGCCAGGTCAGCATCTCGAACATCTCGTCGAGCGTGCCGAAACCGCCGGGGAGAGCAACGAAAGCGTCGGACAGGTCGAACATGCGCTTCTTGCGTTCGTGCATGTTGGCGACCACTTCCAGCCGGGTGACGCCCTTGTGCGCGACTTCCCAGCCCACCAGTTGTTCGGGAATCACCCCGATGACTTCACCGCCAGCAGCGAGCACCGCGTCGGCGACGATGCCCATCAGACCGACGTTGCCGCCACCGTAGACCAGCTGCAGGCCTTCCTTCGCGATGCGGTCGCCCAAGGCGATGGCGCGTTCGGTGTAGGCGGGCTTGTTGCCCGCATTGGAGCCGCAGTAAACGCAGAGGGAACGCATGGGTCAGTCTTCCTTCAAGGGCGAGGGGACGGCGGACGCGACGTCGACGCGGCCGCAGTCCACGCTTTCGATGGTGCCGCCGCTGTAACGCAATGCGGACGTGCGGCGGACGCCCTGTGCATCGGTGGTCTGCCAGAAGTCGATCGCGAAGCTGCCTGCGGGTGGATCACCGGCCGCGCCGGCGGCGCTGTGGCCACTGAGCGTGCTGTCGGGTGGGCGTCGCATGATTGCCAGCGCTTCTCGAAGGTTCATGCCCACGTTCACCAGCGCGCATCTTGCGTGCGGATCATCGTGCCCGTCGGGAGATGTCATGGGGGTGGCCGATGTCGTCAGGGGAATCAGGAGCAGCAAGGAGAACATGGTTTTCCGTCGGCGGTGGAATCCCGGAAGCAGAACGGCCCGGAAGACCGGGCCGTTGGTGCGGAGCATCAGGATCAGTTGGCCTTGTGGATTGCGCGCTTGTCCACCGCCATGGCCGCATCGTGGATCGCTTCGGACAGGGTGGGGTGTGCGTGGCAGATGCGGGCCAGGTCGTCGGCGGAGCCGTTGAACTCCATCGTGATGACGCCTTCGTGCACCAGTTCCGACACGCCCACGCCGACCAGGTGCAGGCCGAGGATGCGGTCGGTCTCGGCATGCGCGAGCACTTTCACGAAGCCGGCCGGTTCGCCCATGGCAACGGCGCGTGCGATCGCCGCGAACGGGAAGCTGCCCGCCTTGTACGGAATGCCTTCGTCCTTGAGCTGCTTCTCGGTCTTGCCGACCCACGCGATTTCCGGCTCGGTGTAGATGACCCACGGCACGGTGTCGAGGTTGACGTGGCCGGGCAGGCCGGCGATCAGTTCGGCCACCGCGATGCCTTCCTCGAAGCCCTTGTGCGCCAGCATCGGGCCACGCACGCAGTCGCCGACGGCCCACACGCCATCCACGCCGGTGTGGCAGTGGTCGTCCACTTCGATCTGGCCGCGCTCGTTGAGCTTCACGCCGGTACCGTCGGCCAGCAGGCCCTTGCTGGCGGCCTTGCGGCCGACCGCGACCAGCAGCTTGTCGACCGTCAGGGTCTTCTCGCCTTCGGCATCGGCGTAGGTGACCACGACTTCCTTCTTCTTGCCCTTGCCGGTGACTTCGGTCTTGCTGACCTTGGCACCCAGGCGGATGTCCAGGCCCTGCTTCTTGAATTCCTTGGCGGCGGTCCTGGCGACTTCCGCGTCGGCGGCGGCCAGGAAGTCGGGCAGGGCTTCAAGGATCACGACCTCGGCGCCCAGGCGCTTCCACACGCTGCCCAGTTCCAGGCCGATCACGCCGGCGCCGATCACGGCCAGGCGCTTCGGCACTTCGGTGAAGTCCAGCGCGCCGACGTTGTCGACGATGGTCTCGTTGTCGAACTTGGCGAACGGCAGTTCGATGGAATCCGAACCGGCGGCGATGATGACGTTGGTGCCCTTCAGCTCGACTTCGCTGCCGTCGTGCTGCTTCACCTTGACCACGTTGCCCGGCTGCAGCTGGCCGAAGCCGTAGTACGGGGTGATCTTGTTCGCCTTGAACAGCATCGCGATGCCGCCGGTGAACTGCTTCACGATCTTGTCCTTGCGGCCAACCATCGCTTCGACGTCGATCTTCGCGTCCTTGAAGCTGATGCCGTGGTCGCCGAACAGGTGGCCCATGTTCCAGAACTGGCGCGAGGAATCCAGCAGCGCCTTGGAAGGCACGCAGCCCACGCGCAGGCAGGTGCCGCCCAACGCGGGCTTGCCGTCCTTGCCCAGCGCGGCGTCGATGCACGCGACCTTCATGCCCAGCTGCGCGGCGCGGATGGCGGCGTGGTAGCCGGCCGGGCCGGCACCGATGACGACGACGTCGAATTGTTCAGCCATTTCAGTGTCCTTTGCCTTTTCCCTTCTCCCCTCGGGAGAAGGTGCCCGAAGGGCGGATGAGGGGCGATGGAGTGGGAGACTCCAAATCAGAGGTGGGGCTGCCGCGTTCTATCGCGAGGCCAGAGGGTGTGACTCCGTTGCCCCTCTCCCCAACCCCTCTCCCGCAGGGAGAGGGGCTCACAAGCGGATTACATGCCCAGCAGCATGCGGTGCGGGTTTTCCAGCTGGTTCTTGATGTCCACCAGGAACAGCACCGCGTCCTTGCCGTCGATGATGCGGTGGTCGTAGCTCAGCGCGATGTACATCATCGGCGCGGCGATGACCTGGCCGTTCTCGACGATCGCGCGATCCTTGATGGCGTGCATGCCCAGGATGGCGCTCTGCGGCGGGTTGACGATGGGCGTGGACATCAGCGAACCGAAGGTGCCGCCGTTGGTGATGGTGAAGGTGCCACCCTGCAGGTCTTCCAGGCCCAGCTTGCCGTCGCGCGCCTTCTTGGCGTACTCGGCGATGCCCTTCTCGATGTCGCCGAAGCCCATGCGCTCGACATTGCGCAGCACCGGCGTGACCAGGCCCTTCTCGGTGGAGACGGCGATCGAGATGTCGGCATAGCCGTGGTAGATGATGTCGTTGCCGTCGACCGAGGCGTTGACCACCGGGTGGCGCTGCAGCGCGTTGGCGGCCGCCTTGGCGAAGAAGCTCATGAAGCCCAGCTTGATGCCATTGGCCTTCACGAAGTCGTCCTGCAGTTCCTTGCGCATCTCCATGACCTTGGCCAGGTTGACCTCGTTGAACGAGGTGAGCATGGCGATGGAGTTCTTGGACTGCATCAGGCGCTCGGCGATGCGCGTACGGATGCGGGTCATCGGCACGCGTTCTTCCGGACGCGCGCCACCACTGACGCCGGCGGTCTTGCCGCTGGCGTAGTTGATGAGGTCTTCCTTGGTCACGGCGCCCTTGCGGCCGGTGCCTTCGACGTTGGCCGGGTCGATGCCCTGGGTGACGGCGGTGAAGCGGGCGCCCGGCGGCAGGCCGTCGGTGCTGGCGGCAGCCGGAGACGGCTTGGTGCTGGACGGCGCGGCCGCGTCGGCCTTGGCGGCTTCGGCCTTCGGCTGCACTTCCTGCGCACCGGCGGCAGGCTTCTTCTCTTCGGCGGCAGCGGGCGCGGCGGCGGCCACGGCACCTTCTTCGATGATGGCCAGCAACTGCTGGCTGGTCACCGTGTCGCCTTCCTTGAACTTGATTTCCTTCAGCACGCCATCGACGGGCGAGGGCACTTCCAGCACGACCTTGTCGGTTTCCAGGTCCATCAGGTTCTCGTCGCGCTTGACCGCGTCGCCCACCTTCTTGTGCCAGGCGGCGATGGTGGCATCGGAGACGGACTCGGGCAGAACCGGAACTTTGACTTCAGTGGCCATGGGATGGGACGTCCTGGTGGTGTTGTTCTAGGAATTTTGGGGTTTATTCGGCAACGTTGTCGTTGCCGAGCTTGTTGACCAGCGCATCGGCGACCAGCTTCAGCTGTTCCTCGACATGCTCGGCGAAATGGCCGGCGGCAGGCGAGGGTGAGCGCGGGCGGCCGGCATAGTGCAGCGACTGCTTGTCCGCCAGGCATGCCTGCAGGTGATGCTTGATCTGGTACCACGCACCCTGGTTCTGCGGTTCTTCCTGGCACCAGACCACTTCGGTGGCCTTGCCGTAGCGCTTGAGTTCGGCAGCCAGCTGCTCGCGCGGGAACGGGTAGAGCTGCTCGATGCGCAGGAGGGCGACGTCGTCCTGACCGCGCTTCTGCTGGTCTTCCACCAGGTCGTAGTAGACCTTGCCCGAGCACGCGACGACGCGCTTGACCTTCTTGGCATCGGCGCCGGCGTCGGGGATCAGGTGCTGGAATTCGCCATTGGCCAGTTCGTCCAGGGTGGACACGGCCAGCTTGTGGCGCAGCAGCGACTTCGGCGTCATCACCACCAGCGGCTTGCGGGTGGTCATGCGCATCTGGCGGCGCAGCATGTGGTAGCACTGGGCGGGCGTGGTCGGCACGCAGACCAGCATGTTCTCCAGCGCGCACAGCTGCAGGAAGCGCTCCAGGCGGGCGGAGCTGTGCTCCGGGCCCTGGCCTTCGTAACCATGCGGCAGCAGCAGGGTCAGCCCGCTGATGCGGCCCCACTTGGCTTCGCCAGCGGCGATGAACTGGTCGATCACCACCTGCGCACCATTGGCGAAGTCGCCGAACTGCGCTTCCCAGATGCACAGCGTGTTGGGATCCGTGGTCGAGAAGCCGTACTCGAACGCCATCACCGCTTCCTCGCTGAGCAGCGAGTCGATGACGGTCGCCTGTTCCGGCTGCTCCACCAACTGGCGCAGCGGAAGGTAGTAACTGTCGGTCTTCTGGTCGTGCAGGATCGCGTGGCGGTGGAAGAACGTGCCGCGCCCCGCATCCTGGCCGACCAGGCGCAGCCCGTGGCCTTCGGCCAGCAACGTGGCGTAGGCCAGATTCTCGGCAAAGCCCCAGTCGGCCGGCTGTTGGCCGGCGGCCATCTTCACGCGGTCTTCGTAGATCTTCGCCACGCGCGGATGCAGCACCACGCCGGCCGGGATCGTGGTGATGATCTTCGCCAGCGAATCCAGCGACGTGCGCTTGACCTTGGTGTCGACCGGATCGCTGAGCTTGCCGGACAGGTAGCGCGACCAGTCGATCGCCAGCTCGTCGCCCTTCTGCTTGGCCAACTCGGTGGTGTACTCGCCCGAATCCAGCTTGTTGCGGTACTCGTCCACCAGCGCCTTGCCGCCCTCGGTGGGGATGATGCCCGCACTTTCCAGCTTGGCGGCATACATCTCGCGGGTGGTCGCGTGCTTGCGGATGGTCTGGTACATCACCGGCTGCGTCGCAGCGGGTTCGTCCGCCTCGTTGTGGCCGTGGCGGCGGTAGCACACCAGATCGATCACCACGTCCTTCTTGAACTGCTGGCGGAAGTCGTACGCCATCTGCGCCACGAAGACCACCGCTTCCGGATCATCACCGTTCACATGGAACACGGGGGCGCCGACCATCTTGGCGACATCCGTGCAGTACATGGTGGAACGGGCGTCTTCCTTGTTGCTGGTGGTGAAGCCGATCTGGTTGTTGATCACGACATGCAGCGTGCCGCCGACGGCGAAGCCGCGCGCCTGCGACATCTGGAACAGCTCCATCACCACGCCCTGGCCCGCGAACGCGGCGTCGCCATGCATGATGATCGGCAGCACGGTCTGGCGCGCGGTGTCGGTGCGGCGCTCCTGGCGCGAACGCACGCTGCCGGCCACGACCGGGTCGACGATTTCCAGGTGCGACGGGTTGAAGGCAAGCGCCAGGTGGACCGGGCCGCCGGGCGTGGCGATGTCGGCGGAGAAGCCCATGTGGTACTTCACGTCACCGGCGTGGGCCAGGCTGTTGTCGTGTTCGAACTTGCCTTCGAACTCGTCGAACAGCTTGCGCGGACTCTTGCCCAGGGTGTTGACCAGCACGTTGAGACGGCCGCGGTGGGCCATGCCGACCACGATGTCCTTGACCCCACCTTCGCCCGCGCTGCGGATCATGGTGTCGAGCAGCGGGATCAGCGCGTCGCCACCTTCCAGCGAGAAGCGCTTCTGGCCCACGTATTTGGTATGCAGGTAGCGTTCCAGGCCCTCGGCCGCCGTCAGGCGCTCCAGCGTGCGGCGCTTGGCCTCCGCGGACAGGCCGAACTGGCCACCGGCGGTTTCCAGGCGCTGGTACAGCCACTGGCGCTGGTCGACTTCCGGGATATGCATGAACTCGACGCCGATGGGGCCGGTGTAGGCCGCCTTCAGCCGAGCCAGCAGGTCACGCAGCTTCATGCGCGTGTTGCCGCCGACATTGCCGGTGCTGAACTCGCTGTCGAGATCGCGCTCGGACAGGTTGTGGAAGGCCAGGTCCAGGTCCGGCGGATTGACCGGCGGGGTCAGGCCCAACGGGTCGAGCTGCGCCCCCAGGTGCCCGCGCGAACGATAGGCGGTGATCAGGCGACCCACGTTGCGCTCGCGCTCGTCGCCGCCGGCGGCCACGACATGGCCGTTGTTGGCGGCCTGGCGGGCGGCGTCGGTGATCTGCTGGATCACCACCGAATGCGGGACATCACCCGCCTCGTGGCCCTTGAATCCGTCGAAGTAGGCCTTCCACTTGGGGCCCACGCTGTCCGGGGCGACGAGGTATTGCTCGTACAGGTCTTCGACGTAGGAGGCGTTGCCCCCGTTGAGCTGCGAGGATTGCGCGAACTGCTTCAGGAGATTGTCCACGATGGCGATGGCGTGCTGTGGGTAGTCGAGGGGGCGCTTGCGGCCCATATCGCGCTGTGTCTCACGCGCATGGACGAAAACCCGGAAATTATACCCCCATGCCGGGAGGGGGGCGTAACCGGATTGGACTAAAGGCGCAGGTTGCGGGCAGGCGATGCGGCCGGGCGTGGCGACGGCGGTGCCTGATCAGATGCCCAGCGCACGGTATTCCGTCACGGGACGCGCACGCTCCCACATCCGGGTGAACTCGTCGCTCAGCTGGCGGGCACGGCCGGCATGCGTCAGGTCGGCTTCGCCGTCGAAGCGATGGCCCAGCGGCCGGTGGTAGTAGCCGTGATCATCGTTGGCGACGAAGGCGGCCGTATAAGACAGGTCGACCGGGTCCTGCACTTCGCGGAAGGCGAACACGCTGGGCAGGCGCTGCCCGAGCCCGATCAGGGGAGCCAGCATGCGCTGGGGCGTGCCGGCATCCTGCAGCAGCACCTGGATCTGTGCGCCTGTCTGGCGGGTGGCGAAATGGCGGACTGCATCCACTACGGAGGGAGCATCCCACAGGCCCGGGTCCAGCGCGCGGCTGCAGATCACCAGCGTCCGCCGGGCCTGGGCCACGATGGCCGTGGTGATGGCGACCGCTTCGGCGCGATGGGCGATGGTGGCGGGTCCGGACAATGTGCGGCGCATGCCCTGGTGCTCGATGCCGGCTTCGAAGAAGCGCTCGCCTTCGGGCAGGAAACCCAGGCGGGCATAGAAGCCTTCGGCATCGACCTGTGCGTGCAGTGACACGTCGGGCCAGTGGCGACGGCGCGCTTCCTCCAGCAGCGCGCCCAGCATGGCCGCGCCGACACCGCGGCCACGCCAGGCCGGGAGCACCGCCATGCGACCGATCCGGTGGTCGGGCGTCAGGCGCGCAGTCCCGATGGCATGACCGGCGCCGTCGCGGGCGAGCACGTGATGGCTGAGCGGGTCCAGCGCATCGCGTTCCAGATCGCGGGGGACCTGCTGTTCCTGCACGAATACGGCATCCCGCACCTCGTGCAGCGGCGCGGAGGTGGTAGCGTAATCGACGGCTTCGACGTGATAGTCCTGCGCAGTCTTCATGCGTCTTCGTCCTGCGGGTCGGGATCGTCGTCGTCGAACGCCAGCTGATAGTGGCCCTGCGCGGCGAGCGCCATCACCGCGTCGCGGCCGGCATCGCTGAGCGCGCCGTACGTGGTGCTATCCAGTCCTTCCAGCGCCGCCAACTGCTGGGCGTCCTTCACCGGCAGGGCATAGTCCAGGCCATTGCAGAACAGGCTGGCGCTCTGGCGGCGGCGGCGCCATGCGAAACGCGAGAAAGGATGACGCAACAGGCGTGCTCCCTGTTGCAGGTCCCATTCCATTTCGATGCGGGACGGCGTCTCCGGCGCGGGCATGACATCGCCGGACGCGCGATACGTGGTGATGAAGCGGCCGAACCAGTCCCCCACGAGGTCGGGGTCGTTCATGCGCAGGGCATTCAGCGCCTCCACCACGCGCTCCATCGCACGGGCGTCGATTTCGTTGGGGTCCTGCGGAGCCGTCAGGTCTTCGTCGTGATAACGCACGGCCTCGTCGGCATCGGCGATGAGCGTGTCCAGGTAGTCGCCGATCAGTTCCGCCGACGAGGGCGCGCGCATGCCCACCGAGAACGTCAGGCAGGCGCTTTCCGCCACGCCGTGGTGGGGCACCAGCGGCGGCAGGTAGAGCATGTCGCCTGGCGACAACACCCATTCGTGCGTGGCATTGAAGTCGCGGAGCAGCTTGATCGCCACATCGTCCTGGAATGCCAGGCTGGGGGCGGCATTTCCCATCGCCACGCTCGCATCGATCATCCAGCGTCGTTCGCCCTGTGCCTGCAGCAGGAACACGTCGTAGTGGTCCACGTGCGCGCCGACCGAACCGCCGGTGGCGGCGAAGCTGATCATGATGTCGTCCACGCGCCAGCGCGGGAGGAAGCGGAACTTCTCCAGCAGCGCGCGTACGTCGGGATCCCACTTGTCCACGTCCTGCACCAGCAGGGTCCAGTCGTGGTGCGGCAGGCCGGGGAAATCCTCTTCCTGGAAGGGGCCGGTGCGTACATTCCACGTGCCGGTGTCGCGGTCCAGGCTGATCAGCCGGGCCAGGACGCCTTCCTCGCAGGCCAGCCCGGCGAGGTCTTCAGGCTGCACCGGGGTCTCGAAATCCGGGAACGCATTGCGGATCAGCAGTGGCCGCTTGTGCCAGTAGTCGCGCAGGAAGCGTTCGGCAGGCATGCCGAGCGGGAAATCGCGGGTCGCATCGATCTCGAAGGGAAGGGAGGAGGACCGCGAGGACTTTTTCTTTTTCATGGGTTCGGATTCGCGCGGCGGCAAACCGGGCATGGGAGAGGGTGGCCAGCGTCGCGAAGGACGAGGCGCCGGGCATTGATGCCGATCAAGGCAGCGCACTCGTCAGGGCGATGGCGTGGCGGCTTCATCGGCGAGCCGTTTGTCCAGGCGCACGGTGGCGGACTGCGCATACGCGCGGCAGGCGGCGGCGTCCACTAGCGGACTGTCCGCACGGGGGCCGATCCGCGTCCACAGGCGGCTCGCGGACGGGTGGGGCGTGACGAGAATGCCGCAATCGAGCGCAGCGATGCGTGCCAGCGTGTCGCGGAAGGCCGCGACGTAGCCTGGATGCGCGGCGTCGTCGCTGTAGCGATACACATCGTCGGAGATCGCGGTCAGGCTGTCGGCGTAGACCATCGGGTGGCAGGCGTCGCCTTCACAGGAGCGCCAGGTCCAACTGGTGCCGCCGGGTGTATGCCCGGGCGACGCGACCGCTTGCAGGGCCAGCGGGCCGACGCGCACCACGCCGTCATCGGCGAGCGTGATGACATGCCCGACCGGAGTGATGGGTTCCGCCACCTCCAGCTGCGGGTCGCGGCGGTCCGGCATGCCGCGTTTCAACGTGTCCACGGCGGGTGCGCGCGCATACACGGGCGCGCCGGTGGCACGCTGCAACTCCGCCAGGCTGCCGGCATGGTCGTAGTGCTCATGCGAGAACACGATGGCGCGCACATCCTCCGGCTTGAAGCCGAGCGTACGGATGTTGGCAAGGATCTGCGCGCCGGCCTGCGGCGTGGCGGCGTCGACCAGGATGTGGCCTTCGTCGGAGGTCACCAGCAGTGCGCTGATGCCGCAGGTGCCGACGTACCACGTGTTGCCGTAGACCCGCAGCGGCGTGGCAGGGTCGTTCCAGCCCTCGTCATCGGTGCAGGCCTTGGCGGCAGGCGTGTCGGAGGCGAGCGCGGCGGTCGGAAGGGCGAGGGCAAGCAAACCGCAGAGCAGCGTGGCGCGAAGCATCATGTGGCTATCTCGTCGTAGCCGCGATTGACGAACTGCAGCAGGCACCAGCCATGGCCCCAAGGGTCGGCCAGGCGGACGATGCGGCCCCAGTTCGTCTCGCGGATGGAGGTTTCCTGTACCAGACCCGCCTGCAGGGCGCGGTCGAGGGCAGGTTCAAGGGATTCCACCACCACGTCCAGGTGCACGGGCGTCCAGTGGCGGGTGTAGTCGCGCTGCGTGTCCGTCGTCGCGCCGGAACCCGCGGCGTTCTGCAGCAGGTAGATGGGCGCCTGCGCACCCAGCAGTTCCACGCCACCATCGCCGAAACGGCGCGCGGCGGCCAGGCCGAATGCGTGCGTGTAGAGCGCTTCCGCTGCGGCCAGATCGGGTACGTCGATGTTGATCAGCAGGTGCATCGTCGTCCCGTCCGGCTCGGCCCCGGTCAGATGCCGCGCGCCAGTCGTTCCGCCAGGCCGGTGTAGCTGCCGGGTGTCATCTTGTGCAGGCGCTGCTTGGCATCTTCAGGCAGGTCCAGCGTTTCGATGAACGCACGCATCGAATCGGCCGTGATGCCCTGGCCGCGGGTCAGCGCCTTGAGCTGTTCGTACGGGTTCGGCAGGCCGTGGCGACGCATCACCGTCTGCACGGCTTCGGCCAGCACTTCCCAGGCGGCGTCGAGGTCGGCGTCCAGGCGCTGCGGGTTCACTTCCAGCTTGCCCAGGCCGTTGGCCAGCGAATCCAGCGCCACCTGCGTGTGACCGAAGGCCGTACCCAATGCGCGCAACACGGTGGAGTCGGTCAGGTCGCGCTGCCAGCGGCTGATCGGCAGCTTGGCGCTGAAATGCTCGAACAGCGCGTTGGCGATGCCGAAGTTGCCTTCCGCATTCTCGAAGTCGATCGGATTGACCTTGTGCGGCATCGTCGACGAACCGACTTCGCCTTCCTTCAGGCGCTGCTTGAAATAGCCCAGCGAGATGTAGCCCCAGATGTCGCGGGCCAGGTCGATCAGGATGGTATTGGCGCGGCGCGCGGCGTCGCCGATTTCGGCCACGTTGTCATGCGGCTCGATCTGGGTCGTGTAGGGGTTGAACACCAGGCCCAGGCCTTCGACGAAGCGCTGCGCGAAGGCGGGCCAGTCCACGTCGGGGTAACTGGCCACGTGGGCGTTGTAGTTGCCCACCGCGCCATTGATCTTGCCGGTCAGCTCGACTGCGGCGATCTGCGCGCGCTGGCGCTCCAGGCGCGCCACCACATTGGCGATCTCCTTGCCCAGCGTGGTGGGCGATGCCGTCTGGCCGTGCGTGCGGGACAGCATCGGTTGTGCGGCCTGCGCATGGGCCAGCGTGCGCAGCGTCGCGGCGACGCCGTCCAGTGCGGGGAGCAGCACTTCGCGGCGCGCCTGTTCCAGCATCAGGCCGTAGGACAGGTTGTTGATGTCCTCGCTCGTGCAGGCGAAGTGGACGAATTCCAGCGCCGGCGCCAGTCCGGCATCGTCCTTCAGCTGTTCCTTGATGAAGTACTCCACCGCCTTGACGTCGTGGTTCGTGGTGCGCTCGATTTCCTTCACGCGTGCGGCGTCGGCAACGCTGAAGCCGTCGGCCAGCGCGCGCAGCTTCGCAGTCGCCGCCGCGGAGAAGGCGGGCAGCTCCACGATGCCCGGTTCGGCGGCCAGCGCCAGCAGCCACTCGACCTCCACCTTCACGCGGGCGCGTATCAGGCCGTATTCCGAGAAGATCGGACGCAGCGCATCGACCTTGCCGGCGTAGCGGCCATCGAGGGGGGACAGGGCGAGCAGGGACGAATCCGACATGGGCGCGGGGGAGGGAGCTGAAAGGGAGCGTTCCATTTTACCCCGGGAAGGCGGCGATCCGGCCTGGCGTATCCTGTGGCCCCCGCCAGCCGCCGGCTTCCTTGCCGTCGCGCAAGCCGTGAATCCCTCCAGGAGACGGTGATGACCCAGAAGAAGACCGCAGGCAAGCCCCGCGCCGCACGCACCCGTATCGAGCACGACAGCATGGGCGAACTGCAGGTGCCCGTGGACGCGCTATGGGGTGCGCAGACCCAGCGGGCCGTGCAGAACTTCCCGATTTCCGGGCGGCCGATGCCGCGCGGGTTCATCCGTGCGCTCGGGCTGGTGAAGGCGGCCGCCGCCGACGTCAACGCCGCCCTCGGCCTGCTGCCCAAGGGTATCGCCAAGGCCGTGCAGGCGGCCGCGCAGGAGGTTGCCTCCGGAGCGCACGACGCGCATTTCCCGATCGATGTCTACCAGACCGGATCGGGCACCTCGTCGAACATGAACGCCAACGAGGTGATCGCCACGCTGGCGACGCGTGCGGGCAAGGCGGCGGTACATCCGAACGACCACGTCAATCTGGGGCAGAGCTCCAACGATGTCATCCCGACCGCCTTGCGCGTCGCGGCGCAACTGGCGGTGATGGAGGACCTGCTGCCGGCCATCAGGCACCTGCGCAAGACCATCGATGCGCGTGGCAAGGCGCTGGCGAAAGTGGTCAAGACCGGCCGCACGCACCTGATGGATGCGATGCCGCTGACCTTCGGCCAGGAGTTCTCCGCGTGGTCGGCGCAGCTGTCCTCGGCCCAGGCGCGCATCGAGGACACGCTCACGCGCGTGCGCCGGCTGCCGCTGGGCGGCACGGCGATCGGGACCGGCATCAACGCCGATCCGCGCTTCGGCACACGCGTGGCAAAGGTGTTGTCCACGCGGACCGGTACGCGCTTCGAAAGTGCGCAGAACAAGTTCGAGGGGTTGGCGGCGCAGGACGACGCGGTCGAACTGTCCGGCCAGCTCAGCGTGCTGGCCGTCGCGCTGACCAAGATCGCCAACGACCTGCGCTGGATGAACTCAGGGCCGTTGGCGGGCCTGGGCGAAGTGGAACTGCCGGCGCTGCAACCGGGCAGTTCCATCATGCCGGGCAAGGTGAATCCGGTGATCCCGGAGGCCACGGTGATGGTGTGCGCGCAGGTGATGGGCTACCACACCGCCGTGACGGTGGCCGGCCAGACCGGCAACTTCCAGTTGAACGTCACCCTGCCGCTGATCGCGAACAACCTGCTGGACGGCATCCAACTGCTGTCGAACGTGACGCGGCTGCTGGCGGATGACTGCATCGCCGGCCTCAAGGTGCGTGGCGACCGTGTGCAGGAAGCGCTGGACCGCAATCCGATCCTGGTGACGGCATTGAACCCGGTGATCGGCTACGAGAAGGGCGCCGCCATCGCCAAGCAGGCCTACAAGCAGAACCGGCCGGTGCTGGATGTGGCGCGCGAAGTCACCGGGTTGCCGGAAAAGACGCTCAGGCCGCTGCTGGACCCGGCCGTGCTGGCCAAGGGGGGCATCCATGGCAAGCCGGGTGGCGGGGGCGGTTGAAGGTGTCGCCGCGCGTCAGTCGCGCGGCGGCCACTCGCCGGGGATCTTCGTCCCCGACAGCATCGCCAGCGCGCCTTCGCACATCTGCTGCTTCTGCTCGGGCGTGCCGGTGTCCAGCCGGCCCAGTCGTTGGGCCAGGGTGCGCTCCCGGTATCCGGCCAGCGTGTCGCCGGGTTCGAATTCGGCCAGTGTCAGCAGGCGTCCTCGTTCAATCTGGTCCTGGTGGGTGTTGACGTAGCGAAAGTACGCCGGCGCGGCGCGCTGCAGGTAGGTGGCATCGGTCGCGACACACTTCTCGATCAACACCGGCATCGCGAACGTCGCGACGTAGGCGATATGGTCCTGGAACGCGCGTTCGCGCACTGGATCGGCGGCATCCGCCGCATGCGCGGTGGAGATGCCCAGGGCGACAGCCAGGGCGATGGGCAATAGGGTCTTCATGTCGTTTTCCGCAGGGTTGGTATGCGCACTAGGGTGCTGGCGCGCCGCCCGGGCGGCGCGGGAGGCGTCAACGGGAGGGGGATTCCGCCGGCTCAGCGGCTGCGGCCGCATCGGCTTCCGCCGCCGCGTTCACGTTCGAGCCGTCCTTCGCATCACCGTGGATGGTTTCGCCGATCGCGCGTCCGACGTCTTCCCCTGCGGCATAGCTGCTGCTCTGGCTGCTGCGACAATCCTCGACGTCATCCAGGTCCATCGTCGCGTACGGCTGGAACGCGGGCAGTGACGCGGCGAGATCCTGCTGCGCCTTGTACAGGCCGGGCAGGCGCTCGCAGATCTTCATGGCCTCGGCTTCCACCTTCTTCGCTTCAGACTCGATCTGCTGCTCGATCTGGTCCGGATTGCCACTGAAGATGCCTTTCACTGCGGCACCGACGGCCTTGCCCGCCAGCTTGGCGCCTTCCTTGCCCGTCGCGATGCCCGCATCGGCAATGCCGCCGAGTTCACGGTGGTAGGCCACCAGCAGCGTGCGCTGGGCATCGGTCACCTCGACCGTCTTGCCGTCGATGATGAAGTCGCCCTTGGCCGAGATCTCCGCCTTCGGGTGACCGGTGGCGTTGAGCTTGAGGTTCTGGCCCCACAAGGCACCGGATACTTCGGCGCTGTCGCCGGGCTGCGGGCCCCGGGAACACGCGGCCAGCAACAGGAGGGAGAGTGCCGACGCGATCGGAATGATGCGGTTCATGTCGTTCCTTGAAAGTCAGTGATGCTTGGGAATGTCGAGCGCGCCCTTGACGCCTTCGTGGTCAATGTCGCCACTGCCGACGGAGCGGACGGTCAGGCCACCGCTGACGTTATGGACCTCCACGCCACCGGAGCCAACCGAGCCGACTACCACGTCACCGGTGATGTCGCGCAGATCCGCGCCGCCGGAGCCGATCGAGCCGATCTCGACGTCACCGCTGCCCGCCAGGCTGAAGCCGCCCGATCCGATGCTGCCGACATGGGTCGTGCCACGCACATTGTGCGCCTCCACATCGCCCGAGCCGATCGAGACCACGTTCAGGCTGCCGGCACCCTGGATATCGATATCGCCCGAGCCCACCGAGGTGGCGGCGAGTCCGCGGATGTCGCGGCCCACGGCGTGGCCGGAGCCGACATCGGCGCTGAACACCGGCGCGCCCGTGACCTCGGCTTCGCCCGAGCCGACCTTCACCTGCACGGGCAGGTGGTCGGGCAGGGTCGCCGTCAGGTTCATGTAGGCGTAGTTGCTGCCGAACGAAATACCGCTGAAGCTGCCTTCCTGGTACATCCGCACGATCAGCTTGTCGCCGGCACGCCGCTGTTCGATCTTCAGGCGAGCGAGCCGGTCGGCGTGACTGCTGCAGGCCCTGCCATCCATCGCGGCAGGCGCACCGGCGCGCGATTCCACCGTCAGATCGTGCGGGCCGACCTCGAACACCACGGTCTTTGCGTCGCCGATGTCGAGCGTCAGCTGGCGTGGCGCTTCGTGCTTGCAGTACCTGTCCGACGCCAGCGCGGGTGCGGACAGGGAGAGCAGGGCGAGCAGCGGGGAAGCGATAAGGGCGGTACGCATCGGCGGGTCTCCGGAATCAGGTCAGTCATGCGGAAGCTGCCGGCGGCGAGGGGCGGCGCGCCCGGCGGACTCAATGGGGGTTACCGCTTGGCAAACTCGCGGCGGACTTCCTTCTCGCAGTCCTCGACATCGTCCGCTTCCAGCGTGGCATAGGGACGGAATGGCGGCAGGCTGGCGGACAGGCGTTCCTGGCTGTCCAGCAACGCAGGCAGGCTGTGGCAGATCTGCCGAACGCCCGGTTCGATGGTTTCCCTCACGGTCTTTTCCACGCGGCGCTCCAGGCTGCCGGTCATGGCGCCGAACACCAGGCTGAAGATGCCCCGGTCCACCACATCCAACGCCGCTTGCGCGCTGCGCTCGCCGATATCGATGCCGGCCTTGGCGATGTCGATCATCTGGCCGCGATAAAGCAGCAGTTCCTGCCGCTGGCGGCCGTCGATGGCGACCGGCCTGCCTTCGATCAGGAAGTCACCAAGGGGAGTTATCTCCGCCTTCGGAAGTGATGTGTCCTTGCCGGCGGCGCGGTTGCCGGACGATGCCCCGAAGCGCATGTTCTCGCCCAGCTGCAGGTTGCCGGTTTCCAACTCACGGCGGGCAACGGCCAGTTCTGCCTGCACCTCGTTGCGCGCGCTCGCCAGGTCGGCACTGATCTCGCGGTCGATGCTGCCTTCCTTCGTGTTCGCGGCCTGCGCGGCGAGCGGCAGCAGACTCGCCAGCAGCAGGGGCATCAGGGCGCGGTGGATGCGTGTGGAATGCATGTCGGATCTCCTTCGTATGGGGGATCTGTGCGCGTCTTGCGCGAATCCCCCGGGGCATGCGTGCCGCGCATGATGCGGCCGACGGCAGAAAACTCAGAAGCTCCAGTTGCCGTCGCCGTTGGCATCGCCGCAGTCATCCACGTCGGACTGGTCCATGCCCGCGTAAGGCTTGAATTCGGGCAGTGCGGCGGCCAGCGCCTGCTGCGCGTTGAGCAGTCCAGGCAGGCGTGTGCACAGCTGCGCCACCATGGGCTTGATCTGCGCCTTGGCCTGTTCACCGACCTGCTGGCCGATCTCGTCGCCGGACTGGCCAGCCAGCACACCCTTCAAGGCCGAGGCCGCAGCATCGATGCCTACGCGGGCGCCTTCCATGCCGATGGCCATGCCGTCGCCGACCACGCCCAGCAGTTCACCGCGATAGGCCAGCACCAGCGCCTTCTGTTCCGGCGTGGTCGCGACCGCCTTGCCTTCGATCAACAGATCGCCGGTCGGGGTTATCTCGGCCTTGGGCAGGGATTCGTTTTCGTTGCGGTTGAGCGACAGGTTCTCGCGCGCCAGGCGTTCTCGCGCGGTGGCGATTTCCTCGCGGGCCTTCTCCATTTCCTGGCTGGCCTCGCCCAGGCCCTTGGCCACTTCGCCCATCGCTTCAGCGGCGATGCCGGTGGGCGCGTTGTCCTGCTTGTCCTGTGCCGGCTGGCAGGCCGCCAGCAGCAGGACGGCGGCGATGGAGGCGCTGCGGACCAGTAGAGCGTTCTTGCGCATGGGATGTCCCTTGTCGTGTCGGATCAAAGCGGGCGGCGGTGGGGAGCGCCGCCCCGGGGAGGCTTATTCGCTTTCGCGCCAGCGACGCAGGTAGATGGCACCGATGATCAGGGCCACGCCGATCACCGCGCCGATCCACAGATCGGCCGTGGCGAAGGCCTGCCAGCTGCGGGTCAGGTCGATGGCATTGGCCAGTTCGTCCGGGGAGTTGAAGTCGGCATGCGGGTTGGTGGCTCCGCCCGGCAGGGTGGGGAACCACGCGCCCGGGATCACGCTCGCCAGCCCGCGGTAGACCACCGTGTACCAGATCAGATCGTGGCGGACCTCCAGGCCCGGCAGGATGTCGGTCATGCTGATGATGACGCACGCCAGCACCGGCACCAGCACCGCCCAGAGGAACGGCTTGCTGCGCGACCAGGCCGAGCAGAACATCAGCCAGCCCACCGCCGGCAACGCCCAGAACACGTAGACGGGCAGGGAGGCAAGCACGCCGCCGATGATGCGCAGCGGATGCGAGTGGGTGAACACCGCGCCGCCGGCCGGCAAGCCGTTGATCGAAATGGTCAGCGCCGAGATCAGCCACATCGCCACGCCGATCAGGATGCCCACGCCCACCGCCAGCAACGGCGCCAGCAGCAGTGCCCACGCCAGCTTGGACAGCACCATGTGCGTGTCGGAGATGGGCAAGGACTTCCAGAACAGCACGCTGCGGTCGCGGCGGTCGTCGTACAGCGTGCCCAGCGCATAGAAGAACACCACGAAGGCCAGGACCACGCAGGCCAGGATCACGCCGCCCAGCAGCATGCCGTCGCCGATGCCGCCGACGATCTGGTGGGCCTTTTCCGGCGCCTCCTCGACGCTGAAGCCACCGCCGTTCATCTGGCCACGTGCGGCGATGCTGCCAATGACGGCCAGGATCAGGTTGAGCACCACGAAGATGCCGCCGGTGATGACGGGTGCCCAGAAGAAGCCGCCACGGTTCTCCCAGAATTCGCGCTTCAGCAGCCACGTGAACGCGCCCGGCTTGGAGGATTTGCCCAACGTCGAAGTCACGGCGTTCATGCGTAGGTTCCTTTCATGATGGCGACGAACAGGTCGGCCAGGCCAGGGGTACGGGTTTCGCCGAGGGCGGCGAGATGTCCTTTCGGCACGCCGTCGAACAGCAGCACGGTCTTGCCGAAGGGCAGGGCGCGTTCGTCGATGGGTTTCAGGGCGCGGGCCTGGTCGACCGCCTCGCCACTGACCAGCACTTCGGTGTAGCGCTCGGCCATGTCCTCCATTTGCGACGTGAGCACGATCTTGCCGTCGCGGATGAACATGACGTCGGTGAGGATGTGCTCGATCTCTTCCACCTGATGGGTGGTGACGATGATCGTCTTCTGTTCGTCGAAGTAGTCCTCCAGCAGGCGCTGGTAGAACTGCTTGCGGTACAGGATGTCCAGGCCCAGCGTGGGTTCGTCCAGCACCAGCAGCTTCGCGTCGATGGCCATCACCAGCGCCAGGTGCAGCTGCACGATCATGCCCTTGGACATTTCGCGCACGCGCAGGTTGGGCTTCAACTGGGTATTGGCGAGGAAACGCTCGCATTTGGCGCGGTCGAAGCGCGGATGCACGCCGCCCACGAAGTCGATGGCCTCCTTGACCTTCATCCAGCGCGGCAGCACCGCCACGTCGGCGATGAAGCAGACATCCTTCATCAACTCGTCGCGGTCCTTGCGCGGATCCATGCCCAGCACCTTCAGCTGGCCTTCGAATGGCGTCAGGCCCAGGATGGCCTTCAGCGCGGTGGTCTTGCCGGCCCCGTTGGGACCGATCAGACCGATGATCTTGCCCGCTTCGATCTCGAAGCTCGTGTTGTCCAGCGCAAGCTTGTTCCTGTAGGCCTTGCGCAGGCCGTGGGCCGACACCACGGCGTTGGCGATTGCGGCATTCATCACTTATTCCCCTTGGATTGCAGCAGATCTTCGATGGACAGGCCCAGGCGCTCGATGCGCTCGGCGACAGCGGGCCATTCCTCGGTCAGGAACCGCTCGCGCTCGGTGCCGCGCAGCTTCTTGGCCGCCTCGTCGGTGACGAACATGCCCAGGCCGCGGCGCTTCTCCACCAGGGCTTCATCTGCCAGCTCCTGGTAGGCACGCGAAACGGTGATCGGGTTGAGCTGGTACTCCGCCGCCACCTGGCGGACGGAGGGCAGCGCGTCACCCGGCTTCAGGATGCCGTCCAGCATCATCGCGATCACGCGATCCTTCAGCTGGCGGTAGATGGGAGCGCCGTCGCTCCATTGGATGGATGTCATGGCTCAGCTCCTCGGACGCAGTGATTGGCCAAAGGAGAAATAGGGCATGGCCAGCGATGCCCGGGTGCGGCGCTTGTGCTGCCGGGCTTCGGGCTTGCCGTCGTCGCCTGCGATCTCGAGGGCTTCGGATTCCAGCGCGCCCACCAGCGCGGCGGACTCCACCTCGGCCGTGCGTGCGCCGGTGACGGCCGCCAGCGCGCCCACCGCCAGCAGCAGGCCGCCGACGGCGATGCTGGGCAGGGCGTGGGTCAATTTCTGGTTCATGGCATCCCCCCGTGAGTTGGGTGAGTGGTGTTGTATTCAACTATAACACCAAAACACAGGGCGTCAACGGGGTGACCGGGTTTTGTCACCCAACTGAAGGCATACTTGTCATGTTCGTAATAGCGGGGTGAGGTCATGAAGTTCAAGTCATTGAAAATGCTGTCATTTCTTGCGCTCGTGAGCGTCTCCGCGACCGTGCTGGCAGCAGGTTTGCTGGACGTCGCCTACCGCCCACTGGCCGGCAAGGCACCCGTCAACCTGAAGGAAAAGTATGCGGGCCAGGTGTTGCTGGTGGTGAACACTGCCAGCAAATGCGGTTACACGCCGCAGTACGAAGGGCTGGAGGCGCTGCACAAGCGCTATGCCGGTCAGGGATTCGCGGTACTCGGTTTCCCCTCCAACGACTTCAAGGGTCAGGAGCCGGGCAGCGAGAAGGAGATCCAGGAGTTCTGCACGCTGACCTATGGCGTGAAGTTCCCGATGTTCGAGAAAGTGGTGGTGACGGGCGAGAAAGCGACGCCGCTTTACCGTTCGCTGGCGCAGGCCACGGGCACTGCCCCGGGATGGAACTTCCACAAGTACCTGATCAGCCGCGACGGTCGCGTGGTCGCGAATTTCCCCAGCAAGGTCTCGCCCGAAGACCCCGCCGTGGTGGAAGCGATCGAGCGCGAATTGAAGGCCCCGCGCGCCGCGCGTTGATGCAGTGCCTTCGCGGGTGGCTGGCATGCCACAATATGGGTTTGGCGCCGCCATCGTGGCGCAGGTTCCAGGAGCAGAAAGGATGAAGCGGTCGGTCCGCGGCGCAGCCGTGTTGTTGGCAATCTCGTTTTCGATGCTGGGAGGCAGCGTGTCTGCACAGGAAAAAACCGCGCTGGTCACCGAGCGCGACAAGGTGAGCTACGCGATTGGCGTGGATGTGGGCAATTCGCTGCAGCCGGTGGGGCCATTCCTCGATGTGGCCGCATTCGAGCGCGCGATCACCAACACGTTCGCCGGCAAGCCCGCGCTTATCTCCGAGCAGGAAGCGCAGGCGACTGACCAGTTGCTGCGGGTGAACCTCGCCGTGGCCGAAGGCCAGCCGGTCCCCGGCATGCCGCCGGGCAGCACGCCGCCGGCGGTCGACAAGACCAAGGTCGGCCTGTTCCTGGGCACCTATGTGGTGGGCCCCTCGCTGATGCCGTTCAAGGATGAGCTGGACACGGCCGTGCTCGCCCAGGCCGTGCGGACGCTGACCAGCAAGAGCGGCACGCCCCTGCTGAGCGTGGAGCAGGCGCAGGCCGAGATGCAGGCCTACATCGCCAAGCGCCAGGCCGGGGCGTCGCAGCGCAATCGCGACGAGGGCGCCAAGTTCCTCGCCGCCAACAAGACCAAGCCCGGTGTGGTCACCACCCCGTCGGGGCTGCAGTACATGGTGCTGCGCCAGGGCAACGGACAGCGGCCGATGTCCACCAGCCGCGTGCGGGTGAACTACGAAGGCAAGCTGCTCAACGGCGAAGTCTTCGACAGTTCGTATGCGCGGGGTGAGCCGGCCGAGTTCGGCCTGAACCAGGTCATCGCGGGCTGGACCGAAGGCGTGGCCCTGATGCCCGTGGGCGCCAAGTACCGCTTCTGGATCCCGTCCAACCTGGCCTATGGTCCCAATGGTGCACCCGGCGGCAAGATCGGCCCGGATGCGACGCTGACCTTCGACGTCGAATTGATGGGCGTGCTGCAATAAGTCGTTGGTGTAATCGCGGCTCCCCCGGCCAGGAAGTGCTTTCATGCGCGTTGCGATCTTCGGTACCGGTTACGTCGGGCTGGTGACAGGCACCTGCCTGGCCGAGGTCGGGCATGACGTGGTCTGCATGGACATCGACCCCGCGAAGGTCGATGGCCTCAATCACGGCGTCGTCCCCATCTACGAGCCCGGCCTGTCGCCGATGGTGAAGGCCAACCATGCCGCGGGGCGCCTGCGGTTCACCACCGTTGCGGAAGAGGCCATCGCGCACGGTGACGTGGTGTTCATCGCCGTGGGTACCCCTCCCGACGAGGACGGCAGCGCCGACCTGCAGTACGTCCTGGCGGTGGCCCACACCATCGGCCGCAACCTCCAGCAGCCTTGCATCGTGGTCAACAAGTCCACGGTGCCGGTCGGCACCGCCGACAAGGTGAGGGCGGCCATCGACGCCGAACTCGCGGCGCGCGGCGTGGAGATCGCGTTCGATGTCGTCTCCAATCCCGAGTTCCTCAAGGAAGGCGATGCGGTCAACGACTGCATGCGCCCTGACCGCATCGTCATCGGCGCGTCGGATCCGCAGGCCGTGGAGAAACTGCGTCGTCTCTACGCGCCCTTCAATCGCAACCATGAGCGCATCGTCGTCATGGACGTGCGCTCTGCCGAGCTGACCAAGTACGCCGCCAACGCGATGCTGGCCACCAAGATCAGCTTCATGAACGAGATCGCGAACATCGCCGAACGCGTCGGTGCCGACGTGGAGCATGTGCGGCAGGGCATCGGTTCCGACCCGCGCATCGGCTGGCATTTCATCTATCCCGGCGCAGGCTACGGCGGCTCCTGCTTTCCCAAGGATGTGCAGGCACTGGCACGCACCGCGCAGCAGCATGGTTACCAGGCCGAACTGCTGCAGGCCGTGGAGGCCGTCAACCACCGCCAGAAGGCCCATCTGTTCGAATTGATCCAGCGCCACTATGACCGCGGCGAGGACGAGGGCATCCGTGGCAGGACGTTCGCGGTCTGGGGGCTGTCGTTCAAGCCCAACACCGACGACATGCGCGAAGCCAGCAGCCGCAGGCTGCTCGCGGAGTTGTGGGACGCCGGTGCGAAGGTCCGCGCCTACGACCCGGAGGCCCGTGAGGAAGCCGCCCGGATCTTCGGTGAGCGCGACGACCTGGTGCTTTGCGATGACGCACGCACTGCCGTTGAGGGTGCCGATGCGCTGGTGGTGGTGACCGAGTGGAAGCAGTTCCGCAGCCCAGATTTCGCGCGCCTGCGCGACACCCTCGGCGATGCGGTGGTCTTTGACGGCCGCAACCTGTACGACCCCGGCGAAGTGGAAGCTGCGGGCATTGCGTATTACGGCATCGGGCGCGGGAGGTCCGTGCATGCAGACTGACCTGCCGTTGCAGGGCGACACGCTCGAGCGCCGCCTGGTGGAAATGGAAACCCGACTGGCGTTCCAGGAGCATTCGCTCAACGAGCTGAGCGAGGCGCTGGCGGACGCACGGGCCGAGAACCAGCGCACCGCGCTGCTGCTCCGGCACATGGTGGAGGAGCTCGGAAAGGTACGTACCTCGCTGTTCGAGGACCCTGCCAACGAACCGCCGCCGCCGCATTATTGATACGCTTGGGACACAGCAGTCCCCACGAAAGACCGATGACCGATTCACTCCGCGACCAGTTGCTGGGTCTGGGCTTCAAGCCTGCACCGAAGCCCGAGCGCAAACCCGACCGTCGGCCCGATCAGCGGCGCGACGCGCAGAAGCCGACCGGCAAGGGTGCCGCGCACCCGAAACCGGGCCACGGCGGCAAGCCGCGCCCGCCGCAGGGTGGAGGCAAGCCCAGGCCCAAGCGCAGCCAGGAAGACATCGACCTCGCCAAGGCCTACGCCATCCGCGCCCAGCGCGAGAAGGACGAGCGCATCGAAGCCGAGCGTGTGAAGCAGGAGGAAGCACGCCTGCGCCGCGAAGCGAGGGCGAAACTCGATGCGTTCCTGCAGGACAAGGGCCTCAATGACGCGGAAGCCGACATCGCACGCCATTTCCCGTATGGCGGCAAGATCAAGCGCATCTATGTCAACGCCGAACAGTTGAAGGCCCTGAATGCCGGCGAGTTGGGCGTGGTGCAGCAGAACGGCCGCTACCTGCTGGTCACCGCCGCGGTGCTCGCCGAAGCTGAAGCGATCTTCGCGCCCGCCGTCGCGCTGAAAGTCGATCCGGACGCCCCGGCCGATCAGGACCCCTATGCCGATCCGCAATACCAGGTGCCCGACGACCTGGTGTGGTGACGCGTACTGATCGTCGTCCCCGTCTCTGCCTGCTGCCCGGGCTGGATGGCACCGGTCGGCTCTACACCCCTTTGCTCGATGCATTCCAGGGCGATTGCGACGCCGAGGTGCTTGCGTATGACGCAGGGTGCTTCAGCGGCTATGCCGCGCTGGCGGAAGCGCTGGGTCCGGCATTGCGGCGGCACACGGATACGGTACTGATCGCCGAGTCGTTTGCGGGTCCCCTGGCCGTGATGCTCGCCCATCGCAACCCACGTCATGTCAGAGCCGTGGTGCTGGGGGCGAGTTTCGTCCGCGCACCGCTCCCTTTCAGCCACGCTTGTGCGGCGGTACTGGATCGATTGCCTGCCATGTCGTTGCCCGTGTTCGCACTGGAACGCGTTCTGGCAGGCGGGATGCTGCCGGCGCCATTGCGGAGAGAGTTGGATGCCGTCCTTGAGGCAATCCCCATCGACGTGTTGCGCCAACGCGCGCTGGCGGCGCTGCGCGTGGACGTCCGTCGTCAACTCGCTGCGCTGGACCTTCCGCTGCTCCATCTGCAGGCCCGCCGGGACAGGCTCATAGCAGCAAGGGCAGGTGACGAGATCGTTTGTCTGGCACGCAATGCGCAGCAGGTCGTCATCGACGCACCGCACTTCCTGTTCCAGGTGGCACCGGTGGCGGCGGCAGGCGAGATCGGGCGATTCCTGAAGAGGGTATGCATCCTGGAGGGTGCACGCCACGATTCTTAGGCCGAGGTGGATCGATCAGTCGTCGCTCGACTGCGCTGGAGACGTTCCGGGCCGGATCAGCCAGTTCCAGACGATGAATGCGGCGATCAACGCGATCACCGACGAAGCAAAGAATGCGGTCTCGCCCCCGAAGCGCCACAGCTGGCCTGCCAGCAATGCGCCCACCACGCCGCCCACGCCGGACGACAGACCATAGAACACGCCCTGGCCGTGTCCATTCATGCGGCCCGGGAAGAAGCGCACCAGCAACTGCATGGCGGCCGCGAAGAACGCGCCGAAGTTGAGCGCATGCGTCAGCTGCGCCAGCACCATCACCGGCGTGTTGTCGGGAAACAGGGCGGTAACCAGCCAGCGCACCGACGCACTGAGCAGCGCGACCATGAGGACGCGACTGGCATCCCAGCGCCGGAAGATGCGGCTGGCCAGGAAGAACACGCCGATCTCGGCCAGTACGCCGACCGTCCACAGCACGCCCTGTGTCGCGGTCGTGTAGCCGTGTTCCGAGAGGTAGATCGAGAAGAACGTGTAGAACGGGCCGAACGAGATCTGGGTGAGGAATGCCGCCACGAAGAACGCGATCACCCGTGGCCTGCGCAATCGCGCGCGGAAGCCGTCCTGCGGATCGATCGGGTGGTGTTCCGGCTCGCGTGCGTAGCGGTTCGACAACGCAGATGCGAAGACGGCCGCCAGCACCGGCAGCATCAGCCATGGCAATGCACCCACGCCCAGCCGGCGTGCGTCGATCAGCCAGCCGAACAGCGATACCACCAGGATGAAGCCGATCGAGCCCCACACGCGAATCAGGCCATAGCGGTCGCTGCGCGCACCGAGATGCGACATCGTGATCGACTCGAACTGCGGCATCACGGCGTTGTAGGCAAAGCAGAAGCCGAGCATCACCGCGAACAGGCCTGCGTGTTCCAGGGGCAGCAGGAACAGCGCAAAGCAGCCGAATGCCAGCGCGCAGCCCAGGTGCAGCCAGCGGATGGGATTCGGCGAGCGCGCGGCCAGCGTGGTCCACAGGCTGGGCGAAACGATACGCGTGGCGTACCACAGGCTCATCAGCACACTGATGGCGGCCACGCTGAGGCCGCGCGATTCCAGGTACAGGCTCCAGTACGGTGTGAAGGCGCCCAGTACCGCGTAGTACGAAAAGTAGAAGCTCGACAGGCGGACCGCGGGATACGCGGTCGGCGGGATGGCATCCCTCATGTCGCTGCTCGATATGCGGCGACGGGTGACGTCCGGCCTTCGGCAGCGGGCGAGGGTGGCATGAGGGACGCAGGCACGGGCGGGATGCACATTCTAGCGGAGCGCGCATTGCGCTCCGCTCTCCCGGGCCTCTCGAAAGGGGGTGAACGCGCCGCTGCGCGCGATGGCGCTTATTCCGGGTCGTAGTCCAGGTTGGACGCCAGCCATCTTTCCACCTGCGCCAGCTCCACGCCCTTGCGTTTCGCGTAGTCGGCCGCCTGCTCCTTCGATACTCGACCTACGACGAAGTACTGGCTTTGCGGGTGGCTGAAATAGTAGCCGGATACCGCCGCCGTCGGCAGCATCGCGAAACTCTCCGTCAGCGACATGCCGGCATTGCCAGGCGCGTCCAGCAGGCGGAACAGGGTGGCTTTCTCGCTGTGTTCCGGGCAGGCGGGATAACCCGGTGCCGGACGGATCCCGCGGTACTGCTCGGCGATCAAGGCCTCGTTGCCCAATGCTTCGTCGGACGCGAACCCCCAGAACTCCTTGCGCACGCGCTGGTGCAGCCGCTCGGCGAGGGCCTCGGCAAGCCGGTCGGCGAGGGCTTTCAGCAGGATGGCGTTGTAGTCATCGTGGTCGGCCTCGAACCGGGCGACATGTTCATCGATGCCGATGCCGGCGGTGACGGCAAAGGCGCCGATCCAGTCCTGCCTGCCTGAATCCTTCGGTGCGATGAAGTCCGCAAGGCAGAAGTCCGGACGCTCGGCAGGCTTGTCCACTTGCTGGCGCAGGAAACACAGGCGCTCGGTGGTGCCCGCGTGCTGGAGTTCTACATCATCGCCGACGCTGTTGGCCGGCCACAGGCCGAATACCGCTTTCGCCGTCAACCATTTCTCGGCAACGATGCGCCCCAGCATTGTCCGCGCGTCCTGGTACAGCTCGCTGGCCTGCGCACCCACCACGTCGTCGGTCAGGATGGCGGGATACTTGCCCGCCAGCTCCCATGCCTGGAAGAAAGGCGTCCAGTCGATGAACTCGACCAGTTCCGCCAGCGGGTAGTCCTCGAAGACGTGCAGGCCGGGCTGGTTGGGCGCGGGCGGTGAATAGTCGCCCCAACCGCCGTTGAACTTCTGGCCGCGCGCCTTTTCCAGCGAGACCAGCCGTTTCGCATCGCCACGGTTGCGGTGGCGTTCGCGGATTTCCGCGTAGTCGGCATCGTTGGCGGCCACGAACGCCGCGCGCATGTCGCGCGAGATCAGCGATTGCGCCACACCCACGGCACGCGAGGCATCCTTCACCCACACGGTGGGCGCATCGTAGTGCGGATCGATCTTCAGCGCAGTGTGCGCACGGGAGGTGGTCGCGCCCCCGATCAGCAGGGGCATGGAGAAGCCTTGCCGCTGCATCTCGCGCGCCACGTGGGTCATTTCCTCCAGCGACGGCGTGATCAGGCCGGACAGGCCGATCAGGTCCGCGTTCTCGGCCTTTGCGCTGTCCAGGATCTTCTGCGTGGGCACCATCACGCCCAGGTCCACCACGTCGAAGTTGTTGCAGGCCAGCACCACGCCGACGATGTTCTTGCCGATGTCGTGCACGTCGCCCTTGACGGTGGCCATGACGATCTTGCCGTTCGACTTGCCCACGTCGCCGGTGCGCAGCTTTTCGGCTTCGATGTAGGGCAGCAGGTAGGCCACCGCCTTCTTCATCACGCGGGCGGACTTCACCACCTGCGGCAGGAACATCTTGCCGGCGCCGAACAGGTCGCCGACCACGTTCATGCCGTCCATCAGCGGGCCTTCGATCACGTCCAGCGGGCGCACAGCCTGCGCGCGTGCCTCCTCGGTGTCCTGGTCGACGAAGGCGTCGATGCCGTGCACCAGCGCGTGCGCCAGGCGCTCGCGCACCGGCTTCTCGCGCCAGGCCAGGTTCTCCACCGGCGCTTCGCCTTTCCTGCCCTTGTAACGCTCGGCGATCTCAAGCAGCCGTTCGGTCGAATCCTTGCGACGGTTGAGGATCACGTCCTCCACGCGTTCGCGGAGCTCGGCGTCGAGGTCGTCGTAGACGGGCAGGCCGCCCGCATTGACGATACCCATGTCCATGCCGGCCTGGATGGCGTGGTACAGGAACACCGAGTGGATCGCAGCACGCACGGGCTCGTTGCCGCGGAACGAGAACGACACGTTCGACACGCCGCCCGAGACATGGCAATGCGGCAGCGTCTGCTTGATGATCCGGGTGGCTTCGATGAAGTCGACGGCGTAGTTGTCGTGTTCCTCGATGCCGGTGGCGACCGCGAAGATGTTGGGGTCGAAGATGATGTCTTCGGGCGGGAAGCCGACTTCCTCGGTCAGGATCCGGTAGGCGCGGGTGCAGATTTCCACCTTGCGCGCGCAGGTGTCGGCCTGGCCGGTTTCGTCGAAGGCCATCACGACGGCGGCCGCGCCGTAGCGCAGCACCTTGCGGGCATGCTCGACAAAGGCTTCCTCGCCTTCCTTCAGCGAGATCGAATTGACCACGCTCTTGCCCTGGAGGCACTTCAGGCCCGCTTCGATGACGCTCCACTTGGATGAATCGACCATCACCGGAATGCGGGCGATGTCGGGTTCGGACATGATCAGGTTGAGGAAGCGTGCCATCGCTTTCTCTGAATCGATCAGGCCTTCGTCCATGTTGACGTCGAGGATCTGGGCGCCGCTGGCGACCTGCTGGCGCGCGACCTCGACCGCTTCCTCGTAGCGCTCTTCCTTGATCAGCTTGCGGAACTGGGCGCTGCCGGTGACGTTGGTGCGCTCGCCCACGTTGACGAACAGCAGGTCCGGGGTGATGACCAGCGGTTCAAGGCCGGACAGGCGGGTGTGGCGGACGCGGGTATTCACGCGGCGGCCTCCAGCAGGGCAGGCAGGCGGCGGGGCGCGACGCCCGCGACGGCGTCGGCGATGGCCCGGATGTGTGCGGGCGTGGTGCCGCAGCAGCCGCCGACGAGATTGAGCAGGCCGGACTGTGCGAACTCCTTCAACGTGGCCGCCATTTCCTCGGGTGTCTCGTCGTACTCGCCGAACGCATTCGGCAAACCGGCGTTGGGGTGTGCGCTGACATACGCGTCGGCGACGGTCGACAGGGTTTCGACGTGTTCGCGGAGGTCTTTCGCACCCAGCGCGCAGTTGAGCCCGACGGACAGCGGGCGACCATGCGCGACCGACGTGTAGAACGCTTCGGCGGTCTGTCCCGACAGCGTACGGCCGGAGGCGTCGGTGATCGTGCCCGAGATCATCACCGGCAACCGTCCACCGCGCGCATCGAAGACTTCCTCGATGGCGTACAGGGCGGCTTTGGCATTGAGCGTGTCGAAGATGGTTTCCACCATCAACGTATCCGAGCCACCATCGATCAGGCCTTCAATGGCCTCGCGATAGGTGGCGCGCAACGCGTCGAAGCTGGTGTTGCGGTAGCCGGGATCGTTCACGTCCGGGCTGATCGAAGCGGTGCGGCTGGTCGGTCCCAGCACGCCGATGACGAAGCGGGGCTTGTCCGGCGTGGTCGCCTCGATGGCGTCGCAGCACTGGCGCGCGACGTGCGCCCCCGCCTTGTTCAACTCGTAGACCAGGTGTTCTAGGTGGTAGTCGGCCTGGCTTATCGAGGTTGCGTTGAAGGTGTTGGTTTCGACCAGGTCGGCACCTGCCTCCAGGTAGGCGCTGTGCACGCCGGCGATGACTACAGGCCGGGTGAGCAGCAGGAGATCGTTGTTGCCCTTGAGGTCGTGGCCGCAGCCCGCGCCGTGCTCATGCGTGTGCTGCGCATCGCAACCCTCGGCGAAACGGGTACCGCGGTAGTCGGCTTCCTGCAGGCCATGACGCTGGATCATGGTGCCCATCGCGCCATCGATGATCAGGATGCGTTCTTCCAGCGCCTTGAGCAGCAGGGACACGCGGGCGGGATTCAACCAGGGCAGGACGTTCATGGCTTTACCGCCGTGAGGGAAAGGACTTCGAAATGCGGTGGCCGGCGTTCACGGGTGACGGTTTCCGCATTGGCGATCTCCAGCCCGGCCTTCTCGGCGAACTTGCGGAGCTCCCTGTCCGAGAACCCGAGATTGACGTGCCCGTAGGCTTCCACGACCGAGCGGTGCTCGTGCTTGCCCAGACTGCTGAGCAGCAGGCGGCCTCCCTTGCGCAGCACGCGTGCGGCCTCGGCCACGGCCTGTGCGGGTTTGCTTGAATAGGTCAACGCATGCATCAGCACGACCAGGTCGAAGCTGCCGTCCTTGAATGGCAGTGCGTGCATGTCGCCTTCGCGCACTTCCACGTTCGGGAAGCGCCGCAGGCGTTCTCCGGCCGCAGCCACCACGCGGGTGCTGGTGTCGATGCAGACGTAGCGGCTCGCATGTGGCGAGAGCAACTCGGCCAGCACGCCGTCGCCGGATGCGATGTCCAGCACGTCGCCGGTCTCGAGCAGCGGCAGGGCGGTCCGGGCCAGGGCCTCCCAGGTGCGGCCGGGCGAATAGTGGCGCTCCATGTCGCCGGCCACGCTGTCGGCCCAGTTCTGGTCGGCGGCACGGTTGGCCAGCACGCTGGCCACGCGCTCGGCGTCCTGTCGCAGAAGCGGATCGTCACTGCCATCGCGCAGGCTGCGCCACAGTTCACGCTGCACCGTGTCCAAGTTGTCTTCGTCGAAACGGTAGTAGGCCGACACGCCCGCGCGACGGTCGCGTACCAGCCCGGCCTCCTTCAATTTTGCTAGGTGGGTCGAGACGCGCGGCTGGGCCAACTGGGTGATTGCCGACAACTCGGCGACAGTCAGCTCTTCGCGCGACAGCAGCGCCAGCAGGCGCACACGGGTGGCGTCGGCGAAGACTTTCAGTCGGGTCGACCAAGCCTCCAGATCCATAAATATCTTCCTATCGCGATATAGAGATATTCTGCCCCCGCGGCGGCGCCAAGGTCAACCAGTGGCATACGCCCGCGGATGGTCGCGGGTTACAATTGGTATTCAAGTACGTATGCCGAGGGGTACCCGTGGATTTCGCATTCACCGAAGAGCAGTTGATGATCCAGGACGTCGCGCGCCGGATCGCCCAGGAAAAGATCGCGCCCAGCGCGGAGCACCACGACAGGACCGGCGAGTTCCCGCTGGACAACATCCGCCTGCTGGGCGAGAACGGCCTGATGGGTATCGAGGTGCCGGCCGAGTACGGCGGGGCGGGCATGGATCCTATCGCCTACGTGCTGGCGATGATCGAGATCGCCGCAGGCGATGCGGCCCATTCGACCATCATGTCGGTCAACAATTCGCTGTTCTGCAACGGCATCCTGAAGTTCGGTACCGAGGAGCAGAAGCAGACCTGCGTGCGCGCCATCGCCGAAGGCCGCGAGATCGGCGCGTTCGCGCTGACCGAGCCGCAGTCGGGTTCCGATGCCACCGCGATGCGTTGCCGCGCGGTGAAGCAGGCCGATGGCAGCTTCGTCATCAATGGCAAGAAGAGCTGGATCACCTCCGGCCCCGTGGCCAAGTACATCGTGCTGTTCGCGATGAGCGAACCCGACAAGGGCGCGCGCGGCATCACGGCCTTCCTGATCGATACCGCCAAGGCCGGTTTCCACCGCGGCAAGACCGAGCCCAAGCTCGGCATCCGTGCCTCGGCCACCTGCGAGATCGAGTTCACCGACTACGTGGCTACGGCGGACGATGTGCTGGGCAAGGAAGGCGAGGGCTTCAAGATCGCCATGGGCGTGCTGGATGCCGGCCGCATCGGCATCGCGTCCCAGGCCATCGGCATCGCCCGCGCCGCTTACGAGGCCACCATCGCCTACGTGAAGGAGCGCAAGGCGTTCGGCGCGCCGATCGGCACGTTCCAGATGACCCAGGCCAAGATCGCCGACATGAAGTGCAAGCTGGACGCGGCCACGCTTCTGACGCTGCGCGCGGCGTGGGTGAAGGGCCAGGACCAGCGTTTCAGCAACGAGGCGGCGATCGCCAAGCTGACCGCGTCCGAGGCCGCCATGTGGATCACCCACCAGGCCCTGCAGATCCATGGTGGCATGGGCTATTCCAAGGAAATGCCGATCGAGCGCTACTTCCGCGATGCCAAGATCACCGAGATCTACGAAGGCACCAGCGAGATCCAGCGCCTGGTCATCGCCCGCAATGAGACCGGCCTGCGCTGAATCCAGCGCCTCCGGAAAACGAGCGCCGCCTACGGGCGGCGTTTTTTTTTCCGCAGATCCGTGAGCGAGGCCACATCGCGACCCCCATCTTTGGTCATGGGACGGGGCGGGGCGGGTTGGGTAGAGTGTCCGAATGCGGGGGTCTGTCCTCCGTATCCTTCCTGGAGACCCCGATGCGCAAAACCCTGATTGCCTGTGCCCTCGCACTTGCCCTGACCGCTTGCGACCGCGTCGCCACGCCGGAGACCGGCGCTGCCGGCGCCCCCGCCGTCGCTGCGTCCGCCGCCGACATCGCCGCCGAGAGCCAGCGGCTGAATGCCTGGTTCGAGACGAAGTACGAGGAACAGTTGAAGTTCAGCCCGATCCAGCTGACCTTCCAGGGTCGCAAGGACCTGTACGACCAGGTGGACGACATGTCCGAACAGTCGCAGCGCGATCAGGTGGCCTGGGCCAAGGCCAGCGTCGAGGAGATGGAGAAGACCTTCGACTACGCCAAGCTCGACGATGAGGCCAAGTTCTCCTACGACCTGTGGAAGCTCCAGTACGAAAACGCGAGGGACGGACTGGCCTTCCTGCAGGACGGCTACGCCTTCGACCAGATGAATGGTGCCCAGGGTTTCTGGCCGACCTTCCTGATCAGTTTCCACAAGGTCGACGAGGAAGCGGACTACACCGCCTACATCGCCCGCCTGAAGGCGACCAGCCGCGCCTTCGACCAGTTGCTGGAGCGGGCGCGCGCATCGGCCGGGCAGGGTATCCGTCCGCCCAAGTTCGCCTATGAAGGCGTGATGGAGCAGGCCAGGAAGGTCATCGCCGGTGCGCCGTTCTCGACCGGCAAGGATTCCGCGATCTGGGCTGACGCGCAGGCCAAGGCCGATGCGCTGGTCAAGGCCGGCAAGATCGATGCCGCCCGCGCCACCGCGCTGAAGGACGAGGCGCGCAAGGCGTTGCTGGAGCAGTTCAAGCCTGCGTACGACCGCCTGATCGCGTGGAGCGAGGAGGAGCTTCCGAAGGCTGCCGTCAACGCCACCGGCGTGGGCGCGACGCATCCGAACGGCAAGGCGTACTACGAGTACCAGCTGCGCCAGATGACCACCACCGGCATGACCGCGGACGAGATCCATGCGCTGGGACTGAAGGAGGTGGAGCGCATCAAGGGCGAGATGACGGCGCTGAAGGACAAGGTGGGCTTCAAGGGTGATCTGGATGCCTTCTTCGCCTTCATCGACAGCGATGCGCAGTTCAAGTACCCCAATACCGACGCCGGCCGTCAGGCCTATATCGATGACGCCACGGCGGCCATCGACAACATCAAGAAGGTGCTCCCGGACTACTTCGGCCTGCTGCCGAAGGCCGACCTGGTGGTCAAGCGCGTGGAGCCGTTCCGTGAGCAGGACGGCGCCGCCCAGCACTACTACCCGGGTACGCCGGATGGTTCGCGCCCGGGCGTGTACTACGCGCATCTGTCGGACATGGGCGCGATGCCCAAGCCCGAGCTGGAGGTGATCGCCTACCACGAGGGCCTGCCGGGCCACCACATGCAGATCGCCATCGCGCAGGAGCTGACCGGCGTACCGAAGTTCCGCACGCAGTACGGCGTCACCGCGTATGCGGAAGGCTGGGGTCTGTATTCGGAATGGCTGGCGAAGGAAATGCCGGGAACCTACAAGGACCCGTACTCCGAGTTCGGTCGCCTGAGTTCCGAGATGTGGCGCGCGATCCGCCTGGTGGTGGATACCGGCCTGCATGCCAAGGGCTGGACCGAGCAGCAGGCGGTGGAATACTTCGATGCCAACAGCGCGGTGCCGCGGGCGGCGATCGAGTCCGAAGTGAAGCGCTACCTGATCATGCCGGGGCAGGCCACGGCCTACAAGATCGGCATGATCAAGATCCAGGACCTGCGCAGGAAGGCGGAAACCGAACTCGGCGACAAGTTCGACATCAAGGGATTCCACGACACCGTGCTCGGCGGGGGCGCGCTTCCGCTGACGTTGCTGGAGCGTCGCGTTGATCAGTGGATCGCGAAGCAGAAGGCGGCCAAGCCGGCCTGATCATCGATCTCCAGTGATACCGAGAACCCCGGCGTTGCGCCGGGGTTCTTGTTTTCGGACTCAGTGCGCCTTGGTCAGCAGGTCGAGGTTTGCCGGCAGCCACGCATCCAATGCGGTCGGCGACCGGCCGGTGAGCTGGCGGTAGTCGTCCGTGACCTCGCCGAGATCGCCGGCAGCGGTCGCGGCGTCGAACGAGGCGAACACGTCGGCCAGCACCGGCGGAAAGCCGTGCGCTTTCAGGCCTTCGATCAACTTCTCTGGCGTGATGTCGACGACGGCAAGCGGCTTGCCGATGAGTGCCGAGGCGCGCGCGGCGACGTCGCGCGCCGACCACGCCTGTTCACCGGTCAAGGTGAGGATCTGGTTCGACGTATCCTCGGATGACAGTGCTACCGCCGCGGCGTGCGCCAGATCTTCGCGCGCGATGTAGGCGATGCGTCCTTCGCCCGCCGCCGTCGCCCACTCTCCGGATGCCAAGGCGCCCGGCAGGGAATAGGCCAGGTTCTCGAAGTACCAGGCGTTGCGCAGTACCGTCCAGCCGAGGGACGAGGCGGACAATGCCTGCTCGGTGCCCCAGTGGTCGGGCGCGAATGACACGTGCGATGTGGCGGCCGACGGCAGCGAGGTATAGACGACATGCCCGACGCCCACGTCCGCAGCGGCCTTCACGGCGGCGCGGTGCTGGGCGAGGCGCTTGCCCGGTTCCATCAAGGCATCGGTGCTGACGAGCAGCAGCCGGTCGGCCCCGGCGAAGGCGGCCGCCAGCGTGGCCGGCTGGTCGAAATCGGCGGCACGCACGGTCACGCCGCGCGCAGCCAGGCCCGCCAGCGATTCCGGAGTGCGACTGGTGACGATGAGCCGGTCGGCAGGAATCTGCAGCGTATCCAGAAGATGGCGGACGACGGCGCTGCCCAGCTGTCCGGAAGCGCCGGTGACCAGCAGGGTGGGGGCGGGGGCGTTCATGACAGGCTCCTGTTTTGGTAACGGAAAGGATGTTGGTTACGATATGGTAGTAAAGGCTGCCGCCCCCACAAGCAGGGAGCGTGAAGTAACCGGGTTACCAGTCAGTAACCATGCCCCGGAGTCGGACCATGACCCTGCATCGCCAATCGCTGATCCTCGTCGAAAACTGCCCTATCCGCGATGTGCTGGACCGGCTGGGCGACCGTTGGACGGTCCTGGTCCTGCACGAGCTGTCGGCGGGGACGCTGCGCTTTTCCGAGATCCGCAAGCGCATCGCCGACATCTCGCCGCGCATGCTGGCCCAGACGCTGCGGCACCTGGAACAGGACGGGTTGGTCAGCCGCGAGGTATTCCCGACGGTGCCGCCGCGCGTGGATTACGCGCTGACGTCACTGGGGCTGTCGTTCTTCGAGCGGGTGGAGATGCTGGCGCAGTGGGCTTCGGACCATCACGATGAGGTGCGTGCGGCGCGCAGGGCGTACGTGGCGCCGGCGACCAACGCGCCCAAGTAACCCTCTGTAGGAGGGGCTTCAGCCCCGATCGTGTACCTGTCTCGTCGGCTGTCGGGGCTGAAGCCCCTCCTACAAGAAAGCCCCGGCATGGCCGGGGCTTTTCTTCATTCCATCGACTGCATGCCTGGTCAATGCCCGTGCACGGGCTCAGCATCCACTGATGGCGACGCGTCATCCGCATCTTTGCGGTCGTGCGCATGGTCGCGGGCCAGGTACAGGTAGAACGCCGGCAGCACGAACAGGGTGAACAACGTACCGATGGTCATGCCCGAGGCGATCACCACGCCCATCGAGAAGCGCGACGCCGCACCTGGGCCGCTGGCGATCAGCAGCGGGATCATCGCGAACACGAGCGCGGCGGTGGTCATCAGCACCGGGCGCAGGCGGATGGCGGCCGCTTCCTCGATCGCTTCGCGCTTGGACAGGCCTCGCTCGATCTGCAGCTTGTTGGCGAACTCCACGATCAGGATGCCGTGCTTGGAGATCACGCCGACCAGCGTCACCAGACCCACCTGGGTGTAGATGTTGATGCTCATGCCGGGGAAGGCTTCGATCTGCATCATGCCCAGGATGCCGCTGAGGATCGCCAGCACGTTCACCGTCAACAGCGCGCCGCAGATCGCCATCGGCACGGTCAACAGCATGATCAGCGCATCGCGGAAGCTCTCGAACTGCGCCGCCAGCACCAGGAAGATCACGATCAGCGCCAGTGCCAGCGTGACCAGCATCGCCGCGCCTTCTTGCTTGTACTGTCGCGACTCGCCCGCGTAGTCCACCGAGTATCCCTGTGGCAGCACTTCCTTCGCGGCCTGCTCCAGGATGGCCAGCGCCTCGCCCTTGCTCACGCCGGGGCGCGGGGCGAAGGTGATGGACACCGCGTTGAGCTGCTGGAACCGCTTCAGCGATTGCGGCTGCGCGCTTTCCTTCAGCGTGACCAGGGTCGACAGCGGAATCAGTTCGCCGTCGCGGGTGCGCGTGTAGTAGTTCTCCAGGTCGCTGGCATTGAGGCGATCGCTGCGCTGCACCTGCGGGATCACCAGGTACGAGCGGTTCTGCATCGCGAAGCGGTTGGTATAGCCGCCGGACAGCATCGCCGCCATGTCGGCCGCCAGCGTGCGCATGTCGATGCCCAGGCTGGCCGCCTTGTCGCGGTCGATGTTGACCTCGATGCGCGGCTTGTCGATCTTCAGGTCCTTGTCCAGGAAGATGAAGCGCTTGCTCTCCATCGCCTTCATCAGGATCTGGTCGGCCAGTTCCGCCAACTGGCTCAGGTCGCCCACGCCCCCGATGACGAACTCGCCACCACCACCATCGCCGCCCGCGCTGGGCAGGGAGGGCGGGACCAGGGCGAAGATGTTCAGGCCGCTGACCTGGCTCATCTTGGGCTGCAGTTCCTGCTGCAGCACCGCGTTGGTCGAACGATCACGCTCGCTCCAGGGCTTCAGCACGAATCCGGCCATTGCCATCGGGCTGGCACCGCCGCCGCTGCCGCCGAAGCCGCCGTTGAACAGGAAGTAGTCCTGCACTTCCGGCACGCCCTTGGCGATGGCGGTCACTTCCTCGGTGTAGCGCTCGACATAGTCCAGCGTGGAGTAGGGGTCCGCGCTGGCGACGGAGAAGATGAAGCCTTCGTCCTCCAGCGGCGCCGGCTCCTTGGGCGCGGTCATGTACAGGAACACGCACGACACCAGCACCAGGATGCCGAACACGCCGATCACCGACTTGGTTTCCATCGTGCCGTGCAGGCGGCGCTGGTAGCCGGCATTGATCTTCTCGAAGCGCTCGTCCAGCCACTTTTCGAGCTTGCCCTTGCCGCCTTCGCTGTGCGGCTTGAGGATCTTGGCGCACATCATCGGGGTCAGCGTCAGCGCGATGACACCGGACAGCAGCACCGAACCGGCCAGGGTGAAGGCGAACTCGGTGAACAGCACCCCGGTCATGCCGCCCTGGAAGCCGATCGGCAGGTACACCGCCACCAGCGTGGTGGTCATCGCCACGACCGGCCAGGCCAGTTCGCGTGCGCCCTTGATCGCCGCCTCGTACGGCGACATGCCTTCCTCGATGTGGCGGTGGATGTTCTCCAGCACGATGATCGCGTCATCCACCACGATGCCGATCGCCAGCACCATCGCCAGCAGGGTCAGCAGGTTGATGGTGAAACCCATCAGCAGCATCAGGAACAGCGCGCCCACCAGCGACAACGGCACCGTCACCGCGGGAATCAGCACACTGCGCAGCGAGCCCAGGAACAGGAAGATCACCACGATCACGATGATCACCGCTTCCACGATGGTGCTGACGACCTCGTCGATGGCATCCTGGATCTGCTCGGTACTGTCGTAGGGGATCGTGGCCTTGATGCCTTCCGGCAGCTGGGGGACGATCTCGTTGTCCCACAGCGTGCGCACGTCCTTGATGACGTCCAGCGAGTTCGCGTCCGGCGACACGAAGATGCCCATGAACGTGGCGGCTTCGCCGTTGATGCGGACCGACGTGCCGTAGCTCTCCGAGCCCAGCTGCACGTCCGCCACGTCGCCCAGGCGGACGATGGCGCCGTTCTGCTCGCGGATGATCAGCTGGCGGAACTCGTCGGCATTGCGCAGGTCGGTGCGCGCGGTCATGTCGATGGCGACCATCTGTCCCTTCGTCGAGCCGACCGCGGCCAGCACGTTGTTGGACGACAGCGCCGTGGCCACGTCGCTGGCGGTCACCTGCAGGGCCGTCATGCGGTCAGGCTTCAACCATACGCGCATGGCGAACGTGCCGGCGCCGAGGATGTCGGCACGCTGCACGCCCGAGACCGTCACCAGCTTGGGCTGCACCACGCGGGTCAGGTAGTCGGTGATCTGGTTGTTGTCCAGGGTCTCGCTGGCGAAGGACACGTACATCGCCGCGATCTGCTGGCCCTGTTGCAGGTCGATCACCGGATCCTCGGATTCCGGCGGCAGCTGGCCGCGCATCTTGTTGACCTTGGCGGCGATCTGCGTGAGTGCCTCGTTCGGATCCTGGTCCAGCTTGATGTAGGCCTGGATCAGGCTGACACCGGCCGAACTGGTCGAACTCAGGTACTCGATGCCTTCGGCACTCGCCACCTCGCGTTCCAGCGGCGTGGTGATGAATCCCTGGATCAGGTCGGCGTCGGCACCGTAGTAGGTGGTGCTGATGTTCACCACGGCGTTGCGCAGCTCGGGATACTGGCGCACGTTCAACTCGGTGAACGAGCGCAGGCCGAACAGCAGGATGAACAGGCTGACGACGATCGCCAGCACCGGTTTGTTGATGAAGATGTCGGTGAATTTCATGCCGTCGCTCCGTCAACGGTTTTCGGGCTTGGGCTGGGCCTCGGTCACCGGCTGCACCTTGTTGTTCACCACCACTTCGGCGTCATTGCGCAGCTTCAGCAGGCCACTGGTGGCCACGCGTTCGCCGGGCTTCAGCCCTTCGGTGACGGCGATCAGGTCGCCGCGGGTGGTCCCCGTCTTCACGAAGCGCTGGCGTACCACCAGCTTCTTGCCGGTCAGCGGCTTGCCCTGCATGTCCTTCTCGCCTTCGGCGCGCTGGACTTCCTGGATCACGTACACCGCGTTGCCGTAGGGGTTGAAGCTGATCGCGGTCTGCGGCACCACCACCACCTTGCGGCTGTCGCCGGTATCGAAGCCCACGTGCGCGAATGCGCCGGGTCGCAGGTTGTATTCGGGATTGGCCAGCGTCGCCTGCACCTTGAAGTTGCGCGTGGCCGGGTCGACCTGCGGTTCCACCGCCGTGACTTCGCCTTCGAACACCTGGCCGGGCAGGGCGTCGACGGTGGCACGGATCTTCGCCCCCGGCAGCATCTGGCCCACGCGCTGCTCGGGCAGGGTGAAGTCGAGGTAGATGGGGTCCAGTGCCTGCAGGCTGACAATGGCATCGCCCGGCGTGAGGTACTGGCCCAGGTTGACCCTGCGGATGCCGAGCACGCCGTCGAACGGGGCGCGGATGGTCTTCTGCGCGATCAGGGCGCGCTGGGCTTCTACCTGTGCGTGCGATGTGGCGGCCACGGTGGCGCGCTCTTCGGCCTCGGCCTGCGAGACCAGCTTGTCGCGCGCCAGGGCCTGCCAGCGGTCGCGCTGCACCGCTGCCAGCCTGGCGGAGGCTTCGAGCGATTTCATCACGGCCAGTTCGTTGGCGGTATTGAGCTGGGCCAGCACAGTGCCGGCCTTGACCGGCTTGCCGACGTCGATGGACAGGCTGCGCACCACGCCCCCGGCTTCTGTGGTCACGTCGGTGCCGTTGATGGCCACGAACGTACCGACCGCCTGCTGGGCGTCGACCCATTCCTCCTGCTTGGCGGTCCAGTCGGTCACCGCCGCGGCCGGCTGCGGCATGTTGTCGAAGAAATCGTTCATGCCCTTGCCCATGATCGCCTTGACGGCGAACACGCCTCCGAAGATCACCACGACGGCGATCAGCATCAGGATCATGCGGCGGGTGGTGGAGGGCGTTTTCCTTGCGTGCGGATCTTTCCGTGTCATGGAGGGGTCTTCGTCAAGTCGGGGGAAGTCGTCAGGTCGACGAACGAGCGATGGCGCGATCGACATGATCAGGCGCGCGATTATCACGGATCGAGACCGGCGCACATAGTGCAGGAGGGCATGGCGCGTGGTCGGGCGCTGGCCAGCACGCTTGTCCGTGGCCCCGGAGGCCCGGGATGGAGCGGCTTCGCGGACAGCAGGGCGAGCTCCGTGCCCGCGATGGGGTGGCCCGCAAAAGGAAAGCCCCGGCATGGCCGGGGCTTTCTGCACCTCCACCCGTCTCAGCGTGAGGCGGGGTTTTCCTGCTCCAGCAGGTACTCCTTCGAGGGCTCGTCCATCTTGTCGCCCAGCATGCGCCGCACCGCGATGAAGAACACCGGGATCAGCAGCAGGCCCAGGAACGTGGCGAAGAACATGCCGCCGATGACACCGGTGCCGATCGCATGGCGCGCGTTGGCGCCGGCGCCGGTCGAGATCGCCATCGGTACCACGCCCATGATGAAGGCGAACGAGGTCATCAGGATCGGCCGGAAGCGCAGGTGCGAGGCCGAGATCACCGCTTCGCGCAGCGTCTTGCCCTGCTTGCGCTCCATCACCGCGAACTCGACGATCAGGATCGCGTTCTTCGCCGCCAGGCCGATGATGGTGATCAGGCCGATCTTGAAGAACAGATCGTTGGACAGGCCGCGCAGCAGCGTGAACGCGAGCGCGCCCAGGGCGCCCAGCGGGACCACCAGCAGCACCGCCACCGGGATGGACCAGCTCTCATACAGCGCCGCCAGGCACAGGAATACCACCACCAGCGACAGCACCATCAGCAGGGTGGCGCTGTTGCCGGCCAGGATCTCCTGGTAGGACATGCCGCTCCAGTCGTAACCGAAGCCTTGCGGCAACTGGTCGGTGACGATGTTCTCCATCGTGGTCATCGCCTGCCCGGACGAACCGCCCGGCGCCGCGGAACCGTTGATGTTCACCGCCGAATACCCGTTGTAGCGCGACAGCGAAGGAGGCACGGAAGCCCACTGCGACTGCACCACGTTGGACAGCGGGATCATCGCGCGACCGCCGCTGGCGTCGGTCTGCTGGCTGCTCGGCGTGTAGATGCGCGAAAGCGAATCGGCGCCGGTGCGGTAGGCGGCGTCGGCGCGCATGTTCACGCGCTTGATGCGGCCTTCGTAGAAGAAGTCGTTGACGTACACCGGCGCCAGCATCAGCTGGATGCCGTTGTAGATGTCGCTGACCGACAGCCCCATTGCCTGCGCCTGCACGCGGTCCACATGCAGCTGCAGCTGCGGCGCGTTCTCCAGCGTGTTGGGACGCACCGCCATCAAACTCGAGTCCTGCGCCGCCGCGCCCAGCAACTGGTTGCGGGCGGCCATCAGCGCCTCCTCGCCCAGGCCCGCGCGGTCCTGCAGCCACATGTCGAAGCCGCCGAACTGGCCCAGGCCCTGGATGGTCGGCAGGTTCACCACGAAGATCTGCGCACCCTTGATCCCGTACAGGCGCTGGTTGGCCTGCTGGATGAACTCCGGCACGGTCACGTCGCGGTCGTCCCAGGCCTTGAGCCGGATGAAGGCCATGCCGACGTTCTCGCCGCGGCCGACGAAACTGAAGCCCGCGATCTCCATCACGCCTTCGAACCCGTCCATCTGCTGCAGCGTGCCACGCACCTGGTTGAACACCTGCTTGGTGTTCTGCAGGGTGTTGCCCGGCGGCAACTGCACGATAGCCAGGGCATAGCCCTGGTCTTCCTCGGGCACGAAGCTGCTCGGCAGGCGCGTGAACAGGAAGCCGCACAGCACGGTCAGCAGGGCGAACACCACCATCCAGCGCGGCGCATGCTTGATGGCCGAGCCGATGTGGCCCACGTAGGTCTTCTCGACCTTGCCGTAGTACTTCTCGAAGACGCGGAAGACGATGTTCTTCTTCTCGTGGCTGTCGTGTTCGTGCTGCTTCAGGAAGGTGGCGCAGAGCGCCGGCGTGAAGCCCAGCGCCAGGAAGGCCGAGAAGGCCATCGAGATGGCGATGGTCAAGGCGAACTGCTTGTAGATCTCGCCCGAGGCGCCACCCTGCAGCGCGGACGGGATGAACACCGCCGCCAGCACCACGGTGATCGCGATCACCGCGCCGGTGATCTGGTCCATGGCCTTGATCGTGGCTTCCCGCGGCGGCAGTTTTTCCTCCGCCATGATGCGTTCGACGTTCTCGATCACCACGATGGCGTCGTCCACCACGATGCCGATGGCGAGCACCATCGCGAACATCGTCAGCTGGTTGATCGTGAAGCCGATCAGGCTCAGGCCCCAGAACGTGCCGAGCAGCGCGACCGGGATGACCAGGGTGGGGATGATGGTGGCGCGGAAGTTCTGCAGGAACACCAGCATCACCAGGAACACCAGGATGACGGCTTCGATCAGCGTCTTGACCACTTCCTCGATGGAAATCTTCACGAAGGTGGTGGTGTCGTACGGCGAGAACCAGCTGACGCCCGACGGGAAGCTGGGCTGGAGCTCATCCAGCTTGGCGCGCACGGCCTCGGCCACGTTCAGCGCGTTGGCACCGGGCAGCAGCTGCACCGCGAAGGCACCGACCGGCTTGCCGTTGTACTGCGTGTCGAAGCCATAGCCCTGTGCGCCGAACTCCACGCGCGCGACGTCCTTCAGGCGCACGGTGGAGCCGTCGCTGTTGGCGCGCAGGATGATCTGCTCGAACTGCTCCGGCGAGTTGAAGCGGCCCTCCGCCGACACCGTGGCGGTGAAGGCCTGGCCCTCGGGAGCCGGGTCCGCACCGATGGAGCCCGCGGCGAACTGCACGTTCTGGCCGCGCACGGCGGCCAGGACTTCGGTGGCCGACAGGTTGTAGCCCTGCAGCTTGCCCGGGTCCAGCCACAGGTTCATGGCGTACTCGGAGCCGAAGTGCTGTGTGCTGCCGACGCCGGGCACGCGCGAGATCTGGTCCAGCACGCGCGAGGCGATGATGTCGTTCAGGCGATTGCGGTCGATGCTGGGGTTGTCGGACTGCAGGCCCACCACCATCAGGAAGCCGGCGTTGGCCTTGGCCACCACCACGCCCTGGGCCGTGACTTCGCTGGGCAGTCGCGGCGTGGCCAGCGACACCTTGTTCTGCACCTGCACCTGGGCGATGTCCGCGTCGGTGCCGGTTTCGAAGGTCAGCGTGATCGAGGCCTGGCCGGAGGAACTGGAACTCGAACTGAAGTACAGCAGGTTGTCGATGCCGGTCAGCTGCTGCTCGATCACCTGGGTGACCGACCGTTCGGTGGTCTGGGCACTGGCGCCGGGGTAGGTCGCGCTGACCGTTACCTGCGGCGGCGCGATGGAAGGATAGGATTCGACGCCGAGGTTGAGGATCGCGATCACGCCGGCGAGCGAGATCAGGATCGACACGACCCAGGCGAAGATCGGGTGGTTGATGAAGAACTTGGGCATGGGGGAGGGTCCTTCTTACTCGGCCTTGCCTTGCGCCGGGGCGGCCTTGGCCTGCGCAGCCTTGGCGGCAGCGGCCTGCTCGGCGGTGATGCCCTTGGCGGGCGCGCCTTCCTTGACCTTCTGCAGTCCCTCGACGATCACCTGGTCGCCGGCGGCCAGGCCGTCGGTGATGAGCCAGTCATTGCCGACGGCCTGCTGCGTGGTCACGTTCTTGCGCACGACGTTGCCATCCTTGCCGACGATCATCGCGTAAGCGCTGACGGTGTCGCGCTGGATCGCGCTCTGCGGGATCAGGAAGGCGCCCTTCTGTTCGCCCAGCGTGGCACGCAGCGTGACGAAGGTGCCCGGCAGCAGGGTGCGGTCCGGGTTGGGGACGGTGGCGCGCAGGGAGACGCTGCCGGTGGCGGGGTCGACGACGGTGTCGGAGAAGTCCAGCGTACCGGTCTGGTCGATGGCCTGCCCGTTAGGCAGGAGGACCTGCACCGTGCGCTGGCCTTCGGCGGCCAGTTGCACCTGGCCTGCGCCCTGCGCCTGGCGCAATGTCTGCAACTCGCTCGAGCTCATCGAGAAGTTCGCATACAGCGGATCGATCTGGTCGATGGTGGTCAGCAGCGTGGCATCGCCCTGGCCGACCAGGGCGCCCTCGGTGACCTGCTGCTTGCCCGCGCGGCCGGAGATCGGCGCGGTGACGCTGGCGTAGCCCAGGTTGATGCGCGCGGTCTGCACGTTGGCACGGGCCTGCTGCACGGCAGCGGCGGCGCTGCGTTCGGCGGCTTCCGCGTTGTCCAGGTCGGACCTGGAGACGAACTTCTGCGGCGCCAGCTGGCGCGCACGATCAGCGGCCGCCTTCGAATTCGCGTAGGTGGCCTGGGCCGACGCGAGATTGGCCTGCGCGGCGCTCAACGAAGCCTGCAGCGGGGCGGGATCGATCAGGAAGAGGGTCTGGCCTTCCTTCACGTCGCTGCCTTCCTGGTACACGCGCTTCTGCACCACGCCCGCCACGCGGGCGCGGACATCGGAGCTGCGGAACGGCGACAGGCGACCCACCAGCTCGCGCTCCAGCGGCACGTCCTTGGGCGTCGCACTCATCACCACCACTTCGGGTGGGGGCATCTGCTGCTGTTCGGGCTTGCTGCACGCGGCCAGGGCCGCGAACAGGGCGCTGGCCAGTACCAGGGAACGGATGGGGGCGGTCATGGGGAAGCTCCGTTTCTTTTTCTTGATGTCGGGGAAGGGGTAGGCAGGGATCGCAGGCGCCGGCCGGGCACGGCAGGCGCGGGACTTTCGTGGTCTGGCGTGGCGGGAGCGAAGGCGCGCAGGAAGGCATCGACCGCAAACCCGGCCCAACGGCCGCGTGCTTTCGCGCTGGCGCGATGCGGCACGCCGAAATGCTGCCTGTCGAAATCGAGTCCCGTCATCATGCTGAGCAGCAGCTCCGCGGCGTAGTGCGGGTCGTCATGCCTCAGCCTGCCCTGGTCCATCGCGTGCTGCAGCCAGGCGGCAAGGCGCTGCACGAGAGTATCGCAGGCGTCACTGTAGAGCGCCTGCGCTTCCTGGGGAAATTGGTGCGCTTCTGCCATCAGCAGCCGGCGCGTGGCGACCACCGAGGGATCGCACAGGCGCCGCAGGTGTTCTTCGGCGAAGGCCAGCAGCGCCTGGCGCGGGTCTTCGACCGCGGGCGACAGGCGGGCCGTGGCGGGTTCCTGGTGTTCGGCGATCACGCTGCGCAGCAGTTCCTGCTTGCTGCCGAAGTGCGCGTACAGCGTCTGCTTCGAACAGCCCGCGCGTGCGGCCACGGCGTCCATGCTGATGCGGAAGCCCTGCTCGGCCATGAGCTCGCGCACAGCGTCGTGGACACGGCTGCGACGCTGATCGAGCGCGGGAGTGGTGGCGGGTTGCATGCGGGCTAGACTATACCGTCCAGTTTAGAATTACGACAGCCTTGTATTTGTGGCATTTCCGTGCACAAAGAGGCCGCTCGCCCGGTAAAGACCGCGTGACGATCCGGCGCTCCGTCCATGCGGCGGCGCACGGTGCGTCTTGCGATGGGCACTGCTCGCACGCGGCGGAGGTCACGGAGCGTGTGCAGCTAAACAATCATCCGCGCGATTGCAAGCCTTGCTTATGACGCCTCGCAGCAAGTTTTGTCATGGCGCCGGGGGATACAATGACCATTCGACTACCAATTGTTGAGCCACTCTCTGCATGAACGCTGTGCGCAGCCCGAAAAAAGCCTCGAAAAAGACGCCCAAACCGGAAGCCATCAAGGCCACCAGATCGGTGACCCCGAAGGCGACGCCCACCAAGAAGGTGGCCGCCCGACCGGTGAAGGCGGCGAAGGCCGCGGTGGAGAAGGGCAAGGCGGCGGCCGACGCGTTCTCCCTGTCGCCGATCCTCGCGGCGATCCGCAAGCGGGTGTCGGGGGCCTCCGCGCAGGCCGAGGCACAGACATTCGCCGAAGCGTTCTACAAGCGCATGGAAGAAGACGAGTATCCGCACCACACGGCGGACGGATGGGCGGCGATCGCCGCCGACACCCTGGCGTTCGCGCGTACCCGCAAGCCCGGCACCGCCAATGTGCGGATCTTCAATGCCATGCTGAAATCGCATGGCTGGGAATCGCCGCATACCGTGCTGCAGATCGTCAACGACGACATGCCGTTCCTGGTGGACTCCGTCAGCATGGCGCTGGCCGAGATGGGAGTGGGCGTACACGTGCTGGGCCATCCGCTGGTGCGCTTCACGCGCGACAAGGCGGGCAAGGTGCAGGCCGTGGGCGAGGGCAAGCCCGAATCGCTGATGCTGCTGGAGATCGATCGCCTGCCACCCGATGAGATGGCGGCCATCGAGAAGCGCATCCGTGCCGTGCTGGAAGAAGTCCGGGCGATCGTCCGCGACTGGAGCGCCATGCGCGAGAAGATGCTGTCGCTCGCCGACGACATGGCCACCCGCCGCATGCCGGTGGATGACGACGGGCGTCGCGAAGCGCAGGAGTTCATGCGCTGGGCCGCCGCCGACCATTTCACCTTCTTCGGCTATCGCGAATACCGGGTCGAGAAGGGCACCGGCATCCTGGCGGCCGTCGAGGACAGCGGCCTGGGCCTGCTGCGCGAAGGCGATACCACGCCGCCGCGCAACATCAAGACGCTGGCCGCGCACTACCTGCCGCAGGGCGGTTCGGTGGATGCGCTGATCCTCACCAAGACCAATCGCCGGTCCACCGTGCACCGCCCGGGCAACATGGATTACATCGGCGTGCTCGAGTTCGATGCGAAGGGAAACCCCGTCGCCGAGCAGCGCTTCATCGGCCTGTACACGTCCAGCGCCTACAACCGCCGTCCGTGGGAAATCCCGCTGGTGCGCGAGCGCCACGAATACGTGATGCAGAAGTCCGGCCTGTCGCCCAGCGGCCACAGCGGCAAGGCGCTGCGCCACATCCTGGAGACGCTGCCACGCGAGGAACTGTTCCAGTCCAGCGACGAAGAGCTCTACCGCACGGCGATGGGCATCCTCGGCCTGCAGGAGCGCGTGCGCAGCAAGCTGTTCCTGCGCCGCGACCGTTATGGCCGCTTCTATTCGGCCTTGGTCTACATCCCCCGCGAGCGCTTCAACACGGATGTGCGCCTGCGCATCGAATCGCTGCTGAAGGACGCCATGCGGGGCGAGTACGTCGACAGCAGCGTGCTGCTCGGCGAGTCGCCGCTGGCGCAGCTGCACATCACCATTCGCCCGAAGGCGGGCGAGCAGGTCGAAGTCGATACCTCCGCGCTGGAAGGCGACATCGCCCACCTGCTGCGCAACTGGCAGGACGACCTGCGTGAAACCCTGATCACGCGCCACGGCGAGTCGAAGGGCCTGTTGCTGGCGGGCGGCTATGGCCGTGCGCTGCCGGCGGGCTACATCGAAGTGGTGTCGCCGGAAGGTGCCGCGCGCGACGTGGAGCATCTCGCTGCACTCACCGGTCCGGACGACCTGCGCCTGAGCCTGCACGAGTCGCGCCGCAAGCGCCCGGGACAGGGTCGCCTGCGCCTGAACCTGTATCGCCAGGAAACCGACATCCCGTTGTCAGATGCGCTGCCGCTGATGGAGAACATGGGACTGCGCGTGATCTCCGAGCATCCGTTCCGTCTGGAGACGGGACAGGGCGCGCGTTACATCCAGGAATTCGAGGTGGAACCGCTCAGCGGCGAGTTCGACATCGCGCGCCTGGCCTCCACCTTCGAGGAGGCCTTCGCCCGGGTGTGGCGCGGGGATGCGGAGAACGACGGCTTCAACAGGCTGGTGCTGGGCGCCGGCCTGGCCTGGCGCCAGGTCGCCCTGCTGCGCGGCTACTGCAAGTACCTGTTGCAGACCGGCGTGCCGTTCTCGCAGAGCTACGTCGAGGAAACCCTCAACCGCTATCCGCTGCTTGCGCGCCTGCTGGTGGAACTGTTCGAGGCACGCTTCGATCCCGCCACCGGCAGCGAGAGCAAGGCGCAGATCAAGGAGGGCCAGGACCGTTTCGCTGCCGAACTCAAGGCGTTGGCCGGCAATGACGACGCTGCCCAGAAGATCCTGACCATGCTGGTCGACGCGCGCGGTGGCAAGCGCGACCTGCAGGTCGAGACTGCGCACCGGGCGCTGATCAAGCTGATGGACCGCGTGTCCAGCCTGGACGAGGACCGGATCCTGCGCGGTTTCATGGGCGCTATCGAAGCCACGCTGCGCACCAGCTTCTACCAGCGCGGCAAGGACGGGCAGCCGGCACACACCATCAGCTTCAAGTTCGACTCCGCCAAGGTGCCGGACCTGCCCAAGCCGCGTCCCTATCGCGAGATCTTCGTGTACGGCCCGCGCGTGGAAGGCGTGCACCTGCGCTTCGGCCCGGTGGCGCGTGGCGGCCTGCGCTGGTCGGACCGCCGCGAGGACTTCCGCACCGAGGTGCTGGGACTGGTGAAGGCGCAGATGGTCAAGAACACCGTCATCGTGCCGGTCGGCGCGAAGGGCGGCTTCTTCGTCAAGCGTCCGCCCGCCGGCGGCGACCGTGACGCCGTGCTGGCCGAAGGCATCGCCTGCTACAAGCTCTTCATCCAGGGCCTGCTGGACATCACCGACAACATCGTCGGCAACAGGATCGTGCCGCCGGTGGACGTGGTGCGCCACGACCAGGACGACCCGTACCTGGTGGTCGCCGCCGACAAGGGCACGGCCACGTTCTCCGACATCGCCAACGGCCTGGCCATCGCGCACGGTTTCTGGATGGGCGATGCGTTCGCGTCCGGCGGCTCGGTGGGCTACGACCACAAGGGCATGGGCATCACCGCGCGCGGCGCATGGGAGTCGGTCAAGCGCCATTTCCGCGCGATGAATCGCGACAGCCAGACAGAAGACTTCACCTGCGTCGGCATCGGCGACATGTCGGGCGACGTGTTCGGCAACGGCATGCTGCTGTCGGAACACATCCGCCTGCTGGCCGCGTTCGATCACCGCCACATCTTCCTGGACCCGAACCCCGATGCGGCGAAGTCGTTCAAGGAACGCGACCGCATGTTCAAGGTGCCGCGCTCCAGCTGGGCCGACTACGACGCCAAGCTGATCTCCAAGGGCGGCGGCATCCATCCGCGCAGCGCGAAGTCCATCGACATCACCCCGGAAGTGCGCGCCGCGCTCGGCATCGCCGACGGCGTGAAGTCGATGACGCCCAACGAACTGATGAGCGCCATCCTGAAGTCGCCGGTCGACCTGCTGTGGAACGGCGGCATCGGCACCTACGTGAAGGCCGCCAGCGAGACCCACGCTGATGTGGGCGACCGTGCGAACAACGGGTTGCGCGTCGATGGCCGCGACCTGCGCTGCAAGGTGGTGGGCGAGGGCGGCAACCTGGGCCTGACCCAGCTGGGCCGCATCGAGGCCGCGCAGCATGGTGTGCTGCTCAACACCGACTTCATCGACAACTCGGCCGGCGTGGACACTTCGGACCACGAGGTGAACATCAAGATCCTGCTCAACGGCGTGGTGCAGGCCAAGAAGCTGGGCATGGATGCGCGCAACAAGCTGCTGGCCGACATGACCGGCGAAGTGGCCGAGCTGGTGCTGTGGGACAACTACCGCCAGAACCAGGCGATCAGCCTGATGGAGCGCATGAGCGTCTCGCGCCTGGGCTCCAAACAGCACTTCATCCAGACGCTGGAATCGCAGGGCCTGCTGGACCGGCAGATCGAATTCCTGCCATCCGACGCCGAACTGGCCGAGCGCAAGGCGCGTGGCCAGGGCCTGACGCGTCCGGAACTGTCGGTGCTGTTGTCGTACTCCAAGCTGGTGGCGTTCCAGCAGTTGCTGGAATCCGACATCCCCGAGGATCCTTACCTGTCGAAGGAGCTGCAGCGCTACTTCCCGCAGCCGCTGCAGAAGAAGTACGCCTCGGAGATGGAGAAGCACCGCCTGAAGCGCGAGATCATCGCCACGGCGGTCACCAACACCACCATCAACCGGATGGGGGCCACCTTCCTGCTGCGCATGCAGGAAGACACGGGCCGCTCGCCGGCGGAAGTCGCCAAGGCCTTCACCATCACCCGCGAGACGCTGGACGCGCGGGCGTTGTGGAACCAGATCGACGCGCTGGACGGCAAGGTGCCGGAATCGGTGCAGATCGACGCCCTGCAGGTCATCTGGCAGGTGCAGCGCAACTTCACCCGCTGGCTGCTGACCCGCCAGGGTCCGATCCCGGCCATCGCCACCGCGGTGGAGCGTTATCACGACGGCTTCAACGAGATCCGTGCGGCCGACGGCGTGCTGCCGGACTCGCTGCGCCCGGCGTACAACGCCAGCCTGCAGGAATGGAAGGACAAGGGTCTGCCGCCTGCGCTGGCCGGCCAGATCGCGGCGCTGCCGTACCTGGAGCCCTCCTGCGACATCATCGAACTGGCCCGGGCGCGCAAGCTCAAGCCGGTCGAGGTGTCGAAGGCGCACTACCGCCTGGGCGAGGCGCTGCACCTGCCGTGGCTGCAGGACCAGATCGAAGCGTTGAAGGTCGATGGCCGCTGGCATGCCGTCGCGCGCGGTGTGCTGCGTGATGAACTGGCGGCGCACCAGCGCACGCTGACCAACCAGCTGCTGTCGCTGCCGGGCGGCAACGCCGACGCCAAGGTCAAGGCCTGGCTGGGCCGCGACGACGCCGGGCTGCGCTTCACGCTGAACATGCTCAACGAGCTGGCCGCGCAGAAGACGCTCGACTACCCCACCGCATCGGTGGCGGTGCAGCGGCTGGGGCAGCTGGCGTCCCAGGGCTGATTGCACGTCATGTGAGTGGAACGGGGCGGCCTTCGGGCCGCCTTTTTTGTGGCCGCCTTCCATGGCCGCCACCCGGTGGGCCAACGCTGCGCGTTGTCGAAAAACGCTCCCGGCGTTTTTTTCTGTACGCTGTGCAGGCCACGATGGAGCCACGGATGTCCACACCCCGCATCGCCTTCCTCGCCAGTCCCACGCCTGAGGCACAGGAGGCGCTGGCGACACTGCAGCGCGAACACGGTGCGCATGTGCCCGACCAGGCGGACGTGCTGTGTGCGCTGGGCGGCGATGGGTTCATGCTGCAGACGCTGCATCGGCACGGCGCGCTCGGCAAGCCGGTGTTCGGCATGAAGCTGGGCACCGTGGGTTTCCTGATGAACCACTATCGCTCGGACGGCCTGTTCGACCGGATTGCCGCGGCGGAACCGGCCAAGCTGCGGCCGCTGGAAATGCAGGCACTGACCGAGTCCGGCACGTCCACGTCATCCCTGGCCTACAACGAAGTGTCGCTGCTGCGCCAGACACGGCAGGCGGCGCACATCCAGATCGACCTCAACGGCGAAACCCGCCTGGACGAGCTGATCTGCGATGGCGTGCTGACCGCGACGCCGGCGGGCAGCACCGCCTACAACTTCTCCGCGCACGGGCCGATCCTGCCGCTGGGTTCGCACACCATTGCGCTGACGCCGATCGCGCCGTTCCGTCCGCGCCGCTGGCGTGGCGCCATCCTCAAGGCCGATACCGAGATCCGGTTCCGCGTGCTCGACCCTTACAAGCGCCCGGTCAGTGCCACTGCCGATTCGCACGAGGTGCGGGACGTGGTGGAGGTGACCATCCGCGAGTCGCGTGACCGCACGGTCACCCTGCTGTTCGACCGCGAACACAATCTCGAGGAACGCATCCTCAGCGAGCAGTTCATGACCTGAGGATTGTCCCGGCGGACATCGTGGTTTCGCCGCATTGCGGCTTGCCGGGTCATCCCACGCATGGTATCCAGCGCCCCATAGCGATTCGGTTCGCATCCGCCCGGGGAGGGGTCACGATGCAGTTGAAGTGCGCGTTGGCGCTGTGCGCCATGCTTGCCGCGACCGACGTGGCGGCCTGCAATCTGTCCACTGGCACCACCGCGTTCGCGGCCGGCGGTGCGTCGTCGGCGCTGGTCGAAGACGGCACCCTGAAGCCGCCCTTGCTGGAGGTGGTCAGCCTGACGCGAGGCGTGGACGGACACGCCTCGTGCGATGCCAGTGGCCTGCTGACGCTGGGCGTGGAGTGGCCTCGCGGCACGGATTACAAGCTGCGTGAACTGGGGTTCGAGTTCCGCGTGCTCGGTGAGGACGCCCTTGCGATCTTTCCCCGCGAGCCGGTGGCGGGGCGCGTTGAGGGCCGTCGCAGCGAGTTCGTGTTCCTCTGGCGCGATGGACCGCCTTCGGAACAGTCGCCGATCGACCTGTTGGTCGAAGTACGCGCCATCACGCCCGACAATCGCAGGGGGCCGCCGGCACAGGTGCGTATCGCCGCTGCACCGGGGGGATAGGGGCACGGCGTCTCGCGTCATGCGCCACAGATCGCCGATACTGTGCGCATGGCCGACAACACCCCCCGTTTGCTGACCGTCGCGGTCACGTCGCGCGCCCTGTTCGATCTGGAGGAAAGCCACGCGCTGTACGAGCGCGAGGGCGTACAGGCCTATTCCGACTACCAGCGCACGCACGAAGACGATGTGCTGGCGCCGGGCATCGCCTATCCCGTCGTGCGCAAGTTGCTGGCACTCAACGTGGGGGCGCCTCCGGAAGCGCCGCGCGTCGAAGTGATCCTGCTCTCGCGCAACTCGGCCGATACCGGCCTGCGCATCTTCAACTCCATCCAGCACTACGGCCTGGGGATCGTGCGTGCCACGTTCACGGCCGGCGAGCCCACCTGGCCCTACGTCAAGCCGTTCGGCACCGACCTGTTCCTGTCGGCCAACCCGGAATCGGTGCGGCGCTCACTGGAGCACGGCATCGCGGCGGCGACCATCCTGCCGGCAGGCGCACCGCAGCAGCGCCACGAACACCAGCTGCGCATCGCGTTCGATGGCGACGCGGTCATCTTTGGCGACGAGAGCGAGCGCATTTCCCGTGAACAGGGCGTGGAGGCATTCGGCCGGCACGAGCAACAGCGTGCACGCGAGCCCTTGTCCGGTGGTCCGTTCCGCAACTTCCTGTCGGCATTGCACCAACTGCAGCAGGTATTCCCGCCCGATGAGCGTTCGCCTATCCGCACCGCACTGGTCACCGCGCGTTCCGCGCCGGCGCACGAGCGGGTGATCCGTACGCTGCGCGAGTGGGGCGTGCGCCTGGACGAGGCGCTCTTCCTCGGCGGCCGCCACAAGGGGCCGTTCCTGGAAGCCTTCGGCGCCGACATCTTCTTCGACGATTCGCAACACAACATCGACAGCGCGCGCCACCATGTGGCCGCGGGTCATGTTCCGCACGGGGTGGCGAACCCGTAGGGCGGGCCTTCGCTCGCCCTAAAGCGGCAGGCGGATGTCGGTCAGCCGCCAGCGCAGGCCCTGGCGCGTGAAGACGAACACCACCGGGTCGCCCTCATCGTCGTGCACGGTGGCAGTGAAACGGGACAACGACTCGTAGCGGTGGCTGGCCTGCCTGAGCGGATCTGCCGGCGTCGGCGGGGCGTAGGTGTCGCCGCCCACGGTGTCGCCGACGGCGCGCTTCCACGTGGCGCGGCCTTCCAGGATCGCGGCGATACCCATCGGCGTGACCATCGTATCCACCCCGCGCCCCAGCATGCTGTTGGCGATCGAAAGCGCCGCGGCACCGAACAGGTTGCCGCTGACCTCCGGTCCGGCGCGCCGCGCGAGCGAGTCCTCCACCTGCGCGCGCAGGTTCACGCGCAACGAAGCGAAATCGACATGCTTCTGCAGCTTGCCGGTGTCCTGCTCCGCCAGCGCCGTACGGATGCCGTGGATGGCCAGGTAGGGCCCGGCGGCCACATAGCCCGCCAACCCCAGCAGGAGGGCGACCACCACTCCGATCACGAGCCACTTCTTCATCGGCAAACCTCCGGGTCAGAACTCCAGGTCCAGCGCAGCGCACAGGTAGTCCACGAACGGGCCAAGCGCCTTGAGATCGGCCGCCACGGTCTGGCGCAGCTTCGGACCGGTCATGGTGGCGTCGTCCAGCGAGCGCCAGAACACGAAATTGCGGTGCTTCAGGTCTTCGATGAACTCGAAGTCGGCGGGAAACCCGCGCGGAGGGCGGACCAGTTTCTCGCTCTCTTCGAACTCGAAGCGCCGCCGGAAAGGCGCATCGTGCGCCGCCTTCTTCCAACTGCCCGGGTTGTCCAGGATGAACTGCCGCACCCGCCGCTGCGTGTCCGGCTCGGGATGCCAGAGTCCGGCACCGACGAAACATTCGCCAGGCTGCAGGTGAAGGTAGAACGAGGGCGCGGGCACCTGTTTGTGGCGCTCGTGGAACAGACGTGCACCCTGCCAGGACTTGTACGGGGATTTGTCGTTGGAAAAGCGTGCGTCACGGTAGATGCGGAACAGCGACCCGCCTACCGTCTTCGGTTCGGAGCGGAAGTGCAGGCTCACTGCCGCCAGGTCGGGCTGCAGGTCCGTCAGGAGCCGGAGGAATGGCTGCCGGACGTGATCCTCGTACTGCGCCTTGTGGTCGTTGAACCAGGTCTTGTCGTTGTGGCGGGCCAGCCCGCGCAGGAACTTGAAGCTGGCATCGGAGAAGTAGGTGGCCATGGCCGCCATTCTAGACAAGCCGGCGTCATCAGGCCGACAAGGCTGCCCTCGATGTCGCCTGGCGTACTAGAGGCCGGCCTGCAGGTCCTGGCGCCACTGCTGGATCCTGTCCAGCAGCACGAGCCGGTCCGCATCGGCGGCGTGCGTCATCCGCAGTTCCGCAAGTTCGGCGTCGAAGCTGGCGAAGCTGTATTCGGACATCCCGCTGTCGGTCGCGAGGCGCTGCCGGCGATAGTCGTCCCAACGCTGGCGCTCGGCGGGAGACAGCGAGCCGGGCCAGTTGCGCGCGCGATAGCGGAACAGCAATTCGGGCAGGCGGGCATCGCGGAAGCCGAAATCGCGTTGGCCCAGCAGCGCAGGCGGCGTGGTCCGTACCTCGGTGAACCGGCGTTTGTCCGCGTCCGCCAGGAAAGCATCGTAAAGCGAGGCATCCACGTCGCCTGGAGTGAACTGCCGCTCGCCGGCAAACACCTGCCGCACCTTCTCCGCAAGCTCCGGGCCGGCCTCGCGCAGGACTTCCGCATGGCGCTCGCAGCGCACGGGATCGATGCCGAGCCGGTCCATGTCGGCGGGGCGCAGATGCGACCAGGCGACCAGCGCCGGTGCACGGTTCAGATGGACTTCCTTCAGTGGGATCCGCTGCTCGCCTTCCGGCAGATCGGCGGCCGGGGTGTAGAGACGGTCGGCGATCTGGTCGGGCGCCAAGGCCAGCAGCGCGGCCGGATCGCTTTCCAGGTCGAACACCACCACGCGATTGTCGATGCGCGGATGCCGCGCCAACGGCAGCACCGGCGCCGCACAGAGGCGGCTGGCGGGATAGCGCTGCGAGACATGCAGTACCGGTTGCATGGCCGTCACATCCAGCAGGCGCGCGGCGAAGCGCTTGTCGCGCAGTTGCAGTGCGTAGTCCCACAGGCGGGGTTGGGCCTGCCGCATCAGCCGGGCCAGGCCGATGGTGGCGTACACATCCGACAGAGCCTCGTGCGCATCGCCTTCGCGGACGCGGTTGGCCAGCGCCAGGTGTTCCAGCTTGAAGGACGTGGCACCGTCGTCCCGCTTCGGCCACACGATGCCGTCCGGCCGCAGCGCATGCATCAGCCGCATCACGTCCAGCAGGTCCCAGCGCGAGTTTCCGCCACGCCACTCGCGCTCGTAGGGCTCATGGAAATTGCGGAACAGGCCGTGACGCACGAACTCGTCATCGAAGCGCAGGCTGTTGTAGCCCAGCGTGCAGGTTTCCGGCCGCCCCATCTCGTCGGCAATGCGGGCGAAGGCTTCTGCTTCGTTGACGCCGTCGCGCAGCGCCTGTTGCGGCGTGATGCCGGTGATCAGCGTGGCGATGGGCGAGGGCAGCAGGTCATCCGCTGGCTGTACGAAGAAGCTGACCGGCTCCTCCATCAGTTCCAGCGCGGGCGTGGTACGCACGGCCGCGACCTGCGCGATCCGGCTGCGGCGCGGATCCGCGCCGAAGGTCTCGAGGTCGTAGAACAGGAAGCTGGCGCTCACCCCGCCATTTCCTCCAGCACCGGCAAGCGCGCGAGCACATCCGCATCGACCGCTGCCCAGTCGATTCCGTCGAGGGCACCGCGCCCGGCGGTATGCCGTACCAGAAGGTCGCGCTGCGCGTGGCTGCGATGCTGCGCCACCGAGTACGGGATGCGCATGAAACTGACCATCGTGTAGTGCGGCACGAAGCGGTGCGGATGGCGCTCCTGCAGCGCGCGCTCCAGTTCCCGCTGCAGCAGGAAGCCGCTGTCGTCCACCTTGTCGCGCATCTCCACGTAGTTCTCCAGCGCCATTTCCTGGATCGCCAGTGCATTGGGCTTGCGCTCGGCTTCGAAGGCGGCGAAAGCCTCCGCCAGGTCTTGCGTGGATTGCAGGTGGTGGGCGAGGGCGACGCAATCCTCGAACGCACAGTTCATGCCCTGGCCGTGGAACGGCACCATCGCGTGGGCGGCGTCGCCCAGCAGCACGGCCTGGCCCTGCAAGTGCCAGCGTTCGAGATACAGCGTGGCGAGCAGGCCGGTGGGGTTGGCGTCCCAGTCCTGCTCCAGTCGCGGGATCAGCGGCACCGCATCGGCGAAATCGCGCAGGAACAGCGCCTTCGCATCCGCGCCGCTGCGCACGCTGTCGAAGCCCGGATCACCTTCGTTGGGCAGGAACAGCGTCACCGTGAACGTGCGCTCGTCGTTGGGCAACGCGATGCACATGTAGTGGCCGCGCGGCCAGATGTGCAGGGCGTTCGGTTCCATGATGAAGCTGCCGTCGGCGGCAGGGGGAATCTCGAGCTCCTTGTAGGAGTGGTCGAGGAACTCGGTACGTTCACCGAGATCCTCCCGCTGTTGCATGGCGCCACGCAAGGACGAGCCGGCACCGTCGGCGCCGATCAGGGCGGTGAACCCGACAGGGTGGACGCCGCCATCCTGCTCGTCGACGAAGCGGGCGATGTGCGCGTCGAAATCTACGGATTCCAACCGGCGGTTGAACTGGATGACGGCGCCTGCGCGTTCGGCCAGATCCAGCAGCGTGATGTTCAAGTCGCCGCGATGGATCGACCAGATGACCTCGGAGTCGTCGCGCCCGTAGCGCTGCAACTGCAGCCGTCCGTCGAGGGCATGCACCATGCGCCCGCGCATCATTACTGCCTGCCGCATCACCGCATCGTCCGCATCCGCCATCCGCAGCGCATGGCGGCCACGTTCGGTCAGTGCCAGGTTGATCGAGCGGCCTCCCGCATAGCCTTGCACGCGCGGGTCGCCGCGTTTTTCGAACACCTCCACGCGCCACCCTGCGCGCGCCATCAGGGTGGCCAGCAGCGCACCGGCGAGGCCGGCGCCGATGATGGTGATGTGTCGCTTGCCGTCAGTGACCAAACTCGTTTCTCCGGATCAGAACCCCCGCCACGTCTCGACTTCCTCGACGAAGCGGTGGACATCCATGTAGCGGTTGTACAGCGGGGCGGGCGAGATGCGGATCACGTCCGGTTCGCGCCAGTCGCCGACCGTACCGACGGACAGCAGGTACTCGAACAGTTCGCGGCCGCGTTCGCGTCCGCCGGTCACTCGCAGCGAAAGCTGGGCGCCGCGCTGGGAGGTGTCTGCGGGCGTGATGATCTGCAGCACGTCCGACAGCCTTGCCTGGATCAGCGCTTCCAGCAAGCCGGTCAGCTTGAGCGACTTCGCGCGTATCGCCTCCATGCCACCCGCTTTGTCGAACAGCTCGAGCGAAGCGCGCAGCGGCGCCAACCCCAGGATCGGCGGGTTGCTGAGCTGCCAGCCCTCGGCGCCGGGCGTGGGCACGAAGGCCGGCTCCATCCGGAACCGGGTCTCCTTCTCGTGACCCCACCAGCCCGCAAACCTTGGCCTGTCCGTCCGGGCATGGCGCGCATGCACGAAGCAGCCCGCAACCGCGCCCGGCCCCGAGTTCAGGTACTTGTAGTGGCACCACACCGCGAAATCCACGCCGCTGTCGTGCAGGCGCAAGGGCAGGTTGCCCACCGCGTGCGCCAGGTCGACGCCGACGACGGCGCCCTGCGCATGGCCCAGCCGCGCGATCTCCACCAGATCGAAGGCCTGTCCGGTCCGGTATTGGACACCGGGCCACAGCACCAGCGCCAGGCGTGGGCCGTGCTCGACGATGGCGCGTTCGATGGCCGCCATCGACAACGTGCCATCGGGCAGGTCCGGTTCCACTTCGATCAGGTCGGTGGCGGGATCGAAGCCGTGGAAGCGTACCTGCGACTCCATCGCATGCCGGTCGGACGGGAATGCGCCGGCCTCCATCAGGATCGCCGGACGCTCCGCCGTCGGACGGTAGAAGCTGACCATCATCAGGTGCAGATTGGCGGTCAGCGTGTTCATCGCCACCACTTCCGCCGGCTCCGCACCGACCTGGCGTGCCAGCGGTTCGCGCACGAGTTCGTGGTACGTCATCCATTGCGCGTTGCCGGTGAAGTGGCCTTCGACGGCTTCGTTGGCCCACTTGTCCAGCACCTCGTTGAGGTAGGTGCGCGCTGCCTTCGGTTGCAGGCCGAGCGAGTTGCCGCAGAAGTAGACCTGGTCGTTGTGCTTGTGGCGCGGAATCAGGAACTCGTTGCGCAACGGACGCAAGGGGTCGGCGGCATCAAGGGCGATGATGTGGGTGCGGGACAGCGGGTCGGTCATGGAATGTGGTTTGGAGATGATCTTTGGGTTGTAGGAGCGACGTCAGTCGCGACCGTGGAGTGTCGGTGGAGATGACGTCGAATGGGCTGGCCTCCCACGAAGATACTGAAGGTCCTGGCAAGATCGTGCCGTGCGGTCGCGACTGACGTCGCTCCTACAGCGAGCCCTTTCACAGGAACCTCGAGGCGGGCAAGCCCAGCCATTCCAGCGCGGTGCCGTGATACAGGCGCGCCTGCCGGGCCTCGTCCAGGCCCAGGGCGGCGATGCCGGCACCGGGCTCCTGTTCGCCCAGCGGGAAGGGGTAGTCGGTGCCCAGCATCACGCGCTCGTGGCCGACCGTGTCGAGCAGGTAGTGCAGCGCGCGTGGATCGGCGACCCAGGAATCGAAGTAGACCCGGTCGAGGTACTCACGCGGATTGCGATGGTTGTCGGTGGCCACCAGGTCGGGCCGCATGTTGAAGCCGTGCTCGATGCGGCCGATGGTGTAAGGAAAGCTGCCGCCCCCGTGGGCGAAGCAGACCTTCAATCCGGGCAACCGTTCGAGCACGCCGCCGAAAATCAGGCAACAGGCGGCGCGCGATTGTTCGGCGGGCATGCCGACCAGCCAGGGCAGCCAGTACTTGGGCATCGATGCGGCGCCCATCATGTCCCAGGGGTGCACGAGGATCGCCGCGCCCAGTTCGCTGGCCGCCTGGAAGAACTCGAACAGTTCCGGTGCGTCGAGGTTCCAGTCGTTGACATGGCTGCCGATCTGCACGCCCTGCAGGCCCAACTGGTCCATGCAGCGCTCCAGTTCCTGCACCGCCAGTCGCGGCGATTGCATCGGCACCGTGCCGATGCCCGCATAGTGGCGCGGATAGTCGCGGCAGGCGGCGGCGGTATGGTCGTTGAGCGCCTGGTGCAGCTCCAGCGCATGGTGCGCCTTGGCCCAGTAGCTGAACATCACCGGCACGGTGCTGATGACCTGCACCTGCACGCCGAATTTGGCGTAATCGGCGATGCGTTCTTCCGGATCCCAGGTCTTGGGCCAGATCTCGCGGAAGAACTTGCCGTCCTTGTAGATGCGATGGCGGCCGTCGTCGCCGTGGTGGATCACGGGAAAGCGCAGGTCACCGTACTTGGCCGCCAGGTCGGGCCAGTCGCGGGGCAGGAAATGCGCGTGGGTGTCGATCTTCAGCATCGTGGGATTGTAGGGGTTGCCTGCGCGGGATTCGCGCTGCAGTGCCGAACGGGACCCATCCCCCGGGGCGCGCGCACCGCCACCTCAGGTGATGTCGGCTTGCGAATCGGCCTGCATCTCGTAGCGGCTCGGGCGGGGGTTCAGATGGCCGCAGGCCTTGCAGGTGCGCAGGTCGTCGCTGCGGTAGAAGGCCTCGAACACCCTGAAGAAATCCTGCTCGATGTCGTTCAGGTGGAAGTACTCCTCGTACACCTTCGCGTTGCAGTGTTCGCAGAACCACAGCAGGCCGTCGTCTTCGTGCGGCAGGCGCTTGCGTTCGATCACCAGGCCGACCGAGCCCGGCATGCGTTGCGGCGAATGCGGCACACGCGGCGGCAGCAGGAAGATCTCGCCCGCCCGGATCGGAATGTCACGCGGCGCGCCATTCTCCTGGATACGCAGCACCATTTCGCCTTCCAACTGGTAGAACCACTCCGGACCTTCGTCGTAGTGGTAATCGGTGCGCGCGTTCGGGCCGCCGACCACCATGACGATGAAGTCGCCGTCGTAGATGACCTTGTTGCCGACCGGCGGCTTCAGCAGGTGGCGGTGCTCGTCGATCCATGCCTGGAAGTTGAGCGGATTGGGCAGCATGTCAGCGGGCCTCGGACAGGTGCGCGATGCATTTCAGTTCGATGGCGATCGGGGTCGGCAGCGAGGTGATACCCAGCGTGGTTCGGCAGGGCGCCGCCGCCGGGTCGGGGAAATACTCCGCCCACACCTGGTTGTACGTCTTGAAGTCGTGCGCCATGTCGGTGAGGTACACCGTCACGTCCACCAGGTCTTCCCAGCGTGCGCCGCTGGCCTTCAGCACTGCGCGGACGTTGGCGAACACGGCACGGCACTGTGCGTCGATGTCGTAGCTGATGAGGCGTCCCTCGGCGTCGTGCACGTTGCCGACGATGGCATTGCTGGCCGGATCGCGCGGGCCGATGCCGGACAGGAACAGCAGGTCGCCCACGCGGCGCGCGTGAGGATACTGGCCGACGGGCTTCGGCGCGGCATCGGCATGGATGACATCACTCATCGCGCTTCCCCTTGCCCGGGACGCCGGCGAGCGCACGCTGGTACGCAGGCTGGAGTTCATCCTGCGCAGCCACGTCCATGCCGAGTTCGCGCACGCGGCCGTCGAACAGGCTGTAGACCCAGCCGTGGATCGCGAGCGGCTGGCCGCGTGCCCATGCATCCTGCACCACGGTGGTCTGGCACACGTTGAACACCTGCTCGATCACGTTGAGTTCGCACAGGCGGGCATGGCGCAGGGATTCGGTATCGACCTGTTCCAGCAGATCGTTGTGCTTGAGTGCGACATCGGCGACATGGCGCAGCCAGTTGTCGGCCAGCCCCACGCGCAGGCCGGTCATGGCGGCGTGCACGCCGCCGCAGCCGTAGTGACCGACCAGCAGGATGTGTTCGACCTTCAGGATATCGACGGCGAACTGGACGACCGACAGCGCATTGAGGTCGCCGTGCGACATCACGTTGGCGATGTTGCGATGGACGAAGACCTCGCCGGGATCGAGGCCGAGGATCTGGTTCGCCGGCACGCGCGAATCGGAGCAGCCGATCCACAGGTAGCGCGGTGATTGCTGCTGCGACAACCGCTTGAAGAAGCCGGGATCCTCCTGCTTGATGCGGGCGGCCCAGTCGCGGTTGTTCTGCAGCAGTTTCTCGAGTTCGGTCAGGTCGGACATGGGGTTTGATGGTCCTCAGCGCAACGCCACGCAGACGTTCTTGGGTTCGGTGAAAAAACGCATGGCCTCGTGGCCGCCTTCGCGGCCGAGACCGGATGCGCCCACGCCGCCGAACGGCGTGCGCAGGTCGCGGGTCATCCAGGTATTGATCCAGACGATGCCGGCACGCAGTTGCGACGCCAGTCGATGGGCCCGGTCCAGGTCGCGCGTCCATAGCGTGGCCGCCAGGCCGTAGTCGCCGGCATTGGCCAGCGCGAGCGCATGGGCCTCGTCCTCGAACGGCTGCAGGGTCACGACCGGGCCGAAGATTTCCTCGCAATTGGTGGCTGCCTGGGGTCCGAGGCCTTCGATGACCGTGGGCGCAATGAACCAGCCGGGCCGCTCCAGCGCATGCCCACCGAGCAGCACGTGGCCGCCTTCGGTTCGCGCCCGCGCGATGCAGGCCAGCACCTTGTCGAAGTGCGCCTGCGACACCATCGCGCCGAGGCGCGTGGTGGGATCGTCCAGTGCCCCCGCCTGCAGTCCCCGCGCGCGTTCGATCAATGCATCGCGGAATTCGTCGTAGATCGCCTGCTGCACCAGCAATCGCGACCCGCACAGGCAGATCTGCCCGGCGTTCTGGAAAGCGGAGCGGAGCAGCGTGTCGAGGTGCGCGCGCCAGTCGCTGTTGGCGAATACCAGCGTGGCGTTCTTGCCACCCAGTTCCAGCGAGACCTTTTTCAGCAGCGGCCCGGCGAGGCCTGCAATGCGACGGCCCACCCCGGTGCTGCCGGTGAAAGACACTGCCCTGATCGCAGGATGCAGCACCAGTGGCTCGCCCACCGCCGGGCCTGTGCCATGCACGATGTTGAGCACGCCGGGCGGAAGGCCGATCTCTGCGGTCAACGCGCCAAGCATCGAGGCCGTGGCGGGCGTGATCTCCGAAGGCTTGGCCACCACCGTATTGCCGGCGGCCAATGCCGGGGCGATCTTCCAGGTGAAGAGATATAGTGGCAGGTTCCATGGCGAAATCGCGGCGACCACGCCCAGTGGCTGCCGCAGCGTGTAGTTCAGCCCGGCTTCGCCATGGTGCGACTCGCTGGCGAACTGGGTTGCCGCGTGGGCGAAGAAGCGCAGGTTGGCAATGGCACGGGGAATTTCGATGTCGCGCGCCAGCGCCAGCGGTTTGCCGGCATCGCGCGATTCGGCGAGGGCGAATTCCTCAAGCCGGCCCTCGAGCGCATCGGCGAGTTTTTCCAGCCAGCGCGCACGCCCGGTCGTGGTCAGCGCCGCCCACGCGGGAAATGCCGATTCCGCCGCATCGACGGCAAGCACCACATCGCTTTCGGTGCCCTCGGCGACCTCGGCATAGACCTGGGCCGACGCGGGTTCAAACACGGGACGCCATGCGCCGCCGTGGCGCGGTTCGCCCGCGATGAAGTGGCTGAAGCGGTCCATGTCCACTAGCTTAACCCGGCTGGCAAGCCCCCTGTGCCGGCGGATCAGATCGATTGCATGCGTCCGCCATCCACGGCCAGGCTGACGCCGTTGATGTAGCCCGCGGCGGGCGAGGCGAGGAAGGCGATGGCGGCGGCGACCTCGTGCGCGTCCGCGAAACGACCTGCCGGCACGGTGGCCAGCATCGCGCTGCTGACGGTGGCCTCATCCTTGCCGGTGGCCTGCATGCGGTCATGCAGGATCTGCTCCAGCCGCTGCGTGCGCGTGTAGCCGGGCAGCACGTTGTTGACCGTGATGCCATTCGGGGCCAGTTCCTTCGACAGCGTCTTGGCCCAGCTGGCGACAGCGCCCCGGATGGTGTTGGACACCCCCAGATTGGCAATGGGTTCCCGCACCGAGGTCGAGACGACATTGACGATGCGGCCCCAGCCGGCTTCACGCATGCCGGGTACGGTTGCCTGAGCAAGCACCTGGTTGGCGAGCAGGTGCTGCTGGAAGGCGGCCAGGTAGTCATGCGCCACGGCCTCGATGGCTCGCCCACCCGGTGGGCCGCCGGTGTTGTTGACCAGGACGTGGATCCGGTGCGTGGCGACCAGCCCGGTGACGTTGTCGCGGAGCGTTGTCGCATCGGCGATGTCGACGGCCAGCGTGCCGTGGCGCTGGCCGGTGGCGACGACAGGCAGGGCGTTGGCCACGTCCCGCAGCACGTCGGATCGGCGCGCCAGCACGGTGACATCAGCGCCGAGCAGGGCGAGCTCGTGCGCGGCTGCGCGTCCGATCCCCTCGGACGCGCCGCATACCAGTGCGTGCCGGCCGGCAAGATTGAGATCCATGCATCGTTCCCCGATGGACAAGGCGTCGAGTGTAGCCCTGTGGGAGCGACGCAAGTCGTGATGCTTTCCCGGCAAACCCGGAGGACTGAAATCCCCCGTCGCGACTTACGTCGCTCCCGCGCCGTCCTTGCGGAGCTCCAGGCGCTCGCGCATCAGGCTGGCCACCGCCAGATTGTCTTCGCCGCCCAGCCGCTGCAGCGCGGCGGCGGCGCCCTCGACGTTGGCGACAGGATGGTTCTGGCTGAGCTTGAACTTCAGTTCGATGCGCTCGACGACGAAACGGAAACCCACGATGCCGCGCAGTTGCCGCACGTGGTCAGCGCGCTCGTGTTCGAACCGCCAATCGTTGCCGACGGAGGCCTCGTTCACCTGGCTCAGGCGATCGACGATCCCGGCCAGGGCGCCGGTCTCCTCGGTGATGTCCAGCGTGCCGTGCAGGTGCGCAACCGCGTAGTTCCACGTGGGCACGCGCGCGGCTTCTTCCTTGTCCGCATACCAGCCGGGCGACAGGTAGGCATGCGGGCCATGCACGATCATCAGTGCGCTGCCGGCATGCCGTGCCTGCGGGTTGGGCCTGGCCCAATGGCCTTCGATCAGCACGCGGTCGCCATCCCGGGTGTAGAGCACCGGCAGGTGGCTGACGAAGGGCAGGCCGTCGGCGACGGTGACCAGTGTGACGAAGGCGTCGCGTGCGATCAGCCGGTCCAGTCCGGCCAGGTCGGTCTCGGCGAACGCGCGCGGCGTATACATGGCGCGTGCCTCAGGCGCGGGCGCCCAGCGACTGCACCATCATCGGTCGCAGCACGTCGTCGCTGTCCGCATGCGGGGGAGAGACGTCGTGCAGCGAGAAGCCGCGCGCGAGCGCGTCATCTTCGTCCAGACCGTCCCAGGCGACGAATTCGGCATCGAACAGCGCGGCGCGCGCGGTGTCTTCGCTGTCATAGGGCAGGGTATGCCCATCGCTGTCCAGTACCTCGGCCGTGCCTGCCTCCAGTACGCGCAGGCGTGCCCAGATCAGCGTGCGGCCCAGTGAAGCCAGGTACCAGTGTTCGCTCATGTGGTCGCTCATCCCAGGGCCTCCGCCCACAGCCAGAGCAGCCCGGCCATGCCCAGCCCGACGAAGATCACGCACAGCGAGATCCGCGCCGGGGTGGCCAGGCCGGACAACGAGCTGTCGGTGATCCGGCGATAGCCACCGCCCAGCAACCAGCGCAGCGCGACCGGCTTCAGGAAGGCGCCTTCGCCCCATTGCGCGCCCAGCGCCGCATGGCGGTCGCGGACGTGCACCAGTGTCAGCGGCCAGAAGATCACGAACGCACAGAATCCGGCGATGGCGATGCCGACGAAGCAGAGGGCGAAGAACAGCAGCATCGATCAGAACTCCGCGTTGCCGGGTGCGCGCGGGTAAGGGATGGCGTCGCGGATGTTGCTCAGTCCGCAGACGTATACCACCAGGCGCTCGAAGCCCAGGCCGAAGCCGGCATGCGGCACGGTGCCATAACGGCGGAAGTCGCGGTACCAGCCGTAGTGCGCCGGATCCAGGCCGAACTGCGCCATGCGCGCGTCCAGGATGTCCAGGCGCTCCTCGCGCTGGCTGCCGCCGATGATCTCGCCGATGCCCGGGGCCAGCACGTCCATCGCGGCGACGGTCTTGCCATCGTCGTTCAGGCGCATGTAGAAGGCCTTGATGTGCTCGGGGTAATTGGTCACCACCACCGGGCGACCGACATGCTGCTCGGTCAGCCAGCGCTCGTGCTCGGTCTGCAGGTCCAGGCCCCATTCCACCGGGAACTCGAACTTGTGGCCCGACTTCTGCAGCAGGCCGATGGCATCGGTGTAGTCGATGCGCTCGAACGGCGCGTTGACGAAGGCTTCCAGGCGGGTGATCGCATCGGGCTGCACGCGTTCGGCGATGAAGGCCAGGTCGTCGCCGCGCTCATCCAGCACGGCGCGGAACATGTACTTCAGGAAGTCCTCGGCCAGCTGCGCGTTCGCGGCCAGGTCGTTGAAGGCGACCTCCGGCTCGATCATCCAGAACTCGGCCAGGTGGCGGGTGGTGTTGCTGTTCTCGGCCCGGAACGTCGGGCCGAAGGTGTAGACCTTGCTCAGGGCCAGCGCATAGGCCTCGGCATTGAGCTGGCCGGACACGGTCAGGAAGGTTTCCTTGCCGAAGAAGTCGCGCGAGAAATCCACCGCGCCGTCCTTGCCACGGGGCAGGTTCGCCAGGTCCAGCGTGGACACGCGGAACATCTGCCCGGCGCCCTCGGCATCGGAGGTGGTCACGATGGGCGTGCTGATCCAGTAGAAGCCGTTCTGGTGGAAGAAGCGGTGCGCGGCCTGGGCCAGGCAGTTGCGGATGCGCGCGACCGCGCCGAACAGGTTGGTGCGCGGACGCAGGTGGGCGAACTCGCGCAGGTATTCCAGCGAGTGCTGCTTGGGCTGCATCGGGTAGGTGAGGGGATCCTCCACCCAGCCGACGACCTCGATGGAAGACGCCTGGATCTCGAAGCTCTGGCCCTGGCCCTGCGAAGCGACGAGGATGCCCGTGGCGATGACCGCGCAACCGGTGGTCAGGTGCTTCACTTCGGACTCGTAGTTGGACAGGGTGTCCGGGGCCACCACCTGGATCGGCGCGAAGCACGAGCCGTCGCTGACGTTGACGAACGACAGGCCTGCCTTGGAGTCGCGCCGCGTGCGCACCCAGCCGCGCACCGTGACTTCGCCGCCGGCCGGGAGCTTGCCCGCCAGCGCATGTTCGACGCTCACCACCGTCATGGCTTGAATCCTTCCGTAAACAGACACATTAATGGAACGCGGAGTTTACAAGAGCCGCGCGGCCCACGCTGCGCGGCCACCGCTATAATTCCTTCCCAGTTGTCCCGCAGGAGCACCGCATGGCCATCACCCTCACGCCGGTTGCGCTGGAACGCGTGCAGCGTTTCGTCGAACAGACCCCGGGGGCACTTGGCCTGCGTTTCGGGGTGACCCGCACCGGCTGTTCCGGCTGGGGCCATGTGGCCGACCTGGCCCGCGACCAGCGCGAGGGCGACACGGTGTTCGACTTCCAGGGCGTGCGGATCTACGTGGATGCCGACAGCCTGGCGCTGGTGGATGGCACCGAGATCGATTTCGCGAAGCAGGGCCTGGGCGAGACCTTCCTGTTCAACAACCCCAACGCGGCCGCCGAATGCGGCTGCGGCGAGAGCTTCACCACCACGGCCGACGCGGCCTGAGTGTACTGGTGGGGGCCGGAGTTGCTGCCCCCTTGGGGTGTTGGTGGCCCGGTCTTGCCCCTAAGTCACTGACCTGACATAATTTCCGGCTCCCGATGGCCTGCTGGCCGCGGGTCCTTGCCCCACCGCACCCCGCCGGCGCCATCGCGGAGTGGTCGGGGGGCTGTCCCGCCCGGCGCGCACTCCGCATGCCGGGCCCACATCCGAAAGGTAAATAACGATGCGTCACTATGAAGTCGTGTTCCTGGTCCACCCGGACCAGAGCGAGCAGGTGCCGGCCATGATCGAGCGCTACAAGTCGCTGATCGAGACCGGCAACGGCAAGATCCACCGTCTGGAAGACTGGGGTCGCCGCCAGCTGGCGTACCCGATCCAGAACCTGGTGAAGGCCCACTACGTGCTGCTCAACATCGAAGCCGACCAGGCCGTCCTGAACGAACTGGTCGAGAGCTTCCGCTTCAACGATGCGGTGCTGCGCAATCTGGTCATCAAGCGCGATGGTCCGGATACCGAGCAGTCCCTGATCATGAAGAACAAGGACGAGAAGGGCGACAAGCCCGAGCGTGGCGAGCGCCGCCGCCGTGACGATGACGAAGGCGAGGCCAGCACCGAGGCTTCGACCGATTCCGACACCGCCGAAGCCGCCTGAGCACGCCATCTAGGAGCGCCACACCATGTCCAAGTTCTTCCGCCGCCGCAAGTTCTGCAAGTTCACCGCCGAAGGCGTGAAAGAGATCGACTACAAGGATCTCAACACCCTGCGCCAGTACCTGACCGAGAACGGCAAGATCGTGCCGAGCCGCGTCACCGGTACCAAGTCCCGCTACCAGCGTCAGCTGTCCACCGCGGTCAAGCGCGCCCGTTTCCTGGCGCTGATCCCGTACACGGACAACCACGACGTGTAATCCAGAACCTCCCCTCGCGGGGAGGTTCTTCTTCCTACTGTCATTCGGACAGCCAATCGCTGCAGGCCAGGCCTGCTAACGAATACGGAGCAATACGATGGAACTGATTCTTCTGCAGAAAGTGACCAACCTGGGTGTCCTGGGTGACAAGGTCAGCGTGAAGCCGGGCTACGGCCGCAACTACCTGGTGCCGCAGGGCAAGGCCGTGCCGGCCACTGCCGCCAACGTCGCCGAGTTCGAAGCCAAGCGCGCCGACTACGAAGCCAAGGCCAAGGCCGTGCACGACGACGCCGAAGCCCGCGCCGCCAAGCTGGAAGGTGCCAGCGTCACGATCACCGCCAATGCCGCGACCGAGGGCAAGCTGTTCGGTTCGGTCGGTCCGCGCGACATCGCCGACGCGTTCACCGCCGCTGGCCTGCCGCTCGAGAAGAGCGAAGTCATCATGGGCGAAGGCGCGCTGCGCAACATCGGCGAGTACGAAATCGCCGTGAAGCTGCACGCCGACGTGCAGACGACGGTCAAGGTCGTGGTGCAGGCGGAAGCCTGATCCAGCCAGCGCATCATCCGTGATGCCGACAGACGGGCGCCGCAAGGCGCCCGTTCTGTTTCTGCCGTCGGCGCATGCCGACAGGTGGCCCGCGCCGTCGCAGCGGGTGAGACGACAAAAGATCAGTCTGAAGATACTTATCCACAGGTTGTTCCGTCGCGTGCCCACAGGCCGGGCTCCTACGATGTCCGGTCCGGCCCCATTCCGACCTGGTTGTACTGTCCATGCCCGCACGTACCGGCTTCCGCACCGACCCGCACGACTCGCGCATCGAACAGCTGCGCGTTCCGCCGAATTCCATCGAGGCGGAACAGGCGGTGCTGGGCGGCCTGATGCTGGCGCCGGAAGCGTACGACCGCATCAACGACAAGCTCACGCCGAATGATTTCTACCGTCGCGACCATCAGCTGATCTATCGCGCCATCGGCGAACTCGCGGAACGGAACCGTCCGTTCGATGCGGTCACGCTGGGAGAGTGGTTCGAGTCGCAGGGGCACATGGAACTGGTCGCTGGCGGTGCCTACCTGGTGGAACTGGCCAGTACTACGCCGTCGGCGGCGAACATCACGGCCTATGCCGAGATCGTGCGCGACAAGGCGGTGATGCGCCAGCTCATCGAGGTCGGCACCGAGATCGTCAACGACGCCTTCCAGCCGGAGGGCAAGGAAAGCGACGAGATGCTGGCGGTCGCCGAACAGAAAGTGTTCGCGATCGCGGAGCAGGGCGCACGCGGACGTACCGACTTCGTGGCGATGAACGATGCGTTGAAGGATGCGTTCGAAGTCCTGCGCGTACGTTCGGAAAGCGGCGGCACCGTCACCGGCCTGCCGACCGGCTACACCGAGTTCGACATGATGACCGCGGGCCTGCAGCCCACCGACCTGGTGATCCTGGCGGCGCGTCCGGCGATGGGCAAGACCACGTTCGCGCTGAACATCGCCGAGTACGCGGCCATCAAGTCGAAGAAGGCCGTCGCGGTGTTCTCGATGGAAATGTCGGCCGGGCAGCTGGCGATGCGACTGATCTCGTCGGTCGGCCGCATCAATGCCACGCGACTTCGCACCGGTTCGCTGGAGGATGAGGACTGGAGCCGCGTCACCAGCGCGATCCGCATCCTCAAGGACCAGGCCAAGGTCTTCATCGACGACACGCCTGGCCTCTCGCCGGACGTGCTGCGTTCCAAGGCGCGCCGGTTGAAGCGGGAACACGACCTCGGCCTGATCGTCATCGACTACCTGCAGCTGATGTCCGTGCCGGGCAACAGCGAAAACCGCGCTACCGAGATTTCCGAGATCTCGCGGTCGCTGAAAGGACTAGCAAAGGAACTCAACGTGCCGGTGCTCGCACTGTCGCAGCTCAACCGATCGCTGGAAACACGCACCGACAAGCGTCCGGTGATGGCGGACCTGCGCGAATCGGGCGCCATCGAGCAGGATGCCGACATGATCGTCTTCATCTACCGCGACGACTACTACAACAAGGAAACCTCGCCGGACAAAGGCCTGGCCGAGATCATCATCGGCAAGCAGCGTTCGGGTCCGACCGGCTCGTGCAAGCTGCGCTTCTTCGGCGAATACACCCGCTTCGACAACCTGAGCCACGACAGCATCGGCGCGTTCGAATGACCCCATCGATGTTCGCGGCGGTGCTTGTCGCGTAGTACGCTGCACGGGGCAGGACCGGTCCTCGGGGGAGCCGATACCAGGCATTGAAGGGCGCTGCGGGGCGCCCGGACGCGGTGCCCGGTGCGGCGGTGGTCCGGAACACGAATGGCCAGATGGCCCGTCGCCGTGGCGATGGCAGTGGCGGAACAGAGCCGCCAGCGAATAGACGTGCAGGGGAATCCAGTGGCCAGTGCGTCGGGCGCGGGCACAAGCAGGCGGTTGCGTGGCTGGCGGGCCGCATGGGCCGGTCTGGTGCTGCTTGCGTGCATGCAGGTGGCGTCGGCCCTCGAGATCCACCGCCAGCTGTCGCAGTTCCACCACACGGCCTGGAACGTCAAGGACGGTGCACCGGGTCAGATCACCGCATTGGCGCAGACCGCGGACGGCTATCTCTGGCTGGCCACCCAGATCGGCCTGTACCGCTTCGATGGCGTGCAGTTCGAGCGTTATGCGCCTCCGGCCGGCGAGTCGCTGCCCGCGACCAGTGTTTCGGCCCTGTATGCGCCTCCCGAGGGGGGGCTCTGGGTGGGCTTCCGCTACGGTGCCGTCAGCCACATCCACGCGGGCGGACTGAATCACTACGGTGAAGCACAAGGTCTGCCCAGCGGAACCGTCTTCGGTTTCGCCCGCGATGCCGATGGCCGGCTGTGGGCCGCCACCTTCACCGGACTGGTCTATCTGGAACGGGGACGATGGCACGCGCTGGGGCCGGAATGGAAATTCCCCGGCCGGCAGGCGCGCACCGTGTTCAACGATGCGTCCGGTACGCTGTGGGTGGCGACCGAGCAAGGCGCCGCTTTTCTGCCGCGTGGAGCACGGGCCTTCCAGCGCGTGCAGGCGCCGGTAGGCAGGATCAGCCAGTTTTCGCAGGCGCCGGACGGCGGCATCTGGATTGCCGAGGCCGACCGCGCCGTACGCGTATTGCCCCTGCCGGGAGTTCCGATGTCGACCGCGGCGCTGCCGCTGTCATCGGCCGGCCTGCTGTTCGACCGCGACGGTGCGCTGTGGGCCACCACCCTGGGCGACGGCGTCTACCGGCTGGCGGGCGAAGGGCAACCGCACTTCGAGAGCTATCGCCAGCGCGACGGCCTCAGTTCGGACTATGCGTTGCCGCTGCTGGAAGACCGCGAGGGCACGATCTGGGTAGGCAGCAGTCGCGGACTGGACCGTTTCCGCCATGCCAACGTGGTGCTGGCCCGTCTGCCCGACGGCGCGCACGACTTCGCCATCGTCGCCGATGACGGCGCAGCCGTGCTGGCGGGAAGCCGCAACCGGCCCCTGATGCGGCTGCGGGACGGTGCGCTCGAGACGTTGTCGCTGCCTCCGCCGCTGACCGCAGCCTACAAGGACGACCAAGGCGTGGTCTGGCTCGGTGGTCCCAAAGGACTGTGGACATTGCGTGACGGCAGGTTGGCGCCCGCAGCACCCCTGCCGGTCAGCGCGTATTCGGGCGTGCAGGCGATCGCGCGGACGACCGACGGTACGCTGTGGGTGTCGTTGAACACGCCAGGCATCCATCGCCTGCGCGACGGCCACTGGACCCATCTGCAGGAACTGGCGGGTACGCGCGATGGCTCGTCGCCGCTGAGCCTGCTGGCCGACCGGGAAGGTCAGCTGTGGATGGGCTTCGCGCACAACCGCATCGCGCGGATGCGGGAAGGCAGCCTGCAGGTATTCGGCCCTTCAAAGGGTCTGGACGTCGGCAACGTCAGTGCGCTGCATCAGGGGCGTTCCGGCATCTGGATCGGCGGCGAGCGGGGTCTTGCGCGTCTGCGCGGCGACCGCATCCAGAGCCTGCGCGCGCGCGCGGACAGCCCGTTCCGTGGCATTTCCGGCATCGTGGAGACGGCGGACGGTGATCTCTGGCTCAACGGTGCGCGAGGCATCGTGCGGGTGCCGGCCAGCGCCATCGAGGCCGTGCTCAAGGATTCGCCGCACGCTGCGTACGATCTCTTCGACTTCCTTGACGGACTGCCTGGCGTCCCTGCGCAGTTCCGACCCATCCCGACCGCGCTGCAGGCCGGGAATGGAAAGCTCTGGTTCGCCACCACCAGCGGCGTGGTGTCGATCGATCCGAAGGCCATCCAGCGCAATCCGTTGCCACCGCCAGTGGCGATCCGCGCGCTGTCCGTCGACGGCCGGGACCATCGCCTGGAGGGCGGCCCGCTGTCGCTGCCTGCCGGCGCGCGCAACCTGCAGATCGGCTACACCGCGTTGAGCCTGGCCATCCCCGAGCGGGTCCGGTTCCGTTACCGGCTCGAAGGCTACGAGCAGGAATGGCAGGAGGCTGGCACGCGTCGCGTGGCGTACTACAACGATCCGGGGCCGGGGCACTACGTGTTCCGCGTGCTGGCGGCCAACAACGATGGGGTGTGGAACGAGACGGGCGCCAGCATCGCGTTCTCGATCGCGCCGCGGTACTACCAGACCCCATGGTTCGCCCTGCTGTGCATCGCCCTGATCGCCGGACTACTGTGGGTCGCCTACCTGATGCGTCTTCGCCGCGTATCCCGGCAGATCCATGACCGCCTGCAGGAGCGCCACCGCGAACGCGAGCGCATCGCCCGCGAGTTGCACGACACCCTGCTGCAGAGCGTGCAGGGGCTGATCCTGCGCTTCCATGCGGTGGCAGGATCGCTGGGGGCGAGCGCACCCGGGCGGGATGCCCTGGAGTCCGTGCTGGAGCGCGCCGACGACGTACTGGTGGAGGCGCGCGACCGTGTGCTCGACCTGCGTGCGACCCACCATGCGGGCGGACTGTCCGACGTGTTTGTCCGGATGGCGGCCGACCTGGCCAGCGATGCGGATGTCTCCTGCCGGGTGACGATGGAGGGACTGGCAGTGCCCCTGGATCCGATCGTGCAGGACGAACTGGTGCAGATCGGGCGCGAAGCGCTGGTCAACGCGTTCCGTCACGCGCACGCGGGGCATATCGAAGTCGTGATCGAACAGGCGACGGATGGCGTGCGCGTCCGCTTCATCGATGACGGCCGCGGCATCGAACCCGATGTACTGGCACGCGGAGGCAGGCACGGGCACTGGGGGCTGGCGGGCATGCGCGAACGCGCAGAACGGCTGGGCGCGACGCTGGACGTCGCATCGCGACCGGGCGAGGGCACCTGCATCGACGTCCGTGTGCCGGCGGCGCTCGCCTACCGCGCGCGGTCACGCCGGTGGCAACGCTGGTTGCTTGGGCGCCATGACGGGAAGGACGGGCGCTGAAGCAGCGGGCATCCGCATTCGCACCGCTACAATCACCCCATGCCTGGACCCGACCACATCGAGGGAATGGACTTCGCGACCTCGTTCCGTCCCGAAGCGAACGACCGTCCCACCCGCATCCGCGTGGACCTGGACGCGTTGAGCCACAACGTCCATGCGCTGCAGGTGCACGCGGGCGTGCCGGTGATGGGCATCGTCAAGGCCAATGCCTATGGGCACGGGCTGGTGCCCGTCGCACTGCACCTGCAGGCCGAGGGCATCGGGCAACTGGGCGTGGCGCTGGTGGAGGAGGGCATCGCGCTGCGGCGCGCGGGCGTGACGGTGCCGATCCTGGTGCTGGGCGGCATCCATGCACCGCAGGTCAGCCAGTTCCTGGCGTGCGATCTTGAGGTGACCGTCTCCTCCATTGCCAAGCTGCGCCAGGTGGAACTGGCGGCCGAATCGCTGGGACGTCGCGCGGTGATCCATCTGAAGGTGGACACCGGCATGGAGCGCATCGGCGTGCACAGCGAGAATGCCGGACCCTTCATCGAGGCCGCAGTCGCCTCACGCTGGTGCACCGTGAAGGGCGTCTATTCCCATCTGGCGTGTTCGGACGATCCCGCCTCGCCGATGACGCAGGGACAGCTCGCGCGCTTCCTCGACGCCTGCCGGCATTTCGAGCGCATCGGTGCGCCGATGCCGATCCGCCACTTGGCCAACTCAGGCGGCGTGCTGCATTTCCCTGAAACCTGCCTGGACATGGTGCGCCCGGGCATCGCGCTATACGGCGTGATGCCCGATCCCGCCTCGCGCCCGACCGTGGCGTTGAAGCCAGCGTTGTCGCTGGTTTCGAAAGTGGTCTATTTCAAGGTGGTCGGCGCCGGACGCACGGTCAGTTATGGCGCCACCTGGACCGCGCCGACGGATACCCGCATCGTCACCGTGCCGATCGGCTACGGCGACGGTTACCCGCGTTCGCTGTCATCGCGTGGCGAAGTGCTGGTGCGGGGTGCGCGCCATCCCATCGTCGGGCGCGTATGCATGGACCAGTTCATGGTGGACATCGGTCCCGGCGGCAGCGCCTACAACGAGGACGAAGTGGTGCTGATCGGCCGCCAGGGCGGCGATGGCATTACCTGCGAAGCCGTGGCGCTTGCAGCGGGCACCATCCCGTACGAGATCCTGACCGGGCTCAATGCCCGCATCCCGCGCGAATACATCGGCGGTGCATCCGGCATGGCGCCTGCGACGTAAGCAACCGGACCCGTCTTCGAGAGTTTCCTGCATGCCCAACGCCCTCGTCTGGTTCCGCCACGACCTGCGCCTGGACGAGAATCCGGCGCTGCAGGCCGCGCTGGATGAGGGCTTCACGCCACTGCCGGTGTACGTGCACGCGCCGGCAGAGGAAGGCGAATGGGTGCCCGGTGCCGCATCGCAGGCCTGGCTGGGCAGATCGCTGGCATCACTCGATGCCTCCCTGCGGCAGCGCGGTTCGCGCCTGCTGATCCGGCATGGACCCAGCCGATGCACGTTGCAGGATCTGATCGATGCATCCGGTGCCACCGCGGTTTTCTGGAACCGCAAGTACGAACCCGCCACGCAGCCACGCGATGCCGCGATCAAGCAGGCATTGCGTGACAACGGGCTGCGCGCGGAGAGCTTCAACGGCAGCCTGCTGATCGAGCCGTGGGACATCGCCACCCAGCAAGGCCAGCCCTACAAGGTATTCACGCCGTTCTGGCGCGCCGCCCAGACCCGATTGCGCCTGCCTGCGCCGTGGACGGCGCCACCGCGGTTGCCGGCGGTGGATGACGCCATCACCGGCGTGCCGCTGGAGGCATTGGAACTCCGTCCGCGCCCTTCGTGGGATATCGGGTTCTGGGAAACATGGACCCCGGGCGAAGCGGGGGCTCGCGAAGCGCTCGAGGTCTTCATCGAGGGGGCGCTCAACGGCTACCGCACCGATCGCGATCGCCCCGACCGAACCGGCACATCGCGACTGTCGCCGCACCTGCACTTCGGCGAGATCGCGCCGTGGCGGATCATGGCGGAGCTGGAGCGCGTTCGTTCGGCGGCCAACGGCGCCGACATGGAGGGCTACATCCGTGAGCTAGGCTGGCGTGAGTTCGCGTACCACCTCCTGCATCACTTCCCGCATACGACCACGCAGGACCTCAACCCGCGTTTCGCGCATTTCGACTGGGCGAAGGTGGACCTGGCCGCGTTCGAGGCCTGGCAGCGTGGCCGGACCGGCGTCCCGATCATCGATGCGGGCCTGCGCGAACTGTGGACGACCGGTTACATGCACAACCGCGTGCGCATGATCGTGGCCAGTTACCTGACCAAGCACCTGCGCTACCACTGGCTGCACGGCGCGCACTGGTTCTGGGACACGCTGGTCGATGCGGACCTGGCCAACAACACGCTGGGCTGGCAATGGACCGCCGGCACCGGGGCCGACGCCGCGCCGTACTTCCGCGTCTTCAATCCCGTCACCCAGGCGGAGAAGTTCGATCCCAGGGGCGAGTACATCGCGCGCTGGGTGCCGGAACTGGCGCCGTTGCCGGTGCCGCTGCGCTTCGCGCCCTGGCAGAAACCGGACCTGCTGGCGCACGTGGCGCCGGACTATCCACGCGGACCCATCGTGGACCTCGCCGAGGGCCGCGACGGTGCGCTGGCGGCGTACCGCGACAGTGTTGGCTGAGATGCGTTGACGCCTTTCGGCGCCGCGTGCTTCACTCGGCGCGGGAGAGGAGGGCAAGCATGGCCACGAAGAAGGCGCCGGCAAAGCCGCGTCGCGAGCCGATGTCGCGGGTGGATACCGCCTGGTTGCGGATGTGTCGTCCGACCAATCCGATGATGATCACCGGCGTGCTGATGTTCGACGAGCCGATGTCGCTCGACCGGCTCAAGCAGGTGGTGAAGAAGCGCTTCCTCGCTTATCCGCGCTTCCTGCAGAAGGCCGTGGACACGCCGGCCGGTGCCTCGTGGGTGACCGATCCCGACTTCGACCTCGACTGGCATGTGCGCCTGTCCGCACTGCCGGGACGGCGCGATCCGGCGTCCGAGAAGAAGGCGCTGGAGCGCTTCACCAGCCAGATGGCCTCCACCCCGCTGGACAAGACCAAGCCGCTCTGGCAGTTCCACCTGATCGAGCGCTATGGCACGGGTTCGGCGCTGGTCGCACGCATCCACCACAGCTATGCCGACGGGATAGCGCTGGTGCAGGTGCTGCTGTCGTTGACCGATACCAGCCGCAAGCCGGACGCCGGCAAGGACCTGCGCTCGGCATGGCTGAAGAAGGACGGCGTGGAGGTCGTGCGCCGGGTCGGCGCGATCGACCGCTACATGCAGTTGGGCGGCAAGGTGCTGGGCAAGGGCATGGAGATGTACCGCGATCCCTCGCTGGCCACGGTGCTGGCGAAGGAGGGTGGCGAGATCGGGCGCGAACTGTTGCATGCGCTGTCGCTGTCGGACGACCCGCCCACGCTGCTGCGCGGCAAGCTGGGCGTCAGCAAGCGGGTGGCCTGGGCCGAGCCGCTGGACCTGGAGGAAGTGAAAGCCGTCGGGCGCGCCTGCGACTGCACCGTCAACGATGTACTGATGGCGGCCGCAGCTGGCGCGCTGCGCAGCTACATGCTGGAGCGGGGCGAGCAGGTCGATGGCATCACCCTGCGCGCGACCGTGCCCGTGAACCTGCGACCGCTGGAGCACGCGCGCAAGCTGGGCAATCATTTCGGCCTGGTGTTCCTCGACCTGCCGGTCGGCGAAGACAACCCGGTCCGCCGGCTGGAGCGCGTGGCGGCATGCATGCGCGATCTCAAGAACTCACGCCAGGCCATCGTCGCGTTCGGGCTCCTGGCTGCGCTTGGCATGGCACCGTCGGCGGTCCAGGGCGTCGCGCTGGAGCTGTTCTCCCGCAAGGCCACGGCCGTGGCTACTAACGTGCCCGGTCCGCAGCAGCCGCTGTACATGGGCGGATCGCGACTGCGCGAGATGATGTTCTGGGTGCCGCAGACAGGTTCCATCGGCATCGGTGTCTCCATCCTCAGCTACAACGGCCGCGTGCACTTCGGATTGATCGCCGACGCCAAGCTGATCCCGGACCCGGACGCGGTGATCCGGCGTTTCGGCCCGGAGTTCGACAAGCTGCTGTACCTGTCGCTGATGGGCGACTGGGAGCGGACGCTGGACGCGCCGGCGGCGAGCGCATTGCTGTCCTGATCCCCGCCGCCACCTGAATGAACAGGGGAGAAATCGCGCGTTCTACACAGCGCGATGGTTAGGCTTGCGACCGTTCCGGGTATTCACCCGACGCCACAAGGAGGATCCATGAATACGATGCTGAAGACCGGCGCCCTGGCAGCGCTCACCGTCACCCTGCTGGGCGGTTGCGCCAGCTACACCGGCCAGACCAACGATCCCAACGACCCCAACCGCACCCGCACGGGTGCCCTGATCGGTGCCGGTATCGGTGCCGTGGCCGGCCTGCTGAGCGGCAGCGATGCCACCGAACGCCGCCAGCGCGCGCTGGTGGGTGCCGGTGTCGGCGGTTTGGCAGGTGGCTCCATCGGCGCCTACCAGGATCGCCAGGAAGCCGAACTGCGCCGACAGACGGCGGGCACGGGCATCGACGTCAGCCGTGACGGCGACGTCATCAAGCTCAACCTGCCCGATGGCGTGACCTTCGACTTCGGCAAGGCCGATCTGAAGTCGCAGTTCTATCCCGCGCTCAACAACGTGGCGTCCACGCTGCGCGAGTACAACCAGACCATCGTGGAAGTCAGCGGCCACACCGACAGCATCGGTTCCGACGCGGTCAACCAGCGCCTGTCCGAGCAGCGTGCGGCCGCGGTCGGCAACTACCTGATCGGCCAAGGCCTGCAGCGTGAGCGCTTCGAGATCGTCGGCATGGGCAAGCGGTATCCGGTCGCCAGCAACGATACCGATGCGGGTCGTGCAATGAATCGCCGCGTCGAAGTCCGCGTGCTGCCCGTGCGCTCGTAAGCCATCGTCGCAGCGTGTGGGAGACGGGCCGCGCAAGCGGCCCGTTTTCTTTGTCTGTTCCGCCGGGTGCTGTCAACCCGTTTCCAGCGCCGCCATCCGTTGCCACAATCGGCATCCCACCCGGTCCATCGGGTTTTCCAGTACGGACGCAATGCAAGACCGCAATCTCCACATCGCCCAGCACATCGCCGCCACCATTGCCGCCGAGATCGGTGCACAGACCGCGCAGGCCAAGGCCGCCATCGCGCTGCTGGACGAAGGCGCCACGGTGCCCTTCATCGCCCGCTACCGCAAGGAAGTCACCGGCGGACTGGACGACATCCAGTTGCGCAACCTCGAAATGCGCCTGACCTACCTGCGCGAACTCGAAGACCGCCGCGCCGCCGTGCTGGCCAGCATCGACGAGCAGGGCAAGCTGACCGACGCGCTGCGCGCCGACATCGAAGCCGCCGACAGCAAGGCCCGCCTGGAAGACCTGTACCTGCCTTACAAGCCCAAGCGCCGCACGCGCGCGCAGATCGCCCGCGAGGCCGGACTCGAACCGCTGGCCGACGGCCTGCTCGCCGATCCGACCCAAGTGCCCGAAACCGCCGCCGCGGCGTATGTCGATGCAGACAAAGGTGTCGCCGACGCCAAGGCCGCACTCGACGGCGCGCGCGCCATCCTGATGGAGCGCTGGGGCGAGAACGCCGCGCTGGTCGGCGAACTGCGCGCATGGATGACCGAGGTCGGCGTGATCCGCGCGAAGGTGGCACAGGGCAAGGAGAACGAAGGCGCCAAATACCGCGACTACTTCGACCACGCCGAATCGCTGGCGAAGATTCCCTCGCACCGCCTGCTGGCGCTGTTCCGCGCGCGCCGCGAAGAGATCCTGCTGCTCGACCTCGACCCGGGCATGGAGGCCGAGGCCGGCCACCAGCAGGCCGAGGGCCGTGTGGCGGTGCATGCCGGCGTGGCGGCGCAGGGGCGCGCCGCCGACAAGTGGCTGCTGGACGCGTGCCGCCTGACCTGGCGCGCCAAACTGCACATGCACCTGCTGCTGGATCTGTTCAACCAGGCGCGCGAAAAGGCCGAGGCCGAGGCGATCGCCGTGTTCGGCGACAACCTGAAGGACCTGCTGCTGGCCGCGCCCGCCGGGCCGAAGGCCGTGCTCGGCCTCGATCCGGGTCTGCGTACCGGCGTGAAGGTCGCCGTGGTGGATCGCACCGGCAAGCTGGTCGACCACGCGACCATCTACCCGCATGAACCCAAGCGCCAGTGGGACCCATCGCTGCACGTGCTGCGTGCGCTGTGCGCGAAGCACCAGGTGGAGCTGATCGCCATCGGCAACGGCACCGCCAGTCGCGAAACCGACAAGCTGGCCGGTGACCTGATCAAACAGGCGGCGGACCTGAAGCTGGAGAAGATCGTCGTCAGCGAAGCGGGCGCGTCGGTCTATTCCGCCTCGGAGTTCGCGTCGAAGGAATTCCCCGACCTGGATGTCAGCATCCGCGGCGCGGTCTCCATCGCGCGCCGACTGCAGGATCCGCTGGCCGAGCTGGTGAAGATCGAACCGAAGGCGATCGGCGTGGGCCAGTACCAGCACGACGTGGACCAGTTCCGCCTGGCCCGTGCGCTGGATGCGCGCGTGGAGGACTGCGTCAACGCCGTCGGCGTCGACGTCAACACCGCCTCGGCCGCGCTGCTGACGCGCGTGTCCGGCCTGTCGTCGACGGTGGCCGAGAACATCGTGCGCTTCCGCGACGAACACGGTGCCTTCCGCACGCGCAAGGCGCTGCTGGGCGTGCCGCGCCTCGGTGAGAAAACGTTCGAGCAGTGCGCGGGCTTCCTGCGCATCGCCGACGGCGACGAACCGCTGGATGCCTCGTCCGTGCATCCGGAAGCCTATCCGGTGGTGGAGCGCATCCTGTCCGGCAGCGGCAGGCAGGTGAAGCAGATCGTCGGCGACATCGTATTCCTGCGCGCGGTGAAGCCCGAGCAGTACACCGACGGGAAGTTCGGCGTGCCGACCATCCGCGACATCCTGAAGGAGCTTGAGAAGCCCGGCCGCGACCCGCGTCCCGAGTTCAAGGCCGCGCGCTTCGCCGACGGCGTCGAAGACATCAAGGACCTGCGCGAGGGCATGATCCTGGAAGGCGTGGTCAGCAACGTCGCCGCTTTTGGCGCGTTCGTCGATATCGGCGTGCACCAGGACGGCCTGATCCACATCTCCGCGCTGGCCGACCGCTACGTGAAAGACCCGCGCGAAGTGGTGAAGGCCGGCGACATCGTCAAGGTGAAGGTGCTGGAGGTCGACGTGGCCCGCAAGCGCATCGCGCTGACGCGCCGCCTCGACGATGCGCCAGCGCCGCAGGCACCGCGCGAGACGCGGGTGAACGATCCGCGTCCGTCGCGCGGACAGGAGCGTGGTCCTTCCCGCGACAACCGGCGTGGCCCGGCCCCGGCCAAGCCTGGCGCAGCGCCAGCCGACAATGCGCTGGCTGCGGCCTTCGCCCGCGCGAAGGGGCAGGGCTGATCGGAGTCAGCCCTCGCTCCCACCCGGGCATGCGTGATCAGCGGTCGCGCATCGTCGTCGCATAGGGCGCCAGGTAGCGGCTCAGCCCACCGGCGCGCAGGTGGGAGGCGGCCGCGTTCCAGTCGATCGGCGCGCCGGCCTTCAGCGCGTCCAGCACCGCCACCACCGATAGCTCGACTTCCGGCAACCCGCTCGCACCCGGTGCGTTGCGGCGCTGTTCGATCGCCTCGAACAGCACCGCATTGGCTTCGGCATAGGCCAGCGGCGCGGTGCGACCGTACGCATCGCGCCATGCGGGCGTCTCCAGCACCGCATTGACGTGCGACAGGATCAACCAGGTCGCGCGGCCGATCAGTTTCAGGTTGCCGGGCTGCACGCTGGTCATGGTATTGCCGACCACGCGGCCACGCTTGGCCATGACGCCGGTGGAATGGGCATTGAGCAGCATCTTCAGCGCGATGGTCTGGTCAAGCTCGAACGCATCGCGCTGCGGCACCGTCACCGCGATCACCGGCACGGGACGGGGCAGGGCGGCGGCATCGCGCACGACCTCGGAGGCCAGTGGACGTGCGGAGACCGACACCAGCACCAGGTCCGCGCCTGCTGAAGAGAAAGCGTGCAGCCACTGCCGGTTCGCCTCGTCATGCGCTTCATCGCCGAGCAGGATCAGCGCGCCGGAATCGCCCGCCTGCGGTCCGCTGCGGCGCATGTTGGCGTCGGAGTACGACAGGTCGTACAACGCCTGCTGTTCGTCGCCCGCGTTGGCCAGCCCGCGCAGCGCGGATTCGCGCAGATACGGGTCCTGGATGCCGGTTTCGAACGGTGGCAGGTACAGCGCCTTGTCCAGGCCATGGAAGGGGCGGTGCAGCAGTGCCTGCCACGCCTGTTGTGCATTGCCTGCGGGCGTCCATACCTGGATCCACGAACGCCGTTCCGGTGTGTCCACGGGGTCCAGCGGGCCGAGCCGGAAGGTCGGCGCGCGCTCGGTGACATCCACGAACACCGGCATCAACGCGCGCGTGGCGAGATAGGTGGCGCGATGTCCGGCGGCGTAACCGGCGGCTTCGCGGTCCGTCCACGCCGCGAGTTTCGGCGCGGCCGCCGCCACAGTCTGCTGGATGCCGGCGAAGCCGCGCAGGCGATCGGCGATACCCGACTCGCCGAAGCCCAGCGAGGCCAGTTCTTCCGCCGTCAGCACCTCGCTCAACAGCGTGCGCGTCGCATCCTCCAGCACCACGCCCAGCACGTACAGGCTGGTGGTGGTGGCCTGCATGCGGGTGGAACCGGTGATCGCCTGCGGCCCGGTGGGCAGCGGGATCTTGGCGATCCGCGGATCGTCCAGCACGCGACGGCTGCGCTCGAACGGACGCAGCACGTCGTCGGGATTGTTGTAGACGAACCACGTACGCCGCGCGTCCGCGCCGGCCTGGTCGGCGGCCGCCAGTGCGGTGCCGATCACGGCCGAGGTTTCGCCGCCTTCGGTGACAGCGAAGACCAGGTCATCGCGCTGGATGCCGTTGTCCTGCAACTGCAGGCGGCCGATCTCGGGGATGTCCTCGAAGCCTTCCAGCGAGGCGATCAGTGCACGGTCGCCACCGGTGATCTCGCCACGCACGCGCTCGCCCAGGCCGGGAAAGCGCGCCTCGATCTTGGCCATTGCCGGCGACGCCGCGGCGCGCTGCCAGAACGGGCGCCACAATCCGCTTTCGATCGTTTCAGCCAGGCGTCCGGTCGAGCCGGTGCCATAGAAGTACAGGCGATGCCCGTCGCGCAGCGCGCGGGTGATGTCGTGCGAGGCCGCTTCAAGTGCTGCCCGCCGTGCCGGATCGTCGGCCACGCCCTGCAGGGCCTTCGCGATGTCCTCGTCCACCGCCAGCAGCGCCGCCAGTCCGTCGGTGGTGTCGGCCGCGATGCGCGTGCTCAGGTCGAAGCTGCGCGGATGGCGCTGTTCGGTCAGCAGGCTGTGCAACTGGAACTGCTGCTTGTGCGCCACGAAGTCCTGCGACTGCGCCGAGGGCGTCACGCCCAGGCGGGACGGCGCAGGTTGCGCAGTGGCGGGGGCCAGGACACCGGCCATGGCAAGGAAGGACATGCTTCGCATGATGCATTTCGCCGTACGGGACATCGGATCCCTCATCAGACAACGGAAGACGGTGTCGAGACCGGCGATGTTCCCCTTGCGCGGCGCCCGACGCGGGCTGCTATCGTCATGACAACGATAGCAAACGAGAGCGACACTATGCCCCGGAACTCGCGACTGATGCATGCCGCGCCGCGCCACCCGCGCCGGCGCATCGCGATGCTGGCGCTCGGCGTGGTGTTGGCCTGCGGCGCGCGCGGGGCATCCTCCGCGATATCGCCGCCGGCTCCCGCAGCCTGCGATTGCGCCACCTCGGCACCGCTGCTGGGCATCGATGTCCTGCTCTCCTCGCGCCTGGACCTGCTGCGCGGCAAGCGCGTGGGTCTGGTGACGAATGCCACCGGCATGGACCATGCGTTGCGCAGCAGTGTGGACCGTTTCGCCGCACGCAGCGACTTCAGGCTCGTGGCGCTGTTCGGGCCGGAGCATGGCGTGCGGGGCGACGTGCAGGCCGGCGACAAGGTCGCCTCATCGCGCGATGCCGTGACCGGGTTGCCGGTGCACAGCCTGTATGGCGAGCACCGCGAACCGACGCCGGAGATGCTGGCCGGCGTCGACGTGCTGGTGTTCGACATCCAGGATGTGGGCACGCGGTTCTACACGTATCCGTACACGCTGGCGGGCGTGATGCGCGCGGCGAAGCGCGCCGGCATTCCGGTGATCGTGGCGGACCGGCCCGATCCGCTCGGTGGGGTGCGGGTCGAGGGCCCGGTGCTGGATCCGGCGCTGGCGTCGTTCGTGGGCATGTTCCCCATTCCGATCCGCCATGGCATGACCATCGGCGAGCTGGCGACGCTGTTCAATACCGGGTTCGGCATCGGCGCCGAGCTGCATGTGGTCGCGATGCAGGGTTGGCAGCGCGGCGATGAACCGCTGCGCGGTGCGTTGCCGTGGGTGCCTCCGTCGCCCAACATGCCCACGCCGGACACCGCGCTGGTGTATCCGGGCATGGGGTTGCTGGAAGGCACCAACGTGTCCGAGGGGCGCGGCACGACGAGGCCATTCGAAACCCTGGGCGCCCCCTGGGTGGATGCGCGCGCACTGGCGGAGCGGCTCAACGCACTCGGATTGCCCGGCGTGCGCTTCCGTCCCACTTGGTTCACGCCCACGTTCTCCAAGCATGCCGGCCAGGCCTGCGGCGGCGTGCAACTGCACGTGACCGACCGCGCGGCGTTCCTTCCCGTGCGTACCGGCATCGCGGTCCTGAAGGCCCTGCACGACCAGCATCCCAAGGAGTTCGCCTTCCTGCCCGGCCAGCCGCCGTTCTTCGACCGGCTGGCCGGCGTGGACGATCTGCGCGCCGCCATCGCGCGCGGCGACACCCTGGACGTTATCGAGGCGCGCTGGCAGCCGGGGCTGGCGGCGTTTGAGGCGCTGCGCCGGCAGCATCTGCTGTATCCGATGCCCTGAGCGCGCGGCCGTTTCACCGCGAGCCCCCGCGACGGAGCTCGGAGCGTGAGCGATGGGGCTCCGGGGCCCCAACGTTCGAGCGCCGAGGGCGATCTGTCTCACATTGAGAGCCAACGATGGGATTCGGAACGCCGTCGATGACACTCGGAATGCGATGAAGATGGCACTGCGATTGCGATCCGCGAAACTCCGAGCTTTGCGGATGGGGCTCGGAATGCGATCTGTCTCGCATTGAAAGCCATCGATGGCTTTCCGAGATCGATGGGATGGCATTCCGAAAGCGATCCTCGGAGCTCGCAGCCTCGCGGAGGAGGCCCGGAGCCCGATCTTTCTCACATCCAGCCCGAACGATCGCGCTCGCAGTGGCATCCTTCTCACATTGAGGGCCACCCAAAGGGCTCGGAATGACGAAGACAGCTGCGACCGGCAAAGGCGTGGGAGCTACGTGAGTCGCGAGGGGCGATCGGTCACGCTTCATCGCGACTGACGTCGCTCCCACACCCACATGCCAGACGACGCCCACGCGTGCTGCAGCCGCTACGTCGCCACTGCTTTCCGTTTGCGCGGGGTGCGTCGGGTCGTGCGCGGGGCTTCCGGTACCGCGGTCAGCGGGGCGACCGCCTGCTGGAGCTGTTCCAGTGACGACAGGGTGTCTGCGTAGGCGATGAAGTGCTGCAGATAGCCCGGCGACACCGCACGCATCAGGTGCAGGGCGCGATGCACCAGCATGCCGGAGTTCAACGGGCCGGCGTCTTCGGGCACGTTGTGCAAGGACGCGCGCAGCTGGCTGTCGATGCGGATCCGGGCCCAGGTATCGCGCGCTTCGGTCAGTTGCACAGGCGCGGCGGGGGATGCGTCAGCGGCTGGAACGTGCTCCGCGCGCGCCTGCAACGCGGCGACCAGCTCGCGCAGTCCGGAAGTCGGCACGGCCGCGCGCTCCGCTGCGGGTGCGGCGGACGGTCGTTGCGCCAGGGTCTTTTCGTACGCCCGGATCAACCCGGACAGTCGCGCTTCCAGCAGGCGACGGGCTTCTCCCTCGTGCGCGCTGATCCGTGCGGCGAGCGCCTGCAGGATGTCGAAGCGCGCCGGGTCCGCGCGGTCCGCGCCCTGGGCACGCCACGCCTGCAGCTGCGCCGTCAGCGGCAACGCGTCACCGTCCATCGTCACCGCTGCGTTTGGCGGGGCGGGGGATGGGGGCGATCTCGACACGGCGGTTGCGCGCGCGGCCTTCTTCGTCGGTGTTCGCGCTGACCGGTTGCTCGGCGCCGAACGCGGCAGCGAACACCGACGACGACGGCACGCCCTCGGCGATCAGCGTGCGCGTGACCGTGAGGGAACGCTGCGCCGAGAGTTCCCAGTTGTCCGCGAACTGGCGATTGCTGTTGCGCACCTGGCGATCGTCGGTGAAGCCACTCACCATCAGGATCTCGTCGCGCGTGCGCAGGTAGCCCGCGAGCGGAGTGGCGAGACCCTTGAGCAGGTCACGGCCCTCGGGCTGCAACTGGTCGGAGTTCAGCGCGAACAGCACGCTGCCGCGGATGCCGATGCGGCCATCCACCAGCGTCACGCGCCCTTCGGCCAGCGGCACCGCGAGGGCCTTCTCGAGCGCATCGCGCTGCTGCGTTTCCCGCTCGCGCCTGCGGACTTCCTCGTCCAGTCGCTGCGACAGTTGCGCCTGTACCGCGATCACGCCGACCAGCACCAGCACGAAGGCCCCCAGCAGCACCGACATCAGATCGCCGAAGCTGGCCCAGACGGGCGCGCCGAGGTCGGCGTCGTCTCCGGTCTCCACGCTCATGCGGCTTCGGCCCCGGACAGGCGTTGCAGGTCGACGGTGATCTGGCGCTGCGCGGACAGGCTCAGGTCGACCACTTCACGTGCCTGTGCCACGTAGTAGGCCAATTGCTCGTCACTGCGCACGAGCGAGCGCTCCAGCGCGCCTTCGAGGCTTTCCAGGCGCGCAAGCAGGGCATCGTTGGACTGGCCGAAGCGGGCGACCACGCTGCCCAGCGCATCGCCCAGGCCGGCGACCTCGGTGGCACCGGCAGCGACCTGCGCGGCGACGTGTTCGAGCTTGCCGGTCTCGGCCTGCACATGGTCGGTGAAGCGGGTGCCGACGCGGTCCAGCAGGTCGGCGGACGTGGCGACCAGCGCATCGATGGCGCCCCGCTGTTCGGTGGAGGCGTGGTTCACCGCGTCGAGCAGGGTCTGCAGTGTCTCCATCAGCTGGTTGCGCTCTTCCAGCATGGCGGTATCGCGGACCATGCTGTCGGACAGCTTCTGGCGGAGTTCCGCGATCACCTCGGCGGCGGCGCGCGGCGCTTCGGACGCCACCTGCACCAGGTGCGAAATCTCGGTGATGGTCTGCGCGGCGTGCGCCTGCGCCTGGGTGGTGATGTCCTGGGCACTGCGCGCGAGCGCGTCGCAGATCTCCTGTTGCAGGCGGGCGGACTGCGCGCCTGCACGTTCCCATTCCTCGCGCAGGGTGGCGCTCATCGCGGCCAAGCGCTCGGCCCACGCCGACAGCCGCTGTTCGTCCTGTGCCGCCAGCGTCTGCTGCAGACCGGCGTGCGAGTGCTCCATCGCCTGCAGCAACGCGGTGGCCTGGCGTTCGATGCCGCCTGCAGCCACCGCCAGCGCCTGTTCGTTGCGCGCGGCGATCGCGGCGCTGGTTGCGTCCTGTCGCGCAAGCGCCTGGTTCCAGCTGTCCGACAGTTCGGTGGCGTTGTGCTCCAGCCGCGTGGACACGCCATCGACAAGGGCCGCGCTCTGTTGCTCGAAGCGGCTGGCCAGCTGTTCGGAGAAGGCGTGCATCTGGCCGGTGAGGCTGTCATTGGTCTGGCGCTGCTGCTCGATCGCCGTGGCCCAGCTGGCGGCCGCGGCAGTCGAGGCGGCGCTGAAACCGGCGGTCAGGCCGTCGAGCTGGCGCTGCACCGCTTGCGTGACGGCGTCCTGCATCGCCGCGCTCTCGCGTGCAAGCCCTGAAAGCGTCGCTTCGGTCGCCGGCTGCAACGCGGCGACGACGGCACGGGCGCTGGCGTCGACACCCGACTTCAGGGCTTGCTCGAGCGAAGCGGCGAGCTGTACCTGCGCCGCCTCGGTGCGTTCGTGGAATGCCTGCTGGTTGACGACGAGGCGTTCGCCTGCGGCGTTGTTCTGGTGTTCGATCGACGCGACCATCGCCTGCAACCGGTCCACGAGGTCGGGCATCAGCGCGGCCTGCTGCTGCAGCAGGCGGAAGGATTCCTCGCGCTGGAACGATTGGGAGTGCACGCGCAGCGAGGTCGCGATTTCGCCGTCGAGCTGTTGCACGGCCTGCAGCCGTTCACGACGGCAGAGCGCCGCCAGCAGGCCGAGCACCGCCGAGGTGGCCACGCCCGCGATCGAGGTGCCGAAGGCGAAGGCGAGCCCCTTGACCGGCGCGGCCAGCGAACCGCGGATGGCGTCGAGATCCGTGGCGCTTTCCAGCGCCAGGCCGGTGCCGCGCAGCGTGGCCATCATGCCGAGGAGCGTGCCCAGCATGCCCAGCAGCACCAGCAGGCCGACCAGGTAAGGCGTCAGCGCCGGCGCGGGCAGGGCGACGCGCTCGCCTTCGATGCGTTGCCGCACCGACGGCCGCAGGCCCGGAGGCAGCAGCGCCAGCCATGCGTGCAGGCCACTGCCGGCGGCGGAGGTATCCGCGACGGCCTGCACCAGCATGGCGGTGGATTGCCGGTAGCGGTGCAGTTCGATCGCGCCGGCCACGTAGCAGCCGCCGATGACCAGCGTGACCACGACGCCCAGCGCATGCGTGCCGACATAACCGACCCCGATCCAGGTGACGATGGCGAGGCCCAGCAGGAACAGGGCAGCGAGGAGAGGGGTTCTGATCATGGTGTTCCGGAGGCGTGCGAAGTGCGAAGGGCGGCGAGCAGCGCTTCGATGGGGTGGAAGCGGACATCCAGCTCGGCGAGCAGGACGTCCTGCAGGTCACGGCGGAAAGAAGGGAGCCAGGCGTCGTCGGGCGCCTCGGCGTTGGCCCGCTTCAGCCGTTCGAAGTGCTGGCCGAGCAGGGTAGGGGTCGTGGCCAGCAGGGCGTGTTCGCGCGGGCTCAGCGTCATTTCCATGACGGCATCGACTTCGGCCAGCCTCGCCTGGTCGGATGAGCCCGTGGCCAGTGCATCGCGCAACCGCCCGCGCAACTGGCCGGTGGACGCCAGCATGGATCGCTGGAGGTCCACGCAGTGGCGACGGAACGGCGCGAAATCCTCGCCGGTCGGGTGTGCGGGCTTGTCGGTGCGCGTGATGGCGGTCTGCAAGGTGGTGCGTACGCGGGCGCAGGCGGCGGCTTCGCCCTCGGCCTGGATCGGGAAGGAGCCGGGCGATGGCGCCGCGTCGAGTGCGCGCGACAGCGCGATGGCGCGGTTCCAGTCGATCCACTGGCCCAGCTGCTCGGAAAGGGCGGGACCTGCGGAAGGCGCGCCGATATCGCCCAATCGGGCCAGGAGTCGGACGAAGGCCGGGGCCGACACCGGCGCCCGTTGTTGCACTGCTGCCACGCTGACGCTCAAAAAAGACGGCGATTTTACAGGAAGCACCAAGTCGACTGACCGGCAAATGGTCCGTTCATCGGTAATCTGAGCTGACGGATGCGGGCAGGCAAAGAAAAAGCCGGAACCGCGAGGTTCCGGCTTTTCTTCAAATGGTGGAGGTGGGCGGAATTGAACCGCCGTCCGAAGGCACTCCATCCCCGGTACTACATGCTTATCCCGCCGTTGAGTCTCGTCCTGCAGCAGCACGGTGGGCAAAGCGCACCGCAGAACCAGCCTGTTTTAGGTTGACCGGGTGCTGACAGGCAGCCACTCCCGGCGATTCCGTGATGATGACCTTACGCTGCGAGCACGGACACAAGCAGTTTCAGGGCTTACGCCTTAAGCGGCGAGAGCGTAGTTGTCGTCGTTGGCAACTAGAGTTTTGCCGCTGGATTTACGAGGAAAGCTGCCCCCTCGGCATGCACCAGGCAACTTCGCAACCCCCGTCGAAGCCAGTGCACCCCCGGGAGTCAGAAACGTCCTGACACGAGCAAGTGTAGGGGCGGGCACCTCGCTTCACAAGGCACGGCGGAGCCGACGTTCAGCCTCTGGGGTCAAGCCATCGTGGTTTCGAGCCAAGCCCCCTTGGTAAGGGGGCGAATTCGCGCGTCAGCGCGAATGGGGGATCGGCAGCGCACGTCGGGGCCCAAGATTTGCTAAGCAAATCTTGGGGGCTTCATCGCGAAGCGATGGAGCTACGCGTCCTTGTTGTGCCGGCGCATGACGCGCGACTTCTCGCGCGCCCAGTCGCGGTCCTTCTCGGTGGCGCGCTTGTCGTGGGTCTGCTTGCCCTTGGCCAGCGCCAGTTCGGCCTTCACCTTGTTGCCTTTCCAGTACAGCGAGGTGGGCACCAGCGTGTAGCCATCGCGCTCGACCTTGCCGATCAGGCTGTCGATCTCGTTCCGGTGCAGCAGCAGCTTGCGCGTACGGCGGTCATCGGCGACGACATGGCTCGAGGCCTGGATCAACGGGGTGATCTGCGCGCCGAACAGGAAGATCTCGCCATTGCGGATGGTGGCGTAGGCCTCGGTAATGTTGGCGCGGCCGGCGCGGATGGCCTTCAGCTCCCACCCCTGCAGGGCGAGGCCCGCCTCGTGGCGCTGCTCAAGGTGGTATTCGTGGCGCGCGCGCTTGTTCAGCGCGATCGTGCCCGTTGCTTTATTCTTGTCCGGTTTCTTTGCCATCCGTCCTATTGTCGCCGAAGGCGGAACCCTACGCGAGCCACATGCACACGATTCGCCGCAGCGCCCTGGTCGAACACTCGGCCACCCGGATGTTCGACCTGGTCAATGACGTGGCGGCCTATCCCCGCCGGTTCGACTGGTGCAGCGCCGCCCGGATCATCGAGCAGGACGAAAGCCGCCTGGTGGCCCGGCTGGACCTGGGGCTGGGCTCACTGAGCACATGGTTCACCACCGAGAACACGCTGGACCGTCCGCACCGCATCGACATGAACCTGGTCGATGGGCCATTCCGCAAGCTGCATGGGCGCTGGGATTTCCATGCGCTGGATGAGTCGGCCTGCAAGGTCACGCTGACGCTGGAATTCGAGCCTTCCAGCCGCCTGCTGGCGCCGGCGATGGCGATCGGCTTCCAGACGCTGGCGGATCGCATGGTGGACGACTTCGTGCGCGCCGCCGACCGCGGGGAATGAGATGCGCGTGGAGGTGATTCGCGCCTGGCCGCACCGGTTCGAGACGGTGCAACTGGATTTGCCGCCCGGCGCTACGGTGGCCGATGCGCTGGTTGCGAGCGGTTTCGACGACGTGCAATCGGCGGCGATCGCGATTCACGGCGTGAACGCGACGGCAGGAACGGTGTTGAACGAGGACGACCGCGTGGAAGTGCTGCGGCCGCTGTTGATCGATCCGAAGGACGCGCGCCGTCGACGGGCGCGCAGATAGCAGGTCAGCCCCGCCTCAGCGGCGGCCGCCCTTCTTCTTTTCCTTGGCCAGGTTGGGGCCGAACTTGCGCACGTCGCGCGACAGCTGGAGGTCGGCTTCGGGGAAGTATTCGCCTTCCCAACTGGCCAGCACATCGCCGTTGAACACGAGGGTGAGATTCTTGATCTCGGTCGTGCCACGGCGATTGGTGCGGTTGCTGGCGGTGTAGTCCCAGCGGTTGGCATGGAACGGATCGGCGATCGACGGGCTGCCGAGCAGCGACTGCACCTGCTGCTTGCTCTGGCCCACCTGCAACTGGTCAACGGCCGTCTTCTCGAGCAGGTTGCCCTGGTAGATCGGCTGCTTGTAGAGAATGCCGCAGCCGGCAGTGGCGGAAGCGAGGACGGCGACCAGCAGGAATTTGCGCATGGGGCAGGTACGGTAGGAAACCGGGCCGATGATACACTCCCGCGCACCGCCGCAACCGAGCTTCAGGCAGCTGGCGCTAAACCGAGAGTGAACGGAGACGCCATGGAATCGCAGGACCTTCGCAAAGTCGGCCTCAAGGTCACCCACCCGCGCATGCGCATCCTGGAGTTGCTGGAGCAGAAGAACTCCCAGCACCACCTGAGCGCGGAAGACATCTACCGTCAGCTGCTGGACCACGGCGACGAGATCGGCTTGGCCACGGTGTACCGCGTGCTGACCCAGTTCGAGGCGGCAGGTCTGGTGCTGAAGCACAACTTCGAGGGCGGCCAGGCCGTCTACGAACTCGACCGCGGCGGCCACCACGACCATATGGTGGACGTGGACACGGGCAAGATCATCGAGTTCGAAAGCACCGAGATCGAAAAACTGCAGCGCGAGATCGCCGCCAAGCACGGCTACGAGCTGGAAGAGCACTCGCTGGTGCTGTACGTGCGCAAGAAGCGCTGATAGCCCGGAAATCCCGGGCTGTGGGAGCGACGCAAGTCGCGACGAGGCTTCATCGACCCCACTTCGCGACTTGCGTCGCTCCCGCAAGTAAACAACAAGGGTGGATCAGACCGCGTTGGCGAGCAGCCGCTTGGCCGCGGCATGGGCTTCCTTGCTGACCTCCACGCCGCCCAGCATCCGGGCGAGTTCTTCCTCGCGCTGCTTCGCGCCCAGCTTCTCGACCGCGCTCTGGGTCATGCCCTCCACCGGCGCTTTGCTGACGCGGTAGTGCGCGTGGCCTTGCGCGGCCACCTGGGGCAGATGGGTGACGCACAGCACCTGTCGCTGGGCACCGAGTGCGCGCAGTTTCTGGCCGACGATCTCGGCGACCGCGCCGCCGATGCCGGCATCGACTTCGTCGAAGATCATGGTGGGAACCGCATCCAGGCCAAGCGCGGCTACTTCGATCGCCAGCGAAATGCGCGCGAGTTCGCCGCCGGAGGCGACCTTGCGCAGCGGGCGGGGCGGCTGGCCGGCGTTGGCGGAGACCAGGAATTCGATGCGTTCGGCGCCGGTCGGATCCGGGCGTTCGCCGTCCTGAGGCTCCAGCTCGATCCCGAAGCGGCCACCGCCCATGCCCAGCTCGGCGATGAGTGCGGTGGTGGTGTCGCCCAGTGCTTTGGCGGCGCGCTGGCGCGTGCGGGTCAGTGCGGCGGCGGCATCGCGCCAGTGTCCCTTGGCCGCGTCGATCTCGCTGTTGAGCTGGAGCAGGCGCTCGCCCGCACCACGCAGTGATTCCAGCTCGGCCGCCAGCCGGTCGTGCTGCTCCTGCAGGCCTTCCAGCGGCACCCGGTGCTTGCGCGCGAGGTCGTGCACGCGGGCGAGCTTGCGCTCCAGCGCATCGAACTGCAGGGGTTCGCCGTCCAGGTCGTCCCGGACCTGGCCGAGCAGCGACAGGGCTTCCTCGACCTGGATCGCCGCGCCGTCCAGCAGCGCATCCACATCGCGCAGGCGCGGCTCGTGTTCGGCCTGGCGGGCGAGGTCGGCGCGCACCTGCTGCAGATGGCGCGTCAACGAGGGGGCGTCGTCACCGGCCAGTTGACCCAGCGCCGCGTCACAGGCCTGGATCAGGCCGGTGGCGTGGGCCTGGCGGCGATGGCTGGCCACCAGGGCCTCCAGCGCGGCCGGCGACAGGTCTTCGCGCTGCAACTCGGCCAACTGGTGCTCCAGGTAATTGATCCGGTCCGAGACATCGCCCTGGCCGGACAACTGTTCGCGTTCGCGCAGGAGGGCGCTCCAGCGAAGCGCCGCGTCGCGCACGGCGCTGCGCTCGTCGCCGTTGCGGGCGAAGGCATCCAGCAGTGCCAACTGGCTCTGGCGGGCGAGCAGGGCCTGGTGTTCATGCTGGCCATGGATTTCCACCAGGCGGGCCGCGAGATCGGAAAGCTGCGACAGCGTCACGCTGCGGCCATTGATCCAGGCGCGCGAGCCGCCGTCGGCACGGATCACCCGGCGCAACTGGCACTGTCCATCGTCGTCGAGCTCGTTGTCCGCGAGCCAGGTGTGCGCCGGAGAGCCCGCCGAAGCCAGGAACTCGGCGGACAGCTCGGCGCGCTCCGCGCCATGCCGGACCACCCCGCTGTCGGCCCGCAGGCCCGACAGGAAGCCCAGCGCGTCCACCAGCAGCGATTTGCCGGCGCCGGTTTCTCCTGAAATGACGGTCATGCCATCGCCGAACTCCAGCTCGGCGGCGCGGACGACGGCGAAATCCTTGATGGCGAGGTGTCTGAGCATGCGGCGGATTGTAAGCGGTGCCGGCTCAGGTTCTGAGACGCGGGGAGCGCCCGGCTTGCAAAGCCGCAGGCGCGACGTTATCTAACGGGCATGAACTCACCGTCGCCCCCGCTGGATCCGCGCGCCCGCCAACTGCTGCGCACGCTGATCTCGCGCTATATCCGCGACGGCGAGCCGGTGGGGTCGCAGACGCTGGCCCGGCACGCCGGACTGGAAGTCAGTTCGGCGACGATCCGCAACATCCTCTCGGAACTCGAGGAGGTCGGGCTGCTCAGTTCGCCGCACACCTCCGCCGGGCGCATCCCCACGGCACAGGGCTACCGGGTGTTCGTGGACAGCCTGGTACAGGTGAAGTCGCTGGGAGAGGGCGAAGTGGCCCGGCTGCGTTCGGAGCTGCCGGCCGGCGCCGGGACCCAGGCGCTGCTCGGCAACGCCTCCGAGCTGCTGTCGGCGATGACCCACTTCGTCGGCGTGGTCAGCGTGCCGCGGCGCGAGCAGTTCGCGTTCCGCTACATCGACTTCGTGCCGCTGGATGGCCAGCGGGTGATGGCCATCCTGGTATTCGCCGACAACGACGTGCAGAACCGCGTCATCGAAACGCGCCGGGCCTACGACCGGTCCGAACTCGAGCGCATCGCCAACTACCTGAACACCCAGTTCGCCGGCCGGCCCCTGTCCGAGATCCGCGCGAACCTGCTGCATGACCTGCGCAGGGCGCAGACCGAGATGGAGGGGTTGCTGGCCGAATCCATCGAACTGGCGGAGCAGGCCCTGACGCCGCCCAACGACGACGTGGTGCTGGCAGGACAGACCCGCCTGATGGGCGTGCAGGAACTGTCCGATCTGGAACGGCTGCGCGACCTGTTCGAGGCATTCGCCCGCAAGCGCGAGATCCTGCAGTTGCTGGAGCGCACGATCCGAGCGCCGGGCGTACGCATCTTCATCGGCGAGGACACCGGCCTGGCGCCGCACGACGGCGTCTCGGTGGTGACCGCCCCCTACATGGCGGGCGGGCAGGTGCTGGGCGTGCTGGGCGTCATCGGGCCTACCCGGATGGCGTATGACCGGGTCATTCCGGTGGTGCAGGCGGCGGCGGATGTACTCGGTGCGGCCTTGAATCCGGAAACGCCGGCCCCATAGGTTGGTGCTTGGGCGGCCGGACTTGCCGCGATGGGACCCGAAATGAACCAACACGAACACGATTCCGACCTGGGCGGCGGCAACGAGCCGCAGGACGTCGAAGGCGCGCTGATCGCCGAACTGGAAACCCTCCGCAACGAAGTGGACCAGCTGCGCGCGGCGTCGCTGCTCGAGCGCGCCGACCTGGACAACCAGCGCAAGCGCGTGGCGCGCGATATCGAGCAGGCGCGCAAGTTCGCCAACGAACGCCTGCTGGGCGACCTGCTGCCGGTATTCGACAGCCTGGACGCCGGGCTGGCAGCGGCGGGCAATGAGCCCAGTCCGCTGCGCGACGGGCTCGAGCTGACGTACAAGCAGTTGCTGAAAGTGGCCGGCGACAATGGCCTGACCCTGCTCGACCCTGCCGGCGAAGCCTTCAATCCCGAGCATCACCAGGCCATCAGCCAGGCCGATGCCCCCGGCGCGGACCCCGGCAGCGTGGTGCAGGTGTTCCAGAAGGGCTACGTACTCAATGGCCGCCTGCTGCGCCCGGCCCTGGTCGTCGTTGCAAAACACGACTGAACGCCTTCGCGGGGCGCTTGAACGGCGTCATCGCACCCTTATATCGAGACCATCCACCCGGCCACCGGCCGGATCCAGACAGAATTTGCTAGGGAGCATTCACCATGGGCAAGATCATCGGCATCGACCTCGGCACGACCAACTCGTGCGTGGCGATCATGGACGGCGGCAAGGCCCGCGTCATCGAAAACTCGGAAGGCGACCGCACCACGCCCTCCATCGTCGCCTACACCAAGGACGGCGAAGTGCTGGTGGGCGCGTCGGCCAAGCGCCAGGCGGTCACCAACCCGAAGAACACCTTCTACGCGGTGAAGCGCCTGATCGGCCGCAAGTTCACCGACGCGGAAGTGAAGAAGGACCTGGACCTGGTCCCGTACGCCATCATCCCGCATGAAAACGGCGACGCGTGGGTACAGACTTCCGACGGCAAGAAGCTGTCGGCGCAGGAAATCTCCGCGCGCATCCTGGAGAAGATGAAGAAGACGGCCGAAGCCTTCCTGGGCGAGACCGTCACCGAAGCCGTCATCACCGTGCCGGCCTACTTCAACGACAGCCAGCGCCAGGCCACCAAGGACGCCGGCAAGATCGCCGGCCTGGACGTCAAGCGCATCATCAACGAACCGACCGCGGCCGCGCTGGCCTACGGCCTGGACAAGGGCGACGGCGGCGCCGACCGCAAGATCGTCGTCTATGACCTGGGCGGCGGCACGTTCGACGTGTCCATCATCGAGATCGCCAACGTCGACGGCGAGAAGCAGTTCGAAGTGCTGGCGACCAACGGCGACACCTTCCTGGGTGGCGAAGACTTCGACAAGCGCGTCATCGACTACCTCGTCGAGGAGTTCCAGAAGGACCAGGGCATCGACCTGCGCAAGGATCCGCTGGCCCTGCAACGCCTGAAGGACGCCGCAGAGCGCGCCAAGATCGAACTATCCAGCTCGCAGCAGACCGAAGTGAACCTGCCGTACGTCACCGCCGACGCCTCGGGCCCGAAGCACCTCAACATCAAGCTGACCCGCGCCAAGCTGGAAGCGCTGGTGGAAGACCTGGTGAAGAAGACGATCGAGCCGTGCCGCATCGCGCTGAACGATGCCGGCCTGCGCGCCAGCGACATCGGCGAGGTCATCCTCGTCGGCGGCCAGACCCGCATGCCGAAGGTGCAGCAGGCGGTGGCCGAGTTCTTCGGCAAGGAGCCCCGCAAGGACGTCAACCCCGATGAGGCCGTGGCGCTGGGTGCCGCGATCCAGGGCGGCGTGCTGGCCGGCGACGTCAAGGACGTGCTGCTGCTCGACGTGACTCCGCTGTCGCTGGGCATCGAGACGCTGGGCGGCGTGTTCACCAAGATCATCGAGAAGAACACCACCATCCCGACCAAGGCCTCGCAGACCTTCTCCACCGCCGAGGACAACCAGTCCGCGGTGACGGTGCACGTGCTGCAGGGTGAGCGCGAGCAGGCCCGCTTCAACAAGTCGCTGGCCAAGTTCGACCTGTCCGGCATCGAGCCGGCGCCGCGCGGCATGCCGCAGGTGGAGGTGTCGTTCGATATCGACGCCAACGGCATCCTGCACGTGTCGGCCAAGGACAAGAAGACCAACAAGGAACAGAAGGTCGAGATCAAGGCCGGCTCGGGTCTGTCCGAGGACGAGATCGCGCGCATGGTGGCCGATGCGGAGGCGCATCGCGAGGAAGACAAGAAGTTCCAGGAACTGGTGCAGACGCGTAACCAGGCCGACGGCCTGCTGCACGCCACCCGCAGCGCCATCACCGAACACGGCAGCAAGGTGCCGGGCGACGTGATCGGCCGTGTCGAAGCCGCGATCGCCGACCTCGACACGGCGATGAAGGGCGACGACAAGGCGCAGATCGAAGCGAAGTCCAAGGCGTTGGAGGAAGCCGCCCAGTCGCTGTATGCGGCCGCCGCGTCGGAGCAGCCGGGCACCGCCGATGCGGGCCAGGGCAACCCCGCGGACGACGTGGTCGATGCGGAATTCACCGAGGTGAAGGAGGACAAGAAGCCGTGATGAGTGATTCGGGATTCGTGATTCGGAAAGGTGGAGCGCAAGCTCCACTTCTTCCGTCGCGGATCCTGGACATCGAACAGGCAGTTGCTTTTGCGAATCACCCATAACCCCTCACGAATCACGGCTCCATGAGCAAACGCGACTACTACGAAGTCCTGGGCGTGGCCCGCGACGCCAGTGACGAAGACCTGAAGAAGGCCTATCGCCGCTGCGCCATGAAGCACCACCCGGACCGCAATCCGGGCGATGCCGCCGCCGAGGCCGCGTTCAAGGAGTGCAAGGAGGCCTACGAGGTCTTGTCGGACGGCGCCAAGCGCCGCACCTACGACGCCCATGGGCATGCCGCGTTCGAGCACGGCATGGGCGGCGGCGGTGCCGGTGGCCCCGACATGGGCGATATTTTCGGCGACATCTTCGGCAACATCTTCGGCGGAGGCGGTGCCCGCGCGGCGCGGCGCGGCGCGGATGTCGGCTACGTGATGGAGCTGGACCTGGAGGAGGCCGTCGCCGGGGTCGAGAAGCGCATCGACATTCCCTCGCTGGTCGCCTGCGCGCCGTGCAAGGGCTCGGGTTCGGCCGATGGCAAGGTGGAGACCTGTGGCACCTGCGGTGGACGCGGCAACGTCCGCATGCAGCGCGGCATCTTCGCCATGCAGCAGGCGTGTCCAGCCTGTGGTGGCCGCGGCCAGATCATCCGGAATCCCTGCACGGAATGCCATGGCGCCGGGCGCGTGGAAGAAGAAAAGGTCCTGTCGGTCAAGATTCCGGCCGGCGTCGACAACGGTGACCGCATCCGCCTGACCGGCGAAGGTGAAGCCGGCCCGCCGGGCACGCCGCCGGGTGACCTGTACGTGGAAGTGCGCGTGCGCGAACACGACATCTTCCAGCGCGATGGCGATGACCTGCACTGCGAAGTGCCCATCCGCATTTCGCAGGCGGCGCTGGGCGACACCGTGCGCGTTCCCACGCTGCATGGCGAGGCGGAGATCCGCATCCCCGCGGAAACGCAGACCGGCAAGCTGTTCCGCCTGCGCGGCAAGGGCGTCAAGTCCGTGCGCAGCCGCAGCGAGGGCGATCTGTACTGCCGCGTGGTGGTGGAAACGCCGGTCAACCTGACCCCCGAACAGCGGGAACTGCTGGAGAAATTCGAGGCCACGTTCAGCGGCGACGAAGCGCGCAAGCACTCACCGAAATCGGCCACGTTCCTGGATGGCGTCAAGGGCTTCTGGGACCGCATGACCTCCTGATTTCCTGCGTTACCCCGCCGCCCGCGCGGGCGAGCAGCTTGTGGCATCCTGCGACGGCCCCGGCGACCCCGGGGCCGTTTTCATTCAGGTCCACGATGAAGGGAGGCCGCGTGCATACGAACAAGGGGAAGTGGTGGGGAGTATTGGCGCTGGTCGTGCTGGCGCCCGCATGGGCGGCCGATGACCGGCCGTTGCAGGTCGAGCGCGAGTCGACGCGATTCGTGCTCAATGCCGATGGCAGTTTCGTGCAGGAGCAGGAAACTGCGATCAAGGTGCTGAAGGACAGCGCCCTGGAAGCCGCTAAGGATGCGTCGGTCAGCTACAGCACCAGCATCCAGAAGGCCGAGGTGGTCGAAGCCTACACGTTGAAGCCGGATGGCCGCCGCGTCGATGTGCCCAAGGGCAACTACCAGGTCAGCAGCAGTTCGGGGCGGGAGGGCGATTCGCCCATCTACTCCGACCAGACGACGCTTACCGTCGTGTTCCCGGAACTCGCCGTCGGCGACATCACGGTGTTCACGTACCGGGTGACGGCCACCCAGCCGATGTTTCCGGGCCATTTCTCGGTGATCCGCAATTACAGCCCGGCCGCGTACTACGGCGACGTGCAGGTGACCATCGATGCGCCGGAGGCGATGCAGGCCACGTGGCGCAACTGGCAGATGACCCAGCCCGCGGTCCAAACGCGCGACGGCCGCCGGATCGTGCGCTGGCAATGGAGCAACCGCCAGCCAGTCGACCGCGAGAGCCTGCGCGATACGGTCTTCACCGCCGACCGCTACCCGGGCTACGCGTTCTCCACCTTCGCCAGTTACGCCGACATCGCGGCGGCCTATGGTGGCCCGGCCAATGCCAAGGCGGCACTGACGCCCCGCTTGCGCACGCTCGCCGCGGAGATCGCGGGCAAGAGCAAGGACCCGCGCGAGACGGCGAAGAAGCTCTACGAATGGGTCTCCACGAAGATCACCTATGCGGGTAACTGCATCGGCCTGGGCGCCGTGGTGCCGCGCGACCTGGAGGTGGTCCTCGACAACCGCATGGGCGACTGCAAGGACCACGCGACCCTGCTGCAGGCGCTGCTGAAGGCGCGCGGCATCGACAGCACCCAGGCGCTGATCAATGCGGGAGGCACGTACACACTGCCGGACATCCCGGTCGCGTCGGTCGTCAACCACGTGATCAACTACATCCCCAGCCTGGACCTGTACGTGGACTCCACCGCGGCCACGGCACCCTTCGGCAGCCTGCCGGACGGCGCTGCTGGCAAGCCGGTGCTGCTGGTGGACGGCCATCGCGACGGCGCCACGACGCCGGCGACGCAGGTGGGCTCGGAATGGCAGAAGTTGCGCACGGCCATCCGCATCCAGCCCGACGGCTCGATCAAGGGCACGCAGCGGGTGGAACTGAGCGGGCGCATGGCGGTCGCGGCGCGGTCGCAGTTCCGCAACTTTGGCGCGGGCGACGCCGACAAGCTGGTCCGCAACTACTTCCGGGGGAACGCCCTGACCGCGAATGGCAAGGTGACGTACGACGATCCGGTGCCGATGCTGGAGACCTTCAACATGGAGGCGGACTTCGAGGTCGACCGGATGATTCCGACGACCGGCGGCTTCCAGGTGCAGCCCTGGTTCCTCAGTTTCACCCCGGTCTCCATGCTGGTGGCCTCGCAGCTCGGCGACCCGGACCAGCCGGAAGGCGAGAGCAGTTGCGGCGCTTACCACTCGGACGAGGAATACACGTTCGAGTTTCCTGCCTTGATGCGGATCATCGCCGTGCCGAAGGACGTCAGCCTGCACGAGGGTACGCTGAGCTACGCCTCGACGTTCCGCCAGGAAGGCGCCCGCTTGTATGTCCGGCGCACACTGGATGACCGGACGCCGGGACCGGTGTGCTCGCCCGAGTACAACGAGGGTTTCTCCCAGGTCATGCGGAAGATCATGCCCGACCTGCGCGCGCAGGTGGTCTACCTGACAGAGGAAGGAGCGGTGAAGCAGTGAGCGCCGATCGGTGCAGCGCGTGACGCCCAATCTCCCTCCGCTGATCGGCATCGTCGGCAGCGCAGGCGCCTATGGCCGCTGGCTGCAGCATTTCTTCCGCGTGCGCATGGGTCTGGAGGTGATCGGCCACGACCCGGCCGATCCCGCCTCGGCGGACGAGGCCGAACTCGTGCGGCGGGCGGATGTCCTGGTTTTCTCGGCGCCGATCCGCCACACCGGGGCGCTGGTCGCCCGGTATGCGGCGCTTGCCGGGGGAAGCGAGGCTGGCCGGTTGTGGCTGGATGTCACCTCGATCAAGGCTGTGCCGGTAGCGGCGATGCTGGCCTCGCGCGCCGAGGTGGTCGGCCTGCATCCGATGACCGCGCCGCCCAAGGCCCCGACCCTGAAGGGCAGGGTGATGGTGGTCTGCGAGGCGCGCCTCGACACATGGCGGCCTTGGGTGGTGTCGCTCCTTGCTGCAATCGAGGCGGAATGCGTGCAGGCGACGCCCGAGCAGCACGACCGGGTCATGGCGCTGGTGCAGGCCATGGTGCATGCCTCGCATCTGGCCCAGGCGGGCGTCCTGCGCGCGCAGTCGGCGCGGGTCGGCGACCTGGCCGCGTTGATGCCGTTCCGCTCCGCATCCTTCGAGATGGATGCGGCGATCATCGCGCGCATCCTGTCGTTGAATCCGGCCATCTACGAAGACATCCAGTTCGGGAACCCCTATGCCGGCGAAACACTGCGGGCGCTGGGCACGCAGATCACCCGGATGGCATCGCTGGTGGGCGAGGGGACGGACATGGCGCGCGCGGCGTTCCGCCAAGAATTCCTGCGCGAAAACCGCGACGCCTTCGGCGACACGACACTGGCCGAGGGCAACTACAGCTACGAGCGCATCGGCTACCTGCTGGCCGATCTCGCCGGCGCGCAGGCGCTCAGCGTGCACCTGCCGGAAGACAGGCCGGGCTCTCTGCGTGCTCTGCTGCACGTGTTCGAGCGGCACGCCGTCAGCCTGTCATCGATCCATTCATCGCGCACGCCGGAGGGCGAAGTGCATTTCCGCATCGGATTCGATGCGGACGTGGACCGCATGGCGCTGGCCCGCGTGGTGGGTGACATCGACGGCACGGGCCTGGGGAAGGTGTTGGCATGAGCGCGCCGACGGAGATGAGGGCCTTGACCATCGATGGAGTACTCGCTGGGAAGGCTGTCGAGTTCACCCGTCCCGGCAGTCGCAGCGCGATCGCGAAATCACCGCTGGAGGGCAGGCAGCGGGTCACCCTGCTGGGCATCCTCGGTGACCAGCAAGGCGACCTGCGCGTGCATGGCGGGCCGGACAAGGCCATCCATCACTACCCTGCGGACCACTACGCCCGATGGCGCGACGATATCGGGGCGCATCCATTGCTCGATGCTCCCGGTGCATTCGGCGAAAACATCAGTACGCATGGCATGGCCGAGGACGCGATCTGTCTTGGCGACCGCTTCCGGCTGGGCACGGCGCTGGTGGAGGTATCCCAGTCCCGGCAGCCGTGCTGGAAACTGTCGGACCGTTTCGCCGTGTCCGACATGGCCCGTCGCGTGCAGGACTCGGGGCGGACCGGCTGGTACTACCGCGTGCTCGAAGAGGGAGAAGTGCAGGCAGGTGACCGCATGACGCTGGAGGCGCGGCCACATCCCGCGTGGCCACTCGCGCGCCTGATCGAGCTGCTGTACCGGCGATCGCCAGAGCCCGGCCTGCTGCGCGAGGTGCTGGTGCTGCCACTGGTACCGTCATGGCGGACGCTGTTCGAACGCCGCCTTGCGCAGGGCGCCATCGAGGATTGGGGCAAACGGTTGACGGGCGCTTCTTCGCACGAATGAAGCAACGCACGGCGCTTCATGCGTACGGCGTCTCGCCAGATACATGCGTTTACTCGACAGGGTGGTGGCGTCCCACTAGCATCGCGTGTGTCCGGTGCCGGCACGCATGGCATCGCTTTCATCATCCGCAGGGAGTGTGGGGAGATGAGCCGGGATAACAGGTTGACGTCGTTGTCGTCAGTGCGGCCTGACATGCGAAGCGGCGAAGCGGCATCGTCGGCTGCCGACGATATTGCGTTGCTGCAGCGCATCGTCGCGGCGCAAAGCGAAATCGCCGCCGCAGGTCCCGAACCGCAGGAGGTCGTGGACGCGATCACCCATCGTGCGCAGGAACTCACCCGCTCAGCCGGCGCGGTGCTGGAAATCCGCGACGGCGACGTGATGCGCTACTGGTCGGCCAGCGGGATCGCGCAAGGACAGGTCGGCTTCAGCCTGCCGGTGTCCGGCAGCTTGTCCGGCCGCTGCATCGAAGAGCAGCAGGTGTTGAGATGCGATGACAGCGAAGTGGATCCGCGCGTCAATCGTGACGCGTGCCGCAGCGTGGGGTTGCGTTCGATGCTGGTCGCGCCGCTGAGCTTCCGCGGACAGGTGGTGGGTGTGCTGAAGGTCCTGGCGACCACGCCCGCCGCCTACGCGGACACGGATTGCAGGACGCTCGAGCATTTGAGCACGCTCGTGGCCGCGAGCATGTACAAGGCCATCGAACATGCGCAGATGCGCGCAGCGCTGGATGCCCGCATGGGTCAGGGCGAACGCGAGCGGCGCCATGCGCAGGACGCCCGGGAGCGACTGCTGCAGGTGCTGGAAGGGGCGCAGCTCACGGCAGCCCTGCAGCCGATCGTCAGGCTCGCCGACGGCGTGGTGGTGGGCTACGAGGCGCTTGCGCGGTTTCCGCTGGAGTACGACCTGTCGACAGGCCGCTGGTTCGAGGATGCGGCGAGCAGCGGCTTGAGCGTGGAACTGGAGCTGGCCGCCGCAGCGGTCGCCCTGGCGCGGTTGCCCTCCCTTCCCGATGACGCCTTCCTCGCCGTCAACGTATCGCCCGAAACCGCCTGCAACGCACGACTCCACGACCTGCTCGCCGGTCACGCCCCGCAACGGCTGGTGCTGGAAATCACCGAACACACCGCCGTGGAAGATTACGCGCGCCTTGGCCAGTGCCTGTCCGCGCTGCAGCAGGCCGGCGTCCGCATCGCCGTGGACGATACCGGGGCAGGTTTCGCCAGCTTGCGCCATGTGCTGAGGTTGGCGCCGGACATCATCAAGCTCGACATCACGCTGGTGCGTGAAATCGACCAGCGTCCACGCGTGCAATCGCTCGTGGCGGCGCTCCTGACGTTCGCGCAGGGCACGCAGGCGGAACTGATCGCCGAAGGCGTCGAGAACGAACGGCAACTGCAGACGCTGAAGGAGCTCGGGGTGCCGTTCGCACAGGGATTCCACCTGGGCTATCCGCAGGTTCCCTGATCCGGACATTCCCGGTTCGCGTTGGCATCACGCGCCCGCTACCATGCCTGCATGGACACTTCCCCGACACGTCTCCTGATCCACGGTGCCTCCGGCCGGATGGGCCAGGCCTTGCTTCGACTGGCTGCCGAGCAGCCTGCGGTGTACCAGACCGTGGCGGCCGTGACGCGGCGCGCGCCTGCGCAGCGGGTGGTGGATGGCGTGCCCCACTTCGCGGCCAGCGAACTGGCGGGCGTGCCCGACTTCGACGTGGCGATCGATTTCAGCCTGCCGGAAGGGTTCGACCCGGTGCTGGCGCTGTGCACCGACCGTGGTCGGGCACTGGTCTCCGGCACCACCGGCATATCCCCGGTGCAGCAGGAGGCATTGGCCGCGGCCAGTGGACGCATTCCGCTGGTGTGGGCGACGAATTTCAGCCTGGGCGTGGCGGTGCTGGCCGATGTGGTCGAACGCGTGGCGGCGGCGTTGCCGGGGTGGGACGTGGACATCGTGGAGTCGCACCATGTCCACAAGAAGGATGCCCCGTCCGGCACCGCATTGACGCTGGGACAGGCCGCCGGCAGTGCGGGCGCGCAGGTGCACTACGCCAGCCTGCGGGCCGGCGACATTGTCGGTGAACATACCGTGCAGTTCGCCGGGCTCGGCGAGCGCATCGAGCTGACCCACCGTGCCACGCATCGCGATGTCTTCGCGCGTGGTGCCCTGCACGTCGCGCGCGTGCTGTCGGGACGCCCGCCGGGCGCCTATCACGTGCGGGATCTGCTGGATTGAAGGCTGGCCGGGCGTCCCGATATGGACGCCGGAATATGAACACGCCTCGCTGCGGGCGGGCGCTGTCCGTCGGACAGGCAAAAAAACGGTGGCGCTGAACAGGCCATCCCCGTACAATTCCCGCTCGCCTGTTACCCATCGCCACGGACCGGATAAATGCCGCGTTCGCGGTTTCTTGCAGCCGCAAGTCGGTGGGGCAGGGTTCCTCCACCCCAAGGCGAACCCCGTGACACGACCCGCAATTCTCGTACTCGAAGACGGCACCGTATTCGAGGGCGACTCCGTAGGCGCCGACGGCCTTTCGGTCGGCGAAGTGGTGTTCAACACCGCGATGACCGGCTATCAGGAAATCCTGACCGACCCGTCCTACGCCCGCCAACTGGTCACCCTGACCTATCCCCACATCGGCAATACAGGCTGCACCGACCAGGACGACGAAGCCGCCAAGGTCTGGTGCGCCGGTCTCATCGTGCGCGACGTGCCGCGCCGCCCCAGCAGCTGGCGCAGCCAGCAGGCTCTGCCGGAGTGGCTGCAATCACGCGGCATCGTGGCCATTGCCGGCATAGACACCCGCAAGCTGACGCGCATCCTGCGCGAGCGCGGTGCGCAGAACGGCGCACTGATGGCGGGCGAGGGCATCAACGCGGAGATGGCGCTGGAAGCGGCGCGCAAGTTCCCCGGCCTGAAAGGCATGGACCTGGCCAAGGTGGTCAGTACCGACAAACCGTATCCCTGGCGCGACGGCCAGTTGGACCTGGACCGCAACGCGTTCGTGCAGGCGCCGGCGAAGTTCAAGGTCGTGGCGTACGACTTCGGCGTGAAGCACAACATCCTGCGCATGCTGGCCGAACGCGGTTGCGACGTGACCGTGGTGCCCGCGCAGACCAGCGCCGCGGACGTGCTCGCGCTGCAGCCGGATGGCGTGTTCCTGTCCAACGGCCCGGGCGACCCCGCGCCGTGCGACTACGCCATCACCGCCATCCGCGAGCTCATCGCGAAGAAGGTGCCGACGTTCGGCATCTGCCTGGGCCACCAGCTGCTGGCCCTGGCGGCCGGCGCGCAGACCATGAAGATGGGCCACGGCCACCACGGTGCCAATCACCCGGTGCAGGATCTCGACAGCGGTCGCGTGATGATCACCTCGCAGAACCACGGCTTCGCGGTGGATGAAGCGACGCTGCCGGCCAACGTGCGCGTGATCCATCGTTCGCTGTTCGACGGCACCAACCAGGGCATCGAACTGACGGATGCCCCCGCCTTCTCGTTCCAGGGACATCCGGAGGCATCGCCGGGCCCGCACGATGTATCGCCCTTGTTCGACCGGTTCGTGGCCTCGATGGAGGCACGCTGATGCGCGTGCGCCTTGCTGTCACCGCTGTGCTGATGGCGCTTGCGCTGCCGGCTGCCGCCGCCGCGCCCGGTGAAAAGCAGATCGACGAGATGACCGACCTGCTGGTCAGCATGTTGCCGGTCGGCGCCATCATGGAAGAGGCGGCCGGTGAGAATCCCGCCTGGCCGGTGCAGGACAAGCCGGATGCCGTCACGCCCGTGCAGTTGGCCTGCCTGCGCAGCGAACTTTCCCGCGACGGCTTCCGCCGTGTGAAGCGGGCTGAAGTGGTCGAGTACGCACAGGCACATCCGGGCCGGTTCGACGAAGAATTGCGCCTGGTCCGCACGGCGGCGCCGGTGTTCGGCAGCATCGTGCAGGCCGGCATCGCCTCGGCGAAGACGGAAACCGACCTGGATCCCGCCGACCTGATGCGAACGGCCAGTGCCGACCAGTTGCTGGCACTGCTCACCATCGCGCGCGATCCCGAGTACCGCGATTTCCGCGCACTGAGTGGCTTCGGCGACGTGCTCGCCGGCGACGGCGACAAGGCCGACGGCAAGTCGGTGGGCGAGATGGCGGCCATCAAGATGATGTTCCAGGGCATGAAGGCGTGCGATGTGTCGCCAGGTGCCCTGATGTGATGTGCACCCGTGCGCGCCCATGCGCGCCGGGACAAGAGGTGGAGCGTGGCCCGTCCATCGCCCCTGTCGGACGCGCCCCTGGAGCAGATGCCCAGGGCGGCGGCCCCACACAATCCGAGAAGTAGATTCCCATGCCCAAGCGCAACGACCTTAAAACCATCCTGATCATCGGCGCAGGCCCGATCGTCATCGGCCAGGCCTGCGAGTTCGATTATTCCGGCGCGCAGGCGTGCAAGGCGCTGCGCGAAGAGGGATACCGGGTGGTGCTGGTCAACAGCAATCCGGCGACCATCATGACCGACCCGGAAATGGCGGACGCGGTCTACATTGAGCCGATCAACTGGCAGACGGTCGAGAAGATCATCGCCAAGGAGAAGCCCGACGCGCTGCTGCCGACCATGGGTGGCCAGACCGCGCTGAACTGCGCACTGGATCTGGCCGACAACGGCGTGCTGGAGAAATACGGCGTCGAACTGATCGGCGCCAAGCGCGAAGCCATCCGCATGGCCGAGGATCGCGAGCTGTTCCGCGTGGCGATGGGCGAGATCGGACTGGAATGTCCGAAAGCCGCCGTGGCCCACACGCTGGAAGAAGCGCTGGAGATCCAGACCCGCGTCGGCTATCCCACCATCATCCGCCCCAGCTTCACCCTGGGCGGCAGCGGCGGCGGCATCGCCTACAACCGCGAAGAGCTGATCGACATCGTCACCCGCGGCCTGGAACTGTCGCCGACCACCGAGGTGCTGGTGGAGGAATCGGTGCTGGGATGGAAGGAATTCGAGATGGAAGTGGTCCGCGACACGGCGGACAACTGCATCATCGTCTGCTCCATCGAGAACCTTGACCCGATGGGCGTGCACACCGGCGACAGCATCACGGTCGCACCCGCGCAGACCCTGACCGACAAGGAGTACCAGCGCCTGCGCGATGCCTCCATCGCGGTGCTGCGCAAGATCGGCGTGGATACCGGTGGCTCGAACGTGCAGTTCGGCATCAATGCACAGACGGGCCGCGTGGTCGTCATCGAGATGAATCCGCGCGTGTCGCGTTCGTCCGCGCTGGCCTCGAAGGCTACCGGCTTCCCGATCGCCAAGGTCGCGGCCAAGCTGGCCGTGGGTTACACGCTGGATGAACTGAAGAACGAGATCACCGGTGGCCTCACCCCGGCGTCGTTCGAGCCGGCCATCGACTACGTGGTCACCAAGATCCCGCGCTTCGCGTTCGAGAAGTTCCCGCAGGCCGACGCACGCCTGACCACGCAGATGAAGTCGGTGGGCGAGGTGATGGCGATGGGCCGCACCTTCCAGGAATCGCTGCAGAAGGCGTTGCGCGGCCTGGAAACCGGCAAGGTCGGGCTCGATCCGACCGGCCTGGACCTCGCCAGCGAAGACGACCTGACCACGCTGCGGCGCGAACTGAAGGCCCCCGGCCCGGAGCGTCTGTTCCATGTCGCCGACGCCTTCCGGGCCGGCATGACCGTGGAGCAGGTGCACGCGCTGTCGTTCATCGATCCGTGGTTCCTCGACCAGATGGAAGAGATCATCGCCGCCGAGCAGCAACTGGCCACCGATGGGCTCGGCTCGCTGGACAAGGCGCGCATGCGCCATCTCAAGCGCATGGGTTTCTCGGATGCGCGCCTGGCGCAACTGGCGAACACGAATGAGACCGCCGTGCGCGTGCTGCGCAAGGCGCTGGGGGTGAAGCCTGTCTACAAGCGCGTGGACTCGTGCGCGGCCGAGTTCGCCACCAGCACCGCGTACCTGTATTCGACCTACGAGGACGAGTGCGAGGCCGAGCCGACCAACCGCGACAAGATCATGATCCTGGGCGGTGGCCCGAACCGGATCGGGCAGGGCATCGAGTTCGACTACTGCTGCGTGCATGCAGCGCTCGCGCTGCGCGAGGACGGATTCGAGACCATCATGGTCAACTGCAATCCGGAAACCGTGTCCACCGACTACGACACCTCGGACCGCCTGTATTTCGAGCCGCTCACGCTGGAAGACGTGCTGGCGATCGTCGAACTGGAGCAGCCCAAGGGCGTGATCGTGCAGTACGGCGGGCAGACCCCGCTGAAGCTGGCGCAGGCCCTGGAAGCCAATGGCGTGCCGATCATCGGCACGTCGCCGGACTCCATCGACCTGGCCGAAGACCGCGAGCGTTTCCAGCAACTGGTCGACAGGCTGGGCCTGAAGCAGCCGCCGAACCGCATCGCCCGGAACGACCAGGAAGCCCTGCTGCTGGCCCGCGAAATCGGCTATCCGCTGGTGGTGCGTCCGTCGTATGTGCTGGGCGGACGCGCGATGGAGATCGTCTATGGCGAATCCGACCTGGCCCGCTACGTGCGCGACGCGGTCAAGGTCTCCAACGATTCGCCGGTGCTGCTCGACCGCTTCCTCGACAATGCGGTGGAAGTGGACGTGGACATCATCGCCGACCCGGAAGGCAACGTGCTGATCGGTGGCGTGATGGAGCACATCGAGGAGGCGGGCGTGCACTCGGGCGATTCGTCCTGCTCGCTGCCGCCGTACTCGCTGTCGGCCAAGACGCAGGACGAACTGCGCCGGCAGGTGGTGGAACTGGCCAAGGCACTGAAGGTCGTCGGCCTGATGAACACCCAGTTTGCCATCCAGGCCGCCGAGGATGGCGGTGACGACATCGTCTACCTGCTGGAAGTGAACCCGCGCGCCTCGCGTACGGTGCCGTTCGTGTCCAAGGCCACCGGCATGCCGCTGGCCAAGATCGCGGCCCGCTGCATGGCCGGCAAGACGCTGGCCGGGCAGGGCGCCACCCGGGAGATCGTGCCGGACTACTACTCGGTGAAGGAGGCGATTTTCCCGTTCGCCAAGTTCCAGGGCGTGGACCCGATCCTGGGCCCGGAAATGCGTTCCACCGGCGAAGTCATGGGCGTGGGCCGCAGCTTCGGTGCCGCCATGGCGCGCGCGCAGGAAGCAGGTGGCATCAAGGCGCCGCCGGTCGGCAAGGTTTTCATCTCGGTACGCGACCCGGACAAGAAGCGCGTGCTGCCGGTGGCGCAGGAGCTGGTCGGCCGCGGTTACAGCATCGTGGCCACCGCCGGGACCGCCGCATGGCTGCGTGAGCGCGGCATCGACTGCGAGCAGGTGAACAAGGTGGTCGAGGGCCGTCCGCACGTGGTGGACCTGATCAAGAACGGCGAGATCGTGTATATCGTCAACACGACGGAAGGACGCCAGGCCATTGCCGACTCCTTCTCGATCCGGCGCGAGGCGTTGCAGCACCGCGTCACCTACTCAACCACCGTTGCCGGCGCCAAGGCGCTGGTGCATTCGCTGGAATACCGTGGCACGGGCCCGGTGCTGGCGTTGCAGGAACTGCACAAGGAGCTTCAAGGGTGAGAGCCCCATTGACCATGCAGGGCGCGCAGCGCCTGCGCCAGGAACTGGATCTGCTGAAGACGGTGAAGCGGCCGGAAGTGATCACCGCCATCGCCGAAGCGCGCGCGCACGGTGACCTGAAGGAAAACGCCGAATACCATGCCGCCCGCGAGCAGCAGGGCTTCATCGAAGGCCGCATCAAGCAGCTGGAAGGCGAGCTGTCGCACGCCGAGATCATCGACGTCAGCAAGCTCAACGCCGGCACGCGCATTGTGTTCGGCGCCCGCGTGGTGCTGGCCGATGTCGACACCGATGAAGAAAAGCGCTACCAGGTGGTCGGCGACCTCGAGGCGGACATCAAGCTGGGCCTGATCGCGATCTCCTCGCCGCTGGCCCGAGCGCTGATCGGCAAGCACGAAGGCGACAGCGTCACGATAGACGCGCCTGCCGGCCAGCGCGAATACGAAATCGTCAGCGTTTCCTACGCAGACTGAGCCGATGGCGCAGGCCACGCTGCTGTTGCCTCCGCGTACCCGCCTGGTGGGACAGGCACTGCCGGCCGATGTGGCGCGGGCGCTGGGGCGCGCGGATCGCGCGGCCGGTGAGGCGGGCGAGCATGCGCAGCTGCGGCGCCACTTCCAGTTGGTGCCGGACCATTGGCCGGTCGCAGCCCTGACGCGCCAGCGCGACGCACGGGATGCCGCCGGCGCGTTGTGGCTGCGTGCCGATCCTGCGCGCGTCTCGCCCGACATGAACGGTGCGCGCATGCTGGCGTATGGCGAGGCGCTGGCGCTGGGCGACGAAGACACCGCGCAGTTGCTGCCCGCACTGAAGCCGCTGTTCGGCGATGCCGGCATGCTGCTGGACGCACCGGATCCCGCCCGCTGGTACCTGCGCCTGCCGCCCGAGGCGAAACTCCCGGTGTTCGCGCCGGTGAATGACGTGCTGGGCGACGATCTGTTCGCGCACCTGCCGGAAGGCGAAGCGGGCCGCCGTTGGCGTGCCCTGCTCAGCGAAGCGCAGGTGCTGCTGCACAACCATCCCTGGAACGCACAGCGCGTCGCGCAGGGCAAGCCGCCGGTGAACTCGCTGTGGTTCTGGGGCGGCGGCGTGCTCCCGGACTTCGTACGCACCGGTTTCCGCCAGGTCAAAGGCAACGATGTGCTTTTGCAGTCGCTGGCGCATGCGGCCGGGGTGGAACCTGTGCACGCGAGCGGGGAGGGCGGCGTGGATGCGCTGATCGATCTGCGTCATCTGCGCAACCTGGATCTGCTGTGCCGTGACGCACTGCAGCCCCTGCTGGACGCCCTGCACAAGCGCGAGCTGGACGTGCTGACCCTGGATTTCGAGGATGGCGCGCTGTTCGCGCTGCGCCGCGAGCAACGCTGGCGCCTCTGGCGCCGCCCGATGCAACGCCTGGACACGCTACGCCCGGACCACGTTCCGGCATGACCTCGCCCAGGATCCGCCGTCGGACCATCGCGGCGAATGGTCAGTGGCCCGAGGGTGTGCCGTTGCTCCTGCAACGCCTCTACGAAGCCCGCGGTGCACTCTCGATGGACCAGGCGCAACCACGCCTGGCGCAGTTGCTGCCACCCGACCAGCTCGGGGGCCTTGGCGGCGCCACCGCGTTGCTCGCCGATGCGATCGCGCAGGACCGGCACATCGTCATCGTGGGCGACTTCGATTGCGATGGCGCCACGGCGTGCGCGGTCGGCGTGCGCGGCCTGCGCCTGCTTGGCGCGCGGCACGTGACGCCTGCGGTGCCCAACCGCATGGTGCATGGCTACGGATTGTCGCCCTCGCTGGTGGATGAACTCGCCGCACTGCAACCCGACCTGCTCGTCACGGTCGATCACGGCATCGCATGCCATGCCGGCATCGCGGCGGCGAAGTCGCGGGGCTGGCAAGTGCTTGTCACCGACCACCACCTGCCCGGCGACGCCTTGCCGCCGGCCGATGCCATCGTCAATCCGAACCTGCGCGATGACCCGTTTCCCAGCAAGGTGCTGGCCGGTGTCGGGGTGATGTTCTACGTGCTGCTGGCGTTGCGACGGCTCCTGCGCGAACGGGGCACGTTCGACGGCGCGGGGCCGGATCTCTCCACGCTGCTGGATCTGGTCGCCGTGGGTACCGTGGCCGATCTCGTGCCGCTGGATGCGAACAACCGCGCCCTGGTCGGCGCAGGCTTGCGCCGGCTGCGGGCCGGGCAGGCGTGTGCGGGCCTGCAGGCACTGATGCGCGTGGCGGGCCGCGAGCCGGCGCGCCTGACCGCAGCCGACATCGGTTTCGCCATCGCGCCACGGTTGAATGCGGCCGGACGGCTGGAGGACATGGCCCTCGGCATCGCCTGCCTGCTGACCGACGATGCCACGCAGGCCGAAGAGATGGCGCGCGTTCTGGAAGGCATCAATGCCGAGCGTCGTGGCGTGCAGCAGCAGATGGTGGATGAGGCGCAGGCCGCGCTCGCGCGCATCGATGTCGCGGAAGGCGGGCAGGTGCCGCTCGCCCCGTGCCTGTTCGATCCGGAATGGCATCCCGGCGTGGTGGGCCTGGTCGCCTCGAAGATGAAGGAACGCCTGCATCGCCCGGTCGTGGCCTTCGCACCCGCAGAGCCGGGCAGCACCACGCTGCGCGGGTCGGCGCGCTCGATTCCCGGCTTCCACATCCGCGACGCGCTGGCGGCCATCGACACTGCGAACCCCGGCCTGATGCAGCGCTTCGGCGGCCATGCGATGGCGGCGGGGCTGTCGCTCGATGAAAGTGCACTGCCGGTGTTCCGTGACGCCTTCCACCGCCATGCCGCCGCGATGCTCGACGACGCCTTGCTGCAGGAAGAACTCCTGAGTGACGGCGAACTCCAGCCCGGCGAACTGGACCGCATGCACGCGGAAGCACTGCGTGGCGCGGGGCCATGGGGGCAGGGATTCCCGGAACCCATGTTCGATGGCGTGTTCGACGTGCTGGACTGGCGCGTGGTGGGCGAGAAGCACCTGAAGTTCTCGTTGCGCCTGCGCGGACAGGCCACACCGTTGAACGCGATCCAGTTCAACGGGTGGCACGACCAGCCACCGCCTTCCCGCATCCAGGCCGCCTATCAGCTGGACACCGACGACTGGCAGAACCGTCGCGGCATCCAGTTGCTGGTCCGGCACTGGCAACCGGCCGATTGAGGGCGCCGATCAGCGCTCCGGCCAGGCCAGGGGCTCCGGATTGCGGGACGGCACTTCGCCGGCACGCTTCAGTCCGAACAAGGGCCGCAGCCATCCCGCGCGGCGGATCACTTCATAGCCGGCGAAGCACGCGGCGAAGGTGATCGCCACCAGCAAGGGACCTTCCACCATCGGCGGTATCGCCAACGGTTTCAGCTGGTGGGCGACGACCACGGTCACCGTCTGATGCAGGATGTAGACGGGAAATACCGCCGGCACCAGATAGCGCAGCGCACGGTTGTCGGCAGGACGCCAGTGCCGGGCGAAACCCAGTACCGCCACGATGGCGCACCACTGGTTCAGGCCCCAGGCCATCCGCATCCCCATGCGTGCCCAGTCGGGCGGTGCCGCGTCGGCAAAATGCGCGAAATAGGCGACCAGCCCGGCCCAGCTGAGCAGCCAGGCAACGAGGGCTGGCCAGCGCTGGCGTTCGATGGCATCCCACACCCCGTCCGCACGGGCGATGAGGAAGCCGAGCAGGAACACGCCGAAGTACTGCACATGGTTGTACCAGTCGTCCACCAGGGCGTGCGTCTGCTCGAAGCGGCCGATCATCAGCACACGTGCCACGCCGAGGAACAGGACGGGACCGGCCAGCACGCCGATGCCGGAAAGCCAGCGGCCCAAGTGGCGCTCCGCTGCATTGATGGCGCGGGGCACGAGCTTCCAGAGCAGCCACAGTGCAACGGTGTAGACCCACAGGTAGGCGACGAACCACAGATGGTTCCATGTCGGGACCTCCAGGCAGCCGTCGGCATCGCAGAAGCCGTCATGACCGGTCAGGTAGCGCGCGTAGAACGCCAGGTAGCCCTCGTGGTAGCCGCCAGGCAACTGTTCGACCACCTCGTAGTAGGACTGCGGCGGCACGATCACCAGCATGCCGAAGACAAGCGGCACCAGCAGCCGCCACGAACGGGTCCCAAGAAAGCGCATCCGGCCACCGGCAGCATCGGCGGCCTGCCGCGCCTTGCCGAGCAGGAACGCCGTGGCGCAGCCGGACACCAGGAACAGCAGCGACAGTCGCCAGGGGGAGCTGAGCATCATGAACGGTTCCAGCGCGTGGCTGGCGCCGGGGCTTTTCACGTGCCAGTCCCAGGTCACGTAGTACATGCCCACGTGGTAGAGCACCAGCAGCCCGAAGGCGCAGACGCGGACCCAGTCCAGATCGTGGCGACGTTGCATGGTGCTCTCCTTCATCGGCAAGGCGGCCAGCGTCGGGCGCCGTGCGTGTGCACGCCATCGCGAAGGGACGCGTGGTGGAGGGGCAGGGGCCAATCGAGGGAAGCAAGGGACGAGTGGCGGCGGTGTTGCGGGAGGCGCGGGCTAGAATGCGCGCATGATGGAACGGTCCCCACCCACCTACGAACGCTATCTGCCCTGGCGGCGATGGGTGGAGATCGGGTTCTGGGTGGCGATGATCGGCGCCAACTGCATCGGCAACAGCATGACCACGCTGATCGACATGCGGCGGCAGGGCTCCGGCGTGGAGGCCTGGGAGCCGGCCGTCTGGGAAGCGAGCAGTGCGCTGGTGTGGCTGCTGGTCCTGATACCGGCGATCGCCTGGTACACCCGACGCTTCCCGCTGCATTGGGAAAACTGGCGCCGGCGGATACCCGAGTACCTGCTGGCGAGCATCGTGGTCTGCATCATCCACGTCGCCGGCATGGTCGCGCTGCGCGTGATGGCCTACCGCAGCCAGGGCATGACCTACGAGTTCGGCCCCTGGCCTCGCGAACTGGTCTATGAGTACCTGAAGGATATCCGCAGCTTCGCCACGATCGTCGTACTGGTGGAAGGCTACCGCTTCCTGCTGCGCCGCTGGCAGGGTGAAGCCAGCCTGCTGGCCGAGCCGGACGAAGGTCCGCCGCTGGAGCCGGTGGACCGCCCGGAGCGCTTCCTGGTGCGCAAGCTGGGCCGCGAGTTCCTGGTGGCGGCCAACGATATCGAGTGGCTGCAGGCCGCAGGCAACTACGTCAATCTGCGGGTACGCGGCCACGACTACCCGTTGCGGAGCACGATCGCCGGCATCGAGACCCGCCTGGATCCACGCCGTTTCACCCGCATCCACCGCAGCTACATCGTCAGCCTGGACCAGGTGGCCTCGATCGAGCCGCTGGACACCGGTGATGCGCGCGTGCACATGAAGGATGGCAGCGCGCTGCCGTGCAGCCGCCGCTACCGACAGGACCTGCGTCAGCGGACCGGGGCCGAAGCCGCCTAGGCGGCGCGGATCGCCGGCACGCGCGGCAGACGTTCCACGGCGTAGCTGGCCACCAGTTCGATGGCACCGCTGCGGACCGCGCCTTCAGGCTCCTCCAGCAGCGCTTGCAGGGCGACGCCGGGTGGGAGCGTGCGTCCCCACAATCCGGCCCAGGCGTTGCGGCGGTCCTTGGCCGCATACAGGGCGCGGTCGGCCATGCGCAGCGCGTAGTCCCAACCGCCTGTGGTGTTGTCGAAGAACGGGAAAGGGGCGAAGCCCAGCGAGACGGTCAGTGGCCAGCGCTGGCCTGGCGCCAACTCGTGCGTATCGCACAGTGTTTCCTGCACGCGCGCCGCCACCGCGCAGGCCTGGGCTTCGGTCAGGTCCGCGCACGCCATCAGGAACTCCTCGCCACCCCAGCGGGCGATGACGTCGTCCGCACGCCCCAGTTCGCGCAGCTGGCGCGAGAGCGCCACCAGCACCTGGTCGCCGGCGTGGTGACCATGACCATCGTTGACCTGCTTGAAGTGGTCGATATCGATGAGGAACAGCACATGGCGCGTACCGGCGGCGGGCCGCTGCAACGACATGGCCTTCAGCGACTCCGTGGCGGCGCGGCGATTGCGCAGGCCGGTCAGGGGATCAGTGGCACTGACCTTGCGCAGCTGCCGGTTCTTGCGACGCTGCAACAGGCCGAAGCCGACACCTGCCAGCACCAGCAGGGTCATCAGCGTCACGCCCGCACGACGCAACAGCGCGGATTTCTCGTCATTCAGCACGCGGATCTGTGCCTGGTGACGCATCTGCTCCAGTTCGCGCTGGGCCTGTGCGCTCTCGCTCCGCGCCTGCAGGTCGGCCAGCAACTCCAGCCGCTGATGCCTCAGCGCTTCCATCTCCAATCCGTGCAGGCGGGCACCCACCGCCAGTGCCTGCTCCGCTTGCCCCAGCGCGGCATGCGCCGCCATCCACGCGAGCAGCACTTCGCGCTGCTTCTGCGGCTGTGGCTGGTCGTCCACCAGGGCCCAGGCTGCGCGCGCGGTCTCCAGCGCCTGCATGCGTTCACCGGCCTTGCGCTGCAGGACCGACAGTTTCGCAAGCGAGCCCGCCTGCCCGGGCAGGTCCCTGTTCCTCGCCTGTTCGCGGATGGCTGCCGCCAGCACCGGCCGGGCCCGTTCCAATTGCCCCTGCCGGATCCACAGGCCTGCACGCTCGCTGCGCAGGCGATGCACCACGGTATGGGCCTGCTGGCGCTGGGCCATGGCTTCACCGGCGTCGATCGTTTCCATGGCGTCTGCATCGCGCTCCAGCGCGACCAGGTTGAGCGCATGGTTGTGCACGATCAGGGGGTCTTCCAGGCCCACGCTGGCCGCTGCGGCCAGGGCTTTGAGGTAGTACCCGTCGGCCACCTCGGGCGAGGCCAGATAGTCGGCATGGATCAGCCCGATATTGTTGAGCGTGGCGGCCTGCACCAGCCCGGCATCGCGTTCGTCGAGCCGCGAAGAGACGTCGTAGGCACGGAGGTACGCGGCCTCCGCGGCGCGGATGTGGCCGGCGCCCTGGTAGATCGACCCGATCTGCGAATACGCGCGCATCCGCAGCGCGGGTGCGAGCGAGGGCGTTTCATCGACGCGCCGTTCCATCCGCTCGGCGGCGCTGATCGCCCGCTCCGGCTCACCGCTCAGGCCGGCGGCGATGCCCAGGCAACTCAGCGTCTTGAGTTCATCCTCGACGTTCAGGTCTTTCGCTTGCAGCAGCGCGCTCGCCAGCACCACCGCCCTGGCAGGTTCGTCGCGCCTCAGTTTCAGGCACTGGCCGACCTGGTTCGCACGGTCGGCCACGGGCGCCGTCGGCGCGTCGCCGGCACAGGCCACGGAGAAGGCGAACACCAGCGCCAGGCCGAGCAGGCCGGACAGCAGCGATGCGGACGGTGCGATGTGGGTGGTCATGCCGGCGGCGACTCTGGGCAGGGCACCGGATGTCATGCAAGAACCGTTCCGCAGCCGGCGCGGCGCACCGCTCTGGTATCCTTCCCGACCGATTCCGCATCCCTGCCACGCACCCCATGATCGAGCTGAATCCCATCCGCCAGCGCATCGCCGACCTGCAAGACAGGCTGGCCTCGCTCCGGGGGTATCTTTGACTACGATTCCAAGCACGAACGCCTGGAAGAAGTGAACCGCGAGCTGGAAAGCCCGGATATCTGGAACAACCCCGAATACGCACAGCAGTTGGGGCGCGAACGTTCCCTGCTCGACAAGACGGTCAACGGCATCCGCGAGATCGAGGAAGGCCTGGCCGGCGGCTCCGAACTGCTGGAGCTGGCCGAAATGGAAAACGACGAGGACACCGCGCAGGCCGTGGTAGCCGACGTGGAGCGCTACGCCTCGCACGTGGACAAGCTGGAATTCCAGCGCATGTTCTCGGGCAAGATGGACGCCTCCAACGCCTTCGTCGACATCCAGGCCGGCGCCGGCGGCACCGAGGCGCAGGACTGGGCGGAAATCCTGCTGCGCATGTACCTGCGCTGGTGCGAGTCGCGCGGCTGGAAGACCGAGCTGATGGAAGCCAGCGGCGGTGACGTGGCCGGCATCAAGTCCGCCACGCTGCGCGTGGAGGGCGATTTCGCCTACGGCTGGCTGAAGACCGAGACCGGCGTGCACCGCCTGGTGCGCAAGTCGCCGTTCGACTCCGACAACCGCCGCCATACCAGCTTCACCTCGGTGTTCGTGTCGCCGGAAGTCGACGACAACATCGACATCGACATCAATCCGGCCGACCTGAGGACCGACGTTTACCGCTCATCCGGTGCCGGTGGCCAGCACGTCAACAAGACCGAATCGGCGGTACGCATCACCCACGTGCCCACCGGGATAGTGGTGGCCTGCCAGACCGGCCGCAGCCAGCACCAGAACCGCGATAACGCGATGAAGATGCTGGCCGCCAAGCTGTACGAGCTGGAAATCCAGAAGCGCAACGCCGAACGCGACGCGGTGGAAGCCACCAAGTCCGACATCGGCTGGGGCAGCCAGATCCGCAACTACGTGCTGGACCAGAGCCGCATCAAGGACCTGCGCACCGGCGTGGAGCGTTCGGACACGCAGAAAGTGCTGGACGGCGATCTGGACGAGTTCGTCGAGGCCAGCCTGAAATCGGGCCTGGAAGCGGGTTCGAAACGCATCGACGCCTGATCCGCCCACGAGTCACCCGTGGGAGCGACGCAAGTCGCGGGCTCTTCTCCGGCACTCGTTCGCGACTCACGTCGCTCCCACGCTCCAGAACACGACACGACCCATGACAGACCACACCCTTCCGCAGGACGAGAACAGCCTCATCGCCGAGCGCCGCGCCAAACTGGCGGCGTTGCGCGGGCAGGGCATCGCGTTCCCCAATGACTTCCGTCGCACCGACTACGCGGGCGATCTGCAGGTGCAATACCAGGACCCGGAGCTCTGGACCGGAGAGGCGCTCGAAGGCGGCGGCCGGCGCGTGAAGCTCGCCGGACGCATGATGGCCAAGCGGGTGATGGGCAAGGCCAGCTTCGTCCAGATCCAGGACGAATCCGGGCGCATCCAGCTGTTCCTGCAGTCCAATGCGCTGGGCGAGACCTACGATGCGTTCAAGGGGTGGGACATCGGCGACATCGTGGGCGTGGAAGGAGGGCTGACACGGACCCGTACCGGCGAGCTGTCCGTGAAGGCCGATGCCTTCCGCCTGCTGACCAAGGCGCTGCGTCCGTTGCCGGACAAGTGGCACGGCCTGTCCGACGTGGAACAGCGCTACCGCCAGCGCTATGTGGACCTGATCGTCACGCCCGAGGCGCGCGATGTCTTCATCAAGCGCTCGCGCATCATCCGCGCGATCCGCGAATGGCTGGACGCGCGCCGCTTCCTGGAAGTTGAAACGCCGATGATGCATTACATCCCCGGCGGCGCCGCAGCCAAGCCCTTCACCACGCACCACAACGCGCTGGATCTGGACCTGTACCTGCGCGTCGCGCCCGAGCTCTACCTGAAGCGGCTGGTGGTCGGCGGACTGGAGCGCGTGTACGAGATCAACCGCAACTTCCGCAACGAGGGCGTCAGCACGCGGCACAACCCGGAATTCACCATGCTCGAGCTGTACGAGGCCTACGCCACGTATACCGAGATCATGGACCTGACCGAGGGCGTCATCCGCGACGTGGCGCACGAGGTGCTGGGCACCGGCCAGGTGGCGTGGGACGGCCAGGACATCGACCTGGAGCCGGCGTTCCGCCGCTGGCGCATGGACGAGGCCGTGCGCCACCACAACCCCGAGATCAGCGCCGCCGACTGTACCGACCGCGACGCGCTGGCCCGCCACTGCGAGCGCCTGAAGATCCACGTCAAGCCATCCTATGGCTGGGGCAAGCTGTTGCTGGAGATCTTCGAGAAGACCGTGGAACACACCCTCGTCCAGCCGACCTTCATCACCGACCACCCGGTCGAGGTGTCGCCGCTGGCCCGCGCCAACGACAACGACCCCGGTTACACCGACCGCTTCGAGCTGTTCATCAACGGCAAGGAGCTCGCCAACGGGTTCTCCGAGCTCAATGACCCGGAGGACCAGGCGGCGCGCTTCATGGCCCAGGTCCAGGCGAAGGAGGGGGGAGACGATGAAGCCATGCACTTCGACGCTGATTACATCCGGGCACTGGAGGTCGGCCTGCCGCCGACAGGCGGGCTGGGCATCGGCATCGATCGCTTGGTGATGCTGCTGACCGGTTCGGACTCCATCCGTGACGTACTGCTGTTCCCCTACATGCGCCCGGAAAGCCAGGGCTGACGGGGGCGCCCCAAGCGTCAAGAGAGTGACGCTCAGGGGCAGAATGGGCTCCCGTCTGCATGAAGCGACGGGCCACCGGCCGCCGGCGGAGCTGTTTTCCGGCGCGCCACCCTGATCCACCGCGCGCCAAGGATGGACGGAAAGGCCTCATTCCGTGACGGAGGTCACCATGTTCTGCCCTGACACCCCCTGGCCACGGCTGGCACGCTTCCTGCGAAGATTCACACGCAGGACGGTCAATTTTCCGCCGCCCGCGCCGATAGAGATCAGGGGAGGGGGCCCCGGGATTCGCATCGGTTCCCTTCGTGGATCACGGACCCTGCCCGGGTCCGCGCCGCCGAACAGGACTGCCGACATGTTAGATGCGAGCGCTGCCACCGCCGGAGTATCCTTGCCCGACAGCCACGTGATGTGGCCACAAGGGGTGGGTAACGCTTTGAATATCGTCATCGTCGACGATCAGACGTCTGCGCGCACGATGCTGCGCCATGTCATCGAGGACATCGCGTCCGAGCTGACCGTCCATGATTTCGGCGATCCGCTGGCAGCGCTGGAGTGGTGCGAGAAGAACCGCACCGACCTGCTGCTGCTCGACTACCGCATGCCGGGCATGGACGGGCTGGAGTTCGCGCGGCGCTTCCGCCGGCTGCCGATGCATCGCGACATCGCGATCATCCTGATCACCGTGGTGGGCGATGAGCCCATCCGCCAGGCCGCGCTGGAAGCCGGCGTGATCGACTTCCTGGTCAAGCCGGTGCGTCCGCGAGAACTCCGTGCACGCTGCCGCAACCTGCTGCAGCTCCGCCAGCAGTCCGAGAACGTCAAGCAGCGTGCGCTCTCGCTGGAGCAGCGCCTGCTGTCCAGCATGCACGAGGTCGAGGAGCGCGAGCGCGAGACACTGTCGCGGCTGGCGCGTGCCATCGAGTATCGCGACAGCGGCACCAGTGCATACCTGGAACGCATGGCCCATGTGGCCGGTCTGATCGCCGAACAACTCGGCCTGCCCGAAGACGAAGTACGCACCATCGAGATGGCCGCCCCGTTGCACGACATGGGCAAGATCGCCATTCCCGATTCGGTGCTGATGAAGGCCGGTCCGCTGACGGCCGAAGAAACCGATGTCATGCGTCGCCACCCGAAGATCGGCCACCAGTTGCTGTCGGGCAGCCAGAACCGCTTCATCCAGACCGGCGCCCTGATCGCCTTGCGCCACCATGAGCGCTACGACGGCAGCGGCTACCCCGATGGCCTCGTGGGTGAGCAGATTCCGTTGGAAGCGAGGATAGTGGCGGTTGCGGATGTCTTCGATGCGTTGATTTCACCGCGGCCGTACAAGAAGGCCTGGGAGAAGGACGCGGCGCTGGCTTATCTGTACGCACAGCGCGGTCGCCTGTTCGATCCAGCATGTGTCGACGCGCTGATCCGTGGGCGGGCGCGGCTTGACGACATCTGCGAACGCTACTCGACGGTGCAGAGCCGTCCAGGGATGGAGTAAGCCATGTCCAATGTCCTTGCATGGATCAAGTCCCGCCTGGCGCACCGTGGCGACAGCGAGCACGGGCAGGCGCTGATCCGGATCGCGCTGATCTCCATCATCCTGACCTATGCGTTGCTGCCGTCCTCGCGCACCGCGCTGCCGGCGGACGAATACACCATCGTCCTGACCATCATCACGTCGGGCCTGGTCAACAGTCTCGGCATCTTCGCCTGGCTGCTGGTGCAGCCGGGCAAGTCCCACGTCCGTCGCGGACTGGGCATGATCGCCGACTACGGATTGCTGGCAGCGGCGATGAACGGCATGGGCGAACCGCTCTCGTGGGCGTACGTCGTGCTGATGTGGATCACGGTGGGCAATGGCCTGCGCTACGGCAATCGCTACCTGGTGGTTGCGGTTGCGATGGCCAGCACCGCCTTCGCGGCCGTGGTCGCGATGAACGACTACTGGCGCGCCAACACGACCCTGGGCGTCGGCCTGGTGCTGGGCCTGATCGCCGTGCCGATGTACCTGTCCGGCCTGCTGCGCGACCTGACCCGCGCGACCGACGAGGCGCGTCGTGCGAACGAGGCGAAGAGCCGGTTCCTGGCCAACATGAGTCATGAATTCCGCACGCCGCTGAATGGTCTGGCAGGCATGTCGGAACTGCTGGCGACCACCCGGCTGGATGCCGAACAGCGCGAATGCCTGTCCACCATCCAGGCTTCCACGCGTACCCTGCTGGGTCTGGTTGAGGACGTGCTGGACATTTCCGCCATCGAGGCGGGCAAGGTCAAGCTGAACGTGGTCGAGTTCGCGCCCCGCGAACTGGTGGAGAGCATCGGGCTGATCCTGATGCCGCAGGCGCGTGGCAAGCAGGTGCGTTACGAAGGACACGTGGACGATGCCATCCCGCTGAAGCTGCGCGGTGATGCCGGCCACCTGCGCCAGGTGCTGCTCAACCTTGCCGGCAACGCGGTCAAGTTCACCGATGAGGGCGAGGTGCGGGTGGCTGTCACACCGATGATGGTGGATGGCCAGCACATGCGCCTGCGCTTCACCGTCACCGATACCGGCATTGGTGTCCCCGTCGCCTTGCGCGAACGGTTGTTCGAAGCGTTTGAACAGGCCGACGGCAGCCTGTCGCGGCGCTACGGTGGCACGGGCCTGGGCACGACCATCGCGAAGGGGTTGACCGAGGCGATGGGCGGCACCATCGGCTTCGAAAGCAATGAGCAACGGGGCAGCTGCTTCTGGGTCGAGTTGCCCTTCGAAGCCGTGCCCGAACGGGTCATGGTGCCGGCGGTGCACGGGCACGCCGAGTGGCTGCAGGAAGAGCCGGAAGCCTCGAGCGCGGAGAACATCATCGCGTTCTCCGATCCGTTCCTGCGCCATCGTGCACGCGTGCGCAGCATGCAGATCCTGGTGGCCGACGACCACGAGGCCAACCGCATGGTCGTGCAGCGCCTGTTGCAGAAGGCGGGGCACCGCATCACCTGCGTCAACGGTGGTGAAGAAGTGCTGGACGCGCTGGAATCGGCGTCTTACGACGCGGTGATCTGCGACCTGCACATGCCCGGCCTGAGCGGCCTGGATCTGCTGAAACAATTGCGCGTGATGGAAGCCGGCAGCGGCAGCCGCACGCCGGTACTCATCCTCAGTGCCGACGTGACGCCGGAGTCGATCCAGCGCTGCGAACAGGCGGGTGCGCGCGCCTTCCTGGCCAAGCCCGTGGTCGCCACGCGGTTGCTGGATGCGCTGGCGGACATCGCCACGTCGGGCCGCATCTCCGCGACCGCGACGGTGGCCGCGCCCGTGCGTCCGGAAATGTCGGACGGTGTCCTCGATGTCAGCGTGCTGGACGAACTCACCGCACTCGGTATGGGGGATGCCTTCGAACGCGAGTTCATCGAGCAATGCCTCAACGATGCGGACGGATGCATCGGCGCCATGGCCCATGCGATGGAACGGGGCGACGGCGAACACCTGCGCGAGCACGCGCACGCGCTGAAAGGCGTGGCCAGCAACCTGGGCCTGGTGAAGCTTGCTGCAGCCGCAGGCGAGATGATGAGCCTGGCCGATTGGCAGATCACGCGTGAATGGCGGCACCGCCTGGCGGCGCTCAACTCGCACCTGAGTCACGGTCGCGCGGCGCTCGATGCGCGGCAACGGGTGCGTGGTGCCATCGAGAAAGGCGGCGAGGGCACTTCGTCGTGACGCGCGGATCCGCCGCTGTTCATGCGATGGCATGCAGTGGCGAAACGCAGCGCGTCGGGTGTCCACGGGATGGATGGTCCCTGGCGAGTACGGTGACCCGGACTCGCCCTTGAAGGCGCGAAGGCGCGCTTCAACCCCCTGATTTTCCCTGCGTGTTTGCAGCAGACTACGGACGCTGCTCTCAGGCGGCGCGGATCGACCGCTTCTCCTGCGCGCGGACGATGCGCTCCATCATCTTCAGCGACTTGTCGCCCAGGGTCAGTGCGGTATCCACCCACACTTCGGTGATGCCCATCAGTTCGTCGTAACCCACGGGTTGGGCCAGGTTGCGGCAAGCATTCAGCGCCAGATGCGCGTGCGGTGAACGACGCTGCTTGTCGATGATCGTCTGCACGGCGCCGGCGCCCTGGCCCTTCGGCACCAGTACGTCGACCACGCCCATCCTGTACAGCTCGTCGCTGGTGTAGATGTTGCCTTCCAGGATGATCTTCTCGGCGACCTGCGGCGACACGCGCTTGCACAGGAAGGAGTAGGCGCCCATGCCCGGGAACAGGCCGAACAGTACTTCCGGCAGTCCCATGTCCACGCCTTCTTCGGCCACGATCGTGTGGCAGGACAACGCGATCTCCAGGCCGCCGCCCAAGGCATCACCCTGGATCAGCGCGATGGTGCGGACGTCGCCGCCGAGGCCGGTGTTGAGGTGGTGGACGCCATCGATGCAGCGGCGCGCGTAGCTGAGCAGTCGGTCGCGGTTGTTCTCGCGGATCAGTTGCGAGAACAGTTCCAGATCGCCGCCAAGGTTGAACGCATTCGCGTCCGACGCGATGACGAGGTGACGCAGCTTGCCCGGCTGGCGCTGCGACTCGCGCAGGGTGATCGAGTTGGTGAAGCTCAGCACATCGTCGAGCATCTGGCTGCGGAAGCACGGACGCACGCCGGGTGCGGCATCGGAGTGCATGTACAGCCAGTGGGCATCACCGCTGGGTTCGGATTCGACGCGGATGGTCGGGAAGGCACGGGTGCGCTGCAGTTTTTCGACGTTGTTCATGAGGAGCTCCTTGGAGGGTTTCTTGCCCGCGCGGCAGGGGAAGCGGGTGACGGATTAATGTGACGCAGGTGGCATCACGCGCCGATCCTACACCTGAACGAATAATTAAAATCCAGTGCACGAGCGCGCTTGTGCGATGGAGAGCGCGCCAATGGCATACCAGCATCACAATCTGTGATGGGCGTCTAGAATTCGCCCCTAAAGTCCTGACGGAAAAGAAAAAGGCCGGCGCATGGCCGGCCTTCTTCAGACACATGAACAGGGCTCAGGACGCCTTGGCGGGCTCCCGAAGTTCCTTGCGCAGGATCTTGCCGACATTGGTCTTGGGCAGCTCCGTGCGGAACTCGATGTGGCGCGGTTGCTTGTAACCGGTCAGGTTGTCGCGGCAGTACGCCTTCACTTGTTCGGCGGTGAGGTTGGGATCCTTCTTCACGATGAAGACCTTCACGGCTTCACCCGACTTGTCGTCCGGCACGCCGATCGCAGCGACTTCAAGCACCCCTTCCAGGCCGGCGATGACGTCCTCAACCTCATTCGGATACACGTTGAAGCCGGAGACCAGGATCATGTCCTTCTTGCGGTCGACGATATAGAAGAAACCGTTCTCGTCCATCTTCGCCATGTCGCCGGTATGCAGCCAGCCATCGGCGTCCATGACGTTCGCGGTTTCCTCGGGGCGCTGCCAGTAGCCCTTCATTACCTGCGGACCCTTGATGCACAGTTCACCGACCTCGCCGACGGGCATGATGTTGCCATCGTCGTCCTTCAGGCAGGCATCGGTGGAGGGAACCGGCAGGCCGATGGCGCCGTTGTAGTCGTGCAGGTTCATCGGGTTGATGCAGGCCGCTGGCGACGTCTCGGTCAGTCCGTAGGCTTCGACCAGCGTCACGCCCGTGACCTTCTTCCATTTCTCCGCCACCGCACGCTGCACGGCCATGCCGCCACCGAGCGTCATCTTGAGGTTGGAGAAATCGACTTCATCGAAACCGGGCGTGTTGAGCAGGCCATTGAACAGCGTGTTGACGCCGGTGATCGCGGTGAAGCGGGTGGCCTTGAGTTCCTTGACGAAGCCCGGCATGTCGCGCGGGTTGGTGATCAGGTGGTTCAGTCCGCCCAGCTTCATGAAGACCAGGCAGTTCGCCGTCAGCGCGAAGATGTGGTACAGCGGCAGCGCGGTGATGATCACCTCGTTGCCGTAGTCCAGCCCCGTGCCCACCCACACGCCCGCCTGCTGCATGTTGGCCACGAGATTGCGGTGCGTGAGCATCGCGCCCTTGGCTACGCCGGTGGTGCCTCCGGTGTACTGCAGGAAAGCGATGTCGCCGGAATCGATGTCGACTTCGGGCAGCGTGTGCAATTGTCCCAGCGTCAACGTGTCCTTGAAGCGTACGGTGCCCGGGATGTCGTAGTCCGGCACCATCTTCTTCACGTACTTCAGTACGAAGTTGACGATCGCACCCTTGGGGAAACCGACCAGGTCGCCCAGCGCCGTGGTGATGACCTGCTTGACCTGCGTGCCCGCCAGGGCTTCCTGGGCGGTCTTGCCGAAGTTGTCCACGACCAGCAGCACGCTGGCGCCCGAGTCCACCAGCTGGTGCTTCAGTTCGCGCGGGGTGTACATCGGATTGACGTTGACGACCGTCAGTCCCGCGCGCAGCACGCCGAAGATGGCGATGGGGTACTGCAGGCAGTTCGGCATCATGATGGCGACACGGTCGCCCTTCTTGAGCTTCAGTTCGCCGAGCAGGTAGGCCGCGAATTGCCGGCTGAGCTTGTCGATCTCACCGTAGGTCAGGGTCTTGCCGAAGTTGCGGAACGCGGGACGGTCGCGGTACTTGCTGATCGCCTCATCGAAGACGGACACGATGGAGCGGTACTGCTCCAGGTCCACTTCCTGCGGCACGCCTTGCGGGTAACTCTTGAACCACGGACGTTCCTGACTCATCGTTCTGCTCCCTCCCCAGGGTCTTCGGGCTGCCTTGCGGCGAACTGTGGGCGAGCGCCCGGTCACGGACGCGTGTCGGGAGCATACCGTTCCGGATGGAAAAGGCGAAGGTTTCGATGTCGACAATGAGGTGGAAGGGAGCCGGATGTCTGCTGGCGCTGATGCTGGGTCTGGTCGCGTGCACGACCGATACACCCGAAGCGCAGGTGCGGCAACGGTTCGACGACATGCGGGCGGCCGTGGAAGAGGGCCGCGTCGGCGATTTCATGGATGGCGTGAGCCGCGACTTCAGTGGCGATGGCGGCATGGACAATGCTGCGTTGCACAACCTGCTCAAGATGCAGACGCTGGCAAATGCACGCATCGGCGCCACCACGGGACCGCTGGACGTTCGGGTGGAGGGCGACAGTGCTTCGGTTGCGTTCCGCGTACTGCTGACAGGGGGCAACGGCCGATTCCTGCCCGAGCAGGCGCGCAGCTACCAGGTGACGACAGCCTGGCACAGAGAGGACGGCGACTGGCGTGTGTATCACGCGCGATGGGAGGACGCCCGGTGATCATTTCGCCGGCGTGAGTTTTCCGGCCGTCCATCGGTAGCGCAGCGTCCTCTCGACGGTCGGACAGCAACGCGGATCGTTCGGGCCGGGCCATTTCGTCTTGAGTTCAACCACGCGATCGCGGACGGTCATTGCTTCGACGCTGCCCAAAGGTTCGTGCGTTTCGCCTGCCGGCACGTAGCGTGCTCCTTCCTGCGCCAGGACGGCCACACCATGGTGCCAATAGGTGGGGCCGTACAGGGTCCACAGCACGACGATCTCGTCCTGTCCGTCGTTGTCGAGATCGGTGATGACGACATCCCCCGCCTCGTAGCCTTCCTGCGGATTTCCACCTGCCGACTGCTTGTCGGCGACGTACTGTTCGGCGATACGCCGGGCCTGTCCTGCATCGGGCGACGCCGCCAGCGCTGCCGGGGCCGAGGCGCCGGCGATGCAGGCAGACGCCAGCAGCACGCTCAAGCGAAGGATCATGATGTCCATGGCAGGGCACTCTGCAGCCTTCGAACGAAGGCCCTCTGCAGTGCAACGGAACCGGCGTGCGCAACCGGCAGCATGGAGGCCCGCTCCAAGAGTGCATTTGCATGCAAGGCCCCCCGCTGAGGTGAAGCAGGGGCGGGCACGGGCCTCGAAATCCTCGGGCCAGGCCACGCGCAGGAAGAAGGCCGCCCGAAGGCGGCCCCATTCTCTTGCGCCGGAACCCCGCGACTGGCGGGTCAGGCTGCCTTGCGCGCCGCCAACTGGCGAAGGACGTAATGCAGCAGGCCGCCATGGCGGAAGTACTCGACTTCCTTGGGCGTAAGCAGCAATACCTTGGCCTGGAACTTCACCTCGGTACCGTCGACCTTGCGTGCACCGACCGTGGCGACCTTGGCGGCGCCGTCCTGCAGGCCAGTGACATCGAACGTCTCCGATCCGTCCAGGCCTAACGACTGCGCGTTCTGTCCGTCGATGAACTGCAAAGGCAGCACGCCCATGCCGACGAGGTTGGAACGGTGGATGCGCTCGAAGCTCTCCGCGATCACCGCTTTCACGCCCAGCAGATTGGTGCCTTTCGCGGCCCAGTCGCGCGAGGAGCCCGTGCCGTATTCCTTGCCTGCGATCACCACCAGCGGCACGCCATCGGCCTTGTACTTCATTGCGGCATCGTAGATGGACATCTTCTCGGGCGGCGTGCTGCCGAAGTACAGCGTGTTGCCGCCTTCCTCGCCGCCGAACATCAGGTTCTTGATGCGGATGTTGGCGAAGGTGCCTCGCACCATGACGTCGTCGTTGCCGCGGCGGCTGCCGTAGCTGTTGAAGTCCACGGGCTGTACGCCCCGCTGCTGCAGGAAGCGGCCCGCGGGCGAGTCCTTCTTGATGTTGCCGGCCGGCGAGATGTGGTCGGTGGTGATGGAGTCGCCGAACAGCCCCAGCACGCGCGCGCCATGCACGTCATCGATGCTGCCCACCTCCATTGACATGCCATCGAAGTAGGGCGGGTTCTTGATGTAGGTCGAGCCGCCGTCCCACGCGTAGAGCGCGCCATCGGGCGAGGCGATGGTGTTCCAGCGGCTGTCGCCCTTGAACACGTCGGCATAGTTCTTCGCGAACATTTCCGGCCCCACGGTGCGCGCGATGAAGTCGCCGATTTCCTTGTTGGTGGGCCAGATGTCCTTGAGGTACACCGGCTGGCCATCGCTGCCCCGACCCAGCGGTTGCGTGGTCAGGTCGATGTCGGTGGTACCGGCGATCGCATAGGCCACTACCAGCGGCGGGCTTGCGAGGTAGTTCATTTTCACTTCGGGATGCACGCGGCCCTCGAAGTTGCGATTGCCCGACAGCACCGAGGCCACCACCAGGTCGTTCTTGGAGATGGCGGCCGACACGTCGTCGGGCAGCGGGCCGGAATTGCCGATGCACGTGGTGCAACCATAGCCGACCACGTAGAAGCCGAGCTTCTCCAGGTCCGACAGCACGCCAGCCTTTTCCAGATAGTCGGTGACCACGCGCGAACCCGGGCCGAGCGATGTCTTGACCCAGGGCTGCGCCTTCAAACCCTTGGCCACCGCGTTGCGCGCCAGCAAGCCCGCGCCGAGCATCACGGCAGGATTGGACGTATTGGTGCAGGACGTGATGGCGGCGATGACCACCGAGCCATCCTGGAGATTCCAGGCGCCGCCGCTGTCCGGCGAGGATTCATGCGCGGCTTCGTGGGCGCCGACAGCGGTGCCGCCGCCACCCTCGTTCTTCAGGCGGTCTTCCTGCACCACGTCGATACGCTTGCGACGTGCGTCGATGAAAGGCGTCAGGTTGTCGCGGAAGTTCTGCTTCATGTCCTGCAGCAGCACGCGGTCCTGCGGACGCTTGGGGCCGGCCAGCGAGGGCCTTACGTCGCCCATGTCCAGGTGCAGCGTGGCACTGTATTCGGCGTGGGGACTGTTGGCGTCGTGCCACAACCCCTGCGCCTTGGCGTAGGCCTCGACCAGCGCGATCTGCTCCTCGCTGCGTCCGGACAGGCGCAGGTAGGTCAACGACTCGGTGTCGATCGGGAAAATGCCGCAGGTCGCACCGTATTCCGGCGCCATGTTGCCGATGGTGGCGCGGTCGGCCAGCGGCAGGTGCTGCAGGCCGTCGCCATAGAACTCGACGAACTTGCCCACCACGCCCAGCTTGCGCAGCATCTGGGTGACCGTCAGCACCAGGTCCGTCGCGGTCGCACCTTCCGGCAACTTGCCCGTGAGCTTGAAACCGACCACCTGGGGAATGAGCATCGAGGAGGGCTGGCCCAGCATGGCGGCCTCGGCTTCGATACCGCCCACGCCCCAACCCAGCACACCGATGCCGTTGATCATCGTCGTATGGCTGTCGGTACCGAAGACGGTGTCCGGATAAGCGATGGCCTGGCCGTCCTTTTGCCCCGTCATGACCACGCGGGCCAGATTCTCCAGGTTCACCTGGTGGACGATGCCGGTGTTGGGCGGTACCACCTTGAAGTTGTCGAACGCCTTCTGGCCCCAGCGCAGGAAGCCGTAGCGCTCCTTGTTGCGTTCGAACTCGATCTTGCCGTTGAGATCCAGCGCATCCGCGCTGCCGAACACGTCCACCTGCACGGAATGGTCGATGACCAGTTCGGAGGGGATCAGCGGATTGATCTGGTCGGCGTTGCCGCCCAGTTTCACCACCGCATCGCGCATGGCCGCCAGGTCGACCACGCAGGGGACGCCGGTGAAGTCCTGCAGCACCACGCGGGCCGGCATGAAGGCGATCTCGGTGTCGGGTTCCTTCGCCGCCTCCCAGTTCGCGACGGCATGGATATGCTCGGGGAGCACCGATACGCCATCTTCGCAGCGCAGCAGGTTCTCCAGCAGGATCTTCAGGGAGTAGGGCAGGCGGGCGAAACCCTTGGCCGGGTCCAGTCGCTCGGCAAGGGCCGGGAGGCTGAAATAGGTGTAGGACGTGCCGTTGACGTCCAGGGAACGGCGGGTGGCGAAGGAATCGCTCATCGCGGAGGCTCCTGTAGCTATGGGAAGGGGCGCAGGAGCAGCATAGGCCGCCGTTCCTTCGCGTCTTGTCGATGCTTGCCCGGATTATCCGTCAAGACCGAGACGGTCGTGACCCGACCAAAGCCGAAGGGCGGGACGGGCAGTGATAAGGGACGAGGCGAACTCCTGTGCTGGGGTATGCCGGAGAAAGTATGTATAATTCGTCCATACTCAAGAGGGCGTGACGATGGAAGCCACCGTTGCCGAGCGCGGACAGATCACGCTCCCGAAGGCCGTGCGGGACGCACTGGGCCTGACCAAGGGAAGCGTGCTCAAGGTCGAGCTGGAAGGTAGCCGCATCGTGTTGCGGAAGAGTGTCGACGACGCGATCTCGCGCGTGCGCGGCAAGTTCGCCCTCGATGCGGTGCCGACACCGGATACGCCCGCCGAATGATCGCCGTCGACGCGCCCGTCCTGATCGAACTGCTGACCGACGGCCCGCGTGCGGACGCCGTGGAGGCCGGCCTGCGCCAGAGTCTGGGCGGCGGTCGCGTGGTCGTCTGCGATGCCGCGCTGGCGCAGCTGTGTGCTTCGCTGCGCAACGGCGCCGATGCGCTGGCGGCGCTGGAGGAGATGGGCGTGCATTTCCACCCGGTCGAGGCCAAGTCCGCGCTGCGGGCGGGCGAGATGCAGCGACGTCATCGCCAGCGCGAAGGCGGGTCACGGCCGATCGCCGACTTCCTGGTCGGCGCGCATGCGCTGCTGCAGTGCGATGGGCTGATTACCTTCGATACCGCGTTCCACCGCGACTATTTCAAGGGCCTGAAACTCATCGTGCCCGCCAACGAGTAAGCCTCAACCGTTTTCCTCTCCACCGCCCCATCGAACGACCGGAGTCACCATGTTGGAAGCCTATCGCCACCACGTAGCCGAGCGCGCCGCGCTGGGCATCCCGCCGCTGCCGCTGACGGCCCAGCAGACGGCCGAGGTCATCGAACTCCTGAAGAACCCGCCGGCCGGTGAAGAAGACTTCCTGGTCGAGCTGATCACCCACCGCGTGCCTGCCGGCGTCGATGATGCTGCCAAGGTCAAGGCGTCCTACCTGGCCGCCGTGGCCTTCGGCGCCGAGAAGACGCCGCTGATCTCCGCGAAGCGCGCCACCGAACTGCTCGGCACCATGCTGGGGGGCTACAACATCCATCCGCTGATCGACCTGCTCGACAACGCCGAGCTGGGCGCGGTCGCGGCCGAAGGCCTGAAGCACACGCTGCTGATCTTCGACGCCTTCCACGATGTGCAGGAAAAAGCCGAGGCCGGCAATGCGCACGCGCAGGCCGTGCTGCAGAGCTGGGCCGATGCCGAGTGGTTCACCAGCAAGCCGGAAGTGCCGCAGTCCCTGACGATCACCGTGTTCAAGGTGCCGGGCGAAACCAACACAGACGACCTGTCGCCGGCACCGGACGCCACCACGCGCCCGGATATCCCGCTGCACGCGCTGGCGATGCTGAAGAACAAGCGTCCCGATGCGCCGTTCGTGCCGGAGGAAGACGGCAAGCGCGGTCCCATCCAGGAAATCCTGTCGCTGAAGGACAAGGGCCACCTGGTCGCGTACGTCGGCGACGTGGTCGGTACCGGTTCCTCGCGCAAGTCGGCGACCAACAGCGTGCTGTGGTTCACCGGCGAGGACATCCCGTTCATCCCGAACAAGCGCTTCGGCGGTGTCTGCCTGGGCTCCAAGATCGCCCCCATCTTCTACAACACGATGGAAGACGCCGGCGCGCTGCCGATCGAGCTCGATGTGTCGCAGATGAACCACGGCGACGTGGTCGAGCTGCGCCCTTACGACGGCAAGGCGTTGAAGAACGGTGAAGTGATCGCCGAGTTCCAGGTGAAGTCCGAGGTGCTGTTCGATGAAGTGCGTGCCGGCGGCCGCATCCCGTTGATCATCGGCCGCGGCCTGACCGCCAAGGCGCGCGAAGCGCTGAAGCTGCCCGCGACGGACCTGTTCCGCCTGCCGCAGCAGCCGGCCGATACCGGCAAGGGTTTCTCGCTCGCCCAGAAGATGGTCGGCCGCGCCTGCGGTTTGCCGGAAAACCAGGGCGTGCGCCCCGGCACGTACTGCGAGCCGAAGATGACCTCGGTGGGGTCGCAGGACACCACCGGTCCGATGACCCGCGACGAGCTGAAGGACCTGGCCTGCCTGGGCTTCTCCGCCGATCTGGTGATGCAGTCCTTCTGCCACACCGCGGCCTATCCGAAGCCGGTCGACGTGAAGACGCACCACACGCTGCCGGAATTCATCTCCACCCGCGGCGGTATCTCGCTGCGCCCCGGCGACGGCGTGATCCACAGCTGGCTCAACCGCATGCTGCTGCCCGACACCGTCGGCACCGGTGGCGACTCGCACACGCGTTTCCCGGTGGGCATCTCGTTCCCGGCCGGTTCGGGCCTGGTCGCGTTCGCCGCAGCCACCGGCGTGATGCCGCTGGACATGCCGGAGTCGGTGCTGGTGCGCTTCAAGGGCGAGATGCAGCCCGGCGTCACCCTGCGCGACCTGGTCAACGCCATCCCGTACTACGCCATCAAGTCGGGCCTGCTGACGGTCGCCAAGCAGGGCAAGAAGAACATCTTCTCCGGCCGCATCCTGGAGATCGAGGGCCTGCCGGACCTGAAGGTGGAGCAGGCGTTCGAACTGTCCGACGCGTCGGCCGAACGTTCGGCCGCCGGTTGCACGGTGCGTCTCAACAAGGAACCCATCATCGAGTACCTCACCAGCAACATCACGCTGCTGAAGTGGATGATCGCCGAAGGCTACGCCGACGCCCGTTCGCTGGCCCGCCGCATCAAGAAGATGGAAGCGTGGCTGGCCGACCCGCAGCTGCTGGAGCCGGATGCCGACGCCGAGTACGCCGCCGTCATCGAGATCGATCTGGCCGATGTGCACGAGCCGCTGCTGGCCTGCCCGAACGATCCGGACGATGTGAAGACGCTGTCCGATGTCGCCGGCACCAAGATCGACGAAGTGTTCATCGGTTCGTGCATGACCAACATCGGCCACTTCCGCGCGGCCGCCAAGCTGCTGGAAGGCAAGCGCGACATCCCGACCCGCCTGTGGGTCGCGCCGCCAACCAAGATGGACGCCTCCGAGCTGACCAAGGAAGGGCACTACGGCACCTTCGGCACCGCCGGCGCGCGCATGGAGATGCCGGGCTGCTCGCTGTGCATGGGCAACCAGGCGCAGGTGCGCGAGGGCGCGACGGTGTTCTCCACCTCGACCCGCAACTTCCCGAACCGCCTGGGCCGCAACTCCAACGTGTTCCTGGGCTCGGCGGAACTGGCGGCGATCTGCTCGCGTCTGGGCAAGATCCCGACCAAGGCCGAGTACATGGCCGACATCGGGGTGATCAATGAGAAGGGCGCCGAGATCTACCGCTACATGAACTTCGATCAGATCGAGGAATACCAGGACGTGGCCAAGACCGTCGCGGCCTGATCGGCCCGACGGGGAAAAGAAAAGGCCCGGCTATGCCGGGCCTTTTTCTTGCGCGTTCCACCGGGTCAGGCCAGCCAGTCCTCCACCGCCTCCAGCATCTGCCGGCGGCCAAGAACGAAATCCCACATCGTGCCGCCCAGCTGTCGCCAGAGCACGGCCGAGCGCACGGCGGCCAGCAGGATCGCGCGGATCTCGGCCACCACCCCGGGCTGACCGAGGTAATGCGGATTGCCCTGAACCATCACACGCGGGCGCAGGTGGCTGATGGTGTCGGCGTACAGCCCGCCCAACGCGGACAGCACATCCGGATGGGTGCTGCCCTGTTGTTCCGCACGTGGCGCGATCTCGCCAATGCCGCGCGTGACCGCATGCACCGTGTCGTTCTCGCGCACAAAGCGACGCTCCAGTTGCAGCACCGCCATCGCCAGGCGGGGCAGGGCTTCGTCGTGGGCGTCCTTCGCCAGATAGCTGCGCAGGACGCGCAGGCCGGGCGTGACCCCGGCCACGCTGCCGTAGACGTCCGCAGGCGACGCGGCATCGATGCGGAACACGCTGTCCAGTGCGGCCTGCACGGCCGATCCTTCGGACTGACCGGTTTCGGCGATGCGGCGGACCTGGTGGAGCGCCTGCGCCAACCCGGCCAAGGCCAACACGCGGTCGGAATATCGATTGCTCAAGCTGCTTGCTCCGCGAGTTTCATTTCAAGAGGTGCGTCGGTGCGCGCGATGACTGCGCCCCCCAGGCATTCGTCGCCGTCATACAGCACGAGCGATTGACCGGGCGTGACGGCACGCTGTGGCGCCGTGAATTCAACCGCGACCGTGCCGTCATCGAGCACGTCCACCTGGCACGGCTCGTCCGGTTGCCGGTAACGGGTCTGTGCGGTGCAGGCGAAGCGGTCAGCAGGCGGACTGCCGGCAACCCAGTGCGCCGACTCGGTCCACAGTCGCCTGGACATCAGATAGGGGCTCTGGGTGTCCTGATCGACGTACAGCACGTTGTGGGCCACATCCTTGCCCACGACATACCACGGTGCCTGCGGGCGCCCGCGAACACCGCCGATCTGCAGGCCTTCACGCTGACCGAGGGTGAAATAGAAGACGCCGGAGTGCTCGCCGATCACCTGACCTTGCGGATCGCGCATCTCGCCGCGCCTGGCGGGCAGGTAGCGTGCGAGGAACTCGCGGAAGTCGCGCTCGCCGATGAAGCAGATGCCGGTGGAATCCTTCTTGTCGTGCGTCTGCAACCCCGCCTCGCACGCGATACGGCGCAAGTCGGTCTTCTGCAGTTCGCCGATCGGGAACAGTGTGGCCGACAGCTGCGCCTGGCCGAGCTGGTGCAGGAAATAGCTCTGGTCCTTGCCGCGGTCGACACCGCGCAGCAGGCGCCAGCGTCCATCCCGCTGGTCCACGCGCGCATAGTGGCCGGTGGCGATCTTCTCGGCGCCCAGGTCGCGTGCAGCAGCGAGGAAGTGCTTGAACTTCACCTCGCGATTGCACAGCACATCGGGGTTGGGCGTACGGCCTGCGGCGTACTCGGCCAAGAAGTGCTCGAACACACCCTGCCAGTATTCGCTCGAAAAATCGCGGAAGTGGAACGGCATGCCGAGGCGGCCGCAGACGGCGACCGCATCGCGCCGGTCGTCCTCGGCGCGACAATCGCCGGAGCCATCATCGGCCCAGTTCTGCATGAACAGGCCCGCGACGGATTCACCCTGCCGCACCAGTTGCAGGGCGGCGACGGACGAATCCACGCCGCCCGAGACGCCCACGATGACGCGTGGCTGGCTCATGCGATCTGTTGCAGCGTGGACAGGGGAGAGCGACGTCCCGACAGGAAGTCCTGCACGACCTGCCACACCAGCGGGCTGCGGTGGCGGTCGGACTGCGCCTGCAGTTCGGCGGGCGTCAGCCACACTGCCTGCACGATGCCATCGTCGAGCGGGCGGTCCGGCAGATGGCGCACCGGCTCGGCGGCGAAGGCGAAGCGCAGGTAGTGCCGCCCCGTCTCCGCTTTCCATTGGTAGGCGCCGACGAAGGCGGTCAGTTCGACCTCCCAGCCGGTTTCCTCGAGGGTCTCGCGGCGGGCAGCCTCCAGCAGGCTCTCGTCCGGTTCCAGGTGGCCCGCCGGCTGATTGAAGACCAGACGACCCTGTGCACGCTCTTCCACCATCAGCAGCCTGCCATCGTGGACCACCACCGTGGCCACGGTGACGTCAGGCTGCCAGAAGCGTCCCTCCCGGTAGCTCACTTACAGCTCGTCCTTCTCGCCGGAGAGCTCGATTTCCTCGTTGTCCGCCGTCTCCGCCGCAATGTCCATCGCCGCTTCCAGCGCCGCGCCGTCCACGCTGTCGGGCAGCTTGATGACGAAATACAGCACGTCGCCCGACAGCTCCCAGCTGCCCAGCTTCTTGGTGCGGCTGTCCGCCATCAGCGCGAGTGCCTTGGCGCCATCGATGCCGTCGGCGGCGACGCGGCCGGCCGGGGAGAATACCTCGCGGATGCTGATGCCGTTGACGTGTTCGGTGCGTCCGGACACGAAGACCAGCTGGGTGCGGTTCTCCTGCTTGTAGGAGTAGGTGACCTTGTAATCGCCATCGGCGTCCACTTCGAACTGGATCCCGCGCGCCGTCAGCCGGGCGTCGACCGAGGCGTCGGCCGCCAGCACGGGCGTCGCGATCGCAGTGGCGCACAGCAGGGCGGCGGAGGACAGTCGGGACAGCGCAGGTTTCATGGTCGGCTCGGTGGTATTGGGATGGCGCATTGTGGCCGGGGTCACGCATGGCGTCCATGCGGGCGGCGACGGCCGGCTCCACCGCCTATAATTGGCCCATGTCCCGAAAGAACGAAAACGAACGCGACCATGGCCTGATGGTGGAGACCAGCCGGCCCGAGGTCGCGCCGCCACCCCTGTACCAGGTACTGCTGCTCAACGACGACTACACGCCGATGGACTTCGTGGTGACCGTCCTCCAGCAGTTCTTCGTCATGGACCTGGAAAAGGCGACGCAGGTGATGCTGCACGTGCATACCCGCGGTCGTGGCGTATGCGGCGTGTACACCCGCGAGGTGGCCGAATCCAAGGTGGCCCAGGTCAACGAGTTTTCACGTATGAACCAGCATCCCCTGCTGTGCACGATGGAGAAATCCTGAGGGGACCGGCGGGGTAGGCCGGGTCGGATACGGTGTGGGGGCACCGCCGCGAGGCACAAGGCAACGATCCCTGAACACTGAAATCCGGTAGGGTGATGGAAAACCGCCCGCCAAGCCGCATATTGTCGGCATAGGCCCCGGAGGCAACCATGTTCAGCAAAGACCTCGAGCAGACCATCGGACAGTGCTACAAGCGCGCCCGCGAAGCTCGGCACGAATTCATGACCGTCGAGCACCTGCTGCTCGCGCTGCTCGAAAACCCCTCGGCACAGGCCGTCCTGAAGGCGACCGGCGCGGATGCCAACCGTTTGCGGGCGGACCTGGAACAGGCCATCGAAGCATCGGTCTCGCGGCTGGCGGAAGACGACGGCCGCGACACCCAGCCGACGCTGGGCTTCCAGCGTGTGCTGCAGCGCGCCGTCTACCACGTGCAGTCCTCGGGCAAGAAGGAGGTCACCGGCGCCAACGTGCTGGTCGCGATCTTCGGCGAGAAGGACTCGCACGCGGTGTACTTCCTCAACCAGCAGGACGTCACCCGCCTCGACATCGTCAACTACCTGTCCCACGGCATCGCCAAGCAGGGCGAGGAGAACGAGGCCGGCGGACAGCCGGAGGGCGAGGGCAAGGCGGAGGGCGGTGAGGGCGAAGGCAAGGGCGACGCCCTGACCGAATTCGCCAGCAACCTGAACGACATGGCGCGCCAGGGCCGCATCGACCCCCTGGTGGGCCGTGGCGACGAGATCGAGCGGACCATCCAGGTGCTGTGCCGTCGCCGCAAGAACAATCCGCTCTACGTCGGCGAAGCCGGCGTGGGCAAGACGGCGCTGGCCGAGGGCCTGGCCAAGCGCATCGTCGAGGGCGAAGTGCCCGATGTGCTGCTGGATGCCGTCATCTACTCGCTGGACCTGGGCGCGCTGGTCGCGGGCACCAAGTACCGGGGCGACTTCGAGAAGCGCCTGAAGGGCGTGCTGGCGGCGATCAAGAAGATCCCCGGCGCCATCCTGTTCGTCGACGAGATCCACACCATCATCGGCGCCGGTTCGGCCAGTGGCGGCACGATGGATGCGTCCAACCTGATCAAGCCGGCGCTGGCGTCGGGCGAGCTGCGCTGCATCGGCTCGACCACGTTCCAGGAGTACCGTGGCATTTTCGAGAAGGACCGCGCGCTGGCGCGGCGCTTCCAGAAGATCGATATCGTCGAGCCCACGGTGGGCGAGACCTACGAGATCCTGCAGGGACTGAAGCCCAAGTACGAGGCGCACCATGGCGTGACCTACGCGGATGATGCGTTGCAGGCGGCGGTGGACCTGTCGGTGAAACACATCGGAGACCGCCTGTTGCCGGACAAGGCCATCGACGTCATCGACGAGGCGGGTGCCCGCCAGCGCCTGCTGCCGCTGGAGACGCGCAAGGAACTGATCGACGTCGAGGAAATCGAGACCATCGTCGCCAAGATGGCGCGGATTCCGGCCAAGCAGGTGTCCTCGTCCGACAAGGACGTGCTGCAGCACCTGGAGCGCAACCTGAAGATGGTGATCTTCGGGCAGGACCCGGCCATCGAGACGCTGGCTTCGTCCATCAAGCTGGCGCGCAGCGGCCTGGCCAATCCGGAGAAGCCGATCGGCAACTTCCTGTTCGCCGGTCCGACCGGCGTCGGCAAGACCGAGGTGACCAAGCAACTGGCGCTGCAGCTGGGTATCGAGCTGGTGCGCTTCGACATGTCCGAGTACATGGAACCGCATTCGGTCAGCCGCCTGATCGGTGCGCCTCCCGGCTATGTCGGCTTCGACCAGGGCGGCCTGCTGACCGAGAAGATCGTCAAGACGCCGCACTGCGTGCTGCTGCTGGACGAAGTGGAGAAGGCGCACCCCGACATCTTCAACATCCTGCTGCAGGTCATGGACCGCGGGGTGCTGACGGATACCAATGGGCGCGAGGCGAACTTCAAGAATGTCATCCTGGTGATGACCACCAACGCCGGTGCGGCGCAGGCATCGCGCCGGACCATCGGCTTCACCCGCCAGGACCATTCCACCGACGCGATGGAAGTGATCCGGCGCAGCTTCACGCCGGAGTTCCGCAACCGCCTGGATGCCATCGTGCAGTTCCAGGGGCTGGGCTTCGAGCACATCCTGCGCGTGGTGGACAAGTTCGTCATCGAACTGGAAATGCTGCTGCAGGAGAAGCACGTCAGCCTGTCCGCCACGCCGGCGGCGCGCGACTGGCTGGCCCAGCATGGCTTCGATCCGCTGATGGGCGCGCGCCCGATGGCCCGCCTGATCCAGGACAAGGTGAAGCGTCCGCTGGCCGACGAGCTGCTGTTCGGCAAGCTGGTGGACGGTGGCAGGGTCAGCATCGACGTGCGGGAGGGCGAACTGGTCGTCGATGCGCAGGCTGAACCTGAAAGGCTGTTGCCGGCGACGGTGTAATCGGCCGGACGCTCACGCGGCCATGTCAGAAAAGGCGGCCTCCGGGCCGCCTTTTCCGTACGGACGCCTTACTGTCGCGCACGTCGTTTGCGGACAGCGAACTCATCGGCCGTGATCTGTTCCACGGTGCTGACGCGGCAGCTCCCGCGCTTCGTCACCACCTTGGTGTCCTGGGGGCACAGCTGGCCCACCTGGCCATTGGTGGATATTTCCACGGTGGGCGTCATGGTGATGGGGGCGCAGCTGTTTCGGAATGCGACCCGGTAGTGGCTCTGGCCGTCCCGCAGATAGAACTGCTCACCGCCGCCGGCCCTGATGATTTCCTGGTCGTTGCCCAGGCTCACGCACGCGGTCACCGGCTCACCCGCCTGTGCCGCCAAGGGGACCAGGCTCGCTACGAGCAGCAGGAAGGGAAGAAGACGTGGATTCATGGCTCCGCTCGACGGGTTGGCAGCCGGAATTGGCCACGGCCACGCTACGCATCGGTCCCGAGCTGCAAATCTGCCGTTCGTGGTCCTTACCAGCGACCCGGTGCCGGAAGTCACGGCACCCGCACCAGCGCGCACGCTCGGGCGCATAAACGCAGAAAGCGGCCATTGGCCGCTTTCAAATCAAAGAGTTGCGCGCATTACTTCATGCGGTAAGTGATTCGACCCTTGGTGAGGTCGTACGGGGTCATTTCGACCTTCACCTTGTCGCCGGTCAGGATGCGGATGTAGTTCTTGCGCATGCGGCCGGAGATGTGGGCGATGATCTCGTGCCCGTTTTCCAGCTTGACCCTGAACATGGTGTTGGGCAGCGTCTCGGCAACGGTGCCTTCGAATTCAATGGAATCGTCTTTCGACATGTATGCCTGTGCTGTGCCGCGAGGGATGGCGGATGCCATGAAGCCGGGCATTGTACGCCTGCGGGGCTCCCGGTGCAAAAATTCCGTTACGGCACCAATGGTTGCGCCAGTTCCGGGGCCGCCATTGCACCGAATCGCTCCGTCCAGCCCTCGGCGGGGAAGGGGTGTGCCACCCATTGGGCAACCTCGGCAAGAAACGCCTCCCGGGGCATCAGGATTGCGCCCAACGAGCGCAGGTGTGCGTTCTCCACCTGCGCATCGATAAGCGGCCAGCCCCACGCCCGCAAGCGCATGGCCAGCGCCGCGAGCGCGACCTTGGATCCGCCCGGACGGGCACTGAACATGCTCTCGCCGAAGAACATGCACCCGATTGCCACGCCATAGATGCCGCCCACCAGCGCGCCATCGGCGAAGACCTCGACCGAATGCGCGTGCCCCGCCCGGTGCAGATCGATGTAGGCCTGGCGCATGCCGGACGTGATCCACGTACCCTCCTGTCCTGGTCGGGGTGCTTGCGCGCAGGCGGTGATGACCTGCTCGAAACGGGTGTCCGCGCGGACCTGCCACGTGCTGTGCTTCAGGTCGCGGCGGAAGCGCGAGGACAGGCGCACGCCGTCAGTGCGGAACACCATGCGGGGATCCGGCGACCACCACAACGGGGGCTGGCCCGGCGAAAACCACGGGAAGATGCCGTTTCGATAGGCGTTGAGCAGGCGCGGCAGTGACAGGTCGCCACCGATCGCCAGCAATCCGTCGGGTTCGCGCATGGCGTTGCCGACGGGAGGGAAAGGCGCGTGGGGATCGGAAGACAGGACGAACGGCCGTTGGCGCATGCCGCGATTGTAGGGCGCATTCCCGGCACGACGCGCGGGGTTCAGTCGCACTGCTTGAACGGCGTATGCGCCTGCAGGCTGAGGGCATAGCGGCGCACGGCCAAGGCTTCTTCCCCGCACCAATCGGCCAGGGCGGCGGAGAAGTCCGGACGGGCGATCCAGTGGCGTGAGTACACGAAGGTGGGCAGGAACCCGCGTGCGATCTTGTGTTCGCCCTGGGCGCCGGGCTCGAAGATCTTCATTCCCTCGCGCAGGCAATAGTCGATGCCCTGGTAGTAGCAGGTCTCGAAATGCAGTCCCGGCAGCACGCTCTCCGCGCCCCAGTAACGGCCATACAGGGTGTCCCCTCCGCGCAGGCACAGCGCCCCTGCGATCGTGCGGCCCTGATGATCGGCCAGGAACATCACCAGGTTGCGCGGCAGCGAGGTCGCGAGATGTTGCAGGAACTGCAGCGTCAGTGCCGGCGAGTTGCCGTAGTCGCGGAAGGTACGCAGGTAGAACCCGAACATCGCCTGCAGGTCGGCCCCGCTGGCTTCGTCGCCGTGCACGGTACGGAAGGTCACCCCGGCGCGCTGCACCTTTGCGCGCTCCTGGCGGATGTTCTTGCGGTGCTTGTGGTCGAAGTCTGCCAGGAAGCCATCAAAGTCGCACCAGTGCCCGGGGTTGCGCCAGTGGTACTGCACATCGATGCGGGGCAGCCAGCCGTCCGGAAAGCCTGCGTGCTCGACGGGCGTCGGGAAGTTGATGTGGGCGGAAGACAGGTTCAGCCGCAGCGCCTGGTCCTGGATCGACGTCAGCAGCAACGCGCGATGGCCATGATCCGATGCCAGCAGCCGTGGTCCCGTGACAGGCGAGTAGGGCACACCGCCCAGCCACTTGGGGTAATAGTCCAGTCCGTGCTGCGCGTACGCGTGTGCCCAGGCGTGGTCGAACACGAACTCGCCGTGCGAGTTTTCCTTGAGGTAGCCCGGCGCTGAGGCGACCAGCAGCTCTCCGTCCCACAAGGTGGCGTGATGCGGCGTCCAGCCCCATTCCTCGCGCAGGCAGCCGTGGGCTTCCAACCCGTGCAGGAACGCATGGGAAACAAAAGGGTTGCGGCCATCGTGCAAGGCGTCCCACGCGGGCGCCGGCAGGTCGGCAAGGGAAGGAAGGAAACGGACCGCAATCATCGGCAGAGGCTACGGACGCAGATCCAGCACGTCGATGGTCGGAGGATTGAACAAGCGCATCGGCAGGCCGATCTCGCCGGTACCCACGGTGGTGTACACGCGCACGCGGCCATGGGGCGTGCGCAGGAACTGCTCGCCGCGATCGAAGCCGTAGTGGCTGGGAATCACGCGTTTGTACAGCCACGGAATGCGGATCTGCCCACCATGCGTATGGCCTGCAAGCACCAGAGCCGCCCGGGCCGGATCGAGGTCGATCGCGCTGTCGGGATTGTGGGTCAGCACCAGGGTGGGGGAGGTCGAGGGCAGGGCGGAAAGGAAGCCGGGATCGTCCTTGTTCGCCCAGCGGTCGCCCAGTCCGGCGAGACGGAATCCGCGCACGGTGACGGTTTCGCCTTCGATCACGCTGATGTTGTGCGTTGCCAGTGCAGAACGGAGCTCTGCATCGATGTCGGGCCCCGGCGCCTGCTGGTCATGATTGCCGAGCACGGCGTACGTGGGCAGGTGGAGCTCCGCGAGGGGCGCGAACATCTGTTGCAGCGACTTGCCGGCAGGCTCGTAGGTGAAATCACCGGCAATCACCACCGCGTCCGCCTGCAGGGTGTTGATCCGGTCCACCAACCGCTGCAGGTATCTACTGTCCTTGTAGACGCCCAGATGGATGTCGCTGATCAGCACCAGGCGTGCCTGCCCGCCGGTGCCGGCGAGTACCGTCTCCTGTACGTGGATCCGCTGTGGTTCGACGAAGCGTGACCAGGCGAACAGCAGGCAGCCGGACAGAAGCAGGGCAACCAGCCAGCGCCCGCGCCTCTCGCGCAAGCGCCACACCAGCCAGGCCAGGAAAGGCCAGACCAGCCAGCTGCCGTAGAACAGGCACTGCTTGATCAGCAGCTTGTCCATCCCTGGCGCTCTCCCCTGGGGCCCGGATCAGCCGTCCTTGTCCAGGAAGCGCTCCGCATCCAGCGCCGCCATGCAACCGAAGCCTGCCGAGGTGATGGCCTGGCGGTAGTGCTGGTCGGTCACGTCGCCGGCGGCAAACACGCCCGGGATCGTCGTCGCGGTGGCGTTGCCCTCGATGCCGGAGCGGATCTTCAGGTAGCCGTTGCTCATGTCCAGTTGTCCTTCGAACAGGCCGGTGTTCGGCGTGTGGCCGATGGCCACGAAGAAGCCGTGCACGTCGATGTCGCGCGTGCTGCCGTCCTGCATCGACTTCACCCGGATACCGGTGACACCGGCCTCGTTGCCCAGCACCTCGTCCACCGTGTGGTGCCACACCGGCTCGATCTTGCCGGCCTGGATCTTGGCGAACAGCTTGTCCTGCATGATCTTCTCGGCGCGCAGGGTGTCGCGACGGTGCACCAGGTAAACCTTGCGGGCGATGTTGGACAGGTACAGCGCTTCCTCCACCGCGGTGTTGCCGCCGCCGATCACGGCCACGTCCTGGTCCCGGTAGAAGAAGCCGTCGCAGGTCGCGCACGCCGACACGCCGCGGCCCTTGAAGGCTTCTTCGGACGGCAGGCCCAGGTACTTGGCGGTGGCGCCGGTGGCGATGATCAGTGCGTCGGCGGTGTACTCGCCGCTGTCGCCGATCAGCTTGAACGGACGCTTGGACAGATCGGCGGTATGGATGTGGTCGAAGATCACCTCCGTTTCGAAGCGCTCCGCATGCGCCTGCATGCGTGCCATGAGGTCGGGGCCCATCAGGCCATGGGCATCGCCGGGCCAGTTGTCCACTTCCGTGGTGGTCATCAGCTGGCCCCCCTGCTGCAGGCCGGTGACCACGACGGGCTTGAGATTGGCGCGGGCTGCGTAGACGGCAGCGGTCCAACCGGCGGGGCCGGAGCCCAGGATCAACAGGCGGCAGTGCTTCGAAGTGCTCATGTATACTCGCGAAAAGAGGGTGATCGGGCAGGCAACGACGCAATTGGATCATCGTCTGCAAGCCCATAGAGTGGCGATGCGTATCCGGCGAATCAAGGCGCGCGGGTGGAAAGCGGTGGTGCACGCGCAAGCCCGACGGATCGATTGAAGACGCTGCGCAGCCACGCGGCGTTTTTTGCTGTCTGGGGCAGCGCAATCGTCCGCCCTGGCGGGATGCCCCTGCTGTTGCGTCGGGCATGATTCGTTTACTATCAATCACTAACAGAAATTTCCTAAGGTCTGGTCCAAAGGTGGCGAAGCAGCTCCCGGACAACGGCAAATCCAAAGGCGGCAACCCGGCCGCGCGCAAGCAGGCGTCGCCTCCAAATCCCCGCAGGCAGCGTCTCTGGCGTGATCTGGCGCTGATCGCCATCGCCCCCCTGTTGCTGTACCTGCTGGCCAGTCTCTTCACCTTCTCGCCGCAGGACCCCAGCTGGTCGCAGTCCGGCAGCCTGACCGCGCCGGTCCACAACATGGGGGGACTGGCGGGTGCGTACCTCGCCGACATGCTGTTGTGGCTGTTCGGCTACGTGGCTTTCCTGTTGCCGTTGATCCTTGGCGCGGTCGCGTGGATCGCGTTGTTCGGCATGGATACCGATGGCGACGGTGAGGCCGACCTGGGGCCGGCGCTGCGCCTGATCGGCATGGTCGGCTTCCTGATTTCGGCGACGGGGCTGCTGCATCTGCGTGGCGTGCCGGCCGAACATTTCTCCGCCGGAGCCGGCGGCATCCTCGGCACGCTGGTGGGCAAGTCGCTGCTCAAGCTGTTTGGCGGACTGGGTGGCAACCTGTTCCTGCTGGTGCTGTTCCTGACCTCGGTGACGCTGGCGACCGGACTGTCGTGGTTCGCCGTGATGGAGCGCATCGGCAAATACGTGCTGATGCTGCCCGACCTGTTCCGCCGCGGCAGCCAGCAGGCCAACGAATGGCAGCAGACGCGGGCGATGCGCGAAGAGCGCGAGACCGTCCGCAAGACCGACGCCATTGCCCGCGCCAAGCGCGAGCCGGTGAAGATCGAACCGCCTGCGCCCGCCATCGTGGAAAAGAGCGAACGCGCCAAGCGCGAGCAGCAGATCCCGCTGTTCCACGGCACCGGCGGCGACGAATCCGGCCTGCCGCCGCTGTCGCTGCTGGACGATCCGAAACCGCAAACCAAGGGCTATTCCGAAGAAACACTGGAAACCCTGTCGCGGCAGATCGAGTTCAAGCTGAAGGACTTCCGCATCGATGCCCAGGTGGTCGGCGCCTATCCAGGCCCCGTGATCACGCGCTTCGAGATGGAGCCCGCGCCCGGCGTGAAGGTCAGCCAGATCAGTTCGCTGGACAAGGACATCGCCCGCGGCCTGTCAGTGAAGTCGGTGCGCGTGGTGGACGTGATCCCCGGCAAGTCGGTGATCGGCCTGGAGATCCCGAACACCAGCCGCGAGATGATCTTCCTCAGTGAGCTGCTGCGCTCGAAGGAATACGACAAGTCGGGCAGTCCGCTGACGCTGGCGCTGGGCAAGGACATCGCCGGTCGCCCGACCGTGGCCGACCTGGCGCGCATGCCGCACCTGCTGGTCGCCGGCACCACCGGCTCGGGCAAGTCCGTCGCGGTCAACGCCATGGTGCTGAGCCTGCTGTACAAGGCCTCGCCGAAAGACCTGCGCATGCTGATGATCGACCCCAAGATGCTGGAACTCAGCGTCTACCAGGGCATCCCGCATCTGCTGGCGCCGGTCGTGACCGACATGAAGGAGGCCGCCAACGGCCTGCGCTGGTGCGTGGCGGAAATGGAGCGCCGCTACAAGCTGATGAGCGCGGTGGGCGTGCGCAACCTGGCCGGCTTCAACAAGAAGGTCAAGGACGCGATGGACGCGGGCCAGCCGTTGATGGACCCGCTGTTCAAGCCGAACCCGGACCTGGCCGAAGCGCCGCGCCCGCTGGAGCCGATGCCCTTCATCGTCATCTTCATCGACGAATTCGCCGACATGATGATGATCGTCGGCAAGAAGGTGGAAGAACTGATCGCCCGCCTGGCGCAGAAGGCGCGCGCGGCCGGCATCCACCTGATCCTGGCTACCCAACGCCCGTCGGTGGACGTCATCACCGGCCTGATCAAGGCCAACATTCCCACCCGCATCGCGTTCCAGGTCAGTTCGAAGATCGACTCGCGCACCATCCTCGACCAGTCCGGTGCGGAAACGCTGCTCGGCCACGGCGACATGCTGTATCTGCCGCCGGGCACCGCGATGCCCGAGCGCATCCATGGTGCCTTCGTCAGCGACGAGGAAGTGCACCGCGTGGTGGAACACCTCAAGGCCAGTGGCAGCGCCGACTACATCGAAGGCGTGCTGGAGGAGATCCAGACCATGGGCGACGGCATCGTCGTGGGGCCGACCGGCCTTCCGGAGTCGGGCGGCGGTGGTGGCGACGAATCCGATCCGCTGTACGACGAAGCGGTGAAGATCGTCACCGAGAGCCGGCGTGCGTCGATCTCCGGCGTGCAGCGCCGCTTGAAGATCGGCTACAACCGTGCCGCACGCCTGATCGAAGCCATGGAAGCGGCCGGCGTGGTGACGCCACCCGAGCACAACGGCGACCGCCAGGTCCTCGCGCCGCCGCCACCGCGCTGACGCTTGATTTTGGGGGAGCGACGTAAGTCGCGACGACGCGCTGCCGGAGATCGATCGCGACTTACGTCGCTCCCACCACAGCCGGGCGCCCACCCCCCATTCAGTTTCACCCGGCCACACTCCGCCCCAACGTCCCTCACCCCGGAACGCACCATGCTCCGCACTGCACGCTACGCCATCCTCGCCACCGCCTTGCTCGCCACCAGCGCCTTCGCCGGTGCCCGCGATGAGCTCAAGACCTTCACCACCGGGCTGAAAGGGTTGGACGGGCAGTTCACCCAGAAGGTGTACGACGGGGGGGGCAAGCTCAAGGAAACCTCGAATGGCCGCGTCGCGCTGTCCGCCCCGCGCCTGTTCCGCTGGGAGTACAACAAGCCCTACGAACAGCTGATCGTTGCTGACGGCAAGAAAGTCTGGGTCTACGACCCGGACCTGCAGCAGGCCACCGTGCGCGAGCAGGGCATCGAAGAAGAGAACAGCCCGCTGGCGGCGCTGATCGACCCTGGCAAGCTGGACCAGCAGTTCAAGGTCGCCGAAGCCACGGGGCAGGGCGGCGAACAGTGGCTGACGCTCACGCCCAAGCAGGAAGGCGATGCCAGCTTCCAGACCGCGCGCCTGGCGTTCACCAACGGCACGCTGGTGAGGATGGAAGTGAAGGATGCGGTGGGCCAGCGCACGGAAATCAGCTTCTCGGGCTGGAAGCGCAATCCCGCGTTCGCCGCGGGCACGTTCAAGTACGCACCGGCCAAGGGCGTGGATGTCGTGGGCGGCCCCTGAGCGGGACGCCACGCATGGCCTGCGGTCGCGCGACGTTACAATGAAGCGTGGCCAAGACACGTACCCCCCTTGAACCGCAGGCCGACCTGCTGAGTACCGACACCGATGCGCTGAGGCCGTTGGCAGAGCGCATCCGGCCGCGCAGCCTGGATGAAATGGTCGGCCAACGCCGGCTGCTCGCACCGGGGAGCGCGCTGCGTCGTGCCGTGGAATCCGGCCATGTGCACTCGATGATCCTGTGGGGCCCCCCGGGCTGCGGCAAGACCACCTTGTCGCTGCTGCTGGCGCGCTATGCCGATGCCGAGTTCAAGGCGATCTCCGCCGTGCTGTCCGGCCTGCCCGAGGTACGCCAGGTGCTTGCCGAAGCCGCGCAACGCTTTGCCGGCGGTCGTCGCACGGTGCTGTTCGTGGACGAAGTGCACCGCTTCAACAAGGCACAGCAGGATGCGTTCCTGCCGCATATCGAGCGCGGGACGATCATCTTCGTTGGCGCCACAACGGAGAATCCGTCGTTCGAACTGAACTCCGCGCTGCTCTCGCGCTGCCGCGTGCATGTGATGGAAGCGGTGTCGCCCGATGACATCCGGCATGCCCTTCGCCTTGCGCTTGCGGATGCCGAGCGCGGACTGGGCGAGCTTGGCGTGGAGGTGGACGACGAAGCGCTGCTGGAGATCGCGACGGCTGCCGACGGGGATGTGCGGCGAGGATTGACGCTGCTCGAAATCGCTGCGGAACTGGCTGCCGACGAAGGGGGGCGCATCACCCCGCAGACACTCGCACAGGTGCTGGCAGACCGCACGCGCCGCTTCGACAAGGGGGGCGAACAGTTCTACGACCAGATCTCGGCCCTGCACAAGTCGGTGCGCAGCTCCAATCCCGACGGCGCCGTGTACTGGCTGGCGCGCATGCTGGATGGGGGGTGCGACCCCGCCTATCTGGCACGACGCATGACACGGATGGCGGTGGAGGACATCGGCCTGGCTGATCCGCGCGCCCTGCAGATGGCGATCGACGCGTGGGATACCTACGAGCGGCTCGGCAGTCCCGAGGGCGACCTCGCGCTCGCGCAACTGGTGATCTATCTCGCCAGCACGGCCAAATCCAACGCCGGCTACATGGCGTTCAACGCCGCCAAGCGCGACGTGCGCGAATACGGCACGCAGGACGTACCCCTGCACCTGCGCAACGCCCCGACCAAGCTGATGAAGGAGCTGGGCTACGGCACCGGTTACCAGTACGACCACGATGCAGCGGGCGGCATCGCGCTGGACCAGACGGCATTTCCCGATGCGATGGGCGAGCAGGTCTACTATGCGCCGGTCGACCGCGGCCTCGAGATCAAGCTGAAGGAAAAACTCGACCGCCTGCGCGAGGCGCGCCGCCAGGCGCGACTGCAGGCCGGACGCGACGACTGACCTCCCCGCTGACGGAAGACGACCGATGCCGGCACACGCTGCACTCTGGTGGCAACAACTGATGCTGGTGATGGCGGGCGGTGCGCTGGGCGCGGCGGCGCGCTTCTGGCTGGGCGGCGCGCTGCTGCGACAGCTGGGAAGCGGATTTCCCTGGGGCACGTTCGCGGTGAACATGATCGGCTCGTTCGCCGCCGGCTTCCTTGCGATCTGGCTGGAAGGGCGCGGCCCTTCCGCACTCTACTGGCGCGCCTTCCTGCTCGTCGGGGTGCTGGGAGCACTGACCACGTATTCGGCGCTGATGGTGGAGTGCCTGTTGTTCGCGCGAACGGAGCGCCAGGGCGCCGCGCTTGGCTATCTCGCAATCACGCTGCTGACCGGGCTGCTGCTGGTGTGGCTGGGTGCACGCCTCGCCGATGCGGTCCGCGCACCGACCTGGTAACGGCGACAACGCTGGCAACTACCGGGGCCGGCCATCACGCGCTGGATATGACGCTCCCGCTTCGCCAGCGGACGAGCGGTCTGTTCGCGAACGAAAATTTAACGCGTCGCGCGAACAGGACTAACGATTGCCATGCAAGTGTGACCCGCGTCGCTTTTTAGGGGCTTCCCCTGGGTCCCGGAGCGGCCACAAGGAGAATCAACATGTGCATTCGCAAGACACTGATCGCATCGGCGGTATTGCTGGCGCTCGGCACGACGGGACAGGCATTCGCGCAACAGACCAATACCGAAAATGGCCCGGGTGACGACATCCTGGTCAACCTCTCGGCGGATCTGAGCAACAACAGCACCAACACGGATAACAGCGACCACTCCGACAATTCGGACAACTCCGACAATTCCGACCACAGCGACAACAGCACCCACGACGGCGACAACCGCAACAATCGCGGCAGGGCGACTGCGGAGGGCTTCGGCTCGACGGCCGCCAACAATGGCAGTACCGCGACGTCCACGTTCTCCAACTCTTTCAACCACAGCAAGGCCGTGGCCGAAACGAAGCTGATCGGCGCCGTTTCGGGCGTGACCGTGCACGACATCGGCAACGTGGCCAAGAACTGGGGTGACGCGAACGGTGGCGACGGTGGCAAGGGCGGCGCGGGCTACGGTGGCAAGGGCTACGGCGGTAGCGCCGCGGGTGGCACCGGCAACGGAGGTGACGGCGGCGACGGCGGCAATGGCGGCAATGGCGGCAGCGGTGGCGATGCCAACAACGGCAGCGCGACGGCGGGCGATTCGTCCAACGGCAGCGCAACCATCGGCGACGCGACGGCCGGCAACGGTGGTCGTGGCGGCAACGCCGACGATACACGCGGCGCCAATGGCGGCGACGGCAATGGCTGGGGCGGCGACGGCGACGCGACGGCCGGCAATGGTCGCGGTCGTGGCGGTGACGCCGGTGGCTGGGGCGGTGATGGTGGCGGAGCCACGGGTGCTTCAGGTGGCGATGCCGGAAGCGCGAGCGGCGACACCGGTTCGATCGCGGGTGCTTCAGGTGGCGACGCCGGAGCAGGCAGCGGCAACGTGCGCGAACGTGGCGCAGGCGACGGTACGAGCGGCGACGGCACGGCAACCGGTGGCGCAGGCACGTCAGGTGACGCGACTGCAACGGGCGGAGCAAGCAGCGCCACCGCCGGTGCAGGCACGTCGGGTGACGCGACCGGTACGGGCGGTGACGGCTCCGGCACGGGCGGCGCAGGCTCCGGGACGGGCGGCGACGCGACCGCCACGGGCGGTGCAGGCTCCGGTATGGGCGGCGCAGGCGGCACGGTGACGGCGACCGCAGGAGACGGCGGTGATGGTGGCGATGCCAGCAATGGCGACGCCAGCAACGGCAGCGCGTCCTCCACCGCCAGCAATGGCGATGCGACGGCCGGCAACGGCGCCAGCGGCGCGGTCGGTGCGACCGGTGGTGCCGGCGGCGTCGGCAACGGTGGCGATGGCAATGGCGGTGACGGCAATGGTGGCGTCGGCAACGGTGCGACCGGTGGTGCCGGCGGCGCGGGCGGTTCCGTTGCGGTCGATGCGGGTGCGTTCGACATGTCCAACAACATGACGAGCGTCGGGCAGTCGGCGGCCGGCATCATGGTGGCGGCACAGAACAGCGGCATGGCCTCGCTGATCCAGCAAGGCATCACCGTTCAAGCCAACCTGACCGTAGGCCCATAAGCGTTCCGCGGTGTCCTGGCCCAGCCGGGCCAGGCACTCCGTGCGGACGCAGGCGTCCCGCTTCACGGCGGGACGCCCCATGGCTGCGCGGTGGACGCATGGCAAGGGAGACTGACCATGCATACGCACCAACAGGCCGGGTTGCGCATCGCAGCCTGGGGATTGCTCGTCCTCGCGTTTGGCGCCTCGGCGGAAGACAACGCCGTCGCCCGCGCAGGATGGACACCCGCCATCACGTTCGAAACCAAAGTTCCGGACGTTCCGCTCGTGGCCGTCAGCGAATTGGGACGCGCGATCGCGGTGGACCGGTTGTCCGGCTTGCGAGGCGGTGACAGCAGCCAGACCGAGAACCTCATCGATGTGGACGGCTCCGTGGATGGCAACACGGCGCACCACATCACCAGTGGAACCAACAGCATCGCTGACGGCGCGTTCGGCAACGCCAGCGGCATCAACACGGTCATCCAGAACACCGGCAGCAACGTGCTGATCCAGAACGCGATGATCGTGACCATCGATTTCAGCGGCGGACCGCAATGAAACACCGTGTGCGGCAGCGTGGATGGCCGCGATGCGTCGCGCTCGCGTGCGCGCTGGCGGTGCTCGGTGGCGCATCGGCGGCCACCAGCGACATCCGCGTGCCGGGCAGCGCCTACAGCGTCCGCGTGACCAGCCTGAAGGAAGCGCGGTTCAAGACGACGCTGCCGCAGCAGTACGATTTCAGTTGCGGCTCCGCCGCCACGGCCACGCTGCTGACGCATCAGTATGGCCACGCTGTCAGCGAGGTCGACGTCTTCGTGCAGATGTACAACAACGGCGACCAGGCGCGCATCCGCAAGGAAGGCTTCTCGCTGCTCGACATGCGCCGCTACCTTCGCTCGAAGGGGTACGAGGCCGACGGCTTCGAGTTGCCGCTGGACAAACTGCAGCAGGAGAACGTGCCGGCCATCGTGCTGCTCAACGACCGCGGGTACCGTCACTTCGTCGTGGTGAAGGGCCTGCGCGACGGTCGCGTGCTGCTGGGCGACCCGGCGCGTGGCACGCGTGCGATGCCGCGCTCTCGCTTCGAGGCGCTGTGGGACAACCGGGTGATGTTCGTCGTGCACAACCAGCGGGAACGCGCCCGCTTCAACCAGGCCCGCGACTGGCAGACCGCACCTCCGGCGCCGCTCGACATGGGAATCCAGCGTGATGGCCTGCGCAACGTCACCGTGCCCAGGCGCGGTGCGGGAGACATCTGACATGGACAGGATCAGGCAGGGTGTATGCCGCGCCACGGTCATGCTGGCGGTGCTGCTGGCACCGGTGGGTGCACGGGGGCAGGGCGGTGACCTGGGCGCCGAATGGCAACCGGTGGATCCCGCCCGGCTGGCGCAGATGCGCGGGGGCTTCCAGATGCCGTCGGGCATGACCCTGTCGTTCGGCATCGAGCGAGTCGTCTTCGTCAACGGCGAACTGACGGCGCGTATCGCCGTGCAGGTTCCGGACGTGGCACGCATCACGCCGGACCAGGCTCAGGCGTTGGCCGATTTCAATCGCGGGCTGGTGGTCCAGATCGGCGAGGGCAATCGCTTCGATCCCGCGCAGGCCACCGGCGGCCTGGTGATCCAGAACACGCTGGATGACCAGGATATCCGCACGGTCACCCGCATCGACGTGGGTATCGACACGCTCGGGGCCTACCAGACCCTCAACGCGAACGGCGCGCTCACGGACGCGCTGATCCGCGCACCCGGCAGCCCGTGACATCGACGCAGGACCGGGATCACCGCGCTCACGCACAAGACAAGGGGCACAGCATGAAAGGGACGTCTCTGATGGAAGTCGCACCGCTGGCATTGGCAGTCAGCCTGGGGGTGCACGCAGGGCAGGCGCGGGCACAGGAACCGGTGATGCCGGCGTCGCCCCCTCCGCCGGTGCCGGCGCAGCCCTACGAAATCACCGCCGATGCACGGCTGGACGCACTGCAGCGCCAGCTCAACGAGCAGACGCATCGGTTGCAGGCGATGCGTGACGCCATGCAGGCCCAGGAGCAGCAGATATTCACCCTGCAGAATGCGCTCAACGAAGAAATCCTCGCCAATGCGCGCGCGCGTGGTGCGCCCGCCCCCGTGATCGTGCCCGCGCTGAACCAGGCACCGACCTTCCGCGATTCCCCTCCACCTGCGCAGACCTACATCGTGACCGGTCCAGCGCCGCAGGCGACCCCGGTGGCACCGGCTCCCGACGGCGCGCATGCGGGCACGCAGGTCGCGCAATCCGGTTCCCCCCCGCCCGCGGGCCAGCAGACACAGCAGGCAGACACGCAGGCGCCGCAACGTGTCGGACAGGCGCCGGAGAGCGAGTCGCGGCCGCCCGAGGTCGCGCAGATCTTCGATCAGCCGGGCGTGCTGACACCCAAGGGCAAGATGGTGGTGGAGCCGTCGCTGCAGTACGGCTACTCGGCCAATGATCGTGTCGTGCTGGTGGGCTACACCATCATTCCCGCCATCCTGATCGGCTTGATCGATGTGCGCCAGGTGAAGACCACGACCGCCGTCGCCACGCTGACCGGGCGTTATGGCCTCAGCCGGCGCATGGAACTCGAGGCGAAGCTGCCCTACGTCTACATCCACAGCGATACGGTCAGCCGCGAGATCTTCACCGGTTCCGCCCAGGACCGCGTGTTCAACGCACGCGGAAGCGGGATGGGCGACGTGGAAGTCACCGGCCGCTACCAGCTGAACCGGGGCGCCGCCGACAAGCCGTTCTACATCGCATGGCTGCGCTACAAGAGCCGCACGGGGCGCGATCTGTTCGAGGTCGTCACCGACTGCGTGACGCGCTGCGTGGCCAACACCACCGGTACCGGCCTGCCACTGGACCTGCCCACGGGCAGCGGCTTCAACGCCCTGCAGCCCGGCGTCACCTGGCTGTTCCCCTCCGATCCGGTGGTGTTCTTCGGCAGTCTCAGCTACCTGCACAACTTCAAGCGCAGCAATGTCTCGCGCCGCGTACTGGGCGGGCAGACCGAGTTCCTGGGCGACATCAAGGCCGGCGACATCCTCGGCTTCAACCTCGGCATGGGCCTGGCGCTCAACGAGAAGGCGGCCATCAGCATCGGTTACGACCAGAGCATCGTCGACAAGACCGAGCAGGATGGAAAGGAGGTGGCGGGCGCCGTGCGTACCACGCTGGGTACGCTGCTGCTGGGCGGCACCTACCGCTTCAGCGACCGCATGTCGCTCAATGTCGCGCTGGGCGTGGGCGTGACCCGCGACACGCCGGACCTCACCTTCACCGCGCGCTTGCCGATCAACTTCTGATCCGGCAACTCAGCTGGCCCGGCCCTGCCACCAAAGCCACAGGGTCGCCGCCAGCATCAGCCACTCGGTCACCGCCAGCATCATCGTGGTCGATTCCACCGGCCACCAGCGCAACAACGCTGCGCTGCGGTAGAGCACGATCGGCAGGTACAGCGCCATCGCCAGCAACAGACCGGTGCGCAGCTGCTGGGTCCAGGCGAACCACGCGAACAGGAACGCAAGCCCGAGTTGCAGGCCGCCGTAGATCGTCAGGTACTCGGTCTGCCCGGACCGGGTAAGCGACACGTAACCGACCGCCACCGCCGTGCGCGCGGGCGCGAACGTGCACCAGCCGGCGAGCAGCAGGTAGAGCACCGCGTTGAGGTAGAGGTAGGCGGCTGTCATCGGACGTCTCGCAGGGAACAGGCGCCTCTTCTCGCACGGCACGGGGTGATGGCGTGGTGAACGCGCGGGAAATCCCGACAGCGCGGCGCGGCGCGCCCCGATCCCGATACCCCTGCCATCGCCGGATCCTGCAACCTCCATCCCGCAGGAGCCCGCCATGTCCGCGTCTTCGTCGTGCGCGCTGCGCATCCTGCTGGCTGCCATCCTCGTCGCCGCCGGCAGCGCCACCTGGGGCAGCGACCCGATCCACAAGTGCCGGGGTGCGGATGGTCAGGCGCATTACCAGGCGATGCCCTGTACCTCGACGCAACGCACGGAATGGGTGCGCGCCTATCCCGCCGATCCGCCGATACCGGCGACATCCGCATCGTCCTCATCGGCGCCACGTGCGACGGCCAGGGCAGACAGTCCACGTCCGCGCTCCCGCACGGGCGCGCGACGCCGGCAAACCTCATCGCAGGGCGCTGTCATCTCGATGCATCGCGACGCAGCCGCCTGCGAGCGGGCCAAGAAGGCGCGCGACCAGGCGCATGTGCGCCTCGGGCTGAGGCGGGACTTCGATACCAGTCGCCGCCTGGACGACCGTGTCAACGCAGCATGCCGCTGATGTCGGGCACTCAGACCGTGCGCGAGAACCGCGGTGCTTCTGCCGACGCTGCCGCATGCAGATAGCGATCGAAGCACATCGCGATCACGCGCAACAGCAGGCGGCCACGTGGCGTGGCCTGGAAGCCGACCCGCGTGAACGTCAGCAGGCCGTCGTCGGCCAGTGTCTGCAGCCTGGGGAGGGCATCGGCGAAGTATTCGGTGAACGCGATGCCGTGGCGGCGGCCGATGCGGCCATAGTCCAGCCGTCCGTGGCACATCAGTTCCTGGATGACGTCTGCGCGCAGCACATCGTCACGGTCCAGCGGCATGCCGCGCCAGACGGGCAGGCGGCCGTCGTCGATGGCGCGCTCCCAACTCGCGATGTCGCGCGGATTCTGGCTGAAGCTGTCGCCGACATGGCTGATCGCGCTCACGCCGAAGCCCAGCAGGTCGCTTTCGGCATGCGTCGTATAGCCCATGAAATTGCGGTGCAGGTCGCCACGTTCCTGCGCACGCGCCAGCTCGTCGCCGGGCAGGGCGAAGTGGTCCATGCCGATGTAGACGTACCCCGCTTCCACCAGCTGTTCTATCGCGCACTGCAGCAGCTGCAGCTTCTCCTCGGGGCTGGGCAGATCCTCCAGTGCGATCCGTTGTTGCGGCTTGAACAACTGAGGCAGGTGGGCGTAGCTGTAGACCGCAATGCGGTCAGGCCGTGCCTGCACGACGATTTCCAGTGTACGCAGGAAGCCTGCGCGGGTCTGCTTGGGCAACCCGTAGATCAGGTCGATGTTGACCGATCGCATGCCGTGCTCACGACACGCGGCCACGATGGCGAGCGTTTCCTCCACGCCCTGCACCCGGTTCACGGCCTTCTGTACCTCGGGATCGAAATCCTGGACGCCCAAGCTCGCGCGGTTGAAGCCGATGCTGGCCAGCTCGCCGATATCGGCTGGCGTGACGAAGCGCGGGTCGAGTTCGATGGAGAAGTCCATCCTCTCCGGTGCGGCGAAACTGAACTGGCTGCGCAGCTCGGCCACGCAGTCGGCGATCTGGGCGGGGGTCAGGAAGTTGGGCGTGCCGCCGCCGAAATGCAGCTGTACCACCGGGCGCCCGCTGTCGAACAGCGGCGCCATCCGCGCAATCTCGCGATAAAGATAGTCCAGATACAGTTCCGCACGTGCCTTGTCGCGGGTGATCACCCGGTTGCAGCCGCAATAGAAGCAGGGACTGGTGCAGAAAGGAATGTGCACATACAGCGACAGCGGCCTGGTCTGCGCCTGCCGATTGCTGGCGGCGGCCTGGTCGCGCAATTGCTGCGCACCGAAGCTGGCGCTGAATTGCGGCGCGGTCGGATAGGACGTGTAGCGCGGCCCGGGCGTGTCGTAACGCCGCAGCAGGTCCGCATCGAACAACGGAGACGGGGAGAGGGTGCCCATGACGCACAGGCTAGGGGCACCGCGCGGGTGCCGCATTGATCGGGATCAATTCCGTTGCGAATCGCGTGCCTGGGTCGCTGGGGCGTCCGGGATCTCGGGCAGCATCTCCAGCGCGGTGGGCGTGGTGCGGAGCATGGGATGGAAGCGCGCCGGATGCAGCAGATGGCGGGCCTTGAGCAGGCGGCGTCCGCCGGCAATCAGGGCCAGCAGTCCCAGCGTGCAGGCGAAGAAGGCCGGCAACGCCGTTGCGCCGGACCGCTGCATCAGCACGCCTGCCAGCGCGGGGCCCGCCGCAGCGCCGATGCCGTTCAACAGGAGCAGCGCACTGCATCCGGACAGCAATTGCTCCGCCGGCAGGCGATCGAGCAGATGCGCGACCGCCAGCGGATACAGCGCAAATGCCAGCCCGCCGAACAGGAAGAACAGCGCGTGCATGCCGGCAGGCGTAGCGGCTTCCACACGCAATGCGAGCATCGCCGTGACCGAGCCCAACGCGGCCACGACGGCCAGCGTGCTGCGACGGTCGCCCCGGTCCGACAAGCGGCCGATGGGCAGTTGCAGCGCGGCACCGCCCAGGATGGTCACGGCCATGAACGTGCCGATGCCCGCACGATCCAGCCCCAGCGAGGCCGCATAGACCGCGCCCAGGCCCCAGAACGCGCCCAGCGCCAGGCCTGCGAGCAATGCCCCTGCGGCGGCGCTGGGGGCTGCGCGGCATATCTGCAGGATGTGGGTGCGCGGTGCCGTGCTCAGGGTGGGCGGCTGCAGTTGCGTGGTGCTGACCGGCAGGATGGCCAGCGCGAACAGGATGGCGACCAGGCTGAAGAGCACGGGGCTTCGCGGCGGCTGCAGGTCCAACAGCAATTGACCGCTGGCAAGCGCAAGCAGTGTCACCACCATGTACACCGCGAACACCCGGCTGCGATGTTCGGGCGCCGCCTGCGCGTTCAGCCAGCTCTCGATGACCGTGCACAAGCCGACCAGCGCCATGCCGGTGACGACGCGCAGCGCCAGCCATCCCATCGGCTCCATCCAGAGCGGGTAAACCAGCACGGCGGCAGCGGCAAGCGCTGCGTGGAAAGCGAACGCGCGGATGTGCCCGACGCGGCGGATCAAGGGAGGCGCAGTGAACGTGCCCAGGAAGAAACCCACGAAGTAACCCGACATCACCAGGCCGGTGGTCCGTTCGCCCCAGCCTTCGGTCTGGCTGCGCATGGCCAGCAGCGTACCCAGCAAACCGTTGCCGCCGAGCAGCAGGGCAACGCTGGCGAGCAATGCGGTGATGGGAAGCAGGACACGAAGCACGGAGAGCGGGCGACACCACGGGGAGACGCTCCGCATGCTAGCAACGCGATGCTGAGCGAAAGGTTCACGCGCCACGCTTCTGTCGTCCCGTGCGGCTGACGTACCGCGCGACGCCTTCGGTTATCCTGCGCACGTACCGTGGTCGATATGCAGCAGGCAGGGCTCCCCGATGAGTGAACGCAAGATTCCGGGCATCGATGACTACGAAGGCGCAGCGGGAGGGTGGGGCGCCCTCGGCGCCGTTGCGCGCGCACTGAAAAGCCAGATGGCGGTCGGCCGGGAAACCGCTGCGCTGCGACGCGTCAACCAGCCTGCGGGCTTCGATTGCCCTGGCTGTGCATGGCCGGATCCGCGCCACACTTCGTCATTCGAGTTCTGCGAGAACGGGGCGAAGGCGGTGTCGTGGGAGGCCACCGGCAAGCGCGCGACGCCTGCCTTCTTCGCGGAGCACACGCTCTCGGGACTCTGGGAGTGGAGCGACCATGCGCTCGAGGACGAAGGCCGGCTGACGTATCCGATGGTGTACGACGCCGCATCGGACCGCTACGTGCCGATCAGTTGGGAAGATGCGTTCGCGCGCATCGGTGATGCGCTGCGCGCACTCCCGCATCCGGACATGGCCGAGTTCTATACATCCGGGCGCACATCGAATGAAGCGGCGTTCCTCTACCAGCTGATGGTGCGCGAATACGGCACCAACAACTTTCCCGACTGCTCGAACATGTGTCACGAGGCGACCAGCGTGGGCTTGCCCGAGTCCATCGGCGTGGGCAAGGGCACGGTGACGCTGGATGATTTCGCGCTTTGCGACGCACTGTTCAGCTTCGGCCACAATCCCGGCACCAACCATCCGCGCATGCTGTCCACGTTGCGCGAGGTATCGAAGCGAGGAGTGCCCATCGTGGCGGTGAATCCGCTGCGCGAACGCGGGCTGGAGCGGTTCACTTCGCCACAGCATCCGGCGGAGATGTTGACCAACACCGCCACGCCGATCGCACAGACGTATTACCAGGTCAGGATCGGTGGCGACCTGGCATTGCTGAAAGGCATGATGAAGTGCCTGCTGGATGCCGATGCCGAGGATCTCGCCGCAGGTGGTCGCGGCGTACTGGACCATGCCTTCATCGCCGAACACACCGAAGGGCTGGATGCCTTGCGCGAGGACCTGGCGCGCACGACGTGGGACGAGATCGTCGAATGTTCCGGGCTGTCGCGCGATGACATCGCCGCCGCCGCGCGACTCTACGCCAAGGCGGAGCGCGTGATCCTGTGCTACGGCATGGGCATGACCCAGCATCGCCGTGGCACGCAGAACGTGCAGCAGATGGCCAACCTGATGCTGCTGCGCGGGAACATCGGCAAGCCTGGCGCCGGCATCGCGCCGATACGCGGCCACTCCAACGTGCAGGGCGACCGCACAGTCGGCATCACCGAGAAGCCTACGCAGGCACTGGTCGATGCGATCAAGCGAACCTACGGCTTCGAATTCCCGCTCACGCATGGCCATGATGCGGTGGAAGCCGTGCGCGCGATCCGCGATGGACGCTCGCGCGCACTGGTATGCATGGGCGGGAACCTAGCGGTGGCGATGCCGGACCCGGAGACCACCCTTCCCGCCATGCGCAAGCTGGACCTGGTGGTGCACATCGCCACCAAGTTGAATCGCTCGCACCTGATCCCCGCGCGGCAGGCGTTCCTGCTGCCGTGCCTGGGGCGCACAGAACGCGATGTGCAGGCAAGCGGCGTGCAGTCGGTGACGGTGGAGGATTCCATGTCCATGGTGCATGCATCGCAGGGTGGCCTGCCACCGGCATCGGAACATCTGCTGTCGGAGCCGGCCATCGTCGCCGGCATCGCCAAGGCCACGCTGCCGCAGACGAAAGTGGACTGGGATGGGCTGGTGGGCGATTACGACCGCATCCGTGACGACATCGAAGCCGTGTTCCCGATGTTCAGGGATTTCAACCGGCGCGTGCGCGAGCCCGGCGGATTCCGGCTGTACGTCGGCGCATCCCAACGGGACTGGGGCGGTGCGGGCAGGAAGGCGCAGTTCCTGGTGGCCGAAGGATTGAACGAGGATCCCGGCATCGATCAGCAGCATCTGCTGACCCTCACCACGATCCGCTCGCACGATCAGTACAACACCACCATCTACGGATTCAACGACCGTTACCGGGGCGTGAGCGGGCGCCGCGATGTGGTGTTCATGAACAATCTCGACATGCAGGCGCGTGACCTGAACCAGGGCGACCGGATCCTGGTGGAGTCCCGCGTTGGCGGCAACGACGCGGGTGCGCGTCAGGTCGCGGGCTTCATCGCGGTGGAGTACGACCTGCCGCGCGGCTCGGCGGCGATGTACTACCCCGAAGGCAATCGCCTGGTGCCGCTGGACAGCCACGATCCGCAATCGGGGACGCCGGCCTACAAGTCGATCCCGGTGGTGGTGAGGAAACTGCGCGATCCCGATGGCCATGCCGGCTGACCGCATCGAGGGAGCCGCGGGACGCCGGGTCATCGATGTCACCGGGGGGGCATCCACGACGCGGCGGGATCTGCTGGCGGAGGAAGTTCCGCTCGCGATCCGCTGCAATGGCGAACCGCTGGCGGTGATGATGGTCTCGCCCTGCGACCTGGAGGATTTCGCGTACGGCTTCGCGTTGACCGAACTCGGTGTTGCGGCTGACGAACTTGTTCAGGTGAACGTCCAGCCATTGCTGGAAGGCATCCAGCTCGACCTGCGCACGCGACATCCTTTGCCCACCCGAGCCGCAGATCAGCAGCGCTGGTTGCCGGGGCGCAGTGGGTGCGGCATCTGCGGACACCGGCATCTGGAAGAGGTTGTCAAACAGCCGAAGGCGGTCGGGCAGGGGAGTTTCATCGCGTCATCCGCGCTGGACGTCGCGTTGGCCGGCATCGGGGCGCGGCAGCCGTTGAATGCGGCGACCGGCGCGATCCACGCAGCGGCATGGGCGAGGGCGGACGGTACGCTGGTGGTGGTGCGCGAGGATGTCGGCCGCCACAACGCGCTGGACAAGCTGATTGGTGCGATGCTCCGCGAGGGCATCGACGCCGGATCGGGCTTCGCGCTGGTGACCAGCCGCGCGAGTTACGAGATGGTGGCGAAGGCAGCGGTCGCGGCGATTCCACTCTTGGCGGCGATGTCGGCACCCACGGCATTGGCGGTGGATCTGGCGACAGGCTGCGGGCTGTCGCTGGTCGGTTTCCTGCGTGACGACAGGCATGTGGTTTACAGCCACGCATGGCGACTCGGGTTGCGCTGAGCCCCGATGGGGTAAGCCCCATTGCGGCAACGTGCGTCGCCACACCGGATGCCTGCGCCATCCAGCGGCAGGTGTCCCCGCTACGGGGCCTTGGCTTTGCCTTTCCGCCGGGTCGCCACCGACGCGCGCTTCACCAGTTTGTGTGGAACCACATGGTTGACGATGACCCGCGCAGAGGCGCTGGGGCGTCGGATTTCCCGCAGCAGGATGTCGATCGCCGCATCGGCCATCGAGGCAACCGGCTGGTGGATGGTCGTCAGCTCCGGCCAGACCATGATGGCTGCGGATGTATCGTCGAAGCCCACAACGGACAGGTCGCGCGGCACGTCCAAGCCGCGGCGATGCGCCACCGAAACCACGGCCGAGGCCATGTCGTCGTTGCTGGCGAAGATCGCAGTGGGTGGGCTTGGCAACGCCAGCAGGCTTTCGGCGGCCTCAAGCCCGGAACGGTAGGTGAAGTAGCCGGGTTGGACCAGGTGCTCGTCGAATGCCACGCCTGCCTCCGCCAGCGCATCGCGGTAACCCTGCAGGCGATGGGCGCTGGCCGTCTGGTTCGGGTCGCCCTTGATGTAGCCGATCCGCGCATGCCCATGGGCGATCAGATGGGCCGTCATGTCATGGCTGGCGCGATGGTCGTCTATGCGGACGCAGGAAATCGTCTCGCTGAAGCGACCCGACGCGATCGAAACGACAGGGACCCCGGCCCGCGCGAACTCCATGACGATCGCCTTGGACTCACACAGCGGCGGCGGCAGGATCACGCCCGCCACGCTCCTGGCCAGTTCGCGCGCCGCCGCGCGTTGGCCCTCCACGTCCAGCGTGTCCCAGGTCGCGATGACCAGCTGAGCCGCTGCGCGCGCCGAACCACGCAAGGCGCCGACCAGCAGCTCGCGCAGGTAGCTTGAACTGGGATTGGTGTAGATGAGTGCGATGCACGTGTGTTGCGCCGCAGCGAGCGAACTCGCCGCCAGGTTGGGCCTGTATCCCAGTTCGCGCACAGTGCTCATGACGCGCTCACGAGTGGCGTCACGGACACCGCCGTGCCCGTTGACCACGCGCGATACCGTCATCGGCGAAACGCCTGCGTGGGCGGCGACCTCGTCGATGGTGATGGCGCCTCCCTTTCGCCGGACGGATTTGATCGATTTTTCCATGCTGCTCTGTCTGCTCCGTTTGCCGGGTGCAATCGAGGTGCTGCGAACAACGGGTGATGCGGTTGCGGCGAGCGTCGCACATGGAGATGCATCGAACGAACATCGGTACGTCGCCCAACTCGCTCGCACATGGAATCGCGGTTACATGAGCATTCTCGACCAACCCCCATGGAAACGCTTCCATTTCCCCGCTCGGTTAGCCATGGAACGTGGTCTTGACGAAGCCACTTACGGGATTGCTGCGCTGCATGGTGACAAACACAGGGGTGCGTGATTAGTCTGCGCCGAACTCGATGGTAGCGCTACCACATTGATCGATGCACTCATCGATCCGTCCTTGGAAGTTGACTGAACGCTTTGTCGCCTTGCGACACGGGAACCAGCCGGAAGAGTGTTTTCAACCGCTGTGCAATGACGGGCGCTATCACCATGCCCGGTCTGGAAATACGGGCCTGCGCCCGAAGGTGCCCTTGGGGAGGGCGACACATCCAATGATCGAACGTGAGAGGGGAGACCACATGAAAGAGTGCAGGTACCGATGCCGTGCACCGGACAAGGCCCAGACCATTGCGGGAGCGCGAATCCATGCCTGCCGCGGCGTTGCTGGCCCTTCAATTCCAGACCTGAGGACATGCTGATGAGTCGTAAGTTGGCGAGGTTCAAGTCGACGGCCATGTTCACCTTCGTGGGTGGCGTACTGGTCATCAATCCCGCTTTCGGGCAGGAATCGCAACAGGCGCAGGCTCCGGCCGCGCAGCAGACACAACAGCAGGCGACGCCGGACGCCACCACACTGGATACGGTCGTGGTCACGGGCTTGCGCAGCAGCCTGAGCCAGGCAATGGACATCAAGCGCGACTCCGCAGGCGTCGTCGATGCGATCAGTGCCGAAGACATCGGCAAGTTCCCGGATACCAACCTCGCCGAATCCCTGCAGCGCATCACCGGCATCTCGATCGAGCGCCGCGATGGTGAAGGTGCGCAGGTCACGGCACGCGGCTTTGGTCCCCAGTTCAACATGGTGACGCTCAACGGCCGGCAGATGCCGGGTGCGGATGCGTTTGGTGCTTCGGGCCAGGTCGCCATCGGCGGTGTGGACGGTGGTACCCGCGCGTTCAATTTCGCACAGCTCGCCGCCGAAGCGATCAACGGCATCGAGGTCTACAAGACCAGCCAGGCCCAGGTTCCCAGTGGTGGCATCGGCGCCACCATCAACATCCTGACCGCAAGGCCGTTCAACCATGACGGCGTGGTCGCCAGCGCGGGGGCGAAAGTCGTTTCCGACCGGAGCCAGCCGTTCGAGAATGACCTGACGCCGGAACTGTCGGGCATTTTCAGCTACACCAACCCCGACAAGACATTCGGCGTGAGCCTGAGTGCCAGCCATCAGAAGCGCAAGGGCGGCTCGGTGCAGGCGACCGAGAACTACTGGAACGTGCAGCCGTGGACCGGGACGATGCCCGGCGATCCGACCGTGGTCAATGCGCCGGCCATCGGCGATCTCTACGCACGTCCCAATGACTTGCGCTATGCGTTCTCGGAATTCGAGCGCGAGCGCGTGAACGGCCAGGCCGTGGTGCAGTTCGCACCGACCGACAGCCTGACCCTGACCCTGGACTACACGTACTCGACCAACGAGATCACCGAGAACCGTGGCGAACAGGCGATGTGGTTGCAGAACAGCAACTACACCGATATCGAGTTCGACACCAGCGGTGCGGTGGCGACGCCTGTCTATATCCGCGAGATCGCCGGGACCAAGGATTTCGGCATCGAGCAGCAGCGCAGCATGCAGAAGTACAAGCTGGGCTCCCTCGGTCTCAACGCCATCTGGGACGTCAGCGACAGGTTCCGTCTGAGCTTCGATGCCCACAACTCGAAGAACGAGAGCCGGCCCAACGACCCGCTCACCGGCGGCGGCTCGATCTTCATGAGCATCGCCGGCACCAACAACTGCACCGCCGGCCCGCATTGCGGCGGTTCATGGGTGCAGGAACTGGTGTTCAACAACGGTCTGCCGATCGGCACACAGACCTGGTACCCGACCACCGATGACGCTATCGCCGGGACCAACGGCGTGGTCAATCCCGGATTCGTGGAGGGCGAGGTCGGCTCACAGGTGCTCCGCGTCAATGCACAGACCCAGGTCAGCGAGATCAAGCAGGCCCGCATCGACGGCGAATGGAGCTTCGACCAGGGCCGCTTCCAGTTCGGCGTGGATACCAACAAGTCCACGACCCACCGCATCCAGGCGGCGGAGGCCTACTCGACACTGGGCGACTGGGGTGTGGCCAACGTGGATTCGGACACGGCGGCCGGGTTGATGGATCTTCTACGGCCGGTCAACATCGGCGGCTTGTTCGATGACTACAACGTCACCAGCTGGCCCGTCTGGCGGGGTAACGCGGGCGAACTCGCTCAGTGGGCAGCGGACCAGTATGGCGTGGGACTGGGCGTCAGCCCGCAGCGCGCTGCCGACAACCGGGTGGAAGAGAAGACCCATTCGGCGTACTTCCAGGTGGAGCTGGAAGGCGAACTGGGTGGCATGCGTACCAACACCCGTCTCGGCGTGAGATACGAGACGACGGATGTCGTGTCGACCTCGGTGATCGCGATCCCCGAGGCCATCGAGTGGCAGGCCAACAACGACTTCCGCATCGTGCTGTCCGACGAGCAGCAGCCCTTCAGCGAGAAAGCCAGCTACAGCTACATCCTGCCCAACCTGGACTTCAGCATCGATTTCACCGATGAACTGAAGGGACGCGCGTCGTTCGGCAGGAGCATCGCGCGAGCCCCCTATGGCAACCTGTACGCCGGCCCCGGCGCGCAGCAGCCCTTCGGTTCGGTGCTGCTCGATCCGTCCGTCCGCGCAAGCGGGAACGCGCAGAATCCGAGCCTGAAGCCGCTGGAGTCGGACAACCTCGACCTGGCGCTGGAGTGGTACTTCGCCGATGCGAGCTATGTGTCGCTGACGTACTGGAACAAGTCGGTCGACAACTTCATCGGCAACACCGTCGGTCAGGAATCCCTGTACGGTTTGAGGGATCCCACCTCGGGCCCGGATGCGCAGACGGCACTGGCCTTCCTCACCAGTGCGGCGTGTGTGACCCAGGTCGGGGCCGCCAATGCGGCGGCGTGTTCCGCCAACGACACGTCGCTGTTCACGGCCCTGGCCCTGCTGCGCAACGATCCGGCGGGCCTGGCGGCGTTCAATGGCACCGGTGCGCAGACGCTGGCGACCGAGGCGGCCTACAACCTGTACGGTGAAGCCGATGATCCGCTGTACCAGTTCAACGTCAACCGGCCGATCAACCAGAACCAGTCCAAGCTGCATGGCTGGGAACTGGGGGGCCAGTACTTCTTCGGCGACAGTGGTTTCGGCATCCTGGCCAACTACACCGTCGTGCGGGGCGATGTGGGATACGACGACGGCGGCGATCCGGCCATCGACCAGTTCGCTCTGACAGGCCTGAGCGACACGGCCAACGCCATGTTCATGTATGAGAAGCATGGATGGTCAGTCCGTCTGGCTTGGAACTGGCGCGACGAGTACCTGATCCTCGCCAACCAGGGCGCGAGCCGCAATCCGTACTACGTGGAAGAGTACGAGCAGTGGGACCTGAGCGTGAACTACACGCTCAACGACCACTGGTCGTTCGGTCTGGAGGCGATCAATCTGACCGGTGAGGACGTCCGTTGGCGTGCACGCACCGACCAGATGATCGTCAAGCTGGCCGACCAGAGTCCGCGCTACATGGTGGGCGTGCGCTACAAGTTCTGAGTTTGGCGATAGACGCCCTCTCCGGATATCGCCGAGCGGGGACCGCTGCGCGAGCAGCGGTCCCTTTTAGCAAGTCGTGCCGCCGGATGCGGCTCGAACACGATCTGCCAGCGTTAGTATCATCGGACGCCTCCTGGCTTCCCCGAGAGAAAAGATGGCCCGCTACGAACTCCTCAACAATGTTTCACACAAGGATCTGCGTGTCGCGACCGGCTTCGGCCCCCAGTTCGGTGACGACGTGGGCATGGTGCCGGCGTTCCCCAGCGAGTTCGCCGAGCTGCAGCGGGAGTATCCGATCTTCCTGAGGAAGGATCCGGGCACGGGCGAATGGCAATCCGTCGTTCTCCTGGGTTTCGAACAACGCGAGAATCTGTTTTTGCAGGAAGGCCGATGGAATGCCGCCTATCTTCCGGGTGCGGCAGCGAAAGGGCCTTTCCTCATCGGCTTCCAGGAGCAGCGCATCGACGGAGAGCTGAGGAAGGAAGCCGTGATGCATGTGGATCTCGACCATCCACGCGTGAACTTCGCAGCGGGTGAGCCAGTATTCCTTCCGCAGGGCGGTAACAGCCCCTATCTTGAGCATATTGCGGGCGTCCTGCGTGGCATCAGGGATGGCAGTGAATTCGGCTCCGGCATGTTCGCGGCCCTGGATGCGATAGGCCTGATACAGCCCGTCAATCTGGATGTGCAACTGGATGACCGACACCACGTGGGCGTCAATGGCTTGCACGGCATCGATCGGGAGAAGCTGGCCGCGCTGGACGGGCACGCATTGTTCGAATTGAACCGCTCCGGTTACCTGGAAGGCGCATACCTGATCCTGGCGTCGCTCCACAACATGCGCCGCCTCATGGCCGAGAAGCAGCGTCGCCTGCGTGCGCAGGATGCCGCGATGCCGCATGGCGGGAACTAGCCGTCATGTCGACGGACGGTGCAGCAATGCGTGTCCTGGAAAGCGTGCGTCCGGATGCGCTGCCGCTGGCAGAGCTGATCTCGGATGGCCAGCCCGTGCTGCTCAGGGGCGTCGCGCGCGACTGGGGGTTGGTGCAGGCAGGATTGCGATCCGCGCAGGACGCGATGTCCTACCTGCTCGGCTTTGATGCCGGCAGGCCGATCCAGTATTCCTTCGGTGGGCCCGGGATTGCCGGCCGGCCTTTCTACAACGAGGACTTCACCCGACTGAATTTCGACGTCAGGCGTGGATCCCTGGCCCAGGTGCTCGGAGAAATATCGGACCATCTGGACGACCCACGTCCGCCCACCTACTACGTGGCCTCGCTGTTGGTCGATGGAGCACTGCCTGGCTTCGCCCACGCCAATGGCCTGCCATTGGCCGCGCACGATATCGATGCGCCACCCAGCATCTGGATCGGCAATCGCGTGGTCGCGTCCTGCCACTTCGACGCACCTAACAACCTGGCGTGCTGCGCGGTAGGCAGGCGGCTGTTTACGTTGTTTCCGCCGGAACAGATCGAGAATCTCTATCCCGGCCCGCTTGATCCCACGCCCGGAGGGCAGGTCGTGAGCGTGGTCGACTTCGATGATCCCGACTACGGGCGCCATCCGCGATTCCGCAAGGCGCTGGCCACCGCGCAGACCGCACTGCTCGAACCCGGCGATGCCATCTTCATTCCCAGCATGTGGTGGCACCACGTGCGCAGCCTTGAGCCGTTCAACGTGCTGGTCAACTACTGGTGGCGCAGTTCGCCAGCGTTCCTGTCCTCGCCGTTGCCGGCTTTGCACCATGCCCTCTGGACGCTGCGGGATCTTCCGGAACGTGAGAAACACGCATGGGCGAAGGTGTTCGAATACTACGTCTTCGGTCCCGGCGAGAGGGCGGGGGAGCACCTGCCCGAACAGGCGCGCGACATGTTGGGACCGATGGATGAAACTCAGGCGCGGCGCATGCGCGCCATGCTGATTGGACGGCTCAACCGCTAGCCCACGCAAGGAGACACCGCATTGGACGATCGAGTAGCCCCGACGGGACACATCCGCAAAGTGGTGATCGCAGGCGGCGGTACTGCGGGCTGGCTCGCGGCGTGCGCGCTCTCGCACCAGTTCCGTGATCGGCTGGAAATCACCCTGGTCGAGTCCGAACAGATCGGTACCGTGGGAGTGGGGGAGTCCACCGTCCCGCCCATCCGCACGTTCCACCGTTTCCTTCAGATCGACGAACAGGAATTCCTGCGCGCCGTTGCCGGCACGTTCAAGCTCTCGATCTCGTTCGAGAACTGGCGCCGTCCGGGGGATCGCTACATCCATCCCTTCGGTATCACGGGGCAGGGCACGTGGGCGGCGGCGTTCCATCATTTCTGGCTCGACAGCCTGCGCCGGGGAATGCCGTCGGAGCTGGGGGATTTCTGCCTGGAGACGGTCGCTTCGCGGGGAGACCAGTTCTCGCTGCAGACGCAACCGCAGGTCAACTACGCCTACCACTTCGACGCCGGCCTCTACGCGAAGTTCCTTCGCCGCATCGCCGAAGGCCATGGACTCAAGCGCGTGGAAGGAAAGATCCGCGAGGTCAGGCAGCATGCGGATGATGGTGCCGTGCAGTCTCTGGTACTGGAAGACGGACAGGTCATCGAGGGCGACCTGTTCATCGATTGCACCGGCTTCCGCGGCTTGCTGATCGAGCAGACGCTGCGCACGGGCTATGAAGACTGGAACGAATGGCTGCCCAGCGACCGGGCGGTGGCGGTCCAGACCGAGTCCGTGGGTCCGCCCGTGCCGTACACGCGGGCGATCGCGCACGAGGCCGGCTGGCGTTGGCATATCCCGCTGCAGCACCGCGTCGGTTGCGGCCTGGTGTTCTCCAGCCGGCACATGTCCGACGATGAGGCGCGCGCCAAGCTCCTGCGCGACGTGGGTGCGCCTGCGCTCCGTGACCCCTGGCTGGTACCGTTCCGCACCGGGCGCCGACTGAAGGCGTGGAACAAGAACGTGGTCTCACTGGGTCTGGCCAGCGGCTTCATCGAGCCCCTGGAGTCGACCAGCATCCACTTGGCCATCAGTGCCGTGGTACGCCTGGTCCAGCTGTTTCCCTTCGACGGCATCGCCCCGTCGCTCGTGGAGCTCTACAACGATGTCAGCCGCGCGGAGATGGAACACGTGCGGGACTTCATCATCCTTCACTACCATGCGACGCAGCGCGAAGAGCCGATGTGGAAGGCGTGCCGCGAAATGGCATTGCCCGAATCGCTGGACATCCGCCTGCGCGCGTGGCGCGAACGCGCGCATGCCTGGCAGGATCCGGACGAACTCTTCCGGGTCGACTCCTGGACCCACGTATTGCTGGGCCAGGGCATCATGCCAGGGCAGCCTCATCCCCTGGCGCGTGCGCTGGCGGATGATGACCTCCGGAAACTGTTAGCGTCCATTCGCCAACCCATCGATCACGCGGTCGCGCAGATGCCATCGCAGCAGGCGTTCATTGATCGCTATTGCAAGGCCGGATCGGATGTGTGGGGCGGCCGGCCGGTGTCCCTTTAACCGCCGGGACGCGCGGACAAGCCCATGCTGATCACCCCTCATGCGGATATCCGGATCACGCGGCACACGATCGGCAAGGAAGGCGCGCCGCTGCTGATCATCGACAACGTGATGTCGGATCCGGAGCGGATGGTGCGGAAGGCGGCCACACGCCAGTACGTGAAGCAGTCTTCGATGTTTCCCGGCATTCGCGCGCCTGCACCGCCTTCCTATCAGCACTTCCTGGAGGTGACGCTCAATCCGTTGTTGCATGAGTGCTTCGATCTGGCACCTGGCCGCTTCGTCTTTCCCATGTGCCATTTCTCGCTGGTCACGCAACCACCCGCCAGCCTGCATTTCCTGCAGCGCGTGCCGCACATCGATTCGGTCAGCCATCGGGGTCTGGCCACGGTGCATTATTTGTTCCGCGGCACATGGGGCGGCACGGATTTCTACCGGCATCGTCAGACCGGATTCGAGTACGTGGATGAAAGCCGTCATGCAGCGTACTTCGATTGCCTCGCGCAGCAGGGTCATCACGACGCCGATTCGACTGCGGGATACATCAGCGGCGACACGACCTCGTTCGAGCGCATAGCGGAGGTCGAGGGGGTATTCAATCGGCTCATCGTGTACCGGCGGAACTCATTGCATTCAGGACGGATCGACAACCATCGGCCGCTTCCCGCGGACCCGGTGCTCGGAAGGTTGTCGATCAATGCCTTCATCGACGTCGCACGCTGAGCGGGGTGCCGCAGTCATTCCTGGCGAAGCCGCCTGGTACGGCTCAAGCGGTTGTTTTGCAATGCATTTTGCGGCGCAGCACGCTTTTTCTGTGGGTGCTGGTTACAGTGTCGTCGCCAGCACGGGAGGCACCGCCTCCGTGCTGGCAGAGGGAGCAATTCAGAGGTTCCCTTTTTTTACCGGACAAAATGGTAGCGCTAACTTTTTGAGCGCCGGAGGCAGGAATCGATGGCTTTGACCGCCGGAATCGACGCAGGCACGCAGAGCCTGAAGGTGGTGGTGTACGACGCGGCCGCACGTGCGGTGGTGGCCAGTGCCAGCGCGCCGCTTGACCTGATGAGCGGCGAGGACGGCAGCCGCGAGCAGCATCCGGCCGACTGGGTTGCGGCGATGCAGGCCTGCTTCGACCGCATCGATCCGGCACTGCGTGCACGCATCACAGCGCTGGCGGTGTCGGGCCAGCAGCACGGCTTCGTGCCGGTGGATGCGCAGGGTGAGGTACTCGCATCGGCCAAACTGTGGTGCGACACCAGCACCACGGCCGAGTGCGCGCAGATCATGGACGCGGTGGGCGGTTCGACAGCGACGATTGCGCTTGCGGGCAATCCGATCCTGGCCGGCTACACCGCCTCCAAGTTGCCGTGGACGAAGACCCACCGCCCCGAGGCTTATGCACAGCTGGCGAGCATCCTGCTGCCGCACGACTACCTCAACTTCGTGCTCACCGGCCAGCGCTTCTGCGAGTACGGCGATGCTTCCGGCACCGGCTGGCTCGACGTGCGCACGCGCACGTGGTCAGCCGATCTGCTGCGTGCGACGGATGCGGACCGCGACCTGGCCGACTGCCTGCCGCCGATCGCTGCACCCGATGCGCTGTTCGACATCGATGCGGGCATGGCCGCCACGCTGGGGCTGCCTGCCACGGCGAAGGTCGCCGTCGGCGGCGGCGACAACATGATGGCGGCCATCGGCACCGGCTGCGTGGAAGAGGGGAGGCTGGCGATGAGCCTGGGCACCTCGGGCACGCTGTTCGCCTACTCCGATACCCCGGTAGTCGATCCGGCCGGCGCCTGGGCCGCGTTCTGTTCCTCCACCGGCGGCTGGCTGCCGCTGATCTGCACGATGAACTGCACCGTGGCCACCGAACAGGTGGCCAAGGCGTTCGGCTTCAGCACGCGCGAGGGCGATGCCCACCTGCACGCCACGCCGCCCGGCGCAGACGGCCTGGTGATGCTGCCCTTCCTCAACGGCGAGCGCACGCCCGACCTGCCGCTGGGCAAGGGCGTGCTGGCCGGGCTGGATACGACCAACATGACCCCGGCGCACGTCTACCGTGCCGCGATGGAAGGGGCGACCTACAGCCTGAAGTACGGCTTCGATGCCTTCGTGCGCGCCGGCATGCAGTTCGATCGCATCGTGCTGACCGGCGGGGGCAGCAACAGCGCCGCGTGGCGGCAGCTGGTCGCCGATGTGTTCGGCCTGCCGGTGGATGTGCCGGTGCAGGCCGAGGGCGCGGCCTTCGGTGCGGCGCTGCAGGCGCTGTGGGCATGGGGCCGTTCGCGTGGCGAGACATCGTCCATCGCCGATATCGCACGCGCCCATGTCGCCACCGAGCCGGCCTTGTCCGCCACGCCCGATCCCACCCGCACGCAGGCCTATGCCGCGGCCTACCGCCGCTTCCTCCAGCACCTCGATGCCCTCACGCCGCAGCAGCGCGGCT